>CAWDWC010000010.1:0-80000 GCA_963805885.1 uncultured Flavobacteriaceae bacterium
CTTCACGCCTCACAGCCACTTCTTCCGCTTAAAATACCAAATCATTGCAAAGAATACACATATCATTAGACCCCAGAGGTAATAATAACCATACCTAAAGTGAAGCTCGGGCATATGTTCAAAATTCATCCCATAAATACCTGCCATAAAGGTTAACGGGATAAAAATGGAAGCCATTATAGTCAACACTTTCATAACCTCGTTCATCTTATTGCTGATGGTGCTCATGTACATATCCATCAGGCCCCAGATCATTTCGCGGTATATTTCGACGCTTTCATTCACTTGGATAATGTGGTCGTACAAATCGCGAATGTATTTGTTGGTGCGCTCCTCAATGAGCGGAGATTCTATTTTTTCCAATCTGTTTACCACTTCGCGTAACGGCACAACCGCTTTTCGGATTTTTAAAATTTCCTTTTTTAAATCTTGAATTTCCTCAACGATATTGGGGTCTTCTTTATCGCCGAAAAGTTTGTCTTCCAGCAATTCTAATTTATTGCTCAAAAATTCAATTACGGTGAAATAATTATCCACAACGGCATCCAGTAAGGCAAACATCAAATAATCAGATCCAGCCCCTCTTATTCTTCCTTTTCCATGTTCCAAGCGTTCACGCAGATCGCCAAAAACATCGCCTTCGGCCTCTTGAAAAGTGATTACATAATCCTTGCCCATCACCATACTCACATGCTCATTGGTCAACTGTTCCTCGTCGTCATAATGAAGCATTTTAAATACGATAAATAAATACTCCTCGTATTCGTCAATCTTCGGCCGTTGGTTTGTGGTTACAATATCTTCCTGGATAAGGGGATGCAGTTCAAAATGGTTTCCGAGGGTAACAATATCATCCGTATTGTTTAATCCGTGAACATTTATCCAGGTTATGTGGGTGGAATCTTCAAACTTAAAGGCATCTTGAGCGTTATGCGTTTCAAAACGGTCATAGTCTTCCTTGGAATAATCTATAATATCCAGTTTTGTAACCGTAGTGGTTTTTTTACCGGTATAAGCTACCGTTCCTGGGGAAAGATTTTTTGCTCTTTTGGGTTGTATTTTAGTTGTTTGTTGTTTTTTTCTTCTTTTTGCAGCCATAAAAGATTTATTTATTTTTTAAAGATAGGGAAAAGAGATTCATAATTTTAATGGCTGTTTTACAATTAAATGTAAATCTACTTTATGCATTTTCCTGATTTTTTCCTCCAAAAAAACGTTTGCGTAAAGTTACAAACGCTCCGCCTACAGCAATAGCAATAACTTTCCAGAATTTTAAAATTGCTGCAAACAGACCAGCTTTAGCAAGTACTTTGCCTGCAATAAGTCCCCCAATTCCATAAGCGGCCACTTTATCAAAACTTGGGTTAAAATCTGAATAAGCATAACCAGAATTAAACGTTACACTGTTAAGAATGGGTTGAATATTTTCTTTAACATCAGATAAGTTTTCCATTCCACCTATAACATTTAAGTTTATATAGCCATTTCGCCCCAAAACCCTAATGTTATAATTAAGGGTATTTGCATCTTCCTCTTCGAAGTTTAGTTCTTTAGCCCAATGTAGTTTTTTGGTTTCGTTATCATAAAATGGTGGTGATGCCCAGCCAACCAATTCCACAGCTTGATAGCCTAGTTCCTTTCTTTGCTCATTTTCTGAAATGGCGTCCTTTTGCATTTCCTTTAAAAGATCGTCATAATCAATATCTTCAGCTTCTTCATCATCAATATAACCTTCGTCACTGTAAGATACTTCGATACCGTATGAAACCGTTAAAGGATTTTCGGTTTCTTTTAATAATAACCCCATTGAAGTAGGATCTAAGGGATTTCCCCAAATTTCGGTAAGTATATAATTTGCTTGTTCTTTATCTAAAAATTTATATCCTTCAGGGACAGTAATTGTAGCTATGCCGTCTTGAAGCAATACCACACCGTGTTGATAGTTTAGCGTATTTTCCAAACTATCTGCGTAATGCATATAGGCTTCAACATACTTTTCTTTCTCTGCTTCTGTCATTTCTTCATTATCTTCAATCTGTTGACAAAATATATTGCCAGAGGAAAACAATAAAGCGATAATAATAAAATGGTTAAGTTTTTTAAACATGATGGTTGGTTTAAGGTTGTTGTGCTGTAAAAATATTAAGTTAATTGAAAAACCAACTATTTTAGAAAAAATTATTTCCATTTTTTCCATACTTAATATCAGCCAATTCCTACGCAATCAATACATCAAATTTATTTAAAGAGTTATTCCTGAAGATGGCGTTGCCTAAGTATGCTCACAACATCGTTTATTTTAAAACCCTTTGCCTGAAGTAGAATTAAGTAATGAAAAAGCAAATCTGCACTTTCATTTAGAAAAAGGTCGTTGTTGTTATCCTTTGCCTCAATAACAATTTCCACTGCCTCCTCGCCTACTTTTTGGGCAATTTTATTGATGCCTTTTCTAAAAAGAGACGAAACATAGGAATTTTCATTTTCAGCGTGCTCTTTTCTATTCTGAATAATATTCTCCAATTCCGAAAGAAAGCCAAAATCTGAAAGATTTTTTTCTTTCCAACAAGTATCAGTGCCTTTGTGGCAAACAGGACCAAAGGGATTTGCCTTTATCAATAGGGCGTCATTATCACAGTCTACCGCAATGGAAACCAGTTCCAAAAAATTGCCGCTTTCCTCACCTTTTGTCCAAAGTCTTTGTTTGCTCCTGCTGAAAAAGGTAACCTTTTTTGACTGGTTGGTTTTTAGGAATGCTTCTTCATTCATATATCCCAACATCAATACTTTATTGGTGGTATTATCCTGAATTATTGCTGGTACCAACGCATCATTATATTTTTTAAAATCTATATTCATCGTTTATTTTTTTCCTGTTCTTAATTATAATTTTTTCGTTGCTCGTAGCTCATCGTTCTTACTTCGTCATTCGTCATTCGTCCTTCGTCTCTCGTAGCTCGTCGTTCGAACTTCGTCGCTCGTAGCTCGTCATTCGTCGTTCGTCGTTCATCGCTCGTCGCTCGTAATTCGAACAGCTATTCCCTTTTTTCGCAACTCATTTTTTAAATCTGAGATCGTAATTTCCTTAAAGTGGAAAACGCTGGCAGCCAAAGCTGCATCTGCCTTCCCTTCAACAAAAGTATCGGTAAAATGTTGAGCGTTTCCAGCACCACCAGAGGCAATTATTGGAATATTCAATTCTGTTGAAAGTTTTGCCAAAGCTTCATTCGCAAACCCATTTTTGGTGCCATCGTGATCCATAGAGGTAAAAAGAATTTCTCCAGCGCCGCGCTGTTCCACTTCTTTTGCCCATTCAAACAGATCTAACTCGGTGGGCACCTTTCCACCTACCAAATGCACTTTCCAATTGCCGTCCATCTGTTTGGCGTCAATGGCCACTACAATGCACTGTGAACCAAATCTTGAAGCCAGTTCATTTATTAATTGTGGATTATTTACTGCGGAAGAATTTATAGAAACCTTATCGGCGCCATTGTTTAAAAGAACTTCCACATCTTCTACAGAAGAAATACCGCCGCCCACTGTAAAGGGGATGTTGATGGTTGCAGCTACTTTTAAAACTAAGTCGGCCAGTGTCTTTCTCCGTTCTTCAGTCGCTGAGATATCCAGAAAAACCAGCTCATCCGCTCCGTTTTCAGAATAGAATTCTGCCAATTCCACAGGATCACCGGCGTCGCGTAAATCGAGGAAATTGATTCCTTTCACAGTTCTGCCGTTTTTTATATCCAAACACGGTATTATTCTTTTAGTTAACATAATTTGAAGTTTGAATTACGAGCGACGAACGACGAGATTGAGTTTTGAGTTACGAACGACGAACGTTGAGATCGAATTTTGAGGTACGAGCTACGAACAGCGAGATTACGTTTTAAGATTTGAAGAATATTTATCATAATCTTTTTCTTGCTGTTTTAATGGAAGCGACGGTAATGGCTACCAATTCGTTGCTTTCTTTTATTAATTGTTGAATGGCTTTGTTGTTTTTTGAATCAATCTCTAATAATATTTCCAACCAAAACATACTTTCGTCTGCTTCTTCCTCCACAATTTTTAGTTTGTTTATAAAATCCCGATCGGATTTTGATCGGTTAGCTGCCCGATAATTTGCACCAACGGAACTTGATGAGCGAATAAGTTGGCGAACTATGGAATCAAATTCCCTTGACTTTGGAATTTTTGCACATAATCCCAAACAGTCCAAAGTAAACTGTTTGGTTCTAACTTTTAAATTCTGCATATCCTTAATTTTTAATAATCTATAAATTTAAAATAAATATTATTTCAAATATTTCATAACAGCCACTCTTCACCCATTCTTGATTTTTCACAAATCATTGTTCATCGCTCATTGTTCATCGCTCATCGTTCGTTCATCGTTCATCGCTCGTCGCTCGTCGTTCGCTCGTCGTTCATCGCTCATCGCTCATCGTTCGTCGTTCATCGCTCATTGTTCATCGCTTCTATCGTCGCTTCGTTCGTCGTTCTTCGTCGTTCGTCGCTCGTCTCGCTCTCGTTCGTCGCTCAAACTTCGTCGTTCAAAATATAGTTTTCAAGTTGTTTTAAACTTATTCGGTTTTCATATATGGCTTTGCCAATTATTACGCCTTCGCAGCCTATTTCTGCGAGTTTTGGAAGTTCGGCGAAGGTTGAGATTCCACCTGATGCTATCAATTTCAAAGGAGGTCTCGACTGCGCTCGACCGGACATATTGATTGCTTTTAAAATTTTATTATACAAATCAAATGATGGGCCTTGCAGCATTCCGTCTTTACTGATGTCTGTGCAGATGACGTAGTTAATTCCTTCTTTTATATACTTTTGAATAAAGGGTATTAAAGCTTCATTTGAATCTTCAATCCAACCGCTTATTGCCACTTTTTCATCCTTTGCATCGGCACCTAAAATGATTTTTTCACTTCCAAATTGTTGTAGCCAACTTTTGAAAGTATCAGGGTTTTTAACGGCTATACTGCCACCAGTGATTTGGCTTGCGCCGCATTCAAAAGCAATACGTAAATCCTCATCGGTTTTTAAACCACCGCCAAAATCTATTTTTAATGATGTCTGCGAAGCGATTTTTTCCAAAACCTTATGGTTTACTATGTGCTTGCTTTTGGCGCCGTCCAAATCTACCAAATGCAAATATTGGATTCCGTGGGCTTCAAATTGTTTGGCAATTTCCAATGGATTTTCATTATAAATTTTTTTTGTGCTGTAATCGCCTTTTGAAAGGCGCACACATTTTCCGTCGATGATATCTATTGCTGGTATTATTCGCATTTTATAGTTCTAAAAAGTTCTTTAAGATTTGTTCTCCTGCGGTACTGCTTTTTTCAGGGTGAAATTGCACTCCGTAAAAATTATCTATTTTGTAAAGCTGATGAATAATGTATTCCGTATTCTGTAGTTGCAATGGTTCCTTCACATAAGCGGCACGTAATAGCTATGTACCAAATACATAAATTCCTTTTCTGAAATGTCCTTAAACAAACTCGGATTTTAAGTTTGAATTTGATTCCAGCCTATTTGTGGCACCTTTACTTTGTTAGAAAATCGTATTACATCAACATTAAAAACTCCCAAACCCTCTGTATTTCCTTCTTCGGAAGAATTGCAGAGCAATTGCATTCCCAAGCAGATTCCCAAAACGGGTTGTTTCAAAGTTGGAATAACTTTATCCAAGCCACGAAGCTTTCAAGCTTTTGCATCGCGCTACTCGCCTCGCCTACACCGGGAAAAATCACTTTATCTGCATTTCGGATTTCAGTTTCATTATCAGTCAGAATAGCTTCAAAGCCCAATCGTTGCAAGGCAAATTTGATGCTTTGTATATTCCCCGCACCATAATCAATAATTACTATCCCCCCAGCCCCCAAAGGGGGAGAATCCTTCAATTTATTTTCAATTTTATTTTCCACTTCAAATTTAATTTTTTCGTCGTTCGTCCTTCGTCGTTCGTCGTTCGTCGTTCGTCATTCGTCGCTCGTCTTTCGTCGTTCGTATTTCGATTTACAACATCCCCTTAGTTGATGGTAAAATCATTTTTTCGGCATCGCGTTTCACTGCCATCTTTATTGCTTTTGCAAAAGCCTTGAATATTGCTTCTATTTTGTGGTGTTCGTTGGTTCCCTCGGCTTTAATGTTGAGGTTTGCTTTTGCGCCATCGGTAAAGCTTTTAAAGAAATGGTAAAACATTTCCGTTGGCATTTGGCCTATCATTTCGCGTTTAAAATCTGCATCCCAAACCAACCAATTGCGTCCGCCGAAGTCAATCGCAACTTGCGCCAAACAGTCGTCCATTGGCAAACAAAATCCGTAGCGCTCCATTCCAAGTTTACTTCCAAGCGCTTTATTAAAAACTTCACCCAGCGCAATGGCTGTATCTTCGATGGTATGGTGCTCATCTACTTCCAAATCGCCTTTTACGGTGATTTCTAGATCCATTTGACCGTGGCGTGCTAATTGGTCGAGCATGTGATCAAAAAATGCAATCCCGGTACTTATATCGCTTTTCCCGGTTCCATCAAGGTTTAGTTTTATTGAAATATCGGTTTCGTTTGTTTTACGGTCTATTTCAGCAAGGCGTTTATTCAATTTTAAAAACTCATAAATATGCTGCCAATCATTGGTTTCCAAAGCGATGTATGTTTGAAGTTCTTCAGCTTTCACGGAAATTTCGACCGTACCCAAATTGGTATCGTCGTTGATGAAAATTCCTTTGGAACCAAGGTTTTTGGCAAGCTCCATATCGGTAAGCCTATCGCCTATCACAAATGAATTTTCAAGATCATATTCTTCAGAAAAATATTTTTTCAATAAGCCAGTCCCGGGTTTACGTGTTTCAGCATTTTCCTTTGGAAAGGTTCGGTCTATCAATATTTCGCTAAACGACACACCTTCATTTTCAAAGGATTTTATAATGAAATTATGCACAGGCCAAAAGGTTTCCTCTGGAAATGAATCTGTTCCCAAGCCATCTTGGTTGGTAATCATCACCAATTCAAAATCCAGTTCCTTTGCGATTTTGCCCAGATAGGTGAACACTTTCGGGTAAAAAATCATTTTATCAAAAGCATCAATTTGCTCATCGACGGTTTCTTTTATGATAGTGCCGTCGCGGTCTATAAACAATATGCGTTTTTTCATTATTTCAATGTTTTTAAAATGGTGATTAGTTTTTCGTTTTCTGAAGTTGTGCCAATGGTTATGCGAAGGGTGTTCTCGCAAAGCGGTTGTGAACTTCTGTTTCGCACCACGATGCCTTTTTCTAGCAATTGCTGTATAACGTTTTTCAGCATCATCAACTTTCAGAAGTATAAAATTAGCGGCTGATGGATAAATTTTATCAATAAATTCAATTTGAAGTAAAGCTTTAAGTAAGGCTTGCTTTTCATTTATAATTGAAGTAATTTTCATTTTAACCTTAGAGGTATTTTGAAGTTGTGTTAATGGCCGCTTGCTGGGTAAGATTCATTGATATTGTAAGGGGGTTTAATTTTGTTTAATACCGCAATTATTTCCGCGGAAGCATAACAACTGCCCAAACGAATTCCTGCCAAACCGTATGCTTTTGAAAGTGTTTGGGTAACCATTAGATTAGGAAACTCGTCTAGTTTTGTAGTCCAGCTTTCCTCCTTTGCGAAATCAATATACGCTTCGTCAATTATTATTAAACCCTTAAAGGTTTTCAATAGTTTTAAAATCTTTTCCGAAGCAATTAAATTCCCCGTTGGGTTGTTGGGAGAACAGATGAACAAAAGCTTGGTGCGCGTATCCGCAGTTCTTGATATTTCGTCCATATCGGGCTGAAAGTCTGAATCCAGCAACACTTCCCTATTTTCAATATCGTTCAAATTTGCCAAAACACTGTACATTCCATAGGTTGGTGGCAAAGTGATTATGTTGTCTTTGGAAGGTTCGCAAAAAGCCCTGAAAATTAAGTCGAGTACTTCGTCACTTCCGTTACCTAATAAAATTTGATTGATTGGAATGTTTTTTTGTTTTGAAAGAATGGCTTTCAGTTTTCGTTGTTGCGGATCGGGATAGCGGTTTACGTTGGTTTCAAAAGGATTTTCGTTAGCGTCAAGGAAAATCATTTCACTATCAAAATCCTTGAATTCATCTCGCGCGGAGCTATAGGGCTTCATTTTGGCAACATTTGGGCGAATTAGGGACTGTATATTAAATTTCTTTATCATATATCATTATTAAGGTCTCGACTGCACTTCGACTGCGCTCAGTGTGACAAGCTCGACCGGACATTTATTCTAAGCTTTTTAATCGTAAAGTCACAGCATTTTTGTGCGCCTGCAATCCTTCGGCTTCAGCCATTATTTCTATTGCTTTTCCGATATTCTGGATTCCCTTTTCGGAAATTTTCTGAAACGTCATAGTTTTCATAAAGCTGTCTAGATTTACGCCGCTATATTGCTTCGCATAACCGTTGGTTGGCAGGGTGTGATTGGTTCCGGAAGCATAGTCGCCCGCACTTTCGGGAGTGTAATTCCCTATAAAGACAGAACCCGCATTTTGAATGTTTTCAATGAAAAAATCTTCGTCTTTTGAAACAACTATAAAATGTTCTGGGCTGTATTCATTAATAAGCTTTATTGCCTCTAAATTATTTTGAACCAATATCAATTTTGAGTTATCAATAGCTTGTTCAGCCGTTGATTTACGTGGCAACACTTGAAGCTGGTTTTCAATCTCCTTTTCCACTGAATTCAAAAGCTTTTCAGAAGTTGTAACAAAAATTACTTGGCTATCTGCGCCGTGTTCCGCTTGCGATAAAAGATCTGAAGCTACAAAAGATGCATTCGCTGTCTCATCTGCAAACACCAACAATTCAGAAGGTCCTGCGGGCATATCGATGGCCACGCCGTGTTTTGTCGCAATCTGTTTTGCGACCGTTACAAACTGGTTTCCCGGGCCGAATATTTTATAAACTGAAGGAACAGTTTCAGTACCAAAAGTCATTGCCGCAATGGCTTGAATTCCGCCGATTTTAAAAATTTTGGTAACTCCACAAAGCTTGGCCGTATATAAAATTGCCGGATTTATTTTGCCGTTTTTATCTGGTGGCGTGCAAAGAATAATTTCTTTGCAACCTGCGATGTTTGCTGGAATAGCCAACATTAAAACTGTTGAAAACAGTGGCGCAGAGCCACCTGGAATATAGAGACCCACTTTTTGAATGGGCCGTTTTTCTTGCCAGCAAATCACGCCCTCGGTGGTCTCAACGGTTATTCTTTCAGTTTTTTGTGCGCTGTGGAATTTTTCGATGTTTGCTTTTGCTATGATTGATGGCGTCTTTCAATTCGTTAGAAACTTCTTTTTCCGCAGCAATAATTTCTTCATTGGAAACCAAGAGCATTGATCAATTGAAAAACCATCAAATAGTTGGGTGTATTTTTTTACAGCTTCATCACCTTTTGTTTTCACCTCAGAAAATATTTCGTTTACGGTTGCTTCCACATCGGCAATGGACTGGGTGGGTCTCTTTAAAAGATTACTCCAGGTTTCAGGTTTTGGATTATTTATTTTTTTCATCTTAATTATTCAAATTTAGAATTCGTATTTCACTCAAAGTATTTCGTACCTCGTCGTTCGTATCTCGTCGTTCAAAATATCATTTTTTCAATTGGGCATACTAAAATACCTTCAGCTCCGGCTTCTTTCAGTTCCTCAATAACTTCCCAAAAAGTATCTTTATTTACCACGGAATGAATGCTGCTCCAGCCCTCTTCAGCCAAGGGAAGTAAAGTGGGGCTCTTCACTCCTGGAAGGATTTTAACGATCTCATCAACTTTATCATTGGGAGCATTTAAAAGCACATAACGGAAATCCCTGCCTTGCAACACAGATTCAATTCTGAAAAGTAGTTTGCTTAAAATTTTATTCCTTTTTTTTGAAATATTGGGAGACACGGCTAAAACTGCTTCACTTTTCAGGATAACTTCAACTTCTTTCAGGTTATTCTTGAATAGGGTACTGCCACTGCTCACAATGTCGCAAATTGCATCTGCCAATCCTATATTTGGCGCAATTTCCACACTGCCATTAATAATATGAAGTTCTGCCTCAATTCCTTTTTCTTTTAAATAATTTCGGGTTGTTTCGGGATAACTGGTGGCAATGCGTTTTCCATTTAGATCTTTGATAGAATCATATTCAAAAAGTTTTGAAACGGCTAACGAAACTCTACATTTCGAAAAACCCAAACGGCCTGCGATGTCAATTCCCTCGCCTTTTTCGACCAAAAGATTTTCACCGATAATAGCACAATCTACTACGCCATCTTTTAAATACTGTGGGATATCACCGTTGCGGAGGTAATAAATTTCCAATGGAAAATTTGTAGCGGGAGCCTTCAACTGGTCGCGGCCGTTATCGATATAAATTCCACAATCCTTTAAAAGAGCAAGGGATTCTTCGTGAAGGCGTCCTGATTTTTGTACAGCGATTTTTAATTTTTTCATTTTTTGAAAGACTATTTATTTAAGTTATAGGAATAAAAAAACCCGTTTGATTGCTCAAACGGGTTTTGAATATTGTTGGATTTACACAATAACCATATCACCTCGCGTGAGCAAAGAATTTAATATGATGATGATGTAAACTAGTTCTGTTCATAATTGTGTGAGCAAATCTAAACAAAAAGATTGTTTAAAAAACTGTGAATATTAAATTTAACGATTTATTAATTTTTGATTCTATTTATTTACTTTAACCGGAGCAATTGTGAACCGCTGAAAAACCTAATACTTCTTATGCATTTAGCTACGCTTGACTGGATTTTAATCATTTCGTTTTTTGTTATTTTCTTAATTATTGGGATTGTTGTAGCCAAAAAGTCTGGTAAGAACACACAGGAATTCTTCCTTTCGGGAAGAAATATGCCTTGGTGGTTACTAGGTATCTCTATGGTAGCTACTACCTTTTCTGCAGATACCCCCAACTTAGTTACAGATATTGTTCGTCAAAATGGGGTTTCGGGAAACTGGGTTTGGTGGACTTTTTTGATTACGGGAATGCTCACGGTTTTTGTTTATGCAAAGCTTTGGCGAAGAAGTAAGGTGCTTACAGATCTACAGTTTTACGAAATGCGATACAGTGGTAAGCCCGCAGCTTTTTTGAGAGGGTTTAGGGCATTGTATTTGGGCGTTTTCTTTAATGTTATGATTATGGCCTCTGTATGTTTGGCGGCCATAAAGATTGGTGGGGTCCTTTTTAATCTTGCGCCTTGGGAATGTGTGCTTTATGCATCTATTGTTACGGTTATTTATAGTTCTATAGGAGGTTTACGAGGCGTTATTTTTACTGATTTTCTTCAGTTTATTGTTGCAATGATTGGATCTGTTTGGGCGGCTTATTATATTGTAAACTTGCCTGAAGTTGGTGGCCTTCAAAATCTTCTTGCCAATGAAAATGTTTCGGATAAATTGAATTTTCTACCTGACTTTGGAGATACCAATACCCTTTTAGTTCTTCTTATTATCCCCATTGCTGTTCAGTGGTGGAGCGTTTGGTATCCAGGGGCCGAACCTGGCGGTGGTGGCTATATTGCCCAACGGATGCTTTCTGCCAGGGATGAAAAGAATGCAATTGGCGCTACCCTACTTTTTAATATTATGCATTATGCGCTGCGCCCTTGGCCTTGGATCTTGATTGCTTTTGCCTCTTTGGTGGTCTATCCTCAGCTCTCCGATATCCAGGCACAGTTCCCGAATGCTGTTTTAGGTCACGATTTGGGGTATTCTGCAATGCTCACTAAGTTGCCGGCGGGATTATTAGGATTGGTGGTTGCTTCGTTGATTGCAGCCTTTATGAGCACTATTTCCACACACTTAAACTGGGGCTCTTCCTATATTTCTTTAGATTTTTATAAACGTTTTATGAAACCTGAGGCTTCTGAAAAGGAGCTTGTTCGCGTGGGACAGCTCTCTACGATTTTATTAATGGCTTTTTCGGCATTGTTAGCCTTGTATTTGAAAAGCGCTTTGGAAACCTTTGCTATTCTGTTGCAGATTGGTGCTGGTACTGGGCTGATTTTTATATTGAGATGGTTTTGGTGGCGCGTGAACGCATATAGCGAAATTACGGGAATGGCGGTTTCGTTTGTTGTGGCTATTGTTTTCAACTTCGTGGAAATGGGACTTGAACCTTATGAGAAATTGGTTATTGGGGTGGCTATTACTACAGTTAGCTGGATAGCGGTTACATTTTTCACCCGCCCTACAGATACAAAGACGCTCGCTAATTTCTACAATGCCATTACACCTTACGGAAACGGTTGGAAAAACTTTAAAAGTGTTGCCGCCAAAGCAAATATTGATTTAAAAGAAAGTCATGACGTTTTTACAATTGACTTTGCCTCAATGCTCTTAGGAATTGTTTTTGTTTACACTTCGCTTTTTGCCACAGGATATATTATCTACGGAAATGTGATGGGAGCTTCTATACTCATTGCTATTGCTGTAGTTTCGGCCTTTTTTATTTTTAAGCTTTGGAAGAAGAAATAAGGTTCTTCTATTTCAAAGAATAAGCTGGCAAATAGAATTCAAAAATACTACCTTCATTAGGCGCACTTGTTATAGTTATATTAGTGCCATGGAGTTCCATTATCCTTTTTACAATGGCAAGGCCAATACCGATGCCTTTTTTCTTTTCTGAACTTTCATTCTGTCGAAAACGTTCAAAAATAAATTCTTGATCTTCTTTTGCTATGCCCGGACCTGAATCCTTAATTTTTACAATTACATTTTTTGAATCATGACCTACAATCATTTCAATGAAACCTTTGGCAGGAGTGAACTTAATGGCATTATCCATTAAATTCTGAACAGCTCGTTCTACCATACCAATATCTGCAAAAACCAAAGGCGTTTCACCGACTACTGTGACTTTTAGTTGGATGTTTTTTTCCGTAGCCAAACCTTGATAGTTGGAATGGATATCATAGATAAGGTCTGTTATGGGAAAGGGTTCCTTTTGCGGTTTGGTTTGTTTGGCTTCCAGTTTAGAATATTCAAAAAGTTGCGACACCAATTTGGTAAGTTGTTTTATATTTCTTTCGATAATGGCAACATATTGGGTTCGTTCGGCTTCGCTTAAGGTATCTTTTTTAATTTGTAGTGTTTCAATATATCCATGCATTATTGCCAAAGGTGTCCGAAGATCATGAGATACATTTGCAATCAACTCACGCCTAAGTACATCAACGGATTTAATTTCCTCCAAATTATTGGAAATAGTATCCGCCATATCATTAAAGGTCACTGCTAAAGTAGCAAGATCTGACTTTTCAGCATTGGGAATTCGGCTTTCAGTATCACCATCCCTAAAACGTTTTACATAATATACAATGGATCTTAAGTTCTTGGTAAGAAACCAAACGCTCAAAAAACCCAAGGTTATCGCAAATAGCATCGTAAGTAGGATTGCCCCAGTCCCCAATTTTAAAAAATAACTGGACCAAAGTGAATTGTAAACGTTTTGATAGGCTTCGCCAGCCAAAACAATATAAATATAACCTTGATGGCCGTCCTTTTCATAATGTGCAGCAGAGAAAATCTTCTTTTCGCCAGGATTTCTAGGGTCATCACCTAAAATATGAATCTTTTCGTCGCTCGACACAAACTGCTCTATGGGCTTAAGATCTACTTTTTTAGCGTTTTCATTTGGATTGGAATGATCAAGCACCACCGAGTATAAAATTTCTCCCTTCTGATTCAGTAAATACACTTCAATCCCTCGGTTCACAGCCATCATATCATGCATAATGTCTCCGAAAAGTGGAGCGTTCACACTGCCATCTTCCAAAAAAGGGGAAGCGTCCTTAAATTTTTCATCTATTAAATGTGCCGCTACATTTGCATTAAGTTTTTGAGTGGTTTCCTGCTGAAATTTGTTACTGAAATAAACAGAGAGCAATATATAGGTCACCCCCATCATGACTATTATCAAGAAAAAGGAAATGCTTAGTTTGGTAATAAGTTTGTTTGAAATAGTTTCGCTCTTCTTCATAATTTCAGAATATCTTCGTTAAACTTATAGCCCACCCCCCATGTGGTTATAATGTAGATTGGTTTGGCCATTTCGGGTTCTATTTTTGCTCTAAGCCTATTTATGTGAGAGTTTACCGTATGTTCATACCCTTCAAAATCATAGCCCCAAATAAGCCCCAACAATTGTGTTCTACTAAAACTTTTACCTGGGCTAGAGGCCATGAGCGCTAATAGTTCAAATTCTTTTGGAGAAAGATCTATCCGTTTATTTTTTTGTGTCACTTTGCGTTTTTCCAAATTAATCGTGAGGTCCTCAAATTTCAATTCGGCCATTGCTTCTGTGTTTATTGCTTTGCGATCCATATCGGCCCGTCTGAAAACAGCTTTTACGCGAGCAATAAATTCGCGTACACTGAAAGGTTTCGAAATATAATCGTCTGCGCCAATCTCCAAACCCAAAACCCTGTCTATCTCTTCGGTCTTAGCGGTAAGCATAATTACGGGCGTGCTTTGTTTTGCTCTAATTTGTCTGCAAACTTCAAAACCATCCATTATTGGCATTGAAATGTCAAGAACAACAAGATCTAGTTTTTCCGAAAGGGCCAAGTCAAGCCCTTCTTTACCATTAAACGCTTTTAGCACCTCACAATCAATATCACGTAAGTGAATTTCAATTAAATTGATGAGCTCTCTATCGTCTTCTATGATTAAAACTTTTTTCATCTACCTATGTTGATTTTTAAAAATGCCTAAATCCCTAGACTTAATTTATACTAAATGAAGCATTTAGTATCACAAAACTATCACATACTAAACATTTTATAGATTGAAAATTCGTTACTACAAAATACAATTAATTTTTGGCATTGTTTTTTTCGTCGTTTGTGAACGCATTGAAAAAGTATCACAGAAACGTTATTTTTTTGTGAGACTATTGCAATGTTGTATGCTTTATTTTGTATTGATAAAAAATCATTACTAACAAAAACAATAACTATGAAAACAATTAAAAAGATTATTATTATTGGCTTAATGGCCATCCCCACTTTATTTATAACGGGCTGTAGTGACGATGATGACAGTTCTGTACAAAATGGAAACCTTGCCTTAAACATTTCAAATTTAGAAGATTTGGGTACTGGCAGCAGGTATGAAGGATGGTTGCTTGTAAACGGCTCGCCAGTTTCAACAGGAACTTTTTCGGTTGATTCAAATGGTGCGTTATCAAAAACTTCCTTTTCTGTTCCTTTGGAAACTCTTAATTCAGCTACAAAATTTATTCTTACCATTGAACCAAATCCAGACAGCGATCCTGCGCCTTCTTCCCAAAAGTTGATAGCGGGCGATTTTAATGGTAACTCTGCAACTGTTTCAACCTCTGTAGCTCCTGCGATTGGTGATTTTAGCAATGCTGCTGGATCTTTTTTCCTTCGCAGCCCAACGGATGAGCCTCAAGGTTCAAACAATAATGGAAATGACGAAAATGGTGTTTGGTTTGGATTGCCTGGAATGCCGCCATCTCCTAATTTTACATTGCCAACATTACCTGATGGCTGGGTTTATGAAGGATGGGTTGTAGGTGACACAGGACCCTTGACTACCGGAAAATTTAGTGATTTTGATATGCAAGATATGAATACCGGTGCTAGTGATAGCTTTAGTGGTACTGAGCAACTTGGACCCTCAATTCCTGGAGAGGATTTCTTTAATAATGCTCCAGCAGGAGAAACATTTCCTTTGGATATTCGTGGTAGAAAAGTTGTAATTAGTATAGAGCCATTTCCAGATAACAGCCCAGCTCCTTTTTCATTAAAGCCATTAGTTGCTAATGCAGGAATGGATACTGCGCCAAGCTCATACAATTTTAATCAAAACCTTGGTTCCTTTCCAACAGGAACCGTAACGAGGTAATAGATTTTGTTTCTTTGTATTGTTTTGCTAAAAAAAAGCTCTGAAAATTATCTCAGAGCTTTTTTTAATTTAAGTTAAACCGCAATCTAGTTATTTCCTAAAATCAATGGCAATCCACTATCGCCTGAACCTACTACCACTACTTTAGCGTTTGGTGATTTGGCAAGTTCTAAAGTAGCGTCAATACCTTTGTCCTGAAGGATTTTATCTGTCAAGGAAGCACTTAATATCTTGTTGGCATCTGCTTTTCCTTGAGCTTCAATCCGCACTTTTTGAGCTTCTTTATCTGCTGTTACCAGCCTAAATTCATACTCCAAAGACTCCTGTTCTTGTTTTAGCTTGCGCTCTATTGCATCTTTTATTGTTGCAGGCAGCGTTACATCGCGAACTAAAATTTGGTTTAATTGTATATGCTGTTCGTCCAAAATTTTCTTAGTTTCTTCAAAAATCTCTTCTTGTATGGCATCGCGTTTTGTAGAATATAATTGTTCTGGAGTGTAACGCCCCACCACGCTTCTTGCAGCACTTCGAATAGCTGGCTGAATAACACGTTGTAAGTAATCTTCGCCTTTTTCTTGATGAAGCTTAGCTACATCCTCACGTATTGGTTGGTACCACGCTGAGGCATCTAGCTTAATTTCAAGTCCGTTGGAAGAAAGAACCTGCATTTTTTCGCTAAGTTCCTGCTGACGTATTTCGTATACAAAAACTTTGTTCCAAGGAGCTATTATATGAAAACCTTCCCCTAATGGTGGTTCGTCAGTAACCACACCATTGTGAAAAGTTTCGTAAAGCACACCGGCGTGACCGGAATTAATAGTTATAGAGGATTTTGCCACTAAAATAATAAGTAAAATAACCCCTACGATTACGGGTATTGTGAGTTTAGGTAATTTTTCCATTTTATATTTTTTCTATTGATTAATTTTTAGATGAGTCCGTTATACTTTCTGATAAACCATTCTGCAGCGAGGGCAAGAATGATAAGTGCGAGGAGATATTTCCAATCTATCAAAGGTACCACTTTTTGTTCGCTTCTTTCAATGTTTTGATAGTTAGTATTCGCAACCAACATATTAATTAAAGAATCGCTCTGTGTTGAAAAATAAGCCATTCCATTTGTGTTTTGTGCAACACGGCGGAGTTTGGATACATCTGCATTAAGAAATTGTTGTTCAACATTAAAATCCAAAATGGTAAAATTACCACTGCTGGAAACTGCTTCATTTGAAACAGAAACTGTATAGTTATATTCGCCGGCAGGAAGGTTGTTTAAGTCAACTTCGAAATAATTGTTCCGCAAAAGCATAGGAAAAACTATTTGCTTTTCGGTCTCCGTATTTTTAACCGTAATGTTGAGCGATGCGCGATTGTCGAAAATGTAATTTTTGTCGAAATACTGGGCCGAAATTTTTATTGGATTGTTATTGTAATAAAAGGTTTCCGAAGACACTTCCAACCTGCTCCGGCGTTTATTTGAGGCGAGGTATTGAACAAGGTTTCCAATAAAATCATCAAAACCTTGAAAACTTTCCGTTTCCAAAAAACTACGTGCACGCCAACGCCAAAAACCTTCGCCGTCCCAAATTGCATCGCGCTTGCCATTTATTTCCATTGTGGCGAGCAAGGGATTTCCGTTTGCAAGTCCGCTTACGGTCTGTTCCAGCATTACTTCATTTGGAACGCTGATTGTCAATGCTCCAAACTCAGTATGTAAGGGCGGAAAATTGTTGAAACCAATATCATCTACTGCAAAAGTGCCGTAATTTGAATTTAGTTCTGCTTGCACATCATCACTTTGATTGGAAGCTTCTTTATTGAAATTATCTTGAGCCCCATTCAGAAAATACCAATCCGTTTGCAGTCCCGAAATTATCCAAGTATTTTTATTTAACTTTTCAATTTCAGCAAAAACCGAAGCGAAACTTCTGTCCGGCTGATAAAGAATTATGAGCTGAAAATCATTTAAAACATTTGTCGCCTCTTCTGGTTTCTTAAAAGTCACGGTGCGGCGTTCGTTGGTGGTAATTGCTTTTTTGAGTGCACCCAAATCTGGATGGGTAATTTTACTGACAACCAACACATTGGTGGCTTGGTCAATCACTTCAACTGCAAATTGCTTGCTATTGTTGGTTTTATTCTTTTCATCAGAAAGCGCAAGTATTTGTGCGGTATATTTTTGAAGCCCAACAGCATTTGCAGGAAGTGTAAAATTTAATGTTTTTGAAGTTTCATTTTCACTGAACGAGACATTGGAACGATAAACTATTGCTGTGCCTTGAGTTACAACAAACTCAGAATTTACAGGATTTGTGCCGCTGTAGCTCAAAATAACTTCAACGGGAAACTGGTTTTTTAAAAAAGTATACCGATTAGAGTTTAATTGTTCAATTTTTAAATCGGTATATGTTATGGAATCGCCCAGGATTATAGGATAGATTTGATTTTTAAAGGTTGCTGAAGAAAATTCGTAATCACTGCCAAGGGTTTGATTGCCATCGGTTATTATGATGGTTGGAGCCGTTTGGTTTTTGAAAAGTTCGTTGGTAGAAGTAAGTGCTTTGGAAATATTGGTATTCTTTTCGTCAAAAGAAAGGGAATCGTTTTCGCGGAAATCATTTCCGAAGGAATAATACGAAACATCAAATTTGTCGTTTAATTCACTGTTTTCTTCTAATTTTTGAAGGAATGAGGAAACATTTCCCTTTTGGCCCAACTCCCCAATTGAAGCAGAATTGTCTATAAGCACCGGGAGTTTCGGTTTTTCAATAGTATAGGTTTCACTTTTAAATTTCGGATTAATTATTAAAAGTAAAATTGAAAACAATGTAACAAATCGAAGAATCCCAAAAACCCAGCGCAGCGATCCTTTTTGTTTTGACTTATAGCCATACATAAAAACCGCCAGGGCAATGGATACTACTCCGGCGATAGATTATATAAAGTATGGTTTCTGTGGTCACTAAAGTGGTTTCTAATTTAAAGTTTCAGGTTGCTGTGTACTGCCACTGAACACTTTTTATGTAAGCATTCCCCCATCTACATTCAGCACTTGACCCGTAACGTAGGCAGAAAGGTCGCTCGCGAAGAAAACACAGGCGTTTGCAATGTCTTCGGGAGAGCCTCCACGTTTTAATGGTATAGCATTGCGCCATCCTTGTACAGTTGCTTCGTCCAATTTTCCGGTCATTTCGGTTTCAATGAAACCTGGGGCAATGGCGTTGCAACGTATATCACGTGAGCCTAATTCCAGAGCAACGGATTTCGTAAAACCAATAATCCCTGCTTTTGAAGCTGCATAGTTTGTTTGACCAGCATTTCCTTTTACGCCCACAACAGAACTCATATTTATGATAGAACCTTTGCGTTGTTTTAACATAGCACGCTGCACGGCTTTGGTCATGTTAAAAACCGACTTTAGGTTAACTTCAATTACTTTATCAAAATCTTCTTCTGAAATACGCATCAAGAGGTTGTCTTTAGTTATTCCGGCATTATTCACAAGGATATCGATACTTCCGAAATCATTTAAAACCTCTTCAGCCAATTTTTGTGATTCGTCATAAGAAGCGGCATCACTTTTATAGGCTTTTGCTTTTACGCCAGTTTTTGAAACTTCATCTGCCAAAGCATTTGCTGCTTCCGCTGAAGAACTATATGTGAAAGCTACATTGGCACCGTGTTGAGCGAATATTTCAACGATTCCTTTTCCAATTCCGCGGCTACCGCCAGTGATGATTGCTGTTTTTCCTTCCAGTAATTTCATATAAAAAAATTTCGATTTAAATTAAAAAGGTCTTGACCCTGATTTATCCTGAGCGAAGCCGAAGGGCTAAACCAGACATTTATTAATTAAAAAGCCGCAATAGGCGGGGATTCAAATATAACAAAAGCTTGCGGGTTCTCCATAAAAAAAGCCCTGTGAATTTCACAGAGCTTCTTTTGTATAATTTCGAATAATTAACCTAATACTTCTTTTACTTTTTTTCCAATTTCAGCAGGAGATTCCACTACGTGGATGCCACACTCTCTCATTACTTTTTTCTTGGCTTGGGCAGTATCATCACTTCCGCCCACAATAGCTCCCGCGTGGCCCATAGTGCGTCCTGCAGGGGCGGTTTCCCCAGCAATAAAACCGATTACTGGTTTTTTGATACCGCTGTTTTTATACCACTTGGCAGCATCTATTTCCAATTGACCTCCAATTTCTCCAATCATTACTACTGCTTCGCTCTCAGGGTCCATTAATAAGCATTTCTAGAGCTTCTTTTGTTGTGGTTCCAATAATTGGGTCACCACCAATTCCAATAGCCGTTGTAATTCCAAGTCCTTGTTTTACAACTTGATCTGCAGCTTCATAAGTAAGCGTTCCAGATTTTGAAACAATACCTACTGTCCCTTTTTTGAAAACAAAACCAGGCATAATACCTACTTTTGCTTCGCCAGGAGTAATAACTCCAGGACAGTTAGGTCCGACAAGACGACAATCTTTATCTTTTATATAATTGGAAGCTGTAATCATATCTTTACAGGAATTCCTTCAGTAATTGTAATAATCACTTTAATTCCAGCGTCTGCGGCTTCCATAATAGCGTCTGCAGCAAATGCAGGTGGTACAAAAATAATAGTTGTATCTGCACCAGTTTTTTCAACTGCTTCTGAAACGGTATTGAAAACCGGCTTGTCCAAATGTTTTTGGCCGCCTTTTCCTGGGGTTACCCCTCCTACTACATTGGTTCCGTACTCAATCATTTGTTCGGCGTGAAAAGTACCTTCACTACCTGTAAAACCTTGAACTATTATTTTTGAATTTTTATTTACTAAAACGCTCATTTTTAAGTATTTTCTATTTATTATTTTAATTTATTATTCAAATGAAAACTTTGGATTGTTTTTTTAGAATTGCCGCAAAGATACGGCTTTTGTTGACGGATTTAAAAGATATTAAACCTTAACTCTGTGGTAACTTTCATTAGTGTCGTCTTTATCAGTAACTGGTTGACTTACTTGATAACCTCTATAGATTTTATCATCTTTCACCTCCCAAATAGCAATGAAATGGGCAATTCCCAATTCCTCATCTGGATTTTCCATAGTGCGAATGTAATATTTATAGCGAATGGTGACGTGAGGGCCGTCTGCCAATAAATGGCTTACCTCCACCCTTAGGTCATTATAAGACCTTCTTACTTCTCCAAAAAAGTTTACAATATCGTCATAATTCATAATTGACATACCGTTTGCACTGTTCCAAATAAACACCAATTCTGGATGGAAGAAGCGCTCCATCACTGTTTCGTCTCTTAAAATGTCTGATCTATAAAAATCCCTTACTATTTCTTTTGCCTTCTTACTCATGATAATTCATCTAATTTTTTTATTATATCCGGAATCAGCTTTATGGAAGCTAATTCCTTGTATTTAGTTCTAAAATCATCTGCAGGCGTTCCAAAATATGCTTTGTTTCCCGGCAATGATTTACTCACTCCGCTCTGTGCGGAAATAACTGCTTTTTCGCCAATGGTAATGCCGCTAGTGATGCCTACTTGACCCCAAATTGTTACAAAATCCTCAATCAACACACAGCCTGCGATACCTACCTGAGAAGCAATCAAACAACGTTTCCCGATAATTGTATCGTGTCCCACTTGAACTTGGTTGTCCAGTTTTGAGCCTTCTCCAATGGTTGTTGAAGCCGTTACACCTTTATCAATAGTGCAAAGTGCCCCAAGGTCCACATTATCTTCAATCACCACATTTCCGCCGCTTAAAAGCTTATCGAATTTTTCGGGACGGTTTTTATAGTAGAATGCATCTCCGCCCAAAACCGTTCCAGCATGTATTGTTACATTGTTCCCTATAACCGTATTGTCGTATATACAAACGTTGGAGTGAATAAGGCAATTGCGGCCAATTTTCACGTTATTTCCAACAAAAACATTGGGCTGGATCACAGTGCCCTCCCCTATTTCTGCGGATTCGGAAATGGCACTATTAGCGCTTTGGAAAGGTTTAAAATAAAGTGTAAGCTTATTAAAATCCCGAAAAGGATCATCTGAAATAAGCAACGCTTTTCCCACAGGACAATCAACTTTTTTATTAATAAGAAT
Source organism: uncultured Flavobacteriaceae bacterium (assembly GCA_963805885.1). Classification (GTDB taxonomy): domain Bacteria; phylum Bacteroidota; class Bacteroidia; order Flavobacteriales; family Flavobacteriaceae; genus Aequorivita. The sequence continues at coordinate 22,046 of CAWDWC010000010.1, forward strand.
TACTGTCGCCTGAGACTGTAAAGCTTTATCGTAATATTTTGGATGATCTACAAAAACAATATCTCCGGGCTGTACTACATGAATTTCATTCATCCCAAAAACTGGAAAATTTGCTTCGCCAACATAGTCAGAGCCTATTATGACTGCAATATTTTCAAGGGTTTGGGGAATTGGGAATTTCATTGAATAAGTTACTGGATTATTGGGTTAATACGTTATTGCGAATTGTTATTGGATACTTTAACTGAACATTGAATTGGGATTATTCTTTCATCCGTTCTTGATACTGACCTTTTTCGGTATCAATTCTAATTTTGTCACCTTCATTTATAAAAAGTGGAACGTTTATTTCAGCGCCTGTTTCAACAATTGCAGGTTTTGTGGCATTTGTAGCTGTATTACCTTTTACGCCTGGTTCAGTTGAAGTAACTTCCAAAACAACATGTGCGGGCATTTCAACAGAAAGTGGTGCATTGTCTTCGGTATTTATAAGAACAGTAACTATTTCACCTTCTTTCATCAATTCGGGTGTGTCGAGAATGTCTTTCATCAAGCGAATTTGTGAATAGTCATCCGTATTCATAAAATGATAGAATTCGCCTTCACTATATAAGATATTGAAACTTGTGGGTTTCAACCCGAACATCATCTATTTTATGACCCGCTGAAAAGGTATTGTCAATTACTTTTCCAGTGGTTACACTTTTCAATTTAGTTCGGACAAACGCGGGGCCTTTACCTGGTTTTACGTGAAGAAATTCAATAATTTTAAATATGTCATTGTTATAGCGGATGCAAAGTCCTTTTCTAATATCTGATGATGTAGCCATTTGTTTATTTGTTATTTTTTAATATCTAATTAGTTTGAATTGAAATAGCCTTTCATAATTCCTCTTTTGGAATTTTTAATGAATTGAAGGATTTCATCCCGCTCTGGGGTAGCCTCCATTTCTGCTTCAATTATTTCGGTAGCTTGAGTGGTATTATAATTTTTTTGATAAAGAAGTCTGTAAATATTCTGTATCTCGGTAATTTTCTGTGAAGTAAAGCCTCTTCTTCTTAAACCAATAGAGTTAATGCCTACATAACTAAGTGGTTCGCGTGCGGCTTTTACAAAAGGTGGAACATCTTTTCTTACTAAGGAACCTCCGGTAACAAAGGCGTGATTGCCTATCATACAAAATTGATGTACGGCAGTCATTCCTGCCAAAATCACATAATCGCCCACTGTTACATGGCCAGCCAGGGTACTGTTATTACTAAAAATACAATTGTCACCCACAATACAATCATGTGCAATGTGGCAGTAAGCCATAATCCAGCAATTTTTACCTACAACGGTTTTGCCGCGATCCACGGTTCCGCGGTTAATGGTTACATATTCACGAATGGTAGTACCATCACCAATTTCAGCTGTGGTATCTTCATCCTTAAATTTCAAATCTTGCGGAATTGCAGAAATTACTGCTCCCGGAAAAATATTACAATTTTTACCGATTCGCGCGCCTTCCATAATGGTCACATTGCTTCCAATCCATGTTCCTTCACCAATTATAACATTGTTATGTATGGTCGTAAATGGCTCAATTACAACATTTTTAGCTATTTTCGCGCCCGGATGGACGTATGCAAGTGGTTGATTCATTTCTCTTGTTTATTGTTTTTTATAGGTGAAATGTCTTCGTGCATTATCACATTCATTTCGAAACAGTTTTTCACAAATGCTCGGTTCATCTATAAGTTTTTTGTTTTTACCATTTGGGCCATCAACTCGGCCTCGGTCACCAATTTATCATTTGCATAAGCGTTTCCTTGCATATGCACTATTCCACGGCGAATGGGAGAGATTAATTTCAATACAAAAATTAAGGTATCTCCAGGATTTACCTGTTGCTTAAATTTCACATTGTTTATTTTCATAAAAAACGTGAGGTAGTTTTCGGGATCTGGAACGGTGCTTAGTGCCAAAATTCCCCCTGTCTGTGCCATTGCTTCAACTATCAGCACGCCAGGCATTACTGGTGCTCCCGGAAAATGACCAACAAAGAAGGGTTCATTCATCGTTACATTTTTGAGACCTACAACATGTCGTGTCGCTCATTTCCATAATTTTATCAACCAATAAAAATGGCGGTCTGTGCGGAAGCATTGCCATAATTTGGTTAACATCTTTTACGGGTGGTTGGCTTATGTCAAATTTTGGAATGTTATTTCGAGCTTCCAACTTTATAATTTTTGAAAGTTTTTTGGCAAACTGGGTGTTTACGAAATGTCCCGGTTTGTTGGCGATAACTTTTCCACGAATGCGTGTACCAATCAGTGCCAAATCTCCCACAACATCCAAAAGTTTATGTCTTGCTGCTTCGTTTGGATAATGAAGGGTAAGATTGTCTAAAATTCCATTGGGTTTAACGGAAATTGAGTCCTTTCCGAAAGCAGTTCGGAGTTTGTCCATTGTGCTTGGGGAAAGTTCTTTGTCCACATAAACAATTGCATTGTTCAGATCGCCTCCTTTTATTAGGCCATTTTCCAGCAACATTTCAATTTCGTGAAGGAAACTAAAGGTTCTTGCATTGGCAATTTCATCCTTAAAATCTGAAATATGTTTTAGAGAAGCATTTTGTGTTCCCAAAACCTTTGTTCCAAAGTCAACCATTGTGGTTACTTGGTATTCATCAGAAGGCATCACGATTATTTCACTTCCGGTTTCTTCATCTAAATAGGAAATAACTTCTTTTACAACATATTCTTCCCGAGCAGCTTCCTGCTCCACTACTCCTGCCATTTCCACGGCTTCCACAAAAAACTTTGAGGAGCCATCCATAATAGGCGGTTCGGAAGCGTTCAGTTCCATAATGCAGTTATCCACTTCAAGGCCTACCAATGCAGCAAGCACATGTTCCGAAGTTTGAATTTTAACCCCTCGTTTTTCCAAGTTGGTTCCACGCTGGGTATTAACCACATAATTTGCGTCTGCTTCAATTACGGGATGACCTTCCAAATCAGTTCTTACAAAAGTATATCCGTGATTTTCGGGCGCAGGCTTAAAGGTTATTGTTACTTCTTTACCTGTATGCAAACCGACTCCAGTTAGCGAAATTTCCTTTCGGATTGTGCGCTGTTTTACAACACTTTCATTCATTTTCTAGCTTTTTTTCAACTATATTGAACCTATCCATTATTTTGGGAAGGTTTTTAAAATATACATAACTTTTATTAAAATCACCATAATTCAAAGCGGGAGAACCTTGCAGGGTTTCATTATCTTTCACATTTCTTCCTATTCCGCTCTGTGCCTGAATTTTTACATTGTTTCCAATAACAATATGTCCAGCAATTCCTACTTGGCCGCCGATGATACAATTTTTTCCTATTTTGGTAGAACCAGCAATACCAGTTTGAGCAGCAATAACAGTGTTTTCACCTATGGTAACATTATGCGCTATCTGAATTTGATTATCCAGTTTTACACCTTTTTTGATTATTGTTGATCCCAAAGTAGCACGATCTATTGTTGTACCCGGACCAATATCAACGTTATCTTCAATAATTACATTGCCAGTTTGTGGAACTTTATTGTATTCTCCTTTTTCATTTGGGGTAAAACCAAAACCATCCGCACCAATAACAACTCCACTGTTTACTACACAGGACTCCCCTATAACTGTTTCTGAATAAATCTTTGCACCCGTAAATAGCACAGTATTACTGCCAACAGTTACATTATCGCCTATATATACATTGGGATAAATTTTTACGTTATCACCAATTTTTACATTTTCCCCTATATATGAAAAAGCGCCTAAATACAAGTTTTCACCGTACTTGGCACTTTCTGAAATGAAAACTGGATTTTCAACTCCAGTCTTGTTCATTTTTACTTGATTGTAATATTCAAGCAATTTTGAAAAGGCTTTATAAGCATTTTCAACTCTTATAAGTGTGGTGGACAAATCAGCCGATGCCACAAAATCATTATTGACAATTGTTATTGAAGCTTGGGTTGAATATATATAATGAGTATACTTTGGATTGGAGAGAAAGGTTAAGCTTCCTTTGCTGCCTTCTTCAATTTTTGCAAGTTTAGAAACCTCTACTCCTTCATCGCCATCTACCGTACCGTTGAGAATTCCTGCTATTTGGGCTGCTGTAAATTTCATTGGGCGTGTTGGTTTTTAATAACCGAACCGCAAATTATGGTCACCCACAAAACGGTATTTTTTAAATGAATTGGATGTCGGTCGAAAGTTTTCATTCTTGCAAAAATAGAAAAAAAGGATTTAGCCCCGATAGCTATCCTTATTGTTTTTTGGATAGCACATATAGTATTTGACCACAGATTTTGAAAGCGCCTCCAAATTCAGTTGGTCGCTTGCTTTTGCAACATCAATAATCTTCCCATTTTTCTTCAGTAAATTGATGGTGTCCTTTTCCATACTGTAAGCTTGGTTCTCCAGTTTGCCAGTGAAAACAAAAAAAGCTGCCTCTTCTTCGGAAATTTTAAATGTTTCAATCAAAATCTTTCTTTTCTCTTCCACCTTTTGAATAAAAAAAGGTTCAGATTTCACTTTCACTTTCAGCAAATCTCTATTTAAAAGCATTTTTGAAAGATTTTTTAAAACAAAATCATCGTTGCCCACCCATGTTTTCATCGCTGAAATAATATCGTAATCGTCCAATTTTGAAAATGTGTGGAGCACTTCATCCGAAAAATCATTCAAACTGATATTATTTTTCAGGAAAAAGCGCAACCCTTCACTTGCAGGTAGCTCCACCCCTTGAGCCGTCAATTGCTTTGCGCGTTTCAACACCCTTACTAAAAGCTGTTCTGCCACAATTCCAGTTTTGTGAAGGTATACTTGCCAATACATTAACCTTCGGGCAATAATAAAACTTTCAACAGAATAAATTCCTTTTTCCTCTACTACCAAGGCATCATTTTTCACATTTAGCATTGCAATCAAGCGCTGTGCGTTTACCGTGCCTTCAGGAACGCCCGTGTAAAAACTATCGCGTTTTAAATAATCCAACCGATCCATATCCAACTGACCTGAAACCAATTGATGCAGGAATTTACGCGGGTATTCATTTTTGAATATTTGAATGGCCAGCGTTAATCCCTTGTTAAACTTTCTATTCAATGCCTCCATAAAAAGCAAGGAAATTTGCTCATGACTTACGTTTTCAACAATGCTATTTTCCATGGCATGCGAAAAAGGACCATGCCCAATATCGTGCAAAAGAATGGCGATATAGAGAGCTTCTTCTTCCTTTTCAGAAATGCTTACTCCCTTTGAATGAAGTACTTGCACTGCTTTTTGCATTAAAAACATAGCACCCAAAGCATGATGAAAACGCGTGTGGTGAGCTCCGGGATAAACAATATAGGAAAAGCCCATTTGTGAAATACGGCGGAGTCTTTGGAAATACTTATGCTCCATCAAATCAAACACCAACTTGCTAGGTATAGTAATAAAACCATAGATTGGGTCGTTAATAATTTTAAGCTTGGGAAGGGTTTTCAAACTTTAACTTTAAATTAATAGCTTCAAAAATTTTTCGGAATAATTCAAGCCTATTTTTGAAGAAAATTCTTCGCAACAATGCAGAATTATTTACAAATGAAATTTAACAATTCTCCTTCGCTAAAGCTTCGGAGTATAAAGACAAATATACATATATGAGCGAGATAAAAGTACTATGGGTAGATGACGAGATTGATTTGCTTAAACCACACATAATATTTCTTGAGAACAAAAACTATAAAGTAACTACTGCACAGAGCGGTACAGAGGCTTTGGAAGAAATAAAAAAGGAAACTTTCGATATTGTTTTTTTGGATGAAAACATGCCTGGATTAACCGGACTTGAAACACTAGCAGAAATCAAGGAGCATCAAGCCTCCATTCCGGTGGTGATGATTACCAAAAGCGAAGAGGAATACATAATGGAAGAGGCCATCGGTTCTAAAATTGCCGATTACCTTATAAAGCCTGTAAATCCGAATCAAATTCTTTTGAGTTTGAAAAAAAACCTGGATCACAGCAGATTGATTTCGGAAAAAACCACTTCAAACTATCAGCAAGAATTCAGAAAGATAGCAATGGATCTTTCCATGGTAAACAGTTTTGAAGAATGGAAAGATCTTTATCAGAAATTGATTTATTGGGAATTGGAGCTGGAAAATATTGAAGATTCTGGAATGTTTGAAATTTTGGAATCACAAAAAACGGAAGCCAATAGCCAATTTTGCAAATTCATCGATAAAAATTACCCTAAGTGGTTTAGTGATCCAAGTGAGGCTCCCACCATGTCGCACACACTTTTTAGAGAAAAAATACAACCTCAATTGCAAACTGGCACCCCTACTCTTTTGGTAGTGGTGGATAATTTAAGGTTTGATCAATGGAAGGCGTTTGAGCCAACGGTTGCAAATATTTACAAAAAAACATCTGAAGATCTTTTCTGCAGCATTTTGCCAACTGCTACTCAATATGCCCGTAACGCAATTTTTTCTGGATTGATGCCAAGTGAAATGGAAAAACTGCATCCAGACTTATGGCTGAACGATACCGAAGAGGGTGGAAAAAATATGAAAGAAGAAGAATTTCTTGCCGCCCAATTGAAACGACTTGGATTAAACCTTAATTGGAGCTATCATAAAATTTCAAGTTTAAAACAGGGGAAAAAGCTAGTAGAAAACTTTAAAAGCCATAAAGATGAAGATTTAACAGTTGTGGTCTATAACTTTGTGGATATGCTTTCTCACTCCAAAACCGAAATGGAGGTTATTAAGGAATTGGCTTCCAATGATAAATCCTATCGTTCATTGACACAAAGTTGGTTTAAAAACTCCCCTTTGCTGGAAATTATTCAACAGGCCGCACGTTTGGGCTTCAAGTTAATAATAACTACAGACCACGGAACCATCAATGTGAAAAACCCTTCAAAGGTTATTGGTGATAAAAACACTAGTTTAAATTTGAGATATAAAACAGGCAAAAGCTTAACTTATGAGGATAAGGAAGTGCTTGCTGCCAAGGACCCCAAGTCCATTAGTTTGCCAACAATAAATATGAGCAGTTCCTTTATTTTTGCAAAAGGGGATTACTTTTTTGCATATCCAAACAATTACAATCACTATGTAAGTTATTATCGAAATACGTATCAACATGGAGGGGTCTCTTTAGAAGAAATGATTATTCCTTTTGCGGTATTAACGCCAAAATAAATTTATATATATACTTAAATATTAGATAATTGATAGATAATTTCGGTTTTAATTGATAAATTTTCTATATTCGTTCCGCATTTACTATGGAACTTACATATACCCAAATCGAAATTTCCAAAGTTGCTGAACAGATCTTAGCCTCAACAGCCTCAAAAATATTACTTTTCTATGGTAATATGGGGGTTGGAAAAACTACGTTGATTAAAGAGATTGTCAAACAACTTGGCGTTGATGAAATATCAAGTAGTCCTTCATTTTCAATAGTGAACGAATATCATACTCCACAAAACATAATTTACCATTTTGATTTTTATAGAATTGAAGATGCTGTAGAGGCTTATGATATTGGAGTGGAGGATTATTTTTATAGCGGACATTATATTTTTATCGAATGGCCGGAAAAGATTGAAAAACTTTTGCCTAAAATAACAGACAATATATTTATTACAAAAAACAAGAACGGAAGTAGAACCTTAAAACTAAAATCAGTGAAATAAAGTTGTAGCAACAAATATCATATTTATTAGTACTTTTTAATCGTTTGCCCCAAATCGCAAAAATTATAGAGCAAGGAAACTATTGTCTAAAAAAACCTATAAATGTACAACAAAAATAATTAGCATACTTTTTTTTTTTCATATTAAGTTTGAGCCATTAACCTCACAAAACTTATATATTATGAAAACTGTAAAGTACCTTTTAATCGTAGCAATTTTTTCACTAGGAATATTTGCTTCTTGCACCCCAGAAAGTATTCAAGATGAGCAATCACCTCAACAAATCGAAAAAAGCAAAATCATCGTACCTAGTAACGGGTAGTATAATAGCGCTTATAATAGCCGCATCACCTTATATTTTTTATTCATATGAAAGTTTCCCTCAAAACAAAACGTGGGAAACTTTTTTGTTTACCTATCAAGCTAATTGGTACCAAGAAGTTTATGTATCTGTATGGACGATGATGGGTAAATTTGTACCCCTTCTACTCTTAATTATTTGGTTTATTACATGTAAACATTGGTGGTACCACGTAATACTTATTCCTATTGGGATGTTTGCCTTTCAATTGTTCAGTGTCATAAACGATGATGTTCGTATTACTGACGAGGTTGAAATATGGTGGCTTTTTCCGATAATGCTTGTAATAGTACCACTTGTTTACCTGATTAAAGCCAAGCTTTCAAACAAGTTAATTGGCAAGGATCTGAAAAGCTTTGAAGAGGAGTTGGGGGCACAAAAAAACTTCTGGCAACAGATTAAGGATCTTTTCTGATTTTGTAGTTCTCTCAAAAAAGTTAAATTAAATACGTACATTCGTACATCTAAACAATAAATCTTTACCTTTTTGGATGTAGGATAACATTTTACTATTTTTATTTGAAATCTAAAAGAGATAAAATTACACAAACCTCAAATCGAATAATTAAAACAAAAAAACTGAAGTAAATCTTTTTAAATATTGCAAGCAAAATGAAATAAAAGCACAGGGTTTATAATTTAATTAAAAAATTAACTTTAAAATACAACTATAAGTGTATTTCAAAGTATTTAATTGCATTATAACCTGTAAAGATACAATTAACATAATTATTATATTTATTTTTTTTGAATGTAAGTTTGTCCCAGTATTAACCTCACAAAAACTTACATTATGAAAAATTTAAAATTGATTATCGTAGCCGCTATTTTTGCCGCAGGACTTTTTGCTTCTTGTACCCCAGAAGGAATCCAAGATGACCAAACCCCACAACAAATCGACGCGAGAACGGTTTCAGTTCCGCCAGCCGGATAAAAAAAGCCTTATACAGGGAGGCATCATTGTATTTATAATGGCTTGCACCCCTTTTATATATTACGCATACGAGAGTTTCCCAGACGATACACAAGTTTGGGAAACTCTTTTTTTTACGTTCACAACGAAATATAATTCCTTATATCAATACGCATGGTTTTTAACAGGTAAAGTAATACCCGTTATTTTATTGCTTATTTGGTTTTTTACTTGTAAGCATTGGTGGCATTGGATCATTTTGGTTCCCCTCTCCATGTATATTTTTCAATTGTTCAATATTTTAAAGCAAAATTTTGATGTAGATGAAGTAGAAATAATATATGTAATACCAATAATGATGGTATTAATTCCATTTGTTTATTTAATCCGCGCCAAACTTTTTAGCCAAATGAGGCAGAACGACCTAAAATCTTTTGAAGAGGAACTTTTGCACAAACGATCTTTCTGGGAACAAATAAAAGATTTGTTTCGATAATTTTTCTTTTACAATAAAATGAAAATTATTCCGTAAATTGAAGCTGCAAGATTGAACTATGCCAAAACCAAAATCACCATTTACAAGAGCGCAATTACTTCCGCAGGAAGAAACTCTTGAAATATCAAGACAAAAAGGAGAGCTTTTTATAGGAATTCCAAAAGAAGCATATTTTCAAGAAAAAAGGATCTGCCTCACTCCAGATGCAGTTAATGCTATTGTTAACAATGGACATAGGGTTTTAATTGAAAATGGTGCCGGAGATGAAGCCGGCTTTTCTGACAAAGATTATTCTGAAGCAGGCGCACAGTTGACCAACGATACAAAAAAAGTATTTGGCTGTCCAATGGTTTTGAAGGTAGAGCCCCCTACCCTGGAAGAACTGGAATTGATTAAACCAAAAACAGTCCTCATTTCAGCATTACAATTAAAAACACGTCAAAAATCCTATTTTGACGCGCTCGCCAAAAAGAAAATTACCGCACTCGCATTTGAATTCATAAAAGATGAAGACCACAGCTATCCCGCCGTTAAGGCGCTGAGCGAAATTGCCGGTACCGCATCCGTACTTATTGCGGCAGAGCTAATGGTAAATGCAAAAAAAGGAAACGGGCTTCTTTTTGGAAATATTAGTGGCGTCCCTCCTATTGAAGTTGTAGTAATCGGTGCAGGGACAGTGGGCGAGTTTGCTGTTCGTTCTGCACTTGGCTTGGGAGCCAACGTAAAGGTTTTTGATAGCTCCATAACTAAATTAAGGACCATTCAAACAAATGTAGGCCGTATTTTATATACTTCTACCGTGCAACCAAAAAATTTGATGAAAGCACTTCTTCGTTGTGACGTTGCTATAGGCGCTGTTCGTGGACATAACAGAGCGCCAATTATTGTTACAGAAGAAATGGTGCGAAATATGAAAAAAGGAGCCGTGATAATTGATGTATGTGTTGATATGGGCGGCTGTTTTGAAACCACGGAAATGACAAGCCACGATAACCCAACATATATAAAACACGAAGTCATTCATTATGGAGTTCCAAACATTCCTGCAAGGTATCCTAAAACTGCTTCTATTTCAATAAGCAATATCTTTACTCCCTATATTTTGGAAATAGCCGAAAGCGGTGGACTTGAAAATGCAATCCGTTTTGATAATGGTTTAAAAAATGGTTTGTACTTTTACCGCGGAATTCTTACAAACAAAGCTGTTGCAGATTGGTTCAATATGTCGTACAGCGAAATCAATCTTTTGATTTTTTAAAATTTATTCCAAAAAATAAAGAACCCCTAATTACAAATTAATGAAGTTAACATACCGATTGGTCTATTTTTCAGGTGGATTTTTAATAGGAATAGCTCTTTTATTTTTTATTCTCAGCGGAAAAAAAACATCTTGCGCCTATGGCCCAGAATCTAGAACCCTTAAAAACATCAAATTAAAACAACGTGCTTTTTCTGACGCGACATTGAGCGTTCTGCATGAAAATCAAATGGATACAGCTGCCGTTTCAACCTTATTGGAAGATGGCGACGTATTGTTTTCTGAAAGTAATACCAAGCTTGATTCCTGCAAAATTTATGTCATAGAAGGAATGATTTCTGAAAAAAATTTAAAGATTACAGTTGAAAACTGTGAAAAAACAGCCACTGTTATGGAAGCAAAAGTCAATAAAGACTAATTTTTTGAATAATTATAACTTCCTTCGTGTCCGCTCCTTATTCAAAAGAGTAAGCTCCCTACTGGTTTGACCGGCAACCGAAGTATTTTCCTCTGCGCGCCTAATTAAATAAGGCATAACATCTTTTACAGGGCCAAAAGGGATGTATTTTGCAACATTATAGCCTTCAGCGCCAAGATTGAAAGTAATGTGATCACTCATTCCAAAAAGTTGGCCAAACCAAACACGATCATCGCTTTTTGAAATCCCTTTTTCATTCATTAAGTCCATTGCGATATACGTGCTGGATTCGTTATGGGTACCAACGAACAACTCAATATCATTAAGGTTGTCCATTATGTATTTCATTATTTCATTAAAATTATCATCGGTAGCTTTTTTGCTTACGCAGATTGGAGTTTTATAGCCTTTTTCAATTGCTCGTTCATTTTCCTTTTCCATATAAGCCCCTCGAACAATTTTAAAACCTAGCTTGTAGCCTTTGTTTTTAGCGTGCTGGTGCAAGTTCTTCAAATACTCCAACCGATCCCATCGGTAGCATTGCAATGTGTTAAAAACAATAGGACGTTCCGTGTTATACTTTTCCATCATTCTTTCGCAAAGTTCGTCGGCTGCATCTTGCATCCAGGATTCTTCAGCATCAATCAATAGTCTAATATTACTATCGTGCGCTTCTTGTGAAACCTTGTCGTAGCGATCTTCCAATCTTTTCCATTCAACTTTCTCAGATTCTGACAAAGGTTGTTTTTCGGTTATTTTCTGCCAAATTTTTAATCTCCCAAAACCCGTGGGCTTAAAGACAGAAAAGGGCATGGCATCTTTGTTTTTTGCAAACTTCGTTAGCTCAATTACCTTATTTGCCGTTGCATCAAATTGTGCGTCTTCTTCCTTTCCTTCAACTGAAAAATCCAAAACCGATGAAACTCCTACGTCAAAAAGCTTATCGACGGTTGACATGCAATCCTTTTCATTAACGCCACCACAAAAATGATCAAATACAGTAAAACGTATTATCCCTTCCACAGGAAGATTTACATTTAAGGCGAATTTTGTTACGGCCGTTCCAATTTTCACCAATGGTTCTTTCGAAATCATTTTGAAAAGAAAATAGGCTCTTTCAAGTTCAGAATTGCTTTTAAGTTTAAAGGCAGTTTTGGTATTATCGAAAAGGGAATTTGAAGTCATAAAATTTAAAAAAATAAAGTGTGTAAATATAGTTAGATTTGAACTCTCAACATACGGGAAAAAGCAACTAATTCATGGAAAAAATACTAAAAGAAAAAGGCTTGGTTTACAAAAATGAAATTGCTTGGAAAGTTTTTTCAGAAAGCATATTGAATTTAGAATATTCAAAAATATTTATAATCGCTGATAAAAACACGCAACACTATTGTTTATCAAATCTTTTAAAAAAATACGAGTTTGAAACTACTCCTGAAACCATAACAATTCCCGTTGGCGAAGTCCATAAGAATATTGATACTTGTTTAAAAGTTTGGGAAACGCTTTCTGAAAAAGGTGCAGACAGAAATAGTTTGATCATAAACTTGGGAGGTGGCGTAGTAACTGATCTTGGGGGCTTTGTAGCTTCAACTTTTATGCGGGGAGTTTCATTTATAAACATCCCCACTTCCCTACTCGCTATGGTTGATGCTTCCGTTGGCGGTAAAAACGGCATTGATCTTGGCCACAAAAAAAACCAAATCGGCGTTATTAATCTTCCCGAAATGGTAATTCTGGACACAGAATTTTTAATAACATTGCCCCAGGAACACCTAATTTCTGGTCTTGCCGAAATGTTGAAACACGGACTAATACACAGTAAAGAATATTGGGAACGCGTTAAAAATGCAGATATTTCAAAAAAAATAGAATTTGAAAAATTGATATGGGATTCAATTGAAATAAAAAAGATGATCGTAACTAAAGATCCTCTGGAGAAAGATCTTCGAAAGACCTTAAACTATGGACATACTTTGGGACACGCCATAGAATCCTATTTTCTTGAGAGTTCTGGCAAAAATAGCCTACTTCATGGTGAAGCTGTTGCTGCTGGATTAATTTTGGCCACCTATATTTCAATGGAGACTTTCAACTTTCCAGAAGACACATTGAAAGATGTAACAAGAAGCATTTTCAAATATTTTCCAAAACAATATTTCACTCAAAACGATATTGCGGCCATTATAAATTTGCTGGCATTCGACAAAAAAAACAGAAACGGAAAAGTATTGTTTGTGCTTTTGGAAGACATTGGTCGCCCCAAATACAATTGCGAAGTTAATAATAGCCTGATATACAATGCTTTTGAGTATTATAAAAATTTCTAAAAATTTTCTTGAAAATATTTTTATGTCATCAATTTTTGAATAGTTTTATAACCACAAACCAAAAGATTGAATATTAAATGAAGCGAATCATTGTAGATTACCGAAAGTTAACCCCCGAGATACTTTCTCTATTAGTTGACAAATATCCCGACGGATATGATGATGACCATGTTATCACTTTTAAAAATGCCAAAAACGAAACTGTGGAAGCAGTTGAAGTACGAACAGATGATACTATTTATTTGGTAAAAGTAAGTTCCCGATTGGAAACAACTATGGCAAATTTTGATGAAGATGATTACGATGATGCAGACTTCAATGAACCAATAAGTGAAATTCCGGATAAAAAGAAATTAGAGGAGGAAGAATAATTCCGACTTGAATAAAAAAAAGAGGCTTATTTAGGCCTCTTTTTTTTTGAATTTATTCAGCTATTAAGCGTGCTGAAGTTCATGTTTACCTTCTTTAATTTCTTCAATCAATTTTGAATTAAAGGCAGGCAAATCATTCGGATTTCTGCTTGTAACGAAACCTTCGTCAACAACAACTTCTTCATCTACCCAATTTGCTCCTGCGTTAATCAAGTCATCTTTGATGGAGCTAAAAGAAGTCATTTTTCTTCCTTTAACAACATTTGCTGAAATTAAAATTTGTGGCCCGTGGCAAATAGCAGCAACCGGTTTCTTTTGTTCAAAGAAATGCTGTACAAATTTTAATGCATTATTGTTTCTTCTCAATTTATCTGGATTTATAACCCCTCCAGGAAGAACCAATGCATTGTAATCTGATGCTGTTGCATTTTCTATAGTTTTATCAACCGTGTATTCATTGCTCCAGTTTCCATCTGCCCAAGCTTTTATAGTTCCTTCTTTTTCGCTAATAATCTCAACGGTAAAGCCTTCTCTTTCCATCGCCTCTTTAGGTGATTTCAATTCAGATTCCTCAAAACCGTTTGTTGCCAAAATTGCTATTCTCTTATTCATAATCTTTTCTTTTTAGTTAAACAATTAATTTACATTTAAGATAACAAGCACGGGGCGTCTTATCAATTTTCTGTTATTAATCTTTTACTAATCTTTGTTAAGAAATCATAAGAGAATTAGTTGCCCTCAAGTTTTTGGGCTTTCTTTTTATCTTCTTCAACTTTGCGTTTGTATTCACGAAGCTCTTCCATTTCAAGCTCGTATGAAAGTGTAGCATTGCTAGTAGGTTCAATTTTAATGTCTCTTAACAGGGCCCAATTCACGGTAAATTCAGCTCCAAAAAAAAGAATAAGGCAAGTGTAATAAACCCACAGCAAAACCAAAACCACGCTTCCTGCGGCACCATACACTGATGCCGGATCTGATTTAGCAAAATAAAATCCAATGAGATATTTACCGGCCAAAAAGAGCAAGGAGGTCATAAAAGCGCCGATAAGATTCGTTTTCCACTTTATTTTTACATCTGGTAATATTGTAAAAATAGCAGCGAAAAGGGTTGTGATGATGATTTGCGAAATAATAAAATTGAGGAGTTGTATAAACGGAGAAGAAAATTCGATGTAATAATTCCCAATAAAATCGCTTAATGCATTGATGGCCGAACTCAATACAAGCGATATGAGCATTAGCAAACCAATAATAAGTACCATGCCAAAAGATATCACTCTTCGTTTTAAAGTATCCTTTAACGTATTCTTTTTTGAGCGGACGCTCCAAATATCGTTCAATGCTTTTTGAAGCTGGAAAAAGACCCCCGTAGCTCCAAAGATCAACATTCCAACACCAAAAACGATAAATAAGAGCGAGCTTTCTGATAGCGCTGAATTTATAATCATTGCTTGGATTAATTCTGCACTGCCTTGTCCTATCAACCCACTGATTTCGTTCGTTATCCTGCCCTGGACTGCTTCACTACCAAAGAAGACACCCGCAAAATGAACCGTTATTATAAGCAAAGATGGCAACGAAAAAAGAGCGTAATATGCAATAACGGCACTTTTTGCCCAAGGATCATTTTTGTCCCAACTTAAATAGGTATCCTTTAAAAGCTTAAAGAATCTCTTCATAAATAGCGTTCAGTTATAATATTGCAATGGTGTATCTCATGGCCACAAATTATAAAACCAGAAGCAGCTACAGACATGTTACTTCCATTGGCCATTCCTATTTGTTTCAATTGAATTGTGTTAAGACTTTTAAAAAGACAAATAGTTGAAGTACGCACAGCCAAATGTTCCTGCAAAAGCTCATCAACCGCTCTATTACTTGCCAAAGCATTATCTGCAAAAACATTTTCATCAAACCCCTTGAGTTCGGCATTCAAGCTTCGTGCAAAATATAAAGCCCTGTAAGCAAAAACCCGCTCGGTGTCTATAATGTGTTGCAAAATATCTTTTGGAGTCCATTTTCCTTCGGCGTAACAATAATCCCATATTTCGTTTGGCAAGCTGTCAAAAAATGATTGTGTATTTCCCAGCCCTTTTGCCAATGCATCCAACAGGGGAACATTTTCCACCAAATCTATGTAGCGTTTATAAAAGGGATTATATTCAGAAATTTGAATATCAGAAGCAGTCATAATTTTCCTTTAAAGATAAAAAAAACCTTTGCTGAAAAACAAAGGCTTTTTTAAAAATACATTACAAAATTATATTTCCTTGAATATTGAATGAAGCAAACGTTTTTTATCGTTTATGCTTTCCTCCATGGA
The DNA here is from genome assembly GCA_963805885.1 of uncultured Flavobacteriaceae bacterium. Lineage (GTDB taxonomy): Bacteria > Bacteroidota > Bacteroidia > Flavobacteriales > Flavobacteriaceae > Aequorivita. Next base: position 38,247 of record CAWDWC010000010.1, read on the forward strand.
TATCATGGTTTCAGTCCTACTAACACCCTCTATATCATCAATTTGATAAATGATATCTTTTGCATGTGAAGTGTTTTTTGCTCTTATTTTGCAAAAAATGTTGAATTTTCCAGTAGTAACGCTAGCAACTGTAACAAAGGGTATTTCACTAATGCGTTCTAATACAAATTGAGTCTGTGATGTTTTAAAGATGAATACACCCACATAGGCAATAAAGGAATATCCTAATTTTTGATAATCAACTTGAAGCGAAGAGCCTGTAATAATTCCGGCCTCTTCCATTTTCTTTACCCTAACATGAATAGTACCTGCAGAAATCTCTAATTTTTTTGCAATATCGGTAAAAGGAATTCGGGTATTATCGATAAGTAAGTCAAGTATTTTGTGATCGGTATCGTCTAATTTAAACTTAGGCATAACATTTATTATTTTTTTGTGCAATATTAATAAGTTTTATGAAATAATGGAACCGAATTATTGAAAATATATTGTTGAATTGTCACTTTTATCAAAAATTTTTGAAATATTTTGGCCTACTGTTAAATTTTCTTGCGAATCTGTTAAAATTTCTGCGCCATTCGCATTTTCTTCTGTATGTCCAAACTGCTTATCTAATTTTCCTATTTCGTCAATTATTGGAAAAAAATCTATCTTATTGTTTTTTAATACTTCCTCGTATTGAATTGCTATAGAAACTATTTTAGTTTGACCTGGCAATTTTACATTTCTAAGTATGAAATCGTTGTAGTTTTTAAGATTTTCAGATATTTCAAAATACTCTTTATACTGGATTTGTCCATAATCTTCTTCAATAATATCAAAAAGTGAAAGCAAGGAATAAAAAATATACTCCCTAGTCTTTTCGCGCTGATAATCCTGTCCGCAATGGCCTGCTTCAAAAAGTACGGTTGGCACACCTGCCCTCTGAAATGTATCGCCTACACAAGCTTCATTAAAACTATCATCATACCTGCCCACCTGTCCAGGAATGTAATTTTGAAGTGTATTGCTCATCTTAACGATAAGCTGCATTGCCGTCTTTCGAGATTCAGTTACGGTCCTTTCTGCATCTGCCGAGGGTGATAAAAATGAAACCGTTGCGGGTTTACCATTTTTTAAACCATAAATAGAGCGCTGATCGTGCAGATTTAGGCAAAGAGAGGGTTTTAATCGTTCAAAAATATCGCGAAGACATTTGCTTTCTTTTTGTGAAATATTTTGCGCATCGCGATTAAGATCAACTCCATTTGCATTTTCACGTGTATATAACGCAGCACCATCGGGGTTGAGCATAGGGAATATGTAAAAAGTAAAATTTTTAAAAAAAGATTCAATTTCAGTTTGGTAAACATCTTTTTGACTTATAAACTTTAAAAAATCAAAAATAGCCTTAGTAGTAGTCGATTCATTTCCGTGCATCTGCGACCAGCCCAAAACAATTTTGGGACCGTTTCCAACTTTGATTAGAGAAATGTCTTTACCCATTTCTGAAATTCCTGGAATAGAAATTTCATAATTTATTTTATACATGTCCAATAATGGAAAAATGCTTTGCAGCGTAATATATCTTCCTTTCAAATGGAACTCAAAATTATTCCTGTACCAGCTTTCTATTTTCATATACTTATTAAAGTTTACAAAGTTAAACATTGCCTAGTTTACATCTGTAAACGGATAAATATTTAATTTCTGGTTACACTGGTAAACAGATACGGCCTGATTGAAGCTATATAAGTCATGCAGATATAAATATTATTAATTACACTATTATATTATTATATATTAGATATTTATATTGCTTTATATGAAGTTATATTTTAATAAATATCATTTATTTTTTAAAACTTATTGTTTGCTATTTAATAATATTTTACATTTGTAACCGTTCATTAAAACAGAATGGTGTTACAATGGTAAACAGTAAGGATTTCGTAAAAAGACTTGAGAGCATATTAGATTATTACAATCTAACTGCCGCTGCTTTTGCCGAAGCGATAGCTTTTAACCGCTCCACTATTTCACATTTATTATCTGGAAGAAATAAACCAAGTCTTGAATTTGTGATGAAGCTTTTACAAAAATTTCCAGAGGTAGAAATGAATTGGCTGCTATTTGGAAAAGGCACCTTCCCCTCTACTTCTGAAAATAAAACAACAATTGTATCTTCCAAACAAAAGACAATTTCTGAGACCGAAAAACCAATGGACCTTTTTTCTGAAAATATTGCACCAGAAAAGAAAACTTTACAGACGCACCAAACTTCAGCGCAAATTGAAAAGATTGTTATTTTTTACAGAGACGGCAGTTTTAATGTATATGAAAATTGAGCTGTTTCGCTAATTTTTCTGAAATTTGCTTAAAACCTAAAAATGCGCTTTTTTATAATAGTACTTTGTAGCCTTTTTTTAAGTAGTTGCTATGAGACCGATCGAGATTGCTCCGATTTCAAGACAGGAACATTTGAATTTGAAGCGCTTTCAGGCACCGAAGTCTTTAAAACTACAATTGTTCGTAATGACTCCCTTGAAATAGATTTCTTTAAAGGTAAAAGTGATACATCGACCATTAGATGGATCAACGACTGTGAATATGTTTTGAAGAAAGTCAACCCAAAAAATCAGGCTGAAAAGAAAGCGATTCTCATTAAAATCCTAACAACCGACAAAAATAAATACACCTTTGAATTCAGTGAGGTTGGCAAATCCAAAACGAGTAAGGCAACGGCTAAGAAAATTAAATAACCCCTTATTATTGACAGTTTCAGAATTTAGGCATTGGAGTCCATTGAATATTAATTCCTATCAAGTCTAAATGTATTTTGAGGGAATTAAGAAATTAGCTTGTAGTAATTGTATAACTGTTCAGGAAAAATATTTGTTCAAAATATTTAATAAGGTTTCCTGCTCCACTGGTTTGGTGAGATAGTCGTTCATACCTGCCTTTATTCCACGTTCAATGGCTTCTTTGGTTACATCTGCAGAGAACCCGAGTATTACTGAAGTATTATCGATCTTTCGCAAATGTTTTACAATTTCAAATCCATCCTTTCCAGGCATGTGTACGTCCATAAAAATGAGATCGTAATGAAGGGAAGCGCATTTAAGTAAAGCATCGTCCCCGTCCGATGACAAATCTGGTGAAATTTGGTTTTTCGAAAGAATCTTTGCCAAGATTTTTTGATTCAGAAGATTGTCATCAACAATCAAAACATTTAGATAATTTAAATTCCTGTAGTGCCTTAATTCTTTATTTTCGCTTTGATTCTCAACTTTCGGAAAATCCAGTGATACCGTAAAGATGGATCCTTCCCCTTCTTTACTTTGCACTCCAATTACTCCTCCCATCAACTCTACCAAGGTTTTTGTGATAGCCAAGCCCAAGCCGCTCCCTTGATGCTTTTTTGTAATTCCAAAATCAAGCTGTTTAAATCTTTCAAAAATAGCGTCAATTTTGGAAGGATCAATGCCCATGCCTGAATCCGCTACTTTCAAATTTATTTTTAGCTTTCCATCCTCAACCTTTTCCTCATAAAAAACTTCTATTGTACCAACATCCGTAAATTTCGTGGCATTACTTATAAGGTTAGTGAAAATCTGTTCGGTACGCGAAACGTCGCCCAGAACGTTATTCGGTATTTTAATACTATCAAAATTTGTTTTTACTTCAATACCTTTAAGTCTTGCACTTGGAGCGTAGATGTCAACTATTCTTTGAAGCGTTTTAAATGGACTAAAAACTTCTCTTGAAAGCTCTACTGTGCCAGATTCTATTTTATCTATGTGAAGAATGTTATTTACTAAATTCAGTAAAATTCTTGATGAATTTTGCATTAATTTTAAAAATTCTTTTTCACTCGCCGAAAGTTGTTTGCCTTCCAATATTTCAGAAATGCTTAAAATTGCACTTAGTGGGGTTCTTATTTCATGGCTCATGTTTGAAAGAAACTGTGTTTTTGCCAAGGAGGCATCTTCCGCTCTAAGTCTTTCTTTTTCAATTTCTTCATTAAGCATCTGCAGTTTTTGGTTCATAAGCTTATACCTATGGGACTGCCTTTTGGCCAATAAAAAGAAATAAGCTAATAAGCCAATTAGAAACGATAAAAAAATACCCAGCGCCAATATGAAGTCCTGCAATGTGGTCGCTCTTAACTCATCACTGGAATAAAACATAAATTCAAAGTTCCAAGCACCCTCTTTCCTATCCATAATTGGATTTAGGCTCTGTGTAAAAATTTGATCGGTTTTGAAATCTTCAGTTCTTGGATTGTTGTAACTGTAAAAAATATTTCCCACGTCGTCTTTAAGCTGGACACTGAAAAGATTTTGTTTGGAGCTTATATTGTCAAATTGGCTTTTAAAATCCATGCCTGCCGAAATTGTTCCCTGAAAACTGTTGTTGTAATAAATGGGAACATCTACCAAAAAAGCTTTGCCATGCTGGGTGAGATCGACCCATGAAGTTATGTTTACTAGAGTATCCTTAGAATTTTCAATCCAACTTTGGTAACGATATCCTACCGATTTTATGTCTAAGTTGAGTGCTTCCCGATTCGGGTAATAAGGAGCTATAAAGTTTATAACCCCTGTACTATCAATGTACTCTATAAATTTAATTGCCGGGTTTTGTTTAATAATCCTTTCTGTGTCAGACTTCAAGTAGGTTTTGAATTTGCCATTGCTTTCAACAATACGGTCACGCATATCCTCCAGTGAAATAATATTATGGCTAATTATTTTTTTAAAATCCTGATAGGTCAAGGTGCCTGCAATTTCCAATTGCCTGAGCTTAGCTTGTTTTTGATCATTGATAGTTCTATAATAACTTAGAACACATAAGGCAGACATAAACAAGAATAAAAATATAGCAAGCAACGCAAATTTGCATTTCCGTAAACTAGCTATAATTTTTTTTTGGAGCATTTTTAAAGTTACTAAAAGATTGTCTTTTATTATTAAAAAATTTTTTTTAATAAAATGAACTATAAAAAATTCTATTTTGAAGTATTGTCTCTGTACTTTAGAAATGAGTTTTGCTCTTCCATTAATTTTTCAATGTTCGACAAAAGCTGAATATCTTTTGGAGTCTCAACTGTTTTGTCTTGCGGGTCTTCTGATCTTTTCTTAAAACGATTAATAACTTTTATTACAATAAAAATAGTGAAAGCAACGATTAAGAAATCAATTAAAACCTCCATCAACTCGCCATAACCAATTGCTACTTCTTCGGCAGAATCCGTTGCAACACGAAGTATGTATTTTTTGTTTGAAAGGTTTACACCATCCGTAAGCAACGATAGCGGCGGCATCACTATTTTCTTTACAATTGTACTAATAACATTGTTGAAAGCTGTACCAATCACAATACCAACCGCCATATCTATCATATTGCCTTTTATGGCGAAGTTTTTAAATTCTTGAAGAAATGACCCCATTATATTATTATAAATTTATAAAGCTTCAATTATAGAAAAGATTTCAGAAAGAAGAAAGGATTTTTAAAAAAAAGATAACGTTTAAATGCGGCCCGCAATACGGTCTTTCGCCAATTGTAGCACTGTGTGGAATTGATCTTCAAGATTCATTTCGGAATTATCTATTTCAATGGCATCTGCAGCTTTTACCAATGGAGAATCTTGACGGGTTGTGTCAATATGATCACGCTCTTGAATGTTTTTTAGAACATCATTAAAATCGATGGCTTCTCCCCTTTCCAAAAGCTCTTTATAACGCCTTTGAGCACGCTCTTGCGCGGAAGCATTCATAAAAATTTTCAATTCGGCTTTGGGGAAAACTACGGTGCCTATATCCCGGCCATCCATTACCACTCCTTTTTCGAGCCCCATTTTTTGCTGCTGGGCAACAAGCTTTACACGTACTTCGTGAATAGTGGCTATTGGACTCACAAATTCAGAAACTTCAAGGTTTCGTATTTCGTTCTCTACATCTTTTCCATTAAGATAAATATGTGCTTTGTTCCAATCATCGTTCTTAATAAACTTTAAGTTGATTAAAGAAAGAGATTCTATGAGCTTTTCAACATCAAAATGTGTTTTTGAAATAATGCCATGTTGCATTGCATAAAGTGTTACAGCTCGATACATTGCACCACTGTCTACATACACATAGCCTAAATAATCCGCAATTTGTTTTGCCACCGTGCTTTTTCCGGTAGAGGAATACCCGTCAATGGCAATGGTAATTTTTTTCATTACTGAAGATCTATGTTGAGCCCAAAAAAGCTCGATGATGCGGCAGTACTGTATTTGGAATAGGAATAACTCAACCGCAGTTTATTCAATTTAATTGCAAATCCTGCACTTAAACCTGCAAAAGCACGTTTTTCAGCAATCCGCAATTCTTCTCCTCTTCTGAAATTATATCCCAAACGAATATTGAAACCGCTTTCGGGAAAAAGTTCTATCCCAGCAATCATATGCCGAAAGGCGTTATCGATAAAATTAATGTTTTCTTTTTGGGTATTGCCCTCAAGATCTGTCTGTTCCCTTGACGGGTTTGAAAAAGCAACATTCCATTGCTGCATGTTTTCCAAGGTGAAATGCCAACGTATAGGAACATTCTCCAGCGTTTGTGAAATTCCAAAAATTACTTCGAATGGAAGCGGCTCATATGTTTCGTGATAAGGAGTAAACTGGGTTCCAAGGTTTCTGGCAACACCAGTAATTTGAAGGTCCCAATCCTCATAAACGTACATTAAGCCTATATCTAATGCTCCGCCAAAGGACGAATAGTTTTCAAGTTTTGAGGAAATAAGCTTTACATTTACCCCTACGTGAAAATTTGTAAATGCAATGTTTCTAGCATGCCCAAGGGACAGAGCAACTTCACCCCCACTAAAACTACTTGTGGGATTACCTGCTTCATCATAACCGTCAAATTTTCCGTAATTAATATAGGTAACACCCGCGTGCAAAACCTGGGTTCTTCTGTCCCAAAGGTAAGCGTATGCTGCTGTTCCGTAGTTTACGTCGCCTATGTAGTTTGTATAGTTTAAAGATAATTGATTGTCCATCGCCCGATTGATACTTGCCGGATTGAATAAAGGCTGCGTGGGGTCGTAATCGTAATTGGTAACCACTTTTCCTCCCAATGCAGCCATTCTAGGGCTATTTACCAAGTTCAGAAATTGATAAGTTGCTTTCCCCCCTACCTGGGCCGTTATAAGGTGAGATATAAGAAGTGAAACAACTAAGAAAACCTTTTGGGTCATAGACGCGAGTTACCGTAACTAAAAACTAAACGAATGCAAGTATAATTTATTTTTGCAAAGGAAAGAAATGATTGATGATTAAAGTATAATTATACTTTAAATCAATCAATCAAAAAAAAAAATTTAAAGCTTTTTAGCGTTTTTCACTTTTTCTTTAGTAAGTGCCAAATCCAGCACATCGCTCATATCCTTCACATAATGAAAGGTAAGTCCTTTTAAATATTCAGCGTTTATTTCTTCTATATCACTTTTGTTGTCTTCACAAAGTAGTATTTCTTTGATTCGGGCTCGTTTTGCAGCAAGAATTTTTTCCTTTATTCCACCAACGGGCAATACTTTTCCACGGAGCGTAATTTCACCAGTCATTGCAATGGATTTTTTTACTTTTCGTTGGGTGAAAAGGGACACTAAAGAGGTAAGCATCGTAATACCTGCACTTGGTCCATCTTTAGGAGTTGCACCTTCTGGAACGTGAATGTGAACATTATAATTTTCAAAAATATCAGGATAAATGCCCAATTGCTCTGCGTTTGATTTTATGTATTCAATGCGATAGTCGCGGATTCCTTCATCACTTTTCCGAGGTTTCCGGTCATGTTCAAAGTACCTTTTCCTTTAGAAAGGGTAGATTCAATAAACAAAATATCACCACCAACTCTTGTCCAGGCAAGTCCTGTAACTACTCCAGCAACATCGTTATTTTCATATTTGTCACGTTCCATTTTTGGCGCGCCCAAAACTTCAACTATAACTTTGTTGGTGATTTTTACTTCATATTCTTCCTCCATTGCAATTTTCATTGCTGCATATCGAACCATTTTTGCTATTTGTTTTTCCAAAGAACGTACCCCACTTTCACGAGTATAGCCTTCCACAATTTTTTCAAGCTGTGGCTTCCCAATTTTTAAGTGCGTCCGGCTTCATTCCATGTTCTTTTAATTGCTTTGGAAGCAAGTGGCGTTTTGCAATTTCAACCTTTTCTTCAACGGTATATCCCGTAACATTTATAATTTCCATCCGGTCCGCAACGCAGGCTGAATGGTGCTCAAACTATTTGAAGTAGCTATAAACATAACTTTTGAAAGATCATAACCAAGTTCCAGAAAATTGTCATAAAACGAATTATTTTGTTCAGGATCAAGCACTTCAAGCATTGCCGAAGAAGGATCTCCTTGATTTCCCGACGAAATTTTATCAATTTCATCTAAAACAAAAACTGGATTACTGGTTTCTGCCTTTTTTATACTCTGTATAATTCTTCCGGGCATGGCGCCAATATAGGTTTTTCGGTGACCGCGAATTTCTGCTTCATCGCGAAGACCGCCCAAGCGACATGCGCACATACTTTCTACCCAAAGCTTCCGCAATAGATTTTCCCAAAGAAGTTTTTCCAACTCCCGGAGGACCATAAAGGCAAAGTATGGGCGACTTCATATCGTTTCGTAACTTTAAGACAGCCAAATACTCGATAATTCGTTTTTTAACATCATCAAGCCCATAATGATCTCTGTCAAGAATTTTCCGTGCGCGTTTTAAATCGAATTTATCTTTGCTGTATTTGTTCCACGGAAGATCCAGAAATAAGTTCCAAATAATTTCGCTGAATGCTGTATTCCGCTACCTGCGGATTCATTCGTTGCAATTTTGACAATTCTTTTATAAAATGTTTTTCCACTTCCTTGCCCCATTTCTTTTTCTTGGCACGTTCCTGCATCTCCTCAATTTCTTCTTCTGAAGAGGAACCGCCCAATTCTTCCTGAATGGTTTTCATTTGTTGATGCAGAAAATATTCTCGTTGCTGTTGATTGATATCGCTTTGCACTTTAGACTGAATATCATTGCGAAGCGACAGCTTCTGTATTTCCATATTCATATACCGAAGCGTTTCCAATGCACGGTCTTTCAGATTGTTTATTTCCAACAGTGTCTGCTTTTCCTCAACATCTATATTTCAGATTTGAAGACACAAAATTGATAAGGAAACTAGAGCTTTCAATATTTTTAATGGCAAAGGCAGCTTCCGAAGGAATGTTCGGGCTTTCCTTAATTATCTTTAATGCCATTTCCTTTATGGAGTCTATAATTGCCTTGAATTCCTCGCTTTCCTTTTCGGGCCGTGCTTCTGCAACTTCACGAATAGTAGCGGTCATATAGGGCGATCTGTAGTGATAACTTCAGAAACCTCAAAGCGTTTTTTACCTTGAATAATAACGGTTGTATTGCCATCGGGCATTTTCAGTACACGAAGAATTTGTGCTACCGTCCCAATCGTATTAATGTCACCTATTCCAGGCTCTTCTTCATATTCATCCTTTTGCGAAACAACACCAATTACCTTGTTTCCTTTATTGGTTTCATTTATAAGTTTAATGGATTTATCCCTTCCTGCTGTTATAGGAATTACAACACCCGGAAACAGAACCGTGTTTCGCAAAGGCAAAATAGGGAGTATTTCGGGAAGTTCTTCTTTGTGCATCGCGTCTTCGTCTTCAGCAGACATTAACGGGATAAATTCTGCATCTTCTTTTAAATCCTGAAATGACAGTTTGTCTAATGATGTAAGTTTTGAATTGGCCATATATTTGTTTAGGACATTGTGTCACAAATGTAAGCACAGGTAATGTCTTATTATTAAATTGTTTATGATTAATTTATGAAAAACACTGGCCATCAATACGTTTTGCCGGTTCCTTTATACTATAATTCAAGAGTTATGCCAGTTATGTGCTTTTTTTTGCGTGAAAGTGTAACATCTTTATCAAAAACCTGTCTTTATAAAGTAAATAACTATCTTTAACCAAAAAAAAAAATATGGCTACACTAACTAAAACCTCAGTTTCCTTGATGTTTTTCATTTTAGGACAATCTTCAAATAAATGCGCAAAACAGAAACAATAATTCCATAAAAGGAAGTGGAAATATAATCAACAAAAACTGTAACAACTCAACCTTACAATCAATTAATGTTTCGGTTCAATGGAAGTATTTCTTGAAAAGGGTATAGAAGGAAACATCAGATAACCGCAGAAGATAATATACAGGACAGATTCTCGTGGAGTCTGACGGAACTACACTTACAATTTCAATGAAGAGACAATACTTCTTTGCGGAATACTCAAAAAATTAAAATCACTGTGCCTTTTGAGGATATTTCAGAAATATCCCTGCTTGGTTCGGGAGAGTTGAGGGGAAAAGACATGCTGCAAAGCGATTAAGCTAGAATTGAACTTCAAGGTTCGGGCGGAATGAAAATTTCCGTTAATGCCTATTCTATGGATGCACAATTAAATGGCTCTGGCGATATGGAACTTTCGGGTAAAGCTACAAAAGATGTTGAAGTAAAAACCACTGGTAGTGGAAATTTTGAAGGGAAAGAACTTATTTCTGAAAATGCACGAAATCTATATTTCTGGTTCAGGAGATTCAACAATAATTGCAAAAAATAGTTTGAAAGCCCGAATTCAAGGCTCTGGTTCTATTTTCTGTGCAGGAAATCCTTCTTCAAACGATGTAAAAGTAATGGGTTCCGGAAAGGTAAAATCTATTTAATTTAACATTTTGCAATGAATTAAAAAAGCCGCTTTTAGAAAAACTAAAAGCGGCTTTTTTATAATTTATATTTTCTTCTTAAGGCAAAACTATCAAAAATTCCCCTCCTGTTATTTGTATATGATTGAGGGATCTTGTCCCGAACCATCCTGCCGGTAAAGTTAAAAGTTCCTTCTATTAATCCATTTGGTAATGTCGTAATTGGTAATAACCAAACTTCCTGGGCTTGAAACGTACGTAATTGAAGTTCCAACCTGTGGTGTGTAATATGCAACAATTTCATCACCGTTAATAATTTCTGTACCCATATCATAAGTGCCTACCGTAACCGTTGCTGGAAAGGTTAGCTCCATTCTTTGGTCTCCTCTTGTTGTGGTTATAGTAATTCTTGGATACTGATTAACGATGGAAGTGGTAATAACAATTTCATCCGGATTATAAGAAGCACCGTCCACATTTGCGGTAAATGTATTATTTGCTCCGGGAACACCTTCAAAATAGATCGTAAAGCTTCCCTCTGTAACTTCAACTGTATCGGGGACCTGACCTAATGGATCATTCCCTGTAAATGAAAAAGTTGCTTTTAGTATTCCTAACTCAAGGTCAAACTCCGTAATAGTTATCAATCCTGGATTTGAAGTAAGGTTTTCAGCTCCGTTTCCGGCATTATAAAGCGCAATTAATTTTGTTCCGTCAGAAATATTTACCATTTCAAATGTACCAACCCCTAAAGAACGTGGAACATCAATACGTATAAGTTCTCCTGTATTGGATTTAGCTTCAATTTTTATCATATGTACATCACCAACCATCGGTTCGGAGACATATATGCTATCAGCAATAAAATCAACCCCGTCAACTTTTGCGAAAAATTCATTTTGTGGATCGCCGGTTCCGCCTCCGCCGCCTCCTGTGTCGTCAACAACATAAGGTATTGCATTAAACGCTCCGTTAGTAATTGTTATGTTTTCCATAACAGGATCGCCGTTTCCGTCAAGAATTGGGTTTCCGTCACCATCAACTTTTTCACGTGACCCTACAAAACTAAAAGTTCCTGTAACTGTTAGAGCAGTGGCATCCATAGTTGTTATATTCATGAGGCCATAACCTCCTAAAGAATCTGCAGAAATATATGGGAGTAAATTATTTGAACCGTCAAAATATAAACCCGCATTATTATTTGTACCACCAAAAGATAGATTGAATGAACCAACTTCTGGATTATCAACCTCTAGAGATATCTTTTCACCCCCTGGCTTTAAGCCGCTAATTACTAATTTGTTACCTGTAGTATAAAGTGTGGCGGTAACAGAATTTGCAATAAATTCTTGACCTTCAATTTGGGCTATGAATTGTCCTTCTTCTGCATTGTTTTGCTCTTCTTGAATAAATTCACCTGTGAGGGGCTCATTTTCACAGGAAAAAAACTGAAATGCTAGAAATGCCAAAAGCACTCCCTTTAAAAAATACATTTTCTTCATATTATTAAGTAGTTTGTAGGTAATAAACGCAAACATAATCAAAAATTGTTTAAATGGTTTTATTTCGTGGCACTCTTAGTAACAAAAATACACCAGTTACAAAAAATATAACAAGAAATAATATGGAATTACGCATACTACCAGTTATTTGGTCAATAAAACCATAAATCAACATTCCTATTACAATTCCTATTTTTTCTGCAACATCATAAAAACTGAAATAGGACGTAGTATCCTTTGTTTCAGGTAAAAATTTAGAATAGGTAGAACGCGAAAGTGACTGTATTCCACCCATAACCAAGCCCACAAATCCCGCCGTTATATAAAATTGAATAGGCATTTCAATAAAAAATGCAACAACACAAATACAAACCCAAACTATATTTATTACAATAAGAACGGGTATATTTCCATACTTTTCTGAAGCACGAGAGGTTAAAATAGCTCCTAAAACTGCTACTAATTGAATAATTAATATGCTGCCAATCAATCCGAACATTTTTGCATCGTCACCACCCCAAGCAATTTCCTGTTCACCAAAATAAGTAGCAACAAGCATAACGGTCTGTACGGCCATACTGTAAACAAAAAATGCGGCCAAATATCTTTTTAACTGTATGTTTTCTGAGAGCGAATTGTAAACACTTTTCAATTCCCTAAAACCGTTTAACACTATTTTAGTACTAACCTTTTTTCCGCTTTTGTTTCCCTTCGGAAGAAAATAAAATGAATACTGACTAAAAAGAATCCACCAAATCCCGACGGTAACGAAAGACCAGCGCATTGCTTCCATACTTGCTCCCTCTTTATCGCCGAACCCAAAGTATTGAGGAAACATAACCATTCCTAAATTGAAAAGTAACAAAATCACGCTGCCAATATATCCCAATGAATAACCACTGGCACTTACTCTATCCTGTTGTTCTGGAAAAGCCACATCTGGCAAATATGAATTGTAAAAAACCAAACTTCCCCAAAAACCTATCAATCCGAAAAAGTAAAAAAGTAAACTAATTTTAATATTTTCAATACTGAAAAAATAAAGTCCAATACACGAAAGTGCTCCCAAATAGCAGAAAAATTTCATGAAATTCTTCTTATTGCCCACATAATCTGCAATCCCAGAAAGCAAAGGCGAGATAAAGGCCACCAGCAAAAAAGCAGCTGCCGTGGTATAACTAATCAAAGGTGTACTCCTAATGGTTCCGCCAAATATGGATACTGTAGTAATATTCTCCAATTTAAACAGAGCCTGATAATAAATAGGAAAAATTGCTGAAGCAATTACAAGACTATAAACCGAATTTGCCCAATCGTAAAAAGCCCAAGCATTTAGCAATTTTTTACTTCCTTTGAGTAAGTTGGGCATATTGATGATTCTATTTTAACGCTACTAAACTAATAAAAAATCCCACTCAAAGTGGGATTTTAAACATATCAATTAAATATTTTTTTCGTTTATTTTATCTCTTAAAAGAAGTTACACCAAATTTTCTGGCTTCAGCTTTAGCTTCAGGAGCCCAAGCTTGAATATTTTGTATTCTTGTTGTACTAGAAGGGTGTGTGCTCAAAAATTCTGGTGGTGTATTTCCGTTTTCCTGTGCTTGCATACGTTGCCATAGTTCAGCTGATACAATTGGATCATAACCAGCTATAGCCATTAAAATAAGTCCAATATGGTCTGCCTCGGTTTCGTGGCTACGGCTAAAAGGAAGCATAACCCCAACTGTGGAGCCCAAGCCATACGCTGTATTAAAAATCTGTTGGTTTTCAGCATTTCCACTTAATGCAATATTTCCTGCAACCGCTCCCAATTGCTGTAATTGGCCAGCACTCATACGTTGCTGCCCATGGTTTGCCAATGCGTGTGCTACCTCGTGGCCCATAACCGCGGCCAAACCTGCCTCATTTTGTGTAATTGGCAAAATTCCTGAATAGACGACCACTTTTCCACCCGGCATACCCCAAGCATTTACATCTGGACTTTCCACCAGGTTATACTCCCAACGATAATCAGTTAAATAACCGGCATAACCATTTGCGGTGAGATATCTCTCTGCAGCTGAGGCAATTTTTTGACCCACATTTTTCACCATTCGTGCATCGGCAGTATTATTTACAACCTTATTCTCTGATAAAAACTCTTGGTATTGTTGAAACGCCATAGGCAGAATCTGCGAATTTGGAACCAAAGCTAAAGTTTGTTTTCCTGTAAAAGGATTAGTGCTACAGGCAACAACTAGTGTTCCTATAAGTAGTATGGAAAGTGATTTTAAAATTTTCATATCGAGATGGTTTTGTTTATTGTTAAAATTAGAGATATAATATTTAGCATTCTATTAAAATTATTGTAAAATTAATTTTCAAATATTATTCCATAAAATTTAAACTTTTGTCTTTTATTGTTATAATAGTGCCCTGAAACCACTAAATTTATTGACTTTTAAAAGTTGGAACGACTTTTGTAAACTTTTATTAAACATTTAAAATATCCATTATGAAAAACATACTTCTTTTTTTAGCACTTTCATCAACTATTTTATTCACTTCCTGTGAAGGCGAGCCAGGACCTCCTGGAGAACCGGGTGGGTTGGTATATGCACAGGTTTTTGAAGTTAGTCCGAATTTCAGCTATAATGATTACCCGGAGAACACCTACTCTACTTCATTTTACTCCTTCCCTTTTGAAGTTTATGAAAGTGATGTAGTATTGGTTTATCGTTTAGCGGGACAGGATAATACTGTAAATCCACCCGCTGATGTTTGGACGCAGTTGCCCCAGAATGTATTTTATAATGACGGAACAGGAGATTTTTTCCAATATAATTTCAATAATACATTTTTTGACATACAGTTTAGCATTGAAGGCAATTTCGATTTAACGAATATTGATACTGCAGACATCTCAAACCAAATTTTCCGTATCGCCGTGGTTCCATCCGAATTTGCTAAAACAAATCCCTCAATGAAAGAAATTTTAGAGGTAATGCAAATAGACGGTTCACAAATTGAAAAGATAGAACTTTAATGAAGTTTTTAAGCACGATCATTGTTTTAAGTACCCTGCTTTTCAGTTGTAATTCCCCAGCTCAGAAAAAGGATACAAAGCAGGAAACTTTTAAGGTTACCAAAACCGATGCCGAATGGAAAGCTCAATTATCTCCAGAAGCATATAATGTGCTGCGCCAAGAGGGGACAGAACGTGCTTTCACCAGTGATTTAAATGATAATCACAAAGTTGGAACCTACGTTTGTGCAGGTTGTGGAACCCCAGTTTTTGAAAGCAAACATAAGTTTAATAGTGGCACAGGTTGGCCAAGTTTTGACCGAGCCATTAAAGGCAATGTTGCTTATTCAACCGATAGTAAACTTGGCTATACTAGAACCGAGGAACATTGTGCTGTCTGCGGCGGTCATTTGGGGCACGTTTTTAACGATGGTCCAGAAACTACGGGAAAGAGACACTGCATCAATGGAGTTGCCTTAAATTTTATTCCGAAAGAATAAATCTGTTTAAAAAATTGCGAATTGTAAGAAAGCACCAAAATCCAAAAACAACATTGGAATTTGGTGCTTTTTTCATTATTTGGAATTTGGGTTTTCTGTTTTGGGATTTTTCCCTTTGAATTTCGTAATTTCGTTACCTTAAAAATTCAGACTTAAACACACAAAATGAGTAAATACGACGTAATAGTATTAGGAAGCGGTCCCGGCGGCTATGTTACTGCCATAAGGGCTTCACAGTTAGGTTTAAAGACCGCCATTATTGAAAAGGAAAGCCTTGGCGGCGTTTGTTTAAATTGGGGATGTATCCCAACAAAAGCACTGTTAAAGAGCGCGCAGGTTTTTGACTATTTAAAACACGCAGACAGTTACGGACTTACCGTAAAGGAATTTGATAAAGACTTTGGAAAAGTTGTGGAGCGTAGCCGCGGCGTTGCAGAAGGAATGAGCAAAGGCGTACAGTTTTTAATGAAGAAAAATAAAATTGACGTTATCAATGGCTTTGGAAAAATTAAACCCGGAAAGAAAATTGACGTTGACGGAAAAGAATATTCTGCAGATCATATAATTATTGCAACTGGGGCTCGTTCACGTGAATTGCCAAACCTAAAACAGGATGGCAAAAAAGTTATCGGGTATCGTGAAGCAATGTCTTTAAAAAAACAACCCAAAAGTATGATTGTAGTGGGCAGTGGCGCTATTGGCGTTGAGTTCGCACATTTCTACAATTCTATGGGAACTGACGTTACAATCGTTGAATTTTTACCAAACCTCGTTCCTTTGGAAGACGAAGACGTTTCAAAACAATTTGAGCGTTCCTTCAAAAAAGCCGGGATAAAAGTGATGACAAATTCTTCAGTTGAGAAATTAGACACATCGGGAAAAATGGTGAAAGCCACTGTAAAAACTGCTAAAGGTGAAGAAACCATTGAAGCTGAAATTGTTCTTTCTGCCGTTGGAATTGCAACAAATATCGAAAATATTGGATTGGAAGAGGTTGGAATTGTTACGGATAAAGGAAAGGTAATAGTTAACGACTGGTATCAAACCAATATTCCTGGATATTACGCTATTGGAGATATAACTCCTGGTCCTGCCTTAGCCCACGTTGCTTCAGCTGAAGGTATTACTTGCGTTGAAAAAATTGCTGGGCTTCACGTAGAGCCAATTGACTATGGAAACATTCCGGGTTGTACCTATGCAAGCCCAGAAATTGCAAGCGTTGGTATGACTGAAAAGCAAGCCAAGGAAGCTGGTTATGAATTGAAAGTTGGAAAATTCCCTTTCTCTGCCAGTGGAAAAGCAAGTGCTTCAGGTGAAAAAGATGGATTCGTAAAAGTAATTTTTGATGCCAAATACGGCGAATGGTTAGGCTGCCACATGATTGGTGCCGGCGTAACCGATATGATTGCTGAAGCCGTTTTAGGAAGAAAACTTGAGACTACAGGCCATGAAGTTTTAAAAGCAATACACCCACACCCAACAATGAGCGAAGCGGTTATGGAAGCCACGGCAGATGCTTACGGAGAAGTAATTCACTTATAATAGAAAGGCTTTAGGCTTTAGGCTTTAGGCTTTAGGCTTTAGGCTTTAGGCTTTAGGCTTTAGGCTTTAGGCTTCTTAGGCTTTAGGCAAAAATAAAAAAACCGCAAAAATTGCGGTTTTTTTATACTCAATACTCAATACTCAATACTCAATACTAAATACTAAATACTACTTCAAAAAACTCTGCAAAGCCAATTCGTAACTCTGGAGTCCAAAGCCCACGATCACCCCTTTTGCATTGGGTGAAATGTAACTTTTATGTCTAAAATCTTCCCTTGAAAATGTATTGGAAATGTGAACTTCCACAACAGGCGTGGTTATAGCTTTCACCGCATCGGCAATACCTATAGATGTATGAGTGTAAGCAGCAGCATTTAAAATAATTCCATCATATTTATAACCTACTTCTTGAATTTTATCAATCAACTCCCCTTCAATATTCGATTGAAAGTAGGAAACTTCTAGGTTTGCATATTTCTTCTGTAATCTTTCAAAAAAATCGTTGAAGGTTTCATTTCCGTAGATATTATTTTCCCGCCTGCCGATCAGGTTTAGGTTTGGGCCGTTGATGATGATTATTTTCATATTTCAAATATATTAAATAAAAAAAGCAGGAAATGACTTCCTGCTTTTTAATATTTGAAGAATTTTCTAATTAGTTAAAAAAGTAACCAGCTGAAAAACTTAACACAGAGTTTTTTGCATTAGCATCTTTAACGATATCTGAAAACCCAACTACATAACGTGCTTGGAAAAATAGGTTCATCGGCAACACATACTGCGCTCCTATGCCTACACCTAAGTCAAGTGTTTCAAAAGTATTACTGTCTTCGAAATGCTGATATTCATCGCCATCAACTTTATATCCTGAAACAACATTAAACCCAAATTGCGGACCTCCTTGTAAACTTAAACCTTCAAGAATTGTAAAATCTGCCATAATAGGCACATTAATATAGCCTAGTCTTACTGTAGTATCATCTACTGAATAACCTTGTGCAGAAAATAAAATTTCAGGTTGTAGTGCTAATAATTCTGTAAAACCAATTTTAGCGACAGCTCCTACGTGAAAGCCTGTTACACCATCAAATCCATCAACATCATCTCCATTCACAGATGATAAGTTAACACCTCCTTTTACACCAAAGTGTAGATTTTGTGATTGAGCTGCTGTAAAAGATAAAGTTGCTAATGCAACAAAAAGTAATATTTTTTTCATATTTAAAAAGTTTTAATGATTAAGTTGGCAAATAAACAACAAACCATTATTCTTTGCAATGATTAAATTTATATTCTTCTTTTTTTAAAAGCAAAAAGGCCACCCTTAAACAGATGGCCTTAATTCTTAATAGATTATGTTTTTCCTAATCTAAAATGAATATCCTGCTGAAACTTGAAAAACGTTGTTTTGATTTTTTGCAGTTATTTCTGAGTCATCATTAATATCGGTCAATCCTTTATTATATCTCAAACTAAAGAAAACCCCCATTGGAAGCCTATAAGAAGCTCCAATGGCAAGACCAATATCAGTAGATTTATAGAACTCCTTTATATCTACAGTTTCATCCCCATCATCAGCATCCGCTTTTACCAAAACACCAATTACAGGTCCAAATTCTCCACTTAAACCTTCAATGATATGATATTTACCTAAAATTGGAACATCAATATAATCTAATTTTATATCAGTGTCTCCTGAAGAAAAGTCATAATTACTTCCTTTCATTGAGTACAATAGTTCTGGCTGAATCGAAATTTTTTCTGAAATGGGTATTTCTACCAATCCACCAATATGAAACCCAGTCCTTGAACCAAAGCTTCCTACTCCAAAAGTATTATCCCCACCAACAGAGGCAATGTTAACCCCTCCTTTGAAGCCAATTCTAAATTCACCTTGGGCGTTTGCATTTACAAATGCAAAGATTGCAACTGCTGTAAAAAGTAAAAGTTTTTTCATAATAAAAAAGTTTTAAAATTAATTTGGTTGACAATATTGTCATATTAAATATAACATAAATTTTTAAACTGCAAATAACACGTATGTAACAAAATCTAGATTATATGTAAACATTGTCTCAACTTCAGGTTTTATAAACTGTTGTATTTCAGGTATTAAAATTTTTTATTTTAAAAAAACAACCTACGGCAACCACTGCAGTACATTGTATTAAACAAAAAAACCGCCCCAATAGGACGGCTTATAAAATCAATATTTTTTATATTTTTTTATAGGAAGGAATATCCAAGTGCAACGGAAAATACATTATTTTTTCCTTCAAAATTATTAGTCTTTGAAACATCGGTAAGTCCAAAATTGTAGCGGGCATCTAGTCTAACTCCAAAAGGGAAATCATACCCAGTGCCAATAACCGCCGAAACATCACTCTTTTCTGCATTTGCTTCAATTGAATTGGTTCCAAAGGCATCTACATAAATATTATCATCAAGGATAAATCCAAATTGCGGCCCAGCCTGAATATTCAATCCTTGAAATAAATAGTATTTCAACACAATAGGAACATTAATATAGTTCAAATCAAACTTACCGGCATCAAACTTAGCCCCTTGTTGCGAATACAAAACATCGGCTTGAATACCGACTTTGTCGGTAAACTTAATTCCTGCAAAAATACCAGCTTGAAAGCCTGTTTTGCTTGAAAGGTTATCCACATCGGAAATATTCGCGAAATTCGCCCCAGCTTTGACACCAAGGTCAATTTCCTGTGAAAAAGCGGTCGTTCCTAAAAATAATGTAATAACTGCTACAATTAATTTTTTCATAATTATTAGTTTTTTTATTTTAGAATTAAAACGTAAAGATACCCTTAATCTTGTGCCTAAAAATACATTTAGTTTTTTGTTAACTATTGTTTTTAGTGGTAATATAGCGGTATGAAGTGGCAACAGAGCTTAAAGGATTATCAAAACTACCTCCGTTTGGAACGCGGACTTTCTGAAAATTCCATTATCAACTATTCGTTGGATGTAAAGAAACTGATGCGGTGGCTGGAAACCAATGAAATCCATGTTTCTCCAATTGAAATCTCTGAAGAAACGTTGCAGCATTTCATTTATGAAATAGCAAAAGCAGTGAATCCGAGGTCCCAGAGTCGCCTAATTTCTGGACTTAAAGGTTTTTTCAATTATCTAATTTTTGAAGATTACCGAAAAACAAATCCTTTGGAGCTCATTGAATCCCCAAAACTGGGAAGAAAGCTTCCAGATACTTTGGCCGTTGATGAAATTGACGCCCTTATAAATGCTATAGACTTAGGCTCAAACCAAGGAGAACGAAACCGTGCCATTCTTGAAACATTATATGGCTGCGGACTTCGGGTTTCAGAACTTACCAACCTAAAGATTTCAGATCTTTATTTTGATGAGGGTTTTATTAAGGTAACCGGAAAAGGAGATAAACAGCGTTTGGTCCCTATTGGCCCAACCACAGAAAAATACATTACTATTTATAGGAAGGAAATTCGCGTACATCAAGAAATTGATGCCGCAGCAAAAGATACGCTCTTCCTAAACCAACACGGAAAGCAATTGACCCGTGCGATGATTTTTACAATCGTGAAACGCCTGGCGGAAAAAGCAGGAATTCGCAAAACAATTAGTCCACACACCTTTCGGCATTCTTTTGCAACCCACCTTTTGGAAAATGGTGCCGATCTACGCGCCATCCAACAAATGCTGGGGCACGAAAGTATCACCACTACTGAAATATACACACACATAGATCGCAAACATCTAACTGAGGTTATCAATAGGTACCACCCAAGAAAGTAAGTTGAAGCATTTATTTTTCTTGATGGTTAAATAAAACCTAAACTTTCCCAAATCTTTCAAATTACAACTGTCCTTTTGTATTTTGAAAAGAAAAATTTTAACCAAACATAAAGAACATGAAAACTTTAAAATTCAATAACGGAGACACTATGCACGCAATCGGCCTTGGAACTTGGAAAGCTACTGGCAGCGATGTAAAGCAAGCTGTAAAAGATGCACTTCACGCTGGTTACCGACATATAGATACGGCTGCAGCCTATGGAAACGAAGAGATAATCGGTGAAGCCCTCCAAGAAATTTTTGCCGAAGGCGAAATATTCCGCGAAGATGTTTTTATCACCTCAAAACTCTGGAATGATTCCCACGCCGAAGGGCAAGTAATTCCTGCGCTTCAGGAATCGCTAAAAAAATTAAAACTCGATTATCTCGATCTTTATCTAATCCATTGGCCTGTTGCTTTCCGAAATGGTGTAGATTATCCAAAGAAACCTGAAGATTACTTAACTCCTGAAGAGGCACCCATCATTGAAACCTGGAAACAAATGGAAAAAGCTAAAAAAGATGGATTGGCGAAACACATTGGTGTTTCCAATTTCAGTGTGAAAAAATTGAAAGATCTGGTTTCAAAAGCAACCATCAAACCTGAAATGAACCAAGTGGAGCTCCACCCATTACTTCAGCAAGATGCTCTGCTCGATTATTGCAAAAGCGAAAATATTAACATTACCGCATATTCCCCGCTTGGATCGGGAGATCGATCAGATTCTATGAAAGCTGAAGATGAGCCAAACATGATGGACATAGATGCTTTAAAGGAAATTGCCAAAGAACGAAATGCCATTGTACCACAAATACTTATTTCGTGGCATAACCACAGGGGCTGTGCAGCTATTCCGAAATCTACTACCAAAGATCACATTATCGCAAATTTTAAAGCTGCAGATGTTACGCTAACAGATTTTCGATATGAAGAAAATAGCTAAACTTGATCATCACTTTAGATACATTACCGGTAATTTTTTTGAAGAACCATCCAAAGGCTATAAAAATATTTATGACGAATAGATTTTAACTAGCACCATCTAGTAACAGTTGATAGTAAAATAAAAAGCCGCAACAAATTTTGTTGCGGCTTTTGCTTAAAATACCTGTCTAAATTATTTAGCAATATTAACAGCTCTTGTTTCCCTAATAACCGTTACTTTAACTTGCCCAGGATAGGTCATATCCGTTTGTATTTTTTGGGAAATATTCGAAAGAAAAATCTGCTGCTTTTTCATCATCTACTTTTTCACTTTCAACAATCACACGTAGTTCTCTTCCCGCTTGAATGGCGTAGGCTTTTTTAACACCTTGGAATCCAAAAGCAATATCTTCTAAATCTTTTAAACGTTGAATATAAGTATCCAATACTTGACGTCTTGCGCCTGGTCGTGCACCGGAAATAGCATCACAAACTTGAACGATTGGTGAAAGAAGGATTTCATTTCTATTTCATCATGGTGGGCTCCAATGGCATTGCAAACTTCGGGATTTTCACCAAATTTTTCAGCCCATTGCATTCCTAAAATAGCGTGAGGCATTTCGGCTTCTGCTTCTGGCACTTTACCAATATCATGAAGCAATCCGGCACGTTTGGCCAATTTAGGATTCAATCCTAACTCTGCAGCCATAACACCACAAAGTTTAGCGACTTCACGTGAGTGCTGCAATAAGTTTTGTCCGTAAGAAGAACGATATTTCATTCTACCTACCATTTTAATAAGTTCTGGATGTAAATTATGAATTCCTAAATCAATAACGGTACGTTTACCAACTTCAATGATTTCTTGTTCAATTTGTTTTTTAGTTTTTTTAACGACTTCTTCAATTCTGGCTGGATGAATTCTGCCATCGGTCACCAATTTATGCAATGATAAACGGGCAATTTCACGTCGAACCGAATCAAAACAAGAAAGAATAATGGCTTCTGGTGTATCATCTACAATAATCTCAACACCAGTTGCAGCTTCAATAGCTCGAATGTTTCGTCCTTCACGACCAATGATTCGTCCTTTAACATCATCAGATTCAATATTAAATACAGATACACAGTTATCAACTGCTTCTTCTGTTCCAATACGTTGAATGGTATTGATAATGATTTTTTTGGCTTCTTGCTGTGCAGTCAATTTTGCTTCTTCAACAGTAGATTGCACAAACGCCATAGCATCGTTTTTGGCTTCGTCTTTTAAGCATTCCATTAACTGTGCTTTGGCATCTTCAGCAGATAAACTACTGAAATAACTTCCAATTGTTCTATTTGGCTTTTATGAAGTTTATCTACTTCACTTTGTTTTTTGTCAAGAATTTCAATCCTGTCGTTATAATCTTTTTCTTGGCTTCAATTTCAGCATTTAATTTTTTGTTTTTAGCCAGTTCACTGGATATTTGAGATTCTTTATCGCGTATTCGTTTTTCAGCTTCTGCTATTTTTTTGTCACGCGCCTAAAATAACTTTTTCGTGCTCTGACTTTAAGTTCCAAAAAATTTTCTTTAGCTTGAAGTATTTTATCTTTTTTTATTGATTCACCTTCATTATTTGCTTCTTTAAGGATAGAAGCTGCGCTTTTTTTGGCTCCTTTAATAAGTTTTGAAGCATTGTTTTTTTCTAATGTTTTTGCTATAATAAATCCTATAGTAATACCTACCAGTACGCCTCTTACAATATTATATATTTCCATTTTAATAGTTGAGTTTATATATATAAAAAAAGCCTACACCAGTATTAAAATTTTGTATAAACTCCTTAAAAACAAGTTTAGGGCTAACAAGCTGATCAAGGATCTGCTCAAGACAGCTTGCTTTTACAACTTAAACTCACCCTTTTTAAAGAATTAATGTTGAGTTTATCAAAAAAAATAACCAATGTAGGCAGTAACTTTATTTAATTTAAAGAACGTTAAAGATAAATGCTAATGTAACAAATGGTCTAAGGCTTTAACTTTTCTTCTGTTTCATGCATATCACTCTTTATCAATTGTTTTTGTTCTACTTGAGAGGCAAACTGTAAGGCACACATGGCCAATACATCTTGTTTATCCCTTACAGAATAACTTTGCTCAAACTGCTTAATCATTGCTTCAATGTTTTTAGCTGCTTTACGCAATCCTTCTTCCTGTGACTTAATGGTTAAAGGATAAACCCTGTCAGCTATAGATAGCTTTAATTTTAATTTTCGGACATTGTTATATATTTATTCGGAAAGTTGAGCAATACAATGGTCAATTTCCCGAATTAATGCATTTATTTTAAGTTTTGTTTCTCGTTTATTCTCGTCACTACCAAGCATTGAATTTGCCAATTTTAATGATTTACACTTTTCTCTCCAAGATTTCAATTTCTTCTTGAAATTTATGCTGGTTGCGATTTTAAAACTGTTAATTCTTCTTCCAATTCTGCATTAGCCTTTTTCAATTTTTCGTGCTTGTTGAGCAACTTGCTAATCCTATTTTCAAGAGAATCAACTATTTCAGAAAGATTACTCATTAAAATTTATATTCAATACTTCTTTCACAAAGTTAGCATACCATACCTAATAAGCAAACTGTTTTCCATTATTTTTTGTAATTATTGAAAATTACTATACAATAAATCATTCCCTCTCCCCTTTTAATTATAGCGTATTAATATTTTTACACTATGAGAAAATTACTTTATGTTGCTCCTATTTTTGGGGAGTATTGCACATGTCCAAACCGATATTCCAACCGATTATTTTTCAAATCCACTGGATATCGATTTAGTGCTTGCTGGAAATTTTGGCGAGATGCGCAGCCAACCATTTTCACAGTGGTATTGACATTAAAACACAACAAAAAGAAGGGTTTCCTGTATATGCTCCAGCCGATGGTTATGTGAGCCGCATTAAAGTGCAGCATTATGGATACGGAAAAGCGCTTTATATTCTTCACCCGAATGGATACACTACTGTCTATGGCCATTTGCGGAGATATGCCGGCGAAATTGAAAAATATGTTAAAGAAACTCAATACAAAAAAGAAACTTTTGAAATTGAACTTTTCCCAGATAAAAACTCTTATTCCGTTAAAAAAAGGTGATATGGTTGCCTATTCTGGAAATACAGGTGGTAGCGGTGGTCCGCACCTCCATTTTGAAATCCGGGATGCCTCCCAACGACCGATGAACCCCTCCTCTTCGGAATAGAAATTCCAGATACAAAAACACCTATTGTAATCAGTGTGTTTTTGCATATCCAATGGGTGAGGACGCCCAGGTTAACCAAAGCCAAAACAGAACAAACTTACGTTTGACAAAACAAAAAGATGGAAGTTATAAAGCGGAAAATCTTACTGCTTTCGGAAAAATTGGTTTCGGAATTACCACTTATGACCAACAGAATGGTGCTTCAAATAAAAATGGTGTCCTATAAAATAAAAACTACCTATAACGGTACTGAAAAGTTTGAAGTGCTCTTTCAATAAATTCTCCTTTGCCGAAACACGCTACCTTAAACCGCTATACAGATTATGAATTATTATGAAACCAATAGAAGCAGATTCAAAAGCTTTTTAGGGAAAAAAACAATCCTTTGAGCATTATTATTAAAGAGGATGAACAATGGTTTTATCAACGTTGCAGACAACTTAAATTCCATTTACACAATAGAAGTTAAAGATTTTAAAGGCAATAGCATTTTGGTTACCATTCCCATTGAAGGAAAAAAACTTGAAATATTGGATCCGAAAAATATTGAAAAAACCGATGATTACATCTACGCAGATCAACGCCACTTCAATAACCAAAGGAAAATTCAGCATTTATATTCCAGCAAATAGCTCTTTACGAAGACACTTATTTGGATATTGAAGCAAAAGGCGATACCTTGAAATTTCACAAAGACGTAATTCCAATCCACACAAACATTTCAATAACCGCAGATATTTCAGAATATAATGAAGATGACAAAGACAAACTTTACATTGGAAGACTAAATTACAGAGGACTACCCTACTATACTTCACACAACACGAAAAGGCGATAAACTAACTGCAAAAACCCGCACTTTTGGCGATTATACTATTACTTCAGATACAACGTTACCAACCATAAAACCAGTTAATTTTTCTGAAGGAAAATGGATCAGCAACCAAAAATCCTAAAAGTAAAAATTACCGACGACCTTAGCGGAATAAGTTCCTACCGCGCAACAATCAACGGAAAATTCATTTTAATGGAATATAATTACAAAAACAGACGTTCTAACCTATGATTTTAATGATAATGTAAATCTGGAAACTGAAAATAATTTGAAACTTATTGTTATAGATAATGTGGGAAATAGTGCTACATTTGAAGCAAAATTTTTCAGAAAACAACCCTAACCATTGCTTTTGAAAACTACATAAACTACCGCTTTTACTCCTTTTTTTTTTCTTTGCATCCATCGTATTTGCCCAAAAAGCAATCATTAGAGGAATTATTTTGGACGAAAACAATAACCCACTTCCGGACGTAAACGTTACCTATGAAGACAACGGAACCATCGCTGACTTGAACGGATATTACTTACTGGAAATTCCTTCCAATCAAGAAGTTATTGTTACCTTTTCGCACGTAGGCCACAAAAAAGCCCAGCTGCGTTTCAATTTAAGTCCAAATGAAGATTATGAGTTAAACCCAGTCTTAAAAATTGATGTGGAGCAAATTCCCGAAGTGGTAATTTCCGGTCGCGAAAACAAACGCGTTGAAGGTGTAACTACCATATACGCCCGAAGTGATCCGGAAAATGGTTGGCGCAAACGCTGGTGTAGAAAACCTGTTGAAATCGCTTCCCGGCGTAAATGGCAACAACGAATTGAGTACACAGTATGCTGTTCGTGGTGGAAACTATGACGAAAATTTAGTGTATGTAAATGAAATTGAAGTCTATCGCCCTTTTCTTATTAGAAGCGGCCAACAAGAAGGTTTAAGCTTTGTAAATAGTGATCTTACCAGCAATGTAGATTTTTCTGCTGGAGGGTTTCAAGCCAAATATGGCGACAAACTTTCATCTGTTTTGGATATCACCTATCGCAAACCCGTTGATTTTGGCGCATCTTTAGATTTAAGTCTTTTGGGAGCAAGTGGTTCCGTTGAAGGTATTTCAAAAAATGGTCGGTTTTCAGGAATTTTGGGCTTACGCTACCGCGACAATAGTCTTTTCGTGAATTCCAAAGAGACCGAAACCAATTACCGTCCAAAATTTGCCGATGCGCAAACCTATTTGACCTATAAATTCACCAACAATTTTGAATTGAGTTTTCTGGGAAATCTTTCCATAAACAAATACAGTTACAGACCGCTAACCAGACAAACAAATTTTGGAACACTATACAGACCCTATTGCGTTACTTGTATTTTATGAAGGTCAAGAAGAAGACAGTTACAATACATATTTTGGAGCGCTAAAATCTACTTGGGTTGTTTCAGAAAATTATACAGCAAAATTTATTGCTTCCCTTTATCAAACCACCGAACAGGAATATTATGACATTCTTGCGGAATACCGGTTAGGAGAAGTAAATACAGAATATCGGTGATGAAAATTTAGGTGAAGTGGAATTCACTGAAGGCATTGGCGGCCAATTGACCCATGCCCGAAATGATTTGGATGCATTGATATCTAAATGTGGAACACAAAGGAAATCTTGAACATTGAAGAAAATAATATTGAATACGGTATAAAATATACCCGTGAGGATATTCGTGACCGCGTTCAGGAATACGAAATTATAGATTCTGCAGGATTTTCCATCCGCCCTCCTATCTTTCCACCCAATAACCAACCTTATGAACCATACACTTCTCCTATTGTTCCTTATACCAATGTCCGCGCATTAAACGACGTGCAAATAGACCGATTTCAGGGCTATGCACAATGGAGCCGAAGAACAACTTTGGAAATAGCGAACTGTGGCTAAACGCCGGTGTTCGTGCCCATAACTGGACCGTAAGCGGAAAAGGAATTGAAAGCACAACACAAACAGTTTTTAGCCCACGAGCACAGGTTGCCTTAAAACCAGATTGGGAAATGGATATGCTTTTCCGTCTTTCTGGTGGGGTTTATCACCAGCCTCCTTTTTACAGGGAATTGCGTGATTCCTCCGGAACGGTTCGTCCTGATGTAAAAGCACAGAAATCGATTCATATTGTCTTTGGAAATGATTACAGTTTCAAAATGTGGGACAGAGCCTTCAGATTGAATTCTGAAGTATATTACAAGAATTTAACCGACGTAAATCCTTATACATTGGAAAACGTCCGCATTCGTTACCGCGCCACAAACAATGCAGTTGCCTATGCCTATGGATTGGACTTGCGTTTAGCTGGAGAATTTGTTCCCGGAACTGAAAGTTGGTTGAGTTTTGGTTATTTGAAAACTGAAGAAAATATTGAACGACCGAGGTTACATCTTCCGCCCTACCGATCAACGCTTGAAGTTTGGCATGCTTTTTCAGGATTATGTGAAAGTGATTCCCGATCTTAAAATGTATTTAAACCTTACTTATAACACCGGTCTTCCAGGTGGTTCGCCCAGTTATGCAGATCCTTATAAATATCAAGTGCGTTTGCCGGATTATAAACGTGCAGATCTTGGCGTGAGCTATGTAATTGTGGATGAATACAAAATTAAGGGAAAGCGGTTGGTTAAAACCATTTAAGGAACTGACTATTGGCGCAGAGATATTCAATATCTTTGATGTGCAAAACTCTATTACAAATACGTTTGTGAGAGACGTTTACACGAAAGTGCAATATTCCATCCCAAACTATTTGTCGCCCCGTGTTTTTAACGTGAAGATTACTTCGAGGTTTTAAGAATTTCTAACTTAGCTAAGTTGGTAATAATTGCACTATCACAATTCAATACTCGCAAATACAGAAATCTAATTCTCAATAAACTCTTTCAGCATTTCCACCACATAATCAACTTCCTCTTTTGTGTTGAAACTGGAAAATGAAAAACGGATGGAAGGTTTTTTAAGATCTTCCTCTGAAAGAATAGCGTTCAAAACATGTGAACCTCCTTCGCTTCCACTTTGGCAGGCACTACCTTTGGAACAGGCAATTCCTTTTAAATCCAATTGAAACAAAAGCAACATCGCCTTTTCTGCTGAAATTGGCAAACAAACATTCAGCAAGGTATATGTGCTTTTTTCATTATCACCACAGCTGCCATTAAATTTTACTCCTGGAATGTGTGTGGAAAGTTGTTCCTTAAAATAATTTTTTAGCTCTGTGATATAATTTCTTTCCTTTTCAAGATTTTGATAGGAAATTTTTAATGCCTCAGCCATTCCTGCAATGGCGTAAACCGCTTCAGTACCGGCGCGCAAGCCCTCTTTCCTGTTCTCCTCCGTGAATTAGGGACCGAACCCAGAATTTTTTCTGTATAAAAGCAAAGCCAGCACCTTTCGGACCGTGGAATTTATGTGCTGCCGCAGGCCGCAAAATCAATCGGTATTTCCTAAAAATCAAGATCAAAATGCCCAACGGACTGAACTGTATCACTATGGAAAAGTGCTTGGTGTTTTTTACAAAGTAAAGCCGCTCCTTTAAATCCAGTATATTTCCCACTTCATTGTTTACGTGCATCAAGCTTACCAGCGTTTTTTCTGAAGTAGCTTGCAACAAACTTTCCAAATTTTCATGATCCACCTGTCCACAATCATTCAGCTTTACAAAATCTACTTTGGTATTGTATTCTTTTTGAAGCCACTCTATAGTATGCAACACCGCATGATGTTCTATTTTACTCGAAATAATTCGCTTTACGCCAAGGTCGCGAACCGCACTAATTAGTATTAAATTATCAGCTTCGGTACCACCGGAAGTGAATATAATTTCACTGGCACTAACGTTTAAAAACTTTGCTATTTCCTTTCGGGCATTTTCAAGTAATGATTTCGAAGACCTTCCGTAAGAATGTGTAGATGAAGGATTTCCGTATTCAGTTTTTAAGACTTCAGTGATACAAGTAATTACATCATCCCTAAGTTGCGTGGTGGCCGCACTATCAAAATAAACTTTCTTCATTGACAAAATTTTTCATAAAAAACGGCATGCAACCGAATTCTATTACATCTGGAGCAAATTACACTCCGTTGTTTTGGTTCGCAAAAATACATATTAAAACAGTTTTGTCCTCGTTTCAGTTAAAAAGAAATGCGTTACTTTGTAGCCGTTGACGATTTTTTAATTCCAGATGAAGAAAATTCTTATCCTTTTTATAACCTCTCTCCTCTTGCAGGGCTGCAATGACGGCGATATAATTATAACAACCTTTAATTTTGACGATGCCGAACTGAAAACCTGCGGCACCTTGGGCAATTATGTTTTTTACAAAGTGAACCCCGAGGCACTGGAAAGCCTTTCCTTAAAACTGGGTGTTACGGATAGCATTTATAAAACCGCAGAAACAAAATCCTACACTTTAAATGGCACAACAAATTTCGTAAACTACCGAACCTACGATGGCACTTTGGGCACTGCCTATTTTTGCAGTAGCATCCCGCCCACATCACCAAATGTAACGGAAGATTATCTTGCGGCCTCCGGTACTGCCCAATTTGTTACGACCTTTGTTTATGAGGACAATGACGGCGTTCCTGCCGATATTGAAGTAGATGGCGATACCGACGGCGACGGCCTTCCAGATGTGTATGATTTGGATGATGATGGTGATAATGTGCCAACGGCAAGGGAGCTGGACACTGAAAACGCAGATGGTGATAACGATCCCTTTACAAATCCTAAAGATACTGATGGCGATGGAGTAGCCGATTATCTTGACGATGATGATGATGAAGACGGCGTGCTGACTCGTAACGAGGACGAAAACGGGGATTTAGACCCTACCAATGATGTAACAGATTCTTCTGTGGGGCCAGATTATTTGAATCCTGCTGTGGCCAACACTTATGAAATCACCCAATATCGAGTACACACCTATAAAATTTTTAAAAGCGTTAAGATTACCCTGAAAAATTTGGTGCTAATAAATGGTGAAGAGGAAATAACTCAAGAAACCCTGACTATGGGAACTATTGAAAACGTGGAAACAAAAGACAAAACCATTAGACCAGAGTTTTAAATAGTGAATAACGAATAATATATAAAAGTTTCACTTCCTCCCACATTTCAATACTCACTACTCAATACTAACTACCGCTATTCTGAAAAATATACACCTCAGTAGCCCCACGCCCATATTTTTGAAAATCCGCATCATAGAATTTTACATTGTCGTAGCGGTTAAAAAGATATTCCAACTCCGTGCGTAGAACTCCTTCCCCCACACCGTGGATAAAAACTACTTTCTGAATGCGTTTTGAAATGGCAAATTCCAACTGTCTTTTAGCGGTGTCCAACTGAATGTTAAGCATTTCATAATTGTTAAGTCCACGGGTTTTTGGAACCAATTGATTTATGTGCAGATCTACTTCCATTGGCGGCAAATTCCGTTCCTTTGGCTTTACTCGCTTGGTTTTTCCAGGCTTTTTGTAATTCTTTTCTGACACAATGGAAAAAATATCCATTTCTGACAATTCTTTTTTTGATATGGAGCCATCCATGACAATAAGCTCGCTTTTCAAAAAATCCAGATCAAAACCATCAGCTGTCATGATAGTAACCTCATTGCCACTAATCCCTGTAACCACGCCCGAAATGGCATCATCCAATACTGAAACCTTATCGCCTATCTTCATAAAAATGTCCTTTATCTTTTCACTTTAAACAAACTCTTCAGGGTGCAATTTAACCGTCTTAATCGTCTAATAACGAATTTTTTACGTATTTTGTGACATTCTATATAATATATAGAATATTATTTATAAATTTATTCCGTCAAAAAAGGCTTTGATTGCCCCAACAACAAAGCTTTTAAAAACTGTAAAAATATGAAAAACCTACTACTTTTTTCTACATTACTTTTAACAACTGCTGGAGCTTTTGCACAGTTGACCGTGAAACCTAATGGCGCTGCTGATTCCTATGTTTACGTTAAAGATCAGATTCTATACGTTGAAAGTGATATAGCCCTAACAAGAAATAATCCTCTCGGAGATTATGAAGCAAGCATCTATCTTCGTGAAGATGGACAGCTAATACAAGGAGGTACTACATCTACCAACAGTGGAAATGGCCAGCTTTCCGTGCAACAAGACACTCCTGAAACTAATGCTTTTGCATATTATTACTGGTGCTTCACCCAGTCGGCTACCCAGGCACTTTAGCCACTCCGCAACCAGTTGGTAATCCATGGGCAGGTGTAATAAATCTATATGAGCCATTGCCAGCAATAGTGTAACGCGCATGCCCAACAAGCTCTTACCACTACAGCGAGAGAAGGGACAATATTACCTAATGACAATTTCTACTAGATGGCTATATACCTTCAAGTACTCCAGGAACCGAAGCAGAAGGAAATTACCAAAGAATAAATAGTAACACATGCGGTACCTCCAGGTTATGGTTTTACCATGAAAGGATTAGGATTGGCCACTCCAGGTAGCGTACAAGTTTATGAATTTAGAGGAAGACCAAATAGCGGGACCTTTTCTATTCCAGTAGCGAGAACCAATTGCAGGAATTCCACAAATGACTCTTGCAGGTAATCCATACCCTTCCGCATTAGACCTTAACCAACTATTTTATGATTCCGATAACGAGGAACTTGCAGCTTTATGGTATTATGATGAAGACCGCACCGTAGCTTCCCACAATTACTCACAAAAACCATTTGGTTATGGGGTATGGATTCCTGGTGGACAAGATGTGGATGGAACCTTAACCGATAATATTCCAGAAGGAGTATATACTGCAGCACCTTTTTACTTTTATTATGAACCGGAGGGGGCAATGGTGGAACAGGTCAAGGAACTGGAACTTCATGTAAATTCTAAAAGATATGCTCCTATTGGTCAAGGCATCATGTTTGTTGGTGATACATTTAGCGTTACCCCACCCTTCCAGATGGGAAGGTAAAAATCAGAAATTCACAACGTATTTTTATAAAAGAAGGAACTGCTGGTTCTGTATTCCAAAGACCTAGACGGTGGTGATGATACTGCCACTGAAAACAATTTAAATGGAGACCCAACACTTTCAACTGCTGCAGAAACTGTAGATTATCGCACCCCACTAATGCGTTTATGGACAACTTTTGATGGAGCGAGTAACTAGAGATATGGTAATTGCATTTTACGACCAAGCTACTGATGGCTATGATCGCGGGTTGGACGGGTTGAGCGCACAAGATTTAAAAACCGATGCTTATTTTCCAATTGGTGACGACAATAACCGTAAGCCGTATGTTATTAACGGTATAAAATATGCGCTAAACAAACAAGTTCCAATTTCATTCAAACTTAAAACCCAAACCAAGTTTGATGTAAAAGTGGTAGAGGAAATTAAAAAGCCTTATACCGATGCATATATATTTGACAGTCAAGAAAACACTTATAAAAAAATAACAGGTGGGCCAAGTGCTGTTTACAATCTGCCTGCCGGAACGTATAACAATAGATTCTTTGTAGTTTTCCGCAATCCAAACATTAAGAAAGATGCGCCAAAAACCGAGTTGGAAACAAGAGCTGTTGTTCTTGAAAACGTAAGCTTCTTCCA
Organism: uncultured Flavobacteriaceae bacterium; assembly: GCA_963805885.1. Taxonomy (GTDB): domain Bacteria; phylum Bacteroidota; class Bacteroidia; order Flavobacteriales; family Flavobacteriaceae; genus Aequorivita. The sequence goes on from CAWDWC010000010.1 coordinate 72,011, forward strand.
AAACAATCCACAACAACAATTGGAAGTAAGCAACCCAGAAGGTTACACTATCAAATCTGCTGAAGTTTATGATATGAGCGGTAAATTGGTTATTTCTGAATCAAACCTTGGCGACAATAACAAATACAGTTTCTACACCGGTAACTTAAGTGACGGTGTGTATTTAGTGAAACTGATGACAGCTGATGATATTGCAATAGACTACAAAGCTATTGTTCACAACCAATAAGAATTAAGCGCTCCCATCAGAGGGTTTAAATTTTCCCATAATTCAAAAAACGGCCCCGATATTCTCGGGGCCGTTTTAATTTGTAAGTCTATTAGAAAGTGTCACACTTCGTAAAATCAAAGTATCTTATTTTTCAAACTCCTTTAAAGTTTTAATAATTATTGAAACACAATCCCTAAGTTGTTCCTCGTTCATAACCAACGGCGGTGCAAAGCGGATAATGTTTCCGTGTGTAGGTTTTGCCAGCAAACCATTATCGCGAAGTTTTAAGCAGATGTTCCAAGCTGTGTCGCTGTCTTCGGAATCGTTAATTAAAACCGCATTAAGCAAACCTTTTCCTCGGACAGATTTTGCAATGTTACTGGTCTCGATATATTTGTTCAGTTCACTTCGGAATATTTTCCCAAGTCGTTCCGCATTTTCAGCAAGATTTTCATCACGAACTACGCTGAGTGCGGCAATAGCAACGGCAGCAGCCACAGGATTTCCACCAAAAGTAGAACCGTGTGTTCCGGGTTTTATAACACTCATCACATTGTCATTCGCAAGAACTGCAGAAACAGGATAAGCGCCACCACTCATCGCCTTTCCAAGAATTAAAATATCAGCTTTTACATCTGGCGTGCCACTACAATTTTTTTCGGGACAACTGCAATCTCCACAAGTTGCCAACAGGCGACCTGTTCGGGCAATTCCTGTTTGCACTTCATCTGCAATAAAAAGGACATTGTACTTTTCGCAAAGTGCTTTGGCCTTTTTTAAATATCCTTCAGAAGGAACAAATACGCCCGCTTCCCCTTGAATAGGCTCCACAAGAAAACCAGCAATGTTTTTATTGCTTTCCAAATGTTGTTGTAGCTCCTCTATATTATCGTATTCTATTTTTATAAATCCTTTGGTGTAGGGACCAAAATTCTTTCTCGCTACAGAATCGTTGCTGAAAGAAATTATAGTTGTGGTTCTTCCATGGAAATTGTTTTCACAAACAATAATTTCGGCTTCATTTTCATCAATGCCTTTCTTTTCATACGCCCATTTTCTACAGATTTTTAAAGCAGTTTCCACGGCTTCAGCTCCCGTATTCATTGGAAGCAATTTGTCGTAATTGAAAAAATCACAAGCAAATTTTTCATATTTTCCCAACATATCATTATAAAATGCACGAGAAGTTAATGTAAGCGTTTTTGCTTGTTCATTCATTGCGTCCACAATTTTTGGGTGGCAATGACCTTGGTTTACCGCAGAATAGGCCGAAAGAAAATCGTAGTATTTCTTGCCATCAACATCCCAAACATGCACGCCTTCCCCCCTGTTTAAAACCACTGGCAGCGGATGATAGTTATGGGCTCCGTATTTGTTTTCCAATTCAATAGCTTTTTGTGAAGCTGTTTGCTCTAAAACTGACATAAGATTGTAATAATTTGAAGTAAAATATAATTGATTCCTGCTTTTCGGAGCGGAATCCTCCGTGGCTTGCAAATTACTAAATAAATCCCACAATTTTTGAAGCCTTAACAGGATTTAAACTTAACAATTATGCTATTTTTGCGCCTATGGCTAGAAAAAATAACAGAGTGATTTTTGAAAATCTCGAAGTGATTGATGCTGGGGCAAAAGGGAAAGCCGTTGCCAAAGCTCCTGACGGAAGGGTTGTTTTTATTAATAATGCCGTTCCGGGCGATGTTGTAACTGTACAAACTTTCAAAAAGAAAAAAGCGTTTTATGAAGCTTCCGTACTTTCGGTTTCAAAATATTCCGAAAAAAGAGTAGAGCCTGTTTGCCCCCACTTCGGTACTTGTGGTGGTTGCAAATGGCAAAATATTGGTTATGAACATCAATTTTTTTATAAGCAAAAAGAAATTGAACAAAACCTACAGCGCATCGGTAAAATAGAATTACCCGAGTTTCAACCAATCTTCGGTTCCGAAAAGCAATATTTCTATCGCAACAAGATGGAGTTTTCCTTTAGCGACAACAAATGGTTGACACTGGAACAGATTAAAAGCGATAAAGTAATAGAAAACAGAAATGCTTTAGGTTTCCACATTCCAGGAATGTGGGACAAGATTTTGGATTTGGAAATCTGCTACCTTCAAGCCGATCCAAGTAATGCAATCCGTGACTTTATTAAAGCGAAAGCTGAAGAATTAAAACTATCTTTCTTCAATACTAGGAATCAAGAGGGATTTTTACGGACTTTGATGATCCGCACTACTTCTACTGGCGAAGTGATGGTTTTGGTGCAGTTCTTTCACGAAGACGAAGCAAACAGGAAGTTATTGTTGGAAGCGGTTGCTGAAGAATTTCCGCAGATTACTTCTCTTTTATATGTAATCAATTCCAAAGGAAACGATACGCTTTATGATCAGGAAATAAAACTTTTCTACGGAAGGGATCATATTTTTGAAGAAATGGAAGGCTTGAAATTTAAAATAAACGCCAAATCGTTTTACCAAACCAATAGCGAGCAAGCGTATGAACTTTATAAAATAACCCGCGATTTTGCAGGCTTAAGCGGAAATGAACTGGTTTATGATCTTTACACGGGAACCGGAACTATTGCGCAATTCGTCGCTAAAAAAGCGAAGAAAGTAATTGGTGTAGAAGCTGTGCCGGATGCAATTGAAGCTGCAAAACAAAACGCGCAATTAAATAATATTGAAAACGTTGAATTCTTCGTAGGCGATATGAAAAAGGTTTTCAATGAAGAATTCATAAATACCCACGGAAAACCAGATGTTGTTATTACAGATCCACCGCGAGACGGTATGCATGCCGATGTTGTTGGGCAATTATTGAATTTGGGTGCTGAAAAAATTGTGTATGTAAGCTGCAATAGCGCGACCCAAGCACGTGACTTAGCGCTATTGGATTCAAAATACAAAGTGATAAAGGTACAACCAGTAGATATGTTTCCGCAGACGCATCACGTGGAAAATGTTGTACTTTTGGAAAAGCGTTGATTTTTTCTGAAAACGAAAATTAAAATATGATTAAAAGAATAATTGTACTCATCCTTATAATCTTCGCCTTCAAAGGCTGTACAAAGGATGATATTTGCCCAGAAGGAACGGCCACTACGCCTAATTTGATAATTACTTTTAATGATATTGTAAATCCGGCATAACCGCAAACAAGTGGTAGGTTTAAGTATTGTAACAAATTATACAGATTCGGTCGAGGTTTTAGCGTCGAACTACCACAGATTCCATTGCTATTCCACTAAACACAAATTCTGACACTACAAAATACAAGTTTATTCGAACTACAATAACAACTACAGATACTATTATAAATGTAGATAGTATTGTTTTTGTTTACCAACGCAATAATAGTTATGTAACCCGTGCCTGTGGGTTTAAAACAGAATTTGACAATTTGGAAACAACTTTGGAGGAAGAAGGAACTGAAAATTGGATCCAAGATATTATAACAAATAGAGACACTATTAATGATGAAAATAAAGCTCACCTTACTATTCTTCATTAGTCTTTTTTGTAGCGCCCAAATTTTGTTGGCGCAGAAGAAAAATGAAACATCCAACGATACAATTCCAAAAATTGAAAAATACGGGATACGAGTGGGTGTGGATTTGGCAAAACCCTTAAGAACCCTGGTTGAAAATGGGTATTCCGGTTTTGAAATTATGGGCGATTTTAGAGTGACTAGAAAGTTTTATGCCGCCATGGAATTGGGAAATGAAAAAAAAGATTGGATAGAACCTTATGTTACCTCAAAAACCAGCGGAAGCTACGCCAAAATAGGTTTTGATTATAACGCTTATGAAAACTGGTTGGGAATGGAGAATGCCATCACTCTGGGACTTCGCTATGGTTTTTCAACTTTTAAACAGGAGCTTTTGAGTTACAGAATCTATACAGACAATCCTGCATTTCCATCACAGCTTATTACTGAACCACAAGAATTTACTGGTTTAACAGCACATTGGGCCGAAGTGATTATTGGCGTTAAAACCGAAATATTCAACAATCTTTACCTTTCAATAAATGCCCAAATTAAAAGAAAAATCGCGGAAGACCAACCTGAAAATTTCGCCAACTTATATATTCCCGGTTTCAACAGAACCTATGACTACAGTAAGTTTGGAGTAGGATATGGGTATTCTATTTCGTATTTAATTCCAATTTTTAAGCGAACCGAGATTTCAAAAATTGAAACAGAAAATCCATAAAATTTCAAACTGTAATTGAATAGTAGTTACTGTTTAGAAGCTTTCCTGCTACCCTCATACATTTCGTAACGCACCAATTTCGCTTCCAGTTTTCCGTTAAAGAGCTTAATCTTTTTTGAAGGATGAAGCCCCACAAATTTTAATGCTTCCATATTTGATGTAATCATCCAGGCCTGTGTCCCAGGATAACCACGTTTTAACGTATTTCCGATAGAACTATAAAATTCTTCAATATCATTAACAGAAATTCGCTCGTCATACGGTGGATTAAAAACAATGTATAATGGTTTGTCGTGCTCCTTTTCGCTTTGGAAGAAATCTTGTTGCTTAACTTCAATAAAATCCTGCAGATTGGCACTTTTAATATTTTCCTTAGCCTTGTTAATTACAACTGGGTCGGTATCAAAACCATAAATTTTATGTGGAAAATCTCGAACTTTTGCGAGTGCGGCTTCTTCAATTTTTTCATAAAGATCTACATCAAAATCAGGCCAGGTTTCAAAACCGAATTCATCGCGATTCAAATTTGGGGGAATATTACAGGCTATCATAGCAGCTTCAGTTAGCATAGTTCCTCCGCCGCACATTGGGTCCAGGAAATTACATTGGCCTTGCCATCCAGAAAGCATAATAATTCCTGCAGCCAAAACTTCATTTATAGGCGCAAGTGTGCTTTCAACTTTATAACCGCGCTTGTGCAAGGATTCCCCAGAACTGTCCAGTGAAACGGTACAAATATTTCTATCAATGTGAATATTGATGCGTAGCGTGGGATGGTCCAAGTCTACATCTGGACGCACTCCTTCCCTATCGCGAAAACGGTCAACGATGGCATCTTTGGTTTTAAGCGCGATATATTGTGAATGCGTGAAGACATCAGAAAAAACAGTGGCGTTTACCGCTAATGCCCCTTTCACATCCATATAATTTTCCCAAGGCATTTCATATATTTTCTTGTAAAGGTCTTCTTCAGTAAAGATGTTGAAAGCGGTAATTGGTTTAAGGATTTTAATGGCAGTACGGCAACATAGATTTGCTTTGTACATAAATCCAGTATCACCTTCAAAAGAAACGTTTCTAATACCGATTTCAATAGATGAAGCACCCAATTGGCGAAGTTCCTGTGCAAGAAGTTCTTCCATACCAAAAAGGGTTTTGGCTACCATTTTAAAATTCTTTACCATAATATATAAACAGATTTCCTGCAAAAATACAGTATTTTAGCAGGGTGAAACAATAAGTATGCAAAAAGAAAAGAACAATTGGTATGCTTCGTGGTTCAATACGCCCTATTACCATCAGCTCTATAAAGATAGAGGACACAGGGAGGCGGCGTTATTCATGAATACACTTACTAACTATTTGAAGCTGCAAAAAAATGACACTATTCTGGATCTTGCCTGTGGGCGAGGTCGACATTCTAAATATTTATATAAGCAAGGTTTTGATGTTACCGGAGTTGATCTTTCCAAAGAGAGCATCAACGATGCCAAGCAATATGAAAAACCCAAGCTTCATTTTGAAGTACACGATATGTGTTTGCCTTATCCGAAACAGTTTGATGCAGTTTTTAATCTTTTTACAAGTTTTGGGTATTTTGAAAATGAAATAGATAATTTAAGAACTATTAAATCTATAAAAACAGAATTAAAACCTACTGGGTATGGTGTAATTGATTTTTTAAATGTTGAATTGGCAATTAAAAAATTAGTCCCTTCAGAGGAAAAGAAAGTGGGCGATATTGACTTTCACATTGAAAAATACGTTGAAGATGGTTACATCGTAAAAGACATACGTTTTAATGATAAAGGAAAAGACTATTTTTATACAGAACGCGTAAAAGCTTTGACTTTGGAAGATTTTAAAGTCTACTTTAATGAAGCAAAAGTTGAATTAAAAAATATTTTCGGTGATTATCAACTCAATGATTTTGATAGAAATACTTCCGAAAGATTAATACTAATTTTTAATTGATGAATTATTTATTGCTTTTTTTGGCTGTAGCCATAGGCTATTTCATTGCTTTATTCCTAAAGAAAAAGGAATTGCGTAATATGGAAGTTTTCCTTGCTTTCAGTGGGGCATTCCTTCTTTCAATTACCGTATTTGAGCTATTGCCGGAGGTCTTTGAAACACCATCAAAAAGTATTGGCGTTTATATAATGCTAGGTATTTTACTGCAGATATTCCTCGAGTTCTTTTCCAAAGGCGCAGAGCATGGGCATGTTCATCTACATTCCGAAGCAAAGCATTTTCCTTGGATATTGTTTGTGAGTCTCAGTATTCACGCCTTTATGGAAGGTTTCCCAATTTCAGAAGAAAATAACTTGTTGCTTGCCATAATAATTCATAAAATTCCGGTAGCTATAATTTTATCTTTCTTTTTTATAACGGCTGGCTATCGTAGGTCTACAACTCTATTCTTTCTATTCTTTTTTGCTTTGATGACACCATTAGGCAGTTTTATTTCTACAAACTACAACATTGTTCATCACTATGAAACTGAAATAACTGCAATTGTTATTGGTATATTTCTTCACGTTTCAACCACAATTCTTTTTGAAAGCTCAAAAAACCATAAATTCAATCTTACCAAAATGACAGCGGTAGTTGTGGCAGTGGTTATAGCCTATTTTTTATAATTTAAAGCTTTGTATAATTTCCGAAAGAATACGAGAACACTGAATGTTTTAAATATTTTTACAGTAGCATTGGTTACAACAATTTTTGACTCGATATGTACAAAAAAAAGCTGCCATTTACTGGCAGCCTTTTTTCATAATATTCAATATATTGGTTATTCTTTAATAATTTTAATCGTTGTCATATTTTCACCAGCCCTCAATTTTATTAGGTAAATACCTTGAGGCAAAGAGGATAAGTCCAGTTCTACTTCAGAAGTCTGGGGGTGTGTATTGAGTAAATTCTGACCCAATAAATTATTGACAGAAATTTCAGAAATTATAGCCGTATGCTTTAGTGTGAATATATCGCGGGCAGGATTTGGGTAATAACTAAAATTAGTATCGTTAAACTCGGTAGTACTTAAAGTAACTGTTACAGTTACAGCAAAAGGCTCGCTCAAACACCCATCAACAATATTTACTGCGTAATAAGTTGTCCCGTCCTCTAAAAGAGTATTTAAAGGCAAAGGATTGGTGTTGTTCATTGCGTCTTCTTCAGTAGCAAACCAAGTAACATTTGTTGGATCTACAACTATATCAGCCAATGTTGCTCCCTGTACAAAAGTTTGCATAGAATCTCCAGTAGGAGTAGCTGGTGTTACGCAACCGTCCAGATTGAGTCTTCCAAAATATTGTGTTGAACCACTACTTATTAAAACACTCACACCTGTATCTGGATTTATTTTATTTATCCCAGCACCGCTAGACCACAAAATATCTCCATTTCCAAGTTTAGCAACTCCCCTTAAATTACCTAAGCTCCAATAATCAATTATAGATCCATCAGTTTCAGAAAAACGATATAAGCCATTCTGATTTCCACCACTAATAATACTAAATACGGCCGCTAAAATCACACCTGGTTCTTCAATTTCAATTTGTTGG
>CAWDWC010000010.1:82500-130871 GCA_963805885.1 uncultured Flavobacteriaceae bacterium
TTCTCATCCCAACCACCTGTGTCGGTTTAGGGTACGGGCTGCTTCACTCGCTTTTCTTGGAAGTCGCTACTCTGGATTATCACCTTGGCCGGAGCCTCAGTGTACTATCGCCGTGTTGCCACTGGCTTCAACGAACTATTCCGTCAGTTCGCACCAAATTTGCGCCTCCGTCACTTTTAGCGTGAGCAGGTACAGGAATATTAACCTGTTGTCCATCCACTACCCCTTTCGGGTTCGCGTTAGGTCCCGACTAACCCCCAGCTGATTAGCATAGCTGGGGAAACCTTAGTCTTTCGGAGTGCGGGTTTCTCGCCCGCATTATCGTTACTTATGCCTACATTTTCTTTTCTGTCCGCTCCAGCACGCCTCGCGACGCACCTTCGGCGCAAACAGAATGCTCCCCTACCACCCGCCTGAGGCGGGTCCATAGCTTCGGTAGATAGTTTATGCCCGATTATTATCCATGCCGGACCGCTCGACTAGTGAGCTGTTACGCACTCTTTAAATGAATGGCTGCTTCCAAGCCAACATCCTAGCTGTCTGTGCAGTCCAACCTCGTTTTTTCAACTTAACTATCATTTGGGGACCTTAGCTGATGGTCTGGGTTCTTTCCCTCTCGGACATGGACCTTAGCACCCATGCCCTCACTGCTGATCAACATTTTATAGCATTCGGAGTTTGTCAGGAATTGGTAGGCGGTGAAGCCCCCGCATCCAATCAGTAGCTCTACCTCTATAAAACTATAAATCAACGCTGCACCTAAATGCATTTCGGGGAGTACGAGCTATTTCCGAGTTTGATTGGCCTTTCACCCCTACCCTCAGGTCATCCCAAGACTTTTCAACGTCAACGGGTTCGGTCCTCCATTTGGTGTTACCCAAACTTCAACCTGCCCAAGGGTAGATCACACGGTTTCGCGTCTACTACTACCAACTGAAGCGCCCTATTCAGACTCGCTTTCGCTGCGGCTCCTCCGCTGAGCGGATTAACCTTGCTGGCAACAGTAACTCGTAGGCTCATTATGCAAAAGGCACGCCGTCACAGCTTGCGCCGCTCCGACCGCTTGTAAGCGTATGGTTTCAGGTTCTATTTCACTCCGTTGTTCACGGTTCTTTTCACCTTTCCCTCACGGTACTGGTTCACTATCGGTCTCTCAGGAGTATTTAGCCTTGGCGGATGGTCCCGCCGGATTCATACAGGGTTTCACGTGCCCCGCACTACTCAGGATACCACTATCGGTAACTGTCCTTACTAATACCGGGCTATCACCGTCTATGGCCACGCTTTCCAACGTGTTCTTATTCGTAAAGCACCAAATGTCGTGGTCCTACAACCCCAATACTGCCGTAACAGCATTGGTTTGGGCTAATCCGAGTTCGCTCGCCGCTACTATCGGAATCACTATTGTTTTCTCTTCCTCCGGGTACTTAGATGTTTCAGTTCCCCGGGTTTGCCTCCTTGCGGATACTATGTCTTCAACATAGTGGGTTGCCCCATTCGGATACCTGCGGATCAATTTGTATGTGCCAATCCCCGCAGCTTTTCGCAGCTTATCACGTCCTTCTTCGCCTCTGAGAGCCTAGGCATTCCCCATACGCCCTTATTTTGCTTATTGTACTTTTTGCTCTTTTAATGAGTTTGATTCAAAAATTTGGTATGCCCGAAGCATACCTCTCTATTATTACTTTTCTCGTATTCTTTATTTCCAATATGTCAATGAACTGTCCGGATCCCCGTACCTTCCAGGCCCGGATAACGGGCAGCTAATGGAAGGCAACGGTTGTTGTCCTTGGTGGAGAATATCGGAGTCGAACCGATGACCTCCTGCGTGCAAGGCAGGCGCTCTAGCCAGCTGAGCTAATCCCCCATTTGTTTCAGTTATCGGTTATCAGTTAACAGTTATCAGTTAATCGATGACCTAAACGCCAACTTGGGATACCCAACTTCTAAAATTTCCTTCAGTATTTCAATCTATGAACGTAGCACTCTTTAAAGTGCTTTTGTAGTCCCAGGCAGACTCGAACTGCCGACCTCTACATTATCAGTGTAGCGCTCTAACCAGCTGAGCTATGGGACTTTAAAAAAAAGTCTCCAATGTTCAGTATTCAGTTATCAGTTTTGATATGCTGACACTGTACCTGTTGACTATTATATTATAAAATTGACAGCTAAACCAAGCAAGACCCCTTCGCTTTTTAATATAAGAGTCTCTCTTGTTGAATTTTCGGTCGTCTTTCTCTAGAAAGGAGGTGTTCCAGCCGCACCTTCCGGTACGGCTACCTTGTTACGACTTAGCCCCAGTTACCAGCTTCACCCTAGGCCGCTCCTTGCGGTGACGGACTTCAGGTGCTTCCAGCTTCCATGGCTTGACGGGCGGTGTGTACAAGGCCCGGGAACGTATTCACCGGATCATGGCTGATATCCGATTACTAGCGATTCCAGCTTCACGGGGTCGAGTTGCAGACCCCGATCCGAACTGAGACAGGTTTTGTGGATTCGCTCCTGCTTGCGCAGTGGCTGCCCATTGTACCTGCCATTGTAGCACGTGTGTGGCCCAGGGCGTAAGGGCCGTGATGATTTGACGTCATCCCCACCTTCCTCACGGTTTGCACCGGCAGTCTTGTTAGAGTTCCCGACTTGACTCGCTGGCAACTAACAACAGGGGTTGCGCTCGTTATAGGACTTAACCTGACACCTCACGGCACGAGCTGACGACAACCATGCAGCACCTTGTAATCTGTCCGAAGAAAAGACTGTTTCCAATCCTGTCAGACTACATTTAAGCCCTGGTAAGGTTCCTCGCGTATCATCGAATTAAACCACATGCTCCACCGCTTGTGCGGGCCCCCGTCAATTCCTTTGAGTTTCATTCTTGCGAACGTACTCCCCAGGTGGGATACTTATCACTTTCGCTTGGCCACCCAGCACACCAATGTGCGCCGGACAGCTAGTATCCATCGTTTACGGCGTGGACTACCAGGGTATCTAATCCTGTTCGCTCCCCACGCTTTCGTCCATCAGCGTCAATGCGTTGTTAGTGACCTGCCTTCGCAATCGGTATTCTATGTAATATCTAAGCATTTCACCGCTACACTACATATTCTAGCCACTTCACAACGATTCAAGGCGACCAGTATCAATGGCAGTTCTACAGTTGAGCTGCAGAATTTCACCACTGACTTAGACGCCCGCCTACGGACCCTTTAAACCCAATGATTCCGGATAACGCTCGGATCCTCCGTATTACCGCGGCTGCTGGCACGGAGTTAGCCGATCCTTATTCGTACGGTACCGTCAAGCCCCCACACGTGGGGGTGTTTCTTCCCGTAAAAAAGCAGTTTACAACCCATAGGGCAGTCTTCCTGCACGCGGCATGGCTGGATCAGGCTCCCGCCCATTGTCCAATATTCCTCACTGCTGCCTCCCGTAGGAGTCTGGTCCGTGTCTCAGTACCAGTGTGGGGGATCCCCCTCTCAGGGCCCCTAACCATCGTAGCCTTGGTGTGCCGTTACCACACCAACTAGCTAATGGTACGCATGCTCATCTTGTACCGATAAATCTTTAATTATAAAGCAATGCCGCTCTATAAGTACCATGGGGCATTAATCCAAGTTTCCCTGGGCTATTCCCCTGTACAAGGTAGATTGCATACGCGTTACGCACCCGTGCGCCGGTCTCTAGAGAGCAAGCTCCCTATACCCCTCGACTTGCATGTGTTAGGCCTGCCGCTAGCGTTCATCCTGAGCCAGGATCAAACTCTTCATCGTATAATCTTCAATAATATTGCGACCATACTCCAGTAAGAGCTCGACTCCCTCAAAAAAAATCTCAGAAAATCTCACTTAGTTTAGTTTCTTTGTCGACAAATACCGTTTCCGGTGTTTGTCTACGCTGTCAATTTCAATATCTCAATGAACTTTTCTTTATTAAAAATAAAGATTCAATCGTTGGTGGAACGGAGTTGAACCGTTGCTATTATTTCCTTTTCACCATTTTTAAGACCGTGCCTATCTCTCTAAGCGGGTGCAAATATACAACCCCTTTTTTTAAACCACCAAACTTAATTTGATTTATTTTGAATGTTTTTTTTCAACAGGTTTTAAGCTACTGAAAGCTATATAATTATACAGTAAAAAAGTTTTGACAAACTATTAAGTGTGTGAAAAATTTTAGAAATTGTATCAAATAAACCTATAAACCAAGCTTATTCAGTGAGTTGACAAACATTCAAAAATTAAAAGAGCGAACTACAAAAATACTACCTTTAAAACTTATGTGCAACCTGTAACGTCTTTTAGTTATCAACAGATTTTCTTTTCCAACTTGCGGTTAAATCTAAATAATCAATTGGAAATGCAGGAGCCTGACGTTCAAGTATATTATCCCGGAAAGATCTTTCAAGGATGTCTTCAATTAAATAATCTTCTTTCACCTCAAAAGGTTTGTATTCTTCTTTGAGGGAAATTTCAAAAAGACTGGCAGTGGTATTATACCAAAAGGCTCGCCATCCAGTTCGCAATTCTTTAACGAGATCGAAAGCTGTTCGTCCCGTTTGCCTATGGATGAGCTTTACCAATATCTGGCCCTCGGTATGTGTTAGTTTTTTCAACTTTTCAGAAAACTCTCCTTCAATATAGTTTTGTATACGTTTGGTATATCTTCTCCTATCACCTTTATTTTCTATGGTTTTTAATCTTTCTGTCATTGTAGTCAATCTTTCGGCAGCAAGCTTGGCATACGGATAGACTTTTCGGGTTTTTCTTCGAAGTATTAAATAACGGCGCCTATCCAGGTCTGACATGAATTTAACTTTTTTCAAAAGATACACTTCATCAAGATTAATGATTTCACGAGCTACAGTATCTCCTTCAATAATATAATACATAATCTCAGTGGAATCTATTTGCTTCTCAAGAGATTCAGTGTCAGTCTGTCCGTATATGGGTGCCAAACTGAAAAATATTATACATAGATATATAGGTACTCTGATTTTCATTCAACTATTTTTTTATATAAAGCTATATGTTATCCAAAAACGTTCCAAAAATAAGCAAATTGCATTGCTGCGCTTAATAAGAAATTGCTAATTTTACCGATATACATCACTTCAGAGCAAAAAAACATATGACTACTTCAATATTAACTGACAAATCATTAAAATTTTTAGAGGAATATTTAAATAATGCCGCACCCACAGGCTATGAATGGGACGGACAAAAATTGTGGATGAACTATCTAAAACCCTATGTGGATGAATTTTTTACTGATACCTATGGAACAGCAGTTGGTGTAATAAACCCCAAAGCTAAATTTAAGGTAGTTATTGAAGGCCACGCAGATGAAATTTCTTGGTATGTAAACTATATATGTGATAGTGGATTACTTTATGTAATAAGAAACGGAGGAAGCGATCACCAGATTGCACCTTCAAAAATCGTAAATATTCACACAAAAAATGGTATTAAAAAAGGCGTTTTCGGATGGCCGGCAATCCATACACGTGATAAAGCAAAAGAGGAAACGCCAAAACCCGAGAACATTTTTATAGATGTGGGTGCAAAGGACAAAGAAGAAGTTGAGAAAATGGGTATTCATGTAGGCTGCGTAATTACGTATCCAGATCAATTCCATATTCTAAACGAAGATAAATTTGTTTGCCGCGCATTGGATAACCGAATGGGCGGTTTTATGATTGCCGAAGTTGCGAGGTTGCTTCACGAAAACAAAACTAAGCTTCCTTTTGGGCTATATATCACCAATTCGGTACAGGAAGAAATTGGGCTTCGGGGTGCCGAAATGATCGCCAATCGCATCAAGCCGAACATAGCCATTGTTACTGACGTTACCCACGACACCACCACCCCTATGATTGACAAAAAGAAACAAGGGTTAGCGGAAATTGGCTGTGGCCCCGTAATAGCATACGCGCCTGCTGTACAGCAAAAACTTCGTGACTTGATCGTTGAAACCGCTGAAAAGAAAATGATTCCATTTCAGCGCGCTGCATTGTCCCGCGCTACAGGAACAGATACAGATGCCTTTGCATATAGTAATGACGGTGTGGCGAGCGCCTTAATCTCTTTGCCCTTACGCTATATGCATACTACCGTGGAAATGGTCCATCGCGATGATGTTGAAAATGTTATTAAACTTATTTATGAAACACTTCTTAATATAAAGGATGGTGAAACCTTTAGTTATTTTGAATAAAGCCATCGCGAATATATCAGTATTTTAAAACGATAATTACCAAACAAAGCTGGACGTTATAAATGAAAATTTGCAATGGTCTGTTTTTTATTATATTTACCGCATAATTCCCTAACTTTTGTTATTCAACTCCTTTTCATTTGGATTGTTTCTACCTATTACCTTACTACTCTATTGGGCGGTTGGCTTCAAGAGAATAAAATCACAAAACTTAATTCTCCTTGTTGCGAGTTATTTTTTTTATGGGCTTTGGGATTGGCGTTTTTTGTTTCTTATTGCTGCAAGCTCACTTGTAGATTACTTTGCCGCACTAGCCATTAAGGGAACCGAAAACAATAACAAGCAAAAACTTTATCTCTATAGTAGTATTGTATGGAATTTAGGGGCTCTTTTTCTTTTTAAATATTACAATTTTTTTATTGATGAATTTGCGCTGCTCTTCAATATGCAGCAAGGCGAATACGCTTTTAGCACATTAAACCTTATTCTTCCTGTTGGCTTAAGTTTTTATACTTTCCAAACAATGAGTTACACCATTGATGTCTATAAAAACAGAATTGCACCCACCAATAATTTACTAAACTTTCTGTGTTTCGTAAGTTTCTTTCCACAACTCGTAGCTGGACCAATTGAAAAAGCTTCAAGTTTATTGCCACAATTCAGTAAAAAGCGTTCTTTTAAAACAGAAGAAGTAAAAGAAGGCTTGCGCCAGATTCTTTGGGGGCTTTTCAAAAAAATGGTGATTGCAGACAATGCCGCTTATATTGTGAATATGGTATACGCCTCACCAGAAGATTATGGAAGTCTTTCATTGCTATACGCTTCCTTGCTTTTCTTTTTTCAAATTTACGGTGATTTTTCAGGCTACTCAGATATTGCTATTGGGACTGCGAAATTATTTGGTTTTAAATTGAGTAAAAATTTCAATATACCATACTTGGCCAGAAGTGTTACAGAGTTTTGGCAACGCTGGCATATTACTCTAACTCGCTGGTTTACAGATTACGTTTACTTCCCATTAACAAAACAAAACCCTCGTAGCAAATGGCTGCGAAATATAGCCGTACTTTTAACCATGGGGCTTGTAGGCTTATGGCATGGTGCAAACTCGACCTTTATCATATTCGGGGTTTTTCAAGGGTTTTTAATTGTATTGGAAAGAACCCCATTGTCTAGAAACGGTAAATCTCGATTATTTCATAAAACACTCAGATCCCATTTACTATTTCGTTTATTCAGTTTTGTTGTCATTATTTTATCCTGCATCCTTTTTAGAAGTCAAAATATTGATGATGTTTGGCTTATTTTTCAAAGAATTTTTTCCTTTATTCCTAGCGCTAATATTGGTTTATTAATAAAAAAATATTTTTTGGTATTTGCCTTTATTATGATAACTGCTGAAATATTGACTCGATTCAAGGATTTCCCGTTAAGTAAAATTGACAGCTATGTTAGTTTTCCTGTGCGTTGGGTTATTTATTATATTCTCATTTTTATTATTTTTCAATATGCCGGTTTCAAAGAAGATTTTATCTATTTCCAATTTTAACAAATCGCTTCTGCATTTTTTAAAATACGGTCTATTTTTTTCCGTACCCCTAATTATTGCTTATTGTATACTGGAAATCGTAGCATTAAGTCTTCCATTAAGTTATAAGGTTATTGGTAATTATTTACAGTCCAATTCCCAAAAAATCGAAATGATGGCTTTGGGCTCATCTCAGGTAAAGTGCGGCTTTAATCCTGCGTTCTCAAATAAAACGGCAATCAATCTTGCTTCTACATCACAACATCACAAAGAAGATTTTTTAATTCTGCAGGGAACTATAGACAGGCTTTCAAATTTAAAGTACGTTTTGTTTGAGGTATCCTATATGCATTTAGAATTGCCCTATCACGAAAACGACTATTGGAAAAATACCATATATTTAAAATATTACAACGTCAATGCTTTTGAAAGAGCTACCTATTTTAAGGATAAGCTTCTCTATCTTTCAAACGCACGGTTTTTCTCGGCTAAAATAAGAGACTACTATATTTGTAAAGACGACAAGTCACAATTCAATAAGTTCGGGTTCGATACAAATAAATACTACGGTTCCTTCAACACATTGAATTACGATACTTTAAAAATTGCACGCAATAAATTTAAAATACGCACACACGAAAACTTAGCTATTTTCAAAAACAACACATCCTATCTTTTCGAAATGTTGGATTATATGCAAAATAAAAACTTGAAAGTAATACTCTGCACCCTTCCACTTTACAAAACCTATTTGAAAGAAAGGAATCCAAACATCGTTCATCGCCGAGATAGCGTACTCAAAATAATAAAAAGAAAATACAACAACGTAGTACTATTAAACGAAGAAACTGACACACTAAATTTTACAGTAAATGATTTTTTAAACGAAAACCATTTAAACCCAGATGGGGCTAAGAAGTTTACAGCTTTGATTAACCGCAAACTTGACAGTTTGAATTAACTGTTTTTCAATCTTTCAAAATAGCTCTTCGCTTCTTTTATCACTTTTGGCGCAAGTATAATTGTCGCCGTCATCGTTGGAATGGCCATCAATGCAAAGAAAGTATCAATCAAATTGATCATCATGCTCAATGATGTTGTGGCGCCTAAAAGTATACTTAGAATGTAGAAATAATTATAGATCCCTTTATTTTTTGCGCCAAATAGAAAAGACATACACTTACTGCCGTAATATGAATATGAAAAAAGTGAGGAAATACTGAAAGTAATAATACAAGCCAATAAGCCGTATTTTCCATAAAACCGGAATACTTTCCTCAAAAGCAGAGGCGGTTAAACTTACACCGTTTGCATCACTGCTTTGCCAAACACCCGTTACCAAAATTGCCAATGCTGTTAGTGTACAAATTATTAAAGTATCTATTGCCGGCCCAAGCATTGCAACCAAACCTTCGCGGATGGGCTCATTGGTTTTTGCCGCGCCGTGAGCCATAGGTGCAGTACCAATTCCAGCTTCATTAGAAAAAGCGCCACGGCGTATTCCCAGAAGGATTATTCCACCAATAGCACCGCCCAAAAAGGCATTTCCTTCATAAAAATCTGCTGAAAACGCATCTGTGAAAATCATTACCAGATATTTCGGGACCACATCAATGTGAACCCCTAAAATTATTAAAACTAAAAAAAAATAGAGCACAACCATCCCTGGAACCAGTTTAGAAGCGGTTTTGCTGATGCGAGACAACCCTCCCAAAATTACAACAGCGGTAATCGCTGCCAAAACCAAACCGATTATCAAATCCGTTTTAAAGCCATTGTATATTCCAGCAGGTTTCAAAAGGATATCGTTTATTGCCTGTGTAAGTTGGTTTACGTTGAAAACAGGTAAAGCTCCCACCAATCCAGCAACACTAAATAAAACAGCCATTGGCATCCACTTTTTTCCCAACCCTTCAGTTATAAAATACATTGGACCTCCCTGAATTTTTCCTTCGCTATCTTTTCCGCGATAAAGAATTGCCAATGTTGCAGTGAAAAATTTAGTGGACATCCCTATTACGGCGCTCACCCACATCCAAAAAACTGCTCCCGGCCCACCAATGGCAATTGCAACTGCTACTCCCGCAATATTTCCCATTCCAACGGTTGCGGAAAGTGCCGTGGTCAAGGCTTGAAAATGTGTTATTTCACCAGCGTCACTTTCGTTGTCATACTTTCCGCGAAGTACGGATATGGCGTGACCCATATAACGAAAAGGAAGAAATCTAATCCGAATTAAAAGATATAATCCACCCCCAATTAAAAGTATTAATAAGGGTAAACCCCAAGCTGCGGAGGCCATTTCAGAAATAATTTTGTCTAGTTCGTTCAAAGGAAATACTTAAAATTTCAACTAATGTAGGATTAAAATTTTTAAAATTAACAGGGAAATTGTTACTTGCAGCGCCAAATGAAACTACAACTAACCATTTTCTTTCTTTTTGTGTCATTTTTGACATTGGCTCAAACCGAGACCAGTTGGAAGAAAGCTGCCTTCACTTTTACACCAGAGATCCTGGTGGGATTAACCATGGAGGCCAATGATGGTTTCCCCGAAACAAAACTGCAGAAGCAGGCAGTCTTTAATTTTAGTCGCTATCACACTTACAACCCGCAGGAATGGGCACAGCGACTAAAAGCACCTAAAACAGGCTTGTCTATAGGTATTACTGATTTTGGAAATTTGGATAGTTTAGGCATTGCTATAACAGCAATGCCATTTATTGAATTTAAAGCCTTCGGAAGCGAACGTTGGAAAATATTAACGGGAATGGGCGCTTCCTACTTCACAAAAAAATTTAATGAAGAAACAAACCCGCAAAACCAAGCTGTAACTACTGATGTTACTTGGGCGTTCCGAATGTATCTATATTATCAATTTCTTTCAACAAAAAATATAGATTGGCGTGCAGGCTTGGGTTATTCACACCATTCCAATGGACACACGCGTTTATTGAACCAAGGTTATAATTCGTTTTTGGTAAGCCTTTCTGCGGATATAAAAAACCCTTTGAATCACACTGAAATAGATACTTCTAACAAACTCACTATCTACAAAAGGACTGTTTATGACTATTATGCAATACGTGGCGGGCTGGGCGAAAATGTCTTTGCGCTTGCTTTTAACGACAAAAAAAATGTATACACCATTGCAGGGGAATACGGCCGCGTTTACAATAATACTTTTAAGGTTGGAATAGGGTTTTATTATCGCTTTTATCAACATTATTACGACTATATAAATGGAAACGAATCCTTGGTACAGGCAGGAAGGGAGTTTGATTATTTTAAAAGCGACCCCTGGTATTATGCTACCAATTTAGCCGTCACCCTTCACGGGGAAATATTTCTAAATCACATTGGGATTGATCTTCAATTGGGCTTTAACTTTCACAAACCTGCTTACAAACTGGATTGGAGAATCAATGAAGGTTGGGACAACACACCGCGGGAAATTCCTCAGTATTGGGTTTTGGGAGAGCTTGATTCAAGTTATAAGAAAAAACACCGCATTTCCTCGCGATTGGGGCTTAAGTATTATTTAATTGGAATGGAAAAAGCACCCAAAAATAATTTCTATTTAGGGGCCCACCTCAACGCTAATCTTGGACAAGCTGATTTTACGGAGCTAAGCTTAGGATATGTTCACAGTTTTAATTTTCGGGAACGGAAATAGTTTTTTATTCTGAAAGGTATTTTAAAACATTTTTCTCAATTCGCTCATGAATATTGGAAACATCTGCCTTTTCAAATTTCTCGCCAGTAATGTTTTCGTAAAGCTCAATATATCTTTCCGAAACTGTTTCAATATATTCATCACTCATAAAAGGAACTTTTTGTCCTTCCAAACCCTGAAAGCCATTTTGAATCAACCACTGACGCACAAATTCTTTTGAAAGTTGTTTTTGTGGCTCGTTGTTTTTTTGACGTTCTTGATAACCTTCGGCATAGAAATATCGCGATGAATCCGGCGTATGAATTTCATCGATGAGAACTATTTTTCCATCTTTCGTTTTTCCGAATTCATATTTGGTATCTACCAAAATCAATCCGCGTTTGGCAGCAATCTCACTTCCTCGTTGAAAAAGTTTGCGCGTATAATCTTCCAATTGAAGATAATCTGCTTCGGAAACAATTCCTCTTTTCAAAATATCCTCTCGGGAAATATCTTCATCGTGATCGCCCATTTCCGCTTTGGTTGCGGGGGTAATAATAGGTTCTGGAAATTTGTCATTTTCCTTCATCCCTTCCGGCATAGGAACTCCGCACAACATTCGTTTTCCTGCTTTGTACTCTCTTGCGGCGTGGCCGCTCATATATCCTCGGATTACCATTTCCACTTTAAAGGGATCACAAGCCTCTCCTATTGCCACATTAGGATCTGGTACGGCAATTAACCAATTGGGAACCAAATCTTCTGTATCGCGCATCATTTTGGTAGCAATTTGGTTTAAAATTTGACCTTTATAAGGGATTCCCTTCGGCATCACCACATCAAAAGCGCTTAGCCTATCAGTAGCTACCATTAAAAGTTTGTTATTTTCCAAAGTATATACTTCACGAACTTTTCCGTGATAAACACTCTTCTGTCCTGGGAAATTGAAGTCTGTGGCAATTATAGTAGTACTCATTTTAATCTATGTTTTCAATATTTTTATAGGCAGCAATCACTTCTTTCACCAATCGGTGGCGAATGACGTCTTTGTCATCTAAATATATCATCCCCACTCCTTTTACATCCTTTAAAACTAACAAAGCTTCCTTCAATCCTGAAATTACACGGCGCGGTAAATCAATCTGTCCAGGATCGCCAGTAATCATAAACTTGGCGTTTTTTCCCATACGGGTTAAAAACATCTTCATTTGTGCGTGGGTTGTGTTTTGAGCTTCATCCAAAATAACAAAAGCATTGTCCAGAGTGCGGCCACGCATAAAGGCTAAAGGTGCAATTTGAATAATACCAGTTTCAATATGTGAGGCCAATTTTTCAGCGGGAATCATATCTCGCAATGCATCATATAAAGGCTGCATATAGGGATCGAGCTTTTCTTTTAAATCACCAGGGAGAAAACCCAAGTTTTCTCCAGCTTCCACTGCAGGTCTTGTTAAGATAATACGCTTTACCTCTTTGTCTTTTAGCGCTTTAACCGCTAATGCAACACCTGTATACGTTTTTCCAGTTCCAGCTGGCCCAACTGCAAAAACCATATCGTTTTTGCTCATTGATGACACTAACTTTCGTTGATTGGCAGTCTGTGCTTTTATTGGTTTTCCGCTAACACCGTGAACAATTGTTTCGCCACTGCCTGCAGGAGCTTCGTACTCCTCTTTGTTTCTACTCAACAGTACACGTTCAATTACATTTTCGTCAATCTTGTTGTATTTCACGTACTGTTCCAAAAGCATTGTAATGCGGCGGTCAAATTCCTCCAACACATCTTCATCGCCATACGCCTTAATTTTATTACCGCGGGCGACGATTTTCAGTTTTGGAAAATATTTTTTAAGAAGATCTATATTAGCGTTTTCAAGTCCGAAGAAATCCCTTGGGCTAATCTCTGTGAGTTCAATGATAAGTTCGTTCAAAAGGCGTGCTTTTTTATTATTTGGAATATGCAAAAAAATAGTTTTGCTACTAACAAAAGTAACCTATTTTTGTGGTAACTCTTTTAAGAAAATATCAACAATCCATTTATGGCTATAATCACACTTACTACTGACTTCGGAGAGAAGGATCACTTTGTTGGTGCAGTAAAAGGAGCTATATATACCGAAATGGAAGATGCGAAAATTGTTGATATCTCGCATTCCATTTCTCCATTTCACTTACACGAAGCTGCCTATATTATTCAAAATGCATACAAGAGTTTTCCACAGGGAAGTATTCATGTAATTGGAGTAGACTCAGAGTTAAATCCTGAAAATAAGCACATTGCAGTTTTAATGGATGGCCATTATTTTGTGTGTGCAGACAATGGTATTATCTCTATGCTTACTTCGGAAATTCGTCCTGAAAAAATTGTTGAAATAAATATTCACGACCGTGTTATAAGTAATTTTCCAGTTTTGGAAGTTTTTGTAAAAGTCGCCGGTCATATTGCCCGTGGAGGAACGCTGGAGGTTATTGGTAAAAATATTTCTGAAATAAAGGAATTGACGGGTATCCGCCCTGTGGTGAGCAACAAAGAAAGTCAAATAATAGGTAACGTTATTTATATTGATAACTACGGAAACGTAGTAAGCAACATCACTAAAAAACTTTTTGACGATGTGGGCCGAGGCAGAGAGTTTATAATTAATGCCCGAACTGCAAAATTCACAAAGATTCATACGCATTACAGCGATGCCATTAACTTTGAACTTCCTCCTGAAAAACGAGAGGAAGACGGAAAAAAACTGGCGCTTTGGAATTCATCACAATTTTTGGAATTGGCTATTTACAAGAGTAATCCCACTTCAGTTGGTGGGGCTTCCAGTCTTTTTGGATTGGGATTTAGAGATACCATTACCATAAATTTTAATTGAAATTAAAAAAAATCACCAGAATTGTAAAAATGTGCTCGGACATACCCAGCAACCTTAATTTAGTTATATGTTTACGCGAATAGTGAAAATGGAATTTAAAAAGGAAAATGTTTCTGCTTTTCTGGCTAATTTTGAAGTGGTAAAGGAAAAGATTCGCAATTTTCCTGGCTGTACCTTTTTGGAACTCTATAACGATAAAAATGATGAAACAATCTTTTTTACCTACAGCCGTTGGAATGATGAAAGAGATTTAGAAAATTACAGAACCAGCGAACTTTTTAAAAACGTTTGGAGCGAAACAAAACCAATGTTTAAAACAAAAGCCGAAGCTTGGAGCGTTGATACCCTAGTTAGCCTTCAGTAAGCAGTTGCAATGAAGATTTAGATGGTTAGAAAAAAAAACTTGGCGACTTTTCGCATTGGCGAAAAAATAATTGAATAGTAAAACGAAAAAAGAGTTTTATTTCCAGATAGAATTGGAACTTGAAACTTGAAACTTGAAATCCTGAACCCTGAACCCTGAACTTTAATGAATTTTGAATTTTGAACAAAAAAATAAATGTTTACAATAATTAAACGCGAAATAAACTCCTTCTTTTCAAGTACCATCGGGTATTTGGTGATTGCTGTTTTTTTGGTGATAAACGGTTTGTTTCTTTGGGTCTTTAGCGGAAATTTCAACATACTTGATTCTGGCTTTGCAGATCTTTCCCCCTTATTTTGAGCTCGCACCCTGGGTCTTACTATTTTTAATTCCAGCCGTTTGTATGCGCGCCTTTAGTGACGAAATGAAAATGGGAACCTTGGAACTTTTACTCACCAAACCCGTTTCCTTGAAAGAAATAGTTTTGGGAAAATATTTTGGAGCCGTAATCCTAATATTAATAGCACTAATTCCAACAATTCTGTATATTTTTACAATTTCTGAATTGGGCAACCCGCCCGGAAATTGGGATGTTGGCAGTACCATTGGCTCCTATATCGGACTGTTCTTTTTGGTACTTGCTTATACTTCCATAGGAATATTTTCATCCACACTTTCCCAAAATCAAATTGTGGCTTTTATAATTGCTGTCTTTCTGTGTTTTGTACTTTACTATGGCTTTGAAGGATTTACTTCTTCCACTTTTAATATTTCACAACTTGGAATGAAATCGCATTTTGATAGTGTGGCTCGTGGGGTCTTGGACACTCGGGATTTAATTTACTTTTTCAGCCTTACGGTATTTTTCATTGCGTTGACCATTTTTAAATTGAAGAAACAAGGATGAAAATTTTTACCCTTTGCATACTATTGATTTTCCTGTTCAAGATTGAGGCCAAATCCCAAGACTATCCGGCAGCAGTCACTTTTCGTGATGGCAGTTCTTTTAGTGGTTACGCCGATTTCCAAAATAATGGTACACTTTTATTTCGAATGGATACTTTGAGCGAGCCCGATAAATTTGACGGAATAGATGTAAAAACAGTTGATTTTGAAGAAGAACCGTATAATAAATTTGAATATATTATTCTTGACGGAAAGTTAATGTTACTACAAAAAATATGTGAAGGTGAGTTGGAAGCATATGCGTATTACAATGAAGAATATTCATTCCAAATAACATTAGATGATGAGGAAAGAAAAGCATTAGACAGGCTTCAAAAAGCATCATCATCTTCCCCAACGATAATGAACTATAACGGAAATAATATAGGAGTAGGTGCCTATAGCCTAGATATGTTCTATAGAAATCATCGTTTTTATATAAAATGGGAAGATTCCGATCAACTATTGGATATAAAAAGTCATTTCAGAAAAGACGCATTGGAACTATTTAAGGATTGTCCTGGTTTGGTAAGAAGAATAAAAACCAGGGAATGGAAATATAAAGACCTTAAAAAAATTGTAGAATATTATAACGACTATTGCTCTGATTATTAAAGTGAATCGCAACAAAAAAAATACCGTTTCTCTACTTATCCTATTAGGAGGGTTAATCCTATTGAATATTTTAGGAAACTATTTCTACAAACGGTTTGATCTTACACAGGACAAACGTTTTACGCTTTCCGAAGAAGCTAAGGAAATTGTAGATCAAGTTAATTCTCCCTTAATTGTTGATGTTTTTTTAAAAGGAAATTTTCCGCCCGAATTCCGAAGATTACAAAGTGAAACCAAACAACTTTTAGAGGAATTTTCAGCTTATAATCCCAATATAAAGTTTGAATTTATCAATCCAACCGAAAAAGGCAGTGAAGCCTTTCAATCACAATTTGAAAAATTTGGATTAACTCCTGCACAAGTTTCGGTTACCGAAAGTGGCAAACAGAGCACCGAGCTCGTTTATCCATGGGCACTTGCCCATCACAATGGCAAATCTGTTAAAATCGGTTTATTGAAAAACCAACTCGGCGCTACTTCGGAAGAAAGAGTAAACAGTTCGCTTCAAAATTTACAATATGCCTTCGCAGACGGTTTTAAAAAATTGGCAACTGAAAAGTCAAAAAAAATAGCGGTGCTAAAAGGAAACGGCGAATACGATGATCGCTACATTGCCGATTTCTTTGCAACTCTACGTGAATATTATTTTATCGCACCATTTACACTCGATTCTGTTGCTTCAAATCCTGAAAAAACATTGAATGCATTGGAAGGTTTTGATCTAATTGTTGCAGCCCAGCCTACGGAAACATTCAGCGATGCGGAAAAATATGTGCTGGACCAATATATTATGAATGGCGGGGAATCACTTTGGTTAATGGATGCTACGCAAATGAAGGTAGATACGGTTAGCGGAAAAACCTTCGCATTCGGAAAAGATTTAAATTTGAACGATTTCTTTTTCAAATACGGAATCAGAATCAATCCAAATTTAGTAAAAGACGTTTATTCCGCGCCCATCGTTTTGGCTAGCGGCGATGAACGCGACGCACAATACAATCGGTATCCGTGGTTTTTCAGTCCATTGAGCAGTAGCACAAACAATCACCCAATTGTTTCGAATATTGAAGCCGTAAAGTTTGAATATGCCAGTGCTATGGATACGCTTCCAAATAACATTAAAAAAACGGTTTTACTTTCAACTTCACCAATAACTAAAATCGTGGGACTCCCCTTCCCTATTGATTTTGATGTGGAAATCCCTGAGAATTTAAAAGTAGTTAACGAAGGTCCAGATCCAAATGAATACAATGCCGGGGAAGTACCGCTCGCCGTTTTGCTAGAAGGGAAATTCACTTCAGTATTTAAAAATCGTGTGAAACCATTAAAATTAGATGGAGAACTGAAAAACATCGACGATGGTAAGGATTCAAAAATGGTTATTATAAGCGATGGAGACATTATAAAAAACCAAATGCAAGGCAACCGTCCACTTGAACTCGGTTTTGATAAAATGACAAATCAATTCTACGGAAATAAGGAATTTCTGCTGAATACCGTTAATTACCTTCTGGACGACAATGGACTTATAAACATTAGAACACGGCAAATTTCAGTACCATTTCTAGATCCACAAAAAACTGTGGAACAAAGGAACAAGTGGCAAATACTTAATATACTGTTACCGTTGGGTTTACTTGCTCTTTTCGGAATTGTTTTCACCTTCTATCGCAAACGAAAATACACGCGATAAATGTTGATAAGTTTGTTTTAACAAACACTTCAATTGAAATATATTTGTAGGTATGCTAAAAACAAGGCATTTATCATTATTCTGATCAAAAAAATAAATATTCAATGAAATTCATCGTATCGAGTTCTTATTTATTAAAGCAACTGCAAGTCTTGGGCGGTATTATTAATAACAATAATACCCTGCCTATTTTAGATAATTTTCTGTTCAATTTAGAAGGAAAATCCCTTATAGTTTCAGCTTCCGATTTGGAAACCACAATTTCATCAAAATTGGAAGTGGAAAGTACCGAAAAAGGAATGGTTTGTATTCCTGCAAGGCTATTGTTGGAAACATTGAAAACCTTTCCTGAGCAACCTTTAACTTTTACTATTGAAGACAATAACACTATCGAAATAAGCAGCAACCACGGAAAATACGCTTTGGCATATGCCAGTGGCGAAGAGTTTCCCAATGCCGTGGAATTGAAAGATCCCTCTTCCACTGTTGTGCAAGGCGATGTGCTTGCAACAGCAATCAGCAAGACTATTTTTGCTTCAGGAAATGACGATTTAAGACCTGTAATGAGCGGTGTGTTCTTTCAGTTTTCTACAGACAATTTAGTGTTTGTAGCAACCGATGCGCACAAATTGGTAAAATATACCCGCGACGACATCAGCGCTTCGCAAACTGCAGAATTCATTATGCCGAAAAAGCCTCTAACACTTTTAAAGAGTATTCTTGCCGGTAGCGAAGACGAAGTGACTATTGAATACAACGATAGTAATGCGAAATTTATTTTTGAAAATACCGAAATGGTTTGCCGATTGATTGACGGAAAATATCCAAACTACGAAGCGGTTATCCCAAAGGAAAACCCGAACAAGTTAGTTATTGACAGAAACCAGTTTTTGAATTCTGTTCGACGTGTTTCCATTTTCTCAAGCAAAACAACCCACCAAATACGTTTGAAGATTGCTGGAGCGGAATTGAATATTTCCGCAGAAGATATAGACTACAGCAATAAAGCAGAAGAGCGTTTAACTTGCGATTACCAAGGTGATGATATGCAAATAGGTTTCAACAGCCGTTTCCTTACGGAAATGCTCAATAATCTTACTAGCGATGAAGTTTCTTTGGAAATGAGCCTACCAAACAGAGCTGGAATTCTTACCCCAGTTGATGGTCTTGATGAAGGGGAAACCGTTACTATGCTTGTAATGCCGGTTATGTTAAACAATTAAACAAACATCCGATTTAATACATAAAAAAACCCTTTTGCAAAATTGTAAGAGGGTTTTTTATGTTGGATACCTTCAGCCTCAATAAACATTTCAAACTTTCCCAAAGTTAATCTTACCTTTGTAGCCAATGATACACACAGAAACCATAGTGGCAATGGCTAACTCCAGCAGGCGCGGGTGCAATAGCTGTCTTAAGGCTTTCAGGGCCAGAGGCTATCGCAATTGCTTCTTCAATTTTCACTTCCGCTTCGGGAAAGGAAATCGCAAAACAAAAAACTCATACGGTACATTTAGGCCATATAAAAGATGGAGAACGTATTATTGATGAAGTCTCGCTACTATTTTTAAAAATCCAAATAGCTATACAGGCGAAGATGTGGTAGAGATTTCCTGCCACGGCAGTAATTACATCCAACAGGAAATTATTCAGTTATGTCTTCGAAAAGGTTGCAGAATGGCCCAAGCAGGAGAGTTTACACTGCGTGCTTTTCTTAAATGGAAAGATGGATTTGAGCCAAGCCGAAGCTGTTGCAGATCTTATTGCCAGTGACAGTGCTGCGAGCTCATCAATTGGCAATCCAACAAATGCGTGGCGGGTTTTCTTCTGAAATTAAAAAACTTCGCGAAGAATTATTGAATTTTGCCAGCTTATTGAATTGGAACTGGATTTTGCTGAAGAAGATGTTGAGTTTGCCAACAGAGAAGAATTTCAAAAACTTATTCAAAAATTACCCAGGTTTTAAAACGATTAATAGATTCTTTCGCCACTAGGAAATGTGTTAAAAAATGGTATCCCTGTTGCTATTGTTGGAGAACCCAATGTTGGAAAATCTACATTATTAAACGCTTTGTTGAATGAAGAACGCGCCATTGTAAGCGACATTGCAGGCACTACCCGAGATACCATTGAAGATGAAATAACCATCGGCGGCATTGGTTTCCGATTTATTGATACTGCAGGAATCCGAGAAACGGTGGATGTTATTGAAGGTTTGGGAATAAAAAAAACATTTGAAAAGATTGAACCTGCTCAAGTGGTGATTTATCTTTTTGATGCAGAAAAGTTTCTCGAAGTTTCGGGACAGAGTTCCAAGTTTCAGGTTGAAATTGAAACTATTAAAAACAAATATCCCTTAAAAAACCTTATAATTGTTGCCAATAAAGTAGATAAACTTTCAGAAGAAGAAATCAAAAATCTGCAATCAGCAATCAACGATCTTCAATTACTATCAGCCAAAACAGGTTAGGGCGTAGAAAATATTCAAATAAACTTCTCGATTTTGTAAACACGGGAGCCCTCCGCAATAACGAAACTATCGTTACCAACAGTCGTCATTATGATGCCATGCTGAAAGCTTTGGAGGAAATAATAAAAGTACAGGAAGGAATTGACAGTGGTTTAAGTGGTGATTTACTGGCGATAGACATTCGTCAAGCCTTATATTATTTTGGTGAAATAACCGGGGAAATCTCAAATGACGAATTATTGGGCAATATTTTTGCCAATTTCTGTATCGGCAAATAATTCCCCAATACGTTTTTTTGAATTATTCTTTTTTAGTAATAGTCATACTGGACCAAATATCCGCCAATAGTTCCCAAGGTATCTGCCCACGTTTTTTATTTTCAGAAGTCATTTGTTCCATAATATTTTTCAACACGGGACTCTCAGAAATTCCCATTGCGGCACCAATAGTTTTTACAACCATTTGCGCCAGTTCCATAGGTTCTTGCGTTGCCCACTGATTTCCGTATGTTTCCCAATCGGTAACAGTAGCAGAGGTTTTTGCTTTTACTTGGGTCGTTGTGGGAGGACTTGGTACTGTTATTTTTTCAACTGGCACTTTATCATTATAGGTTATGAGTATTTGCCCATCTTCAAAATCTGCAAAGGATTGGCTCAAGGAATTGTTGTCCCATTTTAACTCCATTTTGCCTTCCGCTGGATGGTAAATTGAAGTGTAGACCGTTCCAAACCCTTCATTGTATTTTCTGTTGAATAATGGACTTTTCAAAAATGAAGAAATTATTTCATTTTGAATTTTATCTTTTTCTAAAATAATTTTATTCAAAAAAGCTTCCCGTTCCAATGTTTTTGAAAACTGGGCATGTTCCGGCCAATCAATCTTCCCTTGATGATTTGTAGAAATCGGGAGTTCCGTTACTATTGATTCGTGATCCGGAGCTAACTGTAACATTTTATGGTTTCCCATTTTGTCCAAAACCATAACATTATAAGCCATATGCGAGGGAATATGCTGTAAAACTTCAACAGCTTCCGAAACAGTTGAGCAAAACTCAAGCACATATCTAATTATAAAAGGAATTCCAAAACCTTCGCCAACCACTTTTCTTCCGCCGAAAGTCAACGAAACCACTAATCCGTCCGAATTCATTCCATCAACAAGGCCCCATAGACAATCGCTTATGCCTATAATGTGTTTTCCGTTCCAAGCGGTATTTAACAACGTACCTTCGCATAAATGTGGATGGTAATCGTAATTACGAACCAGCATTGGTGGATTTTGAGTTATTATTTGGGAACAGCCGCTAATGTATGCAGGCGGCTGAAAACCCGTTAAAAATCGTTCTGCAATTGGGTCATTTCCTGTCAAGTTGCACAATTTTTCATAAGTAGGTACAAATTTTGGCATATATTCATGAAGCTTCGCTTTCGCAACAGATAAAGGCGGATTATTTACTGCACCCTTACTTTGGAACCAAGATTTATAAGCAGGCCAATGAGTTTGAAATAATTTTTTCCATTTTGGACCAGGCGAAACCTCAGAAATTGAATGAAAATTTAATTGCAGCATTTTTTTGTTTTTTTTTAAATGTATTGTTTTCTGGTCGAGCGAAGTTAAAAGCTCAATAATTAAGAAATTTATAGTTCTTGACTGCTCTCAAACGGACAATCAATTTTATTTTGAAGGAATAATTTATTTTACATAAACAGTTTTCCTGTTTACAAATTCCATCATCCCATCCTTGGCCAATTCTCGGCCATAGCCTGATCGTTTTTCTCCTCCAAATGGAAGGCGAGGATCACTTTTCACCAATTCATTTATAAAATAGGCACCGTCGCTTACTTCGGCAGCATATTCAAGTGCCTTTTCAATATCTCTGGTGCAAACGGTAACCCCAAGCCCATATTTGGATTGTTCCGAAAGGGCAAAAGCTTCATCAATGGTTTTTACCTTTATCATTGCAGCAACGGGGCCAAAAGTTTCTTCGTCAAAAACAGGCATCCCAGGTTTTACGTTTCCTAAAATGGTTGGCTCGTGGTAAGCTCCCTTTTGATTTCCCCCCAATAAAAGCTCTGCTCCCATTTCAACAGATTTTTTTACTTGTTGCTGAAGTTGATCAGCCAAGTCCTTTCGTGCCAAAGGACCTACATGGATAGCTTCTTCCATGGGATCCCCGGATTTTAGATTTTTTACAGCAGCTGTGAATTTCGATACAAATTCATCGTAAATTTCTTCTAACAAAATAAACCTCTTGGCTGCAATACAGCTTTGGCCACAATTGAGCATCCGTGCTATGAGTGCAGTAGCGACCGCCTTGTCTATATCGGCATCGTTCCAAACTATAAATGAATTGTTCCCACCCAATTCCAACAGGCTTTTCTTTATATATTTTGCAGAAATTTGTGCTACAGCGGATCCTGCCATTTCACTTCCGGTAAGTGTTACTGCCTTTACAGCTTCATGCGCAATTATGCTCTCGGTTTTGTCGTGGTGCACTATCAAATTCTGAAAAACACCATCCGGAAAACCTGCTTTTTTGAATACATTCTCAATTTGTTTGGCGCATCCAAAAACATTGGGGGCATGCTTCAATAGGCCTACATTACCAGCGGTCAATGTGGGCGCTGCAAACCGAAACACTTGCCAAAAGGGGAAATTCCAAGGCATTATGGCAAAAACGGCTCCTATAGGATCGTGACGTACAAAACTTTTTTGGGCATCGGTTTCAATAATCTCTTCCATAAGAAATGTTTCGGCGTTTTCAGCGTAATAATCGCATACCCAAGCGCATTTATTTACTTCTGCTCGGGATTCGGTTATTGGTTTGCCCATTTCCAAAGTGATCATTTTTGCGTATTCCTCAACATTTTCCCGTAAAACGGCACCAGCCTTAGCCATCAATAAACTGCGATCTTGCAGTGGTACTTTTCGCCAGGTTTTAAAAGCCGTTTCAGATTTTTTTAGCTTATCCATGACAGCTTCATCCGCTTCTGCAAGATAATTTCCAACGGTTTTCCCGTTGTAAGGATTAATACTCTTGAATTCCATATAATTTTTTAAATTTTCCCCGAAAGGCAATCAATAAGGTTAATTCTGAATTTCTAACTATTTAGTAAGGTTTCCTATAATTTCCGGCTGTTCCTCCTTATTTTCTAAAACTGTGGAGGCATAGTTGCTGTGAATGGCACTAATCCATGTTTTGGCCCTTTGGGTAAGATTAAAATTATCCGTCATCATTCTGCCGCGGGTAACAAGTATGCCCATATCGGCACCTTCATAGAGGTAATCACCTTTGTTGGTTATACGAAGGAAAAAAGCTTCGTTTTCACTTTCCACAGAACGCCTGTGGGTATCCATACGGTTAAACTGTATATGTCCATTATCAAAAATCCTCCAAATTCCCGATTTTGGTGCTTCAGTTACATGCTCAATGGTTTTTTTGGTATGTTTTATAATCAATTGGCTCCAACTATCGGTATTTTCCTGTTTTGACCAACGGTCGTTAATAGCCTTTACGTTTAGATCATAATCTACATCCATCCATTCCAACATATGGAAGAGATACAAAGGTGCATCAGCTAGCGCAAAAACTGCATGGTTTGTAATGGAACTTGCGCCGGTAACCCTAGGATTCAGCTCACCCAAATAGATTTCGCCGTTATCTTGATCGATCAAAAAGTCGAGCTCAAAATATCCTTTGTAACCTTCTTTGCGCAACTGGTCTCCAAAAAGCTGGGTGTATTCCCGGGCTTTTTTTCGAATGCTAGGCGTAAAAGATTCCGGGTAGATCTCATTTCCACACCAACCACCCTTGTATGGAGTGAGCTCCTTAAAGCCTACAAGCTCCGTCATTAAAGGAGCGACAACAGTACCGTGTTTAGTAACGCACGCTTCAATGGCAGAACCACGGCAGTTAATGCGTTTCATTATTTTTACTTCTTTTTCTGCAATTATCTCATCCTCATGTTTTTTAAATTCTTCTTCGTTTGAAATAAAGAAAGTAGTATGTCCAGAATCACCAAAGGGAGTTTGAATCACCAAATCATTACCCAACTTCTTCGAAACTTTTTGAAGATGTGCATAATCCTTAACATTTGAAAGAACATAAGGTACACAAGCTACTCCCGCTTTTTCGGCAAGGCGATTGGTGTTTACTTTATTGTCCATAGAGGTGCGCATTTTTGCAGATGGGAACATAATTTCAAGCCCCAGTTTCTTTGCAAGTTTCTCAGTTTTTTCATTAAACATAAGAAACATGACCTTTCCTGCTTTTCCTCCTTTTTTCCGGGATTTTATATATTCCTGTACTTCGGGATGCTGCAAAAGGTAATTATTGATGTCCTCAATACTTTCGAAATCATCATGTGGGATTTCTTCCTTCGGAGAAAAAACATTGGGATGAAGCCCATCAAAACACTCAATATAATTAATGAATTTAAAGCCTTTTATCCACTCATCGGCCCCTAAAAGGTTAAAGTTGGTGGCACTAATAAAATAAATAGGTGTTTCATTTTTATAAAAGAAACGTCGCAAATCAGGAATTCCGTTGAGGACCGATTTTGGTTTAGCTACTTTATTATCTGGCTTACTCGTTTGTTTAATTGTAGCTGCCAAGGATTTATCTTTTGTCGCAGACTTCACTTTTTTTGCTGTTGCAGTTTTGGTCTTTGTTTTGGTTGTAGTTTTATCGGTACTCATAATATTGTTTTTAATTTAAATTTAAATCTTTATTTTTTTTTGAATTGCCCATTGCCAAAGCACCTAAAGCTGTTCCGGTTTTTTGGCGGTTAAGCAAACTATCACGGAAAATACGCAATCCGAGATCTGCGCGATACCCGTGTATCTCCTTTACATCAAGTGCCAACATAAAGTTAATGATTTCTTCACTTACTACTTGTCCGGGAACCAATACGGGAAAGCCTGGAGGATAGGGTATCACAAAAGATGAGGCTACCAACTCTCTCCCATTTTCCATTGCTTTTTTACAATCACTCAATGAAATATACTCGTAATTATTTTCGTTGTACGACATAAAAAACGCTTCTCGAATATTACCTCCTGGTACTCCAGGTACTGCCCTAAAAGAGGAATGAAAATAACTAAAATCTGGCAAGGGCGGCACGTCTTTAATAAGCGAGTGGATTCGTCTTTCAGCAATTTCGGCTTCACGGCTATTTAGTGATCTGAATTCTTCATCCAGCTGTTCCGCAATTGTTAAAAGAGCATTGGTGAGATACGCAACGCTCCCGCGTGTTGTACCGATGTTAGTCATAAATAAAACAGTATTTCTGGAGGTTTTATTTATCTGGATATTAAACTGATCCATCAAATATTTGTTTTTGAAGGTATCTCCGTCCACACCTGTCCTACCTATAAAAAGGGTTATTTTTGTGGGGTCGAGCATAAACTCGTCTTTTTCCCAAGCGGTTTCCATACGGTTCCAGCCGATGGATGGATCATAATATTCCCCCAAACCGGATTCCCTATACTCGTCAGGTATAAAATCCTTTACGGTAAGAACATCAAAATATTTGCTCAGTTTTGGGTTGTTGGTAACTTTAGCGCGAAGTACCATTGCCATCTCTATGCTTTTTTCCACCATTTCAAAGCCTTCAAATTCACTTGGCGTCTTCCCACATCCAAGGAAGCAAGCATTTGATAATTTGGCGAAGTGGAAGTATGGGTCATATAGGCTTCCATAAAAGTATTTTCAGATTTTTTTCTAAAATCTTCGTCCCAAATATGTATCATGGATCCCTGTCTAAAACTGCTCAAGGTTTTATGTGTGCTTTGGGTAGAATATACCCGAATGCATACTTTATCTGGGTCGGGCAATTTGGGCTACTTCACCGTTTGAAAGATGTTTTAAATGGTCCTTGTATTCCTTTCTATATGCTTCACTCCTATATTTATTGAAGAGTTTCCGCGCACTGAACATGCGCTGTTCGTTGTTTGTAAATATACGTGAAGCCAGCAAATGCAAACCAGGCTTCATCCCACAAGAAAATCATATCTGGTTTTATGGCGAGGACTTCCTCCATCACTTTTTCAACATTATATACCAAGCCGTCAAACGTACAATTGGTGAGTAACAACATTTTTACCTTGTCCAGTCTTTCGGCTTCCTTTAACTGCAGCAATTTATTCTTTATGCTTTCTAATGGCACAGCCCCATACATGGAATATTCTTGAATGGGATAAGAGTCTAAATAAACCGGATATGCACCTGCCAGTACCATCCCGTAGTGATGCGATTTATGGCAATCTCTGTCTATTAGAACCAAATCCCCGGGTTCAACAATGGCCTGGAGCACAATCTTATTTGCTGTAGAAGTTCCGTTTGTTACAAAAAAAGTGCGTTGGGAGCCGTAGGTTTCAGCAGCCATTTCCTGTGCTTTTTTTAAAGGTCCAGTGGGTTGAAGCAAGGAGTCGAGACCACCAGTGGTGGATGATGTTTCGGCTAAAAACATGTTTCTGCCATAAAATTCGCCAAAATCCTTAATCCATCGCGATTTAAAAACAGAATTACCTCTAGAAATAGGCATAGCGTGAAAAACTCCTGTGGGTTTTTGGCTATATTCTTTTAAGGCACTGAAAAAAGGTGTGTCAAAACGTTCGCGAACTCCACGAATAATACCGAGATGGAGTTCCTGTAAATCCTCTTTACGATAATAAATCCGGCTAAACTGCTGTAGCGTACTATCCTTTAAATCGGTAAGTGAAGTATCAGTTACATAATAAGTATCCAACTCTGGTCTAAATTGTTTTACCAATTCACCTAAAAGTGGACCCAACGCTGATTCCTGTTTATGCTCCAAATCTATTTTCAATACATTCTGGATATAGGGACTCAATAAGGATGAAATATTTGTCGAGGCATACGGAGGAGCATACCGAATAACTACTGCCTGAAGATTCGGATTAAAGAGCAACGCTATAAGCGCATCTTGAAAAGAACGCTGTACCAAAAAATCATAGGTAAACTGTTCATTTGGCTCACGCAACTCTTGTAGTTTTTCGTGAAGCGCCAATTCATCTTTAGCAGGAAGGTCCTCCACAAAAAGAACTTCAAAATAGTTTTTCTTTTGACCGGAAGAAAGTTCCCTAATATCATCGGGACGGTTTTGTTCATTATCTTCTATCGTATTTGAAAATGGATTGTTCAAATAATTATCGCTTACCAACTGTTTGTTGATTTCTGTAATATTATGGGCGAGAGATACGTATTCCTGTCTTTCTAAAGCTTGGCAGAGTTTTTCCAACTTTACTTTTCCTGGATAAACAAAATACTGTTCAATAATACTAAGGTCGCGCAATAATCCTTTTACTTTATTGGTGTGCTCCTTTTCGCTTTTTGATTCTTTTTTACACTGGCTGAGTTCAGTACTTTCCAGCTTTAAATCCCGCCAAGTGGCGACACGAAGTTGACCAATACTGTAATAAGGTGCGCTAATATTTTTCTTTTTGGTTGGCATCTTTTATTGTTTGGAATTAATGGCCAGTTTATTACCCTCACTGTCTATAAAAAGGGCAAAATAACCAGCTTCGTCACTTATCTTCGTTTTTGTCATAATAACACGTCCTCCGGCATCTTCCACTTTATCGAGTATAGGCTGAAGGTTTTTGCCTCCATTTAAATAGACCAGGGCACCCGTTTCACTGGGAACACAACCCTGTCCTTGAACCAAAGCCCCTCCAATACCAGTAGTCACTGGAAAAATCGCCATAGAATAATCATTCATTTCGGTGGTTTCCATCTTGATACCGTAAATTTGATTATAAAAAGTTGTGGCCCGATGCAGGTTGAGTACAGGTATTTCGAACCAAGTAATGAAATCTTTCATCTTGCTATTTGCTTGTTTTGGTTTCGAGGACATTGTTCCCATAATTATTTTATTTAAGTGTTATTGAAATATATTTTCTTTCCTTATTGAATTCCATCAATTGATAATTCTTCTATTTTTCATAGCCATCGCCTTTATAACTTATTACGCTTACCGGAAGTTCTATTTCGCTTTCCATTTTCTTGAGATGTTCAAGTTCGTCCACTTTTGTAGGTTTTATAAGAGGACCCAGTGAATCTAAATAAGGGTGCTTTACTCCTTTTTGATAGATATTGAAATCACCCATGTGATTCCGAAAACTTTTAAGGGGCTGCCCCAAACGCATAACTCCCAGTTCACGGCTTCTTTTTACTCGTTCCATATCTATTTCAATGGGGAAAATTTCCTCGGTAGCACCTGCTTTGTACATTATTCTTCCATCAGGGCCGCATACCGTGGAACGCCCAATTCCGCCTGTTTCCAATCCGTTTATATCAAAAAAGAAACATTGGTTTACTGCTGCCATGGTCTGAGCGATAGAGTGTTCAATCTCACGGTCCATAGTGGCGGTCATTGTGGGGTGAAGTATAACTTCGGCACCCATAACTGCGAGGGTCCGGATGGTTTCTGGAAACCACATATCGTAACAAATTGAAACTCCAAATATGCCGACATTCGGAATTTCAAAAGTGCAAAATTCCTCGCCCGGGGTTATACCCACTTCAAATGGATAAAAAGGAAACATTTTTCGATAGCGTTTCACAATTTCTCCACGTGGATTAATGACCGTAGCTGTGTTGTAAATTTTATCTCCATCCTTTTCAAAAATAGAACCCGGTAAAAGCCAGATACCATATTTTTTAGCCATACTCTGCATTTCTTTTTCAAATTCCCCAGGAAACTCTTGGGCATAATAGGTAAGAGGGCCATAAGCACATAGCTCGCTGAACAATACCATTTGTACAGAGGGGTATAAATGCATGGCTATGTCCAGTTTTAGCTTCATCATTTCCAGATTGCTCTGGGTGGCAGAAACCTTCATTTGGATGCCTGCAATTGTAAATGGATTCATATAGTTTTGTTGATTATGTTTTTAATTTCATTTTCAAGAATATCTAAACCCTTGTTTAGTTGTTCATCTGTAATGACCAAGGGGCAAAGTATGCGGATAATATTTTTGAATGTTCCTGCATTTATAATTATCAATCCATTCTCTGCACAATTTTGTACAATTTGGAGACAAAGTTCTCCATCTGGTTGACGGGGATCATCGTTTTTCACAAACTCCATCGCTACCATGGCACCCATACCACGTACGTCGCCCACTTGTTTATATTTTTTTTGTATTGCGTTAAACCTTTCCTTAACTATTTTACCAACTTCCACCCCCCGTTGATTGAGGTTATTGTCCTTCATAAATTGAATGGTTGCAAGAGCGGCGGCGCAACAGACAGGGTTGCCAATATAGGTGCCACCGATGGTGCTGGGGCCTGCAGAATCCATAATTTCTGCCCTACCTAAAATAGCGGCAATGGGCATACCAGAACCAAGGGATTTTGCATAGGTACTGATATCTGGAGTTACATTGTAATTTTGCCAACTGGCCCAATTTCCAGTTCTACCAAAACCACTTTGGATTTCATCTGCAATGAGAATAATACCATATTCATCGCAAAATTCACGAAGGCCTTCAAAATAACGTTTAGGAACTGCGATAAAATCCCCCTTCACCTTGTATAGGCTCAATGATAATTGCTGCCAAGTTATTGGGATCAACTAGGTTCTTGGCACTTTCTTTTAAGCGTGTCAGTTCCGCTTCCACAAACCCATCCATATCCAAATTTCCGTGGTAGCGATAAAAGTTTGGAAATGGAAGTCTGTAAACTTCCGGTGCATAAGGACCAGAATTGATTTTGTAGTCAATTTTACTAGTAAGTGTCATGGCCATCAGCGTTCGGCCATGAAAGGCATCGGTGAAACATAATACTGCTTGTCTTTTGGTTGCTTGGCGCGCTATTTTTATTGCATTTTCCACCGCTTCAGCCCCTGTACTTACGAGCAAGGCCTTGGTATGCTCCCCATGAGGAAGTAATTCTATCAGTTTTTCACAAAGCTCAATATAGGGTTCATACGTAACTACATTAAAACTAGTATGAATGTATTTTTCCGCTTGGTCCTGTATGGCTTTTACCACTGTTTCGGGACAATGGCCCGCATTTACTACACCAATGCCTCCAGCAAAGTCAATTAGCTCTCGCCCATCTGCGTCAGTAATAATGGCTCCTTTAGCCTTTTTTGCAGTTACAGTATTGAATATGCCCACACCGTTGGGCACTACTTTTCTTCTTCTTTCAAGAAGTTCTTCAGATTTTGTTGATTGTTTTAACATATGGAATTCAAAATTATTTTTATAATATAATTAAAATAAAAAAAAGTACAGCGCAATTAGGATTAATTTAATAATCATACCTAATGAAAATAATGAATAATGACAAAGCTTATTAGTCTTAATATAAACTACTATAAACCTTTATAGTTTTCAATTCGCTTTTGAAGACTTTGAAAGAAATCATCAAAATTCAGAAGTATATTAATGTGAACTTGGATTGCATTCTGACAATAAAACAAATCCAATAGATGCTTTACTAATTTAGTTAATTTAATGGGGTTTTAGGTCAAATTATCAAAGATTAATTGTTTGGTATTTTTTTAACGGCAAGTAATTTCCATTTTAAAAATTAATATTTTATCATACCTCTTATTCGTATCAATCCGTTAATATTTCCTTAAATCAGGGTATTATTACCCTATTTCTGTGGAAATGGCTACTTAAACCTATAGTTTTGCCCATTATTGATTAAATAATTGAAAAAACAAAACATTATGAGTCAAGTAACAGGAAATGAAACCGTAAAACTTCACTACACAGGAAAACTGAACGACGGGCAAGTGTTCGACAGTTCTGTGCAACAGCGAGCCACTAGAGGTAAAACTTGGGGAGGGTCGATTGATTCCCGGTTTTGAAAAGGGATTGGTAGATATGAAGGTGAACGAGAAGAAAACCATCACCATCCCGAAAGATGAGGCATACGGTGATGTTCAAAAAGAACTTTTCCAAAAAATTCCAAATGACAACCTTCCACAGGAAATAAAACCAGAAGTAGGTATGGGTCTTGTGTCTAAAAACCCTGATGGTAGTGAACGTCAATTGCGCATTGCAGATGTAAAGGATGACTTTATAATCGTGGATGCAAATCACCCATTGGCCGGGCAAGATTTGACCTTCGAACTTGAATTGCTTGAGATAAAGTAATTTTGAAAAAATATATATTTTTAAAAAGACTGCCGAAAGGTGGTCTTTTTTTGTTATGCTGTAGGCTATAGGCTATAGGCTAATAAGAAACAGCTGCTAGGCTGTAGGCTGTAGGCAAATTAAAATTTAACCAAGCTAATTGCTTAAAGCTTATAGCCTAAAGCATTTTTCAAAACAATCGCATCCACACAATTAATCCCATCAATAGCTGCGGAAATAATTCCGCCTGCATAACCAGCACCTTCCCCACAAGGATACAGTCCTTTTACTTCAACATGCTCCAAAGTTTCAGGATTTCGCGGAATACTTATTGGCGAAGAAGTCCTACTCTCCGGTGCGTGAAGTACCGCTTGGTTGGTATAGTATCCCTTCATCTTCTTTCCAAAAGCCACAAAAGCTTTTTTCAAACGTTTTGAAAGTAAAGGCGGAAGCACTTCATTTAAATCTGCCGAAACGATGCCTGGTTGGTAAGAGGTCTTTGGAAAATCCTCTGAAACCTTTCCTTCTACAAAATCAATCATGCGTTGTGCGGGCACTTTTTGGGTCTTCCCTCCTGCTTCCCAACATCGTTTTTCTACTTCTTTCTGAAAATTCAGACAAACAAATGGATCGTCTTCTTTGTAGTTCGGCAAATCTTTGGGCTCCACGCTCACTACAATTCCACTATTTGCATACGGATTGTTTCGTTTGCTTGGGCTCCAACCGTTTGTAACCACTTCTTCTTGGGCAGTGGCGCAGGGTGCGATAATTCCGCCAGGACACATACAAAAGGAATACACACCGAGACCATCTACCTGCTCTACCAGTGCATAACTGGCTGGCGGAAGATTGGGATTGTCATATTTCGCCGTGATATTGAATAAAATCGATAAGCTCCTGTTGATGCTCAACACGAACACCAATGGCAAAAGGTTTGGCTTCAATTTTAATATTTTTTTCGTGAAGCAAATAAAAAATATCCCTAGCGGAATGTCCCGTTGCGAGTATTACATTCTCAAATTTGCGCCATTCTCCGTTGTTTATTTGAATAGCTTCAACAGCGCCTTCTTTTAGTTTTACATCCGTCAACTTTGAATTGAAATGCACTTCTCCCCCATTTTCAATAATGGCTTCACGCATTGTTGTAATAATCTTTGGGAGTTTGTTGGTGCCAATATGTGGATGTGCATCTACAAGAATATCCTCATCAGCCCCAAAATGGACAAACCACTCCAGTGCTTTCAGTACATTGCCCCGTTTTTTGCTGCGTGTATAAAGTTTTCCGTCAGAATAGGTTCCGGCGCCACCTTCACCAAAACAATAGTTACTTTCTGGGTTTACAATTTGCTCCTTATTTATTGCAGCAAGATCTCTCCTTCGTTCGCGAACATCTTTTCCACGTTCAAAAACAATGGGTTTTAATCCTGCTTCAATAGCTCGCAATGCAGCATAAAGTCCAGCAGGACCAGCGCCTATGATTGCTATCTGTTTTGCCTCGAGAAACATTTTGAGGAATAAACGGAGGGATTTTTTCTCGCTTTTCCCCTTTCAGCCACAATTCAATCTGAAATTTATTTTTATGGGCTTTCGGCGTGCGTCAATGGAACGTTTCCGAATTCGCCAATCGCTTATCCCTTCCCTGCGAAGATTTTCCTTTTCCAAAGCAAGCTCCAGGATATAATCTAAATCTTCCTGTTGATGAGGCAATAC
Organism: uncultured Flavobacteriaceae bacterium; assembly: GCA_963805885.1. GTDB lineage: Bacteria > Bacteroidota > Bacteroidia > Flavobacteriales > Flavobacteriaceae > Aequorivita. The sequence goes on from CAWDWC010000010.1 coordinate 115,676, forward strand.
AGCTATTTGAATCAATGTACTCATAGGCACAAAGATAATTTTTTAAATGGTGGATTTGTAGAATTGTGAATTTGTGAATCAGTAAATTTGTGAATCAGTGAATCAGTGAATGTGTAAATAAATAAGTCTTGGCTCTTGGCTCTTGGCTCTTGGCTCTTGGCTCTTGACTCTTGACTCTTGGCTCTTGGCTCTTGGCTCTTGGCTCTTGGCTCTTGCTAATAAAAACTATAAGAAAATGAAGTTCCCTCTTCAAAAAACACTGGTGGTTATATTTTTGACTGCCTTTTTTAATATTTCGTTCGGGCAAACTATTGAAGGATCTGTTTTTTCCGGAAAAAATCTTCCCATTAAAAATGTTTCTGTTTTTTTTAAAAATGTAATTATTGCCAAAACTGATAAAAATGGCGTATTTACACTTCCCAAAAAATTCAAATTACCAATTTTCATTCGGTTTGAACATCCAGATTATTTTATAAAAAATGCTGAAGTCACAGAAAATAATACGGTTTTCTACCTTTATCTTCTTTCAAAAAATGAAAATTTAGAAGAGATTATTATTTCATCAGGCTATCAAAAAAAATCTTCCACAAACCCAGCAGCTAAAGTAATAATACCCACAACAAAAATTACATCAGAAAAATTTGAGGAATACAGCCCCATTGATTTGGTTTCAGCAATTAATGAAACTCCCGGTGTATTTATTCAAAATGGCGCTATAAACACCAATAGAATTGTAATTCGTGGAGTGGGCTCGCGAACCCTTTACGGCACCAATAAAATTCGTGCGTATTTCAATGGCATCCCAATAACAAATGGAGTTGGTGAAACGGCAATAGACGCTTTTAATCCCGACGACATACAATCTTTGGAAATCGTAAAAGGTCCAAAAGCAACCCAATTCGGTACCAATTTGGGGGGGACGTTGCTACTCAATTCAAAACAAGCCGTGGTTGGGGAATCATTTTTCAAAAGCAATTTAACTGTTGGCTCCTTCGGACTGATAAAAAACTCCGTTTCTGCAGCCACATCCACTGAAAAGTTTTCACTGAAGCTGAATTATGACCATTTGGAAACGGAAGGTTTTCGGGAGAATAGCAGTTATGATAGAAAAACCGTGTTGCTCACTTCAAAATATATATTCAATTCAAAAAATGAGTTTTCACTATTGATAAATTATATAGATTATTTTGCAGAAATTCCCAGTTCAATCGGAAAGACCGCCTATGAGGAAGATCCCAGTCAAGCAGCGTTTACCTGGGCACAGGCCCAAGGTTTTGAGGACAATAAGCAAATTCTGACAGGCTTAAGTTTCACGCATCATTTTTCTAAAAATTTCAGCAATACCAGCAGTGTTTTTTATACCTATTTGGACCATTATGAACCGCGACCTTTCAATATTCTCGATGAATTTACAAATGGTTTTGGCGCTCGAACCGTTTTTGCAGATGACTTCATTTTTTTGAAAAATAGAGCCAACCTCAGTTTTGGAGGGGAATTTTATAAAGACGAATATAATTGGAAAACCATTGAAAATCTTTATGAAGAAAACAATGGCAATGGAAGTTTGGAAGGCAGCCAATTGAGCGATAATTTGGAAATTCGCGACAATTTGAATCTTTTTGTAACGGCAACGCTACCTTTCACGGAAAAGCTAAAAGCCCAAATCGGCATCAATTTCAATATGACACATTACAATTTTAAAGATCAATTCAACTTTGATGCAATAGATAAAAGTGCAAAACGAAATTTCGATCCAATCCTAGCGCCAAATTTCAACATTTTATATCAATTTACCCCAGATTTAAGCGCGTACTTCAACTTTAGCAGAGGTTTTAATTATCCATCTATAGAGGAAACGCTTACCCCAGAAGGTCTAATAAATCCAGAACTGGGTCCGGAAAAAGGTTTTAATTATGAATTGGGAAGCGAGCTGTTTTTCTTCGAAAGAAAATTTCATTTGCAACTAGCCGCTTACCTTTTAAATATTGATGATTTATTGGTGGCAGAACGCGTGGGCAACGATCAATATATTGGTCGTAATGCGGGGAAAACAGAACATAAAGGCTTTGAAATTAGTACAGAATATAATATTCCAGTCAATGAAGATTTTTACGTTTCTCCCTTTATGAATGCTGAATTCAACAATCATAAATTTGTTGATTTTGTAGATGGGGAAGATAACTTCTCGGGAAATCAACTTACCGGCATTCCCAACAAAAAAATAAAGTAGGTGTCAATTAATTTAAGCAATTACGAATTTTCACTGAATACTAATTTTCTATACATCAGTGAAATTCCATTAAACGATTCCAATTCACTGTATTCAGAGATAGTACACTGTTTTCAATCAAAGGTTTCATACAAAAAAGAAGTTTCCAAAAAATATTAAACTTGAAATAAACGCGTGGTAGTAAACAATTTTACAGATGAAAAATACGCATCGTCAGTATTGATAAATGCCACAGGTTTTGGTAATTCAGAACCTCGCTATTATTATCCAGGAATACCGAGAAATTGGTACGGTGGATTTAAGGTTAGCTATAGGCTGTAAGTTTTAGGCTATCGGCTGTAAGCTTTTGGCTGTAGGCTGTTGGCTGTATAAATTGAAACTCCTTTTCTCTTTTCTCTTTTCCCTTTTCCTTCCTTTTCGCTACAATAACTCCTATCTTTACAAACCAAACAAAAACAAATGATTTTCATAGAAAACGAAGGCAATACAAACCCACAACTAAACCTTGCATTGGAAGAATATGCACTGCGAAATTTTAGTGCAGAGAACGATTATTTATTGTTCTACATAAATGAACCTTCCATCATCATTGGTCGAAACCAAAACACCTTGGAAGAGATTAACCACGAATATGTAAAAGAAAACAACATTCGTGTTGTACGAAGGGTTTCAGGCGGTGGCGCAGTATATCACGATCATGGTAACCTAAATTTCAGCTTTATCACCAATCACGATGGGAAAAGCTTAAACAATTTCAAAAAATTTACAGCTCCAGTTATTAAAGTTTTAAAGAATTTAGGGTTGGATGCCGAACTGAAAGGCAGAAACGACATACAAGTAGAGGAAAAGAAGATATCTGGCACCGCACAGTTTTCCACGGGGAAAAGGATGGTGAGCCATGGCACGCTTTTGTTAAATACCGATTTGGGTGAAGTTGTTAACGCACTAAACGTTAAGATGAGCAAGATTGAGTCCAAAGGTCATAAATCAGTGCGCAGCCGGGTGGCGAATATTTCAGAGTTTTTAAAAGAACCCTTGAAGATTGAAACATTCCGGCAACTTTTATTGGAAGGACTTTACGAAGAGAGCGAGCCTTTTAACAGCTATCATTTAACACCCGAAGAGTGGAAAGCAGTTCACCTACTGAAAGAAGAAAAATATGACACTTGGGACTGGAACTACGGCCGTTCCCCAAAATTCAATATTCAGCGTAGCAAGCGATTCCCTATTGGAGAAATAGATCTACGAATTTTTGTTGAAAAAGGACACATCAAAGATTTTAAGATTTTTGGCGATTTCTTTGGAAAGGAACCTATTGAAAAGCTCGAAAAACTGTTGGAAGGCGCTCGTTATGAAAAAGAAGATGTTTCAGAATTATTAAAAGATATTGAGGTAAAGGAATATTTTGGGGATATTCCGAAGGTGGATTTTATTGAATTGGTGTATGGGGCTGATGAAGTTAATTAATATTTTCTGACTGTCGAACGCATTCTAAACCTTGTTACTTTGTTTTTTAATATAAACTATGAAATCCAATTACAAAATACCCTTACTGATCATCGCAGCTTTTATTACCGTTATTGGCCTTGTGACAGGTAAATTTTTATTCCTTTTTATTTGGCTCCCCTTGGGTTTTCTTTTTAAGAAAAAAAAGCAATAATTCCACAAATTCACATATTCACTTACTCACATAAAACTATAAGAATATTCAACCCCACCCCCCACACGAGTATCCTCCACATTCGAAAAATCTACCCCTCCCAAAACTGTAAAGGTTCCCAGTTTTTCAGTTTTATAGGAAAGTGACCCGTAATTGTACCAATATTTCCATTCGGGGGAAAATGGCTTTACATAGGTACCCAAATAGTTCGCATAGGTACTTTTCAGCTTCCATTGAAATTTGCTGAATTTACCCATAACTGCAAAATGGTGTACTTTGGAACGATTGCTTATAATAGGATTGTTTTCATCGCGAAACTATGATATTTCTATCAAAAATAATGAATGGCATCCCAATAATATTTTCTTCATAAGTCCAACCACTACGGTATATTCCATTTGCAAAGTAATTATCTTTTCCACTGCCAATGGAGATTCCACTTTGGTCCACAGTATCAATATATTCATAAAGCACTGAAGAAATAATACTTTGGTTTTGGGGTTTAAAATAAACTCCCCAAAGACCATCCGGAAAATTCGCCCAACGTGTGCCAGGATCCATCCTCTATATAGTGGTCATGATAAAGGGAAAAGTCGCCAAACCGATTTTTAAATTCATATTTGATTAGGATACTGCCTAAATGATTTCCCAACTTATTAAGGGTTTCACCATTCAATTCCAATTCTTCGGTAGTATGTGCAAAAAAAACATTTACATAATCCTTAAAGCCGCTTTTTAATTTCCCCCATTCAGGGGAAGTACCGCCCCATTGGGCAAAATGCTGCACATTTAAGGTCAGTTTGTGATTTTCGTTAAACGTGGTAATAATCCCCAATCTCTTGTAATGAAGTTGGGTATTGTCTACATATCTAGCATCGTTCAATATATAGTGCCCAATTCCCCAGTCTATTCCAAAAGTGTTTGAGATTTTAAAAGGATTATTGGCTTCTAAAAGAATGCCTGGTAAAGGTCTTGCATTTCCAGACCATAAAAAGTTTTGATTCGTGGCAGAAAGACCGGCAAGAACTTGTTTTTGCTTTTTAGCTCCAACTGTTGCAAACAACCAAGAGTTTTCAAATTGCAAATACAAATCTCTTCGCTGTACAGCATCTTCCACGCCATCCCTTCCATATACAGCGGCACCTCCTCTAATCTTAAATGAAGAATAGGTTAAGCTTGCAGTCACGTCGGCAGTAGCAGAAAGGTTTGTACGTTCTCCAACCGCATAGTTCGTGTTGGTATGAAACCAAAAAGGGTTTTCATTTTCGTTAGATAGCATTGCTTTTGCTTCAACACTTCCTGTAATATCAAATTCTTGGGAAAAGAGTATCATTGGAAAAAGAAGAACGAAAACTTTTATAAATTTCATAAATAGTAGTTTCTATTTATTAAAAAGTCGTTGAAATAAAGATTTTTCTTCTCGCCCATAGGCATATCCATATTTATTTCCGTAGCCAAAATTGCTTAAACTAACATTGTTAAGGACAATAGCTACATTTGCCAAACGCCCATCATTAATAGCGTCCTGAGGAAAATCTAACAAGCGTTTATCTGTAAAACCAGCACGAACAACATATAAGGTAATGTCCGCCAATTTATTGATTAGAATAGTATCCGTAACAAGCATGGATGGCGCAGTGTCCATAATAATATAGTCAAACTCTTTTCTAAGTTCTTCAATAAAACTCCCCATACGTTTTTGCATTAGTAATTCAGCAGGGTTTGGAGGGATGGCGCCCGAAAGAACTATGCTCAAGTTGTCATTGTGTTCACTTTGATTAACAATTTCATTGACCTGAACATCCTCATAAACTATATACTCGGTAAGTCCTTTACTTGATTTTAAATTGTCCGGTAAATAACGCTGTAATTGCGGATTGCGAATATCAGCTCCCACCAATACTACCTTTTTACCAGTATTGGCAAGAGTCAAGGCCAAGTTAAAGGCAACAAAAGTCTTTCCTTCACCTTTAATGGTTGAGGTGACAATCATGGTTTTACCCTTCTCACTTTCTTCCAATTTATTTATAAATAAATATTGAAGATTGGTCCGCAATATTCTATAGGCTTCAGCCATCACACTTCGGTCATTATGCTGGATAAGGTCTGAATCTCCTTTTTGTACTCTTGGAATTTCACCAATTATAGGAATTGTTTTTAACTGTCTCTCAACATCCTTTCTTCCTTTAACTTTTGTGCTCAGTAAATTAAAAGTATAAATACCACCAAAATGGAATTAAAAGCCCCGCGATTAAAGCACCTAAATAAATAAGTGGCTTTTTAGGTGAAACTGGTAGCTTTGAACCATAGGCTCTATCTACAATTTTAGCTCTTGTCTGAAGTTGCAGCTAAGGATATAGAGGCCTCTTCACGTTGTTGCAGTAAAAATAGATAAAGTTGTTCCTTAATGGTTTGTTGACGTTCTATACCTCTAAAGATCTTTTCTTTTGCTGGAACCTGCGAAATTTTGGAACTGATGATATTTTCCTGAATATTCAAGTCTTTCATGGCAATCTTCAATGCATTTCTTGAGTTTTCCAAACTTCCTAAAATACTTGCACCGCATTTGGGATATCTGGTCGTTCACACTTTTAACAACAGGGTTTTTGGGAGTGAACTTTGCAGTAGTTTGTTTCGGTATAGAATTAATTCGTTATAATTATTTACGGCACTTCCTACGTTCTCATTAGCAATACCAATATTGGCAGGTAATAGATCTTCGGTAGAGTTGATTTTCATATAATCAATCATCGTATTGCTCAACTCCATTTGAGTAGAAACATCCAATTGTTTTTTATTGAACTCACTGGCATTTTCCAAGGTTATCTGTGCTTCTGCCTGTATATCAGTCAAGCGATTGGAGCTTTTAAAGTCTTCCTTGTTAGTCTCCACAGAGTCTAACTCACGGGTAATAATCTGAAGGCGGGAATCAATAAATGCCGAGGTTTTTCTTGCAATCTCATTCCGATCATTAACAGCATCTTTATTGTACTGTACACTAATTCGTTTAAAAAATCTTCTCCTTTTTCCTTATATTTGGGTTTGTATGGAAAGTTCTACCACATTACTCTTAGCATCCGTATTTAAAATGTTTACTCTTATCTTGAAACCCCAACGCCACATTTTCAACAGAATCTATAACTCACCAAAATTGTTTTGTTTAAATACCCTTCAAATTTTTCTGGATTTTCCAAATTAGGTAATACAGTTAATATCTCCAAAAGAAAGAGAGAGATGCTCTCCAAACTTATGTGTTGTTTTGCTGCTGCCAGAGTTTCATCTTCTATAACAAACTCAGCATTAGATAAAATTTCTAAAAATAAAGTAGGTACTGGTTTGTTTAGAAGAATGTTTCATTAAATGATTGATACCGCACCTCAAAGGGTTTATAACCATAAATCTCAGAAGTTTTTATATTGCCCATTACTTCATACTTTATATTAAGCTGAAGCTCCTTAACAGCTTCTGAAATGATCGCTTTTCGAGTTGAAAATGGCTAACTCGTTATCAATTTGATTACTCTTAAAACGTGAAAGGAAGCTGCCGAACTGAGAAAAAGCCGCCATTTCCAAAGGGCTTTGACTTTTCTCATCTTTAATAATTATAGTCGCCTTGCTCTGGTAAAGTTGTGGTGCATAACGTAAATAAATAAAGGCAAATATTAGTGCTATTACTACTCCTATTACAAAGAGATACCAATAGCGAGCATATTGGTCTATTACCTCCCTCAGCGAAAGTTCATCAGCCTCTTGGCGATTAAGGTTATCGTTCATAGTTTATTTTCTTGGACAACTTAAAGGTTTTGTATTTTAAAAATTAACCCGTTTAATTGTTATCAATAAGTCTATTAATAATAAAGTACTATGTATTTTATGTCAGTTTTAGGCTATCTAAAAATAATCGCCATTGCCGAAAGAAGTAGCGATGCAACACTAACGTAAACAGCAGTATTCCTATTAAAACTACTGCTTTGTACCTGTGCCCTATTTGGTTCTACATAAACCACATCATTCTGTTGCAAATAATAATAATCACTGTTTAAAATATCTGCACTTCTAAGATCTAGATATTTATAATTTTTGGTTTTGCCATCATCCCTTATTACCAATACATTATCTCTTCGGCCATAAACGGTCATATCTCCTGCCAATCCAAGTGCAGCTGGCAGCGTAAGTCGTTCCCCCTCAAAATTATAGGTGCCAGGTCTGTTCAGTTCTCCCAATAAACTAACTTTAAAATTTAAAATACGTATAGTAACAATAGGGTCTTTTACATATTCAGAAATGCGTTTGCCCAACATTGCACTAAGCTCTGTCCTAGTGAGGCCAGCTACTTTAATCCTCCCAAGTACCGGAAAATCTATAGTGCCATCCTGAGCAGTAAGATAGGCCTGCTGCTGGTTGGTATTATTTATTGTAACACCAGATACTTCTTGAGTAGGCCGTGTTTCACTAATTAGGTTAAAAGGACGTACGGCATTTAAATCGTAGGCCGATACTACAATACTTAGAAGATCGTCAGGTTGGATTTTTGAACTTTTCTGAATTGTATCCAAAAGCATTTGCCCTTCAGACAAATCCTGAAAGTATACAAGCTTTTCCGAAGAAACACAGGAAACACAAATGCTTCCAAGGAAAATTAATACTAAAATTTTAGTGAAAAATCGTGTCATTAAAAAATTTTCAGCAAATATAATCTTTTCTTTGTAGCATTCTAACGAGTTGTGCCATATAACGAAACAAACAGCCCTTTAGTCTGTATAAATAACCCTGAATCAAGAAGTATATTGGCTAATTGGTTTATATTTAAATCATTACCTCGCATCTAAAACATAATTAAGAAAGAGGTAACACCGTTTAAAAGTTAGTTCTGTTGAACCTTATCCAATCTTTGGAACTCCGAGTTTTGGCTTAAAAATTCGGGGACTAACTCCTTCATCTTTTTAACCACTAAATTTCTTTTTGTTTGTGAGGAGGCACCTATAATTTCCTGTATCTTTTGGTTCACATACATAAAATCATCGGTGTGAACTTTAGAAACCATAATTTTGGGATGATAGGTTGGCAGCGTCATAGCGGCATCATTCAGCAATTCTTCGTAAAGTTTCTCCCCAGGACGTAGCCCAATAATTTGAATATCAATATCCTTATAAGGTTTTAAACCAGACAACCGAATCATTCGTTCTGCCATATCGAGAATTTTTATGGGTTTACCCATATCGAAAACATATATTTCTCCACCATTGCCCATAGTACCAGCCTGTAATACCAACTGGCAGGCTTCTGAGATAGTCATAAAGTATCTAATAATATCTTTATGGGTAACGGTAACAGGTCCACCAGCTGCAATTTGTTTTCTAAAATAAGGAATTACCGATCCATTAGACCCCAACACATTGCCAAATCGAGTAGTGATAAACCTAGTATGGGTACCTATACGCTCCTGCAAGGATTGCACGTACATTTCAGCGGCTCTTTTGGAAGCTCCCATCACATTGGTTGGATTTACCGCCTTATCAGTAGAAATCATTACAAACTTTTCAATACCGTGCTGTACTGATAAATTGGCCAAATTAATAGTTCCCCTGATGTTAACAGAAACTGCTTCGTGAGGATTTTTTTCAATTAATGGCGCATGTTTGTATGCAGCCGCATGGTAAACCAAGTCAAATTTGTATTTAGAAAATATCATTTCTAGACGATCAATATTTCTAATATCGGCCAACATCGAGAAGAAATTTAAAGAAGGGTAATCCTTTTTTAGGGACAACTCCATTTCGTGAAGAGCGGATTCAGCGTTGTCAAGTATCACAATCTTTTCAGGATTGAACGTAGCCAATTGCCTTACAATCTCGCTTCCTATGGAACCTGCTCCCCCTGTAACCAAAATTGTCTTACCTTCTAAATCATCCTTAATAATCTCGATATCAACTTTAATAGGTTGCCTATCCAGAAGATCCTCTATTTCTATTGGCTTTATTTGGGTTTGAATATTTTCTTTCTTATTCCAATTTTCTACCAAGGGCACATTAAACACCTCAATATCATTCGCCAAGCACGCTTCTACAATCTGATTGGTTTCTGCAATAGATAGTGAGTCACGCACCATTAAAATACCGTCTAACTTGGTTTTGTTTATTAACTCTGTAAAAGCTAAGGAGTCTTTATTTATTGGTAGTGAAAAAACCGGTTTACCGAGAATACTCAATCTTTTATTCGATTGGTTTTCGGTAAGAAAACCGATTAATTTAAAGGACATATCCGACTCCGTAGCAAGTGCCCGGCCTAAGCTAATGGTTTGGTTATCCATACCTACTATATAGCACCCTTTTCTTAAAATTACTGGAATTCAATCTTTGCAAATATTGGTAAGTTTCTTTTACAATAATTCTGAAAAACAGCATGAGCGTAAACGAAAAGAACAAATACAAAAGGATTCCTGTTGTGAGAAAGATTTTCTGCCCAGTAATGGCAAAATAAATAAAGTTAAGCGGCAATAGTTGTTAAGGCAGTTAAAAATGAAGCGGAAGCAACTTTAACTATATCCGTAAAGGTTGAGTGTCTTACAATACCTGCATATGTCCGGAGGACATAGAAAGAAAAAGACATTCGTTCCAATGATCATGCTTGCTCTTACCGGTGTCGGGAAAGGAATTATAAAATTTCAACGGCGTACCGTCCAAAATAACAAACATCATAGCAAAAGAGAAAATGCATATGACAATATCCAATGAAATAACAGCCCAACGTGGCAAATACCTCTGATTTAATAAAACCATTTTTTTTGTACGCATACTTAATTTTTCTATAATCGAGGTTTTCAGCAACACTTATTCGTAAGATTTGAGACTACAAACATAGCTTAATTATCGATAAAGTGCATCAAAACATCGTTAATCTTAACTTTTTCTTCACATGTCAGGTTTGAACCCGATGGTAAACAAAGACCATACTTAAATAGTTTCTCTGAGATATTTTTCCCCATAATAGGGTGCATTTTTAAAAACTGGTTGTAAATGCATAGGCTTCCATAACGGCCTGCATTCTATATTATTTTCAGCCATAGCCAATCTAATTTCTTCTGCCGTAAAACCACTAATCGCTTTATCAACTAAAATACAGGATAACCAATGATTTGAAAAATAATTGTCATTAGGTTCAGAAAATACTGTGACCCCTTCCTTTTTCATAAAAATATCCTTATAAAAAGCATTCATATCTCGTCTTAAACCCACATGTTCGTCAAGCACCTCCATTTGCCCTCTGCCTATTCCAGCTGAAATATTGCTTAGGCGATAGTTGTATCCAATTTCTGAATGCTGATAATGAGGTGCGGTATCCCGTGCCTGTGTTGCGAGAAAAATAGCCTTCTCCTTGTGTTTGAGGTTTCGGGAAACCAAAGCCCCTCCTCCAGAAGTTGTAATAATTTTGTTTCCATTAAAGGAAAGTATAGAAATATCACCAAAAGTGCCACACTTTTTCCCTTTATAACTACTACCCAAGGCTTCTGCACTATCCTCCACAATAGGGATTTCATATTTTTCCGAAATCCTTTTTATCTCCTCAACTTTATAGGGCATTCCATAGAGATGCACTGCAATAATTGCTTTTGGCTTTTTTCCTTTGGCAATTCGATCTTTTATGGCTTCCTCCAAATGATTCGGGCAGATGTTCCAAGTGTCTGGTTCGCTATCAACAAATACAGGCGTTGCCCCTTGATAAACAATGGGATTTGCGGAAGCTGAAAAAGTCATGCTCTGGCAGATTACCTCATCGCCTCTTTCCACACCCAATAATATAAGGCTAAATGTAATAGCCGCGGTGCCGGAACTAAGAGCTGCCACATGGGTTCCGTTGCCAAGATAGATGTTCCAAATGCTATTTCAAAACTGCTTCACATTGGGGCCTAAGGGCGCTATCCAATTGGTTTCAAAAGCCTCATTAACTAGGTTTCGTTCACTTCCGCCCATGTGCGGCGATGATAAATAAATCTTTTCTTTCATTTATCAATGTTTGTTAAAAGGCAAATTTTCATTAAAATATAAGTCTGAAATCGAACGCATATTAATTAAACAGGATTAATGTAAACGATAAAACAGAGCTTTGTATTTTTAAAATTTCAAAACTTATGTTCAATTTTGAAGTTGCGCAAATTTATGAAATATTTATACTGGATTTAGTAACGTTTATGAGAATTTTAACATTAAAAGTAAAACTTAAACTGAAATCTTTAAAATCATTAGATTTACTATAGCTATCAGGACAAATACTCACAATCGATAGCATACAGCTTAAAGCTTAAAGCTACAGCTTCAAAACAACTTCAAAAATAATCCTAAAATCTCCTCAAGAACGATCTATTATAATAATACTCAAGAGTCATTTTAACCTTATCAGGAAAGATAACCTCATCGTTATATTTTAAAGGGTCCTTTTGTTTTACCAATAAGCGTTTCTTCATTATAATACTTTAAAGCAGCTCGGCTGCATAGGCCAGGTTTCAATTCAAGGACTTTCCGTGCTTCTCCTTCCAACTTATCGTAGTAACCTGGCAAATCTGGCCTTGGCCCTACAAAGCTCATTTGTCCCTAAAAAGATATTCAGCAACTGAGGGAATTCATCAAGTTTAGAGCTTCGAAGGAATCTTCCATATCGAAGAGATAGTTCCATAACTAGCTTGCATGGAGCGAATTTTATAAATTTTAAAATGTTTGCCACATTGACCAATTCGGTTTTGACAAAAAACGCCTTTCCCAGTGTCAAAATATGCAATAATAATTAATAATAATATGACCCAGCCGAAAAGTATGAATACCGAAAGCCGAGAATACTATGTTTAAAGTTCTTTTGATGGAAATAGATGTTAATTGTAGATTTATTAAATGATTAAGTCCGGAATAGAGCGCGTCGAGGACCTTCATTCAAATTTCCTATAATACTAAATATATGGATTAAGCTTATAATATTCTATTGCCAATAAATCAATCGATGTTCTCCTGGATTTCCAACAACTACTGCCCCATCAGCCACATCCTTAATAATTACAGCTCCTGCCCCAATTGTGACCCATTTTCCAATTTTGATTTCCGGCAATACACAAGCTCCAATCCCAATATGTGTGCCCTCCCCGACTGTTACTCCCCCCGCTAAACTAGCATTGGGAGAAATATGTACAAAATCTTCTATACTACAATCGTGCTCTATAACAGCTCCTGAATTAATGATGCAATGTTTACCGATGCTGGCACAAGCATTAATAACCACCTTTGCCATAATTACCGTTCCATCGCCCACCGAAGCCCACGATGATACACTTGCGGTGCGGTGAATCAAAAGTCCAAAATTAGAAGGTAATCTTTTGCTCACCTCTTTTCGAACCCTATTATTGCCAATTGAGATGATCCAAGTATTTTTTGTTTCCGAAATACCTTCCATAAATTTTTTAACAGGTATATGGCACACAGCTTCAGCACTTGGATTGTCATCATAAATTAATTGAATAGACTCTCCAATTGATTCTGCAATATCTATAACTGATTTGCTATGTCCGCTGGCTCCGAATAATATCATTTTTTAGAAATTAAAAATTAATTTTCCATTATATCATAAATCAAAACAAAGAATAAAAAAACCGACAACTCAGAACCGACAACCGACAACCGATAACCGTTTTAATCATTACCTTTAAATACTTCCGCAGTAACTTGACCATCGCTGGCTGATTCCTTCACTTTTAAAAACCTTTTTCACTGTTTTAAAAAGGATGCGTAAATCCAACGCAAAGCTTTGTTGCTCTACATACCAAACATCATATTCAAACTTCTGTTGCCAAGAAATAGCATTTCTTCCATTCACTTGTGCCCAACCTGTTATTCCTGGCTTAACATCATGCCGTCTGTGTTGTTTTTCATTGTACAAAGGTAAATATTCCGGCAATAGCGGTCTTGGCCCCACAAAACTCATATCGCCCTTTAATACATTCAATAATTGCGGAAGTTCGTCCAATGAGGTTTTACGAACAAATTTACCAATGGTTGTAACCCGATCTGCATCTGGCAAAAGATTACCGTTCGCATCCTTCGCATGGGTCATGGTCTATACTTGACGATATTAAAAATTCGTTCATTTTTACCTGGACGTGACTGATGGAAAAATGGTTTCCCATTATTGGCGAAATATAGCCATACCGTAACTATTACAAATATGGGAAGTAGCAAAAGCAGCAAAAAAACTGCGAAAAGAAAATCCATTAGTGGCTTTATGATGATTTTATACATGGGGCTAAAGTAAAAAGCTATCAAAGTTTGCTTGGGTAATTATTTTTACTTCCGCATTAGGATAGTTAGTAGTAAACTGTTTGGGGATTTTTACATTGCTCCTAGATTCCATTTAAACTCATATCCCGTAATCTTGCCATCGGTCTCCTCAATAAAATCCAGTTCTTTTTGATCCTTTGTCCTTCAGCACCAATAATTGACCCACTTCCCGTTATAATCCAAATATTTAATGCGTTCAGAGATTAGGAAATTCTCCCAAAGTGCCCCTACATCTTGTCCTATTTTCAACCTGATTAAAATTGGCTATAAGTGCATTGCGGATGCCATTGTCATAAAAATATATTTTCTTACTATTCTTTAACTCATTCCGAACGTTCCTGCTAAAGGAGCTCAACTTAAAAATTACGTAAGTCTGCTCTAATACCGTAACATATTTTTCAACGGTCTTTGAATCGAGGCCACAAAGTTGCCCCAACTCGTTGTACGAAACCTGCGAACGAACCTGGAGCGCCAAGCTTTGCAACAACTTCACCAAATTTTCGGGTTTTTTTATGGTTTCCAGCATTAACACATCTTTATAAAGATAACTATCCGTTAATTGTTTTAGCAGCTCCTTCTCATTTCCCTGCTGTTTTACCACTTCGGGATAATAACCGTATAAAAGCCGGTGCGGTAGTAAGCGCCGCTCTTCCAGCAATCCGTGGTGCGCCACCATTTCAGGAAAGAAAGTGGGTAAAGTTTATACTCCCACTTTCGCCCAGTCAAGGGTTCATTGACGCTGTTTGCCAATTCAAAAGAAGAGCTTCCAGTGGCAATAAGCTGTACTTCTGGCAAAGTATCTGTTATTAATTTTAATCGTAGCCCAATGTTTTTAATACGCTGCGCCTCATCAATTATCACTATTTTTTTTTTGCCAATAATCGCCTTAAATCGGTCTGCTGAAATACCTTCAAATAAGTTTTGAATATCGAGTTCATCTCCGTTTAACCAGATCATAGCTTCATTGCCCAAAAACAATTCTTTTAGCAAA
>CAWDWC010000011.1:0-215466 GCA_963805885.1 uncultured Flavobacteriaceae bacterium
GGCGATATGGATATGCGTTCAGCGTCAACAAATGACGATAAAATAGCTTGGTATGAAAATATGGATGGACTTGGCACCTTCGGAATACAGCAGGTTATTTCAGAAAACACACTGGGTGCTTATTCAGCTTTCGCCGCTGATATTGACGGCGATGGTGATATAGACATTATTGCAGCTTCTTATTTTGACGACACCGTAGGTTGGTTTGCCAACAACGGACAGGGAAGTTTTGGTTCGCGACAAATAATTTCTAACTTGCCGACGGTGCAAGTTCAGTTTATGCAACCGATGCTGACGGAGACGGCGATATGGATGTGTTTTCAGCTTCAGCTACGGATGATAAAATCGCTTGGTACGAAAACACAAATGGACAGGGAAACTTCGGAGCACAACAAGTGATTTCCACAAATTTCGATTACCCATTAGACGTTGTTGCAGGCGATATTGATGGCGATGGCGATATGGACATCCTTTCCGGAAGCAGATACAACAACAGTCGCGTAGCTTGGTTTAAAAATACAAACAGCCAGGGAAATTTTGTCTTTCAACAAGAATTAACCACAGATATTGCATATTGCCGAGGTGCTGCGCTTGCAGACATTGATGGTGATGGAGATCTAGATATTGCAGCAACTTCTTGGGCTTTTCCAAACCATAGAATAATTTGGTTTGAGAATACCAACGGACAGGGAAATTTCAATAATACACCTAACCTTGTTGCCTTATTGTCCAATAATACACGCCCCGAAACAATATATGCAAAAGATTTTGACAACGATGGGGATTTGGATATCGCTGTAGGAACTGATAATGAAGGATTATCTTGGTTCAAAAACAACGGTTCCGGTACTTTCGGCACGCAACAAATTATAGATAGTAATGTTGAAGATGTGCGGGCTATTTTTCCTGCAGACATAGACGCAGATGGCGACCAAGACATACTTTTGGCAGCTAACAGAGCTGATAGAATAGCGTGGCATAAAAACACAAATGGACAAGGAAATTTTGGTCCCGCCAATGAACTGGCAGATGTTAATGGCGCCAACGGACCTATAAAAGTTATCTCAGTAGATTTGGATGGTGATGGCGATAAGGATATTCTAACCGCATTAACAAATGACAATCTAATTGCTTGGCAAGAAAACCTTGACGGGCAAGGAAACTTTTCTGAACTCATAACCATCGCCACCATCACCGATCCACTTTCCCTATTTGCTGGAGATATAGATGGTGATACTGATATGGATATAATTGCCACGAGTAGTAGCAGCAGTGGTAAGGTGGTTTATTATAAAAACCTGGATGGAAATGCAACTTTTGGAACCGAACAAATTATTAATACAGAAGCTTATCCATCGGTTGTATACGCTGTAGATATAGATAATGATGGTGATTTGGATATTTTTTCATCAGCCGACAGCACAAAAATATTTTGGCATAGAAAACTTGGATGGTTTAAGGAACATTCGGCACAATGAATATAATAATGGAAGGAGCTTTTGTAAACGACACATTATGTGCAGTGGATATAGACAATGATGGCGATAATGATTTAATCGCTGGTTATTATGGAGCGGAAGACACGAGTCGCCTGGTTTAAAAATATGAATGGGAATGGTAAGTTTTAGTACTGCGAAAATAATTTCAACCAACTTAATTGTTCCAGATTGTGTATATGCTGCAGATTTTGACAATGATGGTGATCAAGACGTAATAGCAACCTCTTACGGTACTGATGATATAATTTGGTATGAAAACATTAACGGACAAGGTACTTTTGGCAATGAACATGTCATAACATCATTAGCCGACGGAGCAACTAATGTTTTTGCCAAAGATTTAGATAATGATGGAGATGTTGATGTTATGTGCGCTGCATTGATAGGCGGTGAAATAATTTATTATCTCAATAACGGCTCCGGAAATTTTATCTATCAGCAAATCATTGCTTCAAATTTTAGGACCGCCATTAGCGTAACTGCAGATGATTTTAATAATGATGGAAAAATGGACATTTTAGCGTCCTCTTTCGCAAAGGACGAAATTATCTGGTTCGAAAACCGCGGCCCATTATCCATAGAAGAAAATACAGCCAACCTTTTCATTATTTACCCAAACCCAACCAATGGATTACTTACTATAAATAGCACATCAACAATTTCTGAAATAACTGTTTACAACAACCTAGGCCAACTGCTTTTCGCTTCTGAAGAAAAGAACAAAGTTGATATTTCATCTTTAAGCCAAGGAATCTATTTCGTAAAGATTAAAGACGAAAACGGACTGAGCGAAACAAAAAAAGTTATAAAAAATTAAATATTTAAAAATGAAACAATTACTTCTCCTTCTTGCGCTTATTTCCGTAAATATGTATGCCCAAATAGATTTTGAGGCACATGTAACGGTTGACGATACTGGTGGCACAAACAATCCACGCTCTGTCTTTGCAGCCGACCTTGACGGCGATGGCGATATGGATATGCTATCAGCTTCAAACAGCGACAACAAAATAGCTTGGTATGAAAACACGGATGGACAGGGGAATTTTGGTCCACAGCAAATTATCTCCGAAACTAACGGAAGAGCCGCAGCTGTCTTTGCTGCCGATATGGATAGCGATGGAGATCTAGACGTACTTGCTACGGCTGGTGGTAAACTATTGTGGTTTAAAAACACCAACGGACAAGGTAATTTTGGCAATGCCCAAGAAATTTCCACAGACATCGGCGCCATTTCAATCTTTGCGGTCGATTTTGATAATGATGGCGATATGGATGTCCTTGTTTCTTCTAATATAAACAACAATATATTTTGGTTTGAAAATGTAAATGGCCTGGGCAATTTGGCTCACAAAATGTAATTTCGACTCAAATTTTACCAGTCCCATTGCCGCAAGAGCCTTCAGACATTGATGGGGACGGGGCTATGGATATCCTTGTGGCAGATCGTTATATGGATAAGGTAGTATGGTATCGAAATACAAATGGTCAAGGCAATTTCGTACAGCAACAAATGTTAACTACAGATATTGAGTATACCTGCGATGCCATTACTGCCGATTTAGACGGTGACGGTGACCTGGACATTGTAGTAGCATCCAGAAAACTAGAAGGAATAGAGTAATATGGTTCGAAAATACTAATGGGAACGGAAATTTTAACCCTACACCAAGACTCATAGATATGCCATTTATATTTAGTCCAGAAGTTCTTTTGGCAGCCGATTTCGACAATGACAACGATTTGGATATTATTGTTGGAAACACATATAATATTGGGGTCGTTTGGTACAAAAACGACGGCAATGGCAACTTTGGCAACCAACTTTCCATCGATGCCAATGTAGAGAATATTACATCGCTTTTCGCAGCCGATATAGATAACGATGGTGATAAAGATTTGCTCCTTTCCGCGGGAACAGCAGACCGCGTGGCTTGGCATGAAAACCTGAACGGTCAAGGCAGTTTTGGTACGGCAAATGAAGTGGCAGCAATTAATGGCGCAAACGGACCTTACCAAGTGCAGTCCACAGATATTGATGGCGATGGCGATAAGGATATTATCGCGGCACTGCATCATGACAACCGAGTGGTATGGCAGGAAAACTTGGATGGACAGGGCAACTTTTCTGAATTGAGAGAATTAGGAAGTCTTAAGCATGTTATTGCCGTTTATAGTGGCGACGTGGATGGCGATGGAAAAATGGACGTCTTGGCCGCTGGTCACGAAAAATTGATTTGGTATAGAAATCTGGACGGACAGGGAACCTTTGGAACGGAACAGATTGTTGATTATCAACAGTATTCCGATATGGAAACCGTTCACGCAGCAGATATTGACGGCGATGGCGATTTGGATGTTTTCGGCCATTTGAGCAGCAACATATTATTTTGGAAAGAAAATAATGGAGCGGGAGTTTTTGGTCCCCGCCAGATAATTTCACAGGAATACGTTCTGAACGATTCCATAGTGACAGCAGATATGGATAATGATGGCGATTTGGATCTTGTTGTCTGCTATTGGGGGGATGCCGTTATTGTTTGGTTCGAAAATTTGGACGGGCAAGGAAGTTTCGGCACTGCCAATCTTATAGACACATTACTTGCACCAGACCAAGTAGATGTAGCCGATTTTGACAATGATGGCGATATGGATATTGTTACCTTAGATTATGGAAACGACGAAGTAATGTGGTATGAAAATATGAACGGACAAGGTTCTTTTGGAAATGCCCAGATTATATCCAATACAATCGACAGACCTTTCAGCATCAAAACCACAGATATTGACAATGATGGTGATATGGATGTGCTTGCCACTTCCTACAGCACAGCTACGCTATGGTTGTTCCAAAATGACGGCAACGGAAATTTCAACAATGGCCAACCCTTTACTTCGGAAGTAAAATCACCAATTTTTATAACGACAGACGATTTTAACGGCGATGGCAAGATGGACGTATTAGCTCCTTCGTATAGTGATGACGAAATTATCTGGTTCGAAAACCGCGGCCCATTATCCATAGAAGAAAATACAGCCAACCTTTTCAACATTTACCCAAATCCAACCAATGGATTACTTACTATAAATAGCACTTCAACAATTGCTGAAATAACCGTTTACAACAACCTAGGCCAACTCCTTTTCATTTCCAAAGAAAACAATCAAATTGGATATTTCAGTTTTAAGTAAAGGGATTTATTTCGTGAAAATCAAAGACGAAAACGGACAAACTGAAACTAAAAAAGTCGTGAAAAAATAAATTGAAGTACCTTTCAAGGTAAATTCAATAAACCTTTTGAAAACCATCACCCGCACCGTTTGGATTCTCTCCCTCGTCAGTCTGTTTACAGACATGGCCAGCGAAATGCTTTACCCCATCATGCCCATCTATTTAAAAAGTATTGGGTTTTCAATTCTCTTAATTGGCGTTTTGGAAGGTTTGGTTGAAGCCGTAGCGGGATTGAGTAAAGGGTATTTCGGGCAGTTAAGCGATAGCAAAGCAAAACGCGCCCCCTTCGTGCAACTTGGTTACTCCCTCAGCGCCATTTCAAAACCGATGATGGCGTTTTTTGTATACCCACTCTGGATTTTCTTTGCTCGAACCACCGATCGACTTGGAAAAGGAATCCGCACTGGTGCTCGCGACGCCATGCTTTCCGCAGAAACCAACAAAGCTAACAAAGGAAAGGTTTTTGGCTTCCACCGATCTATGGATACCTTTGGTGCTGTCCTAGGCCCTGCCCTCGCCTTGCTGTATTTATATTTTTATCCAGAAGATTACATCAACTTATTCTATATCGCCTTTATTCCAGGAGTTTTGGCCGTAATTGCTTCCTTTCTTTTGAAAGACAAAAAAATTGAAACCAATCCTAAAAAGAAAAAAATATCCTTCTTCTCCTTTATCAACTATTGGAAACAAAGCCCTGCGGAATACCGAAAAGTAGTTCTCGGACTTATTGTTTTTTGCCCTTTTCAACAGTAGCGATGTTTTTCTTCTTTTAAAAGCTAAAGATGCCGGATTAGATGATACTTGGGTTATCGGCATTTATATTTTTTACAATTTAATCTACGCCCTCACTGCTTTCCCATTGGGAAGTTTTGCAGATAAAATTGGCTTGAAAAAAATGTTCGTTTTCGGATTGGTTATTTTTAGTTTGGTGTATTTCGGAATGGGATTAACAACAAATCTCTACGCGATCATAGCGCTCTTTTTCGGCTATGGAATTTACGCCGCAGCTACCGAAGGGATTTCCAAAGCCTGGATTACCAATATTTCCAAAGACGAAAATACCGCCACTGCCGTTGGTACTTACAGTGCCTTCCAAAGTATTGTCGCAATGTTTGCAAGCGTTATAGCTGGATTGCTTTGGTTTTATTTCGGCGCAAGCGTTACTTTTTTGGTTACTGCAATTGCAACTATTGGAGTGATAGTATATTTTCTAAAATTAAATTTCACCAAAAAAAAATTGAAACTTTGAACTTTTAGCTTTGAACTTTGGACTAAAACTTCCAACTTATAACTTTCAACTTTAAAGGAAATACTATCTTTGCCCTCTGTTTAGATTTTTACACTTATGACAATTTCATACAACTGGCTAAAACAATTCATTAACCTACCTTGGGACGCCGAAAAAACTGGCGAATTATTAACAGACCTCGGTCTTGAAGTAGAAGGAATCGAAGATTTTTCTTCCGTAAAAGGCGGCTTGGAAGGCATTGTTGTAGGCCACGTTTTAGAATGTGAACAACATCACCAACGCAGACCGATTAAAGTCACAAAAGTTGATATTGGCATAGGCGAACCTATACAAATAGTCTGTGGCGCGCCCAATGTTGCCGTGGGTCAAAAAGTTCCCGTAGCCACCATTGGCACTACGCTTTATGATGAAGAAGGAAAACCTTGGCAAATAAACAAAGGTAAAATTCGCGGCGAAGTAAGCGAAGGGATGATCTGTGCCGAAGACGAACTAGGTATTGGAAATTCCACGATGGAATTATGGTTCTCGACGCAAAATTAAAACCAGGAACCCCTTTGCCAAAGTTTTAGAAATTGAAAACGATAAAATTTTTGAAATAGGGTTAACCCCCAACCGTGCCGATGCAATGAGCCATAGGGGTGTTGCCCGCGATTTAAAAGCCGGTTTGCTCCACCAAGGTATTTCTGCAAAACTGAACACACCATCAACCAGCAGTTTCAGAGTAGATAATCGAACTTTAAAAATTGGCGTAAAAGTTAAAGATAACCAATTGGCACCTCGCTATTGCGGAATTACCATCAGCAATCTAAAAGTTGGAGACTCCCCTGCCTGGCTTCAAAACAGGCTAAAAGCAATTGGTCTTATCACCAATAAACAATATTGTGGATGTCACTAATTATGTACTTCACGAATTTGGACAACCACTACACGCCTTTGATGCAGCAAAAATTGCAGGCAATACCGTACATGTGAAAACCTTGCCAACAGGAACAAAATTTACTACCCTCGATGGTATTGAGCGCGAACTGCACGAGGAAGATTTAATGATATGTGATTCAGAAAAGCCAATGTGCATTGCGGGCGTGTTTGGCGGAATAAATAGTGGTGTAACAGAAGGTACAACCAGTATTTTCTTGGAAAGCGCATACTTTAATCCCGTAAGTATTCGGAAAACTGCAAAACGCCACAGCTTAAGCACAGATGCATCTTTTCGTTTTGAAAGAGGTATAGATCCAAACATCGCAGATTATGCGCTTCGCTACGCCTCAATCTTGATTCTTCAAGTGGCTGGAGGGGAAATAACAAGTGATTTGGAGGATATTTATCCAAAGAAAATAGAAGATCACCAAGTGTTCCTAAATTTCGAAAAAGCAAACAAACTTATCGGTGAAGAAATTCCAAAGGAAACCATCAAAGATATTCTTACTTCACTCGAGATGAAGATAAACAACGTAACTGAAACGGGCATCGGGATGACCATTCCCGCTTACCGAAACGACGTTACACGCGATGTAGATGTGATTGAGGAAATTTTAAGGGTTTATGGCTACAATAACGTAAAATTCAATCAAAAACTAAATGCTTCCATTTCTACGGTTTTGCCAGGGGAAGACTACGATGTCCAAAATAAAATTGCATTACAACTTACCGGAATTGGTTTTCATGAAATGTTGAACAATTCGCTTACCAACCCAAAATATTTTGAGTTGAGCGAAACAATCAAAGAAAATTACAACGTAACGATTCTTAACCCTTTAAGTAACGATCTTTCCGCAATGCGCCAATCCATGTTATTTTCTGGACTGGAAGCAGTTTTATACAACAGCAATCGAAAAAATAGTGATTTAAAATTGTTTGAATTCGGGAAAACCTATCATAACTTTCCCGGTGGAAAAACGGAAACAAAACATCTTTCCCTCTTCATCACTGGATTAAAGACTGAAGGAAATTGGGCAGTTCCAGACACAACGAGCAATTTTTTCTTCGGAAAAGGAACCGTTGCTGCGGTTATGGAGCGCTTAGGGCTTGACACTTATACCGAAGAAATTACCGAAAACGATATTTTTTCTGAAGCAATTGCCTTCAAAAGAAATAAAGAAATTATAGTTGAGTTTGGAATTGTCAAGAAGAAAATCACCAATGAACTTGACCTTGACGCTGAAGTTTTTTACGCAGATTTTAACTGGGATGCCGTGTTAAAACAAATTCCACTTAAAAATTTTAAATTAAAACCTATTTCTAAATTTCAAGCTGCACAACGTGATTTTGCTTTGTTGCTAGACAATTCAATTCGCTTTGGCGATTTGCGGGATGCTGCATTCAATACAGAAAAAAAGTTTTTGAAGGGAGTTACGCTTTTTGATGTTTACAAAGGAAAAAACCTTCCCGAAGGTAAAAAAAGCTACGCGCTCAGTTTCACCATTCAAGATGAAGAAAAGACCTTGACCGATAAACAGATTGATAAAATTATGGGCAAACTTCAGCAAAAGTTTGAAACAGATTTTGGAGCGGTGCTTCGATAAAAAATAAATTGCAATAAAAAAACAGCAACCTTTTGAGTCGCTGTTTTCATTTTGTTTAATTGGGAATTGAGACAATGTTATTTTGGTAGCACAACGCTATCGATAACGTGGATTACGCCATTTGATTGGTTAACATCTGCAATTGTTACAGTTGCCATTCCTCCTTTTTCATCCATTAGCATAACTTTTTTTCCCTTCATCATCGCTGTCAAAGTTCCACCACTCACAGTTTTGTAAGTTGCTTTTCCGTTTCCTTTTTTAATGTCCTTCATGATATCTGCTGCACTGTGGTTACCTGCTAGAACATGATAGGTTAGAATGGTTTGCAATGTTTTTTTGTTTTCAGTCTTAAGCAAGGTTTCAACGGTTCCTCTTGGAAGTTTTTCAAAAGCTTCATTGGTTGGTGCAAAAACCGTAAAAGGCCCATCGCTTTGAAGCGTTTCCACTAAATCTGCTGCTTTTACCGCTGCAACCAGTGTAGTGTGGTCTTTTGAATTAACGGCGTTCTCAACGATGTTTTTACTTGGATACATTGCGGCACCGCCTACCATAACTGTTTTTTCATTTTTCATCATTTTGTCTTGTGCAAAAATTGATGATGTTCCGGCCACAAGGGCAATTGAAAATAATGTTGCTGTAATAAGTCTTGATTTCATAATAAGTGATTTTAGTTTTATGTTTATGTGCATATAAACGAAAGTCCGGAAACTGCGGTTTTGCAATTTCCGGACTTTAGGATTTATTTAACTTTAATAACTTACTATTCCGAAGATGGAAAAACTATTCCATCCACTATATGGAAAAATCCATTTTTATGATAGAAATCTGGTGCTATTATTCTAGAAATATTATTGTGTTCATCAATCAAAATTAGATGGCCAGCATCCTCTTTTATTGCCAATCTTTGTCCCGCTACAGTAGTTAAATAGGCTTTTCCTCCATTTTTCTCTACAGCAGTTTTAAGGCTGTTACTATCCAGTCTTCCAGGTACGGCCAAATATTTCACGATTGAGCCTACCAATTTAGTATTTCCCAAAATTGAATCCCTGCTCTTTTTGGACAAATTCATAAAAGCTTCATCCGCTAAAGCAAAAATAGTTACCATTTCTTGGCTCTCTAGCGTTTTCCGCAGCCTATCGTTTTTCAATATTTTTGCCAAAATTGTAAAATCTGGAGCCTCCTCAATATTTTCAAAAAAAGTTTTACTTGATGTAAAATTGCTTTCTCCCAAAACTTTGGAAACCTCAGTGTTATTTTTTGAAATGTATTTTTGTGCCGAAACAGTAGCTCCAAAACAAACCATAAAAAATATCAGAAATGTATTCTTGAGTTGCATAAAAAAAAATTAAGATTGTAAATATAATAAATAATAGAGCCAATAATGTTTTAAACGCAAAACCATCGGTAATATTTAAAATTTTCATCAAACTTTGTTAAATAGTTGTTTTGAAAAATTGTAGGATGTAAATTTATTTTTGAAAAAAAATTGTCGATTATGCTTTCCCGTACCAATATTGAAAAACAATTGCTAAAATACCGTTCTAAAAGAATTAATGGGCACTTTATTATGGAGGAAGTGCAACGTATATTTTCAGAAAATGAAAAGGAACGCAGTGAAATTATTTCAGCCTTAACAGAAGTATCTGATGAAATTGAAAACAATTTTAACTTTGACTTGATCAAAAGCGAACACATTTTTCATATTGAAGATATTAAAAAGCTCTGTATCAATTATAGGTTGCGTTTTTTGGATTCACGCTATTTTAAAGGGGATTTCCCCGAAGAAGCTATTTCTGAAATACGAAGTCTCGAAAAAAATCACGACATTATTTTGAAAAATTTCAAAATCGTTGCCCCAGCAAAGCTTATGAAACTTGAAAATGCAGATGATCCATTACTTTTTGCGCCCATGGGAAATGATTATTTTTATTTAATCCACAAATGGGGCAACGACTTGCACCCTCTCAGGAGATTATTGATGTGGCCATATAAAAATTTTGAAAACTTAGTTTTTACGGTTTTTCTTTTAAGCATTTTTTTGACCACGATCACACCAATGAGTTGGTTCACCAAAACTGGAGGAATGCAGGAAGAAATTTTGCTTTTTCTTTTTATTTTTAAAATGGTAGCCGCAATTGTGCTATATTATGGCTTTGCTAAAGGGAAAAATTTTAATGGCGCTATTTGGAACAGTAAATATTACAACGCCTGAATTCAGTGTTCAGTGATCATTAGAAATTAAAATAAATAACGCATAATATAATAATAACCTATTAACTTAATAACCTATTAACTTAATAACTTAATAACTTAAAAAATGTCAGATAACACAGAAGAAACAGTTCGCATATATACCGGTTCCGATATTATGGCCGAGGCCCTTGTAGGGAGATTAGAGGAAGTCAATATAACTCCTATACTTCGAGACGACCAACAAAGCGGAGTCATGTTTGGCTCTGGAAACAAATTTGATGATCAAGTACGCGTTTTTATTCGGAAAGATGAACTTGCCATTGCCCAACCAGTTGTAGATGCTTTTTTAAAAGAAACAGAAGAAGAAGAATAAATTTATGTCTGAAACAACCCGAATTTACACAGGTCCAACACTAATTGCAAAAGGTTTGGTGGCACGCCTGAACGAAGTTGGCATCAGCCCAATTGAAAGAAACGATCACGATAGTAGTTTGCAAGCAGGTTTCACGATGAGCATTGCAAACCAAACGATGGTTTTTATACGAAAGGACGAAATGCAAAAAGCGCAACCTATAATTGATGAGTTTTTAAATGAAATAGGCGACCACTAACTGGATCGCCTATTTTTTATGCTTCTACGGCATACATTTTATCGCGTAGCTCCCTTATTTTCTTATCGCCCATATATTCATCAAAAGTCATATAACGGTCTATTGCTCCATTTGGAGTTAGTTCAATAACCCGTGTTCCCACCGTCTGTGCAAATTCATGATCGTGGGTTGTGAGTAAAATTGTCCCTTTAAAGTTTTTTAATGAATTGTTGAAAGCAGTAATTGATTCCAAATCCAAGTGGTTTGTGGGTTCATCCAGCATTAGCACGTTTGCACGAATCATCATCATTCGGCTGAGCATACATCTCACTTTTTCACCTCCGGAAAGTACGTTGCTTTTCTTCAGGGCTTCCTCACCGCTAAAAAGCATTTTCCCAAGGAAACCGCGAAGGAAAACTTCTTCGCGTTCTTCTTCCGTTTTAGCGTACTGACGCAGCCAATCTACCAACGACAAATTATTTTCGAAAAATTCCTCATTGTCAAGTGGCAAATAGCTTTGGTTTGTAGTGATCCCCCATTGAAAGGAGCCTGTATCTGGTTTTATATGACCGTTCAAGATTTCGTAAAAAGCAGTTGCGGCACGCGAATCTTTTGAGTAAATAACCACTTTATCGCCCTTCGCCAAATTGATATCCACATTTTTGAAAAGTATTTCACCTTCAATAGTAGCTGAAAGATTTTCTATATTTAAAATTTGATCCCCGGCTTCGCGTTCGCGTTCAAAAATTATTGCAGGATAGCGACGACTGGAAGGTTTTATTTCTTCAATATTTAATTTTTCAATCATCTTTTTACGTGAAGTAGCTTGTTTACTTTTTGCTACGTTCGCACTGAAACGCATAATAAATTCTTGAAGCTCCTTGCGTTTTTCGTCAGCCTTTTTGTTTTGTTGTGCGCGCTGGCGAGCTGCAAGCTGACTGCTTTCGTACCAAAAAGTGTAGTTACCGCTATAATGGTTTATTTTTCCAAAATCAATATCGCTGATGTGTGTGCAAACCGAATCCAAAAAGTGACGGTCGTGGGAAACCACGATCACACAATTGTCATAATTTGCCAAAAAGTTCTCCAACCAACTGATGGTTTCGTAATCCAAATCGTTGGTAGGCTCATCCATGATCAACACGTCGGGATTTCCAAAAAGGGCCTGTGCTAAAAGTACACGTACTTTTTGTTTTCCATCTAAGTCCTTCATTAACGTATAATGCAGACTTTCATCAATACCAAGGTTTGAAAGCATTGCAGCCGCATCACTATCGGCGTTCCATCCGTTCATTTCTTCAAAGGTAACTTGAAGCTCGCCAATTTTTTCGGCGTTATCATCTGTGTAATCTTCGTAGAGTTTGTCTATTTGACTTTTTATAGCAAATAATTCTTTGTTACCACGAACTACTGTTTCAAGTACATTAAAATCATCATATTCATTGTGATTCTGCTCAAGCACAGACATACGTTTTCCTTTTTCCAAATGTACTTGGCCCGAAGTAGGGTCTTGTTTACCTGAAATAATTTTCAAAAAGGTAGATTTACCAGCGCCATTGGCACCGATAATTCCATATATATTGCCAGTAGTGAACTGTGTACTCACTTCGTCGAACAACACGCGTTTGCCAAACTGAACCGAAAGATTTGAAACTGAAAGCATAATTTTCTAAATTTTGCGCAAAAGTAGGTATTTAAGCGACACCCCGAAAAGATTAACGTTTTAAAAATCCTTTTAACTACCATTTAACAAAAAGCAGTTAATGACTCGGCTACATTTGTTGATTAACTATAATGAAAGTGCGATTGTTTAAAAAAATACTTCTTCTCTTATTGGTTACTTCGCTTTTTTCTTGTAAAAACAAGGAAGAAAGCGTCGTAGAAACAACTTATATAAGTGGCCAAATTGTAAATCCCACAATTAATTACATCATTTTTTCCAAAGGAAGTCATGTATTGGACACCGTAAAACTTGATGCCAATAATTTCTTTCAATATAAAACAGATAAAATAAAAACAGGTCTTTATTCCTTTAAGCACAATGAAACCCAAGTTTTCTTTATTGAGCCCGGTGATAGTTTACTGATGCACATAAATACTATCGATTTTGATGAATCTCTTGCTTATTCAGGACGAGGTGGTGATCAGAACAACCTCTTGATGAATCTTTATTTAAGGAATGAGACCGAGAATCAAAACTTATCTAAATGGTATGCGCTTTCATCTAAAGATTTTGAAAGCAAAATTGATTCCTTAAAAGAAATAAAAACCGCAGAATACAAAGACTTTGTTGAAAACAATGAAGTTGCTGATGAATTTAAAAAAGTTGCACTTGCAAATATAGAATACGACTATTATTCCAAAAAGGAAATGTACGCTGCAGCTAACAGGAGCAATCCCGAAAAACTCGACGAACATTTTTTTGATTATAGAAAGAATATAAATTTTGCCTTGGACGAGCTTAAATTTTATTATCCCTATTATCGTTTTATGAACCGGTATTTTGAAAATATGGTTTGTTCAGAATTTGATAAAAAAGAGCGGGTGGACCGAAATTCATTTAAATATAATTATCGAAAAATCCAGTTAATAGATAGTATAGTCCCCTCAGATTCCATTAAAAATAATCTCTTGCGTTATAACGCTATGTATTATTTGCTCAATGCCAAGGATTCTGGAGAAGAAAGGAGGTTTTTTGAGGCTTTTTCAAAAATGAACTCCAATAAAAAGAATCTTGAAGAAGTGAGTAAGGTTTTCAACGCTTCTGTGAAACTTACTGCAGGAAATACAATACCCAATATTCTTTTAGTAAATACAGACAATGTTGTAAAGGATTTACAGAGCCTTATTAACGAGCCTACTGTGCTTTTCTTTTGGTCTTCGCAATCAACAACTCAGTATAAAAAAATACACAATCGCGTGTCTGAATTGAAGTCGAAATATCCTGAATATCAATTTTTCGGAATAAATACCGACTCACATTTTAAAAAATGGCGCGAGACTGTAAATAGATCAGGATATAACCACAAAACAGAATTTCAGCTCGAAAATCTTACCGATGCCGACAAAAAACTCGTTTTGAATTCTATGAATAAGGTCTTTATTTTGGATAAAAAGGGGGTAATTCTTGAAGGAAAAACCAATATGTTCAATACAAATTTTGAAGAACTGCTTCTTGGGTTTTTAAATAAATAATTTGTCAGTTCGAGCGCAGTCGAGAACTTTTTGAACTCCCGCTAATTCCCCTTCTTGTAATCTTCCAAAAACTGCTTCAAGCCACTATCGGTTAAAGGATGCTTTAACAACCCTTCAATGGATGAAAGGGGTCCGGTCATTACATCCGCTCCAATTTTAGCACAGTTTATAACGTGCATTGTGTGGCGGATTGAAGCTGCAAGAATTTGTGTTTCGAAACCGTAGTTGTCATAAATCAAACGAATATCTGCAATCAGTTCCAGTCCGTCGGTCGAAATATCGTCCAAGCGTCCTATGAATGGTGAAACATAAGTAGCACCTGCTTTTGCAGCAAGCAATGCTTGTCCGGCTGAAAAAACCAAGGTACAGTTGGTTCGGATGCCGTGATCAGTGAAATATTTAATTGCTTTTATACCTTCTTTTATCATCGGTACTTTTACCACAATTTGTGGATGAAGTTCAGCAAGCTCCTCCCCTTCTTTTACCATTCCTTCAAAATCCGTTGCAATTACCTCTGCGGAAACATCACCATCTACAATGTTGCAGATATCCACATAGTGTTTTAAAATATTGTTGCGGCCAGTGATGCCTTCCTTTGCCATCAACGATGGATTGGTGGTAACGCCATCAAGCACACCCAAATCTTGGGCTTCACGGATTTGGTCAAGGTTTGCGGTATCGATAAAGAATTTCATAGGAGTGATTTCAAATTAAGTATTACAAAAATAGCGAAGAACGAACTGATTAAATAGGGTTGTTTATAAAGATTGATAAGTTGGATGAAATAAAATATCTATTCAGATAGTCGTTAAAGAATAACTATCTGTTCAATAAAACTATACATCTCTTTTCCAAATATAAATGGGCATTATGTCACTAGACTCACAAAAATTAATAGCAATTCGGTCCAATTCCCTTTAGTGTAAAATATTGCATTCAATAATTTTAGAAAGTCCGAAATATAACTGATAAATTAAATAATAATATAGTAGTTTTGGAAATATACTAAACTAACAACAAGATTTTGATACTCAAACGGAATTATATTATTAGTTATCCAACGAAAAAAAATAACATCATAAATTTGATGGTTATTATAATATATCAACCCTGGAGCAAATAATGCAAATGAATTAAAAAGTAAATTTTAATTATAGATTTTCATCGTTTTCTTCACTTCAACCCATAATGCCTCAAAAGCATCCGTTCATAAACCTTATCGGGCAGAATGCGTTTTAATACAATTGAAAATTTCTGCAAAGGGGCTCCTACTTTATAATGAATTTTAGGATTTTTGTTTTCAATGATTTCGTGAACGACCTTGGCCATTTTTAAAGGATCTCCTCCATTATCCACGTGTTCATTCATCATTTTTAAGGTGTTGCCGTAGTCTTTTTGATAGGGTGAGTTTTCCAATACCGGCGCGTGATAGCGACCTGCAGCAATGTTGGTGGCAAAATCGCCTGGGGCTACATTGGTCATTTTTACACCAAACTGTAATGTTTCCATGCGCATGGCTTCAATGGTAATCTCCAATGCAGCTTTACTGGCAGAATAGATACCTCTATAAGGAAGTCCCATATATGCAGCGATGGAAGTAATATTTATTATATGTCCAAAACCTTGCTTGCGCATTTGCGGCAACACGGCCTTGATCACGTTTATAGGTCCGTGAAAGTTGGTTTGAAAGGCATTTTTTATTTCGCTTTCGGGGGTTTCTTCAATTGGACCTGTTATCCCAATACCAGCATTGTTGATTACAACGTCTATCTTTTCAACTTTGCCCAGTATTTCAGCAATAACAGCGTCAATGGACTCAATTTCGTTAACGTCCATTTTTAATAGGGGAAAGGCAAAATCTGCTATTTTTTCGGGGTTTCGGCTGGTTCCAAAGACTTGGTAGCCTTTTTCGGAAAGATATTCGCCAATGGCTTTACCAATTCCTGAAGAACCACCCGTAATGAGTACTGTTTTTGGCATAAAAGGTTGTTGAAAAGCAAAGGTGCGCTTCTATGGTCAGTTTTCCAAATAGTTTGGCGAAAAAGTAGATGAAACCCCATTGTTTTTTATGACTAAATAAAAAACTGTACACCGTACCGAAAGTCAAGCACTGTTTAAATCATAAAATGTTTATTATCAACAACTTAATTGTAAAATTCATCGCTATTATTGATTTTTCAAAATATTGCTTAAGCCTACTATCCATAACCAATATCAATCGATTACACTAATCTAAAAGCTACTGAAATAATAAGCCTAAAATAAATATTAATAAGTTACTCCTGTAAATCCGCATATTTATAAATAGTTACAGTATATCTAAAGCGTATTTATAGTAAGCTTATAGCGTATTTAAAGCGTATCTATAGCGTATATAAAGCGTATTATATTAATATAATACACATTACATCTAATACATAAAAACGAATAGAAAAAGCCAACGGCAGAAAAGAAAGTTTATCGCACAAAAAATGGCAAGCTACCTACATCACACCGCTACGACCATTTACCTTTGCTGCGTTCCCGCCCTGGAGGATTCAACAGGAGCTGGTTGTGTAGGACTTGCCGCTGCAAAGATAAGGTTTTTTGAAGTTTTTGCAAGTATTTTCACATTTCAATTTTAATAAATACCTTGCAGGAAATTTATTATAAGCTATGAAAATTTATAACGTTTTAGCTCCTACCCTTTTAGTGCTTTTAATGGCTGGTTGCGGAAATAATTCTGAAGACAAAAAAGATAATTTTTCACTGGAAATTAAGAATCCGAAGAAAACCTACACCACAGAAGATGCGCTCAATGTTTCTTTAATCAATAAAAAAAATATTGAAATCGATTCAGTTGTTTATTTTTTGAATAAAGATAGAATCGATATTTCCGGAAATACCATTTCCCTTTCAGGGAAAAAACTCGGTGAAAAAACTTTATCTGCTAAGATATACAGTGACGGCGAAGAGTTTGAAGCTTCAAAAAACATCACAATCCTTTCTTCCGTAAAACCGAAACTGTATACCTATAAAATTCTTGAAACCTACCCGCACGATATAAAAGCATACACTCAAGGGTTGGAGTTTGAAAACGATACTTTATATGAAAGCACGGGGCAGTATAAAGAATCATCCCTTCGCAAAACAGATTATAAAACTGGGGAAGTACTGCAAAAAGTAGCATTGCCCGATGCCTATTTTGCTGAAGGATTAACAATTCTAAACAACAAAATCTACCAACTAACTTGGCGGGAAAACACAGGTTTTATTTATAATCTAAAAACGATGGAACAAACCGGAACCTTTGTTTACGGTAACAGTCGTGAAGGTTGGGGTTTGTGCCACGACACCGAAAAAAATATTTATAAAAGCGATGGTACAGACCGGATTTGGACCCTAAATTCAAACACGCTTGCTGAAAAAGATTACATCGAGATTTTTACAAACACCAGCAAAATAAGCAGTGTAAACGAACTGGAATGGGTTGATGGAAAAATATACGCCAATGTGTATCAACAAGGTTCTATAGCTATAATCGACCCTTCAAACGGTGCTGTGGAAGGCGTTATAGACCTTACAGATTTAAAAGATAAGGTTACACAACACCCTGGTCTGGACGTTCTCAACGGAATAGCCTATAATGGCGAACCGAACATACTTTATATTACAGGAAAAAACTGGGACAAGCTTTTTAAGATTGAAATTGTTTTGAAATAATTTAAGATCCAATATCTAAAATCAAAATCAACAATCGTTAATCAACAATCCTTTTCCCTCACTGAAACGACCGCTTTACTCAAAAGCGGTTTTTTCATGGTTTGATATTTGATTTCTTTGAATCATTAAAACCATCAGATCATGAAAAAATCCATTGTAATAAGAATTCCAGAACCTTGCCACGAAGATTGGGCAAAAATGACAGCCACCGAAAAAGGGAAATTCTGTGACGTCTGCACCAAAGAAGTTGTCGATTTAACTTCAAAAACCGATGAGGAGTTGGTGAAAATCCTTACCAAAAGTAAAAATGCCTGCGGTAGAGTAAAAAAATCACAACTGGACCGTGAAGTGAAATTGGAACGAAAATCTGGGCAAAGCTTTGCTCCTTTTGCAGCTTCAATGCTTCTTCCATTAACGCTTTTTTCAAATAACCCCAAATCAGAAAACAATTCGCTTTCAGACAAACCGATGGTTTCCATGGGAATCGGTCGGTTCAGTAATTCCATTGACAGAATGCAAATTGTTACCGAAGGAACCGTGAGGGATGAAAACGGGAATCCTTTAAAGAATGTAGAAATCACTTCCAACGAAACAAAAACACGCGAATGGACCAATAAAAATGGAAAATACCGTATTGTAACTTTAGATAATGAAAGGCTTCTCTTCAATATTAAAGATCACGACACAAGAGAAATCCAATTGGATAATTCCTCAAAAACAATAGATGTTTTATTGAATTCCCAAATAACCTATGAAAGCATTACAGTAGGAAAAATGGTTTATTTACCAAAAGAACCAATAAAAAATGAATCATTAACTTTTATCACAAAAGGAACTGTCACAGATGATACCGGCTTACCCCTGCCCGGAGCAAATGTAATTATAAAAGGAACCTCCACCGGGACCCAAACCGATTTTGATGGCAATTATGCAATTGAAACCAAAGCAAATGATATTTTGGTTATTAGTTATGTTGGCTTTGAAACAAAGGAAATAACACTTTCCAATATCCCACAAAATATTACCGTGAACTTAATCTCGGGATGTGTTTTAGATGCAATGGTTTTAGGAGGAATTGCGTATGAATATTATGATGATTACCAACCTTCAAAAGATCCCGATTGGTACGAAAAAGCAAAGCAAGCCTATAAAAACACGGTCAAATTTATGAAGATAAAACAACAACAACGCAAAGCTGAGCGAAAAGCAAAACGTAATAATAAGTAATCTGCTTTCATAAAACTTATTTCCATTACAATAATTAGCTACATAAAAAGTTATATTTTTACCAAAATTTAACATTAATGAGGTATTTATACGGATTGGGCATTTTATGCTGCCTTGTATTATGGAGTTCTTGCCGCAATGATTTTGAAACCGTTGCCAGCACTGGAAATCTAGAATTTTCAAAAGACACGGTTTATCTGGATACGGTTTTTTCAAACATCGGTTCCAGCACCTATAATCTAAAAGTTTACAACCGAAGCAATGAGGATATCAATATCCCTTCCGTTCGTTTAGGCCAAGGTGAAGCTTCCAATTATCGATTGAATGTAGATGGAATACCGGGTAGAGTTTTTGAAAATGTCCAAGTCTTGGCGAAGGACAGCATCTTTATCTTTGTTGAAACTACATTAGATATAAATAACTTGCCTACAAACGCAAATGATTTTCTTTATACTGATCAAATCCTTTTCGATACTGGAGGTAATCAACAGAAAGTGGAATTGGTAACACTTGTTAAAGATGCGGTATTTCTCTATCCAGCACAATTGAGTGATGGTACTGTAGAAACACTGAACTTAGGAGTAGACGAAAACGGAGAAGACGTCCTTATTGAAGGATTCTTTTTAGACGATACCGAACTAACCTTTACCAACGAAAAACCCTATGTTATTTATGGTTACGCGGCAGTACCTAGTAATAAAACGCTAACTGTTGAGGCTGGAGCACGTGTACATTTTCACAACTCAAGTGGGATTTTAGTCGCTGAAAATGGCTCTATGAAAGTAATGGGCCTGCCAAGCAACGATCCCGAAGCAATGGAAAACGAAGTGATTTTTGAAGGCGATCGTTTGGAGCCTAGCTTCTCGGATATTCCAGGACAATGGGGTACTATTTGGTTTACCAGCGGAAGCGTTGACAATGAATTCAACTATACAACAATTAAGAATAGTTCTGTTGGTATTCTATTGGTAGATAGCCCACTAACACTTAAAAACGTACAAATATATAATAATGCAAATATTGGTTTGCTTTCAAGAACTGGCTTTATAGATGGAGAAAACATAGTTATAAATAACAGCGGCCAGTCTTCTTTGGCAATCCAGTTGGGTGGAAGTTATGAGTTTAGACACTGTACTTTTGCAAATTATTGGACTAACAGTTTCCGATCTTTCCCTGCTGTTTCCCTTGACAATACTTTAGAAACCGAAAGTGATATATTTGCATTCGATTTGATAAAGGCTAATTTCACGAACTGCATTATTTACGGTAATGAACGCCGTGAATTTTCATTGAACCAAAATACAGGGGCAGCTTTCAATTTCAACTTTACAAATAGTTTGGTTCGTTTTGAAGACCCAACCGGTGAATTTGACAATGAACCACTATACGATTTTACTAACAACGCTTTATATACCGCGACTAAATTTAATTTAGACCCTGTTTTTCAGGATACGGAATTGAACAATTTTAATATTGAATCGGGAACTTCGGGTGCAGAAAGTATCGGTCTTCCGGGAGTTGGGCCTATTCTGGATTTAAACGGTACTCCAAGAGGGAATTCTCAACAGGATCCACCAGATGCAGGCGCTTACGAAACCACTGTCTTCCCTGAAGATTAAGAAATACAATATATTGAAAAACCCGTCCATTGCGACGGGTTTTTTATTGCTATTATTTTAACCTGTAGTTTATTTTTCTTTTAACCACTTCAACTTTAGTTTGGAATTTTTCCGTTCCACAGGCTGCATCACTAAAGTATCTCCGCTGAAATAAAACCGCCTATCGGCTGTCAATCCAAATTCTGAAGGGTTTGAATGTGAAAGTTTATAGTGGGAAACAATACTATCTTTCTCCGAAACCTTATAGTTTCCCATATAATAATAGGATTTCGTAATATGCTTCAAAGCTTCCAAAGGAATGGAATCATTGAAATTCGGAAATTCAATACCTGCTTTTTCATATCCTTTTTCATAAAGGTGAAGTGCAACGTGACCGTTTCCATCGTATAACAAATAACCGTCCATTCCGCCTTTGTAATCGCTCCAAGTATTTGTAATTGTATCGCGGACTTTCATACTTTCCAATTTCCAAAGACCTTTAATTTCTGGGCTGATTGGTTTATTATTTTGACATCCAAATGCGAAGGCAAAAATTCCAACGAACGCAATATTTTTCAATCTATTCATTTCTTTTATTGATTCTATTAGTAGTCAATCCTTCCCTCCTTAGCTTCCCACTTTTTGAAAACTTTTCTGCCCTCTTCCCTGTCCAAGTTTATGAATTTAATATTTCTGTTTTCTATATTCTTATCAAGTTCATCATAAATAAAATGGTCATCAAAGCCTATTCCCGCAGCATCTTCTTTTGTGCATGCATAGTAAACTGCTTTTGGTCTGGCCCAATAAATAGCGCCCAAACACATTGGACAAGGTTCACAGGAGGTGTAAATTATACAATCGTCCAATTGAAAGGAATTAAGTTTATCACAGGCTTTCCGAATCGCGACCACCTCAGCATGTGCCGTAGGGTCATTACTAGAAGTTACTTGATTGAAACCTTCAGCAACTATTTCACCATCTTTAACTATCACTGCGCCAAAAGGTCCGCCAGCGTCTGTGTCCATCCCTTTTTCTGAAAGTTCTATGGCTCGCTTTATAAATTGAATGTCTTTTTCAGTAATCATTTCAATAAATTTATTTTAGGTTTCTTTAATTAGGAAATTATATGTGATGGAAACCATTTTATCTATGGGAGCCTTTTCAATGGGATGTTTTAAATTTTCAATTTCCAGAAATTGACCATTTGGCAACAAGGTTGATACATCTTTTGATTCCGCTTGTGTGGACATTGCATCCAACTCGCCTAAACATATAAGCGTGTGAGTATTTATTTTCTGAAAATCCCATTCTTTTAAAGTTGGATTCTCTCCTAAATTCTGCATCATTTGTGCGGTTTTTAAAACTACATTTTTCCAATTCCCAGTTCCGTGCAGTTGCTTCAAGCGTTCTGCAAATGCTGGGACTTTCATTTGTATGGTATCGGGGTCGAGCATTTTTACTTCCTTTTCCGCAAAAGTTGCGGTCCATTCAAATTTAGTTCCTAAGGTTATGATTTTTCCAACCAAATCAGGATGCTTCAATGCCAAATTCAAAGCCACATAACCGCCCATACTATACCCAAAAATATCAACCTTTGAAATTTTCTTTTCCTTTAAAAAATCAATTGCATTTTGGGTAAAGAGTTTTATTGAAAAGTCAGTATTGCTATTTGATTTCCCATGGCCATCAAAATCCATGACAAAAACCTCTCTTTCCAATGAAAGCTTTTCTTTCAAGGGAACCAGTTGTTCCATGCTTCCCAAAGCGCCATGCAGAAGTAAAATAGGAGTTTTCATTACATTAAATTTCGAAAATATTTAATTTGAGAACAAAAGCAGTTCTTCCCCATCTTCATATTTATAAGTTCCAATTTCAGAAAGCCCTAGTTTTTTCAAAAGTTTTATTGAGGAAAGATTTTCGGGTAAAACGATACCAACGATGGTTTGGATTTTTAAATTTTCCGCTGCAAATTGCATTACCGCATTTGCAGCTTCAAATGCGTAGCCTTTATTTCCAAATTCAGCTAAAAAAGCGAACCCCACGTCTGGAAAATTTAGGTTATCCCTTTTGTAAAGTCCAGCAGAACCTATAGGTGTTTCGTCTTCCTTTAATGATACTAAATAGGGCCCAAAACCATGTTTTTCATAACTACTTAAGTAATGTTTAAGTATATAGGCTTCAGCATCTTCAATAGAATTTATACTTCTATCACCGATGTTTTTTAACCAACCTTCGCTATTCATCAGTTTATAAATAAAGGGGGCATCTTTTAAAGTATATTCCCTCAATTCAAGCCTGTCTGTTTGAATCATTCATTAACTTTTAAATAGCGGCAAACCAGACATCATTTCGTTCACTTTTTCAGCGATGCTTTCCAATCTGGCTCCATCTTCGTGATTCATAATCACTTCATCAATCAAATCCACTATTCCTTCCATATCTTTTTCCACCAAACCACGAGTGGTTACTGCCGCAGTTCCAACACGGATTCCACTGGTGACAAAAGGTGATTTGTCATCAAAAGGTACCATGTTTTTGTTTACTGTAATATCTGCTTTACCCAATGCATCTTCAGCATCTTTGCCTGATAATATTTTTATTGCGAAGGTCGATAAGCATCATATGATTATCTGTTCCGCCTGAAATAATATCGTATCCTTTTTCAACAAATTTCTTCGCCATCACTTCGGCATTTTTTTTCACCTGCACCATATAATGCAGAAAATCATCCGTCAATGCTTCCCCAAAAGCAACAGCTTTAGCAGCAATAATATGCTCTAAAGGCCCGCCTTGATTTCCTGGAAAAATAGCACTGTCCAAAAGACTGCTCATTTTTTTAAGGCTTCCATTTTTTAAGGTTTTGTCCAAATGGATTGTCAAAATCCTTGCCCATCAAAATCATTCCCCCACGAGGTCCACGAAGCGTTTTATGTGTTGTAGTGGTAACAACATGGCAATGTGGAAGCGGATCGCCAATAATTCCTTTTGCAATCAGACCAGCTGGATGTGCAATATCTGCAAACAAAATTGCACCAACTTTATCGGCAATTTCACGGAAGCGTTTATAGTCAATCTCCCTAGAATAAGCGGAAGCTCCGGCAATAATCATTTTGGGCTTTTCTTTTATTGCAATTTCTTCAACTTTATCATAATCAATTCTTCCTGTTTCTTTATCAACTCCATAAAAAACAGGTTCGTAAAGTCGGCCTGAAAAGTTTACTGGGGAACCGTGGGTTAAATGACCTCCGTGTGAAAGATCAAAACCTAAAAATTTATCACCCGGTTTTAAGCAAGCTGCAAAAACTGCAGTGTTTGCCTGTGAACCACTGTGCGGCTGAACGTTTGCATATTCTGCACCAAACAAAGTCTTTTGCGCGGTCAATGGCTATTTGTTCTACTTCATCCACTATTTCGCACCCACCATAATATCGTTTTCCGGGATAGCCTTCTGCATATTTATTGGTTAAAACGGAACCTGCAGCTTCCAATACTTGGTCGCTTACAAAATTTTCTGAAGCAATCAGCTCCAGACCATTTAATTGGCGTTGTTTTTCGTCTTCTATTAGTTCAAAAATTTGTTCGTCGCGTTGCATAATTTCTGTAAAAGTTAATTAAATCCAAAAATAGTAATTCCATTCGTTAACTATCATGAAATATATATATTTGATGAAGAATTTTACTAACAAAACAAAGTTGAACTAAAATTAAAAATAATTAATCATTGATTTTTAGAATTTTGAAATTTTTTTACTTAGTTTTATTTACAACAAAAAAAATTTTGACATGCCATAACTGCCAACGACCCCAAACGTAAAACCTGGCTCGATACAGCGCCAGATACAGATTTTCCAATTCAAAATATACCCTTTGGCGTTTTTTTGACGCGCGATGATATTATAACCATCGGAACCCGTATTGGCGATTACGCCATTGATCTTGGCGCTCTCCACCAATTAGGCTATTTTAAAGGAATTGAACTTGACAGATGATATTTTTCTGCAGGACACTTTAAACGATTTTATAAGCTGATGGAAGAAAAACATGGCGATTGGTACGTAACCGAATTGCTGATATTTTCGATAAGGAAAACCCGAAACTTCGCGATAACGAAGACCACAGAAAGCATATTCTTTTCACTTTAGATGAAGTGGAAATGCAACTTCCCGTACAGGTTGGCGATTATACCGATTTCTATTCCAGTAAAGAACACGCAACCAATGTTGGCACTATGTTCCGTGGAAAAGAAAATGCTTTAATGCCTAACTGGCTTCATATTCCCGTAGGTTACCACGGAAGAAGTTCTTCAATCATTCCAAGTGGCATTAACGCAAGAAGACCTTGGGGACAAACCATGCCCGACGGCGCAACCGAACCTGTTTTTGGACCTTCAAAATTAGTGGATTTTGAACTGGAAATGGCTTTTATTACTACAGATGCAAACGTATTGGGTGAACCAATTCCCGTGAATGAAGCTGAAGAGTATATTTTCGGATTAGTGCTTTTCAATGACTGGAGCGCACGCGATATCCAAAAGTGGGAATATGTGCCACTCGGACCATTTTTAGCGAAAAACTTTGCATCATCAATTTCTCCTTGGATTGTAACTTTGGATGCCTTACAACCTTTCAAAGTAGAAGGCCCGAAACCTGAAATGGAACAACTGCCCTATCTGCAGTATAAAGGAAAGAAGAGTTACGACATTAACTTGGAAGTATACATTTGCCCCGATAACGGGGAAGAAAATAAAATTTCTACTTCGAATTTCAAATATATGTACTGGAATATGGCACAACAACTTGCGCACCATACCATCAATGGCTGTAATGTGAATAGTGGCGATATGATGGGAAGTGGAACTATTTCAGGGCCTACCCCAGATTCTTATGGCTCTATGCTGGAACTAACATGGCGCGGTGAAAAACCCATTAAACTTTCCGATGGCTCGGAGCGCAAATTCATCAATGATAACGATACCGTTATTTTGAAAGGTTTTTGCAAGAACGAAAATGTGCGGATTGGTTTCGGCGAATGTCGAACAAAACTTTTACCAGCCAATAAAAATTAAAATTGGCACCACTATTGTATTTTAGCCTTCATAACCAAATCAATTTGTTATGAAGGCTTTTTACTTATTACTATTTACGGCTCTTTTCAGTATTTCCTGCAATAGCGTAAAGCGAACCCAGAAGTTTGTTTCACAGGGAAATTACGATGAAGCAATAGAGCTTGCAACAAAAAAACTTCAAAAAGACAAAAGCTCAAAGGAGTACGATGCCCACATCCGCCTTTTGGAAGAGGCATTTTTAAAAGCTAAGGATGAAGATACCCGCCAGATTGCTTTTCTAAAAAGAGAAAATAGTCCTGCTAACGCAAAAGAAATTTATTATACATATCTGGACCTTGAATGGCGCCAAAATTTGATTCGTCCTTTACTTCCGCTTTATAGCAATGAAATGGGACGTAAAGCAAACTTTGTTTTTTCAGATTATTCCAATGATTTATTGGCCGCGAAGGATGCCTATGTGAAGTCATTGTACCAAGAGGCTATCGTTTACATGCAACGTAACTCAAAACAGGATTACCGCAGTGCGTATAATATTTTATGTGAATTGGATGAAGTCCAACCTAATTATAAAGATGTTTTCCAATTGAAGGAAGACACCCATTTCCGTGGTACTGATTTTGTTTTTGTAACCCTTAATAATCACACAGGTCAATTCATACCTTTTAGATTGGAGCAGGATTTGCTCAATTTCAACACCTATGGGTTAGATGATTTTTGGACAGAATACCACAGCAAACGTGAGAGTGGAATTAACTATGATTTGGGAATTGACCTCAATTTTCAAAACATTCAAATTTCCCCTGAGCGAATTTCAGACAAACAATACATTCGCAAACAACGTATTCAAGATGGTTATGATTACAGACGCGACCGTGGCGGAAACATTGTGCGCGACAGTCTTGGCAACCCAATTAAAATTGAAAGATTTATAGATGTCTCGGCGGTTATTACAATTACCACCCAGCAAAAAAGTGTATTTGTTGGCGGAGCGGTTGTTTATAAAGATTTAAATCGAAGACAGCAACTAAACAGCTTTCCACTTTCTTCAGAATTTGTTTTTGAAAATATCTTTGCAAAATATCGTGGCGATGAGCGAGCCCTGACTGTTGATGACCGAAGAATTTTGAGTAACTATTTTATACCTTTCCCAAACAACGAACAAATGGTATTTGATGCTGGGCAGAATATAAAAGAAAGGTTTAAGGAGATTTTGCGGGATAATTCATCCCTGTAAATTTTAAATGAATCTCTCCAAATGTGCAGCCTCAATAGAATGGTGCGAATCATGGTGAACCACTACCCCATTTTTAATAACAATCATTTGTGGGCTTTCGTGATTTACTTTAAAACGTGCCGCAATTTCATTCGAAATATCTCTGTTTTGAATAAGGTCTAGATAATAAAGCTTCAGTTGCCCATCGGTAAGGTTATAATTTTTTTCTAGCAACTTTAACACCCCTCGGCTGATTCCACAACGGGTGGAATGCTTAAAGATGGCTACCGGCTTGGTTTTGGATTCTTCAACTAGTTCATCCAACTGTTCCATTCTTCCCAAAACATGCCACGGCACCTCCACTATTTCTTCTTTTGCAATGTCTCTCGGTGTTTTGAATATATCTAAAAATCCCATGTTTTATATTTTTTTGCAAAATTACATCATAGAAAGCCAATTTTCTCTCAAAGAAATTATAAAAGGTAAAATTTTTAGACAGTCATAATGACTGTTAAAATGCGTGTTTCTACAGACATTTTGTCGTAAATTTAGTATGGCTTTGTATTTGAAATTATGATCTAAAAGATTTCTTTTTTCACTGAGATCGAACTGACATTAAAAGATAAAAACACTATATATGAACTTTAACAATTTTACAATTAAAAGTCAGGAGGCCATCCAACAAGCGCAGCAAATTGCGCAAGGATTTGGTCATCAACAAATTGAAAATGAACACATCCTCAAAGCAATTTTTGAGGTGGATGAAAATGTAACTCCTTTCATCCTAAAGAAACTTAACGTAAACCTTATTACGCTAAAACAAATTCTAGATAAGCAACTGGAAAGCTTCCCAAAGGTTTCTGGCGGAGATATTATGCTTTCCCGAGAAGCGAACAAAACTGTTCTTGAGGCCAGCAATATTGCTAAAAAGATGGGTGACGAATATGTTTCCATTGAGCATCTTCTTTTAGCAATTCTAAGTTCAAAAAGCAGCATTGCACAAAGCCTAAAAGATCAAGGAGTAACCGAAAAAGGAATGAAAGCCGCCATACAAGAACTGCGCGGTGGCGAAAACGTTACTTCACAAAGTGCCGAAGAAACTTATAATTCTCTGAATAAATACGCTAAAAACCTCAACCAACTTGCTAGAGATGGAAAATTAGATCCCGTGATTGGCCGTGATGAAGAAATTAGAAGAATCCTTCAAATTCTTACACGAAGAACCAAAAACAATCCGATGCTAGTGGGTGAACCCGGAACTGGAAAAACCGCAATCGCCGAAGGTTTAGCACATAGAATTGTTGACGGCGATGTCCCTGAAAATTTAAGAACTAAAGAAATATATTCTTTGGATATGGGCGCGTTGATTGCCGGGGCAAAATATAAAGGAGAATTTGAGGAACGATTAAAAGCCGTTATCAAAGAAGTAACTTCAAGTGAAGGGGATATTGTACTTTTTATTGATGAAATACACACATTGGTTGGTGCCGGTGGTGGACAAGGTGCAATGGACGCGGCCAATATTCTTAAAGCCTGCACTTGCCCGAGGCGAATTGCGCGCTATTGGCGCAACTACTTTAGACGAATACCAAAAATATTTCGAAAAAGACAAAGCACTGGAACGCCGTTTCCAAAAGGTAATCGTTGACGAACCTGATACCGAGAG
Organism: uncultured Flavobacteriaceae bacterium; assembly: GCA_963805885.1. Lineage (GTDB taxonomy): Bacteria > Bacteroidota > Bacteroidia > Flavobacteriales > Flavobacteriaceae > Aequorivita. The sequence continues at coordinate 28,952 of CAWDWC010000011.1, forward strand.
CGCTATTTCAATTCTTCGCGGTATTAAAGAAAAGTATGAAACCCACCACAAGGTGCGTATTAAAGACGAAGCGATTATAGCCGCTGTTGAGCTTTCAGAAAGATACATTACAAACCGTTTTCTTCCCGATAAGGCAATTGACTTAATGGACGAAGCTGCGAGTAAACTTAGAATGGAAATTAATTCCAAACCTGAGGAACTTGACGTTTTGGACAGAAAGATTATGCAGCTTGAAATTGAAATCGAAGCCATAAAACGCGAGAAAGACGAAACCAAGTTGAAAGCGCTTCACTCCGATCTTGCAAATATGAAAGAGGAACGCAACGAACTAAACGCAAGATGGCAAAGTGAAAAAGAGGTTGTTGACAATGTGCAAAACCTAAAGACCCAGATTGAGGAATTCAAACTGGAAGCTGAACGCGCTGAACGTGATGGCGATTTTGGAAAAGTGGCTGAACTACGCTACGGAAAAATCAAAGATGCACAAGCCGCTTTAAGTAAATTAGAAACTCAGCTTGCTGAAAACGACGAAGGCACTTCTATGATTAAAGAAGAGGTAACCCGCGAAGACATTGCAGAAGTTGTAGCTAAATGGACAGGAATTCCAGTAACGAAAATGCTTCAAAGCGACCGTGAAAAACTGTTGACCCTTGAAAACCACTTACACAAACGCGTAGTTGGACAGGATGAAGCTATTGTTGCCGTGAGTGATGCCATTCGCCGTAGTCGTGCAGGATTGCAGGATGAAAAAAAACCTGTTGGTAGCTTCCTTTTCTTGGGAACTACCGGTGTAGGTAAAACGGAACTCGCAAAAGCATTGGCAGAATATCTGTTTGACGATGAAAACGCAATGACGCGAATTGATATGAGTGAATATCAAGAACGCCATAGTGTGAGTCGTTTGGTGGGTGCACCTCCAGGATACGTTGGGTATGACGAAGGTGGACAATTAACTGAAGCCGTGCGTCGCAAACCGTATAGTGTGGTATTGCTCGATGAAATTGAAAAAGCACACCCCGATACATTCAACATTTTATTGCAGGTTTTGGATGAAGGTAGATTGACCGATAATAAAGGCCGTCTGGCAGATTTCAAAAATACCATTATCATTATGACTAGCAATATGGGTAGTCAGATAATACAGGAACGTTTTGAAACCGTGAAAGATCCCGAAACTGCAATGGAAGGCGCCAAAGTAGAAGTGCTCGCACTTCTTAAACAAACCGTGCGCCCAGAATTTTTGAACCGTATAGACGATATTATTATGTTTACTCCGCTCAATAAAGCAGATATCCACAAAATTGTGGGACTTCAATTAAAAGGAGTTTCCAAAATGTTGCTGAAACAAAACATTGTGCTAGATGCTACGCCAGAAGCAATTTCATATCTTGCCAAAAAAGGGTATGATCCACAGTATGGAGCAAGACCTGTGAAAAGGGTAATACAACGCGAAGTGCTAAATGAGCTTAGTAAAGAAATATTATCCGGAAAGGTAACAACAGACAGTATCATTCTGCTAGATAGCTTTGATGATGAACTGGTATTTAGAAACCAAGAGAGTTTAGTTGAGTAGATTGAATTTTTAGTTAGTTAAATTGATAAACCCCCTAAGTGTCTGCTTTAGGGGTTTATTTATATACGTTGGCTTTGTGTTACCTAGACTACTGATCCTCTTCTATCAGTTCTATATGGTCTGATAGCAAAATGATTTTAAGCTTCTTATAATCTTTCAATTCAAAAGTAGTATGACCCTTGGGCTCCAAATAATAGGTAAATAAAAGTACACTTTTAGCTTTTTTGTGTCCTTTGGGAAGGGTTATGTTTTCAATAAATGCCCAACAATTATTCACCAACTGCAATCTTTTTCCGAACCCATTCGTTGGGTATCATATCTATGGTTAGGTTAATGCGTTGTGTTTCTCCCAGATTAGTCACTTCATGAGGGTCTGTGAGTCTTAAATACCAGCATTCGCCAGGTTGCATAGGCACTGGTGTCTTATTCAAAAGAAACTTAACCTTATCATTAATAAGTATTGGAATGGTGAGACGTAAAACAGATTTATCTACTTCCAGGGCAAGCGTAGGGTCTCTATGCTCCTTTACTACTGATCCTGGTGCTAGACGCAACAACCTAACCAAAGTAACATCTGTATTATTTCGGAAGGCATCAACAACACTCATCAGGTATGGGCTTTTTTTAAGAAAAGGAGTGTCAAGCCATTCTGTCCAAGAACCATCTGCATAGTCATCTGCAGGTGGTGGAAAAGGCAATGTAGAATCCACTATATGTGCAGGAGCCCGTAACGAAATTACATCGTAATATTCAAAAGTTCCTAGTTGTAAGGCTTCAACTTCTGAAAGCATTTTGGCCGCATCAAACGTCAAAGGCAATTTAATACGGTCTTTATTTTGGGTTATGGATTCGTCATGCTGTATCATCTGGTGTTGGTTTTAGTCGCTATTGTATTGATTAATTTTTTTTAGGTTTATGCTAACAGCATAGGTTAACAATCGTTTTTACTTAATACACCTTAGCCCCTCATACACAACAATACTAACAGCATTGGCTAAGTTCAAACTTCTAACATGATTGCTGTAAATAGGAATTTTATATAGTTTATCTGAGTTTTCGTCGATTATACTTTTTGGCAAACCAACAGACTCTTTTCCAAAAATGAGAAACATATTGTCCTTATAATCAATAGACCAGTACTCCTTCGTTGCAGAACTTGAGAGATAGACCATGTTTTTGTCCTTATTTATTGAGAAAAACTCCTCCGAACTTTCATAGATATGCAGCGAAATGTGTTTCCAATAATCTAGTCCGGCTCTTTTCAATCTTGAATCATTTAATTCAAACCCAAATGGTTTTACTAAATGCAAAACCGATCCTGATGCTAAACTAAGGCGACCAATATTCCCAGTATTCATTGGTATTTCTGGCTCTATAAGCACAATATTATATCCCATTCATTTTCAGTTTTTTTAGTGTTGATAACATGCGGATAAATACAACTATTGTATTTATCCGTATTATATGCTTAATTGCCTAACATCAAATATAACACAAAAGCCTTTACTTGCCACTCAACACGGCAGCTGCTGCGAACGGGGAGAATACTATATTTAAAAATAGAGTACAAAATAAAGCCCACACACATTTTTAAAATGATAGGTGGGCTTTTAGTTAACAAATGCTGGGAAGAAATTATTCTATAATTATCCTTTTGGTAACTGAATTATTTTCTGCAGTAACCTTTACCATATAAACGCCTGGAGCAAGTTGCAGGTTTAGGTTGATGTTTTTTTCTGAATAATTATTTGCAAAAACTTGTTGTCCAAGTGTGTTGAAAACAGCTACAGAAGAAGCTACGTTGCTAGGTAAGTTGATGTTACATTTCCATTGGAAATGCTTGGATAGATATTGAAATCAAATGCAGTAATATCTGAAAGGCCCAAAGTGCATTGCATTACTGGAGGTTCAAAACCTGTAGGGAATGAGTTTTCAAAAGTTTCTACACCAGAAACTGGCCAAATATCTCTATTTACCATTTTATTGTCTGGGCCAATCAAACAGTACGTTGGAAATGCATTCACACCAAAGTTAGTAGTTACTGGTCCAGCTCCACCATCACCACTTGCTGCCGGTGCATGGTTAAAGTGACCCCCAAATTGTTGCTCATACCACTCAACATAAGCATCGTCATCGTTTCCAAGGTTAATTGAAAGTGCATAAACATCACCATCATTACAACCGTATTTGTCAAAAAATTCATTAAAGATTGGAGCGGTTGCTCGGCAAGGACCGCAATCAACAAAAAAGAAATCAAGCCACACATACTTTCCTTGTGCAGTAATGGAGTATAGGTTGTGCTCTACTCCGTCAGTATCAGTTACGGTAAAATCATCTACCACATCACCAACTTGATAATTGTTTGTTTGGGCATTTGCGAAAATGGTAAAGAATAATAGAATAAGTGTAATTTTTTTCATGATGTTGAAGTTTTTAGGTTTAGTATTGCGAAGTTATGTAATTGCCTCATAAAAAGTTGATTATAATTATAAAAAAAGACCCGTCAAAATTTTAAAAATTAAAATTTTGACGGGTCCGGCTTCAAATAAAGCGGTAATTAAAGTTTAGCTAATATTACCACTTGTCAATTTTTTCCTTCAATTTTTCTTTGGATTCACCCGTTTTTTCTTGAAGGCGACCAAGTAATTCATCAGATTTTCCTTCAGCGTATTGAAGGTCATCATCTGTTAGGTCTGCATATTCTTGTTTGAATTTACCTTTCACTTGGTTCCATTTTCCTTTAAATTGATCTTCGTTCATAGCTTTAAATTTTAAATTAAATTATTTTTTTTGTTGTTTTATAAAGGTACAAGAGCAGTCCAGCAATTTATAATAATGAAATATTAAAGATTCCACCGTTTTAGTTATAACTTTGCTAATGTGTCTTAAAATATGTTATTAAACCTAAAAATATGAAACAATTCCTTCTTTTAATAGTACTTCCTCTCTTTACCTTCTGTGGTCAACAAAAGGAAGAAAAAAAAGAAACCCAAAACGAAACTGAGGCTGTAAGCACTATTCCAACCCCAAACTACCACGCCACCTATTATTTAATACGTCATGCAGAAAAGGTGCGCACAGACCCAAATGACCAGGACCCGGGTTTGGAAATTAAAGGTATGGTACGCGCCAAAGCCTGGGCTGCTTATTTTGAGCCTATTAAAATTGACAAAATATACGTGACCAAATACAAGCGCACTAAGCAGACCGCTTCCCTTATCGCGCAACAAAAAATGGTTTCCCCCACCCGTTACGATCCTAGCACAATATATTCCGAAGCTTTTTTAAGAGATACGAATGGTAAAAGTGTTTTGATCGTGGGGCACAGTAACACTATTCCGCAGTTAGTAAACCAACTTATTGGTGAAGAAAAATTTAAGGATATGGATGACAGTGATAATTCCACTCTTTTTAAAGTAATCCTTAACGGCAACGATAAAAAAGTAGAAACAATTACCGTAGAATAAACATTTCGTTCTGGATTTTGTATTATTAATTATTCATTGTTCATTATTCATTCTATTTTTGTGCCTATGGCAATTCAGAAAACCGTAAAAATAAAAAACCGTAAAGCCAAGTTTGAGTACGAGATCCTCGATACCTACACGGCAGGCATTGTGCTGCGCGGCACTGAGATCAAGGCTATCCGTGAAGGAAAAGCCTCTATTGCCGAAAGTTTTTGCGAATTCAGCAATGGTGAACTTTTCGCGATAAACATGACAGTGCAGGAATACAGCCACGCCACTCATTACAGTCACGCCCCTAAAAGTGAACGCAAATTGCTCTTAAACCGCAGCGAACTGAAAAAACTGGAAAAAGAAGTGAGAAATTCTGGGCTTACCATTATACCTTTGGTGCTCTTCACCAACAGCAAAGGTTTGGCGAAGTTGGACATCGCCCTTTGCAAAGGAAAGAAAGAATACGACAAGCGCGAAGTAATAAAAGAGCGCGACTCCAAAAAGCAACTCAGTAGAATTAAAAAGGCATTTAATAATTAATTCATAAAAATTTTACTGGCACCCAACGTTTTGGTATTTTGGTTCGTAAATAACCAAAGTAGCGAGTGTTCTCTTTTATGAAAAAAATTCTATTTGCTTTTCTATTCCTTTCAACCTATTTTCTTCAAGCCCAAATAGTCGGAAAAGTAACCGATACCAAAGGCCAGCCCCTGCCCTATGTAAATATTTACCTTCAAAATAGCTACATCGGGACTACCACTAATGACGATGGAAATTATTCTTTAAATGCTTCCGAAAAGAATGAATATAAAATCATCTTTCAATTTTTGGGCTATAAAACGCTGACTAAAACAATCTCCCCAACGTCATTGCCCTTTATTTTGAATGTTTCCCTTGAAGAAGAAACTACAAGTTTGGATGAAGTAGTTGTGAATACTTCCGAAGATCCCGCTTACCGCATCATCCGCAAAACCATTGCACAACGAAAAGAAAATCTTGACAAGCTAAGTGAATACACCGCCGATTTCTACTCACGAGGCCTTTGGCACGTAAAGGACGTTCCAGAAAAAATTATGGGCCAAGAAGTGGGCGATTTTGATGGAATGCTGGATTCAACTCGCACAGGCATTATTTATCTTTCTGAAACCATTTCTGAAATTGCGTACCAAAAACCTGATAAGTTTACCGAAAAAATCATTGCCAGCAAGGTGAGTGGAAACGATAACGGCTTCAGCTTTAACAGTGCACAGAGCGCAAATATTTCCTTTTATGAAAATACGGTGGAGCTCAACGCCGCTTTGGTTTCGCCTATTGCAAATAATGCATTGAGCTACTACAACTACAAACTGGACGGCGTTTTTTACGAAGGGCCAAAATTGATAAACAAAATAAAAGTTATTCCAAAACGTCCAAATGACAGGGTATGGAACGGCTATCTTTATATTGTGGAAGACGATTGGCAGCTTTACGGAGTGGAGCTTTCAACAACCGGCTCAGCTATACAAGTACCTTTTGTAAGCAATTTGGTGGTGAAGCAGAATTACAAATACGACTCAAAAAATGATTTTTGGGTTAAGATCTCCCAGACTGTAGATTTTGGCTTTGGCGCCTTTGGAGTTACTGGCGACGGGCGTTTTATAGCTGTATACAGCAATTATGACTTTAAACCAGAATTCAACAAAAAATCATTTACAAATGAAGTGCTTTCCTTTAAGCCCGAAGCCAACAAAAAGGACAGCCTATTTTGGAAAGGCAGTCGCCCCGTGCCGCTTACCAACGAGGAATTGAAGGATTATATAAAAAAAGACAGTATCCAGATTCTAAGAAAATCCAAACCGTACCTGGATTCGCTTGATGCAAAATCGAACAAGCCAGGAATTCTAAGTCCGCTTACTGGATATACCTTCAAAAATTCATTTGAGAAATGGTCTGTCGGTTATGAAGGTCCGCTGCGAAGCATAAACTTTAACACAGTTCAGGGCTGGAACAGCAAGGCAGGATTGACGTTTAACAAATGGTATGACGACAATCAAACCAATACTTTTTCGGCAGCAATTGAGGCAGATTACGGCATTTCTGAAGACCGGCTTCGGTTTACGGCAAATATTATTCGGAATTTCAATTGGACAGATAAATTGCGCCTATCACTCTCTGGCGGAAGCAAAGCGGCCCAGTTTAACGATACGGAGCCAATTTCCCCATTGATAAATACTTTTGCCACACTTTTCTTTGAACGGAACTATATGAAGCTGTATGAGCTTAATTTCGCGCGAATAGGCTACAGTCAAGAAGTTTTTAATGGACTCCATCTTTATGCCGCCGTGGCTTATGAAAACCGCAAGCCGCTTTTCAACAATACCAATTATGTAACCATTCCTTTTGACAACGTAAGCTACACAAGCAACAATCCGCTTGCTCCCAACGATTTCAGCAACGCCGCAATAACAGAGCATAACATTGTGAAGAGCAAGGTTCGAGCACGGATAAACTTCGCCCAAAAGTATTTTTCAAATCCAGATATGAAATTCAATATTGGCGACAACAAATACCCTGAGTTGAACCTTTCCCTTGAAAACGGAACTGCTATCACTGAAAGCCAGTACGACTACACACAATTGGAAGCCAGCTTGAATCAATCCATTTCGCTTGGTAACAAAGGCCAATTTTATTTCAACCTAAAAGGCGGAACCTTCGCAAACGGTGATGGAATTTCGTTTGTTGATTACAAACACTTCAACGGAAACCAAACTCGGGTAGGCACTTCGCCGAACTATACTGATGTTTTCAATTTGATGCCGTATTATGAGTTCAGTACCAACAAAAGTTATTTTGAAGGACATTTGGAACACGATTTCCGGGGTTGGATTTTGGGGAAAATACCAGGAATAAACCAGCTGAACCTCAACTTGGTAGCAGGTGCGCATTTTTTAAGTACTGAAGAAAGAAAACCATATTCCGAAATTTCCGTAGGTATAGATAACCTTGGCTTTGGAAAATTTAGGTTGCTTCGCGTAGATTATGTTCGGTCTTATTACAACGGCGGCAGCGATGGAGCCTTTATTTTTGGGCTGAAATTTTTAGATTTCTTGGACTTATAATTAAAAAAATTATGAAAACTATACTGAAATTATTGCTTGTATTCTCAATGTTTACCAGCTGTATCCCGATGCAGAAAGTACCAAAAAACGCGAAGATGAAAGATTTTTTCCATTTTCAGAAAGCAAAAGACTACGACGCTTCAAAATGGGCTGTTTTTCTTCCTGGAACTGGCGGATTGCGTATTTTTAAAGACACTACCCATTATTATAACGTTGCGAAAAAACTCAATGCTGAAGGAATTTCAGTATTATTGGTAGATAACGTTGCGGCCTATAAAGCTTCCAAAAGAGAGGTTAATGAAGAAGAACCAGCACAAATTCTTTGGACACTGAAAGAAGCCTTAAAATGGGCAAAACAAAATGGATTTATAGACCAAAATTCCGATGGAAGTCTTGTGGGTTGGTCACGAGCTGGCTTGGGTTTGATTCCACTAGCCAACGATGCTGAAGAGTTGCAAAAACTTCATATAAAATCAATCGCATTATTCTATCCAGCAAATGGTTATGAAATTCAACTTAAACCAAAGGTTCCGGTACTTATTATGACCGGTGGAAAGGATAGAATTGTAAAAGTTGATGATATTTTGAAGTATATGGTTGCTGAAAACGCAACTATCCAGGTTTATGATGACGCCTACCATGGCTATGATGTAAAAAGCTTGAAAAAGGGAAAATACTATAGATACATTCCTTTCATTAGCAAAAAGCACTATCTTTTGAAATATGATGAAGAAGCTGCAAAGGAATCTTTTGAGGAGTTGATTAAATTTTTAAAAAAATAAAATGCCAAGGATAGAATTGAAAACTATTATTAATGCCGAAAAAAGTATAGTTTTTGATTTATCACGAAGTATTGATTTACATAAAATATCCACAAAACACACTAACGAAGAAGCCATTTCTGGGAAGACAGAAGGCCTTATAGGCTTGAATGAATGGGTAACTTGGCGAGCAAAGCATTTAGGGTTTTATCAAGAGCTTACGTCAAAAATCACAGAGTTTGAATACCCAAACTATTTCGCTGATGAAATGGCAAAAGGGGCGTTTAAATCTTTTAAACACGAGCATTATTTTTCAAAGACTGATGAAGGAACCCAAATGACCGATGTTTTTATTTACACCTCTCCTTATGGTTTATTAGGCAATTTAGCAGATAAAATCTTTTTGAAAAAGTATATGAAAAAACTACTTTTAAAAAGAAATACCATCGTAAAAGAGTTTGCAGAAACTAATAAATGGAAAGAAATATTATAAAAATGGCCATACCCTTCCCAATCATAACAACAGAAAGACTACAGCTTCGGAAAATCGTGTCTTCAGATTTGGAACGTGTCTTTTATTTCCGTTCAGACAAAAAAATCAATAAATTCATAAAGAGAGCCCCCCAAACTATTGAGACAGCCAAACAGCATATCGAAAGATTGGATTCAAATTTAAAGTCAGATATTGGTATCGCTTGGGGAATCACAACCAAAGAATCCCAAGAATTAATCGGCTCAATATGTCTTTGGAATTTTTCAGAAGATAAAAAAACCGCAGAAGTGGGGTATGACCTCGATCCGAAATTTCAAGGCAAGGGAATCATGAGCGAAGCCCTAAAAGCTGTGCTGGAATTTGGGTTCAACCAAAGAGGTTTTGAAACCATTGAAGCCTACACCGATTATAGGAATTTTCCCTCAAAAAAGCTATTAAAAACACATGGATTTATTCCAAGTACCAATAAAAAAGATTCTGATAACCAAGACAATGAAGTGTTTTATCTAAACCGTTAGTTTTTGTCTTCCAGCAATGGCACAAATCGGAACTCACCGTACTCTTCTTTCTCAAATTCGGTATCAGATTTACGTAAAAAGACGGTCATAATTTGCACATTTTCACCCACGGGAATTACCAATTTTCCTCCAACTTTCAGTTGCGCCAATAATGGATTTGGAACATAAGGCGCTCCGGCGGTTACAATTATTCCATCAAAAGGAGCTTCCGCTTCGAGACCAATATAACCATCACCAAAAATTAATCGCTTGGGTTTGTATCCTAGTTTGGGAAGAAAAAGTTTTGCTTTTTTGAAAAGTTCGTTTTGTCTTTCAATAGTGAAAAGAGTTGCTCCCATTTCCAAAAGCACAGCAGCTTGGTAACCACTCCCCGTTCCTATTTCAAGAATTTTATCACCCTTTTTGACTTCCAAAAGTTCAGTTTGGCGAGCAACAGTATAAGGTTGCGAGATAGTTTGATCTGCCGCAATCGGGAACGCTTTATCAACATAGGCATGGCCCACAAACCCAGAATCCATAAAAAGATGACGTGGAATCTTTCCGATTGCCTGCAAAACGTTTTTGTCAGCAATCCCTTTCTTTATAAGGATTTCAACTAATTTTTTTCGCATTCCTTGATGGGTAAATGTATCTTTCACGACTTATTTATTTTTGAACCACAAAGTAACCAATTTTGTTCTCAAACTACAATTTACAATTCGATAAATAGTCCACAACAACATATCAACTTCTAAACCCATAAACTTTTAAACTTTCCTTTGAAACACGTACATTTGTGAAAAACACACGCCAATGCTAAAAGCGGGAGTTCTGGGTGCAGGGCACTTAGGAAAAATACACTTGAAATTACTACAACAGTCCACAAAATATGACCTTGTGGGCTTCTATGACGCCAATAAAGAAGCTTCAAAAAAAATAGTTGATGAGTTCGGTTACAAAAGTTTTCCCACAATGGAAAGCCTTATCGATGCCTGTGAAATGGTTGTAGTAGTAACACCCACCAGCAAACATTTTGAATGTGCCGAAATGGTAATTAAAGCCGGGAAACATCTTTTTATTGAAAAACCAATCACCCAGACCGTGGCTGAAGCAGAGCAAATTCGCGATTTGGCAAAGCAACAAAAGGTTCGAGGCCAAGTAGGCCAGGTTGAGCGTTTCAACCCAGCATTTATGGCTATAAAAGACAAAATAAGCAACCCAATGTTTATTGAAACGCATCGTCTTTCAGAATTTAATCCACGTGGGACAGACGTTTCGGTAGTTTTAGACTTGATGATACACGACATTGATGCCATTTTAAGCGTTGTAAAAAGTCCTGTAAAAACTGTGAGTGCTAGCGGAGTTTCAGTAATCAGCGAGACGCCAGATATTGCGAATGCGCGAATTGAGTTTGAAAACGGCTGCGTGGCAAATTTAACGGCAAGCCGAATTTCGCTAAAAAAAATGCGCAAAGCCCGTTTTTTTCAGCGCGATGCATACATTTCAGTAGATTTTCTAGAGAAAAAATGTGAAGTAGTGAAAATGAAGGACGCGCCCACAGAAATAGATGATTTCGCGATGGTTTTGACTAATGCGGAAGGTATAAAAAAACAGATTTATTTCGAAAACCCAAAGGTTGAAAACAACAATGCCATTCTTGATGAGCTGGAAAGTTTTTACGAAGCGATAAAAGCAGACCGAACCCCAGAAGTTTCATTGCAACAAGGCACTGAGGCGATTCGAGTAGCGATGTTGATTATTGAAAATTTTAAAAAAATATAAATCATATAAAGTTCATTTTAATGAAAAACGTAGCAGTAATAGGTGCTGGGACAATGGGTAATGGAATTGCCCACACTTTCGCACAATTTGATTATAAAGTACAATTGATTGATCTTCACCAAGCATCGCTTGATAAAGGAATAGCGACCATTACCAAAAATTTGGACAGAATGGTCGCAAAAGAAACCATTACGGAGGAAGATAAAAACAGAACACTCAAAAATATCACAACTTTTACAAATCTTGAAGAAGGCGTTGAATATGCTAGCCTCGTGGTGGAAGCTGCCACTGAAAACGTGGATCTGAAACTGAAAATTTTCCGTGATTTGGATAAATTTTGTCCAGATGACACTATTCTTGCAAGCAATACATCTTCCATTTCAATCACACAGATTGCTTCGGTTACTTCACGTCCCGAAATGGTAATAGGGATGCACTTTATGAATCCAGTACCGATTATGAAATTGGTTGAAATCATTAAAGGATACAGCACTAGTCCAGAAACCTTTAAAACGGTGGAAGAACTTTCCAAAAAACTGAATAAAGTTCCTGTGGAGGTAAATGACTATCCAGGCTTTGTAGCAAACCGTATTTTGATGCCAATGATCAACGAAGCCATTGAAACACTTTACAACGGCGTTGCTGGCGTGAAAGAAATTGATACCGTGATGATGCTAGGTATGGCTCACCCGATGGGTCCTTTGGCTTTGGCAGATTTTATTGGTTTAGATGTATGTCTTTCCATTTTGAAAGTTATGCACGAAGGTTTTAAAAACCCAAAATACGCTCCTTGCCCGTTATTGGTAAATATGGTAATGGCAGGAAAACTTGGTGCCAAAAGCGGTGAAGGTTTTTACGATTACCGCCAAAACCGGAAGGCAGAAGATGTTTCAAAAATGTTTTCTAAATAAAGTATAGGTAAGCTATCAACTGCAACCTTCCACTAATCACTAAATAAATGGCAAAAATTATCCCCTTTAAAGCTGTCCGACCTACGCGGGACAAAGTGAGCCTTATCGCTGCACGCTCTTATGACAGTTATACTGCAATGCAGGTAGAATCGCGCTTGCGGGATAATCCATTTTCGTTTTTGCATATTGTAAATCCTGGATATAAATACCAAAAGGAAATTTCAGGTGTGGAACGCTATGGTTTGGTTCGCAATCGCTATCAAGAGTTTAAGGAGGATAAAATTTTTATGCAAGACGAAAAACCTTCGTTCTACATTTATAAAATTTTAAATCGGGATGGGCTTGAGTTTAACGGTATCGTGGCAGCAGCGAGTGTTCAGGACTATGCGGATGACGTGATTAAAAAACACGAAGATACACTGGAGTTTCGCGAAGTGATCTTTAAGGAATATTTAAAAATAGTAGGCTTCAATGCCGAAGCCGTGCTCCTCACCTATCCAGACAATCAGGAATTGGAAGAAATTATAGATTTCGTGATGCAGAGTCGACCAGAATATGAATTCACAACAACTTATCGGGACACCCATTATCTTTGGAATTTAGATGACGAAGAGCTACTTCAAAAAATTCAGAAAATTTATAGTGAAATGCCGGCGCTCTATATTGCAGATGGTCACCACCGCTCTGCTTCTTCCCATTTATTGGCGAAGGATTTAAAAGAAGAAAATCCCCATCATAAGGGTGATGAGAATTATAATTTTTTCATGAGCTACTTAATTCCTGAAAGTGATTTGAAAATATATGAATTCAACCGTTTGGTAAAAGACCTAAATGGATTGGAAAAAGAAGAGTTTTTAATAAAACTAGACGAATATTTCAGAATAGAAAACCGTGGGATGGAATATTACAAACCCTCCAAAAAGCATCATTTCAGTATGTATCTGGATGGTGAGTTTTATTCACTATATCTTCGGAAGAGCAAGTATGAAATCAACAACGCCCTTGATGCGCTGGATACACATATTTTATATGTAACAATTTTAAAACCACTTCTCGGAATTGAAGATTTACGAAACGACCAACGCATAGATTATTCACACGGGAAAAGAGATTTGGCATATGTGAAAACCCTTGTGGATTCGGGAACATTTGCCGTAGGTTTCGGCTTATTGCCCGTAACCACGCAAGAAATGAAAATGATTGCCGACGAAGGTTTAAAGATGCCGCCAAAAAGCACCTATATTGAGCCAAAGCTTAGAAGTGGTGTTACTATTTATGAATTCTGAAAAAAGAAAAAGAGAAAAGAAGAAGAGAAGAGAAAATGACGATTTCAGAAAATTTAGAAAATTTCAATAAAGAATTGCCAGATGACGTTAAGTTAGTAGCGGTTTCCAAAACCAAACCAGTGAGTGATTTGATGGAAGCTTACAATGCAGGACAACGTATTTTTGGTGAAAACAAAATTCAAGAAATGGAGTCCAAATGGCAGGAAATGCCAAAGGATATCCAGTGGCATATGATTGGCCATGTGCAGCGCAACAAAGTGAAATATATGGCCCCTTTTGTGAGTTTGATTCATGCTGTGGACAGTTTAAAACTTTTAAAAGAAATAAATAAAGAGGCAGAAAAGAACGAAAGAAACATCGATTGTTTGCTTCAAATAAAAATAGCTGAAGAGGATAGTAAATTTGGCATGGATAAGACTGATGCCGAAAAACTTCTCGCTTCGGATGAAATTAAAAAGCTTCGAAACGTAAAAATCATAGGCTTGATGGGAATGGCAACATTTACGGATAATGAAAAGCAAATTACTGAAGAGTTTCAGAAATTGAAAAAAATATATGAGGAGTTTAAAGTTCAATTCCGAGAAAGCGAGACAAAGTTCAAAATTCTCAGTATGGGAATGAGTGGTGATTACAAAATCGCCATAGAAAACGGCAGCAATATGGTGCGCGTAGGAAGTGCTATTTTTGGAGAACGAAATTATGATTAATTTAGATTAGGGAATAAAAGTTTGATGTACGCAATTTTAGATATAGAGACAACCGGCGGAAAATACAATGAGGAAGGAATTACCGAAATTGCAATTTATAAATTTGACGGCCACAAAATCGTGGACCAATTTTCAAGTTTGGTCAATCCCGAAAAACCAATACAGCCCTTTGTTGTAAACCTGACGGGTATTAATAATGAAATGCTTAGGCACGCGCCAAAGTTTTATGAAGTCGCCAAGCGTATCATCGAAATTACGGATGGTTGCATTATGGTAGCCCACAATGCTCTTTTTGACAATAGAATTCTCACCACCGAATTTGATCGACTAGGCTATAATTATGAAAAAGAGACCCTTTGTACGGTAGAACTGGCGAAAAAATTAATTCCAGATATGCCTTCTTACAGCTTGGGAAAATTAGTTCGGTCTTTAGGGATTCCACTGAGTGATCGCCATCGTGCACAAGGCGATGCAAAAGCTACAGTGGCGCTTTTTAAAATGTTATTGGCAAAGGACACTTCAAAAGAAATAATTACGGAAACGCTTCGTAAGGACCCAAAGCGTCAATTAGAGCCAAAACTACTTGACATCATTGAAAGCACTCCTTCTGAAACTGGCGTTTATTATATGCACAATGAAGCGGGAAATGTAATCTATATTGGCAAGAGCAAAAACATCAAAAAAAGATTGATGCAGCATTTCACCAGCGACAATCGCAAGTCAAAGAAAATACAGCTGGAAGTAAAATCGGTCACATATGAAAAAACCGGCAATGAGTTGATAGCTCTTTTAAAGGAATCTGATGAAATTAAACAGAACAAGCCTTTATTTAATAGAGCCTTGCGCCGCACCCTTTTTTCACATCAGCTTATTTCTTTTGTGGACGAAAACGGATATATAAACTTAAAAATTGAAAAAGCAGATGGCAGGAAAAAAGCCATTACCACCTTCAGTAACTATCAACAGGCAAAATCTGCCCTTTTTAAAATAACAGAGGAAAATCAGCTCTGTCAAAAACTTACTGGACTTTATAGCACCTCAAAACATTGCTTCAACTATACCATAAAAGATTGCTATGGGGCATGCATAAATAAAGAACCGATTACTGAATATAACAACCGTGTAAAAGCATTTTTGGAAAAGTGTAGTTACGAAAACCAAAACATGCTTATTATAGACCGCGGTAGAGAAATTGAAGAACGTTCCGTGATTTTAATTGAAAATGGAGTTTATAAAGGATATGGATTTTACAACTTGAACTATCAGATCAACAATCCTGAAATTCTAAAATCCATTATCAACCCAATGCAGAACAATCGCGATGCTCAGCACATCATTCAAAATTATCTTCGGAAAAACAAAGTGCTTAAAACCGTAAACCTTTCAACCAATAAGGTTAATTAGTTTAAAGTTTCTTATTTTAGACTTTCAAAAAGCACAAATTGAAACCAACCGAAAAAAAATCTTGGCGCTTTAAGCTTCACGAAATTATTTATGAAGCAGATACGCCCATGGGCAAGCTTTTCGATGTAGTTTTACTTGTACTTATTCTCTTGAGTATTGTTTTGGTAATGCTGGAAAGTGTTAGTGAGATTGATGCCAAATACCACGACATGCTTTATTTTGGCGAGTGGATCATAACCATATTTTTCACCATTGAATATATAGCAAGAATTATTACGGTTAAAAAACCAAAAGTGTATATTTTCAGTTTTTATGGGATTATTGATTTTCTATCTACCATTCCGCTTTATTTATCATTCCTTTTTGCCGGGAGTAGTTTTTTACTTTCCGTTCGTGCATTGAGACTTTTAAGGGTTTTTAGAATTTTAAAAATTACGCGTTACATCGGGGAAGCTGCTAAATTGCGAAAGGCACTTGCCAATAGTAAGGCAAAAATTCTTGTTTTTCTCTTTGCAGTTCTTGTAATCGCAGTAATTGCAGGTACATTAATGTATATAATTGAAGGTCCTGAACACGGCTTTAAAAGCATCCCAATAAGTGTTTATTGGTGTATTGTAACCCTTACCACGGTTGGATTTGGCGACATAGCCCCTTCCACTCCACTTGGGCAGTTATTGGCAACTGTTATTATGATTTTAGGTTATGGAATAATCGCTGTCCCCACGGGTATTGTTAGCGCTGAATACACGAAAGAGCATGGACAAAAATGACGTATTGGGAAAGGATTATGTACATGTAAATACACAAGTTTGCACGAATTGTGGTGCCCAACGGCACCGAGACGATGCCAAATATTGCCATAAATGTGGTGAAAAATTACATTACGAAAGTAATTTAGAAACTTAATGTCACCACAAAAACCATTGCTTATTTGTGTAGTCGGTCCTACCGCCATTGGCAAAACGTCACTTGCCATAAAACTTGCCAAAGCTTTTTCAACAGAAATTATATCTGCAGACTCCAGACAGTTTTATAAAGAAATGTGCATAGGCACTGCAGTTCCTACTAAGGAAGAACAAGATGCTGCACTACACCACTTCATTCAAAACAAAAGTGTTTTTGAAGATTATTCCGTTGGCGATTTTGAAAGAGATGCAATTGCGCTCCTAAAAAATATTTTTGAAAAAAACAAAGTCGCAATAATGGTTGGAGGTTCGGGATTGTATGTAGATGCTGTTGTAAATGGATTGGACTATTTCCCAGAAGTGCCTTCAGAAATTCGACAGCAATTGAATTTTGAATTGATTGAAAAGGGTCTCGAAGCGCTTCAAAATGAATTAAAAAAAGTAGATCCTTCATATTTCAAAAAAGTTGATATTCACAACCCACACAGATTGATTCGGGCTTTGGAAATCTATCGGGCCACAGGACACCCGTATTCTTCCTTTCTAAATAAGGAGAACGATGAAAGAGATTTTGAAACCATATTCATTGGTTTAACGGCTGAACGGGAAATGATTTACAGTAGAATCAACCAACGCGTGGATAAAATGGTAGAAAATGGACTACTGGACGAAGCTAAATCACTTCTTCCCCACAAAGAAAAAAACGCATTGCAAACTGTTGGTTATCGTGAGCTCTTTCAGTATTTTGAAGGAAATATTTCAAAGGAGGAGGCCGTATCGGAAATTAAGAAAAACACACGCCGATTCGCCAAAAGACAAAACACTTGGTTCAAGAAAAATAAAGCCATCCATTGGTTCGATTATCAAACAGATGCTTCCAACATCATAAATTTCATAAAAGAAAAAAACGCCTTTTAAAGGCGTTTTTTTACACTTATCTTAATTCTGAGTTTGTTTAATTATCAACTTCACTCTTCACCACCAAACGGAATCCTTCACCGTGAATATTGACTATTTCTACGCCATCGTCTTTGCTCAGGTATTTACGAAGCTTGGCTATATAAACGTCCATGCTTCTTGATGTGAAATAGTTGTCGTCTCTCCATATTTTAGTAAGGGCTAGTTCACGTGGCATCAAATCATTTTTGTGAAGTGCCAAAAGACGCAACAGTTCGTTCTCTTTTGGTGAAAGTTTGATGGGGGTCTCTTTGTTAAAGGTTAAAAACCGCAGTTTAGAATTTAAATGAAAATTACCTATCTCAAATTCAAATTGCTTGCTATCTGCAATGGAATCTGTAGCTTTTCTTTGAATTATCGCCTTAATTTTCATTAAAAGTACTTCGCTGTCAAAAGGTTTATTGAGATAGTCATCTGCCCCAACTTTGTAACCTTTCAATACGTCTTCTTTCATAGCTTTGGCCGTTAGGAAAATAATAGGCACATCTTCGTTTTTCTCACGAATTTCTTTTGCTAGTGTAAAACCGTCTTTGTATGGCATCATCACATCGAGAATACAAAGATCGAAATCGTCTTTTTTGAATTTTTCAAAACCTTCCATGCCGTTTTTTGCATGTGTAACGTTATAATCGTTCATGGCTAGGTAATCTTTGAGTACTGTCCCAAAATTGGGATCGTCTTCAACAAGAAGGATTTTTTTGTTTTCTGTTTCCATAATTTTAAGATATTAAGTGTAATTTTATAATAAAAGTGCTGCCTTTTCCCTTTTCACTTTCTACGTATATTTCTGCATCGTGATCATCCAAGATGCGCTTTACGTATGCCAGTCCAAGGCCGTGACCTTTTACGTTGTGTATATCGCCAGAGTGTTCTCTATAAAATTTTTCAAATATTTTTTTCTGAACGTGTTTTGTCATCCCCATTCCCTGGTCTCTTATTTTGAGGATAATACTATTTTTTACATTTTCTGAATAGATATCAATCTTTGGTTCATCTTCAGAATACTTTATTGCATTATCAAGCAAGTTAACAATTACATTGCTAAGGTGCGATTCATTTGCCAAAACAGTCGATTTGAGAGCTCCGTAATGGGTTTTAATATATCCTCCCCTATCTTCCACAATCAAGCTTACATGCGAAATTGCATCATCTACAATTTCCTTTAAATTAAAACGTTCCTTGGGTAAATCCAGTTCGTTTTTTTCAAGTTTTGAAATCCGCAAAACATTTTCTACTTGTGCGTGCATGCGTTTGTTTTCGTCCCTTATCATTCCCAAATAGCGATCTAAAAACTCCCTATTATCCTTCACTTTTGGATTCTTAAGCGAATCTAGTGCAAGGTTTATGGTTGCTATTGGAGTCTTGAACTCGTGGGTCATATTATTAATAAAATCACTCTTAATCTGAGAAATCTGTCGTTGTTTATATATTTGTGAAATGGCGCTAGAGTATGCTAATATTATTACTGCGGTAAAAACCAAAGAAAGAATCGCCATTCCTAAAATACTGTTCAAAACCAGTTTTTCCTTTTCTGAAAAAATTACATAAAGCTCGTAACCATTTTTAGCCTCATTCACAAAAAGAGGTACAGTATAAGTTTTATCTTCATTGTATTTAAAGTCTTTTGAGCGTACTTTGGTTTCTAGATTATTACTGTAAACTGCAAATTCAAATTTTGAGTTTAATCCTCTCTCCTTAAGCTCTTTATTAATCAATTCGTTTATTTGGCTTGCATCTACTCTCTTGTAAACAGGAGTAAGTGCCGTAACATTACCAACAAAATCCTCAAACTGCTTTCGCTCATAATCTTTCATTCTCGAAAACGATTCCACTCGTGTCTCTGTTGTGGTGATTCCGTCTATACTTTTTGATATTTTGGTCTTCGTTTTCCTGTTTGTAAGCTTTGTGAATTGAATACTGTCCATGTCTGTATTCAAAAGTCCTGAGGAAAGTTTGTAATCCTGTTCTAAAATTCCATCAGTAAAAATATAAGTTTCATTTGTGGCCTTGTTTTGTATTCTATAGGCCAATTCTGTGAAAGTTGCATTATCCGGAACTTGTATGCTATCTATATAAGCACTGTAAATTTGGTAATAGGCTTCATTTTCCTGTAACTGAATTTCTTTTGCAACAGACAAAAGAACCTGTTTCACATTTATTGTAAACTGATCTGTTTTGGTTTGATATGCGTTTGATATCCAATACCCTTGAACAAATACTATTCCCAATAATGAGAGACTCATAAGCGCTATAAGCAATACGAATAGCTTTTTGTTCATATCCCAAAAGTAAGATTTTAACATTTAGCCACTTGTTCATTTAACCAAATGTTAACAAAAGAAAAAACAGTTTAAAAGAGTACCTATTTTAAAGAATGGTGAATTAATTCCACCTGCTTTCGCGTGGCTTCCATTTCAATATTTTCAATAACAATATTGGCCAGCCTTTTTTTTCGGGAATCGCTCCACTGATTGCCCATGCGTTGCTCAATTTCGCTCTGGGTAGCGTTGTCCCTATTTTTTATACGTTCAATACGCAAAGCCTTTGGTGCTGTGACCAAAATAATAACATCACACTCTTTATAACTGCCATTTTCAAAAAGGATCGCTGCTTCTTTTATTACATAATTCGCTTTTTGATTAAGTACCCATTTTTTAAAATGCGCCGCAACCTTAGGGTGGATTATGGCATTAACTGCATTTAAAAGCGCTTCATCCGTGAAAATTTTATCGGCAACATATTTTCGGTTTAAACTACCGTTTAAATATGTTTCTTCTCCTAAAAGTTTAATTAATTTACGACGAATAACCGATGATGAATTTGTAAGCTTCTTAGCTTCAATATCCGCAATATAAACAGGCACACCCAATTCCGAAAATAATTTTGCGACAGTTGTTTTCCCACTTCCAATTCCGCCAGTTAAACCCACGATTTTCATTTTTGCATAATTTTAATATGAAGAAATCTAGTTTATTTAAATATGAAGAAGTCAATCTTTTTGGGCTCGAACATTACATTTATGATGCTTTTTGGTTTTTTTTCGAGAAAAGGCAACATAAAATTTTCATTTATATTTCTTTTAGAATAGTCACAAACTACTCTAAAGTTTTCCTTCGAAATATTCGCAAAATCATTTACAGAAACATCAAATGATATCGTTATTGCTTGTGGAACCAACTTTATTTCCACATCTGGCGGCAAATTGATCACTTCCACAGGAAGTGTAAACTGTCCTTGTGAAAATTCGGCAACAGCTAATTTTACTTCTACTTTGTTTGGCTTAACAGAAACAACTTCACTGTTTGGCTTTAAAATTTTAACCGTTTCCGAAATATTTTTTTCCACATCTTTAAGTGAAATTAAATTTGTTGCGATGGTTTTAATATTTTTTAAACTTCCGGAAGGACCAGATATGGTTACTGAATCAGGAGAAACCTTTATACTATCAACAGGCTTGAAGCCATTTTTAAAAGTTATATCCGTCATTGCAACCACTCGTACTTTCTTTAAAACAATTGGATCTAAACGAACTTCCAATTGTTCAACAGAAAGATTTTTGACGGCCAAATTTCTATTGAAATTTGATGCAACCAGGCGTAGCAAATCATTTTTGGAGATTGTAAAACTTTCCTTTTCATTCGTGTAATATTTACCAACCTGAACTTCTATTGTTGGTTTCTTAAACTTATAAAACAATATTTCGAAACCGTTTGCCGTAAGGTCAAATGTTATATCCTTTATATTATCTTCAGCCAGTGCTGCAGTTTCAGGAATATTCTCATAGTTAATATTTGCATGCATCGTAGATGTAAATTCCCTACTGAATTTAGTTAAAACCCAAAAAATTGTAGCAAGAAGTAAAAAAAGTAAAAAGCTTTTTACTTTTGAGTTTTTATTATTTTTAAAAAATCCCTTTGTCATATTAGTTTTATTGACCGTCACTAAAATTAATCAAAAAATAAGGAGGGGAATTGTTTCTGTGGATCTTTCTTTAGAAGATTTATTAAAAAACTGGATTTCAGAAAAGCCACTCCATATCCAAAAAATTGAACGAAAACAGCAGCCAAGGAAAGAAATCCAATATATATGCTTTCGTTTTTTATAGAAGAATCAATCAATATCAACATTAAATATAAAAAAAGAGGCACTATAAAAAAAGAGGATATAAAAAAGGAAAACAATATTGAAAACACTGTAAAAAAAACAAATACGGTTGGAAACCAAAACGTAATTTTTGCAGCTGAAGGATGCCATTGGTTTAAAATAGGCCTAACAAGCCCAAATTTCTTAACCTGTAAATAGAATTTTTTCCAAGAAATACGTCTTTTATGATAAACGAATGCATCGGGTAAAAAAGTTGTTCTATAACCTGCTTTTATAATGCGTTGGGAAAGATCAGGGTCTTCTCCTGGATGTATTTTTGCGAATCCACCTGTTTTTTCAAATACTTCCTTTGAAATTCCCATATTAAAGCTTCTAGGCTCAAAACGATTAATGCTGGCTTTGCTGCCTCTTATTCCTCCGGTTGTAAAAAAAGAAGTCATTACATAATTGATTGCTTTTTGCAAAGGGGTAAAACTACTGTGGGCTGCATCTGCACCTCCAAAACAATGATAAAAATTTTTATTCAGAAATGAATCTACAGTAGTTAAATAATTGGGAGTCAGCAAGCAATCGGAATCAAGAATTATAAAATAATTCCCTTTTGCCTGTTTCATTCCAAAATTTCGCGAATCGCCAGGTCCGGAGTTTTGCTTAAAGTAATATGAAATAGAAATATTTTTGGAGAATTCCTCAACCACTGTCTCAGAAGTTTCTGTGGATCCATCTTCCACCAAGACTATTTCGAAATCATCGTGAAAATTTAAATCTTTAAAACTTTCAAAAAGTTCCCTTATTTCCTGTGGCCGGTTGAATACTGGGATTATAAAGGAATAATTTCGCTTCATTTCGCAAAGTTAATCAAATAAAAAAAGCCACCCACTTTCGTGGATGGCTTTTCATATCAATTATAAAATTTAGTTTTTCAATACTTTATAAGTACCTGTCTGTCCCGCAACGGTTACCTTCATAATGTAGGTACCAGCTGTCAAGCCTGAAAGGTTGATATCTGAAGTGGTAGCACCAATCTTGGTGTCGATCACTCTTTGGCCCAAAAGGTTAAAGATAGATACTGAATCTATACTGTTAACAGACTTCAATGAAAGTACATCAGAAGTTGGGTTTGGATAGTAAGCGAAACCTTCAAGAGCGTTTTCAGAAACACCTTGAGTTCCTCCCTGAACGGAAGACCAAGCAACTTGGTCAGCACCGCCGTTGAAAAGACCTACTACTGTTGAGCTACCTGTAGCTACGTCAACTTGTCTCCATTGTGATTGGAAAGCACCGTTGTCAAAAGCTGAAAGGTAAACAAAACCGTCACCAGGATTGTAGCATCCTCCCTGTCCGAAATTGGCATCAAAACCAAGCGGACCGATAGGTGTAGCTGTTCCTGTAGTCAAATCTACTGAATAGAAAGTATCGTCAACAATGTCATGGCTATAAGCATTTCCAGCACCATCTATCATTAAAGAGATAGCTCCGGCCATTCCGCTCAAGCCAACTGTGGTAGCTGTAGCTGCCCCAGTATCAATTGTAGATAAAGTGGAAGTAGTTATGTTTGTAGACATTGCGTACATCGTACCACTGGTTGGATCAAATTCAGCACCTGCCCAGCTTTCACCGTTTGGAGCTGTAATATTGCCAAGGCTAGTGTATACACCAGTTGTAAGGTCTACACTGTAAAAAGCACCACCATTATCAAGTACATAAGCTGTGTTTTGATCGTTAGGGTCAATTGCACCTGCATTCTCAAAACCTGCAGCTGGAGAAATTCCAAGGTTGTTCAATACTGTTGGATCGGCTGGATCAAAACTTACCAAAGTTGTGGTAGCGTTGTCAATACCAAATACTACAGCTGGACCACCGCCGCCAATTTCATCACCATATATCATAAAAGGAAATCCTTGTGCTTCAACATCAATTACAGGTGTATAAGTACCTGCATTATTTTGCAAACCATTACCTGTTGCAGCAACACCAGTTATTACAATTGGTGGAGCCCAAGGTCCTGAAGCACCACTTCCTTCAAAGCTGTATTCAACCCAGTAAGTACCTGCTGTAAGAGAAAGACCAGCTGTGTTTGCAGTAACTCTTTGAATTTTTCTTGAGGTATCACCAGGAGCACTTTCCAATTGTCTCTGAGCGCCAGAATCAACAGCATCATCAAGAACATTGGTAGAAAGGTCTCCCCAAACTACAGAGGCACCTCCGCCACTTGGATCTCCATCCCAGATCTGCATATATACAGCAGTTATTGAAGGAGGAACTGAACCTGTTTGGTATGCAAAAACATCTATAGTTGTAATATCATAATCTCCAGTTAATGTGAAATCATCAGCAATACTAAAACCATTTATAGAAGCAGAACCAAAACCATAAGTACCCATACCAAGAGTTGCATCTTGTAAAAAACTCACATCTGGAGTACCGGGAACGTTAAAGTATGGGCCATTGTCATAAATTAAAGCAGGAGCTGCATTGTTACCAGGATAGTAATAAGTTCCAGTAAATGGAATACGAGTGTTTAGGTTAACCGGATCGTTAGAAATTCCACCTTCAATAACAGCTGAAGAATGGGAATTGTTGTAATAAGCAGCTGGTAAAGCTACGTCTTGTTGGGAAACAAAATAATTTCTTAGCGTACTTTGCTCTTCTTGTGTAAAATAAGAAGATACATCGCCCGTGTTATTTTGTAACTGGGACAATCTGTTCAAAAGACCATCTATCTCTGATGATGATTGAAGGTCTTGCGCTGAAACAGCCCCAAAGAGGCCAATTAAGCAACCTAGTAATAATGTAATTTTTTTCATTTGAATATAAGTTTTTAGTTAAACTAGGTTAAAGATATTTAAAATAAGTTTGATAGCAAAATGAAAAAATATAAAATAAAAAGTTAATCAAATAAAAAAAGCCACCCACTTTCGTGGATGGCTTTTCATATCAATTATAAAATTTAGTTTTTCAATACTTTATAAGTACCTGTCTGTCCCGCAACGGTTACCTTCATAATGTAGGTGCCAGCTGTCAAGCCTGAAAGGTTGATATCTGAAGTGGTAGCACCAATCTTGGTGTCGATCACTCTTTGGCCCAAAAGGTTAAAGATAGATACTGAATCTATGCTGTTAACAGACTTCAGTGAAAGTACATCAGAAGTTGGGTTTGGATAGTAAGCGAAACCTTCAAGAGCGTTTTCAGAAACACCGGCAGTTCCTCCCTGAACGGAAGACCAAGCAACTTGGTCAGCACCTCCGTTGAAAAGACCTACTACTGTTGAGCTACCTGTAGCTACGTCAACTTGTCTCCACTGTGATTGGAAAGCACCGTTGTCAAAAGCTGAAAGGTAAACAAAACCGTCACCAGGATTGTAGCATCCCCCCTGTCCGAAATTGGCATCAAAACCAAGCGGACCGATAGGTGTAGCTGTTCCTGTAGTCAAATCTACTGAATAGAAAGTATCGTCAACAATGTCATGGCTATAAGCATTTCCAGCACCATCTATCATTAAAGAGATAGCTCCGGCCATTCCGCTCAAGCCAACTGTGGTAGCTGTAGCTGCCCCAGTATCAATTGTAGATAAAGTGGAAGTAGTTATGTTTGTAGACATTGCGTACATCGTACCACTGGTTGGATCAAATTCAGCACCTGCCCAGCTTTCACCGTTTGGAGCTGTAATATTGCCAAGGCTAGTGTATACACCAGTTGTAAGGTCTACACTGTAAAAAGCACCACCATTATCAAGTACATAAGCTGTGTTTTGATCGTTAGGGTCAATTGCACCTGCATTCTCAAAACCTGCAGCTGGAGAAATTCCAAGGTTGTTCAATACTGTTGGATCGGCTGGATCAAAACTTACCAAAGTTGTGGTAGCGTTGTCAATACCAAATACTACAGCTGGACCACCGGCGCTTACGTCTTCACCAACAACATTCATAACGTGCCATCTGTCAGAAAAACCAAGAGAAGCATAAGTTGCATAAGTAAGTGCTCCACAATCAACAGCAAGAATCCAAGAATCATCATTAGAAGCAACATCTGTCGCACCCATTCTGAAGCCTGTTATACCATCATTAAATACTTGCACTTCTACAACTAAAACACTTCCGGCAGGAACTATAGTTCCAGCTGGCATAGGTACTGCAACAACGCTTAATGCATCAGCAGATCCTATAGTAGAGTTACCAGAACCCAATAATGTTAATGTACCGTTAGGATCTGAAGTACTTGTAGTATAGGCATTGATTGTAACAGGATAAGCATCACCAGGAGCAAATAAAACCTCATCAACACCAAATTCAACACTTTGAATTTCCCAATCTACATTAATTCCAAAATCAGCGCTTAGGTTAAAAACACCTGCAAGTTGATTATCAGTAGTTATACCACCAGATTGGCAAGTAAGACCCAAATCATCAACAATTGTTTGTGAATTGTTTTGGGTAATGGTAACTGGAGCACGTTGCCCCAACAATACTTCAGTAGCTGTTCCAGCTGGGCCATTGGCCACACGAACACCAGGAGCATCAGAACTCACAAAGGAATGAGGTGCTGCATTTTCTAGCAATACGCCATTATAACTATTTGCAGTTCTGTTTTGAGCAAAATGCGTTCTAAGAGTAGCTTGCTCTTCTAATGTAAAATAATCTGAAACATTTCCCATATTGTTTCCTATTTGGGATAATCTGTTCAAAAGACCATCAATCTCTGATGACTGTTGGAGGTCTTGTGCCATAACAGCCCCAGAAAGGCCAATAAAGCATCCAAATAATAAAGTAATTTTTCTCATTTGATTATATAATTTTAGTTAAACTGCAATAAAACTATCGTAAATTATTGTAACAACAAAAAAAATGTTAATAAATTTTTAAGTATATCATAATTTTAAAAAAACCACCCGCTATTTGCGGGTGGTTTAATTCTATAGATAAAGACTCTCTAAAAGACTAGTCCTTCAGAACCTTATAGGTACCTGTCTGACCATTAACGGTCACTTTCATCAGGTAACTACCAGTACTAAGGGCAGAAACATCCAGCTGCGAAGTCGTTGCATCTACGCGGCTGTCAAGAACCATTTGTCCCAACAGACTGTAAATTGATACACGCTCGATGTTGTCAACACTCTTCAGGTTCAGAACTCCGGTGGTCGGGTTCGGGTAATAACTGAAGCCTGCAATGGTATTGTCCGCAGTGCCGAGGTTCGTTCCGTCTATCACGATGTCGGTAATTGCACCATTGTTCAGCACAAACACATAATATGCTTGGCCAGCAAGGGTGAATATCGATGCCGAGGTTCCAGGAAGACACTGATTGGTCTGCTGTGGAACCAGCGTAAGATCTGTCTCAACAGAATTCTCGTTTGGTGCGGTATAGAACGTTACCGAACTAGCTCCGCCAGGGGTAACGATCATCGCGTTGGCAGTACCGTCTCCGGCAGCCACAAAGTTGTACCAAACACCGTTGGCGCCAGTAAGGTCACAACCCGCTGGGCTGCCGTTCTCTGTAGTAGCCGCAGGCATCGCTACCGATGGATCGGTATAAGGGAAGCCTATCTCATCAACATCGATCGAGTTAACGATCATATCGTTGGGCGGAGGCGTAGGTATACAGGTAACGTCCAAAGTGAAGTTGCCCGTTGCACCGCCAAAGCCGTGGATCAAAATATAGTACGTGGTATTGCCGTCACTGGCAAAAGAGATCTCGCTCTGAAGACCACAGGCGTCATCGTTTCCGTCAACGCAAACAAGTGCCGCACAGCTTCCGCTGTACACGGATATCTTGGAATCGAAGTCAGTACCGTTGCACAATGACAGGGTAATGTCACCGGGAAGGCCACTGTTGTCGTCCAAAGTATACCAAACACCAGGGGAAGTGATAGGAGTACCACAGGTAGGCGCGGTATCTATGGTAGCACCGTCCGTTGAGCCCGTAACAGAGTCACCACAGCTAACAGCGATAGCACCCTCACATCCATCATTAGGCAATGGATCCATACAGGTAACGTCCAAGCTGAAGTTACCGGCGCCGCTGCCGAAACCTTCAACCATAATATAATAGGTAGAGGTACCGTCAGACTGGAAGGTAACCTGGCTCTGAAGACCGCAGAAATCATCGTTGGCAGCTAGCTCATTGGCAAGGTCACAGTCGTCAAAAACACGAAGGTATGAATCATAGTCCGTAGCAGCACAAAGCGATATGGTAACCAACTGGGGCGAGCCTGTTCCAGTGAACTTATAGAACACATCTGGAGCAGCGTTACCGCCTGAATCCGTAGCTGTCAAGGTCTCACCGGTTACACTGTCGCCACATGCAAGGGCATATGCGTTTGAACAGTCATCGTTGGTGATAACGGGTGGTACGCAAATAGACATAGAGAACTGGAGCACTTGTCCAGTATCTCCACCTGCACCATCACATACTTTCAAGTTCCAATCGCCAGTAATATCCTCCCCTGCAAAAGCAGCAGCGAATGTACCGCCCATAGGCTCGTAAGGTCCTACCCCAAATGGAGCAGGCGCTGTGGAGATATCCGCACCGCCGTCCTCGAACATGGTGCCGTTGTATGCGTTATCTGTGTTTCCGCTTAAGCTCTCAGCCAATAAAAGCTCAGTACCGGCCGGAGAAACAAGATATAGGTCAAGGTCCCCACTCCAAGTGTGGGTAATATCGATCGTGATGTTCTCCAGATTAGCACCTGAACCTATTGTACCGGCATCAGCTACGGTAACAGGAATAAGGTTTGGTGCATTTGTACAATCTGCGGTAGAGGTACCGGCTCCGTCAATATCAAAAGGAACAGCAGTACTGTCATAGGCAGTGCTAACACACGTTCCGCCGCCGCCACCGCCAACGCAGTATCCAACGCTTCCATTCCAAACACGTGGGTCAAAAATAGGATTTGTAAAAGGCACATTACTTGCGGATCCCAAATCTAATGTTATATCACCGTTTGAATAGTTTTGATTTGTTCCATCCCCGTTGGTATACGTATGTGAATGAGTTGCATCAAAAACCAATGCAACTGCATATGTAGTACCTGCCGACATCGTAACCGGAACATCCAATGTAGCTGTTGAAGGAAGTCCAACTCCAGCCCCAGTACCTGATCCTGTAGCTACTGCAGCACCCCAAGGTGCAGGATTGCCTTGATTACCAACATATGTACCTTCAAATACATATACATCCATAGTGAAAGGGCCAGTTTGTGCCGTATTCATATCAAAACTATCTATTTCAATATCTTCAGCTCCTACTGTCATATCAAAATATACAGCTCCTCCTGGACTACCATTATTTCCACCAGCAAAAAGTGTCTGTAAATCACCTGGCGTGCAGCCTCCGCCACCACCGCCATCACAGCTATAGGTTCTAAATGTATAATCAAAAGTTGGAAAAGATCCATAATTATTCGCAAACACATTTCCACCTGGATATGGATTATTTGTAGACCCTGAAATACAAGGTAATGTAATATCACCGTCAATAACAATATAGTAAGTCGTACCCACAGTAACGCTTACTACAGGATCCCAAAAAACATCGGCCCAGTTAGTACCATCGGTTTGTGAAGTTCCACTTGCAAGCATCGTTCCGCCAGCGTTTGGAAGACCATCCCATAAAGATAAATTCACATCAAGTCCACTAGATGGATCTCTAAACTTAACACCAGCACCTGCAGACGAAGCTTCAGTTGGAATATAGGACTGTGCCAAACCTCCTTGTGAGATATTCGCCATACAAGTATCGTCTACATCTTGGTTTACTTCAAGTACTGCGTTGGCACAAGCGCCGCCGCCGCCACCGCCAGTGGATAGGATTTCAACATCCCACCCCAAACGATTTACCACTGTACTGGAGTGAAAAAAGAAAAAGAAATTTCCTGAAGCAGAAGTAAAAGTAGATGAGCCGTGGGAAGCAATCATATCAGCTAATGTATTATCTCCTGAATTTGGACCGCCTGATCCATTATCATATAATAAAGTACCAGTTGCATCGGTTCCATCATAAATTCTCAAATAATCAAATGTGGCAAAAATACCAAAATCAATAAATTCAATTTCCGTAACACCCGCCAATGTTGATTGGGTATCGCAGCCACAGTTAGGATAATTTCCTGGAGTTCCATCAGCACCTCCTCCTGGTCCTCCCGGATCAAAAAAGTGGTCACCTATAGCAGGATTGAAAGTTTCGGTAGCTCCCGCAGTAGGAATGATATCCGCCTGTGGATTTCTATTCCCATAATTTTGCGGAGAAACATTAAAATTAACTGGCTGGTTTGCCATCGCTAATTGATTCGCAAGAATTTCTTCCTGAACATCTGTTCCAAAAAGTAGACTTGATGAAACAACTGGCGCTGGAGCAGAAGCCCAAGACTGAACGTTTGAATTTCGTGGCTGGGAATCGTTAATTCCCAAATCTGTAGCAGAGGCCCCCCTGTATGTAACTTCATTTTGTGGGAGTTGAACAGTTTGAGTTTTTTTCTGTTGTTTGATCGTGACAGGATTATTTACTCCCATCGATTCTGCGTCGGTCTGGCTATACCCAATAGCGCATACCATGAGCAAAATTAACATGGTAATTTTTTTCATAATTAAATAGTTTAGTTAATATTTATTTAAAGTATTAAATCTATTTCAAAAAAAGTAAATATCAAAGCTTTTGACACTAAGATTTTTAAATCGTCAACAATTCCTAATTAAATTAACAATTTTATATCTTTTAAGTTATGATAACACAAGTATTATTTATAAGAATTAAAAAGTTATTAAAATATTTCATTTATACGAATAAAAAAACCACCCGCTATTTGCGGGTGGTTTAATTCTATAGATAAAGACTCTCTAAAAGACTAGTCCTTCAGAACCTTATAGGTACCTGTCTGACCATTAACGGTCACTTTCATCAGGTAACTACCAGTACTAAGGGCAGAAACATCCAGCTGCGAAGTCGTTGCATCTACACGGCTGTCAAGAACCATTTGTCCCAACAGACTGTAAATTGATACACGCTCGATGTTGTCAACACTCTTCAGGTTCAGAACTCCGGTGGTCGGGTTCGGGTAATAACTGAAGCCTGCAATGGTATTGTCCGCAGTGCCGAGGTTCGTTCCGTCTATCACGATGTCGGTAATTGCACCATTGTTCAGCACAAACACATAATATGCTTGGCCAGCAAGGGTGAATATCGATGCCGAGGTTCCAGGAAGACACTGATTGGTCTGCTGTGGAACCAGCGTAAGATCTGTCTCAACAGAATTCTCGTTTGGTGCGGTATAGAACGTTACCGAACTAGCTCCGCCAGGGGTAACGATCATCGCGTTGGCAGTACCGTCTCCGGCAGCCACAAAGTTGTACCAAACACCGTTGGCGCCAGTAAGGTCACAACCCGCTGGGCTGCCGTTCTCTGTAGTAGCCGCAGGCATCGCTACCGATGGATCGGTATAAGGGAAGCCTATCTCATCAACATCGATCGAGTTAACGATCATATCGTTGGGCGGAGGCGTAGGTATACAGGTAACGTCCAAGGTGAAGTTGCCCGTTGCACCGCCAAAGCCGTGGATCAAAATATAGTACGTGGTATTGCCGTCACTGGCAAAAGAGATCTCACTCTGAAGACCACAAGCGTCATCGTTTCCGTCAACACAAACAAGTGCCGCGCAGCTTCCGCTGTACACGGATATCTTGGAATCGAAGTCAGTACCGTTGCACAATGACAGGGTAATGTCACCGGGAAGGCCACTGTTGTCGTCCAAAGTATACCAAACACCAGGGGAAGTGATAGGAGTACCACAGGTAGGCGCGGTATCTATGGTAGCACCGTCCGTTGAGCCCGTAACAGAGTCACCACAGCTAACAGCGATAGCACCCTCACATCCATCATTAGGCAATGGATCCATACAGGTAACGTCCAAGCTGAAGTTACCGGCGCCGCTGCCGAAACCTTCAACCATAATATAATAGGTAGAGGTACCGTCAGACTGGAAGGTAACCTGGCTCTGAAGACCGCAGAAATCATCGTTGGCAGCTAGCTCATTGGCAAGGTCACAGTCGTCAAAAACACGAAGGTATGAATCATAGTCCGTAGCAGCACAAAGCGATATGGTAACCAACTGGGGCGAGCCTGTTCCAGTGAACTTATAGAACACATCTGGAGCAGCGTTACCGCCTGAATCCGTAGCTGTCAAGGTCTCACCGGTTACACTGTCGCCACATGCAAGGGCATATGCGTTTGAACAGTCATCGTTGGTGATAACGGGTGGTACGCAAATAGACATAGAGAACTGAAGCACTTGTCCAGTATCTCCACCTGCACCATCACATACTTTCAAGTTCCAATCGCCAGTAATATCCTCCCCTGCAAAAGCAGCAGCGAATGTACCGCCCATAGGCTCGTAAGGTCCTACCCCAAATGGAGCAGGCGCTGTGGAGATATCCGCACCGCCGTCCTCGAACATGGTGCCGTTGTATGCGTTATCTGTGTTTCCGCTTAAGCTCTCAGCCAATAAAAGCTCAGTACCGGCCGGAGAAACAAGATATAGGTCAAGGTCCCCACTCCAAGTGTGGGTAATATCGATCGTGATGTTCTCCAGATTAGCACCTGAACCTATTGTACCGGCATCAGCTACGGTAACAGGAATAAGGTTTGGTGCATTTGTACAATCTGCGGTAGAGGTACCGGCTCCGTCAATATCAAAAGGAACAGCAGTACTGTCATAGGCAGTGCTAACACACGTTCCGCCGCCGCCACCGCCGCAGGTAGCTGTACCAACACCTGTAATGGTGTTTGTAAAGGCTCCGAAATCACCAGCTGCAAATCCAGTGGTAATCAAATAATATTCGGTACCTGCAGTAAGGTTAATGTCTAAAATCTGTGAAGTCCCAACACCTCCTGGCCCATCATCATCTCCAGCTACAAAATTTGTAGTTTGGTCTAATGGGTCAAAACAGGTTTCATACATAAAGATATAACCATCCCAAGAGCCTCCATCCTGATCACTGTCAACAGTATAAAGACCAGTAATATCGACCGTGAAAGGACCATAAACATCGTAAGAAACCGGACCTAAACCTGAACAACATGTGCCATCAGCAAATGGTCTGTCCCAAATATCTGGGCTAGTAGCATCGTCTGGTGTAACATCAGATAGGTTACAGTCGCTAACGATAGGGCATCCGCCGCCACCGCCGCCGCCAGTGCCTTCAATTGCAACAATACCTAACTCAGCACAATCTGCATTAACAGAACCTAATGGAGTAGCCGCACCTGTTGTGGTGTCTACAGAAGCAAATAGATTCACTCCTCCTCCTAAATATGCACCCATATATAGTGTATTGGTATCTGGGTCAAAGTCTGCATCTTGCGCAAAATTAATATTAACACCCAATGCACCTACGAGGGTTGCTGCACCTGTTGTTAAGTTTACCGAGAAAAGACTATCCAATCCTACATCTCCAATAAAGGCATTTCCATTTGAGTCTATTGCCAACCAGATAGGAAGCCAACCTGTAATCGTTGAACTACCTACCAAAGTAGCTGCACCGCTAGTTAAGTCAACGGTATAAACAGAACCTACTTCTCCTTGTCCAGCAAGTAAATACATGGTACTATTTGATTCATTCCATGCGATACCTCTTAAGGTTTCGGTAGGAAGCAATCCCGTTATGGTAGCAATTGTTGTCTCAGCACCAGTAGTGGTATCTAGAGTTAATAAAGTACCAAGAGTACCATTAAAAGCATATAGCGTTCCACTTCCATCAAAATCACCCCCATAAATAGGGTTAGTATTAGTTGAAATTGGATCAATTGTATAAGGCCCTGTTAATGGAAAGCTACCAAAATCATTAGAACAAGATGCTCTTAAGTTAAGACCAAAAACAGTAGGATCGCCACCGCCACCGCCGGTACCTTCGTCAATGGTTAATGAATCAACTCCAATATAATTTGAATTAGCTCCAACAGGACCACCATCTGTAACCCAATATCTAAAAGCAACTCTTGTGTTAACTGCTCCTGTAAGTCCAGAAACAATTCCAGTAAACTCAGTCCAAACTTCTGGGTAACCACCAATCGTTAATGTTGGATTAACTTCCACCAATAATTCGGTATAAGAACCTACACTTGTAGGTCCAGAAGGATCTGTATTGGCACCGGTTGGGTCTATACGTAATTCCAATCTATCTGGAAAACCACTACCTGTAACTGTACGTGTCCAAAACTTTATTTCATCACCGTTTTCTAAATTTAAAACCGGTGTAATCATAAAATTGTTAATTATTGATCCACTCGTACTATTAAAATTAACCGAAATATAAGCGTCAGGGCCTCCCATATGAGATGGAAAAGTAGCACCACCTGCTCCTTGATTCCATCCTAAGTTTGGCACATCGCTGGCATTTACAAAAGTAAAACCAGCTCCCGGTAAAGTTGTAATATCGTCAAACTCTTCAGTAAGAAGGTTAGCTTGCGGTGCTCTGTTACCCGCATTTTGTGCTCTAAGATAAGTACTTAAAACTTGTCTTTCAGCAGAAGTAAATTGTTGCGAATCCATCCCAGCTTGGTTTCCTATGCTGTGAAGTCTTTCCAACAATTGCTCTATTGTTGCTGTTGGCTGTTGTCTATTTTCAACGCCAACAGTCCTTGATCCATAAATCGAAGAGTTGGGTTGAATAAACTGCGCTTCCATTGTAGCAACTATAAAACAGAAGGCAAAAATTAATAATGTAAATTTTTTCATAAATAATATAATTTAATTTAGTTAATATCCAATAAAAGTACTTAAAAAAATGTTAACTCCAAAGACTTATTCTGCTACTTTCAAATAAAAAAAAGCCCCAACCAATTTAATTGGTTGGGGCTTTTTTTTATTCAATATATCTAAAAATATTATTGTCCTTCAACAAACGCCTCCATAACTCCATCGCTCACTCCCATATTGGAAAAACCGCCATCGTTATATAAATTTTGAAGCGTTACACGCTTAGTCAAATCACTGAACATTGCCACCGTATAGTTTGCACAATCCAAAGCAGTAGCATTGCCCAATGGCGACATTTTATCGGCATAACTAATAAAACCATCAAAGCCTTTAACACCTTGTCCAGCGGTAGTTGGCGTTGGCGATTGCGAAATAGTGTTTACGCGAACCTTTTTATCTCTTCCGAAGAAATATCCAAAACTCCGCGCAATGCTTTCCAAATATGCTTTGTTGTCTGCCATATCGTTATAATCTGGAAAAACGCGTTGAGAAGCCATATAAGTAAGCGCTATAATGCTCCCCCACTCATTCATGGCATCTTTTTGATAAAGTACTTGCATTGTTTTATGAAAAGAGCCCGCAGAAATATCCCAACCTTTATGGGTAAAGTCATAATTCTGGTTTGTGTAGTGATTTCCTTTTCGAACATTTACAGACATACCTATGGAATGCAGCACAAAATCTAGCTTTCCTCCCAAAATCTCCGTAGCTTTTGTTACCAAGTTTTCAAGATCTTCTATACTTGTGGCATCCGCAGGAATAACTTCAGAGTTTGTCTTTTCAGCCAGTTCCTTTATCTGGCCCATTCGTAAAGCAATGGGTGCATTGGTAAGCACAAATTTTCCACCTTCTTCGTGAATGCGCTCTGCTGTTTTCCAAGCAATGGAATTTTCGTCCAAAGCCCCAAAAATGATTCCCCGTTTTCCTTTTAATAAATTATACGACATGTTTTATGATGTTTTATGGTTGAATAGATTCTCGTTTTTTCAAAATTAAATTTAAAAAGTAAAGATACATTTTAATTCAATAATTCTTTTGCATTTGCAATTGCCGCTTCCGAAACATTTTTGCCCCCCAGCATTTGCGCTATTTCAACAATGCGCTCGTCCTTGTCCAAAATTTTTAGGTGGGTCGCAGTAACCTCGTTACTGTCTTCTTTATAAACTTTTATATGATAGTCGCCTTTAGCTGCAATTTGTGGCAAATGTGTTATACTCAAAAGCTGCATCGTCTTGCTCATTTGGTGCATAATATCAGCCATTTTGTATGCTATTTCGCCCGAAACCCCAGTGTCAATTTCGTCAAAAACAATGGTTGGTAGTTTTTTATACTCAGCCAAAACTGCTTTAATTGCGAGCATTATTCGACTCATTTCGCCACCGGAAGCTACTTTTTTTAATGGCCCAAAAGCCAATCCTTTGTTGGCAGTGAACAGTAATTGCAGCACATCGGTTCCATTATTTTTAAAATCTTCGGAAGCAATGAGCTCAAACTGGAACCTTGCATTGGGTAAACCCAAAGGAAAGAGTGTTTCCTCAAGCTTCTTTTTAAGAATGGGAATGGCTTCTTCTCTTTTATTGTGAAGCTGGGTGGCAGTTTTCAATCCATTTTCCCGCAAAATGCTTTTTTGTTTTTCAAGATTTTCAATTTGAGCGTCTAGCCCCAAAGTGACATTTACTTTCTCTTCAAGTCGTCCCTCAATCTCAATTAATTCTGAAACACTAGAAACAGTATGTTTTTGTTGCAGTTTATAAAGGGTTTGTAGTTTTTCATTTACCTGAAAAAGCATTTCGGGATCTGCCTCAATTTTTTCAGCGGAATTGTTTACCTCATTGGCAATATCTTCCAATTCAATAATAACGCTGTTCAACCGCTGCCAAAAATCCTCAAATGTTTTTGAAAATTCTTTTATCCGTCCCAAAACAATTCGAGCTTCCTTTGAAGTCTCTAAAGCGCCAATCTTTTCTTCTTGCAGAAGTTGGTTAACATTGGCAAGTGCTTCTTGAATTGCCTCTGCATTATCAAGGGTTTCAAAGGTTTCTTCAAGTTCTTGCTGGTTCAGTTTTTTTAAATTGGCCTGTTGAAGTTCGGTATAAAGAAAAGTGTTGTAATCCAGTTCTTTTGAAGCACTTTCTTTTTGATTTTTTAAAACTGAGAGTTCCTCCGAAATCTTTTTGAAATCCTCAAATTGAGCCTTATAGGATTTCAAAAGTGAGCTATTTCCGGCCAACGCATCAATCACTTCCATTTGAAAACTTTCCGAAACCACTTCAAGTGTTTCGTGCTGGCTGTGAACATCTATTAAATAAGGAGAAAGTGCTTGAAGCTGTGTTAAGGCAACGGGCGTATCATTCACAAAAGCACGTGATTTGCCCCCAGGCAAAATTTCACGACGGATGATTGTGTGTGGCTCATAATCCAAATCGTTTTCCTCAAAAACGTTTTCCAAGTTATAACTTCCAATGGAAAAATGCCCTTCAACCACACATTTTTTGGAAGCGTCTTTCACACTACTTAAATCTGCTCTTTTTCCCAACAAAAGTGCCAATGCCCCTAAAAGAATGGATTTTCCCGCCCCAGTTTCACCAGTAATAATTGTTAAACCTTCATTAAACTCCACGCGAATATCTTCAATAAGCGCATAGTTTTTTATGGCAAGGGTAGTTATCAAGGTTAGATGTTAGATGTTAGAATTTTCAATATTCAATTTTGAACTTTGAACTTTGAACTTTGTCCCGAATTCTCGGGATTGAACTTTGAATCTATAAATTTAAAGGAAAGATACTAATTGGTCCAATCTCAATAAAAGAAAAATTAAAACTTTATCTCTGCCCAGTTGGTTTGTTTTGTAGGTGCCATTCTGTTTAGGTTTTCAACTAACCTAGTGATATCAACCTGTGGCCCTCCACTGAAAATAGCTTGTATCTCATCGCTTTTGGCATCAAAAAAAGTACGAACTAAAAAAGAGTTTGGACGTCTGTCGTTAATACCTTTCAGTTGGTTGATTGCGTCGGCAATTTTCTGCTTTGCATCTTTTGGGTTTGTAGACATAATATCCAATCCCTGGCGGTGGTATTGATACATCGCCTGATGGAATTCTTTATAAACTGAAGAAAGCAACGCATCGTTATAGCGAAACCTAGACTGGGTTCCATCGTTTGCTTTCCATCCCTGAAATGCACTGGAAGCGGCTGTATTTGTTATTTGCTTTGCTATTTCAAAATATGGCTCACCTCCATTTGGAGTATATGTATCTGCATCCAACCCTAAAACAGTATATACGTGAAATGCAACTACAGAAACAAGGTTTGACCCAAAGCTATTCATGTTAAAATTTAAAGGCTCATATTCCTTGTAAGTGAAGTTTACTTGCTTGTCGTAATAATTGTATACCGGACTGTCATACGTAGAGTCAAAAACAGGTCTTGACGATTGAATTTGCAATGTGGCATTAAAGGTATCACCATCATATTGACTTATTACCAAAGTCATATTGCAGTCTATTCGTTCTTGATTTTTGTATTCTTTATCGGTCCACTTTGTGTTGTTTACAAATTCCAATAATTGGGTTTCGAGTGTTCGAAATATTTGCAAATTAGGCTGTCCGGTTTGTTCGGCGTCTATGTTTACCGTACAGTTAAGTTCTTGGGCCTTTGCTGAAAACACAGCAATAGTACATAGTAAGAAAAGTAAAATTTTACGCATTTGTCTGTTCTATAATATATTCTAAAATATCGTTTGCTACTTCTTTTTTAGATTTAACAGGAAAAGGAAGCACTTTATTGTCTTTGGTTATCAAAGTAATTTTGTTGGTGTCGGTTTTAAAACCCGCGCCTTTGTCCCGAAGCGAATTTAACACAATTAAATCTAAATTCTTTTTTTTGAGTTTCAATTTTGCGTTTTCTTCTTCGTTTTCCGTTTCCAAGGCAAAACCAACCAAAAATTGATTTTTCTTTATTTCACCCAGTGATGCAAGAATATCCTTGGTTTTTGTGAGCTTAAGGATCAACGCTTCGTCTTTCTTTTTTATTTTTTCCGAAGCAATTTCCAAAGGACGATAGTCCGCAACCGCGGCACTAAGAATGGCAACGTCAGTTTCGTCGAAGTATTCGTGCGTCGCGTTGTACATTTCTTCAGCCGAAGTAATGCGTATTATTTTTACGAAATCGCTCTCAAATTTTAAAGCAGTCGGGCCGGATATTAAAACAACCTCAGCACCAAGCATAGCCGCTGCTTCCGCAATGGCAAAACCCATTTTGCCGCTAGAATGGTTTCCAATAAAACGAACGGGGTCAATTGCTTCATACGTTGGTCCAGCGGTAATCAAAAATTTCTTGCCGCGAAGAGGAAGATTTTTCAGAATATCATTTTCTAAAAAAGAGACTATTTCTTCAGGTTCTGCCATTCTTCCCTGCCCAACCAATCCACTCGCCAATTCACCAAAACCAGCTGGAATTTGGATATTTCCAAAGCCGTTCAATTTCTCAAATGTCGCTGCCGTCGTTGGATGCCTATACATATCCAAATCCATTGCTGGCGCATAATAAACAGGACATTTCGCAGAGAGATAGCAAGCCAGCAAAAGATTGTCAGACGTACCATTGGCCATTTTTGAAAGTGTGTTTGCGGTAGCTGGAGCTACTAAAAACAAGTCTGCCCAAAGGGCCAACTCCACGTGGTTGTTCCATTGGGCATTCTCATTTTCTTCATTCACAAAAGAAGAAAATACTTCGTTTTTTGAAAGGGTGGAAAGTGTGAGTGGCGTAACGAATTCCTTCGCAGAAGGTGTCATCACAACTTTTACTTTAGCTCCTTTTTTAACTAAAAGCCTAACTAAAAAAGCTGCTTTGTATGCGGCAATCCCGCCGGTAACGCCAAGCAAGATATTTTTCCCGTTCAAAACAGACATGTTTCAGTTTTAAGTTGTGAGTGTTCAATTAGGTGTATTTCCAAATCCCCATTTAAAGGGTTATAGGAAGCCTATTATTCTACTACTTCGTCTGCAGTGTTTCTGTAGTAGATTTTATTTTCCAACCATTCCTGTACTGCCAAAGCGTGTGGCTTAGGAAGTTTTTCGTAGAATTTTGAAACCTCTATTTGCTCTTTGTTTTCAAAAATTTCTTCCAAACTATCGTTGTAAGTAGCAAACTCATCAAGCTTTTCAAGTAGTTCTTTTTTGATGTCGCCGTTTATTTGTGAAGCTCTTTTCGAAATAATCGAAATAGCCTCATAAATATTATTGGTTGGCGCATCGATCAAGTTTTTGTCAAGCGTAACGGTATTGATGGGTGCATCTGAATTTTTAATATCCATAGTAAAATTTATTAAATAGTGGGTTCTGTTTCCATTGGTACAAGTCTGCTCTCTATATCCTGATAAAGCTCCATTGCTTCAGGCGCCAAGTCTGTATCCTTGTAATATTTTATAAAATTATTGTAATATCCTTTTGCAGTAATAAGGCGCTCCTGAACTAAGATGGGTATACTGTTTATTGCAAGTTTATACGCTGCTAAAAACCTTCCGTAAAAGGCATCTTTTCTGAAAGATGACCCGGGATGGTCTGTAATAAAGTTGTCAAAAGCGCCAATAGCAGCTTTATAATCCTCAACTCTTAAATACTGTTTTGCAGTTTCGTAATCTTTCTTTTCCAATTTCAGCCTAAGCTCTGCTACAAGTGCGTTTGCCTCCATCCTTTTATCAGAATTAGGATATTGGTTGATGAATTCCTGTAACTTTTCAAGCCCCTTATCAGTATCTTTTTGATCTAAAGAATATCTTGGAGAAAGCTGATAAAAACTCTTAGCCCCTTTAAAAGCAGCCACTTCCGCACTATCACTTTGAGGATAAGCCTGTGTGAAACGCTCAAACTGATAGCCAGAAAGATAGTAATCTTCCAAATTATAATAAGTATTGGCGTAGATAAACATTAGCTTTTCACCTTGTGGTTTCCCTCTGTATGCAGGCACCAATTGTTCCATCAATTTAAGACTTTTTTTGTATTTTCCTATCCTGTAAAGAGAATCGGCATAGACATATTTTTTGCCCATATCGTCCTTACGAAGTACCTTTTGGTACTGGCTACAAGACGAAAGAAAAATAGTAAGACAGAGTATGATAAAAATTGGTAATCTCATGGGCTTAAAAAACATCGTGCAAAAATAGGAAATTAAACATGATTGAACAAACTTATTATTTGGCTAAAATATTGCCCTGAAGGCTATTATTTGCAAGCCTTTTGAAATATTTAACTACAAAACAAAAAGAATTATTTTAGAAACTTTTGGTAAAAGCTTCAATTTTGGCTCTCAAACCATCGCTAACTCCCACTAAAGGAAGTCTTACCGTGTCGTCACAAATTCCCAAGGATTTAAAAACCGTCTTTATTCCCGCTGGATTTCCTTCCGCAAAAATATAATCGATTGCTGGCGCTATTTTATAATGGATTTTATAGGCTTCATCTGCTTTTTTGTCTAAACCGAGTTTCACCATTTTTGAAAATTCCTTCGGAAAACCTTCGCCAATAACCGAAATTACTCCCGCCCCACCAGCGAGCACCATTGGCAATGTTATCATATCATCTCCTGAAATTACCAAGAAATCTTTTGGACAGCCGGAAATTAATCGCATTGCTTGTACAATATCTCCCGCAGCTTCTTTTATGGCTACAATTTTATCGAAATCATTCGCCAATCGAATTACAGTTTCCGGAAGCATATTTGAAGCTGTTCTTCCCGGAACATTATATAGAATTATCGGCAATGAAGCTGCTTTTGCAATCGCAGCAAAATGCTGGTAAATACCTTCCTGTGTAGGTTTATTATAATAAGGAGAAACCGAAAGAATTGCGGTAAAAGCTGAAAGGTCACGGGTTTTCATTTCAGAAATAACCTCTTGCGTGTTGTTGCCGCCAATTCCCAAAACCAAGGGCAAACGTCCATTGTTTGCCGAAATTATAGTATCAATTACAACTTGCTTTTCTTCTTTTGAAAGGGTTGCGCTTTCAGCAGTTGTTCCCAAAACAACTAAATAATCTATTCCGTTTTCAATATTGAAATTCACCACTTTTTTTAATCCTTCCACATCTACGGAAAAATCACTTTTAAATGGGGTGATCAATGCTACGCCGGTTCCTATTAATTCTTTCATAATTAATCTATTTTCTTAAAGATTTTCAAATATTTTTTTCACTTCGCTTTTAAAAAGTTCTGGTTTTTGAATATCTACCGTAAGCAATAAATCGTAAAGTCGCTCATCTGCACCATTAAACCCAATTTTGAATTTTGCCTTGCTCTGCGCTACCATTGCGCTCAGAAATTCATGTTTATCATTATAAAAACCAATCAGCACATCAAAGGGAAAATCGAGGAATTCCATTGCATTTTGATTGTGTATTTCGCCGCGCCACGTAAATTCTTTATTGGTTATTTGGTTTTGCCGAAGCGACGGGATTTTTCGACGTGTTTCTATAAAAGTGAATAGTTTTACATCTTTTCTTTGTAAGCCAAGTTCCTTTCCAAATTCATAAAACATTTCAAAATTGTCATAAAAAGTTTCATCAACCAAAAAACCTAAATATTTCAAAGGGGTGTTGCGTTGTGAAATATCGCGTTGAATCAGATTTTTATCCGTATGTTTTTTTAAGGAATGGTGTTTTACTTTTTTCAACATGGAGAGCCAAATTTGTGTTGCAAAAATAGTATTTTTCAAGCCTTTTCTACTTTTAATTAAGAAATCATTTGCAAAAAATCATCTTCGGAAATGATGGCTACGCCCAAACTTTCTGCCTTGGTTTTTTTGCTCGGGCCCATATTGTCGCCAGCAACTACATAATTCGTTTTTGACGAAATGGAACTGGAAACTTTTCCCGCCATTATCCTCAATTAATTTTTTCAGTTCGTCTCGCGAAACTTT
The DNA here is from genome assembly GCA_963805885.1 of uncultured Flavobacteriaceae bacterium. Lineage (GTDB taxonomy): Bacteria > Bacteroidota > Bacteroidia > Flavobacteriales > Flavobacteriaceae > Aequorivita. Next base: position 71,544 of record CAWDWC010000011.1, read on the forward strand.
TGTGAAAACACCAGAAACCACAAAGGTATTTCCTTTTAAGGTATCAGTTTGATTAGCTAGCTTTTCTGCGGAAATCTCCAGTTGAACCCCATAAATTTTTAAGCGTTCAATGATTGCAATATTTTCTTCGGAAGCGAAAAAGGAAACCACGCTTTGGGCGATACGCTCGCCAATTTCATCAACAGTTATAAGTTCTTCTTCGGAAGCATTTTTTAAAGCATCAATTGTTTTATAATGCTTAGCCAGTTTTTTGGCGACGGTTTCGCCAACATAGCGAATTCCCAAAGCGAAAAGCACTCTTTCAAAAGGAATTTCTTTTGAAGCTTCTATCCCTTTTATCATATTTTCGGCACTTTTCTGCGCCATACGCTCTAAAGGAATTATCTGTTCTTCTTTCAATAGATACAAATCGGCGTAATTATTTATCAAACCATTGTTCACTAAAAGCGCAACGGTTTCTCCCCCCAATCCTTCAATATCCATCGCTTTTCGCGAAATAAAATGCTGAATGCGGCCAATTATCTGTGGCGGACATCCATCAAAATTGGGACAATAATGTTGCGCTTCGCCTTCATTCCGAATCAATTGTGTTCCGCATTCTGGGACATTCGGTTATATATTTTGTTGGTGATGAATTTGGGTCGCGTTGCGTAAAATCTACCCCTATTATCTTCGGAATAATTTCGCCTCCTTTTTCAACAAAAACGGTATCGCCTTCGCGGATATCAAGTTTTTCAATTTGGTCTGCATTGTGCAGAGAGGCACGTTTTACAATGGTTCCGGCCAATTCCACAGGCTCCAGATTTGCAACGGGAGTAATTGCGCCCGTTCTTCCCACTTGATAGGTTATTTGGTTTAAAACCGTGGAAACCTGTTCTGCCTTAAATTTATAGGCCATCGCCCAACGCGGCGATTTGGCGGTGTAGCCGAGTTCTTCCTGCTGTTGCAGATTGTTCACTTTAACCACTACCCCATCGGTTTCATAAGGGAAGTTCGTGCCGGTGGACGTCCCAATAATTTACGAATTCCAAAACTTCATCCAGATTTTTGGCAAGTTTGGCGGCTTCGGGAACTTTAAAACCCCATTCTCGTGCTTTTTCCAAACTTTCAAATTGGGTTTTTATAGGAAGCCTTTCGCCCTTCAAACTGTATAAAAGACAATCCAGTGGACGCTTGGCAACCTCAGCACTATCCTGCAATTTTAAGCTGCCGGAAGCAGTATTTCTTGGGTTTCTGTAGGGTTCTTCGCCTAAATCTACCCTTTCGGCATTCATTTTTGCGAAACCTTCAAAGGGTAAAACTATTTCACCGCGAATATCAAAAAGTGGCGGAAAATCTCCCTTCAACTGCAATGGTACTGAGCGAATGGTTTTTACATTTGCCGTAACGTCATCACCCTGAAAACCATCGCCGCGGGTAACTGCTTTTTTCAGCTTTCCATCTTCGTAGGTTAAACTTATGGAAGCTCCGTCATATTTGAGTTCGCAAGTAAATTCAACATTCCCATCCACCATTTTTTCGATACGTTTTTCCCAATCTTCCAAATCTTCTTTTGAATAGGAATTATCCAAAGAGAACATTCTATAGGTATGCGGAACGGTTTCAAAATTCTTGGTGATTTCGCCCCCCACCCGAAGTGTTGGCGAATTGGCATCGTAAAACTCAGGATGCTTTTTTTCCAGTTCTTGAAGTTGCTTTAGTTTTTGGTCAAACTCAAAGTCGGAAATCGTGGGATTATCAAGTACGTAATAGTTATAATTGTGCTCGCGGAGCTCATTGCGAAGGGATGTGATTTGCTTTTCAATATTCATAAAACAAATATAGAAATAATGCAGTTTTTGTATTGACGGTTTTAAAAAAAGAACCGCGAATACACGAATATTTTTTTTTAATTCTTTGTGTATTCGCGGTGAGAATTTAGCAACTTTAAGTTAATCATCCAGAAATACGTTTCGAACCATAGCAGCACAAAGTCCGCCGGCAATAGGGGCTACAATAAACAACCATAATTGCTTTAAAGCCATTCCTCCCGAGAAAAGAGCTGGACCTAAACTACGTGCTGGGTTTACTGAAGTTCCGGTAATCGGGATAACAACCATGTGTATTAAAGTCAAGGAAATACCAATAGCAAGCCCAGCCATCATAGGCGAAGTGTGTCTTTCAGAGGTTGTGCCGAAAATTACCATTAAAAACAGGAATGTAAATACAAATTCAGCAAGAAGGGCGGATTTCATATTGTATTCTCCTCCATAACCCGTTCCCCAGCCATTAGAGCCCAAGCCCCATTCGGGCATTACAAACCCCGAACTTCCTGTAGCCAACATATACAAAAGTCCTGCCGCGGCAATCGCACCAACACATTGCGCTATAACATAACCGACCGTATCTTTTCCAGAAAGCTTTCCTGCAGCTAGCATCGCGATTGAAATAGCAGGGTTGATGTGGCAACCTGAAATTGGCCCGACGGTATAAACCATTACCAAAACGGCGAAACCAAAAGCTAAGGCAATTCCCAAGACTCCAATACCAACAGGTCCAGACTCCGTTACACTGGCAATGGTCGCTGCACCACAACCAAATAAAACTAATGCGAAAGTGCCGAGAGCTTCGGCAAAATACTTTTTTGAGGAATTCATAATTTACATTTTAAAGGTTAGATATGTAAATTTAACAAAATACTTTTCTGAAAATATTTTTGTTTATAATTCCCGTAAACTGTTAATAACGTGCTAAGTCCTTTCAGGATTTAGCCATTTTGGTTGTAAGGGACTTTTAAATTCCTCCATTTTTTTTAGAAGCTGTCCCGAATTGGAATCGACTAAAAGAAGATCGTAGTTATCCATAGAAAGAAAGCCTTTGCGAACCATGGTTTCGAGCATTTTTATGAGGTCATTATAAAACCCGTTAATGTTCAGCAAACCGATTGGTTTTTGATGCAGGCCCAATTGAAGCCAGGTTATAATTTCAAAAAGCTCTTCCAACGTTCCCATCCCACCGGGAAGGGCAATGAAGCCGTCACTTGCTTCCTGCATTTTCATTTTGCGCTCGTGCATATTTTGGGTAGTGATTAGCTCTGTTAAGCCCAGATGTACAACTTCTTTCTTTTTCAGAAAATTTGGAATGATGCCGATAACCTTTCCCTTATTCTTCAAAACACTTTTAGCAATTGTACCCATTACCCCTATTTTTGCGGCACCGTAAACCAAAGTTATGTTTCTCTCTGCGAAGATTTCACCCAGTTTTTTGGCGGCATCGGTTATTGCGAGGTCATTGCCCTCACTACTGCCGCAAAAGACGCATATATTATTAAGCTTATTCATTTAAACTACATTTTATCATTCGGTTTTTTCCAAAGATGTCTTTTTTCACTTCAATATTTTGAAAGCCTTTGGTTTTCAAAAGTTCGGTCAATTCATCAGCAAGATACTCATTAATCTCGAAAAAGAGTTTTCCGTTTGCCTTCAAATGGTTTTCGCCAATTGTGAAATAGTGCGATAAAAAAGCAATGGATCTTCATCTTTAACATACAAAGCTGAATCGGGCTCATATTTCAAAACGTTTTGTTGCATTTGTTTTTTTTCCAGTTCCCGAACATACGGTGGATTGGAAACTATTACATTGTATTGCTTCGGAAGCGTTTTTATCTTTAAAATATCAGTTTGAAAGAATTCAACTCCTACTTTATTTAGTGTTGCATTTTGCTTGGCAATTTTTAAAGCTTCTTCGGAAACATCCAATGCCGAAATTTTTGAATTGGAAAGGTTTTTGGCTAGGGAAATAGCGATGCAACCTGAGCCGGTGCCAATGTCAAGCAATTCTGAATCCTGAAATTTGAATTCTGAATTATCCAAAATCCAAGAAACCAATTCTTCGGTTTCTGGGCGTGGAATTAGGGTATGATTATTTACTTTAAAAGGAAGCCCGTAAAATTCGGTTTCTCCTAATATGTATTGAATAGGCTCATGGTCTTTAAGGCGAAGCAGTGCTTTTTGAAAGTTTTCTGAATCTTCTGCTGAAATTTTATTTTCTGGATTCAAAGCGATTTCTATGCGGGAAAGATTTAAATATTTTTCGGAAAGAATATTGAAAAACGATTGTATTTCTTCCGAAGGGTATAACTCGGAAAGTGCTATTTTAAATATTTTTGTTCTTAATTCTCATTCGTGAACATCCCCTTGCCCCCTTCAAAGGGGGAATATCAGGAAGTTTATAAAGTTTTAAGCATATGTACTGGACAGGAATAATGGCCAGTATCGCCCATAGCGCAATCAATATATTCAAAACCAGCTCTTTTATAAAGTTTTTGTGCGTGGGTCATATATTCCATCGTCTCTAGGTATATTTTTCAAAACCAAATTCCCTTGCCTTTGTTAAACAAAACTCCATCATCTTGCGTGCCAAATCCCCTTCCGCGGGCTTCTGGCAGAAAATACATTTTTTGAAGCTCGCAAACATTGCCATCAAAGTTATCTAATTGTGCAACTCCAGCGCCGCCAATAATTTTATCGTTTTCTTCCACCACAAAATAAGCCGTATTGGGTTTTTGGTAGGTTTCAAACATCGAATCCAAAGAAACATCGGCATATGCAGTTCCCACTTTCGGAACGTTGAAATCTTCCAAAACGTTACGTATCACTTTGGCAATTTGAGGATTGTCCTTCTTTTCAATTAGACGAATTATTGGTGTGTCCATTCTAATTAAATCCTTGTATTTTTACGCTGTGAAGATACACGAAAAATATATGTCGCGCTGCATCCAACTGGCCAAAAACGGGCTGGGAACCACCTATCCAAATCCATTGGTAGGTAGCGTGATTGTTCACGACAATAAAATAATTGGCGAAGGCTGGCACTATAAAGCCGGGCAACCCCACGCCGAAGTAAATGCCATTAAAAGTGTTGAAAATCAAGCAATTTTAAAAGACTCAACAATTTACGTTAGTTTGGAACCTTGCAGCCATTTTGGAAAAACCCCGCCTTGCGCCGATTTGATAATTGAGAGGGGAATAAAAAAAGTGGTTATTGGCAGTATTGGATCCAAACCCAAAAGTAGCGGGGCGCGGTATTAAAAAATTAATGGAAGCTGGCTGCGAGGTAATTGTTGGAGTTTTGGAAAACGAATGCAATGAATTGAACAAGCGTTTTTTTACTTTTCACCAAAAAAAAGACCTTATATTTTTCTGAAATGGGCACAGACTGCAGATGGATTTATTGTCGCCTAAAAATGAAACCCGAAACGAAACGAAACCCGTTTGGATTACTAATGAATTTTCGCGCCAGTTAGTACATAAAATGCGCAGTGAGGAACAGGCAATTTTGGTTGGAACCAATACTGTTTTGCAAGATAATCCGTCGCTCACCGCTCGAGATTGGGCTGGAGAAAACCCAACGCGAATTGTTATTGACAGAAGCTTAAAAATTCCACAGGATTTTTCCGTTTTTGATGCAAGTTCCAAAACGATTGTTTTCAATGAAAAGCAGACGACCACTTCTGAAAAAATAGATTTTGAAAAAATTGATTTTTCCAGAGAAATTCCGCAGCAAATTTGCGATAGCTTTATTTGAGAAAAATATTCAGTCAATGATTATTGAAGGCGGGGCGAAAACAATTCAATCATTTATTGATGCGAACCTTTGGGATGAGGCCTTTGTATTTAAAGGCAAATTGCTTTTGGAGAAGGAATTACAGCGCCAAATTTTAAAGGCGAATTTATTTCCGAAGAAAAAATAAAAAACGATACTTTACAAATTTTTAAAAACCAAAAATTTGATAGCATTAACACTGAGCGTCCTTTCGTCCACAATGATTTTTGTGGTTTTTAAACTTTTTTCACGTTTTAAAATTAACACCATGCACGCCATCGTGGTGAATTATATTGCGGCCTGTTTTTGCGGAATTATTTTTCAGGAAAGTGCCATTTAAATATTACTGAAATACCACCAAAATTCCTGGTTTCCTTTATGCATTGGGCTTGGGTGCTTTGTTTATAATTGTTTTTAACCTAATGGCAATTACAACACAACGCAGTGGACTTTCTGTAGTTTCGGTAGCAACAAAAATGAGTGTTGTTATTCCAGTTGTTTTTGGATTGATTTATTACAGAGAGAGTCTTGGGTTTTTTTAAGTTTATAGGAATAATTTTGGCATTAATCGCGGTTTATCTGGCTTCCATAAAAACAACAGGACGGCTTGCGATAAAACCCGCCAACCTTATTTTTCCGGTATTTGGTTTTTTTAGGCAGCGGAATTATTGACACAACCATTAAATATTTGGAAGGCGAATACATAGCCAAAGATGACGCCCCTATTTTTTCGGCAACAATTTTTGCAATGGCTGGCACTATTGGAATTTACTTACTAATTGTTTCAAGCAATTCAAGGAAAGTTTCAATTTAAGATAAAAAATATATTGGGGGATATCGCTTTAGGAATTCCGAATTATTTCTCGGTTTATTTTTTGGTGCAGGCCCTTCGCAGTGGATATATTGGAGAGTTCGGGAATATTTACAGTCAATAACGTAGCCATTGTGATGGTTTCAACATTATTGGGCATTTTACTTTTTAAGGAAAAATTACTCCCAAAAAACTGGATTGGAATTGGACTTGCCGTTCTTGGAATTTTGTTTATTGCCCTTGAAAAATGGTAGATTAATTAAAATATAGATACTAAAAATTTGGAAATTGAAAAAGACACATACAAAACCATTACAAAAGTTTCAAAAGAAGTGCTTTTTAAAGAAAAGGGAAGCAAGTTTTTTGGCTATGCTTTTCCCGTTTCTTCCGAAGAAGACGTAAAAGAATACTTAGAAGGCCTTAAAAAAACAGCACCACACTGCACGCCATTGGTGCTATGCCTGGCAACTTGGAAAAAGCTATGAGCACTATCGCGCCAATGATGACGGCGAACCTTCAAACAGTGCTGGAATGCCAATTTATGGACAATTGCAATCTTTTGATGTTACAAATATTTTAGTCGTAGTGGTTCGTTATTTTGGTGGGACAAAACTTGGCGTGGGCGGATTGATACAAGCCTACAAAACTACAGCACAAATGGCTTTGGAAACTTCAAGATTGTAAAAAGAACTATTGACGAAGCTTTTCTTTTAAAATTTGAATATCCCGAAATGAATACCGTGATGCGAATTATCAAAGACGAAGACATTCAAACTCATAAATCAAAAAATGGAGTTGGATTGTGAGATTGAAATTTCTGTTCGTAAAAAGGAAGCCGAACGAGTTTTTGAGTTGTTTGAAAATACATACAAAGTGACTATTAAGCAATTAGAAAATTAAATTCTAATCTTCATTCAATTTTTCGATTAAGTAATCCGGTGCTTTCATCAACTTTTTTGTTGTACTGTTTACAAAAACCAAAACAGTTGTCGCAGTAACCAAAAGTTGTTTGGATTCATTATAAATTTCATAGTGAAATTCAATTTTTACCGAGGGCATTTTTTTCAATGTAGTTTTCACTGTAAGTAAGTCATCATAAAATGCGGGCAACTTATAATCAATGCTCAAATGCACGACCGGAAGATGAATATTATTGGCTTCCATCCATTTATATGAAAATCCAAGTTCACGAAGCCATTCTGTCCGCCCCTGTTCCAAGATATTGGGCATAGTTACCGTAATAAACTATTCCCATTTGGTCGGTTTCGCCATAGCGTACTCTAATATTGTGTAAGTGTATTCTTCAAAATTTTTTGTTAATTAAAGAAAGTTTTTTTGTAGTTTTATCGAAAGGGAAGTATGAGGAAAAAAAACTAAAAATTCAAACCCTATTGTAGTTTTTTTTTTAATTTTTTTGTTCACATATTTGCATTGTTAATAAATAGCTCGGAAACACTCCATCCCCTATTTTTTGGCCACACCTTTTTAAAAATAAAAAACAGAATTATTAACTATGAGCAAAACTGCGGAATCGGTTTGGAACAATTGTTTGGCCTTCATCGAAGATAATATTACTTCGCAAGCATACAAAACTTGGTTCGAGCCTATTAAAGCGGTAAAGTTAACTGACAATGCTCTTAGTATCCAGGTTCCCAGTAAATTTTTTTACGAATGGCTTGAGGAACATTACGTAAAGATTTTAAAAGTTGCTCTTACAAAAGAACTGGGGACTAATGCCAAATTAGTATACATCATAAGGATGGAAAATACCTACGGCAACAAACAACCTTTTACCGAAAAAATCCCAAGTTCCAACCGAAGCAACTTGCAATCACAGGAAGTTGACGTACCATTGAAAAACAAAAGCCCGGAACTGAAAAACCCTTTTGTTATTCCTGGAATTCGCAATGTAAAGATTGAATCGCAACTAAATCCAAATTATAATTTTGAAAATTTTCTTGAGGGCGAATCAAACCGTTTGGCGCGTTCAGCTGGTTTAGCTGTAGCCAATAAACCCGGCGGAACTTCCTTCAACCCACTACTTGATTTTTGGTGGTGTTGGTTTGGGAAAAACACATTTGGGCCATGCCATTGGCGTTGATATAAAAGACAAATACCCCGAAAAAACGGTGCTTTATATTTCTGCGGAAAAGTTTACCCAGCAATACATTGAATCAGTAAAAAAGAACAACCGCAACGATTTTATCCATTTCTATCAAATTATAGATGTCCTTATTGTGGATGATATTCAACTGCTTTCCGGCAAAGCTGGAACCCAGGATGTTTTCTTCCATATTTTCAATCATTTACACCAAAACGGCAAGCAGGTTATTTTAACCAGCGACAAAGCTCCCGTAGATATGATTGATATTGAACAGCGTTTGCTTTCCCGTTTTAAATGGGGGCTTTCAGCAGAATTGAACCACCCAGATTACGATACCCGTGTTGCAATCATCAAAAACAAACTCTATCGTGATGGCGTGGAAATGCCTGATGATATTGTAGAGTTTTTGGCGAATAACATCAAAACAAATATTCGTGAACTGGAAGGTGCCATTATTTCGCTTATTGCACATTCCTCTTTCAATAGAAAAGAAATCACAATTGACCTTGCCCGAAAGATTGTAGACAACTACGTAAAACACACCAAACGCGAAGTTTCCATAGACTACATTCAAAAAGTGGTGAGCGATTATTTCCAAATGGATGTGGATACGCTTCAATCAAAAACCCGTAAAAGGCACATTGTGCAGGCGCGTCAATTAGCTATGTTTTTCGCTAAGAAATTCACCAAAGCCTCTCTTGCTTCCATCGGTTCCCAAATTGGGCAGCGCGATCACGCAACCGTGCTTCACGCCTGTAAAACTGTTGACAATCTTTCAACTACCGACAAACAATTCCGTAAGTATGTGGAAGACCTTAACAAAAAGTTGACTCTTTAATTTCTTTACTTTCCTTACTTTTATTCGGAATATAAATCTTTTTACTTTCCAAAAATGCAAACTCGAATTTTAATGGTCTGCCTTGGCAATATTTGTCGTTCCCCCTTGGCGGAGGGTATTTTAAAATCCAAGATTGATACTTCAAAAATCTTTGTTGACTCTGCCGGAACAGGACATTGGCACGTTGGCAATGAACCTGATAAACGCAGCATCGCTGTGGGTAAAAAATATAACATAGACATTACCCAGCAGCGCGGAAGACAGTTCAGCCCAAAAGATTTTGATGATTTTGATATGATTTATGTAATGGACAATTCTAACAAAGAAAATGTCTTGGCCATGGCTCAAAACAATTCACAAAGAGAAAAAGTAAAACTGATTCTCGATGAAATTTTTCCAGGGGAAAACGTGGATGTTCCCGATCCTTATCTTGGAGGAAATGCAGGTTTCGAGAATGTTTTCAAAATGCTTGATGAAGCCTGCGAACAAATTGCAAGCCGACTTTAGCGAATATATCCGGCTGATTTTCCTTATTTTAGTACTTTCCCTAAAAAAAAGCCATGAAAAAATTACTCTTCACATTATTCTCTCTTTTATATTTCCGTTTTTGCGCTTGCACAAGTTGTTGACATAGAACTTTTCAAAGACGGCTTTACCGATCCCTTAAATTTACAGCATGTCAATGATGATCGCCTTTTTGTGGTTGAGCAGGGTGGCAGAATAAAAATTATACAAGGTGATGGAACAGTAAATCCAGTTCCTTATCTGGACATTTCCAGCATTATTTCAAGTGGTAACGAGCGTGGACTTCTTGGCCTTGCTTTCCACCCAGATTACGCCAATAACGGTTATTTTTATGTGAATTACACAAAACCGAATGGCGACACGCAAGTTTCACGATTTTCTGTGGATTCCGGAAACCCCGATTTGGCTGACGAAAATTCTGAATTGCCAATTATAGGCTATACACAACCCTTTTCAAACCACAATGGTGGTAATTTGGCCTTTGGCCCTGATGGCTATCTTTATATCTCCTCAGGCGATGGTGGAAGTGGGGGCGATCCTGGAAATAGGGCCCAAAATATAAATTTATTGCTTGGAAAATTGCTGCGTATAGATGTGGACAATCCATCGGGAGGAAATAATTATGGCATTCCCGTTGGCAACCCCTTTGTTGGAAATCCGAATGCACGTGAGGAAATCTGGGCTTATGGTTTACGCAATCCTTGGCGTTTTTCCTTTGATTTTACAGAAAATAATCTTTGGATTGCCGATGTAGGGCAAAACAATTGGGAAGAAATAAACCGAGTTGCTGCATCAGAAGCTGGCCTAAATTACGGATGGCGCTGTTATGAAGGGAACCACCCATTCAATACTGATAATTGTCCCCCACAATCAGAATTGACATTTCCCATCGCAGAATACTCCCACGCAAATGGTTGTTCCATAACTGGAGGCTATGTTTATAGAGGCACAGTATATTCCGATATTGCTGGCTTTTACTTTTTTGCCGATTACTGCAGTGGCCTTATTGGTACTATTGACGGTGCTGGAAATTTAATTGATCACGGCGATTTTCCAGGTAATTGGGTATCGTTTGGGGAAGACGCAAATAAAGAGCTTTATATTATTGATATTGGCGGTTCTATCTACAAAATAAAAGGAGGCGAAATTGCTGGGACCGAAGATTTTTCATTAGCAAATTCACTTATTATGCTTCCAAATCCAACTTCCGAAAATGTTTCTTTTACTTTGAAAAACGACATTATTCAGACAATTTCTCTTTATGATATAAGAGGCAGAATGGTTTTTTCTGAAAGAAATATTTCCACCAACAATAAAACAGTCTCCGTTTCCAGCCTGAATTCCGGTATTTATTTTGTGAAAATAACTTCGGAAAAAGGGCTGGCAACCGTAAAAAAATTAATGGTTCAATAATTTCTGAATGAACCAAGAAAAAGGAAATTTATATTTAATTCCCTGCCCTATGGGAGATGTGCCACCTTTGGAAGTGCTTCCCTTTTCAGTAAAAAAATCGATTGAAAAAATTGACCATTATATTGTAGAGCACGAAAAAAATGCACGGCGCTTCATAAAGAGTATTTTGCCCGAAAAGGAACAATCCGCTTTAAAAATTCAGGAAATAAATAAATTTACCAATGAGGAAGAAATTCCACCTATGTTAAACCCTTGTTTAGAAGGATTTGATGTAGGAGTTATAAGTGACGCCGGTTGTCCTGGAATTGCAGATCCCGGTGCAAGGGCCGTCCATTACGCACACGAAAAAGGAATAAAAGTAATTCCACTTGTTGGACCATCTTCAATTTTATTGGCTATGATGTCCAGTGGTTTTAATGGGCAGAATTTTGCGTTCAATGGTTATTTACCCATTGATAAAGGGGAAAGAAAAGTAGAATTAAAACGTTTGGAAAAGCTTTCAAAGGATTTTGACCAGTCACAACTGTTTATTGAAACACCCTACAGAAACAACCAAATGCTGCAAAGTTTAACTGAAAACCTCAGCGCCCAAACAAGAATATGCGTGGCTTGCGATATTACACTGCCTTCGGAATTTATAAAAACTGCTCCTGTTGAATTATGGAAAAAAATAAAGGTGGATCTTCATAAAAGACCCACCTTGTTTATTATTCAGGGGTAATAATAAATTAAATCACCCTTGGTTTTTTGTTTGGCACAATATGCGAGGTGTCATAACCCGAAAACTTCCGTAAGTAATAACGAATTGAAGCGCCATTGGCATCTTCAAATCCGTTTACACCGCCGCTTCTCAAAAACTTTTTAACATTCCCGGCACCAGCAAGATGAGCTGCAGCCAAAATTCCAGATTCCGTAATTTTAACGCCACCAATGGTTTTTCCTACTGAGCGCTTAATGTCTTTTCGAAGCACCCATTTATTCAAGGAAGTATAAGCCAAAAAGGCAGCTTCCTGTTGGCGGGTGTTATATAAAAAATTATCAGTATCCTTAAGCCCCATCATTCTGAGTGTAGCTCTTGAAAATTGATACTTGCCCATATAACCGTAATCGTTCACAATATGGTAATTCCCTCTTGATTCTTTAAAACCAAGAGCTTCTTTAAATCCTACATAAGATTTACCCAAAAACAAATAAAATTTTGGGGTCACAGGAGCCATTAAAGGTGTAAATTCTGCTTCTGTGGGAACATTATAGTCCAACTCCAATCCTTCAGTGCTAAATGCCGAAAAGTCGTAACTATCTTTTGAAATGAAACCTGTCCCTACTAGTACGGTAACAACAAGTAATACTGCAATTAGATATATTCTTTTTTTCATCAAGTTTTAAAATTCGGATGCAAAATTACATCTTCGTTTCAGCGCGCAAAGATAAGGAATTTTTTAAAAATCTGATTCATAGGTCGTTAAATAAATACTAAATAAAAAAACCAGGTTTGTCAACCTGGTTTTTCCAATAATTATAATGTCGCTCTGGCATTGTTGTCAGGGAGGATTTGTGAAACATCGTAATCAACGAAACGCTTCATATACTTTGTTATTGGTATTTGATTTGCGTCCTTGAATACCTCTGTTCCATTACTGTCCAAAAATTTAATAACATTTCCGGCTCCTCCCAAATGTGCCGCGGCCAAAAGGCCCGATTCGGTTATTTTAACACCATTAATTGTTTGACCGTTAAATTCATCAATGTAATCCCGAAGCACCCATTTGTTTTTGGATATTAAAGCTTTGAAAGCTTTTTCCTGCAACAAAGGGGAATTCAAAAATCGGGATGTATTATAAACTCCTACCCATTTAAGGGTGGAGCGACCAAACTGGTATTTGCCCAAATAACCCAATCTGTTCACGGCTCTGTAATTGCCGCTACTTTCACTAAAGCCGAGGTCATAACAGAAACCTAGAAACGACTTCCCAAGAAAGGGAACACCATCTTGAGAACTCAAATTCACTTCATATTCGTAAGGAACATAGGCAACATTCCCTACAATATCTGTAGTGAATATAGAACTGCTGTAATCCTCTTTTTTTGAAGAGAATGCCGTTGCAACAAATATTGCAACAGCCAGCAGCACAGACAATTTCATAAAACGTTTTGTCATGTTTTACTTAGTTTTAATTATAATTATTGCGCCACCGCCTTATGCGGCGCGAAATAAAGTCTTAAAAAGTAAACACACGTTCTGGCAAACGTATGTTCGCCGCGCTGTATGAAAAAATTGTGCCAAAGAACGATTGACTATCATTATTATGGTTGATAGTCAACAATATACACTCGTAAATATAAAAATCAAGAGATGGATTTCCGAAGGGTTAACATATTTTAACCCTATTTCTTAAATAGTTTTAACAAGAAATTTAAAGGGCTTTATCTGTTTAACCCTTGACTATTCACCCAACGCACATATTCTGCTTTATTTACGTTGTGCTGGGCAAGGGTTTTGGCAAATTTATGATACCCAAAGTTGGTAACATCTGCAACAAAATAATAATAATCGTGTTTTTCGGGATTCAGTACCGCATCTATTGAAGAAATATCAGGCATTGTGATAGGTCCAGGGGGAACTCCAGCATATTTATAGGTGTTGTACGGCGAATCCAATTCCAAATCTACATAAAGAACTCTTTTAATAATTTGATTATAATCCCCGCTTTCGCGTTTCAAGGCATAAATAACGGTTGGATCTGCCTGAAGCAACATTCCTACCTTTAATCTATTTATATAAACTCCCGCTACTCTAGCCCTTTCATCAACTTTCGCAGTTTCCTTTTGAACAATTGAAGCCAAAGCCATCACTTGTTCCTTTGAAAGGTTTAGTTTTTTTGCCTTTTGGGTTCTCGATTCGTTCCAAAATCGTTCGTACTCAGTTTTCATACGATTGCGAAAGGTTTTTGCAGAACTATTCCAATAAAATTCATAGGTATTTGGAATGTAAAGGGAAAGTGCAGTTTCTTTATTCAGCCCTACTTCCTTCAAAAATTCTGGGTCGCGCATGGATTCCAAAAGGGAAATACTATCTGCCTCGATTTGGTTTGAAATATGACCCGCTAAATCCTCCAGTCGTTCCTGATTGTTGAATTTTATATTAATAGGAATGTTTTTGCTGCGTAAAACGTTCACTATATCATTATTGGTCATTCCTTTAGTTATGATGAAATGGCCTGGTTTTACATTTGATGAATATTTCTTTTGATCTGCAACGGCATAAAAAGATTCTGTATCTCTCAAAAGTGGCTCCAATTCAGCAACCACATCGTCAATTGTTGCGTTTGTAGGAATATAAACGTGCGCTTCCTTATTATTGAAAGCAGTGTTGCCTGAAAAAGCAGTGTTGTAAACGTACCAAGCAAAAGCACCCATCCCAACAGCACCAAGCAAAACAATAATTACCAATATCTTTTTTATATACATTCCTTTTATTATCGAATTAACTGATATACAAACTCATCCTTATATTTTCCTTTGGAAAAAATCCAATCCTTTTTAATACCGCTTCTTTCAAAACCTTCTTTTTCAAAAAGTTGAATGCTTCCCTTGTTTTCTTCTGTGATTCCTGCGAAAATTTGGTGGACGTTTAAATTTGCAAATGCATAATCACATGTAATCTTTAATGCTTCTGAAGCAAATCCTTTCCGTTTATCCACTTCTGAAAAAACAACGATACCAACCCCTACCCTATTATGTTTTGGATCAAAATCGAATAAATCAATAAACCCAATAACCGATTCATTCTCGTTTTTACAAATAACCAATCGCAATTGTTTTACGTCATATATATCGCGGTGGCTATTTTCAAGATATTGCTTTAGAATAAATTTTGAATAAGGAGTTGTGGTATTGCTAACTTCCCAAAGCGATTCGTAGTTTTCCAAATTGTAGAGAAAATCCAAATCGGAAGGCTCTAAAGCGCGCAGGAATATGTTCTCTCCTTTTAAGGTTTTCATGTCCATATTCCTTTAAAAATTTGTGTTGCCGGTCCTTCCAAATAGACATTTTTATAACCCGACCCTTGTTTTTCAAAACGAACCTGTAATTGTCCACCAGGTGTTTTCAAAATAACTTTATTTTCAGAAGTTTTACCCATCTCATACATTGCAATAGCAACGGCGGTTACGCCAGTACCACAGGAAAGTGTTTCATCCTCTACCCCTCTTTCATAAGTTCTAACAGAAAAAATGGCTTTATCATTCTGTTCCACAAAATTTATATTAGAACCCTCTTTCCCGTATGTCTTATTTCGAATATTTCTCCCTTTGGAAAAAACATCATAATCCTGAAGTTTCGAAACCATTTCAATGTGATGCGGTGAACCCGTATTCAAAAAAGTGTGAGTTTTTGAAACATTAATTTTTTCAACATCATTCATTTTTAGTGAAACCCAATCTTTTTCAACGGTGGCTTCGTGCATGCCGTCCACGGCTTCAAAAGTTGCTTTTTCAGAAATGATTCCCAGAGATTTTGCAAAATGGGAAATACATCTTCCGCCATTTCCGCACATGGAACTGAGGTTGCCATCACTATTATAATAGACCATTTTGAAATCTGCCGAAGGGTGGTTTTCTAACAAAAGAAGCCCATCTGCCCCCACGCCAAAACGTCGGTCGCAAATTTTCGCAACGAGCTGTGTGTTCTTCTTCGGAAAAAATGCTTCCCGATTGTCGATAATCACGAAATCGTTGCCAGTACCTTGATATTTATAAAAAGTGAATTCCATAACTGCGCAAAGATATAAAAAGCCACTGCTAGTTTCGGGAATGTTTTCACGTTAAATAGAAGTTAAATACGGGTTTGTGGCATACTTTTTTCAATTCATCATAGTTAAATTTGTGGAAGTATATAAAAATGTTTCTTCAGAAAGGGTTTCCCTCCTCCGTTCTTCTCAGGACCGAAACTCTAAAAACAGTTTAAAAATGCAAAGCTTGATCAATACGTTTTTGAATTATTTTAAATCATTATTAATTAAAATTTTAATCCAATGAAACAAACAATCCGTTTATTTCTGGTAGCCTTATTTGCAGGTGCAATCACACTTGGTGGCTACAAGTTTTTCGAAAAAAAGGAAACTATTTCCTTCGACCCACAACAAACTTCAAACTACATTCCAACTAATTTTTCCTCGACGGCAGATATCACGAATACAGATTTCACCGAAGCTGCCGATAAAACCATACACGCAGTGGTTCACGTTAAAAATATTACGGTAAGCCGGCAACCCACAAATATTATGGAATATTTCCAGGGAGGCGGCCAGCCTCGTGCAATGGTGGGTAGCGGAAGTGGTGTAATCATTTCTCCGGACGGTTACATTGTTACAAATAATCACGTAATCGCCAATGCTTCTAATCTTGAAGTTACTTTAAATAACAATAAAACATACACCGCAAAATTGATTGGTACAGACCCAACAACTGACATTGCTTTAATAAAAATTGATGGCGATGATGAATTTCCCTTCATCCCTTTTGGCGATTCCAATAATGTGAAAATTGGCGAATGGGTGCTGGCCGTTGGTAATCCCTTTAACTTAACCTCAACCGTTACTGCTGGAATTATAAGTGCAAAAGCGCGTGATTTAAACCAATTTGACGGTAATCCACAATCCTTTCTTCAAACTGATGCCGCAGTAAACCGCGGAAATAGCGGTGGTGCTTTGGTTAATACCCGCGGTGAACTGATAGGGATAAATACGGCCATAACTTCTGAAACTGGAAGCTACGTGGGCTATTCTTTCGCGGTTCCTTCAAACAATGCCCGAAAAGTGATTGAAGATATTTTGGAGTACGGAAACGTACAACGTGGTATTCTTGGAATTCAAGTAGGTAATTTGAATTCTGATTTAGCAAAAAAACTTGGAGTTGATGAAACTCAAGGCGTTTATGTTGGCGGTATTGAAAAAGGCAGCGGTGCCGATAAAGGTGGAATTAAGGAAGGTGATATCATTAAACAACTTGATGGCGTAACAGTTAATAAATTTGCAGATTTGGCGGGATATCTAGGTTCAAAAAGACCAGACGATGTTGTTGAAGTAACTGTTATTCGAAATGGAAGTGAGAAAACAATTCCAGTAACTCTAGTAAAACTTGAAACTTTTTCAATAGACGACCTTGGTTTGGAAGTAAAAAATACTTCTCCTGCAGAATTAAAGGAACGCGGGTTGAAAAATGGAGTTACTGTAACCCGAGCCTTAACACCCGATGTTGCACAATACAAATTGGAAGGAATTATTATTACCCAATTGAACGATGAAACTGTTAAAGACATAAATGATGTAAAACGAATAATGTCAGAGCGGGATTATGGAACACCTATTAAAATGACTTTTATGGACATTCAAGGAAATGTCAATTCTTTTATATTTAGGTAATCCCTAATTTAAAAATTATTAAAAACACCGCTGAAAATCAAAACTTTCAGGGGTGTTTTTATTTTTAATATTTATTTCCCCACACCGATAGAAATAAGTATTTTTGCACCAAATTTAAACCCTTAAAAATCCATCCTTATGAGTTTTGATGACGTTTATGAAAAAGAACTGTCTTTTCAAACTGACCGCAGGAAAGCATCAGTAGAATTTATTAAAATCATTAGCGACCTTTGGTACGACAAATCCATTGAATTGGTACTTTTTCGTAACCAACTTATCGACCGCAATGTGAGTGAAATATTGAATCTTCACGAGTATGCCGGCGAATTTGTGCAAAAGCCAATCTCAATTTTTGACTCTGTTGAAATTGCGCAGGCTATCAAAACTCTGGATCTTCCTCCAGCAAAATTGGACATCGGTAAACTTACCTATGAGTTCCATTTGGAAGACGACAAATATTCAAACGCTTTGGCATTCGTT
This sequence comes from uncultured Flavobacteriaceae bacterium, assembly GCA_963805885.1. Lineage (GTDB taxonomy): Bacteria > Bacteroidota > Bacteroidia > Flavobacteriales > Flavobacteriaceae > Aequorivita. The sequence goes on from CAWDWC010000011.1 coordinate 89,719, forward strand.
TCAGATAAATTGAAAAACGCCAAGGAAACCAAAGACATCGTTCCTAAAGATGTGGTTCTTTACGGTTTTGGACGTATTGGCCGATTGTTGGCGCGTGAGCTTATGACTAGAACAGGACAAGGGAACCAGCTTCGCCTTCGCGCCATCGTGGTGCGCGGAAAGATGGACCAAACCGTTTTGGACAAAAGAGCTTCATTGCTTCAATATGATTCCATTCACGGTGATTTCCCCGGAACAGTTCGCACCGATCTAGAGAACAGTGCCTTGATTATAAATGGAACAACTGTTCATATTATTTCTGCAAACAATCCAGAAGATATAGATTACACAAAATATGGAATTGAAGATGCTTTGGTTATTGATAATACCGGTGCTTTCCGCGATGATAAAGAATTGGGCAGACACCTAAAAGCAAAAGGTGCTTCAAAAGTATTGCTTACCGCTCCCGGAAAAGGAGTGCCAAATATTGTTCACGGTGTAAACCAAAACGAATACGATCCGAACACGGTTGATATTTTTTCAGCAGCTTCATGTACTACCAATGCCATTACCCCTATTTTGAAAGCCGTTGAAGATTCTTTCGGAGTAGTTCGCGGGCATTTGGAAACCATTCACGCATATACAAATGACCAGAATCTGGTTGACAATATGCACAGCAAATATCGCCGTGGTCGCGCTGCAGCGTTGAATATGGTAATAACTGAAACCGGCGCCGGAAGTGCTGTTGCAAAAGCATTGCCTGTTCTAGCTGGCAAGCTTACTTCAAACGCTATTCGTGTTCCTGTTCCAAATGGTTCTTTGGTAGTTTTGAATCTTGAATTGGCCACTCCTACATCATTGGACGGCATTAATTCTACTATAAAGAAATATGCTTTGGAAGGCGATTTGGTAGAGCAAATAAAATATTCTTTGAACAACGAGCTTGTATCAAGCGATATTGTTGGTTCTTCCGCTCCGGCAATTTATGACAGCAACGCAACCATAGTAACTGAAGATGGTAAAAACGTGGTGCTGTATGTTTGGTATGACAACGAATACGGCTATAGCCATCAAGTAATCCGCTTGGCGAAATATATTGCGCAAGTAAGAAGATTTACATATTACTAGTCGAAAAAGCTTTCTTTTAAATAAAAAAAATCCTGTTGCTTTGTCAACAGGATTTTTTGTTTATATTTGACGTCTCTCCCCTTTTTTTTAACATTTTCTTATGAGAATTTCAACCAACGAACTTAACCTTAGGTTTTTACTTGTTTTTGCAATTATATTAGTAAACTCCTGTTCCAAAGACAGCGATAATCCAACTGAAACAACAGTTAATGTTACAGCCGCAGATTTTTCAACAACAATGGATGAAAATCCAACCAACGGTCAAGCTATTGGAACTGTCCAAGCAAGCACGAATGATGGTTCAGTTACTTTTTCAATTACGGAACAAGATCCGGCTGGAGCATTTTCTATTGATAGCGCTTCCGGAGAATTAAAAGTTGCTGACAAAATGCTTTTTGATTTTGAGACAAATCCTATATTAACGGGTACTGTAAAAGTTTCCAACGGGAATATTTTTGAAAATGCGTTGGTAATTATTTATCTCGATGACATCGATGATAATAATATTTTTGATGGTAGGATATGGTTAAAAACCCAAGCCGAATTAAACGCTTTTGGCGCTAACAATTATACCCACATAACCGGGCAACTAGTAATCGGAACACGCTATACATTGGATTTTTCGGATATTACTGATTTAAGCCCGCTAAATTCTTTGACTTCTATTGGCGAAAATCTTTTTATTGCGGGCAATGAAGATCTTGCAAATTTGAATGGTTTGAATAATTTGAAATATGTGGGAAGTCATTTATATATTTTCGACAACCCTTCCTTAACCAGTTTGGCGGAACTGAATAAACTTAAAACGGTAACAATGGATTTGAATATTTACCAAAATCAAATTCTATCAAATATGGATGGTTTAGCCATTAACCATGTCGGTGGAATTCTTTATATCGGGTTCAATCCATCACTAACTAATATATTAGGATTGTCCGAGCTGATAACAGTTGGCTCTATCCAAATTCAAAATAATCAACAACTTACTAGTCTGAAAGGTTTTGAAAACATCACCGAGGTTTCTACATTAAAGATTGGCGGTAATGATGCTTTATCAAATTTGGAAGGGCTGGAGAATTTAAACCAAATTAGCAATTTGCTTTCAATTGGAGGTTGTAATCTTTTAACCAACTTAGATGAACTTCAAAATGTTAACTCTAGCACTGCAGAAATTGATATCCGTTTCAATAACTCTCTATTAAATATTAATGCTTTAAGCAATTTTCAAGCAGCCAAATCCATTGACGTTTCTAACAACCCTTCACTGGTCAATCTTCAAGGTTTGGAAAACATTCAATCAGCGAATGAGGTATATATTCACCAAAATTCTTCAATTACAGATTTAAGTGGTTTGAATAATCTCATTACTGTGGATTACTTTGGAATTTATGAAAATCCTAATTTATCTAACATCTCCGGACTTGAAAATCTTCATACCATAACATCTAGTTTTTATTTACAAAACAATCCGTTATTAACAAATTTGGATTCCTTGGATAATCTAGATACAATTGGTGATGATTTAAATATTACTGAAAATAGCTCTCTTACAAATTTGTGCGGCTTACAAACAGTTGTTGAAAATAATGGCCCTGGAGATAACTATAATGTTTATGGCAATGCCTATAACCCCACGCGGCAAGATATTTTAAACGGCGATTGCAGTTTGTAAATTCATTCGATAAAAATCCAAACAAACCAAAATGATAAAATCACAGTTTATCTCAATTTTTAAACATTCATTACTGCTAATTTTGCTCGTTTTAAATTCCTGCAGCAAAGATGATGTGCCTGTTGCTCTGGAAGAAAACGTTTCTGTACAAACGTCCAACTTTTCCGTCATCATTCAAAACCACCCTGAAAATGGCCAAGTGTTGGGTACTGTTGAAGGAAGTACGAATGAAGGAACGGTTTCCTTTTCAATAAACTCCCAAATCCCCGCGGGGGCTTTCGCCATCAACAGCGAAACTGGGGAACTTACAGTTGCGAATTCAGAGCTTTTCAATCACGAAACGAATCCCGTAATTTCAGGCATCATAAAAGTTTCAAACGGTAATGTCTTTGAAAGTGCGAGTGTAGTCATTGGAATAACAGATTCATATGATGACAAGGTTTATCAAGGTCATGTGCTGTTAACAACACAGGCAGAAGTCGATGCTTTTGCCGCTCAAGGCTACACCCATATTAACGGCGGACTAATCATTGGAATTTTTATGGGCCCGGAATATTCAGATATTACAGATATAAGCGGGTTGAACACTTTGGAATATGTTGCCAAAAATTGTTATGTTACCTATAATGCTGATCTTACAAATGTGAACGGGCTCGACAACATTGTTTATTTTGGTGAAGATTTTGGCCTTATAGACAATCCATCTCTTGTGAACGTAGAAGGTTTACGCAATGTTCGAACCGTAGAACCAGCTGGAGATGTTGTTTATGAATTTTGGGTTATGAACAATTCCAGTCTGACTAATCTCGATGGGCTTGAAAATCTGAAGAATGTAGGCGATGTATTGATTATAAACAATCCTAATTTAACAAATATCAATGGTCTCACAGGTTTAGAAAGAGCCATTAGCATCCTAATCGATGGAAATGACTCTTTGTTAAATTTGGACGGACTCAACAATTTGACAACTGTTGAATACGCTTTTGGCATATTTGATAATCCTGCATTGCAAGAGATTAATGGTTTGAGCAATTTAATCAACAGTGGCAGTTCATTGGCATTTAGGGGTAACACTGTATTGCAAAATTTAAACGGTTTAAGCAATTTATCATCCGTAGAGACCTTCGCCCTTAGAGAAAGCCCACTGATATTAAATTTGAACAGCCTCAATAATTTGACAACAGTAGAAAGTATCATAATTGATAACAACGATGCACTGACTAATATTGAAGGTTTACAAAATGCTTCACCAACCGATAGGATAGAAATAATATACAACGAATCTCTGGATAATTTAAATGGATTACAAAATGTTTCCGTAGCTGAAAAAATAAATATAAACGGCAATCCATCGCTAACAACATTAAATGGATTACAAAACCTTACATCTGCAACTGATGTTGATATTAGAGAAAATCAAAATTTATCTACCCTAAATGGGTTAGAGAATTTGCATACAATAACCCGTCGATTAAAGATAAATTATAATAATTCGTTGATAAATCTTGACGGTTTAAATAATCTCACCACAATTCAAAATTCACTTGATATTTATAGTAATCCTGTTCTGTCGGATTTTTGCGGGCTTACAACCCTTATCGTTGGAGATGGCTTAGGAGGCGAATACCAAGTAGAAAACAACGCCTACAACCCAACCAAACAAGACATCATAGACGGCAATTGCAGTTTGTAATTTTATAAATAATACCGATGAAAAACATTTCAAATTTCAAAATAGGAATATTTATTATTGCATTTACTTTTCTTTCCTGCTCAAAAGACAGCGATGATCCAACTCCCACAGAAATACCTATAACGGTAACAACTTCAGATTTTTCCAAAACAATGGACGAAAATCCAGTAAATGGACAAGTAATTGGGACCGTTACAGCAACTACAAATGAAGGATCCGTTTCTTTTTCAATAACAGAGCAAAATCCTGCAGGGGCATTTTCTATTGATAGCGCTTCTGGTGAATTGAAGGTTGAAGATGAATCGCTTTTTGATTTTGAGACAAATCCAACAATTACAGGAATGGTGAAGGTTGCTAATGGAACGGTTTCTGAAAATGCTTTGGTTACCATTATGTTAAATGACATTAACGAAGACAATGTTTTTAATGGAAATATTACTTTGTTCACACAAGAAGAAGTAGACACATTCGGCAGCAATAATTATACAATAATTACTGGCTCCATACTTATTGGAAATTTTGAATATTTATATAGCCAAATAACAAGTTTAGCGTCTTTGAGTACTTTAAGGGATATTGGTGGCCAATTAAATATATTTCAGAATGAGCAACTCTCCACATTAAATGGTTTACAAAACATTGAAACAATTGGCGGAGATGTAAATATTATTGATAATCAAATGCTTGCAGATGTATCTTCGTTTGCAAACATTTCTCAACTTTCAAAACTTACGATTTTAAAAAATAACTCTCTTGAAGCACTAGAGGGTTTTCAAAATTTACTGACGATTGAAGGTACATTAAATATTTGGGATAACGAATCTTTAAATACGGTAGAAGGATTTAGAAATCTTACATTTATTGGAGAAGTATTATCTGTCTGGGGAAATTCATCTTTGGATGATTTGGACGGATTCCTTAATTTAAGAAACGTAGAGGATTTCATACAAATAATCGATAATCGTGATCTTAAAAATATAGAGGGCTTAAGTGGCTTGACCCAAATAAATAAAAGTCTCACTATTCAAGAAAATCCATCCCTTATAAGCCTTGAAGGATTGCGAAATGTAAATAGTACAGATGAAATTAGCCTTACCATTGAAAACAATTCTACCTTGATTAGCCTTAATGGATTAAATAATTTTACAAAATTATCATCGCTTAGAATTGCGGAAAATAATCTGTTATCAAACATCAACGCTATGGTAAACTTGTCAACAGTTAATTACATTACTATCTATAAAAACCGCGCTTTGATCCAACTCAATATTTTTAACAACATCAATACAATTTCGGGAGAACTTATTATATCACAAAATGAAAATTTACGCGGTATAGACAGTTTGCAAAATTTAACTTTAATTGGAGGACAGCTACAAATATCTGATAATCCTTTATTAGAAAACTTAAATGGAATGCAATCCCTTCAGTCTGTTTCAAGAAATATTAACATAAATAGGAATAACAGTTTAACTGATTTGAATGGATTTTCAAGTCTTACATCTGCAGGAAGAGACCTTAGAATAACTAGTAATGATGCGTTAATTGACTTTTGCGGTCTCCGCCCCTTATTTCTAAACAATGGACTTGTTGGAGATTACGATGTTAGACATAATGGCTACAACCCAGGTCCCGAAGACATCATAGACGGTAATTGCAGTCTTTAAAAAACTAAATAGATGAACAGAGCTTTTTCTTTCAGAATAATTGTAGCAGCAATATTTTTCACCTTCATTTCCTGTTCCAAAGATAGTGATGAGCCATCTCCGCAAGAAACGGAAACAACGGTTACAACAGCTAATTTTTCAATAACAATGGACGAAAATCCAGTGAATGGACAAGTAATTGGGACCGTTTTGGGAAGTACCAGTCAAGGTTCAGTTACTTTTTCAATCACGGAACAAGATCCGGCTGGAGCATTGTCTATCAACGCAACTACAGGAGAACTAGAAGTTGCAGATGCAATGTTATTCGACTTTGAATCCAATCCTACCATTACTGGAACGGTGAAAGTTTCGAATGGATCTGTTTTTGAAAATGCTTTGGTGACGATTACTTTGAATGATTTAAATGAGGAGAATATTTATAATGGAGATGTTATTTTATCTTCTCAAGCAGAAGTAGATGAATTTGGAGCGAATAATTATATTGGTATTACTGGATATTTAATTATTGGCTACAATTTAGGTTCAGATTATTCGAATATATCAAACCTTTCGCCATTGCTACCATTAACATTTGTAGGCGGCGAAATAGATAATTTCATAATAATGGAGAATTACAAACGCTAATAGGCCTTGACAAATCTTGCAGAAATAGGAATGCAAATCCTATCTATATATGAAAATCCAGGTTTTGTCAACACTGGAAAAACTTAAGCCTGAATAATATGATACATCTCATAGAAAAGCTTGAATATTTCAATTGAACGCTTCATTAACTAGTTTTTATGGGTTGAACAATATTACGACTGTGGAAAAAAGGCTTGATTATTCAGGCTATGACCTGTCACTAACTTGAATGGACTACAAAATATATCCTCCATTGGGGGAGAATTAAATATTTCATTTAATGAAATTTTGGATATAATATTGATGCCATTGTCATCACTTACCAGTTTTCAGAGTAATTTAAATTTATAATGAACAACCCTGTTTTGGTTAATTTACGATCCACTTCAAGATATGAACGGTATTAGCATCAAGCATCCGATATTAGAAAATAATGGTTTATTAATGAATTATAAATGGCTTAAGAAATTTGGGCTGCAGATTTTCTTTACGTTATCTCAAACTAATTTTTCTTTAACACAACTTATTTAGAGGTTTGGAAACTGTTACTGGCATTAGATGGACAAAATATGGATTGAAAAAAATGAAAATCTTATAAATCTAAATGGCTTGGAAAATCTTATGGAAGTTACAACGCAAATGATAGTATGGCAAAACCCAAATCTTTCAGATTTTTGCGCTTTACAAAATCTATGTATAAATGGAATACCTAAGCTCATTCCATACGGAAACCAACGCCTACAACCCCACAAAACAAGACATCATTGACGGCAATTGCAGTCTTTAAAAACCAAATAAATGGATAGAATTTTTACCTTCAGAATAATTGTAGCAGCAATATTTTTCACCTTCATTTCCTGCTCGAAAGATAGCAACGACCCAGACCCATTTGAAACAACTGTAACCACTTCAGATTTTTCAAAAACAATAGATGAAAACCCTACTAATGGGCAAGTTATAGGAACTGTTTCGGGGACAACAAATGAAGGATCAGTTACTTTTTCAATCACGGAACAAACACCTTCGGGAGCATTTTCTATAGATGCAACTTCGGGAGAATTGAAAGTTGCGGATGAAATGCTTTTCGATTTTGAAACAAATCCAACAATTACAGGAAATGTAAAAGTGACCAATGGCACTGTTTATAAAAATGCTTCGGTTGTAATTACTTTGAATGATTTGGTTGAGGATAATATTTATCGAAGGTGATGTGTTTTTAAAATCCCAACAAGAAGTAGATGATTTTGGAGCTAATAATTATAATCGAATAAATGGGTTTTTGGTAATCGGAAAACTAGAAAATGAAGGTTATAGTGATATAATAGATTTAACTCCATTACTTTCTTTAGAATATATTGAGGAATATTTATATATACAATTTAACGGGGTTTTAACTACAACTAGTGGTCTAAACAATATTTTATATTTAGGCAACTATTTTGCCTTACTACATAATCCTTCATTAAAAAATTTAGTTGGTTTAAACAATATACAAACCATTGGGGGATTTCTCGCAATTGATGATAACCCAGCATTGATAAATGTTGATGGATTAAGTAGCATTACTACCATTGGAGATAAATCTTTATATAGGCAATAATGATATGCTTGAAAATTTAGATTGGTTAAATAATTTATCCTCTTTAGGCAGTTTTATAGATATTACAAATAATTCATTGCTCACAAATATTAATGGTTTGTCCAATTTAATAAATTTTAATGGACGTATAGTATTAGCGGGAATGAATCATTAATTAATTTATCTGGGCTTCACAATTTAACAGGCAACATCCTCAGTATAAATATAATGGGAAATAATTCTTTAGTGAATATAAATGCTTTAGAAAATACCACAATTACTGAAAGTATAGAAATTACCAATAACCCTTCGCTAGAAAATTTAACGCCACTTTCAAATACAACTTCTCTGAATTTTTCCATTACAGTCAGAAACAATGATTCCCTAATTAATTTAGACGGTTTAAACAATTTAACAAGTATTGGTGATAAAATGAGTATTACACGCAACGATAATCTTACAAGTTTGGATGGATTAAATAACCTTATTTACATTTTCTCAACTTTAGCTATAACTGACAATACTATATTAACCGATTTTTGTGATTTGCAAAATTTATTTGTTAATGGAAGAAGTTCGGGCTATAGTGTTTTTTCAAATGCCTACAACCCAACAAAACAAGACATCATTGATGGCAATTGCAGCTTATAAAAGTTACTTCATTAAATTTTGAAAAGAAAGATTCCTGCCCATGCAGGAATTTTTTTATGAATTCGTTAACTGAAAATCTTCCCGCATTAAATCAAATTTGTTAAAATTATTTACTAGAGAAAAATGTCTGAAACGAAAAAAAAAAGAGGTTTTAAAAAAGAAGCGATATACCGTTCCAATTATAATCTTAATACTTCTCATCGCTTTTCGTTTATACCTTCCCATACTTGTAAAAAATAATGTAAATAAAGTATTGGCAAACATTCCAGGTTATTACGGACAGGTTGAAGATATTGACATTGCCCTAATTCGGGGTGCTTACGTAATCAATGGAATGTATCTGAACAAAGGAACTGCAGAATCTCAAGTTCCTTTTTTAAACTTTCCAAAAAGCGATATTTCAATTGAATGGAAATCCCTTTTCCACGGAAAAATAGTGAGTGAAATAATAATGACGAGCCCCGAAGTAATCTATGTTTTCGAAGACCAAAAAGAAAAAAGCGGCGATGCAGATGTAGATGATTGGACCAAGGCGCTTACAGATATTGTTCCCATAGACATTAACCATTTTGAGGTTCACGATGGTAAAGTTGCATTCGTGCAACTTTCAGCCAACCCAAACATAGATCTACAAATAGACAAATTAGAGCTCACCGCCGATAACCTGCGTAATGTGGTTGAAAAAGAACGAATTCTCCCCTCACCTATCCGCGCCAGTGGGGTTTCAATAGGAAAAGGAAAAGTTGCTTTGGAAGGAAATATGAACTTGGTAAAGGAAATCCCCGATATGGATCTTTCCTTTTCCTTGGAAGATGCAGATGCAACGGCCTTAAATGATTTTACTAACTATTATGCTGGTCTCGATTTTGACAAAGGAAAATTTGGAGTTTACAGCGAAGTTGCCATTGCCGATGGACACATTATTGGCTATGTTAAACCACTTTTAACCAACACCGAACTAATAGGAGAAGGAGACAGCTTCCTCGATGTTTTATGGGAAGGCTTTGTTGGCTTCTTCAAATTTGTATTGAAAAACCAAGGTACAGATACCTTAGCCACTAAAGTTCCCTTTGAAGGCGATCTAAATAATGTGGAAGCAGGAGTTTTACCTACTGTTTTGAATATTTTTAAAAATGCCTGGATAAAAGCGTTTACAGGAGGTGTGGACGATGATATTGATTATAAAGACGCCTTCAAAGAAGGTGAAATTACACGCGAACAAAAACGCGAATTACGTAAAAAGGAACGGGAAGAACGTAAAAAAGAACGCGAAGCAAAAAAAGGCTGATTCTTCTTCCAAATACTTTACTTTTGAAGAATTAATCCTTTCTTCAGAAAAATTACGGCAATGCGAATAGACATTATTACAGTACTTCCAGAATTGCTTCAAAGCCCTTTTGAAGTTTCTATCTTAAAACGCGCCATTGAAAAAGGAATCGTGGAAGTGCACACCCACAACCTTCGCGATTGGGCTACCAATTCGTACAATCAAATAGACGATTACCAGTTTGGTGGTGGCGCCGGAATGGTTATGATGATTGAACCTATTGATAAGTGTATTTCAGAACTGAAATCCAAAAGAGATTACGACGAAATAATTTATATGACGCCCGACGGAAAAACGTTCAACCAGCACACCGCCAACGAACTTTCACTGAAAGAAAACATAATCATTCTCTGCGGCCATTACAAAGGCGTAGACCAACGCGTTCGCGACCATTTTATAACACGAGAAATCTCCGTGGGCGATTTTGTTTTAAGCGGTGGCGAATTGGCCGCAGCCCTTGTATGCGATGCCATAATTCGTTTAATTCCAGGTGTTTTGGGCAATGAAACCAGTGCATTGACAGATTCGTTTCAGGACGATTTATTAGCGCCCCCCGTTTATACTCGCCCTGCGGATTATAAAGGATGGGCTGTTCCTGAAATCCTCACGAGCGGAAACACGGGGAAGATTGAAGAATGGCGCGAAGAACAGGCATACATACGCACTAAAGAACGTCGGCCGGATTTGTTGGAATAAATCTTCAGGTAGACAAAATTGTAATCAAAAAATCAACTAAAACCAATATAAAATGAAGACCAAACAAATTTTTACGATACTACTTGCCGTAGTTCTTTTCGCTGCTTGTAAAAACGAATCAAAAGAAAACGAGAATTCTAAAACGGACAGTAACGTGAGTGCAGATTTCAACAAAATGCTCGACAATTATTACGAAGAAGGTTTAATGCTAAATCCGCTTAACGCCACATTTTCAGGAGATCCGCGCTACAACGATAGTTTCCCGAATTTCCTTTCGGATGAATATGATTCTCAGTTAAAAAATTATTACACAAACTATAAAGAACAAGTTTCAAAATTTGATGATGCAGATTTAAGCGAAACTGAAAAGATGAGCAAGGACATACTGCTTTGGGAGTGTAACATAAATCTTGAATCACTTACTTTTAAAAATGACAGCTACTTTCCTATCAACCAAATGTGGACTGTCAATTTGGTGATGGGTCAATTGGCTAGCGGAAGTAGTGCACAGCCTTTCAAAACGGTTGAAGACTATAACAATTGGCTGAAACGCTTAGACGGATATGTAATTTGGTTAAATTCTGCCGAAACTCAAATGAAAGAAGGTATTGCAGCTGGATATGTCCTCCCTAAATCGTTGATTGTAAAAGTGGTTCCACAATTGAAAGCAATGACTGAGCCCAAACTGGACCAAAACCTTTTCTATTCACCCGTAAAAAATTTCCCTGATACTTTTTCCGAAGCAGACAAAAATCAGCTTACCGAAGCCTATTCAACAATGGTTTCCGAAAAAATAATTCCTTCTTATCAAAGCCTTCACGATTTTATGGCTGGCGATTATTTAAAAGCTGGAAGAACGACCACTGGAATTGCTGATACTCCCAATGGAGAAAAATATTACAAACACCAAATAAAAAAATACACTACCACTGAAATGACCGCTGATGAAATCCATCAATTAGGTTTAAGTGAAGTAGCGCGTATTTCCTCAGAAATGGAAAAAGTGAAGGACCAGATTGGTTTTAAAGGCGATTTGAAAGCGTTTTTCAATTTTGTCCGTACCAATAAAGAGTTAATGCCTTATAAAGAACCGCAACAAATTATCGATCATTTCTACGCTATATACGAGACAATGAAACCAAAATTGGCTGTGCTTTTCGACAAAAAACCAAAAACAGCTTTTGAAGTAAAACAAACTGAAAAATTCCGTGAAAATTCTGCAAGTGCTGAATATAATCCTGGCAGTTTGGATGGCATACGCCCTGGTATTTTTTATGTTCCAATCCCAAATGCTTTGGAATACAACGTGTACAGCGATGAATCTTTGTTCCTTCACGAAGCCATTCCTGGCCATCACTATCAAATTTCTTTAACACAGGAAAATGACGATTTGCCAATGTTCCGCAAAACTCTTTTCTACAGCGGTTACGGTGAGGGTTGGGCGCTTTATAGCGAGTCCCTCGGAAAAGAACTCGGCCTTTACAAAGATCCATACCAATACTTTGGGATGTTGGGCGCTGAAATGCATCGAGCCGTGCGACTAGTTGTTGATACCGGAATGCATTCAAAAGGTTGGACGCGCGAACAGGCTATTCAATATTGTTTGGAAAACGAAGCTGAACCAAAAGCGGGAATCATTTCAGAAATAGAAAGGTATATGGCAAATCCTGGACAGGCATTGGCTTACAAAATTGGACAATTGAAAATTTTGGAATTACGTCATAAAGCCGAAAAAGAACTGGGCGATAAGTTTAAAATCGGTGAATTCCACAATCAAGTTTTGGAAACTGGTTGTATTCCTTTGGAATTGCTTGAAAATAAGATTGATAAGTGGATAACTGATTCCAAATAGACTTAAACTTTCGTAAAGCAAAAAAAGGAGTAAAACCTTGCTTCATAAGATTAAATGATTAATTTTGCACCCACTTAATCCAACCTCTGGCGAGAACCGCGAACGTTGTTTTAATTTAAACTTTATCAAATTACAAAATGGAAGCGTTAATAAAATTTGTACAAGACGAATTTGTTACTAAAAAAGAATTTCCTGAATTCGGAGCTGGTGACACTATAACTGTGTACTACGAAATCCGTGAAGGCGAAAAAACAAGAACCCAGTTTTTTAGAGGTGTTGTAATCCAAGTTAAAGGAACAGGTATAACCAAAACTTTTACAATTCGTAAAATGAGTGGTACTGTTGGTGTGGAACGTATTTTTCCACTGAACATGCCAGCCCTTCAAAAAGTTGAAATCAACAAAAAAGGTAGCGTGCGCAGAGCTCGTATCTACTACTTTAGAGGTCTTACTGGTAAAAAAGCCCGTATCAAAGAAAAACGCATGTAGTTCTTCTTTGTTGAAAACCATCAAAAGCCCTGTTTTTACAGGGCTTTTTTTATGAACAATTGTTTATAAGTTATGTTTGTAAACTGTGGACTTTTAATGGGTTATACTTTGTTGTTTATTAGGTTTTACATTCTATATTAGCAGTATCAAAATGGCCTAACAGCCAAAATGATAAACCAAAGTAACGTTCTTTTACAAATATTTTCTCAAATTATTGACGAAGCTAACGCTCTCACGATTGTTAGTCTCCAGATTTGAAAAAATAAAAAGAAAACACTTTACAGGCTTTTTTTGATTGCTTGAGGTACTCACGATCTTTAGATTATTAGTGCTGAGATTGAAGAAAGTTTTTGGGGCAGTTTTTGAAAATGGCATTAACCTCACGGAAGATGCAAATTGCGAAAACGGAACCAATGTAAGTAAGTCACAACCACAAGGGTATAATAAACTTGTCTTGAATTCGCTTCGGTGAATTGGTTGGTAACGATTTGCTTTACAAGGAGCCATATCACAATGTATTTTATACAGTGATATGGCTTTTCTTGTTTTACATACCTATCAATTTTAACCTCTAATTCACAAATAGTAGTGAATTCATGGCCAAAATCTTCAAATAATTAAGCACATACTTCCCTTTCAAAAGCCCCACCAAATCGTTATATTTGTAATCCTTAAATTTTCAAATATTTTATTTCCAAAAAAACTTTTCAATGACAAACTCTTCCAAAATTATATATACCAAAACCGATGAAGCGCCCGCTTTAGCAACCCATTCTTTTTTACCAATTGTTAAAGCATTCACTGCGCCAGCAAACATAAAACTGGAAAGCCGTGATATTTCTCTGGCTTCGAGGATTTTGGCAGTTTTCCCTGAATATCTTTCTGAAAACCAGCGTGTCAATGACGATTTAACAGAATTGGGAGAACTTGCGAAAACTCCGGAAGCAAATATTATTAAGCTACCCAACATTAGTGCTTCTTTTCCGCAGCTTACAGAGGCTATTGAAGAACTTCAAAAGAAAGGATTCCCAATTCCAGATTATCCAGAAACTGCTACTACTCCAGAGGAAAAAGAGGTGAAAACGAAATACGACAAAGTAAAAGGAAGTGCAGTAAACCCAATACTTCGTGAAGGAAACAGTGATCGTCGCGCTCCAAAAGCCGTAAAAAATTTCGCTAAAAAACATCCACATAGTATGGGCGCGTGGAGCAGCAATAGCAAAAGCCATGTTTCCACAATGCAGCACGGCGATTTTTTTCACAATGAAAAATCATTAACAATGGCTACCGATGATACTTTGAGTATTGTTTTGGTGGAAAACAATGGAAATAAAACAGTATTAAAAGATAACCTGAAAGTTTTAAAAAGTGAAATCATTGACGCAACAGTGATGAGCAAAAAGGCATTGGTTTCCTTTTTGGAGGAACAAATAAAAGATGCCAAAGATAAGAAAGTACTGTTCTCAGTGCATTTGAAAGCTACAATGATGAAAGTAAGCGATCCGATTATTTTCGGCTATGCAGTTAAGGTTTATTTTGAGGATTTGTTTAAAAAATATGCTGATACCTTCAAAAAATTAGGGGTTGATGCGAATAATGGCTTGGGCGATCTGGAAAACAAACTTTCCGAATTAAACGAATATGAAAGAGATGCTATTCTGCAGGACATTAAAAAAATTATGGTTGAAAACCCAGATTTGGCAATGGTGAATAGCGACAAGGGTATTACCAACCTTCATGTCCCCAGTGACGTTATCGTGGACGCATCTATGCCGGCCATGATTCGTAATTCAGGGCAAATGTGGGGTGCTGATGGAAAAAGCCACGACACAAAAGCAGTTATTCCAGACAGTAGTTATGCTGGCGTTTACGAAACCACTATTGAATTTTGTAAAAAGCACGGAGCCTTTGATCCAACTACAATGGGAACGGTTCCAAACGTAGGCCTGATGGCGCAAAAAGCCGAGGAATACGGAAGTCACGATAAAACTTTTGAGATTTCCGCGGATGGAAAAGTCGAGGTCTTGAACGCTTCCGGAAAAGTGATCATTGAACACCCTGTGGAAAAAGGTGACATTTGGAGAATGTGCCAAGTAAAGGATTTGCCTATTCAAGATTGGATAAAACTAGCTGTGAATAGAGCCAGGGCAACTGGAAACCCAACAATTTTTTGGTTGGATGAAAATCGAGCTCACGATGTAGAACTTATTAAAAAAGTAAAAAAATACCTTCCTGAGCACAATACCGACGGGTTGGACATAAAAATTCTTTCTCCAGAAAAAGCTACCGAATATACTTTGGAACGCGTAAAAGCTGGAAAAGATACTATATCAGTAACCGGAAATGTACTTCGAGATTATTTGACGGATCTCTTCCCTATTTTGGAATTGGGCACGAGTGCAAAAATGCTTTCCATCGTTCCATTAATGAATGGTGGCGGTTTATTTGAAACGGGAGCAGGAGGCTCTGCACCAAAACACGTTGAACAGTTTGTGGAAGAAAACCACCTGCGGTGGGATTCTTTGGGCGAATTTTTAGCGCTTGCAGTTTCTTTGGAGTATTTGGGAACTAAATACGATAATCCAAAAGCAATCGTTTTAGCGGACGCCTTGGATGAGGCTACTGAAAAATATCTCGAAAACAGCAAATCGCCTTCGCGAAAAGTAAACGAAATTGACAACCGCGGCAGCCATTTCTATTTGGCAATGTACTGGGCAGAAGCTCTTTCAAAACAAGACAAGGATGAAGAATTGAAAAAGATATTCACCCCAATTGCAAACAAATTGATGGAAAACGAAGCTGAAATAAATAGTGAACTGATAGCTGTTCAAGGACATTCGGTAGATATTGGCGGCTACTATGAGCCAACGGAAAAGTTGATTTCTGAAGCAATGAGACCGAGTAAAACTTTTAATAACATACTTTCAGAAATAAAGTAATAATCCAACCGTTTTAAAACCTTCAGTGTTACTGGAGGTTTTTTTATATATAAGAATCAAACATTTGAAAAAATTACTCACTTTTATAATTTTCTTCGGAAGCATTACTGCCTTTGCACAAGAAAAATTTACTATCAGCGGGACCATTTCCGAAGCAGAAACCGGGGAAACACTTTATGGGGTAAATGTGATTATTCCTTCCATTCAGACGGGAACGGTTACAAATCAGTACGGATATTATTCTATAACACTTCCGAAAGGCGATTACGAAGTTTACTACAGTAGTATCGGTTTTGCAAGCCAAAAAGTTAAAATTTCCCTTTCAGAAAACTTAAAAAAGGATTTGGCACTCGTTACAGATACTGAAAACCTGGATGAGGTAATTATTGAAACTAATGGTGAAAAATTGAACATTCGCAACGCTCAAATGAGTGCTAATGTTCTCTCCATCAATACTATCAAAAAAATACCGGTAGTTTTGGGTGAAGTAGATGTTATAAAAGCAATCACCCTGCTTCCAGGGGTTACTAGTGCTGGAGAAGGTGCCAGCGGTTTCAACGTTCGCGGAGGGGCGGCAGATCAAAACTTGATTTTGTTAGACGAGGCTACACTTTATAATTCTTCGCATTTGTTCGGTTTTTTCTCGGTTTTTAATCCCGATGCAATTAAAGATTTAACGCTTTATAAAGGAGGAATTCCCGCACGATACGGTGGGCGCATTTCTTCGGTTTTGGATATTTACCAAAAAGACGGAAATAAAAGGGAATATCACGCCAGTGGTGGCATTGGACTTGTTGCAAGTCGCTTGCTCTTGGAAGGCCCCATAAAAAAAGACGTTGCTTCGTTTTTGGTGGGCGGCCGGAGTAGTTATGCACATTTGTTTTTGCCCCTTTTTGATAATGACAACGTAGCCTATTTTTATGATTTAAACACCAAACTTAGTTACAATCTGAATGATAATAACCGTCTCTTTTTGTCGGGTTATTTCGGAAGGGATGTTTTTGAAATATCGGACAGCTTTGCAAATAGCTTCGGAAATACAACACTCAACCTACGCTGGAATCATCTTTTTTCAGATAAATTGTTTTCAAATCTATCAGTGATTTATTCAGATTACTATTACGGCTTGGAGCTGAAATTTGTTGAATTTAATTTTGACAGCGGGGTCCGCAATTTTAATCTGAAATACGATTTCACAAATTACATTTCAGAAAATATTGATTTGCGCTACGGAATAAATAGTATTTATTACAAATTCAATCCCGGTGATGTAACGCCAACAACCGAAGATTCCGGAATAAATCCTTTTAAACTGACTGATAAATACGCTTGGGAAAATGCTGCTTATGTTGACGCTGAAATTGAACTTTCTGATAAAATTTCTGTAAAAGCTGGGCTTCGTTTATCCACTTTCAATCGTTTGGGGCAGGATGAATTCTTTTTATATGAAAACGACAACCCAATCATTTACAATCAAAGCTTAGATATTTATCAGAAAGCAAAACCAATTGATACTGTTGCTTTCGGACGAAGTGAAACTATAAAATCCTTCGCTAATTTGGAGCCGCGTTTTGCAATTTCCTATTTACTTAATGATGATTCTTCCATTAAAGCCAGTTATAACCGAATGTCGCAATACATTCATTTAATAAGCAACACTACTTCGCCCACTCCGTTTGATATTTACGCGCCGAGTGGCAAGTATATTGAACCCCAGTTGGCAGATCAAATAGCGTTGGGATATTTCAGGAATTTTGAAAACTATTCCTTAGAAGTGGAAACTTATTACAAAAAAGTAAAAAACCGATTGGATTATGTGGATGATGCCGATTTAATTGCCAACGACGCCGTAGAGCAAATTCTGCTGAAGGGAGAAGCAAGAGCGTATGGCTTGGAGATGCTTTTCAAAAAAACTACCGGAAAACTACAGGGATGGATTGCATATACGCTTTCCAAAAGTGAACAACGCACCCCAGGAAGAACTTTACTTGAAAGCGGAATAAATAATGGCGAATGGTATAATTCAGCGTGGGACAAAACGCACGATATTTCAATTACCTCACAGTATGAGCTGTCAAGAAAATGGTCTTTTGGTGCAAATTTTATATTTCAAACAGGAATACCTACCACCTATCCAGAAGGACAATATGAGTACAACGGCGTGATTGTCCCTGTTTACGAAGCTCGAAATAGCAGTAGGCTTTCGTCTTACAACCGATTGGATTTTTCAGCTACTTGGACACCAAAACCCGAAAGCACCAAACGCTGGAAAGGTGAATGGGTTTTTAGCATTTATAATGCGTACAACCGTAAAAATGCTGCTTCCGTTTCGTTCCGTGAGAATACAGATATTGGAGAAAACGAAGCCGTGCGACTTTCAATTTTTGGGATAATTCCCTCGGTAACCTATAACTTTAAATTTTAAGAATATGAAGAAGTTATTTTTAATGGTGATTTTCTTCGGAATATTAACTTCTTGTGAAGATGTTATTGATGTTGAACTAAACGATTCCGCTCCAAGGCTAGTAGTGGAAGCAAATATGAATGTTTGGGAAAACGGCAGTGCTAGTTCTGCAGTTAGACTAACTACTACTGCTCCATTTTTTGACAATAACATCCCTTATGTTACAGACGCTGATATAACCGTTACCGACGAAAATGGACTAATCTATCCGTTTGTATATACCCAAAACGGAATATATACCTCAAACCTTTTGCCA
The DNA here is from genome assembly GCA_963805885.1 of uncultured Flavobacteriaceae bacterium. Taxonomy (GTDB): domain Bacteria; phylum Bacteroidota; class Bacteroidia; order Flavobacteriales; family Flavobacteriaceae; genus Aequorivita. Next base: position 108,734 of record CAWDWC010000011.1, read on the forward strand.
CAACTAAATGTGGAATATACCTTAAACATAGAATATAAAGACGAAACATACTCAGCCACAGAAATGCTTTACACAGTTTCTCCCTTAGAATTTGTTGAACAACGTGACGATGGAGGTTTTACAGGAGAAGACATTGAACTAAAAGCATTTTTTACCGATCCAGCGGGAGAACAAAATTTTTATTTTTTTGAAGGACTTTCGGAAAGAGGTGACGCCCTTGATGTTTATAACGATGAGTTTTTTGATGGTAATACTATTTTTGGATATTATTTGGTAGATGATTTGACGCCTGGAGATGAAGTGCAATTCAATATTTATGGTGTAAGTGAGGCGTATTACAACTTTATGTTTATCCTTTTACAACAAACTAGTGATGGTGGCGGTGGGCCTTTTGAAACACAGCCAGCAACCGTACGTGGAAATATTGTGAATGAAACGAATCCAGATAATTTTCCGTTGGGATATTTTAGGATTTCGGAAGTTTCAACACTTAATTACATAGTTCAGTAATACCTTTATTACAAAATCGTAAATTTGAATATGCCTTTTATAAAAACAACCGAATCGGATTCAACATACAATCATTTGGAAAAAATGAGTGTTTCTGAATTGCTTCAAAATATCAATAACGAAGATAAAACCGTTGCCTAGTCTGTTGAAAAATCACTTCCATCGATTGAAAAACTTACTGAAAAAGTTGTTGAAAAATTAAAAGCTGGAGGAAGACTTTTCTACATTGGCGCAGGAACAAGTGGTCGTTTAGGCATTGTTGATGCCAGTGAATGCCCACCTACCTTTGGAGTACCGCACGATTTAGTTATTGGTATAATTGCAGGAGGCGATACTGCCATCCGAAAGGCAGTAGAATTTGCAGAAGATTCCGAAAACCAAGGTTGGAAAGATCTTCAGAAAGAAAATATTTCCGAAAAGGATATTGTTATTGGCATTGCAGCATCGGGAACGACGCCTTATGTAATTGGAGCATTGAAAAAGTGTAATGAAAAAAACATTTTAACGGGCTGCATAACATGTAATGAAGGAAGTCCTTTGGCTACTACGGCACAATTTCCTGTTGTAGTAATTGTTGGTTCAGAATTCGTTACGGGAAGTTCACGTATGAAAGCGGGAACAGCTCAAAAAATGGTTCTGAATATGATATCCACAACAGCTATGATCCAACTTGGGAGAGTAAAGGGAAACAAAATGGTTGATATGCAGTTGAGCAACAATAAGCTCGTGGACCGTGGTGTAAGAATGATTATGACCGAATTGAATATTTCAGAAAAAGAAGCACAGGCTCTTTTGGAAAAACATAAAAATGTTCGGAATGCTATAAATAATTTTCAAAATGGGTAAAGAACACACAGATTTTGATTTATTGAAAAAGGGTTTGAAGTTTATGGCTTTTGCTTTGCCATTACTTTTTTTAAGCCCGTACTTACTTACTTTTCGTTTCTTGAACAAAGAAACCTTTATGTTCTTCGTATTTCTTTTCTTTGGAATAATTGCCGGTGCCGGGGCTATATATTTTTTGTTTAAAGGGATAAATACAATTATGAAATCTATCTTTTAATTAAAGCTACTCCCCAATAATACTCATAAAGTATTAAAAATAACTTTTAAATTTTTTCCCATAAAAAAAGCCCCTTCACTTAATTGTGAAGGGGCTTTAAAGGAAGGCGGCGACCTACTCTCCCACAGGATGCAGTACCATCGGCGCAAACGGGCTTAACTTCTCTGTTCGGAAAGGTAAGAGGTGAGCCCCGTCGCTATAACCACCTTAGTTTTAGCTATCGGCCATAAGCTATAAGCTGTGGGCATTGTACGGCCTATTGCTTACGGCTTAGCGCCTAAAGCGTTGCAGCTGTGCGCAACAAATATCTTGACATATGGGAAAATAAACAATAGAAGAAAAGTGAACCCCACTTAAAAAAGAGTTGCTCTCCCCCCTTGCGGGGGGAGGCGTCGTACATAAGCTTACGGGCTATTAGTACCGCTCGGCTGGGACATTGCTGCCCTTACACCTGCGGCCTATCAACGTGGTAGTCTCCCACGGCCCTTTAAAGAAATCTCATCTTGTGGTGGGTTTCGCGCTTATATGCTTTCAGCGCTTATCCCTTCCCGACGTAGCTACCCAGCGATGCTCCTGGCGGGACAACTGGTGCACCAGCGGTCGGTCCAATCCGGTCCTCTCGTACTAGGATCAGATCCACTCAAATTTCTTGCGCCCACTGTAGATAGAGACCGAACTGTCTCACGACGTTCTGAACCCAGCTCGCGTGCCACTTTAATGGGCGAACAGCCCAACCCTTGGGACCTTCTCCAGCCCCAGGATGTGACGAGCCGACATCGAGGTGCCAAACCCCCCCGTCGATGTGAGCTCTTGGGGGAGATCAGCCTGTTATCCCCGGCGTACCTTTTATCCTTTGAGCGATGGCCCTTCCATGCGGAACCACCGGATCACTATGCTCTACTTTCGTACCTGATCGACTTGTAGGTCTCTCAGTCAAGCTCCCTTATGCCATTGCACTCTACACACGATTGCCAACCGTATTGAGGGAACCTTTAGAAGCCTCCGTTACTCTTTTGGAGGCGACCACCCCAGTCAAACTACCCACCAAGCACTGTCCCCTTTTGTGAAGGGTTAGACTCTAGACAAGCAAAGGGTGGTATTTCAACAATGACTCCACGACGCCTGGCGACGCCGCTTCAAAGTCTCCCACCTATCCTACACATTACTTGTCCAAAACCAATACTAAGCTATAGTAAAGGTGCACGGGGTCTTTTCGTCCCACAGCGGGTAATCGGCATCTTCACCGATACTACAATTTCACCGAGCTCATGGCTGAGACAGTGTCCAGATCGTTACACCATTCGTGCAGGTCGGAACTTACCCGACAAGGAATTTCGCTACCTTAGGACCGTTATAGTTACGGCCGCCGTTTACTGGGGCTTCAATTCAATGCTTCTCGCCGAAGCGATGACATCTCCTCTTAACCTTCCAGCACCGGGCAGGTGTCAGGCCCTATACTTCATCTTTCGATTTTGCAGAGCCCTGTGTTTTTGATAAACAGTCGCCTGGACCTCTTCACTGCGGCCCCCATTGCTGGGGGCGACCCTTCTCCCGAAGTTACGGGTCGATTTTGCCTAGTTCCTTAGCCATGAATCTCTCGAGCTCCTTAGAATTCTCATCCCAACCACCTGTGTCGGTTTAGGGTACGGGCTGCTTCACTCGCTTTTCTTGGAAGTCGATACTCTGGATTATCACCTTGGCCGGAGCCTCAGTGTACTATCGCCGTGTTACCACTGGCTTCAACGTACTATTCCGTCAGTTCGCACCAAATTTTCGCCTCCGTCACTTTTAGCGTGAGCAGGTACAGGAATATTAACCTGTTGTCCATCCACTACCCCTTTCGGGTTCGCGTTAGGTCCCGACTAACCCCCAGCTGATTAGCATAGCTGGGGAAACCTTAGTCTTTCGGAGTGCGGGTTTCTCGCCCGCATTATCGTTACTTATGCCTACATTTTCTTTTCTGTCCGCTCCAGCACGCCTCGCGACGCACCTTCGGCGCAAACAGAATGCTCCCCTACCACCCGCCTGAGGCGGGTCCATAGCTTCGGTAGATAGTTTATGCCCGATTATTATCCATGCCGGACCGCTCGACTAGTGAGCTGTTACGCACTCTTTAAATGAATGGCTGCTTCCAAGCCAACATCCTAGCTGTCTGTGCAGTCCAACCTCGTTTTTTCAACTTAACTATCATTTGGGGACCTTAGCTGATGGTCTGGGTTCTTTCCCTCTCGGACATGGACCTTAGCACCCATGCCCTCACTGCTGATCAACATTTTATAGCATTCGGAGTTTGTCAGGAATTGGTAGGCGGTGAAGCCCCCGCATCCAATCAGTAGCTCTACCTCTATAAAACTATAAATCAACGCTGCACCTAAATGCATTTCGGGGAGTACGAGCTATTTCCGAGTTTGATTGGCCTTTCACCCCTACCCTCAGGTCATCCCAAGACTTTTCAACGTCAACGGGTTCGGTCCTCCATTTGGTGTTACCCAAACTTCAACCTGCCCAAGGGTAGATCACACGGTTTCGCGTCTACTACTACCAACTGAAGCGCCCTATTCAGACTCGCTTTCGCTGCGGCTCCTCCCTGAGCGGATTAACCTTGCTGGCAACAGTAACTCGTAGGCTCATTATGCAAAAGGCACGCCGTCACCAGCTAAGCGTGGCTCCGACCGCTTGTAAGCGTATGGTTTCAGGTTCTATTTCACTCCGTTGTTCACGGTTCTTTTCACCTTTCCCTCACGGTACTGGTTCACTATCGGTCTCTCAGGAGTATTTAGCCTTGGCGGATGGTCCCGCCGGATTCATACAGGGTTTCACGTGCCCCGCACTACTCAGGATACCACTATCGGTAACTGTCCTTACTAATACCGGGCTATCACCGTCTATGGCCACGCTTTCCAACGTGTTCTTATTCGTAAAGCACCAAATGTCGTGGTCCTACAACCCCAATACTGCCGTAACAGCATTGGTTTGGGCTAATCCGAGTTCGCTCGCCGCTACTATCGGAATCACTATTGTTTTCTCTTCCTCCGGGTACTTAGATGTTTCAGTTCCCCGGGTTTGCCTCCTTGCGGATACTATGTCTTCAATATAGTGGGTTGCCCCATTCGGATACCTGCGGATCAATTTGTATGTGCCAATCCCCGCAGCTTTTCGCAGCTTATCACGTCCTTCTTCGCCTCTGAGAGCCTAGGCATTCCCCATACGCCCTTATTTTGCTTATTGTACTTTTTGCTCTTTTAATGAGTTTGATTCAAAAATTTGGTATGCCCGAAGCATACCTCTCTATTATTACTTTTCTCGTATTCTTTATTTCCAATATGTCAATGAACTGTCCGGATCCCCGTATCTCCCAGGCCCGGATAACGGGCAGCTAATGGAAGGCAACGGTTGTTGTCCTTGGTGGAGAATATCGGAGTCGAACCGATGACCTCCTGCGTGCAAGGCAGGCGCTCTAGCCAGCTGAGCTAATCCCCCATTTGTTTCAGTTATCGGTTATCAGTTAACAGTTATCAGTTAATCGATGACCTAAACGCCAACTTGGGATACCCAACTTCTAAAATTTCCTTCAGTATTTCAATCTATGAACGTAGCACTCTTTAAAGTGCTTTTGTAGTCCCAGGCAGACTCGAACTGCCGACCTCTACATTATCAGTGTAGCGCTCTAACCAGCTGAGCTATGGGACTTTAAAAAAAAGTCTCCAATGTTCAGTATTCAGTTATCAGTTTTGATATGCTGACACTGTACCTGTTGACTATTATATTATAAAATTGACAGCTAAACCAAGCAAGACCCCTTCGCTTTTTAATATAAGAGTCTCTCTTGTTGAATTTTCGGTCGTCTTTCTCTAGAAAGGAGGTGTTCCAGCCGCACCTTCCGGTACGGCTACCTTGTTACGACTTAGCCCCAGTTACCAGCTTCACCCTAGGCCGCTCCTTGCGGTGACGGACTTCAGGTGCTTCCAGCTTCCATGGCTTGACGGGCGGTGTGTACAAGGCCCGGGAACGTATTCACCGGATCATGGCTGATATCCGATTACTAGCGATTCCAGCTTCACGGGGTCGAGTTGCAGACCCCGATCCGAACTGAGACAGGTTTTGTGGATTCGCTCCTGCTTGCGCAGTGGCTGCCCATTGTACCTGCCATTGTAGCACGTGTGTGGCCCAGGACGTAAGGGCCGTGATGATTTGACGTCATCCCCACCTTCCTCACGGTTTGCACCGGCAGTCTTGTTAGAGTTCCCGACTTGACACGCTGGCAACTAACAACAGGGGTTGCGCTCGTTATAGGACTTAACCTGACACCTCACGGCACGAGCTGACGACAACCATGCAGCACCTTGTAATCTGTCCGAAGAAAAGACTGTTTCCAATCCTGTCAGACTACATTTAAGCCCTGGTAAGGTTCCTCGCGTATCATCGAATTAAACCACATGCTCCACCGCTTGTGCGGGCCCCCGTCAATTCCTTTGAGTTTCATTCTTGCGAACGTACTCCCCAGGTGGGATACTTATCACTTTCGCTTGGCCACCCAGCACACCAATGTGCGCCGGACAGCTAGTATCCATCGTTTACGGCGTGGACTACCAGGGTATCTAATCCTGTTCGCTCCCCACGCTTTCGTCCATCAGCGTCAATGCGTTGTTAGTGACCTGCCTTCGCAATCGGTATTCTATGTAATATCTAAGCATTTCACCGCTACACTACATATTCTAGCCACTTCACAACGATTCAAGGCGACCAGTATCAATGGCAGTTCTACAGTTGAGCTGCAGAATTTCACCACTGACTTAGACGCCCGCCTACGGACCCTTTAAACCCAATGATTCCGGATAACGCTCGGATCCTCCGTATTACCGCGGCTGCTGGCACGGAGTTAGCCGATCCTTATTCGTACGGTACCGTCAAGCCCCCACACGTGGGGGTGTTTCTTCCCGTAAAAAAGCAGTTTACAACCCATAGGGCAGTCTTCCTGCACGCGGCATGGCTGGATCAGGCTCCCGCCCATTGTCCAATATTCCTCACTGCTGCCTCCCGTAGGAGTCTGGTCCGTGTCTCAGTACCAGTGTGGGGGATCCCCCTCTCAGGGCCCCTAACCATCGTAGCCTTGGTGTGCCGTTACCACACCAACTAGCTAATGGTACGCATGCTCATCTTGTACCGATAAATCTTTAATTATAAAGCAATGCCGCTCTATAATACCATGGGGCATTAATCCAAGTTTCCCTGGGCTATTCCCCTGTACAAGGTAGATTGCATACGCGTTACGCACCCGTGCGCCGGTCTCTAGAGAGCAAGCTCCCTATACCCCTCGACTTGCATGTGTTAGGCCTGCCGCTAGCGTTCATCCTGAGCCAGGATCAAACTCTTCATCGTATAATCTTCAATAATATTGCGACCATACTCCAGTAAGAGCTCGACTCCCTCAAAAAAAATCTCAGAAAATCTCACTTAGTTTAGTTTCTTTGTCGACAAATACCGTTTCCGGTGTTTGTCTACGCTGTCAATTTCAATATCTCAATGAACTTATGCTTCTATTTTTGCTCGCTTTCAAATCGTGTTTTGTAGTCACTCATTGTTTTAGCGGGTGCAAATGTACAACTCTTTTTTAATCCTGCAATACTTTTTAAAAAATATTTCGAAAATTTTCAAGAACGTTGTTTTTGCTTTGCTGAACGTTTCTATTTGTTCTTTTAAGCGGGTGCAAATATAGATTGCTTTTTCAATCCCGCAAACTTAATCTGCAGTTTTTTTAAAATATTTTTTAAAGCATCAACTAAGCATTTGAAAAGGCATAACTTAGCTTAAAAAATAAATTTACACCTCTATACACCTTAATATATATACTATTTCAAAACTCAATATCGAAATCATTGCAAAATGACAATTGAAATCTTACTCCGAGTTTCAAAATCATTTCTTCCTTAAATTAATTAAAAGAAGTAAGAATACCCTAAATTCCATATTGCAAACGGCCAAAACTAATAGTATCTTTGCACCCTAAAATTTTTCAGTATATGATAGCCATTACCCTACCCGATGGAAGCGTAAAGCATTTTGATGCAGGAGTTACGCCTATGGATGTAGCCAAAAGTATTAGTGAAGGATTCGCTCGTAACGTGATTTCAGCATCCTTTAATAATATAACTATTGAATCGACCACCCCATTGACTGAGGACGGAAGCCTTGTGCTATATACGTGGAATAATGACGAGGGGAAAAAAGCTTTCTGGCATTCTTCCGCGCATATCCTTGCCCAGGCCTTGGAAGAATTGTATCCTGGAATCAAATTGACGATTGGTCCAGCTATTGAAAATGGGTTTTATTACGATGTTGATTTTGGCGAAAAAACCATTTCAGAAAAAGATCTAAAAGAGATTGAAGATAAAATGCTGGAAATTGCTCGTGGAAAATTTGAGTTTTCCATCCGTGAATCTTCAAAAGCAGATGCTTTGGAGTATTACAAAAAACAAGGCAATGAATATAAAGTTGAACTGATTGAAAACTTGGAAGACGGAACAATCACTTTCTGCGACCACGATACATTTACAGATCTATGCCGCGGTGGACATATTCCGAATACCGGAATTGTAAAAGCCATTAAATTAATGAGCATTGCTGGAGCCTATTGGCGAGGTGATGAAAAAAACAAACAGCTTACACGTATATACGGAATCAGTTTTCCAAAGCAAAAAGATTTAACTGAATATCTAGAATTATTAGAACAAGCTAAACAACGTGACCATAGAAAGCTTGGTAAGGAACTGGAGCTTTTCACTTTTTCACAAAAAGTTGGACAAGGTTTACCACTTTGGTTGCCAAAAGGAGCTGCTTTGCGCGAAAGACTTGAAAACTTTCTAAAAAAAGCACAGAAAAAAGCGGGTTACGAGATGGTTATTACACCACATATTGGACAAAAAGAACTGTATGTTACTTCTGGCCATTACGCAAAATATGGAGCCGACAGTTTTCAATCTATAAAAACACCAAACGAAGGCGAAGAGTTTCTGTTAAAACCCATGAACTGTCCGCACCACTGTGAAATATACAATAGTAAACCATGGTCATATAAGGATCTGCCAAAGCGTTTTGCTGAATTCGGAACTGTATACCGTTACGAACAAAGTGGTGAGCTTCATGGATTAACCCGTGTTCGCGGCTTTACTCAAGATGATGCACATATTTTCTGTACTCCTGACCAATTGGATGACGAGTTCAAAAAAGTGATTGATTTGGTTTTATACGTTTTCGGATCCTTAGGTTTCGAAAACTTTTATACGCAAGTTTCCTTGCGTGATCCAGAGAAGCCAGAAAAGTATATTGGCAGTCTTGAAAACTGGGAGAAAGCTGAAAAAGCAATTATAAGCGCCGCAGAATCTAAAGGACTTGATTATAAAATTGAATATGGCGAAGCTGCATTTTATGGCCCCAAGTTAGATTTTATGGTGAAGGACGCTTTAGGAAGAAGCTGGCAATTGGGTACAATTCAAGTGGATTACAACTTGCCTGAGCGATTTGAATTAGAGTACAAAGGCAGTGATAATGAGACGCACCGCCCGGTTATGATTCACCGTGCACCTTTCGGAAGCATGGAACGTTTTGTAGCCATTCTTTTGGAACACACAGGTGGAAACTTCCCCCTTTGGTTGATGCCCGAACAGGTGAGTATATTATCATTAAGTGAAAAATATGAAAAATACTCACAAAAAGTTTTAAATTTGCTTGAAAATGACGAAATTCGCGCCCTTGTTGACCATAGGAACGAGACAATTGGCAAGAAAATTAGGGAGGCTGAAATGAACAAAATCCCATATATGTTGATTGTTGGGGAACAGGAAGAAAAAGATGGAACGGTTTCTGTACGTAAACACGGTGAAGGTGATTTGGGTACAATGACGCCAAAAGCCTTTTCAGAATTAATTCAACAAGCTGTAAAAGAAGAATTAAAAGAATTTAATGTTTAACTAAAATTAGTAAGCCATAGCAATAAGAAGAAAAAGAAGTAGAGGCCCTGCAAGGGTAATTAAGGAAGATCAACACAGAATCAATGGAAAGATTCGTGCTGAAGAAGTACGTCTTGTAGGAGAAAATGTTGAAATAGGAGTATATCCTTTAAAAAAAGCGCGTGAAATTGCCGAAGAGCAAGAACTCGATCTCGTTGAAATTTCACCAAATGCAAACCCTCCAGTTTGTAAAGTAATAGACTATAAAAAGTTTGTTTACGAACAGAAAAAACGTGAGAAAGTCCTAAAAGCAAAAGCAACCAAGGTTACCATTAAGGAAATTAGGTTTGGTCCAAATACGGATGATCACGATTACGATTTTAAAAAGAAACACGGCGAAAAGTTTTTGCAGGAAGGTTCAAAATTGAAAGCTTATGTTTTCTTTAAAGGACGTTCCATCATTTATAAAGACCAAGGTGAAATTTTGCTTTTGCGTCTTGCCCGTGACCTTGAAGAATTCGGAAAAGTAGAGCAAATGCCAAAACTAGAAGGCAAACGAATGATTATGTTCATTGCCCCTAAAAAGAAATAACACTTCAGTTTTTAAAAGAAACCGAAGTTTACAATAAAGCGAAATAATAAATAAAAAAGTAGGAAACATGCCGAAACAAAAAACAAAATCCAGTGCCAAAAAGCGTTTTAAGCTTACAGGTACAGGTAAAATAAAAAGAAAGCATGCGTTTAAAAGCCACATCTTAACAAAGAAAAGCAAAAAACGCAAACTTGCATTGACCCATGATGGGTTGGTTGACAAGGCCGACGAAAGCAATGTTAAGCAAATGCTTCGTTTGAAGTAATAAGGCTTAACCGGTTAAAACAATTATTTAAACCCTGGAGTAGTGCAATAAAAGTATTCACAAAGATGGATCGCCTGCTACAAAAAAAACAAAATTATGCCAAGATCAGTAAATTCAGTTGCGAAGAGAGCCCGCAGAAAAAAGGTTCTTAAACAAGCCAAAGGTTTCTTTGGAAGACGTAAAAACGTATGGACAGTTGCTAAAAATGCAGTGGATAAAGCAATGCTTTATTCATACCGTGACCGTCGTACAAAAAAGAGAAATTTCAGATCCTTATGGATTACCCGTATCAATGCGGGTGCAAGACGGCATGGAATGTCTTATTCGCAATTTATGGGAAGTTTAAAAAATAGTGGAATCGAACTTAACCGTAAGGTTTTGGCAGATTTGGCGATGAACCACCCAGAGGCTTTTGCCGCAATAGTAAACAAAGTAAAATAAGACATTAACAATATTATTTCGCCTAAAAACCGCTTCAGCAATGAGGCGGTTTTTTTATATACAAACTTCAACTAAAGAAGTTTGACTATCTTCGTTAAAAATAGTCGGATGCTTCGTTCCGTATTTCTTCTTTTTATAGTGCTTTTTGTTTCGGAAAGTTTTCTTTTTGCCCAAAAAGGAACGGGAAAACGATACCGGATTGATAGATATGAATCTATCTACCTTCCTTTGGGAAAGATTTCTTTTGCAGATAAACTAATTGAATATAACGTTGGAATCGCCCGCGCCCATCCAAAAATACAGGGACAGCATACAATGCCTCCACGAACCAAACTACAAAAATTATCAAACCCCAAATTTCATATCGTTAGGCTGCGGCGGAAGTTTAACGGTAGAATTTACAGACAACGGTTTTATGAACTTACCAGGCGACGATCTTTATCTATTTGAGGTTGGACCCTCCCAAGAACCCGCAAAAGTAGAGATTTCACAAAACGGTACAGATTGGCTGTATGCTGGAAAAATAGCTGGTGGAAAATCTTCAATAGATTTAAGCAAAGTAGGAATTGATGACGAAACGGTTTTCTATTTTCTTCGAATTACCGATTTAAAAGACCTGTGTAAAAGTAAAAGTGCGGGTGCAGACATAGATGCCATTGGAGCTATAAACAGTGTAATAAAGCTTACTATTGATGCTGATGTTTTGTTTGATGTAGCAAAATACGATTTAAAGGAAACAGCAAAACTGAGCATTGATTCGCTAATAAAATCTATCAAAAAAGTTGACAAGGCAACTATCTTGATTCAAGGGCATACCGATAGTGACGGTGATGAAGCTTCAAATATGACGCTTTCTGAAAATAGATGTGTTTCGGTAAAAAATAGATTAATAGAGCTATTTGGAACTTCTTCGCTATATGAATTTAAAATTAAAGCTTACGGCGAAAGCAGACCTCGATATCCAAACGATTCAGAAGAAAATAAACAGCAAAACAGAAGGGTAGAAATTACCGTTTTACCGCCGAATGATTATTATGAAAGCTTAAGTTTAGATTAGGTTTTCTGCTTTTTCTTTTTCGCAGCGGGGAATAAAACATTATTTAAAATAAGCCGATAACCAGGTGAATTTGGATGCAAAGCCAATTCAGTTTTGGCATCCCCGACTCTATGCTGATAATCTTCCGGGTCGTGGCCACCGTAAAATGTAAAGAAACCCTTCCCTTTTATTCCGTGAATATAACGTGCTTCACCGTTGCTTTTATTCTCGCCCATCACCAAAACATTAGCTTTTAATTTCATCTGGGTCAAAAGAAGTGGTCTGTCCCATAAAACCTTTTACTAAAGAAGTATGATTTTGGCAAAGCATTGTCGGAATCGGATCCCATTTTGCAGAATAATCCATTAAGGTAAAATAATCAGATTCTTTGGAAACTCTTCTTTTTTCGGTCATATCAATACTTGAAAATTCATAAACCATCGGGCTTCGCTCCAAAATATAATCTTTAAAGGCAAAGGTTTTGTTGTAATCAATTTTACTTTGGTATCCAGGGTCGCTCGGATCACCATCAAACATAGGTTCACAAATATCAACACCTTCAGCGGAAAGGGCAATATCAAAACTATCGGTCGCACTGCACATAGCGAACATAAAACCCCCTCCAATAACATAATCGCGAATTTTTTTTGCTACGTCCAGTTTTTCTTCGGAAACCTTATTATAACCTAACTTTGCAGCAAGTGCTTCGGCTTTATTTTTTTCTTCAATATACCAGGGTGCAGAACGATAGGCCCGGTAAAATTTACCGTATTGACCTGTAAAATCTTCATGATGCAAATGAAGCCAATCGTAAAGAATTAGTTGGTCGCCAAGAACTTCTTCGTCATAAATTACTGTATACGGAATTTCAGCATAGGTTAAAACCATTGTTACCGCATCATCCCAGGGAAGGTTTCCTTTAGGCGAATAAACTGCAATTTTTGGAGCTTTCTCCAAAACAACGGCATCCATATTCTTTGAAGGGCTGCTAATATCGGTAAGTATTTGTTCGGTTTTGCTATCGGAAATCACTTCAAAGGAAACACCGCGGATCTGGCATTCCTTTTGAATTTCGGGTGAATCGGGCATCAAAAAAGAACCGCCGCGATAGTTTAGTAACCATTTAACCTTTTGTTGCTTTTCCAAAATCCAATACGTAATTCCGTATGCTTTTAAATGTTCTTTCTGGCTCTCGGCATCCATTGGAATAAGAATATACGAAGCTGAAGCTTTTATTGAAAAAAGGAGTAGAAATACGATTAGGGTAAAACGTGTCATCATGCGAATATAACGACAATTTTTAAGCCATGTTTTAGATATTAAAAAATATAATTGGAAACAAGGACCTTTCGATTGTACTTAAGGTGACATTTTAATTAAAATGGAACATCGTTATCATCATCAGTTGAAAAATCATCGTTCATTGAACTTCCAAAAGCTTCGTTTGCAGATGGTAAATTTTTAGTCTTAAATGTATCATCATTAGCAGCATCATTCATTCTGGAATGAATTTCGGTAGGTATGTCAAAGGTTTCCAGATTATCAAATTTACCTAAGTTACCAACGAATTTCAGACGTATTTCATCCAAACCACCGTTTCGATGCTTGGCTATTATAAGTTCAGCCTGTCCTGCAGTTGGAGTGTGTTCTTCATCATCCCATTCATCAATTTTATAATATTCAGGACGATAAATAAAGGAAACAATATCCGCATCCTGTTCAATTGCACCAGACTCACGAAGATCTGATAGCAATGGTCTTTTACTACCCCCACGTGTCTCAACAGCACGAGAAAGCTGGGAAAGCGCAATTACAGGAATACTTAATTCCTTTGCCAATGCTTTTAAGTTTCGGGAAATAGTAGAAATCTCCTGTTCCCGGTTACCTCCTTTTTGGCTTCCTCCGGCTGTCATCAATTGCAAATAATCTACAATTATAAGCTTAATGCCGTGTTGTGAAGAAAGTCTTCTGGCCTTGGCGCGCAAATCAAAAATAGAAAGCGAAGGGGTATCATCAATAAAAAGCGGTGCTTTCTCAAGGCCTTTCACTTTTACGTTCAACTGTTCCCATTCGTGTTTTTCAAGATTTCCGGTACGCAATTTTTCAGAACTCAACTGGGTTTCTGAGGAAATTAAACGTGTAATAAGTTGTACCGAGGACATTTCCAAGGAGAAAAAAGCTACAGGAATATTGTGCTCAACAGCCATATTTCGTGCCATAGACAAGTGTCAATGCCGTTTTACCCATACCTGGACGGGCTGCAATAATAATTAAATCACTCGGTTGCCAGCCAGAAGTAAGCTTATCAAGTTTAGTAAACCCAGACGGAACTCCTGAAAGTCCTTCCTTATTGGCTATTTCTTCAATTCTCTTCTTTGCCTGAATAACAAGATTCTGGGCTGTTTCGGAAGAACGTTTTATGTTTCCCTGTGTTACTTCATATAATTTTGCTTCGGCATTGTCTAAAAGATCAAAAACGTCGGTACTTTCATTATAGGAATCTTCAATTATTTCGTTTGAAATTTTTATAAGACTTCGTTGAATATATTTCTGAAGAATAATACGTGCATGGAATTCTATATGTGCCGAAGAAGACACTTTTTGGGTCAATTGAATCAAATAAAACTCCCCTCCGACCAACTCGATTTTTCCTTGCTTCTTAAGTTGTGTTGAAACGGTTAATAAGTCCACAGGTTGGCTGTCTTCAAACAGATTGTGGATGGCTTCAAAAATGTGTTGATGTGCCTGTTTGTAAAAAACCTCAGGATGTAGGATATCTATTACTTCATCTACTCCTTTTTTGTCAATCATCAAAGCTCCAAGCACAACCTCCTCTAAATCAATAGCTTGCGGGGGTATTTTGCCTTTTTCAAGCGATATAACCTGCGAAGTACGAGATGAAAAACTAGTTTGAGGTTTGATTTTTTCCATAAAGCGAATGTAAAGAAAATGTTAAGAGCAAGTATTGGTTTTATGTTGTTCTATATTAACCGTTCTTCAACAATTGAACTGTTGAAAACTCGAAAATATTGTTGATAACCCGTAAAAAAATCCGAGGCTCTCGCTTCGGATTTACGGTATGATAAGCTATTGTTAGTTTTAACTTTTGAACTCGCCCATAGCTAAATATTTATCCATTCTGTTTTTGACCAAATCTGATGGGGATAACATTTTTAGAGCTTTATATGACTTTTCTATTGCGCCGGAAACGGTTGTAAAAGTTTTCTCACGATTGCTGTGAGCCCCACCTAAAGGTTCTTTTACAATTTCATCAATTAGATTTAGTTTTTTCATATCAATTGCAGTCAGTTTCAAGGCTTCAGCAGCTTGTTCCTTAAATTCCCAGCTTCTCCATAATATGGAAGAACAGCTTTCTGGAGAAATTACAGAATACCAAGTGTTTTCAAGCATAAGCACTTTATCACCCACGCCTATTCCTAAAGCACCTCCACTAGCACCCTCACCTATTATTACAACAATAATTGGCACTTTTAAGACGTGTCATTTCTAAAATATTTCGGGCAATGGCTTCACCTTGTCCTCTTTCTTCTGCTTCCAAACCTGGAAAAGCTCCGGGAGTATCTACAAAACATACTACAGGCACATTAAACTTTTCAGCAGATTTCATCAAACGTAATGCTTTTCTGTAGCCTTCGGGGTTTGCCATTCCAAAGTTTCTGAACTGGCGGGTTTTTGTATTGTAGCCTTTCTGTTGGCCCACAAACATATAACTCTGGTCACCTATTTTTCCGAGGCCGCCCACCATTGCTTTATCGTCCTTAAACCCGCGATCACCGTGAAGTTCCAAAAATGAATCACCACAAATGGCTTTTATATAATCCATTGTATAAGGACGATCTGGATGACGCGAAAGTTGCACACGCTGCCAAGGCGTAAGATTTTTATAAATATCCTTTTTAGTGTCGTTTAGTTTTTTTTCAATCTGTTTGCAAGTATTGGTTACATCAACATTGCTTTCTTCACCTATAAGGCAGGCTTTTTCATATTGTTCCTGTAATTCTTTTATAGGGAGTTCAAAATCAAGATATTCCATAATTTTTTCCTTTGTTTTATAAAGGTTGGACTACAAAGATAAAATTTTGTTCTTAGGTGTTGGACAATCTCCTTCGTTTTCTTTCCTGTGTTATTTTAATAATTCCATTGGCTACAACTGTAAGCAATATGATTAAAGCACCATAATAAAACTGGGGACTCATGTTTTCAGAATCACCCAAAACAATGAGGGCCAAAATGATACCGTACACGGGTTCCATATTTATTGTAAGCATTACGGTATATGGACTTATCCATTTCATTACATGTATTGATGCTATAAAAGCATACGCAGTACAAGCCGATGCCAATATTATTAAATAAATCCAATCGTGTGCAGAAACGGTAAAAAATTCTGTGGTAAATCTTCCCGAAAAAGCCAAATAAATTGAAATTCCCAAAACGCCGAACATCAACTCGTAAAATGAAATCACAGAAGCTTTATTTTTAAGCACAAATTTTCCATTGATTACAGAAAATAGTGCACTTAAAAATGCCGAAATGAGAGCCAAAACAATCCCTAAAGTATAGGAAGCCTCTACATCAAAAATTATGTAGAGTCCAACCACCACAATCAGTCCGAACAAAACTTCGTATATTATTATTTTTCTTTTGTAAAAAAGTGGCTCCAATATTGAAGCAAAAAAGGCTCCCGTTGAAAGTACAGCGAGAGTCACTGAAACATTCGAGGCTTTTATTGCTCCAAAAAATGTTAACCAGTGCAAAGCGATAATAATTCCAGCCAAGGCAAAACCGCCTAAGGTTTTCAGTGAAAACTTCAATTTCTCTTTTCTGAATTTTAGAAATACGAAAATTATGATCGAAGCCAAAAGCATCCGATACCAAACCAAGAGGAATGGCTTCTAAAGAAATCAAGGCGCCCAAAACTGCTGTAAAACCCCAAATAAAAACTATAAAATGGAGATGGAGATAGTTAAGGAGTTTATCGTTTCGCATTTCTTAAAAGATAGATTGCCAATAATGCAAAAACAAAATTCGGGAACCAAGTAGCAATAAATGGTGAAAAATCACTTTGCTCTGCCATAGTTCCAAAAATTTTATCAAAAAATATAAATACCATTCCAATACTAATACCAATAGCAAGGTTAATTCCCATACCGCCGCGTCTCTTAACAGAAGAAACAGCAACCGCAATAATTGTAAGTATATATGCTGAAACAGGCAAGCTCCAACGCTTGTATCGCACTACCTCATACCGGTTTATATATGAAGAACCTCTAGCCTTTTCTTTTTTTATAAAGTCATTTAGTTCGGTAAAACTCAGTGTTTCTGCAATGTAGGTTACGGGTGTTAAATCTTCCAAATCGAAGGAGAAGACAGTATCCAGTTTTGGCTTGCTTTCCAAAATATCCTGATTCTCGCCTATTTTTCTTTTGTTATAATGAAACAACGAATACGTGCTGTCCTTTTCGTTGTATTTAATCTGTCCAGCAGAAATTTTATAGGTCATCTTATTGCCTTCAAAATGTTCCAATGTGAAATTACTGCCTATTTTATCGGTAACATTAAAGTAACTTACGTAAATGTAATCGTTATCGTTTATCTGTGTGTAAACGTTGCTTTGGTCTCTATCCTGCTTTCCTTTTTTTAAATAATTATAGGAAAATTCATTAAAACCTTTACTGGCCTTTGGCGCTAAATACATGCTGAAAATAAGTGCCGCGACACAAACAATGGTGGCACCAATAATATAGGGTCGCAGAAAGCGATAATAAGAAACACCACTACTCAAAAAGGCAATTACTTCAGTATTATTGGCCAATTTTGAAGTAAACCAAATAACCGATAAAAAAAGAAATAAGGGAAAAAGTAGGTTTGCAAAATAGATGGTGAAATTATAAAGATAGATCATCACCTCTTTTAAAGGCACTTCGTTTTCAAGTATTTTATCAATCTTTTCTGCTAAGTGAACTGTGATTCCAATAGGTATGAAAAGTAGTAAAAGGAGCGAAAAAGTTCCCAAATATTTTTTTAATATGTATCTGTCCAGTATGCTGAGCATCTTACAATCTTTGATCCAGTTTTTTGACCATCATGTTTTTCCATTTGGTAAAAGTACCTGCTAATATATGTTTTCTGGCTTCACGAACCAACCACAAATAAAATCCTAAGTTATGGATAGTGGCAATCTGCCTTCCCAACATTTCATTCACAGTAAACAAGTGGCGAAGATAGGCCTTGTTATAATCAGTATCTACCCACGTAATTCCCATAGGGTCGATAGCCGAAAAATCTGCTTCCCACTTTTTGTTTTTAATATTTATAGTTCCTTCGGAAGTGAAAAGCATTCCGTTCCGCCCGTTTCTGGTTGGCATTACGCAGTCAAACATATCAATACCCAAAGCGATATTTTCCAAAAGATTCACAGGCGTTCCCACACCCATCAAATAACGAGGCTTTTCTTTCGGAAGAATTTCTGTAACCACTGCAGTCATTTCATACATTTCATCAGCCGGTTCACCTACCGAAAGTCCGCCAATTGCATTGCCCTCTGCTCCTACTGAAGCAATATATTCAGCAGATTGTTTTCTTAAATCTTTATATGTACTCCCCTGTACAATCGGAAAAAAAGTCTGGTCATAATCATATTTCAAGGGTGTTTTTTCTAAATGTTTCATGCAGCGATCCAGCCAACGGTGGGTCATGTGCATAGAACGCTTTGCATAATTGTATTCACATGGATAAGGCGTGCATTCATCAAAAGCCATTATTATATCGGCACCAATATTGCGTTGGATTTCCATTACATTTTCAGGCGTGAAAACGTGATAACTGCCGTCAATATGACTTTTAAATTTTACGCCTTCTTCTTTAATTTTTCTGTTTGCCGAAAGCGAATACACTTGGTAACCGCCACTATCCGTCAAAATATTTCGGTCCCAGTTCATAAATTTATGAAGCCCACCCGCTTTTTCGAGAACAGGAATTTGTGGCCTTAAATATAAATGATAGGTATTCCCAAGAATAATGTCTGGGTTAATGTCTTCTTTCAGTTCACGCTGATGCACACCTTTTACAGTGCCAACGGTGCCAACCGGCATAAAGATTGGGGTTTCAATCACCCCGTGATCTGTAGTAATCGTTCCAGCGCGCGCGTTGCTTTGTAAATCTGTGGCTTCTAATTTAAAGTGCATCTAGCAATTTTTATTCAGGGGGCAAAGATAACAGTTATTAATTCGGAATTCTGATTTCTGAATTCTGAATTTTTCAGCATGTTAACAAAACCTTTAAATCGTTAATAAAAGCATACGTTTCAACTTTGAACGGCTCGCTGAATGCTTTACTTTTGACACTGAAAATTAAAATTAATTATGGCAGATTACAAAGCACTCGAAGATTTGGTAGTTCAAGTCCGAAGAGATATTTTACGACAAGTACATAAAGTAAATTCCGGCCACCCTGGAGGTTCATTGGGTTGTACCGAATTTTTTGTTGCGCTCTACAATGAATTGATGGAACGCAATGAAAACTTCACAATGAACGGAATTGGCGAAGATCTTTTCTTCCTTTCAAACGGACATATTTCTCCAGTTTTTTACAGTGTTTTGGCACGAGCTGGATATTTTCCAGTTGAAGAACTGAACACCTTCAGACTTCTAAATTCACGTTTGCAGGGTCACCCAACAACCCACGAAGGTTTACCTGGTGTTCGCATTGCTTCGGGTTCATTGGGGCAAGGCATTTCGGTTTCTATTGGAGCTGCGCTTGCAAAAAAACTCAACAAAGACAAACATTTAATCTACACGCTTTGTGGTGATGGTGAATTGCAAGAAGGCCAAAACTGGGAGGCCATAATGTATGCTGCTGGAAATAATGTGGACAACTTGATTGTAACCGTAGATTTAAACGGACAGCAAATTGATGGTTCTACAAACAATGTCCTTCCAATGGGAAATTTAAAAGCAAAATTTGAAGCTTTCGGTTGGGAAGTAATGGATATTGAAAAAGGAAACGATTTGAAAGCCATTATTGATGGAATGAAAAAAGCAAAAGAAAAAACGGGCAACGGAAAGCCTATTTGTGTTTTGCTGCATACTGTAATGGGCAATGGGGTAGATTTTATGATGCACACGCACGACTGGCACGGAAAAGCTCCAAATGATGAACAATTGGAAAATGCACTTGCACAAAATCCTGTAACCTTAGGAGATTATTAAAATTGAAAATAGTTCAGATGAAAAAATACACAGATACAGGTAAAAAAGATACACGATCAGGTTTTGGAGATGGATTGACGGAACTTGGAAAGAAAAACAAAGATGTTGTAGCACTTTGCGCAGATCTTACGGGTTCATTAAAGATGGACGAGTTCAAAGAAAATAATCCAGAACGTTTCTTTCAAATAGGAATTGCTGAAGCAAATATGATTGGAATCGCAGCAGGATTGACAATTGGCGGGAAGATTCCTTTCACTGGAACTTTTGCAAATTTCTCAACAGGAAGGGTTTATGACCAAATTCGGCAAAGTGTTGCATATAGTGGAAAAAATGTGAAAATATGTGCTTCGCATGCTGGTTTAACTTTGGGTGAAGACGGAGCCACACATCAAATTCTGGAAGATATTGGATTGATGAAAATGCTTCCAGGAATGACTGTTATCAATACGTGCGATTATAATCAAACTAAAGCCGCAACCATTGCAATAGCAGATTACGAAGGTCCAGTTTATCTTCGTTTTGGAAGGCCTAAAGTTGCAAATTTTACTCCTGCCGACCAAAATTTCCAAATTGGAAAAGCGGTTCAATTACAGGAAGGAACTGATGTGACTATTATTGCCACTGGCCATTTAGTTTGGGAAGCTTTACAAGCCGCAGAAACTTTAAACCAAAACGGAATTACAGCAGATGTAATAAATATTCATACCATAAAACCTTTGGATGATGAAGCAATATTGAAAAGCGTAAAAAAAACAGGCTGTTTGGTAACTGCTGAAGAACATAATTTCTTTGGAGGTTTAGGTGAAAGTGTAGCTCGCTTACTTTCTACGCACCATCCTGCTCCTCAAGAATTCATAGCCACACAAGACACTTTTGGAGAATCCGGCACACCAGAACAATTAATGGACAAATACGGACTGAATGCCGCAGCAATTATAAATGCTGTAAAAAAGGTTATTGCACGAAAATAAATTAATTGTAAGTCACTATATTGAAAAAAGCCCCGAACTATAAGTAGAACGGGGCTTTCTTATTTTAATACTTTTTCTATTCATTAACTGTCGGAATCTAAATAATCTGGAGTTCCATCACCATCCTCATCTGGAAAAGTAATATTTCCATTTCCGTCAATTTCTATTTCATATTCGGTAAGACGACCATCATTATCATCATCAATATCTTCATAGTTAGCAGTACTATCCCCATCTGTATTGTCATCACTCAAGTTAAAGTTACCATTAAGATCTTCCATATAGGATGGAATCCCATCTCCATCATGATCAGCCACTTCGGAAGCAAACAACTCAAATGAAAAAATAAGTTGGTCATAGGCATTTAATCCGCCACTTGCTGGTGGATATTGATAATACCCCAAACCAGCTGGAATGAATACGGCGCCAATGCCATAATCTTCAAAAGTCAATGTTCCATCAGGGTTAGAAATTACATTTCCGGCTCCTTTAAACTCAACAATCGCTTCCTGAAGCCCAGCAAGGATGGTAGTAAGATCAAATCTAATCGGAATTACAGAACTGTCAAAAAGGTCTAGATTCATTAATAGTCCTTCATATGTATTAGTAGTGTAATCTGAAAAGTGTGGTTTCTCTCCTTCACCTTCACGAATCTTTAAATAATATAATTTATAGGTAACATCCTCATCTACTCGATCTTTAACTTCCTTAAAAGTAACCTGCTCCATCAAAGGTGTTTTTGAGGCATTGTCACCGGCAATTGTGTCAAACTTTAAATTAAAATTTTCGGGATCTGCCTGAAAGTCTTCGTAGTTATAAAAATGGGTTTCCAAGAACTCTTCAATTTCAGCTTGTGCACGTATGGCCTCTTCACCCCGATCTCTGGGCGGGGTTACCGGTACCCCTGGATCGTCTTTTTTACAGGAAACAGCAACGGCAGCTATTATGAATAATATTACAAATATGTATTTACTTTTTATCATCATCAATTTTTTGTGGGCGCAAGATACAATTTTCCGCTATTTTTGTATAACACATTAACGTAGTTTTTGATATTATATTTATGAGGATTGACAAATATTTATGGTGTGTTCGGTATTTAAAAACCCGAAATATTGCTACACAAGCATGCAAAAAAGGTTCAGTTCGCGTAAATGGGGATATAGTAAAACCTTCTAGAGATGTTTATTCTGGTGATGTTATTTCGCTCCGGAAGGAACAGATAAACTATCAACTTGAAGTGCTTGATCTTCCCGTAAGTCGTGTGGGGGCAAAACTTGTGGATCTGTATAGAAAAGACACAACACCCAAAGAAGCTTTTGAAACCAATGAAATGCTCAAGTATGCCAAAACATATTATCGTAAAAAAGGAGTTGGCAGACCTACCAAAAAAGACAGAAGGGATTTGGATGATTTTACAGAAACACCTGAGGGGGAAACAGAAGCTTAATAACTATATTTGGAAAAACATTTGAAGATGCAAGACACAAACACAGTAATCCTTGACAAAAAACAGATAGCGCACAAGATAAAGAGGATTGCCTATCAAATATATGAAAGCAATGTAAATGAAAAACAAGTTGTGATAGCTGGAATTATGGACAATGGCTTTCTGCTCGCAAAAAAAATAAAAGTAGAAGTTGAGAAAATTTCACCAATAAAGGTTGTGCTTTGCGAAGTGGTCATAAACAAAAAAAAACCAACAAACGAAATAAAGACATCGCTGAAAAAGGAAGACTACACCAACAAGTCGCTAATTCTGGTTGATGATGTGCTACACTCGGGAACTACTTTAATTTATGGTGTAAAGCATTTCTTAGAAGTGCCATTAAAGCAATTTAAAACTGCCGTACTAGTGGATAGAAACCACAAAAAATATCCCATTAAAGCTGACTTTAAAGGAATTTCGTTGTCAACTTCCTTAAATGAAAATGTGTGCGGTAATCTTTGAAAAAAACAATGACAGGGCTGTTTTAGAATAATTTCAATACTATTTTTTCTACAGTGTCAGCTATATTCCCCGAACCCGTATCAATAACCACGGTTGCTTGGTTATAATAAAATGCTCTTTCAAAGAGATGTTTTCTGATGAAATCATTTAGTTCTTCTTCACTTTTTAAATGCGATATTAAAGGACGCTTCGATTTTTCATGGAAACAGTCTTGTGCACAAAACATCAAGAGGAGTTTTTAAATATACCGCTACTACGTTTTCCCGTTCAGCCATAAAAGACATCGAATCTGCATAACAAGGCGTTCCCCCACCAGTTGACAAAACCAAATTTCCTGTTTGCGGAAAGAATTTTTTTAAATACGGTATTTTCAACTTTTCTAAAATAGATTTCCCCTTTTTTCGAAAAATATTTGAAATGAAACATTTTCCTTTTTCTCAATTTCAGAATCCATATCTTTAAAAGGAAAGTTCAAAGCTGCCGCTAATTTTTTACCAACAGAAGATTTTCCGCTTCCCATATATCCAATCAAGACTATTTTCATATGGATCAAAGTACTATTATTTAATTTGAAGAAACAAATAGCTTCAAAATTTTACAGATTTTTCAAGCTAAAACTAATTTTAAAACAAAAAAAACATTTGCGAACGCCTGTTTCTCAAGTGTTTTGAATTTTTATCAAATTTAATTGATTTTCGTTTTGAAAAATTAATTTAATGATAGTATATTTGCACCCGCATTCAAAGGAAGACCTGGTAGCTCAGTTGGTAGAGCACCTCCCTTTTAAGGAGGTGGTCCTGGGTTCGAGCCCCAGCCAGGTCACAAAAAGTTAAACCCACGGTTTAACTTTTTTTGTTAAGAGCATTTCTTAAATTGCTTTAAATATTTAACGAGTATCCACCCGGGTGCTGGAATTGGTAGACAGGCATGGTTGAGGGCCATGTGTCCTTAGGGCGTGTGGGTTCAAGTCCCATTCCGGGTACAAATTTTATTTAACTGTTTAAAGAATTTATTATTTTTATAAACAGCATTCACTTCTTTTTAGTACTTTAACCCAATATTTTAAAAAATCTCCTCTGTGGTCAAAAATCAATTTGGCATTAAAGATCTTGAAAATCTTTCAAACGTTAAAGCCCATACCATTCGGATCTGGGAGAAACGCTATAACCTTCTTGAACCGGATCGGACCGACACTAACATCAGAAAGTACGATCTTGAAAATCTAAAAAAATTACTGAATGTTGCCTACCTATATAATGCTGGGCATAAAATTTCAAAAATTGCAAGCCTAGACACATCAGAAATTCAAGCATTGATTAAAAAAAGTGTTAATGGACTTAATTCTGAATATGCGCTCAATATTTTTAAATCGGCAATGTTTGAGTTCGATGGGGAACTTTTTGACAATACTCTAGAAAAACTTTTGGAAAAGAAATCGTTTAGAGAGGTTTTTTCGGAAATATTCGTGCCCTTACTTAATGAAATGGGTATCCTCTGGCATTCTGGAACTATTGATCCTTCTCATGAACATTTTATTTCAGAAAAAATAAAACATTCTATCATAGAGCATTCGGTAAAACAGAAAGAAAGTGTTTCAGGGAAAAACAAACATTTTTTCTCCCTTTATCTTCCGTATCAGGAAATTCATGAAATTGGCTTACTGTATGCCAATTACGAACTTCTTTCAGCGGGATTTAATACAATATTCTTAGGAGCTAATATTCCTTTGGAAAGTTTAATATATGTGCTTAAAACGAAAACTAAAGTAATTTTCGTAACCTATTTTACGGTACGTCC
Organism: uncultured Flavobacteriaceae bacterium; assembly: GCA_963805885.1. Classification (GTDB taxonomy): domain Bacteria; phylum Bacteroidota; class Bacteroidia; order Flavobacteriales; family Flavobacteriaceae; genus Aequorivita. Next base: position 133,537 of record CAWDWC010000011.1, read on the forward strand.
AGAGAAAGACAATTTTGAAAAATATCTTGAGGATTTTCAGAATGAAGTACACACCAAAGGTCCATGTGAACTATGGGTTCTGGGGCGTAAGGTTGGAAAAAACACAAAGAACACTAAAAATGTAAAATTTTTCAAAGACATAAAACAGTTCACAGACCTAATTGATAATGGGTTAAGTATTTGATAATCAGTATTTCGAATACAATATTTTATACTTAAACATACTCCTCGATTATATGTTATTCGCAAAAACTATATAACAATATAAAAAATAGATTCTGCAAATCTTTTTTTTGTTTAAATAAAAAGTAAATTTGTTAAACAATATGAAGGAAATTGCGATTATAGGTTCTGGCTTCTCATCACTTGCCGCTTCTTGCTATTTGGCTCAAGCGGGGAACAATGTAACCATTTACGAAAAAAACCAAACCATTGGCGGAAGGGCCCGACAGTTCAAAAAAGATGGTTTTACTTTTGACATGGGTCCGACTTGGTACTGGATGCCAGATGTTTTCGAACGTTTTTTTAAAGATTTCGGGAAAGTTCCATCAGATTTTTATGAACTTGAAAAACTAAATCCCGCCTACCGTGTTTACTTTGGCACGGATGATTATTTAACTATTGAAGATACCCTCGAAAAAATATATACTGCTTTTGAAAAGGAAGAAGCGGGAAGTTCAGTAAAACTTCGAAAATTTATGGGCCAAGCCATGGATAACTATAATATTGCCATAAAAGATTTGGTATATAGACCAGGTGTTTCCCCTTTGGAATTGGTTACAGCTAACCACAATGAAAAAAATTGGCCAGTTTTTCAGCACCATCAGTAAAGACGTGCGTCGTGAGTTTACCAATCCAAAATTGATTTCAATTTTAGAATTCCCAGTATTGTTTTTAGGAGCAAAGCCTTCTAATACTCCTGCTTTTTATAGTTTTATGAATTATGCAGATTTTGGACTTGGTACTTTTCATCCAAAAAAAGGAATGTATTCTGTGATTGATGGCATGAAAACTCTCGCCGAAACGCTTGGCGTGAAAATAATGACCAATCAAAATGTTGAAAAGATAGATGTTGAAACGGGAAAAGCTACTTCTTTAATTATCAATGGTGAAAAAATCAAAGCCGATGTCATTTTAAGCGGTGCAGATTATCATCATACGGAAACACTTTTAGATAAAAAATTTCGACAGTATTCCGAAAACTATTGGAAAAAAAAAACCTTTGCCCCTTCTGCCCTACTCTTTTATGTTGGTTTTGATAAAAAAATTGAAAATGTAGATCACCACACCTTGTTTTTTGATGTAGATTTTGAAAAGCATTCACAAGAAATATACGATTCCCCACAATGGCCTAATGAACCACTTTTTTATGCGAGCTTTCCTTCAAAAACAGATAAAAGTGTTTCCCCAGAAGGTAAGGAAGCGGGTATTTTTTTAATTCCTATAGCACCGGGGTTGGATGATATTCCGGAAATACGTGAAGAATATTTCGAAAAAATAATAAAGCGTTTTGAAAAAATTACCAACCAAGAGGTTGAAAAATACGTTATATTTAAAGAATCCTTTTGCATCAATGACTTCATTACCGACTATAACAGTTATAAAGGAAATGCGTATGGGCTTGCAAATACGTTGATGCAAACAGCCTTTTTAAGACCGAAATTAAAAAGCAGAAAAGTAAAAAATCTTTTTTTTACTGGACAGCTTACCGTTCCCGGACCGGGAGTTCCACCTGCCCTTATCTCTGGAAAATTGGCGGCTGGTTTAATCGAAAAAGAATATAAAAATTGAAAGAACTTTTTGACATAGTTTCCAAAAAATGCAGCAAAAAGGTTACTGAAACTTACAGTACATCCTTTTCGTTGGCAACTCGCATGCTGGGCCCATCCATACGGCAAGACATTTATAATATTTATGGCTTTGTTCGTTTTGCTGATGAAATAGTAGATTCGTTTCATGATTACAACAAAGAGGTTCTTTTCAGTCGCTTTGAGAATGGCCTGGAAGAAGCATTACTGGATAGAATAAGCTTAAACCCAATTTTAAATTCTTTTCAAGACACAGTTTACAAATACAATATAGATAGAGCGCTTATAGATACATTTATGTCTAGTATGCGGATGGACCTAACTAAAATCGTTTATTCAACAACCGAAGAGTTTAATGAATACATATATGGCTCTGCTGACGTAGTGGGCTTAATGTGTTTAAAGGTTTTTGTGAAAGGTGATACTGAAAAATACAACCAATTGAAAGATTCAGCTATGAATTTGGGATCGGCGTTTCAGAAAGTGAATTTTCTCCGCGATCTGAAAGAAGACTATGAAAACTTAAGCCGATCATACTTTCCAAATACCAATCTAGATTCTTTGGATGAAGAATCCAAAGCTCAAATCATTCAAGAAATAGAAGAAAACTTCAACCAGGGATATCAGGGTATTCTGCAATTACCACACGATGCAAAGCTCGGAGTGTTTGTGGCCTATAGGTATTACAAACGCTTATTGAAAAAACTACAACAAACACCTGCAACAGAAATTAAAAATGCCCGCATACGAGTCCCGAATGTTGAAAAAATCGGGCTTTTAACACGCAGCTACGTAAAATATCAATTAAATTTGGTGAAATAATTTTAAGGAATTGTATCTCTTATAATTCAAAATAGCAATTCCCTAATTACAAATTAAGAAGTAAAAATGACGACGGTTCTTTGGATATTAATTTTCATTGCCACTTTCTGTATTATGGAATTTATGGCGTGGTTTACACATAAATACATTATGCATGGCTTTCTGTGGAAACTCCATAAAGACCACCACCACAAAGATCATGGTAGTTGGTGGGAGCGTAATGACTACTTTTTTATTTTTTACGCATTGGTCAGCATCAGTTGTTTTATAGGGTGGAGTTATTTCGGGTTTTGGGCAGGACTGCCCATCGGACTTGGTATTTTTGCATATGGTCTTGCCTATTTTTTTGTACACGACATTTTTATTCACCAACGCTTTAAAATGTTTCGAAATGCAAATAATTGGTATGCACGCGGAATAAGACGTGCGCATAAAATCCACCACAAACACTTGGGAAAAGATAAAGGCGAATGTTTCGGAATGCTTTTTCCGCCGTTGAAATATTTCAAAAAATAAACTATGTGGCATCTGTACCTCTTGCTTGACATAGCTTCACTCAGTGTTCCTTTTCTTTTTAGTTTTTATCCTAAGTTGAAGTTTTATAAACTATGGAGATATTTCTTTCCCGCCACCTTTCTAATGATGGCTTTTTTTATACCCTGGGACATCATTTTTACCCAGAAGGGTATTTGGGGATTCAATGAAAAATATCTCTCGGGAATAAAATTGGCGAACTTACCTTTGGAGGAATGGCTTTTCTTTATTTGTATTCCCTATGCATGCCTTTTCACAATTTATGCTTTTAAAAACTTGCTTCCAAAGTTTGCATTCTCAAATAAAACAACAGCCATAGTTTACTTTTCTGTACAAACCATTTTGATCGCTTCTCTGCTCTATTTTTACGATCGCTTGTATACAGCGGTAAATTTTGGATACGCTATGGTTTTACTGGCCTTGGTTTTCAATTATAAACGAGAGACCCTGAATGTTTTCTTTCCGGTTTTTTTGATTCTTTTATTCCCTTTTTTTATCGTGAATGGATTCCTAACTGGCAGCTGGATTCACGAAGAAGTAGTGTGGTACAATAACGTAGAGAACCTAGGAATACGTATTGGCACCGTACCCATTGAAGACAGTATCTATGCGTTGGGCATGTTGCTTACTGTTTTTGTTTTGATGGAAAAATTCAAAGAAAAACATCCCTCCCAGTCCGTGGAATCTTAAAATCTTCTGTTGAAAAAAACGACAAATTAACAGCTATAAAAATTCATATGCAATAGATTGGAAAATGTAAAGGGATTGAAATTTTACATTACTTTTAATCCTAAATTACAATTGTTATGATACACCCTAAAACAGAACTAAAGTTTATCAGCAATGAAATTGGTTATGGTGTTGTGGCTACGGAGTTTATTCCAGCCGGTACAATAACCTGGGCTTTAGATGATTTAGATCGCGAGTTTACACCAGCCAAGGTGAAGAAAATGAACCCGCTTTACCAAAATATTTTAGAAACCTATTGCTATAGAAACAAAAAAGGAAACTTTGTGCTTTGTTGGGATTATGGACGTTATGTAAACCACAGTTTTAAAAGTAATTGCCTTTCCACTGCCTATGATTTTGAAATTGCAATCCGCGATATTCACCCCGGTGAAGAACTAACTGATGATTATGGCTATCTAAATGTTTCTGAACCCTTCATTGGTATAGATGAAGGAACCCGCCGTAAAACAGTATATCCAGACGATCTTTTAAACAATCATGAGGTCTGGGACAAGAAACTAATTAAAAATTTCCCTAAAATCATTAAATTAGAACAACCTTTAAAATCTCTGTTAACTCCAAAACTATGGAAAGACATTAACGCTATTGCGAAAGGAAAGAAAGAGATGAAGTCTATAAAAGAGAACTATTTTCAAGGATAATTTATAGGAGATTATTTATTGAGAAGTTGATCTAGAAGTGTTCTCATTTTATCGCTGTTCCAATTGGCAGCGCCTTCTTCATTGATAATGATTTCACCAGATTTTGAAATTAAATAGGAAGTTGGAAGCGCATTGGATTCCAGTTCTTTTGGCGCTTTAAAAGCTTGTAGATAAACAGGTAGTGTATAACCATTCTTCACCATAAATTTTTCAACCTTTTCAGCTTTTTCCGAAGTGACAAAATAAAAATCCACTTTGTCTCCATAAGCATCATATAACTTTTGAAATGAAGGCATTTCCGCAACGCATGGAGGGCACCACGTAGCCCAAAAATTTACAATCGCAACTTTTCCCTTCGATTGCGAAAAATTTACTTCTTCCGTATTTAATTGTAGCAAAGTCCAATCGTAATCTTGGATTTTTTCTCGCTCATCTTCAGACATTTCCGAAGGAGAAAAAGAAACAAGTCTTTGGATAAAGACCTGGATTGGCATTCGCGTTTGTGGAATTATTAAAAGTACCAAAAAGGTAAAAAACAAAATGTTGCTCCAATGTTTCCTTACTAACTTCATGAATTTTACAGGTATAAAAAAACCTAACAGGTCACAAAAACCTGTTAGGTTTATGTATTTATATAGTATTTTTAAGCGTTATGCTTTTTAATCAAATTTAAAGCGGATCCTTCGCGGTACCACTTTATCTGCGCATCGTTGTAAGTATGGTTCACTTTAATAGTGTCTTTACTTCCATCCTTATGAACAATCTCGATGGTCAAGGGTTTGTTTTCAGAAAAATCAGCAATATCTAAAAAGTTGAAAGTATCATCTTCTTGGATCAAATCGTAGTCTGCTTCATTGGCAAAGGTCAACCCCAACATTCCTTGCTTTTTCAAGTTTGTTTCGTGAATTCTTGCGAATGATTTTACCAAAACAGCTGCAACACCCAAAAATCTTGGCTGCATAGCTGCATGCTCCCGTGAAGAACCTTCGCCATAATTATGGTCACCCACAACAATAGTTTTTATTCCCTTCGCCTTGTACTCACGTTGCACATCTGGTACACCACCGTATTCACCGGTTAATTGGTTTTTTACAAAATTAGTTTGCTTATTAAATGCATTTACTGCTCCAATTAGCGTGTTATTTGCAATATTATCTAAATGTCCACGGTAACGCAACCACGGGCCAGCCATAGAGATATGATCGGTTGTACATTTTCCAAAAGCTTTAATCAATAATTTTACTCCTTGTAATTCAGAATCTTTAATTGGAACAAACGGCTCTAACAATTGAAGGCGCTCACTATCTTTAGCTACTTTTACTTCAACAGAACTACCATCTTCAGTTGGTGCCAAATACCCATTGTCGTCTACAGCAAATCCTTTTGGGGGAAGTTCAAGACCTACTGGTATGTCCAGTTTTACTTCTTGGCCATCTTCATTTAACAATGTATCATTCATCGGGTCAAAATCTAAACGACCAGAGATTGCAATTGCGGCAACCATTTCTGGAGAGCCTACAAAAGCGTGGGTATTTGGATTTCCATCAGCACGTTTTGAAAAGTTTCTGTTAAAAGAATGCACTATTGTGTTCTTCTCATCTCCTTTTCTATCACTTCGGTCCCATTGGCCTATACAAGGACCGCAAGCATTTGTAAACACCGTAGCTCCAAGATTTTCAAAAACCTCAAGCAAACCATCACGCTCCGCGGTAAAACGAATCTGTTCTGAACCTGGGTTTATTCCAAAATCACTTTTAGGCTTTAATTTTTTATCGATTGCCTGCTGAGCGATAGAAGCCGCACGTGTTAAATCTTCATAGGAAGAATTGGTACAAGCTACCAATCAATCCCCAATCTACTTTTATAGGCCAATCGTTTTTCTTTGCTTTTTCACCCAACTCGCCAACCGGAGTTGCTAAATCTGGAGTGAAAGGTCCATTTAAATGTGGGCGAAGTGTTGTTAAATCTATTTCAATAACTTGATCGAAATATTTTTCTGGGTTTGCATAAACTTCATCATCACCCGTTAAGTATTCACGGATTTTGTTTGCTTCGTCTGCAATATCTTCTCGGTCTGTTGCTCTTAAGAAACGCTCCATAGAATCGTCATAACCAAACGTTGAAGTTGTTGCGCCAATTTCGGCTCCCATATTACAGATTGTCCCTTTTCCGGTACAAGAAAGATTTTTTGCACCAGGCCCAAAATATTCAACAATAGCTCCAGTTCCTCCTTTTACGGTCAAGATTCCAGCTACTTTAAGAATAACATCTTTTGAAGCTGTCCAACCGTTTAATTCACCTTTTAATTTAACTCCGATTAGTTTTGGAAATTTCAATTCCCAAGCCATTCCAGCCATTACATCAACGGCATCTGCACCTCCAACACCAATAGCAACCATTCCTAGACCGCCTGCATTTACAGTGTGACTGATCTGTACCAATCATCATTCCTCCAGGGAAAGCATAATTTTCTAAAACTACTTGGTGAATAATTCCAGCTCCTGGTCTCCAAAAGCCAATTCCGTATTTATTTGAAACAGATTCCAAAAAGTCAAAAACCTCATTACTTGTTTCGTTGGCGCGCTTTAAATCTGGAGCGGCACCTTGTTTGGCTTGAATTAAATGATCACAGTGAACTGTGGTTGGCACAGCAACTGTTTTCTTTCCCGCCTGCATAAACTGCAAAAGAGCCATCTGTGCTGTTGCATCTTGACATGCAATTCTATCAGGGGCAAAATCTACATAGTCTTTTCCACGTTGGAAAGCTTTATCGGGGTTGCCATCCCAAAGGTGGGAATACAGTATTTTTTCAGAAAGGGTAAGTGGTTTTCCAGTGATTTCACGCGCTCTATCTACACGGTCAGCCATTTGGCATAAACCTTTTTAATCATATCAATATCAAATGCCATAAGTTATATTTAAGTTTTTGTTAAGTCTGCGAAATTACAAAAATAATGGAGACATTTAAAAAATATGTAATGAAATTGCTTATTTAATGAATATAATTTATTAAATACGAATATAATAATGAATATAATTATGAAATTTGATAATATTTGAATAGGTAAAATAAGAATATTAAAATTTTAATTAATGAATTCTTGAGAAATTTCAGAAAAAAAGCTATTGATATTTAGTACAAGCTTTTGATAATTTGTCTTCATGTAATACCTTCGGCTTCAGCTTTGTAGTTTTTAATAATTCGATGTCTTAAGAATACCGATTGCAACTGTTTGAACATCTTCAATATCTGGAGAAAATTTTCCATGAATTGCAGCATGTGTTTTAGCAGCTAAAATTAGGTTTTGAGAAGCTCTTGGACCTGCTCCCCAATCAATATATTTTTTTACTAAATCTGTTGCTGTCAGAACTATTAGGTCGTGTTTTACCAACCAATGTAACTGCATATTCAATAACATTATCCGCTACAGGAATTCTTCGAATCAATTGTTGAAAATCTATAATTTCTTGAGCGGTAAAATAATGCATTTACTTTCTTGAGTATTGCTAGTTGTAGTTTGCTTTACTACTTTACTTCTTCTTCAAAAGTAGGATATTCAAATTAATAGCAAACATAAAACGGTCCAATTGAGCTTCTGGCAATGGATATGTTCCTTCCTGCTCAATTGGGTTTTGGGTAGCAATACAAAATAGGGCAAATCTAATTTATAATGATGTCCTGCAACAGTAACCGCACTTTCCTGCATCGCTTCCAATAAAGCAGCTTGGGTTTTTGGCGGTGTACGGTTAATCTCATCTGCGAGAATAATATTGGCGAAAATAGGTCCTTTTATAAATTTAAAATCTCTGTTTTCATCTAAAATTTCAGAACCTAAGAATATCACTAGGCATTAAATCTGGCGTAAATTGAATTCGTTTAAATTTTAAACCAAGCGCTTGCGCAATGGTATTAACCAATAAGGTTTTTGCAAGCCCAGGAACACCAATCAGCAAAGCATGACCTCCTGAAAAAATGGAAAGCAATACTTGCTCAACCACTTCATCTTGACCTACAATTACTTTTTTTATTTCCTGCTGAAGGGCATTATATTTTGAAACCAGATGATTTATCGCTGCTACGTCTGACATATTTTTTCGATATTATTTTTTTAACCAATTTCCAGCAAATTCACAATCCTGGTAATCCTCATTAATGTTAATATAGGTATCCTTTATTTTTTCGTTTTGCCATGTGTTGATTACATTAATTTGTTTTTCACGAAGTGCCAATTGCTTGATGCGTTCGTAATATTTGTGCATAATCAGCTTTATGTTCTGGGTCTTTCTTGGTAACAGTTAGGATTTTCAATCTGCTGTTTCCTGTGCGGTCACTGTCTGTAAAAACTTTTGAAACTTCTCCATTTCCTTTAAATTATAAACCTGCGCGTAAAGTTTGGGTCCATTTTAGTGAGATCAAATTTGGTGTCAAAATTAGCTGGATTTATTAAAAGTCCGCCTTATTTCTCGTTTCTTTTTCATCTGAAGATTCACGAGCTGCTTCTGCAAAAGTTAGTTCGCCTGAACAATTTCGATTGTCTAAATCTTCTATTTTTCTCTGTGCAGCCTCAATAGATTGCCGCTTCAGAAACTCAGGGAATAAAAGGATATGACTTACATCGTATTCCTGTCCTCTTATTTTTTCAACATATAAAACATGATAACCAAAGTCAGTTTCAAAAGGTTCCGATATTTCTCCTTCCAAAAGGGAAAAAGCTGATCCTTAAATTCCTTTCCCAACTTGATTGTTTTCACACCAGGTATAAAGCCCACCTGTTTGAATAGACTCATTGATCATTCGAATACAATACCACTTTCGGGCAAAACTTGCTCCATTGTCAATAATATCTGCATGAATTGGTTTAATTTCGCTATAACTTCATCTTTTGCTTGTTGGTAATTTCCGGGTCTATAACTATTTGAGCTACTTCAATTTCAGCGCCAAACACAGGACGTTCCTCTTCGGGAATTGAATAAAAAAAAGTTCGCACTTCTTCTGGTGTAACTTCAACTTTTTCAATCATTTTTTGCTGCATCAACCCTGCAAGTTTTATACTCTTATTGGCTTCAAAAAGATCTTTTTTCAATTGAGCAATATTATCTTTTCGGTAATAGGCAGCCACTTTTTCTTCACTACCCAATTCACTTATAATATACTGCAATTGCTGATCTATCATTCCATTAATTTCAGCATCGGCGACAACAAGACTATCCTGTTTGGCTTGGTGCGCATAAAGTTTATCTTCCATCAATTTGCCCAATCAATTGGCAACGGGAAATATCTTCAATAGACATTCCCTGTGATTGCATTTCCACATAGGCTTTGTCAATATCGCTATCCAAAATAACATATTCACCAACCACAGCACTTACGCCTTCCGCTTTATATCTTTTAAATGGAACGGAATCTCGTTTCACAACTTGTTGCACAACAATGGAATCATTACTTTTTACAACCCCCGTACTGTCTGGCTCCAACACAACTTGAGCTTGAAAAATGAGTGTTAGAAAATAACAATATCAATAAAAATTTATTCATTTTTATAGATTTCAAAATTATTTGTTTTAATAGCATCTTTTGTAATATCTGTTTCTAATTTTTTTATAAGTTCAAGCTTCCTCTTGTTCAAAATAATCTGTTTCAAAGTGGGCTTAACATAGGAAAGTGGCGCAGTATCATTGGGATTTAGCACATTTTCAATTTTCACCAAATATACTCCTAATGAATCTTGCAACTGCGAAAAATTAGATTTTTTTAACACTTGCTCACTATTCTCTCTTAATACAGGCAACGTCTGGAGTAAAACTTCTTTTTTAACCCAAACAGAATCATTAAAATTTGAAGAAATAAATTGATAATCTTGGCTGTTCAGGGATGTTTTGTCTTTTTGGTTGTACCGGTTCAATTTTTCTTTTACTATGGCCAATCCGTCATAATTTACAGGAAGCTGCACGTAGCGCAATTTAACCAGAAGATTTTTTAGTTTGAAGTTTTCCTTATTAGTCTCATAGTATTCTTGATATTCTTGTTCCGTAATGGTGCTATCCAATTGTTTGCTTACAATTACATTTTTATATGCTTCGGTCAAAAGATCATTTTGATATTCTTGAACAAGTTTATTGTATTGTCACAGTTTATCTGAGGTAAGGTTAATTTTTGCTTGGTCTATAAGTAATTGTTGGGTTGCCCAACGGGTTATGTAGTTGTTTACTATTAATGTGCTGTCTTCTTCAGAAGTATTTTCTGCTATTAATTTCGCGATATCTTCCTTGTATAAATAACTGTTGTTAACACGAGCTACAACATCCTTTTTTGCTTCCTGCTTAAAATAATTACAGGAGCTCAAAAAAACGCTTAACACCAATATATTAAAAATATTCCGAATCACTTAAGCTCTTTTTTCAAATGCTTCAAGGTTTTTTTATCAACTTCCACTTTATATTTTGAACGTAACTCTTTTATCCATCTTGCTTCAATATCGTTTTGATAGTTGTTTAGAACCTTTCCTTTTACATCCTCTAAAGACTTTTCGCTGGGAGCCATAATTGTTTTTACGTTTACAACCACAAATGAATCGTTGCTTGGGTAAACTTTTGAAACACCTTCTTTGATTGCCATACCAACAGGAAGTTCGTGTTGCCCTACTTCAAAAAGGCCGGGAGTGACCAAAACATTTACTTTTTCTTCGGTATTTAGTACTGCTTTAATTTCTTCTGCAGTTTTACCTTCATTAAGCATATTCTTGGATTTGTTGCGCTAGCATTTCTGAAGTAGCCGAATATATTTCAGCATCAACTCGTTGTTTCCATAGGTAGTTTTGCTTTGTTTTTGTGTAATATTCCTGAATACCTATAGAATCGTTCTTTGCTTTCTGCCAAATATTTTTGTTCATCACATCAAATATTAAAAGGCCATCGCGATACTCAGTAAGTATTGCTGCATAATCTTCATTTTCGTCCTCAAGGTGCTCCTTAAAATATTCTTTTAAGTTTTCTGTTTCAAATTCATCATACAGATCAACTAAAAGGGCTTCTTTCTGTTTGTATGGCCTTGTTGTTTTTTGGCGTCCTGCAATAAATTTCGCGAAATCTGTATAGCCCAATTCTTTATCTCCAATAGTAAATAGAACTTTTTCTTTATCATTAGGAATTGGATTCATAATCCACTTTCTTTTCAAAACATCATCAGTCACGTAAGTATCAAAATAAGGCAAAAAGCTTTCTCCTTTTTTAAAACCGTATTTTTCTTTTATTTTATTATTAATGGCATTGGTAACAATTTTGGAACGGTCTCCTTCCGTTACTCTTTTTTCCAATGATTCCTTTTGCTGCTCAAAGGATTCCACAGGTAATTTTTCTTCCAAACGAATAATGTGCCAGCCAAAATCCGTCTTAACTGGCTTGCTTATATCGCCAATGTTTTTAAGATTGTAAGCTGCATCCTCAAACTCGGTTGCGCGAAGATCCCCTTTGGTAAAGGGGTTTAGCTTTCCACCTTTTACTGCGGAATTTTTATCATCTGAGTATTGTTTTGCAAGGCTCTCAAAAGACTCTCCCTGCTTTAACATAGTATAAAGTTCGTTGATGCGCTCTTCTGGATCAAAAGTACGAGCCCCTTTTTTATCTGAAATCATTATGTGTGATACCGCAATTTTTGGCAATTTCGTTCTTCGGTCGTTTACTTTCAGAATATGATACCCAAAATTAGTACGTATAATTTTTGAAATTTCACCAACCTTAGTATTATAGGCCGCATTTTCAAAAGGATAAACCATGTCGAAGACTGAAAAATAACCCAAATTCCCACCACTTTCCTTTGCTCCAGGTTCTTCGGAATATGTCTTTGCCAGTTGGTTAAAGTCTTCTCCTTTAAGGGCTTTTTCGCGTATAGATTTGATTTTGTTATATGCCACCAAGGTATCTTGCGGTACCGATTCATAATCTACGCGAATTAAAATGTGTGAAGCATTTATATCTTCTTTTCCACGCTCATATGCTTCTTTGGCAAGCTCTTCGGTAACCTTATCTTCAAAAAGATAATTTCTTGAAAGCTGGTCTCTATATTTTGAAAGTTCGCTTTTGTACGAATTCTCTTTATCCAAATCTTGTGCTTGGGCTTCGGCAATTTTCAGTTTGTAATCAATAAAAAGTTCCAGATAGCCATCTATATCTTTTTGCGATTCGTCCTGAACCAAATCAAGGTTTTTATTATAAACCCGTTTAAATTCGCTGGCATACACTGGTTTGCCATCAATGGTCATTAATACTTCTTTTTTGTTTTGTGAAAAAACGGTGGTGGCGCTCAAAAGTGCCAAAATGAATACGGAAAGAAAATTTTTCATTTTTTTAATATTTATTTTAATTGAAGTAATTTACCTGTGCTTAAGCTTTGGAGAACAAAGGTGCAAAAATAACAAAAAGGTATGGTAACATACATCAGAAAAGCTAACGAATTTAATATAATTATAGTGTTTTCTGCTTTTTAAAATATTCTCAAAAACACGTACCTTGCCTTATATTTAAAATAAAAGAGAATTGCTCTTTTATTTAGGACCAGAATAATTTCATCACAATTAAATGTAAATGACTGAAAGAGTAAAACTTATATGGGATTTTCGCGGTCCAAATGCCAAGCCCATTGCCGTACACCATGCAAAACACCTTGCCGAGTTTGCCGAAACTGACAAATTACAGAACACTCTTACCGGAAATGAGGAAATTACCCCAATGCATCACATCGCCTATATGGTAGTAGAAAAATCTTTGATGAATACCTTACGAGAAACCCTTAAGCCCACACGTGGACAAATTTATGAGGAATAATGAAAGCCTTCTTTTTAGACAAATTTGAATATATACAGCATTGCAACAGATTGCTTTTTGAAGTGTTTCGAAAAAATCCAGAAACCTATAATGAAAAAATCAGCCTTTTGGCAAGCCACACTTTAAATGCCCATCATATTTGGAATCACAGAATATTTGGAGTTGCCGCAGCACTTTCGGTTTGGCAAATTTTAGATCTTAATCATTTGGACGCCATTAATGACGAAAACTTTGAACACACCAAAGAGCTTCTTCAAAAAAAGAACTTAAAAGAACCAATAAATTACTCAAACAGCAAAGGTTATAATTTTACAAATACAGCCGAAGAAATTTTTTTTCATATAATCAATCATAGCAGTTACCACCGTGGACAACTTGTTAGCCAACTAAAAGTAGAAGGCGTCGAGGCTATAGTGACGGATTATATTTTTTATAAACGGTAAAGCCATCTTCTGTTTATTTGCAATATTTATAGTAATATTGCGCTTTAAATACTTTAAAACAAACACAATGAATTTTTTAAAAATTGCCGTATTTTTTATTGGAATTTCCGCTTTCGCACAGAGTAAAGTAGGAGCTGTTGACGTAGATTACATCCTTTCCAAAATGCCTGAAATGATTACCGTACAAACACAATTAGAAACCTACGGACAGCAGTTGGATAAAGATCTCAACAAAAAAATTGACGAATACAAAAAACTCGCAGAAGAATACAAAAATGGCGAGGCTACGTTTACTCCCGAGCAAAAAAAAGAAAAGCAAACCGCTCTAGTAAACTTAGATACAGACATCCAAAAGTTTCAGCAAAATGGAGCTAAGCTGATGGATATAAAACAAAAAGAATACCTGCAGCCTCTTTATAAAAAAATTGGAGAGGCACTCAACAAAGTGGCAAAGGCACAAAACTACACCCAAGTGATGCAGACAAACACAGATTTGGTTTATTTGGATCCAAATTATGATCTTACAGTTCCAATTTTAACAGAACTTGGTATTACGATTACTGCGGAAGAGGAAGGAAAATAATTCAACTTTTTCTTTAAGAACAGAAAACGTGGAGCTATTTGGCCTCACGTTTTTTTTTTAAACAATACTTATGAAATAATTATATTTAAAGAATTTTAGAACTGTTTTTTATGAATCTTCTTAAAAATTTTGCCGAAAAAAATAATGGCACCTATACAGAAGAAACTATAAAAGAAGCCTATTCCCCCATTGGCAAAATGATTTATCAGCCTAAGGGTGCCTACTTTATTGTTACTGGATCAAAAATCTCGGTTAATCTTAATGAAATTGGCGGTGCAATTCCAACAGCTGAACCTTTCAGAATAATACTTCATTTAAAAAATAAGTGCAGAAATACCCTAGAAATATACCCAGTTTCCTTATGGGAAAGAATACTACAAAACGTTTTTCATTTAAAGAATATAACAATCAAAGACCACTATATTTTTAAAGGTGATAAGAAGTTAATTGAAGAATTGATAAAAGAAGATTCAATTGTCAGCAAACTCAAAAAACAAAGAATTTACATCCGTACTCCAAAAGAAAACACTTCAAAAATAATTCTTACACCCGCAAGAGGAATTGAAAATGAAGCAGAATTTGAATACTTCATCACACTTCTAAAAGCTCTTGAAGAAAAAATAAACTCCCTCAATGTCTGAAAAAATCATTGAACATATTCTCCAAAATTCTTCAGGCATTAAATCTGATATATTATACTGCAACAATTAAGAAAAAAGAAGTGGATCACCTAAAAAAATACTCAACTATTTTGAAGCACTAGTAATTACTTCTAAATAAAAAGCGCTAGAAAATTTCCAGCGCTTTTTTATTCTTTATTTTTTATAATTTAGGTCTTATCTACTATAATTTGGAGCTTCTTTGGTAATGGTAACATCATGTGGATGGCTTTCTGCAATTCCTGAAAAAGTAATCTTTACAAACTTGCCATTTTCTTTTAATGCCTCAATATCCTTAGCGCCACAATAGCCCATTCCAGCTCTTAATCCACCAATAAACTGTGTCATACTTTCAACCAATTCACCTTTGTATGGCACACGGCCCACAATTCCTTCGGGAACCAGTTTTTTTATATCATCTTCCACATCCTGAAAATAGCGGTCTTTGGAACCTTGTTTCATCGCTTCTACAGAACCCATTCCTCTGTATGATTTAAATTTTCTTCCTTCGTAAATAATAGTTTCTCCAGGCGATTCCTTTGTGCCGGCTAACAATGAACCAAGCATCACACAATCAGCTCCAGCAGCAATGGCTTTTGGAATATCGCCAGTATAGCGAATTCCACCATCAGCAATTACTGGAACTCCGCTGCCTTTTAGGGCTGCAGCAACTTCCAACACCGCCGAAAATTGGGGGAAACCTACCCCTGCAACTACACGTGTAGTGCAAATGGAACCCGGACCAATCCCCACCTTCACAGCATCGGCGCCAGCTTCTACCAAATATTTTGCGGCATCTGCTGTGGCAATGTTACCTACAATTACATCTAGGTCTGGAAATTTTTGTTTAACCTTTTTCAAAACCTCAACCACACCTTTTGTATGGCCATGTGCAGTATCAATAATTACTGCATCAACCTGCGCATTTACTAACGCTTCTGCCCTTTCTACAGCATCCGGGGTTACGCCAAGTGCGGCGGCAACACGAAGTCTTCCGTATTGGTCTTTATTGGCAATTGGTTTTTGGGTAAGCTTTGTAATATCCCTAAAAGTAATAAGTCCCAAAAGTTTTCCGTCATCGTTTACAACTGGCAATTTTTCAATTTTGTTTTTCTGAAGAATTATTTCGGCCTCCTTTAAAGAAGTTCCCTGCGCCACAGTAACCAAATTCTCGCAAGTCATTACTTCGTGCAGTGGGCGTTTCATGTCTTTTTCAAAACGAAGGTCACGATTGGTGACAATCCCTATCAATTTTCCGGCATCGTCAATAATGGGTATACCGCCAATACTGTATTCACGCATTGTTTTTTGGGCATCGCCTACAGTGTTTGATTTTTTCAATGTTACTGGATCGATGATCATTCCACTTTCGGCACGTTTCACTTTGCGTACTTCGGCGGCTTGGTCTTCAATACTCATATTTTTATGCAGTACCCCAATTCCACCTTCCCGTGCAATAGCAATAGCCATGGCGCTTTCTGTAACGGTATCCATTGCTGCGGAAACAATAGGAACATTCAGTGTAATATTTCGTGAAAACTTGGTGGCGATGGAAACTTCGCGTGGTAAAACTTCAGAATATGCGGGCACTAATAGTACGTCGTCATAAGTAAGTCCTTCCCCTAAAATTTTGTTATCGTGTGCAGTCATTGCAATTAAATTAACTTCCGAAGGTTGCGAAAGTGATTATGGATTAATTGCGTGCAAATGTACGGTATTTAATTCAGAAATATGAATACTAAGTTCAAACAATAAGTGCAACAGTTGAAAAGATAAAATATTATTTCTTTTCTGAAACAAATAATTGTATTAGAACTGCTCCCACCGCTATCACATAAACTCCTGTCATCAAGATCCCCGAAATCATGACAACCCAATTCATCCACAGTATGCCCTTCCACATAAAATATATTCCACCGAAGGTCAGAAGGATAGAAAAAAAAGGTTCAATCATTAAAAAAGATTTTAATTTTGACGGAAGTGAAGTGATAGCCACCAAGCCACCAAGCAAAAAGAAGATAAACGAAATGGAAAGAATGTGGGTATGCAGAATAGTAAGCATCTCGCGCTCCCCTTTTTTGAATTTCATTACTGCGACATCTTCAACTTCTTCATTGCCAAGGTAGTTTTCCTTAAGGCCATGGGGGTTTACCGAGCCTGTTTCGCGAACAAAGTTCAGGCCCGTGAAATATCCCACGCTTAATACAATAACAAATGCCGCAATAAATTGTTTTGCGTAACGAGGGAGGCTATGGATACGGCCGTGAAGTTGCATTTATAACACTTTTGATTTTTGCAGAATTGCAATACTCTTTAATAGCAGGTTCATTTCTGAGGTCAAGGACTTTACAGAAATTGTAGCCCCACTGATGGGGATGATATTGCGGTTGTAAACAAGTTCTTTGGAAGTGGGAGATGCACCTTCAAACTGTTTCAGCCAACGTTTGCTGCTTATTTCGCCGCCGTACTCTTCGCGGTAAAACAGCACTTTGCTAGTTGTAACGACGAAGTTTTTATCAAACAACACCAAATAATCAAAAGTAGCTGTTTTACTGGGCGCATTCCCAATATATCCATAACCTAAAAGTTTACCCTCCGTATAGATCTTAAATAGGTTTTCATCTCCAAATTCAGACAGTGTCTTTGCGTTCAAATCCTTAGGGACCGAAATAATTTCTTTCGATAAATTTACGGTCCCATAAAATTTCACCATTTCCTTATGAGCCTTTTTGGCCACATTATCAGGAACGGAAAAAGCTGCCAAAGCGAGTGCTGTAATTAAAAGGATGGATACTCTTGTTTTCATAAAGCAAAGGTATTGTTTTAAAAAATTATGTTGAACACTATTTAAAATAGTGTTCACTAAGGTGTATTAGAACCAAATGCCAATCCCGAAATTGAGTTGGTTCAACACGTCAGATCCATTCAGCGCATTGTCGTTAATTTGGTAATCGCCTTTAATCACCACTCCAGGGGCGATGTGGTAGGATAAACCTGTTGTTAAAGTTTGACGGTTATAGGCATCGTTGCGATCCAAACCACTTTCTGTGTCGGCGTGTGTGTCATACTGTTCATACCTGGCAAATGCAAAAAGTTTTTGTTTGGCGGTAAGAGGTAGCAAATTATACGCCCCTTCTACATAATAGCCCATTAGGGCACTGCCCAAGTCCTTTCCAGTAAGGGTGTTGTATTGGTCTGTATTAGTAAGGGATGCATAAATAAATTCGCCACGGGCGGTAAATTTACGGAACGCATAACGAACGTCGAAACCAACCATGGAAATGCCAATATTTGCACCGTCCAAATCTTCCACTTCATCATCAGCCTGTGTTTTTCCAAAATACCCAGCTAATCCAAATCGTAACCCTGGAATTCCATAGTAATCTAATTTTGCTGAAAAAGTTGGGCTGTCTACGGTGGATTCTATCCCTTTTTGACGTCCTCCTCGCAGACCATCTTTGCCTTTTAAAAATCCTTTTATCCCTCCTGAATCGTCTGGGGCAGTGGATTTGAAACCATTAAAAATGTAAGCTTGGTAACCCAATGATATTTCGGGGAAACGCCCGCTTACCCCTACTCCCAATTCGCGCCAAGTAGTCGGCACTATGTCGTGGTCCACGGCAGGACGATCTGTACCGTTAAATGTGGTGGGCTCGTGGTATTCATTGATGATTCCCATTGGAACTAACATAAGCCCTCCGCGAAGGTTAACATTATTGCTTAATGCGTAGTTTACAAAAGCTTGCTCTATGTATATTTCTTCCACATGTTCCACTTCAATCTCGGTAACGAACTGTGTTTTTTCATCAAATTTATAACCAAAAAGTAGCACCAAACGGTGTACATCAAGGGTGCCGTTATTGCCCTCTGGCTGGTTATAAACCATTTCACCATAACCACTAAGGGTCACTGCTTTTCCATAATTACCAGAGAGAATGCGTTGGCTGGAATTTTGTTGTACTTGGGGATTATTTGATGAAATTGAATCAGAATTGATTTGCGAAAAGGAAATGGCACAAAAAAACAAAAAGGGTAAAGTGATGATTTTTTTCATAATTATTATTTAGACTGAATTAAAATAGGTTGATTTTTCAGCCGCAAAAATAATAGTGATAATGAAATCTCACAAGTTTATTTAGATTTAATTTAAATAAATTTTGAAAACTTATTTAATTGAAGATACCTCCAATTGATGTTTATATTTAAGCCTTGCTAAACCAGCCCATTGAAGTAATAATTTTTTGTCATCTTCCGAAAGGTTGCCATGAATAATGGTGTAGGACTGCAGTGGCATTTCACCATCTTCCACCATCTCAATAAGCTCTTCTAGCTTGTGTTCCTTCTTTTTCACTGTATAGTTTTCCCAAGCAGATACATTGAGATGTTCCTTTCCTTCTTCAATATGATCGGCCAACCATAGTGAAGTCGGCGCAATTTCTGAATACCAAGGATATTGGGTATGATTGCTATGACAATCGTAACAATTTTCTTTTAAAATAGAAGCAACTTTTACAGATGGTTTGGTTTCAGTTTCAAATAAAGCAACACTCTTATAGCCCTCATTATTTTTTTCGGGACGAATAAATTGAATAGCCACCAAAGCAATCAGTGCCAAAACCAAAACTATTTTTATAACTTTTTTGAACATTATTGTTTTTTTTGCGAATTTAAATAGAAAATGATTGCTTTCCGAATATCGGCGGCAGTTTCGTTTTCTTTGGGTGTATAAATTTTTACAATGCCACTATTTTCAGGAGTTAAAAAAGGAATATCCAATCCTTTCAACAAAAAGTCACTGAAGGCAACGGAATAGGTTTTTTGGTCATCAATTGGCTTTTCGCTTACCAGCCATTCGTCTTTTTCATTTTGTGAAAAATTATACCGCTGAAGATAGGCGCCTTCACCTCTTTGTAATTTTCCGTACTCCAATATTTCCTTTAACAAACTACCTTTTAAATCAACTTTTAAAACACTACCTCCAAAGGGAAGCACTCTAAAAATATCGGTACTCGTTATATCGCCTACCAACATATCGTCTATTCGTATTGAACCTCCATTTACCAAGGCTCCATCTACTTTATCATTGTAGGCAAAGGACATCGAGCGCGTAAGCAACTCGCCCATATTGGTTTGCATGCTTCGGTTAGCGGTATCGGTGCCATCAAGCGGCGCTGTAGCGTTATAGATTACTTCATCTGGTTTTTCTATAACTTCTTTTAATTTTTCATCTAAAAAATCGGTCCATTTATTTACTACCCGTTCCACTTTGGCAGAAGAAGCTATTTTAGATGTAACAATCACCAATTCGGAATTGATGTGAAGGTATTTGGTTCGTAAATTATAAATAAGGGTATGTACATAAACACTTTTTGCATTTGCATCTGCTTTTGTGATAATAGTCCTACCTTCTTTTTCGAGCATATTATAGTGTTCATGCCCCCCCATAATTAAAGGTAGCGACCTCAAACGACTGGCTATTTCTTTATCCTCATCTATGGAAACATGAGTAAGGCCAACAACAAAATCTGCCTTTTGAGAGGCCAAACTATAGGCCCTTTCTGCGTTTTCATAAATATCACCATAAGAAACATAATCCTTGGGGTTTGAAGGAATAGTAACGCCAAACACACCAAATTTCATTTTGTTTCCGTCGGAATCCATAGCATTAAATGTAGCGTAATCTGATGTTGGTACGTTAGTGTAGTCCCATTTCGTTGTAAAAGGCACAATGCCCTCTTTCGGTGACATGTCGAACGTTGGCTGTTGTCCAAGTGAAATTTGACTCGTTCAATCGTTTTTGTAAGATCTTTTTCGCTCAGGTCAAATTCATGGTTTCCGAAAGTCACCAAATCAATATCCATAGCGTTAAGCACATCTACCATCTGCTTTCCATTCACTCGTTCGCCTTCAACTTTCAGCGTTCCTATCAAGGACGGATTTAAAAAATCGCCCGCCAAAAACAAATATGTATTTGGAAATATTTGGCCTTAATGGAATCGCGAATATGGGCCACTCGGGCTAATCCGCCATATTCACCACCATTCAACGGTGCTATTTCATAAACATCATTAATTTGAACAAATTTAAGGGTAATGACCCCAGCGCCTTTTATTGGGTCCTCGGTGGGCTAGTTGAAGAATTTACAGCTTACGGAAAAATAGCCCACTATAGCTAAAAGTAAAAATTTTCTCATTTAATGGTATTTAGTAAAAACTTTAGTTGCTTCATTGTGTGCGCTTTCAAAAGACATTGGATTAATGTTGCTCGAAATTTTTTCAGCTGTAAAATAGCTGAGCATTTTTTCGGTGGGCATATTTCCAGTTAGTTCGTCTTTTGCCATTGGGCAACCACCAAAACCTTGAATGGCTCCATCAAAACTTTTGCAACCTGCTTTAAAGGCGGCGTCAACTTTTTCGTGCCAAGCATTTGGGGTAGTGTGCAAATGCGCGCCAAACTCTATGTGGGGATATTTTGGTATCAAGTTAGTAAATAAATATGAAATAATATCAGGTGTGGATGTACCCACGGTATCACTAAGCGAAAGAATCTTAACGCCCATTGAGGAAAGCTTTTCGGTCCACTCTCCTACTATCTCAACATTCCAAGGGTCACCATAAGGATTTCCGAAGCCCATGGAAAGATACGCGACTACTTCTTTATTGTTTTTATGAGCAAGGTTTAAAATTTCCTGAAGTATCACCAAAGATTCCGCAATTGTTTTGTGGGTATTCCGCATTTGGAAATTTTCAGAAATTGAAAAGGGATATCCCAAATAATCAATTTCAGAATGTTTTACGGCATCTTCGGCTCCTCGATAGATTTGCAATAATGGCAACAATTTACTTTTGGTTGCTGAAAGATCCAATTGTGAAAGTACTTCTGCAGTATCTTTCATTTGCGGAATTGCTTTCGGTGAAACAAAGCTTCCAAAATCAATGGTATCAAATCCACAGCGCAAAAGCGATTGAATGTACTTCACTTTTTGCTCGGTGGGAATCCAATCTTTGATGCCTTGCATGGCATCGCGTGGACATTCTATAATTTTTACTTGCTGCATTACCTCAAAGATAGTTTTTGAAAAAAGAACTACGAAATTAGAAATAGGAAATATTTATGAGGTGAAATAGAAATCTAATTAATTATGGCAAAACAATAAAAACAGCAATTCCAACAAAAACGAGTATTTGTAACCATTTCATTACAACACCCATGCTTTTCCATTCCAAAAGCAAACCCGATATGCGTCCTGCGGCTATTGCGATTATACTGAATGTTATGAAAGAAATAATCATAAAAGTAATTCCTAAAATATAGAATTGTAGCACTGTATTTCCACCCTTATCCCAAAGAAAACCTGGAAAAAAAGCCAAAAAGAAAATCATAACTTTTGGGTTTACCAAATTCATGATCACACCTGTTTTGAATAACTGAAAATATGATTTTTTAGGAGCATTTTCAGACAGCGAAATTTGATCATCGCTTTTATATACTGTATATGCCAGATAAAGTAAATAACAAGCGCCAAAAACTTTTATTGCGTAAAAGGTTTCTTCCGAAGCGGTTATAATTGCAGAAATGCCGAAAGCCAAAAGCGTGGTGTGAACAATACATCCACTAATTAACCCTGCTGTAGTAGCAATGCCACTTTTGGTTCCGTTTACCAACGATTGGGTTAGCACATAAATATTGTCCGGCCCCGGAGAAATGGCGAGCGCAAGAGTTGCGATTGAAAATGATAGTAGCGTTTCAATCATTTTCGTTTTAAAATCGCTTTGTTTATTTCTTTTATCAAGCCAGGGCCTTCATAAATAAAACCTGTGTAAAGCTGCACCAGACTTGCGCCGGCATCCAGTTTTTCCAAAGCGTCTTCTGCGGAATGGATTCCGCCAACTCCAATAATTGGAAACGCCTTATTGCTCTTTTCCGAAAGAAAACGGATTACTTCGGTAGCTCTTTTGCTTAAAGGTTTTCCGCTCAAGCCACCCATTTCCTTTTTATTTTCTGAAGAAATTCCTTCGCGTGAAATAGTAGTATTGGTGGCAATAACACCGTCAATTTCTGTTGCTGAAACAATTTCGATGATGTCTAAAAGTTGCTCATCGGTTAAATCGGGGGCAATTTTAAGAAGAATTGGTTTTCGTTTTTGTTTTGAATTATTTCTATCTTGAAGGGTTTGCAATAAATCTGTCAAAGGTTTCTTTTCCTGCAAGGCACGAAGGTTTGGCGTGTTGGGCGAACTTACGTTTACCACAAAGTAATCCACATAATCAAAAAGCGCCTCAAAACAGATTATGTAATCATTAACTGCTTCTTCATTGGGTGTAACTTTATTTTTGCCAATGTTTCCGCCAATTAAAACATTTGTATTACTCTTCAATCGTTGAACAGCTTCTTCCACTCCACCATTATTAAAACCCATTCTATTAATTATGGCTGAATCCTCTTTTAGTCTGAACAAACGCGGTTTGTCATTTCCAGGTTGTGGCTTTGGGGTAACGGTTCCTATTTCAATAAAACCGAACCCAAAATTTGAAAGTTCTTTGTAAAGCTTCGCATCTTTATCAAAACCAGCGGCAAGGCCAACCGGATTTGGAAATTTTAGTCCGAAAATATCCTGTTCCAGTTTTGGGTTTTTAATGCTATAGATACCTCGGAAAATACTTCCGAAGCCAATATTATGAAAGAAACGAATCAACGAAAATGTAAAGTGATGAATTTTCTCAGGATCGAAGCTAAAAAATAAGGGGCGGATGACAGTTTTGTACATGGTTGAAAAATGTGGTACAAAAATACACTAAACTATGTATTTGTTATTTTGAATATGCTTTATTTTGCATAGTAAAAGAAAAGTTATGATTGAAAAACAACACATTATTGATCGCTTCAAAAGTTATGTTACTGTTGACACCGAAAGTGATCCAACCAGCGATACTACACCCAGCACTAAAAAACAGTGGGATCTCGCCAATAAATTAGCTGAAGAGCTGAAACAGATAGGGATGGAAGATGTAAGCATTGATGAAAACGCTTACATTATGGCTACTTTGCCTTCCAATGTTCCGCATCCTGTTCCTGTAATAGGTTTTGTTTCACACTTTGATACTTCGCCAGATTTTACCGGAGCGAACGTGAATCCACAAATAATTGAGAACTACGACGGAAAGGATATTGTTCTCAACAAAGAAAAGAACATCATTTTGTCGCCAGATTATTTCGAGGATTTGATGCTTTATAAAGGACAAACCCTAATCACTACTGATGGAACGACACTTTTGGGCGCCGATGATAAAGCGGGAATTACAGAAATTGTTTCTGCAATGGAATATTTAATTAATCATCCCGAAATTAAGCACGGAAAAATCCGAGTAGGCTTCACACCCGATGAAGAGATTGGCCGAGGTGCGCATAAGTTTGATGTAAAGAAGTTTGGCGCAGAGTGGGCATACACCATGGACGGCAGCCAAGTAGGTGAACTGGAATATGAAAATTTCAACGCTGCAGGTGCTGTAGTTACCGTAAAAGGAAAAATTGTGCATCCGGGCTATGCCAAAGGAAAAATGGTTAATAGCATGTACATTGCCACAGACTATATTAATTCGCTTCCAAGACTTGAAACTCCGGAACATACTGAAGGTCGAGAAGGATTTTTTCACCTTCACGGTATTAATGGATCTGTTGATGAAACAAAAATTCAATACATCATCAGAGATCACGATAAAAAACACTTTGAGGCTAGAAAAGAAATGGTTCAAAGATTAGCTGACGACTTAAACGAGCAATTTGAAATGGAAGTCGTTACTGTTGAAATAAAAGACCAGTATTTTAACATGCGCGAAAAAATTGAACCCGTAATGCACATTGTGAAAATTGCAAAACAAGCAATGGAGCAAGCGGGTATTGAGCCTTTAATAAAGCCAATACGCGGTGGAACCGATGGTTCTCAGTTAAGTTTTATGGGACTTCCATGTCCAAATATTTTTGCTGGCGGTCACAATTTTCACGGAAGGTATGAATACGTCCCTGTTGAAAGTATGCAAAAAGCAGTGGAGGTAATTGTGAATATTGCACAGCTAACAGCACAAGACCTTTCCAAATTTAAGAAAGAAGAGGAATAAATTTTCACAAAAATAAATTCCAAAAAAAATCCCTCAACTATTTAAAGTTGAGGGATTTTTCATTTAAAAAAGGAACAATCTACTATTTCTTTTCTTTTTCTGGAGCGTTAATTTTTGCAGTTCTTTCCATAGAAATGGCAGATCTTTCAAACTTTATTTTTCCGGCACCGCATTCAATAATACAGGTTCCATCGTCATTAAGCTCCAGTACTTTACCGTGTATTCCGCCAGTGGTAATTACTTTGTCGCCTTTTTTAAGTTGGGCTGCAAACTGTTTTTCCTGTTTGGCTTTTTTCATTTGTGGACGTATCAAAAATAGATACATCACCAAAAACAATAATATTATCGGTAAAAAACTTTGTATTTGTTCCATAGCAATTTTTAGTGATCCAAAAAATTAATTATTTGGATGTTGGGGTTTTTACTGGAGTAGTGGCACCACCGGCTTTTGGAGTTACAAAAGCTTTAATGGTTAAAGTTTCGGTTCCAGCTTTTGTATTGGTTGTAAGGGTTACTGTTTTACTTACTTGGTTTTGACCGCTTCCGTTGAATTTTACTAATAACTCACCTGACTCACCTGGAGCAACTGGTTCTTTAGTATATTCTGGAATAGTACAACCACAGCTACTTTTTGCATTTACGATCATCAATGGAGCTTCACCTGTGTTTTTGAATTTAAAAATGTGCTCTACAGGCGTTCCTTGATCGATAGTTCCAAAATCGAACTGGCTTTCTTCAAAAGCGATTGTTGGGAATTTACCAGATTCTGCATCGCGATCTGCGGCAGTGGCAACATTTTCCTCGTTTACTTTGTCTGCAGCATTGTCTTTACAAGAAGAAAAGGCAAAAACAGATAGTATTGCTACTATTAAAACTGATTTTTTCATGGTATTTAAAATTTTTAGGTTTTTAGCACGCCAAAAGTATGTATTTTTTTGCTTTTATTGAAGTCCTCGTCCAATTTTATTCAGTTTCCCGTTTTCTGAAAATTCTTTAACAATTTTATCCAAAATTCCGTTGACGAAGATACTGCTCTTTGGAGTTGAGTATTCTTTGGAAACTTCTAAGTATTCGTTGATCGTGGCTCTAACTGGAATTGAAGGAAAGTATAAAAATTCAGCGATGCCCATTTTCAAAATAATCAAATCTACATCAGCGATGCGATCTTGGTCCCAATTTGGGGTCTTGCCTTCTATTTGGGCGTTCAGTTTGTCTTCGTTAAGAATCACTTTTCTGAAAAGTTGCATTGCATATTCACGGTCTTCATCATTTTTATAAAGATTGGGGACCAAAAGTGCAGAAGCATTTTTTTCTGAAAGCTTACCCAGCATTTTAACAATTGCCGTGTTCACAATCGGGAAATCATCAACCCAAGTGAGGCGTTTGTCTTCTATATATTCATAGATTTTATCATTGGGAGCAACTACTTCCTTAAAAACTTTGATCACAAAATCTTGGTCTTCTTTATAGGTAGTTTCTTTTTTTGAGAGGTAATCACTATACCACTCCAATTGGCGTAGCTCGTTGAAAATAATATTTACATATTCACTATCTAAATGCCAGTAATTGAGTTTTTTCTTTTCAATTATACCAGAAAAAGTAGTGTTATTTGCAATTACCTGAAGTAGTTTATTTTCCACAAACCTACGACTGGGGTCTTTTTCCACAGCAGTGGCTAGATGTTTTTTTTGAGACTTTGTAAGAAAGTTATCTGCTTGTTTCTGAAGCGCCAAAAGTAGCTGCAGCATCAATAAATAAAGGTCCTGCATTTGGTCTATACTATGCAGTAGAAATTTTTCCTGTGAATCAATATTCGGGTTTTCACGCTGGTTATAAGCGTAAACAGACTGCAAAACTTTTACTCGGATATGTCTTCGTGTAAGCATATTTTTTTGAAAGAACTTTTTTAAAGTAACAACGCACAAGAATTCCCTGTGCGTTGCAAATATAGTGTTTTAAGAAAACCGAAACCTATTTTTCGTTTTTTCTTGCATCAATTCTAGCTTGAGCTACATTAAATGCTGCTTGATGGGTGGTAATATTTTCCAATTCAGCTTTTTTCAATATTTCAAGCGTGGTGTTGTAAATATTTTCAGTCTTGCGCATTATTTCCTTTCGGTCATAATTTTCAAGTTCAGCGTAAACATTTATAATTCCACCGGCATTTATCAAGAAATCTGGAGCATAAACAATTCCTTTTTCGCGAAGCATTTTTCCGTGTTTCTGCTCTTCAGCCAACTGATTGTTTGCAGCACCGGCAATTATTTTTGTATTCAATTGGTTAATGGTAAAATCGTTTATAGTTGCGCCCAAAGCACAAGGAGCGTAGATATCCATCTTTTCTGCGTAAAGATTATCTCCTCCATATATTTCAACGCTATATTTGTCGCGTACTTCTTCCAAGCGGTCTTGGTTGATGTCTGCAATATAAACTTTGGCGCCTTCGTTGCTCAAGTTTTCAACTAAAGCTTCGCCCACGTTTCCAATTCCCTGAACAAAAACAACTTTATCTTCAAGCACATCGCTTCCAAAAGTGTATTTTGCAGCGGCTTTCATTCCCATAAAAACTCCGTACGCTGTAATTGGGGAAGGGTTTCCGGCACCACCTTTTGATTCTGAAATACCCGTAACATAAGGAGTTACAGTTCTCACCAAATCCATATCAGAAGTTGCCATCCCAACGTCTTCAGCAGTAATGTATTTTCCGCCTAATGAATTTACGAACTCACCAAACTTTAACATAAGCTCAGGCGTTTTTTGTGTTTTTGCATCACCAATTAAAACTGCTTTTCCACCACCAAGGTTCAACCCAGTGATTGCGCTTTTATAAGTCATTCCCCGCGATAAGCGAAGTACGTCATTCAATGCTTCCCATTCACTGCTATAGTTCCACATTCTAGTTCCTCCCAAAGCTGGCCCCAAAACAGTATTATGGATACCAATTATTGCTTTTAAACCAGTATCTTTGTCGTTGCAAAAAACGATTTGTTCGTGGTTGTCAAAAGAAAGTTGCCCAAAAACTGGGTCCATTTTGTGAAGTTCGTTTGTATTGATTACCTCAGTTATCATAGCTTTTAATTATTTTGTTCATCCTCTAAAAAGGCGGTGCAAAAGTAACTTTTTGTTGTCAATTTTACAAAACATCGGCTATTAATTTAAGAATTTTAAAAACATTGCTTTTTTCGGAATGAAAGAATTAAAATACCTAAATAAATATTTTATAAAATACAGAGGACGACTGTTGTTGGGCGTTTTTATAACCATCATTGCAACGGTTTTCAAATTGGTAGTCCCTATGAAAGTGGGTGATTCCGTAACAGCCGTAAAACAATATATGAACGGGGAAGTAACCGATATCAGCGTTGTTGAACACGAACTTCTCATTAATATTTTATTGCTTTTGGGCGCTGCATTACTTTCTGCGTTTTTTACTTTTATGATGCGCCAAACTTTTATTGTGGTTTCCCGTTATGTGGAATATGACCTTAAAAATGAAATTTTTCAACATTACGAGAAACTTTCCTTGGGTTTCTACAAACAAAACCGCACGGGCGATTTGATGAACCGTATTAGCGAAGACGTTTCGAAAGTGCGCATGTACGTTGGGCCTGCCTTGATGTATAGCATCACTACGGTTACCCTTTTCATCGTAGTAGTAAGCTATATGTTCTACAAAGCACCAACTTTAACTTTATATGCAATTGCGCCTTTGCCAATTCTTTCCATCGCCATTTATAAACTGAGCGTGCTCATCAACCACCGAACCACTATTGTTCAGCAATACCTTTCAAAACTTACCACTTTTACACAGGAAAGTTTTAGTGGAATTGCAGTAATAAAAGCCTACGGTATTGAGCCACGAACCAACACAAATTTTGAAGAACTTGCTGAAGGAAGCAAAGTGAAAAATATAGATTTGGCGAAAGTCCAAGCCCTGTTTTTTCCCCTGATGATGCTTTTAATTGGCGTGAGTAATATTTTAGTTATTTACATTGGAGGTACGCGTTATATTAGTGGGGAAATAGCGGAATTTGGAACTATTGTGGAATTTTTGATTTATGTAAATATGCTCACATGGCCTGTTGCCGTTGTGGGTTGGGTTACCTCAATGGTACAGCAAGCCGAAGCTTCACAAAAACGAATCAACGAATTTTTGGAAACCGAATCTTCCATTCAAAATTTAGTGGAAGAAAACACGCCTGTAGCTGGGAATATTGAATTCAACAATCTCACTTTTAAGTATCCAGATACAGGTATCACCGCACTCAAAAATGTTTCCTTTACAGTAAAACCAGGCGAAACCTTGGCAATTGTTGGAAACACAGGCTCTGGAAAATCTACCATTCTTGAATTAATTGGAAGACTTTACGATGTTGAAGAAGGGATGTTGAAAATTGATGGTACGGCAATAAGAAATCTAAATCTTGAGGATTTACGAGAGAGTATTGGTTATGTGCCACAAGATGCTTTCCTATTCAGTGATTCCCTTCGGAACAATATTCGTTTTGGAAAAGAAAAAGCTACCGAGGAAGAAGTGATAGAAGCCGCAAAAAATGCAGCAGTTCACAGAAATATCGTCGGTTTTACCAAAGGATATGATACAATCTTGGGCGAACGCGGAATCACATTGAGTGGTGGGCAAAAACAGCGTGTTTCAATTGCTCGTGCAATTATAAAAGATCCTCAGATTTTGTTATTTGACGACTGCCTTTCAGCTGTTGATACTGAAACTGAGGAAGAAATACTTCAAAACCTCAATAAAATTTCGAAAGAAAAAACCACAATCATTGTGAGCCACCGGATCTCTTCCGTCAAGAACGCCAATAAGATAATTGTGCTGGAAGAAGGAAAAATCATACAAAGTGGTACACACAATCAATTGGTTAATACCGAAGGCTATTACAAGGAACTCTACGCAAAACAGCTTTTGGAAAAAGAAATGTAAATTTACTTTGGCTGGTTTGGTTTTTTTTTGGATTTTTGGCAAAACGTAAGCCAAAAAACAGAAATTATGAGTGACCACTATACGATGGAGCAAGAAGAGATTTTTTCAAAAGTTATGCGCGCCGGAAGACGCACCTACTTTTTTGATGTAAGGTCCACAAAGGCAGGGGATTTTTACCTTACCATTACCGAGAGCAAAAAATTTACAAATGATGATGGTTCCTACCATTACAAAAAACACAAAATTTATCTTTACAAAGAGGATTTCAGTGAGTTTAAAGATACTTTGGATGAAATGATAAATTACGTAATCGATGAAAAAGGCGAAGAAGTAATAAGCGAACGCCACCAAAAGGATTACAAAAAGGAAACGGAAGATACGCCAATGGCTGCTGAAACTACTTCAGAAGATAGCGAAACAGACACAAGTAATTTTACCGATATAGAATTTGACGATATATAAATTTTAATTTAAAAAAGATAAAACCGGCGCAGGTAAAACTGTCGCCGGTTTTTTTATTTTTCATAGTAACAGAACCTCGAATACTTTGCTTATTTTCCGTTTCTAAAATCCAAAACTACTAACTCTTTCAATGGCAAAAAAACTGTACCAACCCTACAAGCCCGCTCTGGATTTTTCAGGGTTTGATCATATTGTGATTGGCAGTGGAATGGGCGGATTAACTGTTGCCACTTGGCTTGCCAAGGCTGGTAAAAAAGTTGTTATTTTTGAAAGACATTATGTTCCAGGTGGTTTCACGCACAGCTTCAAAAGAAAGGACGGTTTTCAGTGGGATGTGGGAGTACATTACGTGGGAAATATGGCAGAAGACTCTTCACTTCGCGATTTTTTCGACTTTTTGACGGATGGAAAACTGGAATGGGAATCGATGGGCGAAATTTATGATGTGGCAAATATTAACGGCACTGAATATAACTTTAAAGCTGGAAGGGAAAACTTTAGAAAACAACTCATCAATTATTTTCCCGCTGAAGAAAAAGCGATTGACACCTATTTAAAACTCATTACAAAAACCAATAAACGCGCAAGTGTCTTTTTCTTTGAAAAAATCTTTGAACCTTGGTTCAGTAAGTCGGTTGGTTGGATTTTCAGAAAAAGATATTCCAAATTTTCACAAAAAACAACTTGGGAAGTTTTAAATGAAATTACTAAAAACGAACGGTTGATTGCGGTGCTTTGCGCGCAGTGTGGTAATTACGGTCTTTCGCCAAAAAACAGCAGTTTTGGAGCGCACGCAATGGTAATAGGTCATTTTTTGGAAGGTGGCTACTACCCTATTGGCGGTGCTGATCAGATTTGCGAAAAAACCCTTGAGGTGTTCACCGCAAATGGCGGCAAAATTTTTATAAATGCCGATGTTACTGAAATAGTTACTGAAAACAACCGTGTGAAAGGAATCAAACTGGGGGAAAAATTCATTCCGTGCAAAAGTGTAATAAGTAATGTGGGGGTAAACAATACCTTCAACCATCTACTTTCTGAAGCCGATAGAAAGGTTTGCAATTTCAGTTTAAAAAGCGTGCAACCTGCTAGCGCACATATATGCTTGTATTTGGGTTTGAACAAATCCAGCGGAGCTTTGAATCTTCCGAAACACAATCTGTGGTATTATAAACACGAGGGTATCGATAAAATTTTTGATGAAGCAACACTACAAAATGCTCCCGAAAATTTTGCGTACGTTTCTTTTCCATCCGCCAAAGATCCAAACTGGGAAAACAAAAATCCAGGCACAGCTACCATACAAGCCATTTCCGTGGGAAATATGGATTGGTTTGAGGATTTTAAAGATTCAAATTGGATGAAACGCGGTGAGGAATATTTAAAGCTAAAAAAGAATTTTGAAACCGAGATGTTAAAAGTGCTTTTCAAATTTTTTCCCCAAATTGAAGGAGCTATTGTGGCATCTGAAGTTTCAACCCCGCTTTCAACAGAAAACTTTACCAATTATAAAAGTGGCGAAATCTACGGTTTGGAACATTCGCCTGCACGGTTCGCCCTTCCTTTTTTACGCCCCAAAACCAAAATAAAAGGGTTGTTTTTAACTGGGCAAGATATTACGCTAGTTGGTGTTGCTGGCGCCATGCTTTCAGGATTGTTATGTGCAACGGCAATTTTAAAATTTCGTTCTTGGAAAATTTTTAAGGAAATCAGAACCTCTAAAAATTCATAAGCCTTGTTTGGGGAGCTAATAAATCTGCCTATGGGCATCCAAAAAGAAAGCCCTATATTTGCCGCTTTTTTAAACAGATATGATACTAGCAAAGACACTTGAGAACTTTACCCAAAACCCGAAAAATGATATACTTTCAGGTCTTACCGTAGCTTTAGCTTTGATACCAGAGGCTGTTGCCTTTTCATTTGTGGCTGGTGTTGACCCATTGGTAGGTCTTTACGGTGCTTTTATTATGGGCATTGTGACCGCACTTTTTGGTGGACGCCCTGGAATGATTTCTGGAGCTACCGGAGCAATGGCCGTGGTAATGGTGCATTTAATTCAAAAAGGAAATGAGGTTGGGTTGACTTTGACCGAACCGGTGCAATATCTGGGATTGCAATGGCTTTTTATAACACTTCTATTTGTGGGCGCCATTCAAATTATGGCAGGAGTTTTCAAGTTGGGAAAATTTGTCCGACTCATTCCGCACCCTGTAATGATGGGATTTGTAAATGGTTTGGCTATCGTTATATTTCTTTCACAGTTAGGCCTCTTTAAAGAAAGTCGAGGTACAGTTCCACAATGGCTTACCGGCCCAGATTTGTGGGTAATGTTAGCTTTAGTTGGATTGACAATGGGAATTATGTTCGGACTACCGAAACTTACCAAAAAACTACCCGCTGCACTAATTGCCATAATTGTTGTAGCCTGTATCACTATTTTCGGAAATCTTGACGTAAGTACTGTAGGTTCATTTATCCGTGATGGTGGTGGAAGTGGCTTAAAAGGCTCACTACCTGTGTTCCAAACCCAAATCTTTGGGTTTCTTGAAACTCTAAACGGCCATTGGGATTTAATACTTTCAACAGCATTTTTATTGGCTGCCGTCGGTTTGATTGAATCTTTAATGACCTTAAATTTAATAGACGAAATGACCGAGACCCGAGGAAGTGGAAACCGTGAATGTGTTGCTCAAGGTGGCGCAAATATATTAAACGGATTTTTCGGCGGAATGGGTGGTTGTGCAATGATTGGGCAATCCATAATCAATGTAAGTTCTGGAGGACGCGGCAGACTTTCGGGTACTGTTGCTTCAGTTGCACTTTTGTGTTTTGTACTTTTCGGCGCACCATTAATTGAGCAAATTCCCATCGCCGCTTTGGTGGGTGTAATGTTTATGGTAGTAATTGGAACCTTTGCGTGGAGCAGTTTTAGAATTCTTCATAAAATTCCAGTGGCAGATGCTATTGTTTTGATTACAGTTTCAGCAGTTACCGTTTGGCAGGATTTAGCTATTGCAGTACTTGTAGGTGTAATTATGAGCGCTCTTGTTTTTGCATGGAAAAGTGCCACTATGATTAGAGCCAGAAAAAGAATCAAAGATGATGGCACTAAAGTTTATGAAATATGGGGGCCACTATTCTTTGGTTCAACCACCGCATTCAACAGTAAATTTGATGTTTCAAACGATCCAAATTCAATTGAAATTGATTTTATAGAATCTAAAATTTCAGATCATTCCGGCGTGGAAGCAGTCCGCAATATAGCCAATAAATACATCGATAGCGGAAAGCAGGTAAAACTCACACACCTCAGCCCAGACTGCAAAGCCCTTCTTTTAAAATGGAATCCGGAGTTTGAAATTTTTATTGAAAATTCTGTTGAAGATCCGCGTTATTATGTGGTTACAGATACACTGGATGCGGAAGCATAATTTTGACAGGAAAGATATCTTTTTTTTATTCAGAATTGCATTTTAGCAAAAATTTATAATCGATTTTTTTAGGTTCTTTATAAATTTATAAAAAAAGTACTATGTGCAAATTTACCCAATTAGGAACATTGCTACTACTCGCTTTTTTTTGTAGCTCCTGCAATTTCCCAAAAGATCCGAAAAATTCTTTCGAAAACGCAAAAAAATCTTCTTTGCATGTTGGGATTGTTCCAAAAACTGATTCCACTATCACTGCATTCGAAAAAAATTTTGTAAAGAATTTTGCAAAAGAAGAAGGAATGCAAATCCAATTTATTACCGACAATGAAACGGAGTTGGTGAAAAAACTCGAAAATTACCAATTGGACATTGTTCTGGGCGGTTTTGAAAAAAAATCAAATTGGAAAACCAAAGTTGGAATGACCAAGACCTTATGATGACAAGCACGTTCTCTTTATTCCGCGGGGCGAAAACCGCTTGCTTTTTCATCTTGAAAAATTCATCACCAAAAACAAAAAACCATGAGAGCTGAAGCCTTTGAACTTCCCGAAGATTTAAAGAAGAAACTAAAAAAAGCCAAAAAGCTGGAATGGGTTACCCTTGTATATTTGGCATCCGTAGTTGTACTTATGTATTTGGTTATGGGATCTTCACAAGCCATGAAAACCGCTTGGCTGGAAGATGCCCTAAGTATGGTTCCGGCAATTTCCTTTTTGATAGCTTCCCGCATATATAATAAAAAGCCCACCCAAAAATTTCAATATGGCTTTCACCGCGTGTTTAGTATCGCATTTTTAACCGGAAGTATTGCACTTTTTGGAATGGGACTTTTTCTTTTGGTAGATTCGACTATTACGTTGATAAAAGCGGAACATCCCACCATTGGAACCGTCATGCTATTCGGCCATCAAATTTGGATGGGTTGGATTATGATTGCCGCGCTAGTGTATAGCTCGCTACCTGCAATGTACTTGGGGTACAAAAAATTGCCACTTGCAAAAAAACTTCACAATAAAATTTTATTTACTGACGCCAATG
The DNA here is from genome assembly GCA_963805885.1 of uncultured Flavobacteriaceae bacterium. Lineage (GTDB taxonomy): Bacteria > Bacteroidota > Bacteroidia > Flavobacteriales > Flavobacteriaceae > Aequorivita. The sequence goes on from CAWDWC010000011.1 coordinate 168,588, forward strand.
CCCAAAAGGCTGATTATATGACCGGCTTTGCAGCAATGGCTGGAATCCTTGGCCTTGGTATGGGATGGTGGTGGGCAGATGCCAGTGCGGCACTGTTTATTTCCTTTTCCGTTTTAAAAGATGGATATACCAATTTGAAGGATGCGGCGCAGGATTTAATGGACAGAAAACCCGTACACATAAAAGACGAAAAACCCGACGAGCTGTTGGAAAACACAGAGAATTTTGTAAAATCCTGGGATTGGGTCAAAGATGCCAAAGTACGATTTCGGGAGGAAGGACAGGTGTATTTTGGTGATGTGCAGGTTATTGCAAAGCCTGGCGCAGACATTTCCAAATCAATTGAAGAAGGGTTGGAAAAATTACATCAATTTCACTGGAAAATTTATGATGTAACGATTATGCCCGTAAAAAAAATTAAAGTCTATTCAGAAAAACAATAATAGCCTTCTAAAGCATTTATTGCTTCGAAAAGTGAAAATCAATCTTTTTTGGCTCACCATTTACAGTTCCTTCAATCCAAGCGTGTAAGGAATCTTTAGCAGGATTTGAATAAGTAATGCGCTGTGGGAAATCGTGCTCTTTATTCTCAAAAGTAACTAATCCCTTTTCAGAGGAAATCATTTTAAAAGTAACCGGCTTTTCATCATTTTGATTGACCGTTACCACAGTCAACAATACGTTTTCCCCCTTTTGCTCCAGCGCCATAGTTTCTGCAAAAACTGTTTCTTTTCCCTTTTGTAGTAAAACTAAATGCCGTAAAGCTACTTTCATTTTCTTTTGACCAAGTTTCTTGAGAAAATTCTTCTTCTGTATTATTAGTCCAAGTTCCCAAAAGCCATTGCAGTTGGTCAATTTTTTCGAATTCACCTACAGTAGTTTCGTTTTCAGATTGGTTTGTTTCTGAATTATTTTTACAGGAATTCAGCAATAGGGGAAATAATGCAAAAAGCAAATACTTTTTCATAGTGGTCAGGTTTTGGTAGGCGAAGGTATCAAAAAAAGGGGTTACTATAGAATTCTTAGTCCATTCTGAACTTTTTTTCCAGGCTTTAAGAGTGTTACGTTTTTCCCCTCCACAGCACCCAAAACGAGACATTCACTCATAAAATTTGCGATTTGTTTCTTCGGAAAATTCACAACAGCTATTACTTGTATACCAATTAATTCTTCTTTTGAATAAAGAGAGGTAATCTGCGCAGATGTTTTTCGTTGCCCAATTTCACTCTCCAAAATCAACCAAAAGTTGATAGGAAGGATTTCGAGCTTCTGGAAAGTCATTGGCTTCAAGAATGGTCCCTACCCGCATGTCGACCTTTTCAAAATCAGTCCACGAGAGATTATTCGTCATGGCGAATGCTTAATTTTTTAATCATTTCTGGAGAGATTTCACCTTGATCTGCGCCGTAAACGTCCACAAGCAATCCCTTTTTCCCATCGTGAGTTTCTATTAAATAGAGAATGGTATTGTCGCCGGGATTGGTCATTCCTTCAAAACGGTAGAACTTTACAACATCCAGTTCTCCTGCCTTCCATTGTTTTTTTAGGTTTTTGGATTCGATACCTTCGCCCACAAGGTTAAAGTCTTCCGAAAAACCGTGTTTTTGCAGATCTTCAATTGCCACAGAGAGTGATGAATATGAGTTTTTCATAATAGTTGGTTTATTTTTTAAAGTTAATGGAGATATTCTGTAACCGCAAAGTTTTATAAATTCTTTAGGAAAAGTTGATTGTCGATTGTTGATTAGTGTAGAAAAAAAATAATTCAATAACTCAATAACATAATAACTATAAAACTCATTCATTTTATACCCACTCAAAAATTGTAACTTTAAACCATAGTTTACAACCAATATAGAAAAGAAGAAAATGGCAAGAACAGAATCTAAAATGCTTCCCTTGGGAACCAAAGCGCCAGATTTTACATTAATTAACGCAGTAACGGCAAAACCTGTTTCACTAAAAGATGTTCGTGGTGAAAAAGGAACCGTGGTTATGTTTATCTGCAACCACTGTCCGTTTGTGAAACACGTAAATGAAGAGTTGGTCCGTATATGCAATGATTATCACGTTACTGGTTTTGGGTTTGTTGCCATTAGCAGTAATGATGTTGAAAAATATCCTGAAGATTCCCCAGCAGAAATGTGGCAAACTGCTCAAAAGCACAATTATCCCTTCCCCTATTTATACGATGAAACCCAAGAAGTAGCAAAAGCCTATGACGCTGCTTGCACGCCAGACTTCTATCTTTTTGATGATGAATTGAAATTGGTTTACAGAGGCCAATTGGACAACAGTCGCCCGGGAAACGGCATTCCGGTAAATGGTCGCGATCTTCGTGAAGCCATTGATAACTTACTCAACAACAACCCGCAACGAAAGGATCAAAAACCGAGTATTGGGTGTAATATTAAATGGAAGGAGTGAATTGGTTAATTGATGGTTGATGGTTGATGGTTGATGGTTGTGTGGTTGATGGTTGATGGTTGATGGTTGATGGTTAGATGGTTGATGGTTGATAGGTTAATTGTGTGATTTTACATTAAAACTCTAATTCTCCAATAATTTTACTTCCATCCTTCCCTTTTCAACAAATTTTCGATATGTGTGTAATGGTGATTGCTGTGCCAAGCATACATGCCTGTCATATAAGCCAAAGACATAGTGCGGTTGCCCACGGGATGAATCAATTCTCTCTGAAAATTATCCATTGAGATTCCTTTTAATAAGTATGCCCATTTTGCGTGAAAAGCACTTATTGCAGCTAAAGACAGTTCAATAGGCGCGTACTTGGCATCAGCCAATTCTGCCCATGCTTTTTCATCGTAAGCCTTGATTGTTGGGGTTGCTTCCGTCAGTGCCCATTTAAAGCGCGTATAAGCATTGTGGTGACTGTCATAAACGTGATGGACTGTTTGTTTCACCGTCCAACCTTCAGGCCTGTATGGTGAATTTAATTGCGTCTTCGGAAAGATTGCTAACCAGATTATTCAATCTATTCGGAAAATGTTCCAAAATGGAAATCCAAGCTTCCAGTTTTTCCGAGGTAATATTTGTAGGGCAATCAAAAGTGCCAATTGGGTATTTTAGTTTCTCTAAATCCATGGGTTAAAAGTACAAAACGCCCCGATAGCTCGAGACGTTTTGCTTATTTATTAAAAGGATTTTTTAGTCTATTTCACATCCATCAATTCTACATCAAAAATCAAGGTAGCGGCTGGTGGAATTACCCCCCCTGCACCGCGTTCGCCATATGCAAGATGCGAAGGAATTACAAAACGAGCCTTATCGCCCACTTGCAATAATTGGATGCCTTCATCCCACCCAGAGATTACTTGGCCAACGCCCAATTGGAAATCGATTGGCTGTTTTCTTTTATAGGAAGAATCAAACTCAGTGCCATCAGTAAGTGCACCTTTATAGTGTACAGAAACAGTTTTTCCCTTTTCAGCTTTTTTACCACTTCCCTTTTGGATAATTTTATAGAGTAAGCCGCTATCGGTTCTATCAAAACCTTCTGAAACTTTCTTTAGCTCAGCTTCTTCCTGTGCTTTTATTTTTGCAATACGCGCTTCTCTTTCGCCCGTAAAACTTCTAAAAGCTTCCACGGCATTCCATTTTTTGGCTTCTTCGCCCACACGGATAATTTCAACTTTCTTCATCGTATCGCCTTGAGCAACCCTATCAACCACATCCTGTCCTTCCACTACATTGCCAAACACGGTGTGTTTGTTGTCCAGCCAAGGCGTGGCAACGTGGGTAATGAAAAATTGGCTGCCGTTGCTCGCTGGGCCGGAATTGGCCATAGAAAGCACGCCTGGAGTATCGTGGCGAAGGTCTTGGTGAAATTCATCCTCAAAATCGTAACCCGGTCCGCCTGAGCCCGTTCCTTTTGGATCGCCGCCCTGAATCATAAAATTTGGGATTACACGGTGAAATTTCAATCCATCATAATAGGGTGTTCCCTGCGGTTTTGCTGAATTCTCCAAATTCCCTTCAGCCAAAGCCACAAAATTTCCAACCGTTCCGGGGGTTTTATCGTGCGTTAGTTTTATCAGAATTTCTCCTTTTTCTGTCGTTATTTTTGCGTAGATTCCGTCTTGCATTACATTTATTTTTTAATGAACCGCAAAGGTAAGAAAATACGAAGTATGAAATTCGAAATACGAAGTTGGAAGTTTTAAAATAGAATCAAGAGTTAATAGCGAAGAGCGAAGAGGGATTAGCCATAAGGGATTTGGAATTTGAAACTTATGGTTAGTATTGTTGGACGTGTCTCGCGAGTGCCGAAAGTGTATAGAAGGGTTTGGAAGGGGTAAATTTGTATATTTGGAGTTAATGATATAGTGGGAATAAATACTATATAGTATTTATCCACATGTTGTAGCGCATTACGAAATCAATGAACAGACTATTAATCATTTAAAATTTGCATTTAATTTTTCCTTTGGACAAACGATTCAACAGAACCAAGAAAATTATTTGTAGCGAATTTAAACGTTCCTCAAAATACAAGGAATATGAATATAGCATTTACTGACTTCGCACAAAATAATAACCTAAAACGACTTCTTTGCTTTAGAAATGGACAGATTTCATCCGACATCAACTTTGACAAAAAAGGAAAAGTAATCACTAAAATTGAAAATGATAACACAATTATCAACAAAAGCTGAATATAAATACGATGAAAAAGGGAGAGTTATCAAAACATCACATTATTCGCCAAATGGAAATTTTAAATATGGTTATGAATATGAATACTTGGAAGACGCAAAACTGACTTATGAAAATCCTGGAAGAATACTTAAAAACAAAGACTTTTTTTTAAAGGAAAAAACCAAAAGATTTCCTCGTTTAGGAAAAGATAAAGAAATTGTTTCTAAAGAAATAGAGATAGTTATGCAAATTTCGAAATGGAATTTTATAAGATTGGACCGACTGGAAAATGCGGAGTTCTAATCACAATGGAAGAAAATGTCTCAACAGAATACCGAAAAGAAGAAAAGCATAAACTATCAATGGAATTAATTATTGAACCGAACGCAATAGATGTCTTTTGTCGAGAATTAAAATCATTAGCGAAAAAGGAAGATGGAATTGAGGAATTAAAAGCAATCGGAAATTATACGAGTAATATTGCATAAAATAACGCACTACAACAAAGAACTGAGGTAAAAAATAACTTAAGCCGAAAATAGCACATATTTTTTTACCTTAAACAATATCCACACAACTTCTGTCACTTCTTCGACTTCTCACTTCTCACTTAAAACTGTAACAAATCCCCCACCCATTCGTCATACAAACAACCAACAACCAAAAACTACCTGTGGAAAATATTCTCACCATAAACAATCTCACCAAGAAATTTGGCTCGCTCACAGCCGTGAACAACCTTTCCTTTACTATTGAAAAAGGCAACGTTTACGGCATCCTCGGCCCAAACGGCAGTGGTAAAAGCACCACACTCGGCATCGTGCTAAACGTGGTAAATAAAACTTCTGGCGACTTCAAATGGTTTGATGGCAACATAGATACACACAACGCTTTAAAAAAAGTAGGCGCCATTATTGAACGTCCAAATTTTTACCCCTATATGACCGCTGTGCAAAACCTACAATTGGTGTGCAAAATAAAAGAGGTTTCAGAAGTAATGATTGCCCAGAAATTGCAGCTCGTTGGTTTATTGGATAGAAAAGATAGCAAATTCAGCACTTTTTCTTTGGGTATGAAACAACGCTTGGCAATTGCTTCGGCATTATTGAACGATCCGGAAATATTAATTCTCGATGAACCTACCAATGGTTTGGATCCGCAGGGAATCCATCAAATTCGGGAAATTATCAAGAAAATAGCATCACAGGGAACTACGATTTTGTTGGCTTCGCATTTATTGGATGAAGTAGAGAAAGTTTGTACACATGTGGTTATTCTTCGGAAAGGGGTAAGTCTGTATTCTGGCAGCGTGGATGGGATGAATGCCAGTCACGGTTTCTTAACGATGCAGAGCAACAATATGGAACTACTTCAAAATGCTTTGGAAGGAAATCCCGCATTTGGCACTGTAAAACGCGAAGGTGAATATTTAATCGTTTATCTCAACGAACCGATGGATGCTTCTGAAGTGAACAAACTGCTATTTGAAAAAGGAGTTACCCTTTCACATCTTGTTAAACGTAAGGAAAGTCTTGAAGAACAATTCCTTGAACTCACCAAACAAAACTAACCAGAGATGCTACGACTGTTAAACATAGAACTCCAAAAACTGCGCTATAATCGGGCGGCTAAGGTTATTTCCATTATTTATTTTGTGCTCATCACCTTTATCGCCTTGATTGCATCTATTGAATTCAACTTTGGTGATTTTCACTTTCGCGTGGCTGACCAAGGAATATTCAATTTTCCATTTATTTGGCATTTCAATACCTATATGGCGGCCATCCTAAAATTGTTTTTAGCTATAGTGATTGTTTCTATGATGAGCAATGAGTATAGCTATAGAACTTTAAAACAGAACCTTATTGACGGTCTGAGCAAGAAGGAATTTTTACTTTCAAAATTTCTTACTGTTTTGCTTTTTTCAGCAATTTCAACCGTGTTTATTTTTGGCGTCTCATTAACCTTGGGACTTATTTTTTCAGATTACAACGAAATAGGTATCATTTTCAGTGGCCTGGAATACATAGGCGCCTATTTTATAAAATTAGTTGCCTTCTTTTCCTTCTGTCTATTTCTTGGTGTTTTCGTGAAACGTTCTGCCTTTGCTTTAGGTTTCTTGATTGTTTGGCAAATTATTGAATGGTTGTTTTACGGGTTGATGAAATGGAAAATTTTTAAGGACACCGATGTTGCAGATAATGTTGCGCAATTCTTCCCTTTAAATGCAATGGCAAACCTCATCAAGGAACCTCTTAGCCGTTTGGGTGCTATCCAATCTGCGGCAAATCAATTAGGGGAAAGCTTTACGAAAGACTACCATGTAAGTATATTGAATATTTTAATCGTTTTAGTTTGGACATGCCTTTTCCTTTATTGGTCCTACGCAATTCTGAAGAAAAGAGACCTATAAAAAACACTGCTTCCCTTTGATTTTTTGTCTATATTTAGCAAGCAATCAACCCTTATGTTTTTTTTGAAGCCTTACTTTTTTATATTTTGCTGCTTACTTTCCACTGTGGTTTTTGCTCAGGATATTGAACTGTTCAATCAGTTTAATGGGCATTATGATTACACTGCTTTTGGAAATACCCTAAACATAGAAGAAAACGGACAAGGTGGCCAATGTTTTATTCTTACTAGCAGCAGTGCCGATTTTCAACTACAACCGAACCAAGAAGTGGCGGCGGCCTATCTATATTGGGCAGGCTCTGGGCCGGGTGATTTCGATGTTACCTTCAACCAAGTGCCTATTGCTGCCGAACGCACTTTCAATGTAACTTATAATAGTGGCGGTGTTGATTATATTTATTTCGCTGCTTTTGCTGATGTTACCCAACAAGTTCAAACTACCGGTAACGGCAATTACACCCTTGCCGATTTGGATCTTACACAAATAATCCCAGCTTATTGCAGTCCGCCTGGGTCGGGCACCAACTTTGGCGGATGGGCAGTAACAGTGGTGTATGAAGATGCTAGCCTACCCCTGAACCAAGTGAATGTTTTTGATGGCTTGGAAAGCGTTTCGCAAAGCAACCAAACCTTAAACATTACTTTGAATAATTTAATGGTCTTGGACACACAGGGCGCCAAGATTGGTTTCCTCGCCTGGGAAGGCGATCGAGGGCTTGCAGTTAACGAAACCCTTCGCATCAACGGAAATATTCTCGGTAACCTGCCGCTAAATCCTCCCGACAATGCCTTTAATGGCACCAATAGTTTTACGGGCAGCGATGTGCTTTACAATATGGACATAGACGTTTATCCTATTTCAAACTATATAAATACAGGAGATACTTCGGCAACAATTCAACTCACCAGCGGACAGGATTTTGTGATGGTGAACAATATTATTACCGTCCTGAATACTGAACTGCCCGATGCAACCATTTCTATAGATAACATAATAGGTGGCACAGAATGCGGCAATCGGGAACTTACAGTAGATTACACCGTTTATAACCTAAACAGTACAGACATACTTCCAGCCGGAACGCCTATCGCTTTTTATGCGGACGAGACCTTAGTGGCACAAAGTGCAACCACAGCTATAATCCCTATTGACGGGCAGGAAAGTGGAAGCATTACTTTTACAGTTCCTAGCAATATTGAAGCAGATTTTATTCTAAAAGTTGTAGTTGACGATACAGGCAATGGCACTGGGATTGTTCAAGAGATAAATGAAGAAAACAACGAGGATGAAACACCTATCCACTTATTATTAAATCCCGTAATCACTGGACTTCACAATCTGGAAACCTGTGATGTTATCGGCGAAGAATATTTTGATCTAACGCAAGCTACTTCACAAATAGACCCTATTTATGCTTTGAGCTTTCACCTTTCAGAAGCAGATGCCCAGAACAATGTCAACCCAATTGTCAACCCTGAAAGCTTTCAAAATACTGAAAACCCACAGACCATTTATATCCGCGTTTCAAACCCCGATTGTTTTCTTATAGACAGTTTTACTGTTGAAGTTCTCCCCTGTCCATTGCCCGATGCCACTATAGAACTCCCTGAAATTTCTGCCTGTCGCGATAGGGAGCTACTGTTACCTTTTACGGTTTATAATTTGGACGCCACGGCACCCTTGCCAGCAAATACCTCGGTAGCGTTTTATACAGATGGAGTTTTGCTTGGGCTCTCTCAAACACAACAAGCCATTCCCATTGGCGGCAGTGAAAATGGTGAAATAGAACTGATTTTGCCAGAAAGTTTACCCGATACTTTTACCAGTCACCGCCGTGGTGGATGATGACGGTAATGGCAACGGCTTGATTGAAGAGCTAAGGGAAGACAACAATAGTTTTACGCAAACTATTTCCTTCGAGAGCATCCCCGCTATTCCTAATTTGCCAAATTTATTGGAGTGTGATACAGGATTTGATACGGCCATTTTTGACCTAACTGAACAAGATGAATTAATTCGCACTGGGTCTGATGATGTGGTTCAATATTTCACTACTTCTGAAGATGCTTTGCAAAACACAAACCCCATCTCCAATCCTTCCGAATATCAAAATAACACCGATCCACAAACTATTTATGTGCGATTGGAAAACGAAATCTGCTTTGCCACAGCTTCTTTTTTATTAACCACGGAAAACTGTGCACCCTTTATTCCCCAAGGTTTTTCACCCAATGGCGATGGCATCAACGATACATTTGAAATTAGCAACTTGTTGAATATTTACGAAAACTTTGAGCTGCAAATTTACTCCCGCGATGGCAACCTGATACATACCTCCCATAACGCTGACGGTTTTTGGGATGGTGTGGCTACACAAGGCCTTCTCTTTACAGGAAACACTGTGCCCGTGGGCACCTATTATTACGTTTTGGTTTTAAACGACCCCAAATATCCCGATGCTTTTATTGGGTGGGTGTATGTGAATTATTAATTGTTTAAAATATTTTATTGGAAATAGAATCCGTGAGAATATGCTGTACCTAACGGCACAGAAAACATCATCTCAAACAAACAAGACTACCGAGGTTTAATCCCTAAAGGGATATTATAAAGACAGAAAAATACACAACAGTAAAATAAAATCTGCAAAAAGAATGTCCCGTCAGGGACTACAAAAATTAAACTAGGTAAACACGTAACGTTAGATACGAAATATCGGTAAAAAACAATGGTAAACACCTATACACAAATCCACATCCAAGCCGTTTTTGCTGTGCAAAACAGGCAGAGCTTAATCAATCCCAAATGGAAAGATGAATTGTATAAATACATTACAGGTATTATTCAGAGCTACGACCACAAAGTCTTACAAATAAACGGAATGCCAGACCACGTACACATCTTTTTTGGAATGCATCCTACACAATCGTTATCAGATTTGATGAAACAGGTTAAGCAAGATTCTTCAAAATGGATAAATACCAAAGGATTGGTAAACGGAAAATTTTCTTGGCAAGCGGGTTATGGCGCATTTTCCTATTCAAAATCACAAGTTCCCCGTGTTATTAAATATATTGTAAATCAAGAAGAGCATCATAAATCCAAAACATTCGGCGATGAATATTTTGAAATATTGAAAGAATCGGGAATTGATTATGATGAACGTTATACATTAAAATCCATAATATAATCACATTGCTTATGCTGTACCTAAAGGCACAGAAAGCATCACGGCTACATTTGTCCACCGTTATGGTGTCCCTAACGGGACATAATTAACAACATAACGGTAACAACTTCCAAGCATAAGCCCGTGCCGTTAGGTACGGCATATAGTAATAGGGAAGAGCGCTTGCGCGCCCTTCCCTTCAAAAAAACCAAACCACATCAAAAAATCATAGCTTAGGATTATTTACTGCTTTTTACCAATCTGATAAACTCTGCCCGGTAGCCGTCTTTGTCTTTTCCCTTGCCTGCTTCGGCCAAGGCTATTACGTCTTCTTTCTTTTTGGTGTTTATAAACTCAGAGTTTCTTAATTGCATTCCAAAGAGTGCAACTGCTGCTGAAAACTTTAAATCTTCGGGAGCACTTTCTATGGAGCTATTGTTATCCTTCACCGTTTTCACAATCATCTTACTAACATCGCCATCAGGTTCTTTGTAACGGAACTTCACGGTAAGCATTTCATCGGTATAATTCTGATTGGTTTGCTTGGTGTATTTCAGCTTGTCTATATCTTTTAAATATTTACTGCTTACTCCAACAGGGATTATTTCATACAAAGCTGTAACGGTGTGGCCACTGCCCAATTCACCAGCATCTTTGGTGTCGTCTTTGAAATCCTCGTCGTTGAGCAAACGGTTTTCATAGCCAATCAAACGGTATGCTTGTACTTTTGCCGGATTGAATTCCACTTGAATTTTCACATCTTTTGCGATTGTATAGAGTGTTCCGAAGAATTCAGTACCCAACACTTTCTGTGCTTCCTGCATAGTGTCAATATAAGCGTGGTTTCCGTTGCCTTTGTCGGCTAGAGTTTCCAATTTGCTGTCTTTATAGTTACCCATTCCAAAACCTAAACAGGTTAGGAATACACCACTTTTGCGCTTTTCCTCAATCAGGTTTTCCATGGAACGGTCGCTAGACGCACCCACGTTGAAGTCGCCATCGGTAGCTAGTATTATTCGGTTATTTCCACCTTTGCTAAAGTTTTCCTCAGCGATTTTATAAGCCAATTGAATCCCTGCGCCACCAGCTGTTGAACCCCCTGCACTGAGATTGTCAATAGCTTGGCGGATTACATTTTTCTCCGCCCCAGAAGTTGGTGGCAATACCAAACCAGCGGCACCTGCATATACTAAGATAGATACCTTATCTTTTTCTCTTAGTCTATCCACCAATACATTTAATGCAGCTTTCAACAAAGGCAATTTGTCAGGGCTTTCCATAGATCCGGATACATCCAATAGGAATACCAAATTTGATGCTGGTACATTATCCAAAGAAATATCTTTTCCCTTTAAACCGATTCTAACCAACTTGGCGTCTGCGTTCCAAGGGGAGTTTACTACATCTGCAGTGATGGAGAACGGATCTTTGCCCGTTGGTTGTGGATAGTTGTAGGCAAAGTAGTTTACCATTTCCTCAATCTTTACGGCATCTTCAGGGACTTCTTGCCCATTGTTAAGCATTCTACGGATGTTACTATAGCCAGCTTTATCAACATCTATTGAAAAAGTGGAAAGTGGGGCTGTGGAAACACTTTTAAAAATATTTTCTTCAATACGCCCGTAGGATTCATTGTCGGATACTGGGTTTGAAAGATTAGACGATGTTCCTCGGATAACAAAAGATGGTGCTGCTCCTACATTACTATTTGTAACTTTAACACCCGCTGCTTTTCCCTGTAGCTTTCTATCGAATGATTGGCTATTAATTGAGGTTACTGAATGACTCACAGATTTTTTCTCTCTAGTTGCCCCATATCCCGTAACAACAACTTCATCCAAAGCAGAACCTGGATTTAAACTAATATTTATTTCCCCAGCCTTTCTAACCTTAACTTCTTTGTTGTCGAAACCTACATAGGAAAAGGTCAAGTATTGCCCGATTTGGGCATTAATACTATACTTACCGTCAAAATCTGTCTGGGTACCTGTGCTGGTTTTTTTTATAATAACGTTTACCCCAGGCAACGGAAGTCCAGTATCGTCGGTTACTGTGCCAGTGATGGTAACTGTTTGTGCGTGAAGCTGAAAGCTCAGCAAGGCAACTGCTAAAAGTGTGAAAAGCGTTTTCATAATGTGTGGTTTTTGAGTTAAACTTGAAGTAAAACTACCGCACATATCAGCGCTGCAAAATAAGGAATGAGGGAATGGTGGGTTTGGGTGAGGGAAAAACTTTTCTTGATTCGTTATAATATAAACAACCCAACTTTAAGAAGTACTTTGGATAGCTTATATGAATCTGTTACATTTGGTAAATTAGAAACCAATTGAACATTCGCACATATGCGGGATAGCAGCAATTGTTTATGTCGTATTTTCAAATGTTGTGCAACATTTAACAATCCAATCGTTCTGAATTAAAAATATGGGAATTTTTGACATATTTAAGAGAAAAGAAAAATCTACGGAATTTAAATGTTCGAGTTGTGGACAAGTTCACGATGCATTGCCAGCACTTGGATTTTCTTCACCATTTTATTACGATATGCTAAATGAAAAAGACCAAAAAGAAATAGCTGAATTATCAAGTGACTTTTGTGAAATTACTCACGAAGACCAAACTGATAGATTTATACGAACAACTTTGACAATTAAAATCAATGATGCGTGCGAAGATTTGGATTATGGAATTTGGGTTTCTTTAAGCGAAAAGAGCTTTAATGAATATCAATCTGAATTTAAAAACAACATTGAGGGAAAAACGTATTTCGGAATGATTAGCAACGAAATTCCTGATTACGAAGAAAGCACTTTAGGAATTCACGTAAATGTGAATACTCGAAGTGGCGGAATAAGACCTGAAATAATTCCACATCAGAATGAACATAAACTGATTTCGGACTGGGAAAATGGCATTACCATTGAAGAAGCTGAAAAACGAGTAGAACGAATGAAAAATTCATTATGCGAAATTAAATCTGAAAAATTTACTAAAGAACAAATTAGAGTAGAGTTTAAGAAATTTGTTGGAAATGAAAAATACAATCATTTCATTTTGACTCTTTATGAATCCTTTCCATTGAGAGAGAAGTTATTTTTTTGGCAAGAGGAATTACTAAATAGTTTTTCGAATGAATTTGATACTGAACCAATCGTGTATGAAAATATTCACGAGATATTTAGTCATTGTCCAATCCACGACTTTGAATTGAAAAAGGATAACGTAAAAATTGTAGATGGAAATGACATAATTCCAAAAATATCATACGAAAGAGAAGAAGAGCTTTTTCCAATGGCAAATATTAATGCACCAAGAGACTTGGAAAGATTTAATTACCCGAAAGATGTTGACGTTGTTTATTGCGAAAAATGTAGGGAATTGAAGAATAAAATTGTTGTGCTTCATTATGACCAACCTATAACCAATGATAAAATTCTTTAGAAAAATAAGATACGACCTTATGGAGAAAAATAAAACTGGAAAGTATTTGAAATATGCCATTGGTGAAATTATTCTTGTTGTAATTGGAATTTTGATTGCACTTCAATAAATAATTGGAATGAAAACAGGAAGAACGCAATAGAAGAAACAAAGATACTTCAAGAACTCAAAAGCTCTATATCAACAGATATTGATCAGTTAAGTTTAAGGTTGGAATGGGGGAAAAGTGATATTTATGATGCGTCTTGTTTATTGAATCATATCGAGAAAAACTTACCTTATAATGATTCGCTAAATAAACAATTCACTATTATTTCATTGGCTGGAGTAAAAAAAATGTTCTCACCTCAAATTTCCGCATATAAAGTTCTTGAGTCAAAAGGCATTGATTTAATTGCAAGTGATATCCTAAAAAAACAAGTTTTAGACTTATATAACATCGAATATCCAAAGCTCGATTATGAATATGAAAATTATCGTATTAATATTCAAGAATACGGAAGACCAATTTCTAGAACACAATTCACAATAGAGGATTATGACAATCCAATTATGAAGCCTGTTGACTACAAATCACTTTCATCAAATATTGAGTTTATTAATACAGTTAAAGTAATAAGAATAAACAGTTTAGCCATTAATCAAATATTGGAGGAACTAATTAAAAAATGTCAAGAAATTGAAAATATAATTGATAATGAATTAAAAAAATAACTTAAGAAGTATCTAAAAAAATAGCGATGACTAAAGTAAATTAGAAAGCTATTCACCATATGAATATAGAAATCTTTCCAAAAGTATTTTCAAATCCATTAAACCTTTGCCCTATACTTTAATTTTAATCTATTGGGTGCAATATTTTCTATATCAATTTTACATCCCCACTGTCATCCTGAGCCTGTCGAAGGGCCGAAGTGCACTAAAAAATGTCTTCGACAAGCTCAGACTGACATTTAGATTTTTAATTGACCTTTACTAATTAATTTTAAATAAATACATCACCAGCTTCCGCCGCCACCGCCGCCAAAACCACCACCTGAGGAACCGCCACCAGAGCCACTACTGGAAGGCGAACTTACCATAGTGGATTGCGCTGAAGAAATGGAATCTGAAAATGAATGTGTAAAATTGTGCATCGTGAACGCACCTGTAGAGGAGGTATACCAACTTGGGGGTTGCAAGTTAAGCGCTTCAAATTTCTTCGCCCATTGATCAAAAAGACCAAAAGCAAGCGCATAGCCCATCGTAGTTTCAAAATAGGAAGGGCTGTCCTGCAACAGCATTTTCAGTTTGTTTTCCTCTGCTATTTTTATGAAGTTCTTAAAACCTTTCAAGTCAGAGTAAACCTTATTACCAAGGGAATTTTTCTTCACCATATAAACGGTCATAAACAACAGAAAGATTGAAATAGGAATTACCGCCAAAGCGGCCCAAAGTCCCCAAGTGAGCAAGAAGGTAACAAATAAAAAAATACCGAGCAGCAAAACACCGACTATGGTAAAAGTTTGCATTTTTTTTGCTTCTTTGTCATAATACATTTGAGCCTTGTCCTTCAAGAGCTTTTTGGCACTTGCCATCGTAGTATAAAAAGAATCCTTTAGACTGCTTATCAATACTTCCTTTTCAACAATACTACTTGTACTACCAAAAAGTCCTGTGAAAATTTTCTCTTCATAATCCGGAGCGCCTTCTGGTAAAGGCCGGAGCCGAGTTAGTTTTGTGTCATCTTTAGCAAACCATCCTTCTTGGGGAATTTGTTCCATTTTAATAATTCCGCGTGCACCCCAATAGGGTATTAGGGAGATTAGATCTGGCGTGTCTGCGCTATCATCAATTAAAAAACCTGCCATGGCAGGATCTATTCCATTTGGCGGAAAATAGCTGGTGGTAGCTACTACCCTCTCGTCTTTGCCATACTTGTTCCACACCCAATAAAAAGCAAAGAGCATGGTGACCAGTATAAGTGTCCACCCATAATTGCTCCAAAAGGGCCACCAAGGCTTTAGTTCCTTTATGGAACCTACTGGTAGGTAAAGTAAGGCAGTTACACTTTGCCCGGGAAGGGAGCGGAAATTGCTATTGCTTTTTGCTATAAAAACTCCGTCATTATAATTTACGTCAAAATCTTTACTGACTATTGTATCTCCGACATCACCAGAATAAACAAATAGATCATCTAAGTTGGCATCTACATTTTCGGGGGAATGAATTGAAAAATCAATCTGCTGAAATGTAGCGTTCCATCCGTTGGGTTTAATATTCCAGTAAAACCGAATCTGCGAATCCTCAAAAAGAAACGCATTGTAAACCCTGTATTTTATTTGATAATGCTGCGGGCCAATAACAGTTACATCCTTATCGCCAATTTTTATTTGAAGGTTATCACTTATTTTTTGCACAAAATTTGGATCTGCATCAAATTTATGGTTGGGTACATCAATTTTTCTGATCTTGATCCTGCGTTTTTCCTGTTTTCCCGTTGCGGTAAGTACGTCATAATTAACTTGAATATTTCTGTAAATACCGTGTTTATAGGCAGTGAAGTTTAGGTCATAATTTTCAACTACATCAAAATAACCGCCCTCGTTGATGTAGATATCAACTTGGCTATGTTTCACCTCAAAATCTTGGGCAAATCCTTTTAGAAAAAACAGGATTCCGAATAGAAGCAGGAACAGTTTTTTATTTAACCAAAGATGGCAGTCCTTATTTTTTATGATGTTACTGGTACTCATTCCAGATTAGGTTTGGATGACTGGATTGTTGGATTGTTGGATTATTAGATGTTGGATTATAAATTCATAAACACATTAGCCCAGAACTCAAAAACTCACTTTCACGTTTTCACGAGTGGCCTCATCTGCTTCAAAATAGTCGAAATGCTGATAATTGAACATTCCCGCAAATAATACCCCTGGAAGACTTTCGCCATAGGTATTGTTCTCACGCACCGTGCCGTTATAGTATCTACGGCTTCTTTCAAGGTTTATTTCTATTTCATTAAGTTTTTGTTGCAGATCCAGAAAACTGGCATTCGCTTTTAAATCTGGATATGCTTCTCCCAAAGCAAAAATACTCCGCAGCGTTTGTTGCAACTGGTTTTCAGCTTTTATCTGAGCGTTTATATCATCAGAAGGCACGGCCATTGCAGTATTGCGGGCCTTGATTACGTTTTCAAGAGTTGTTTTTTCGTGAGCGGCATAACCTTTTACGGTTTCCACAAGGTTGGGAATCAAATCGTAACGGCGTTTAAGGGCAACGTCAATGTTGCTCCAAGCATCTTTCACCATATTTTTGTTTTTTACAAAACGGTTAAAGACAACCACAAGCAAAAGGACAATTACAACAAGGACGCCAAGAAGAAGTAATACAATACTCATAATTTAGATTTTTTTTGTGAATTTTTGAAATTGGTTACTCTTTACTCAAGTAATTATTTCAAAATGAACCACTAAGATACATTTTTATTCTATTTACTATCAGAACCTATAAAAGAAAATAAAGGCTATGTATAACTAATTATAAAACAAAATCATTAATTTAATCGCTTCAATAATGAGCGTTTCAAAAAATAAAAATCACTTTAGCTGTCAGATCGGGATTTTAGGAAAATCAACACTCTTTAATTTTCGACTGCGCTCGAACGGACACAAAAATGTGCTTTTTTGTTTTAATTGACATTCAAAAAAAACACTAACCAACCAATTTTTGCAATTTTGAATAAAACTACCTACCTCCTGTTTTTGATATTATTACCCTTTTATTCCTTTTCCCAAAGCGACAGTATCCAAAAAAAGCTAGTGTTTTCTGGCGATTTTAGATTTAGGGTTGAACCAGACTGGAATTCTCGAAAATCAGACGGCACTTACCGTGAAGATAGAACCCGACTGCGGTATCGCGCACGACTTGGCGCAACCTACGATTTAAAAGATTGGGTATCCTTTGGAATGCGAATCCGTACTGGGCAGCCCGACAAACAGCAAGATCCACAGCTCACTTTGGGAGACGAGTTTAGCAGCTTACCCATCGCTTTTGAGAAGATCTATGCAAGCTTTAACTACAATTGGCTGAGTGCTTGGGTAGGAAAAAATACCTTTCCCTTTGAAAAACAGAACGAACTTTTTTGGAGCGATAATGTTTTCCCTGAAGGCGTTTCCCTTTCGGGGAAGTTCAGTTTTGAAAACGAATTTGTGCAATCCTTAAAAGTGAATACTGGGCATTTCATTTTTGCTACAAGCAATAGTTCTTTGAACAAAGACAGCTATTTTGAGGGTGTTCAACTCGTTTCTTCCCATTGGCAAAACAGGGTAAAGTTTTTTCCTGCTTTTTATTACTTCAAAAATATGCCGAACATTCCTGACGGAGGCGACACTTTTAATATAGATTATTCAATAGTCCATTTGGGTGCCAAAATAGATATTCTTAAAAACCCAAAAGTAACAGCTGGTTTTGACTATTACCAAAACGTACAGGATTACAAAGGTAATGATTCCATTCCTGCGGTTTTACAAGACCAAAAAACTGGGTATGTTGCCAATGCAGGCATCGGGAAACTCAATAAAAAAGGCGACTGGAAAGTTCAGTTAACCTATACGTATCTGGAACGCTTTGCCGCAGTGGATTATCTGGCCCAAAACGATTGGGCTCGCTGGGATTATTCTTCCCAAGGTTCGGCGGATGGAAGGCTTACAAATTATAAAGGGCTTGAAGTAATGGCTGGATATGCCCTTGCCGAAAATATGAATTTAAAAGTGAGGTTCTTTACTGTGGAGCAATTGGTGCCGTACGGAATAACCACAGGAAACGGTGACCGAATTAGGCTAGATTTTAATATAGGGTTTTAAATTAAGGGGATGTTACTAATTTCAAAATATAAAATACAATGGATGAAAGAATAAGGTTAGGTCTACAAATATGCTGGATAGTTATATTGGTCGTATGGTTCTCCGGAGCCATTGGTGCAAAATCCTCCGCTAAAAAAGAACCATTGCTTAAGCGTTTTGTTTTGTACGTACTTCCTATACTAATTGCATTCTATCTTCTCGGCCCCGGCAAATGGTTTGGGCATACTTGGCTTCGAGAAAACTTTGTAGCGCATACAAACCTGGTAGGCCTTATAGCCTTGGCAATCGGCATTTTAGGAGTTCTACTGGCCGTTTGGGCGCGGCTCACCCTGGGTAGAAACTGGAGCCTTTCCGTACAGCTCAAAAATGATCACCAACTAGTTACCCGTGGTCCCTATTCACAAATTCGGCATCCCATCTATACCGGGATTTTGCTCATTTTTATTGGCAATGTACTTATGGTTGGCGATTATCGCGGTTTTTTTGCCCTTGCCATTGTGTTTTTCTCATTTTGGTATAAACTAAAGAAGGAAGAAAACTGGATGCTAGAGAATTTTGGGGAAGCATATCGCAATTATTATTCTAAAACCGCTGCCCTATTCCCGAAAATACTGTAATGGATTTATTTAATATTGAAATGGATTCTGAAAGGAATCTTTTGCCGAAGGAAGGCACAGTGAATTACTTTGGAAAAGTGTTTTCTGAAGAAAAAGCGAATCGCTATTATGAAATCCTTCACAACTCAATTGAATGGAAAAATGACGAAGCAATAATCTTCGGCAAAAAAATTATCACCAAAAGAAAAGTAGCCTGGTACGGCGACCGTGAATTTGAATACACCTATTCAAAAATAACCAAGAAAGCCAATTTGTGGACTCCAGAGTTATTGGAACTTAAAAAGCAGATTGAAGCAAAAAGCGGTGAAACCTTCAATAGTTGCCTGCTCAACCTCTACCATTCCGGCGAAGAAGGCATGGCGTGGCACAGCGATGGCGAAAAGGACCTTAAAAAGAACGGTGCCATTGCCTCGGTAAGCTTTGGGGCAGAACGCAAGTTTTCCTTTAAGCACAAAAAAACCAAAGAAACAGTTTCCCTAAACTTGGAACACGGCAGCCTTTTGATTATGAAAGGCACTACACAAACGCATTGGCTACATCGACTACCACCGACCAAGAAAGTGCACTCGCCGAGGATTAATTTGACTTTTAGGACGATTGTTGGTTTTTGATTGTTGTTGGTTGGGGATTTGGAATTGATGGAATTTGGAATTTGTGATTTGTGATTTGTGATTTGTGATTTGTGATTTGTGTGTGGTATAGTCATTACGAGCCAGCTAGAGTCGATACTGGTTAAAAGCTACTTCTTTTTTTGAACGATTATTAAACACTCCCACAAGGTGTATTTTAATTTGTAGGAAAAAAGGGCTATTTTCCTACATTCTAATGACTTTGCTATGGCTTTGGTATGGCTTTGCTATGGAGTATCCGTGAATGGCTCGTTATTGCCCCCTAAAAAATACGATAGTACTCAGTGTTTTAATGATGATTGTAATATCTAGAAAGAGGCTTCGATGTTTTATATAGTATAAATCGTATTGCAGTTTTTCTAGGGAATCCTCTTCACTGGAACCGTATTTGGCGTTTACCTGTGCCCAACCTGTTACGCCTGGTTTAACAAGGTGTCTAACTTCATAAAAAGGTATTTTTTCTATTAATTCCCGCACAAATTCAGGACGTTCTGGACGGGGACCGATTACGCTCATTTCACCTTTTATAACGTTGATGAATTGCGGGATTTCATCAAAACGGGACTTTCTTAAAAAACGACCAAACTTTGTAACACGCGTGTCTTTGGCCATCGCAAATTGGGCGCCATGTTTCTCGGCGTTTATAACCATACTCCTCAGTTTGTAAATCTTAAAATGTTTCCCGTTTTTCCCTACCCGTGTCTGACTATAGAAAAAAGGACCTCTGTTACCAATCATATTCCCTGTTATAAGAAAAGGCAGCAAGATAAGTCCAAAAAGAAGCCCGATGACTGACAAAAGCAAATCCAATATTCTATTGAAAAAGAGGTAAAGTTTGTTTTGGTTGCTTCGGCTAAACGGAAAATAACGATAAAAATCCTTTTCCACATGCTGCACGGGAATACGGTGCGTCAGCTCTTCATATACTTGGGTATATTCACGTATAGGAATTCCGTTTTCAAGCAACTTTATCAACTTGTTATTGAGTTCAACAGTCATCCCCTCAGAAAGTGGCGTACCCACTACTATTTCAGAAATAGTCACTTCATCAGTCAACATTGCGATATCCTCGATAGCAATGGAATCTATTTCAAGATTATTAACTATTGTTCCATCATACGGTGCGGTATTAAAAAATCCTATAACCCTGTAATTCGGATCTGACTTTTGAAGAGAGGCTACAATTGCATCTACATCTTGAGCGTGGGCAATCAGAATCACTCTTTTATAAAAACGCGGCGCGGAAATAAGAATGATATACGCATACCGCCAAGCCAGCATAGCAATGTTGATTGCCAAAAAGAAATAGACTATCTGCAAGCGATTGGACGGAAGCATCGGGGTGTAAAAAGGCGTCAACAGATAGAACAATACCGTTACCGAGGAAGTAATGATTACATTTTTCACAACCACATCAAACTTACTTGCTTTTTGAAGGTTGTATAATTCAAAAATAGTGGCGAAAACAGTCAGATAGGCAGCCAAAACGATTGACCAAACCCAGTGATCTGAATTAATCTTAAAATAATCAAAATTAAAAACAAGACTCACTACATATAGCAACAATAAAACGCAGACAATATCCAGAACACGAAGTAGAATCTTTCGTTCTGAAATATCAAAATGGATGTTGTTTTTGGACATTTTGAGTTGTTGGTTGTTGGTTGTCGGTTGTCTGTTGTCTGTTGTCTGTTGTCGGTTGTCTGTTAAGTTTTCCAATTTTTTTCTACGTACAAAGTAAAGGCAAATATTTTAGCACCTAAATCATCATATTTTTGAATTAATTCGGGCACTTCTGGAATATTGTATAGTGCTTGGATTGTTTCTAACTGTCCTTTACATTCAAGTAAAGACGCATGTGAATAAGTCAAAAACTTAATGAAATCTTGTTTGTATTTTCTTCTACCATAACCTTCGATAATATTATCCTTAACACTCTTTGAAGACCTTCTAACTTGACTCCCTTGCTCATATAGTTCAAACTTTGGCATTTTCAATGATGCGTGATGAACTTCGAGTGAATATTCAAAGGCAAACTTATATATATCCAAATCCGTGTAACTTTTCATAATGACTCGGTTGTATGTTGTCGGTTGTGGGCTGTTTAAAATCAAAACTGACAACCGACAACTGACAACTGCTCTTTTCAAATTTACTCAAATTTCAAGTGTCTAGAAGTTTAATCCAGTTATGTTTTACAATTTCCCAATCAAATTTTTCCATTTTTGTTCGGGCCTTTATTGTCAATTCTTGGGCCTTCAATGGATTTTCACATAGGTTTTCAATAGCTTTCACAAAGGCTTCTTGATTGTTTGGAGGCACTAAAACTCCGTCGATATCATTTTCTATCAGAAAAGGCAATCCACCTACATTTGTTGAAATAACAGGCAACCCTAAGGCCATAGCCTCCATAACACTTATCGGCATATTATCAAAATTGGTAGTATTTATAAAAATATCAAAATCTTTTGAAAGGGCTATCCATTCTTCCTTTCGCAACATCCCAGTGAAAGTAACTGGCAGGTTTAAATCCGTCGCTATTTTTTTACAGTTCTGCAAAGAGCCATCTTTGTCTGGGCCAACCATACAAAGGGAAACATCCATTCCTTTTTTCTTAAGCACTTCAACAATTTCCATAGCAAGCAATGGATTGTATATTTCTGAAAAGGAACGTACCCACAATAATTTTGGCGTTATTGATTCCCTAAGTTGAAATGGGTAGTTTTTTATTTCTATTGTATTTGGAATATAAGTTAGGTTGTGAAAACCTGCAGCATTAAATTGTTGCATCATATACTTTGAAGGCGCCACATTTGTGAGTGCCTTTCCAAAAAGTTTATTGCTCAAACCTTTACTTTTTTTCAATCGACTGGGCAGATTACCACCATGCAATATTGGAATGTAAGGTAGTTTGAAAAGCCTGCATAACATCGCAACAATCACAGCATAGTAATAATTTTGGGTACTGTAGGTGTCAATTAAAACCAGATTAACACGATTTCTATTTTTAATGGTAGTAAAGACCATATCCAGCATCCGAAATAGTTTATTTTTTTTTGACGATGCCGATATAACTGTATATCCTTCTGCTTGCAGTTTAACTGACAAGGAGTCTATAGCCGCGGGAGGTTTTCCGTGAATGGCCAATTTATTTCCTATGTAGAGCAGGTTTTTTCTTGGGTGCATAATCTAGATTCAACAAACATAAGGCATATATAAAAGCTGGGGCGGCAATCCGCATGGAGGAGTGTGCAATGGTAAGGCCCCAAAAAAGAAGAAAGGGATAAGAAATAGATATTTTTTCTCCCGTTCATTTTTGTAATCAATGGGGCGAATAGAAGAACTAATAAAGCAAATATACCAAACAGACCGTGTTCAGAAAGCATTCGGGAAATTTCGTTATGAGTAGGAAGTTCAATTCCCAATTCACTTTCAAAATAAGTTTTTACCTTGCCCTACTCCTACTACCAAATAATAGGACTTTCTTTAAAGGCATCAATCTCGGTCTCCAATAAATCAACCCTTCCCGTGGTAACATCATCTTTTTCCCTTCCCAATGCATCCTCATTGGCATAACGATTTCCAATTAATCCTCCTGTTTGAAAAATGGTAAAAGTCCAAATGGCCAAAGTTAACGCCAAACAAGCCAATCATTTTCAAGATAATTTTAGCTTTAGTTCTTTAAACCAGTAGCAAAAGTAAATAATAAAAATAAAAACAATAGATATTACTAACTGCCACTAAAACACCTCCTCTTGAAAATGTCAATAATGCACGATACGCCATCAATACCAAAAAAAACATCATTGTCCATTGCACAAAAATATTTTTATATGGAATTAGTAATCGTGACAATAATATAAATACTCCAAGCCCTAAAACAGTGGCCACTTGGTTAGGGCCATAACCACCCGAAACAGCTGAATTTGAAGCAGTACTAGTTATAACTTCACGAATATCAGGAGTATATAAAGTACATATGTATACCGTCATACTTATCAAGGGATAAACAATATAGTCCAATACCTTTAAAAAGTCATTCAATGTAATTGTCCGACCAAAAATAAATACTGATGCTAAGCTTAAACATAATGGTCCACTTAAGTTAAAAAGTACGGCTGTTCTAAAATTTGCATCATAAGCAATTGCATCATAAGATACTAGAACGCCGGGTAAAAGAAATAAAAGATATAGTACATATGGAAATGCATTTTTTTTGAATCCCAAATAAAATATTCCCAATAATGAAAACCACATTACTGCATATTTTCCTGTTTCATAAAAAATAAAAGCTTTGGTCATTCTAAAAAAAACCTCTGCACCTGTAAAATAAGCAGCAGGCTAATAAAACATATAGTTCCTTATTTTTATTTATATGATTTGCCAACATGAAATAAACAAAAACTATCACCATATAAAGCAACATTGCAGAACGATTCAATGAAGCCATAACACCAATCCCAATATGAAAAAGGATGGCGTGCAATGGTTTGATATTTTGAAGTAATTGAGATTTGATCTTATTATAGAATTTATTTAATTTAAAATCTCTGCTTTAATTTTATGCTGATAATTTTCAAAGGTAAAATCTTTTGCCACTTTATGTGCATTCCTTGGCTTTTGTTTTTAAACTTACTGAATCCATAAAATCAATTGATTCAAAAGTTGCCTTAATTCCTCTGCTGTACAATGGATTTACTATAAATCCGTTATTTCGGTTAATATATTGTCCAATACTTGAAACAGCCGAAACAATCGGCATACAGCCAAAATTCATTGCTTCAGCAATAACTTTTGGAAATCCTTCAGAGGCTGTGCTTGGCAACATCAAAAATTGAGATTTTTTATAAATTTCAAAAACCTCTTGTCTTTCCAAAAAGCCATGAAACACGGCTGGTAGTTTTAAATTATCACATTGCTTTTGATAAAACTCCATCTTTTCCCCATTCCCAATAAAATGAATAGTTTTTATCTTTTCCAAAGAATTTAAATTTCCAAAAGCATCAATAATTCGCTGTACACCTTTGGCATCTTCCAATCTGTCCCACAAAACAAAACGTATAAGGCGGTTCAAAGGTTTTCTGTTGCGTTATCCCCAAGCCTTCTTCCCGTTCTTCTTGCGTAAGGCAAGGGTTTTCAAAAGTCAAGCAATGTTCGGGTTGTTTTGGCCACCTACCATTAATGGTCACTTTTCGTCTTTGGTGTTTCAACATCCAGCGCTGCAGGGCATAACCCAAAGGTGGATTTTCTTGGTTCCAGTTCCCTGCGTATTTGTACCAGCCTTTTTTATTGCTGAACAATGTGAGATAGGGAATCAAAAACACGCCGATACCCGTTGGGGTGCGCAATTGGAAGACATCTACTTGTTTTAATGTTTTTTGAACCGTAGTTACTATTTTGGGAATATTCAATAATAATTTCAACTTTGCACCTATCCCTTTTCCACCAACGGGTTTTAGGGGTACAAATTTTATATTGTTCGAAGTATAGGGCAAAGAACTAGGTGGTGGTGTGCCAGAATGTAAAAAAGCAACATGGTATATTTCCTCAAAATCCGTGCCAAATGGTTGATTTCACTAACCGTTGGCCCCCAACCTACGATGGTGCCATCGGGTTGTTTGTAGTGTTCGGTATGGGAGATTATGGCGAGTTTCATTTCGGTTGTCGGTTTTCAGTTGTCAGTTGTGGGTTATGGTTTTGATTCAGTTATAATTTAAGTGCTCTCGACTACCATAACGAACATCCCCCTAGCCCCCTTCAAAGGGGGAATTGATTCAAATTCAAAGTTTGTTATTTTTCATATTGTATTTGTATTCCCTTAAGAAATCTTCTTTGTTATGTGTCTATAAAATTACAACTTTAACTTAACCACAAAGGACACGGAGATTTACACAAAGACCACAAAGTATCTTTTGTGCAATTTGTGCCTTCTTAGTGTTCTTTGTGGTTTTCTTGAGTATGTTTTTTGTATCCTGTGTCTTGCGTCAAGTTTCCTGTTTCCACTTTCCTGTTTCTTTATTCTTTATTACTTCAATCATTCAAATAAGACTTTATTACTTTCTCCCAAGTGAAGTCCTGTGACCAAATTTTTGCGTTTTGGGAATAGGTTTCGTAGTTATTCAAAATTTCTTCCAAGGCCATAGCGAATTGTTTTGGGTCTTTATTGTTAATCAATTTGCCCGAAACTCCATCTTTTATTGCATCTTCTATTCCGCATCCTAAAGCGCCAATTGCTGGAATACCCAAGGCGTTTGCCTCTAAAATCGCAATTCCAAATCCTTCGGAATCTCCAGTTTGGGTGGTTTCGCTTAGCATCACAAAAACATCGGCTTGCTGAAGCAGTTCTATTTTTTCTTCTTCCGAAACTTTTCCGAAAAAGACAATCGCTTCTTCTACCCCTAAATTTAATGCTAATTTTTCCAAACGTTCTTTTTCTGTAGGGATACCAACAATATGATATTTTAGATCAGGATAGTGCTTTAAAAGCAACGGTAATGCTTTAATAACATTGTGTTGGCCCTTTGCGCTGAGTAACATTGCCCACTGTTATTAAAACCGGGGCTGTTGTGTTTTTAATCTTGAGAACAGAAGATATCTCCATTTCAAAACCATTGGGGACAACCGTTATATTTTTTAAGGAAAGATGCGAGACCAATGATTTGGTATAATTACTTACTGCAACGATTTTATCAAAACGTTTTAGAGACCAATCCGTGAATTTTCGTTGTAGCTTATTTGGAAGCCGTATTTCACTTCCGTGAATGATTGCAACAAACTCTCTTTTTAAAGAATAAAGTAAGGAAAGCCCCCAACCAAAGGGAAAACTTACCAGAACAAATTACGATTTCAATTTTTCGAGTTAATGAAAATGCAGTGCTGATACGATTTAAATAACTTAAAAAAATGATTTTTTTCCTTGGAATCCGAACCACTTCAAAAGTTAGGTTTTTATCAAATTCCTTTTCCTCCTCGCCATTTTCTGAACGGGTATCACAGACCAACTGCACCTCAAAACCATTGCCCTGCAATCCTTTCGCCAAGTTATAGGCATGATTGCCGATACCACCAGGCTGGGGAGGGAATTCGGAGGTAAGTATTAGGGTTTTGGTCATTGTCGGTTTTCAGTTGTGGGTTGTGGGTTTGGGTTGTCAGTTATCGGTTGTTTGTTTAGTCAAGGATGACGTTGAGGTTAAAGGGTATTAAGGGTTTAATTTTAATATTTGTGTTTTCCAACCATTAGGTATCCAGATTCTTTATCAGGCTCCTTACTGTAATTTATTCGACGCCAATCGCCACGAAATAAAAACCTGCAACACTACGAACGGAAACAAAAATAGCGAGATTAAAAGACCCAAGACCAACATTTTTTTGTTTTTCTTGTAGCGATATGGGATTATGGATTGGGGAACTGTTTTTAAAATGGCAAGCAGGCTCCTTTTTCTCCCATAGTATTTTCGAAAAAGGTAAAGTACACTGGGTATAGGTCTTGGTGCAAATAATTTTTTTGGACGGAAGGCATCCCAACTGCCCATTTCCCGAAGTCCTCCAGAGCCTACTTTGAGATGTATTCTACCTGCGATAGGGATTTGAAATATTTTTGTAACCATTCAAATAAGCCCGAAGTCCATATTCCCCATCGCCCATACGTTGTTTTTCAAATTGCCTGTCGAAAAGACCAATTTTCTTAAAAATTTGTTTTTTCAGCAGTACATTACCAGTATCAATTTGATCTGAAATTCTAAAAAAAGAATAGTTCTTGTGGCACCTCAGCACCAACAGTTGAAACAGAAACCCCGGAAGAAATATCGGCTTTAAAAAAATCAAGACATTTTAAATGGTTTGTTATCCAGTCTGGCTTCAACACGACTATCATCATCAAAAAGAAGGATATATTCCCCTTTTGAAATTTCAATGGCATGGTTTCGAGCAAGCCAAAGCGCACGCTCGGTTTGTTGAACAAGTTGAATATCCAGATTGAAAACATTGTAAAAATCTTTTTGAAAAGGGTTGGATTGATCTACTATAATTACTTCAAAATTTTGGTATTCCTGCTTTTCCAAATCTTCCAGTACATCCTTTAAATATTCATAGCGGTTAAGTGTTGGGATGACAATACTTACCAATGGGTTTTCTGAAACAAGTGCCGATTTAAAAGTAGCCCAATCATGCATAGTGAATTGGCTGTTTTAGATAGTCGCTTCTTACTACATCGCTACTTTTTTTCCAAGCAGATAATTTCCCGAAAAGGGTTTTTAAATGAAAATATACGCAGTATCAAAACATAAAAAACCCAAACCGGATGGAAGTATTTCCGCAGAAATCGGTATTCGTCAACTATAGGTAATTTTTCAAAAGAAGTATAGGTTTCAGCATTGCCTATATATCCTTTTTGAATTGCCTGCCAAGAAAGATCATATGCTCTTGCCTTTTCACTTAAAAACTTAGTTTCTGGTTGTAGTTGTTCTACAATTTCTGTGGGTAGCTTTTCAATTATTGGAAAAATGGAGCTGCCATCTATTTCTATATAATTGAAAATAATGGGTGGGCTGTAGGTATTTTAGAAAGTGAAAGAGCATAGTTTTTATTTAGTGAAACACCAAACGACGTGATTTTTGCTCAGCCCGTATTTTTTTATTTCTTCTGCAGTATATTCCTTTAAAACCTGTGTGGAAAAACCAACATGCTTCAAATCTTTGATAATAGTCCATTCCGCAACTTCTGCAATGATCGTCATGGCCGTGTACTTCTTCGTAATCTTCATATTTTATTGTTGGGTCTTCAAAGGTGGTTAAATTCCCTACGGGATAAATAGGCACACTCATTAATAAATTCCCTTGTGGCTTTAGAATTCTATATATCTCAGAAGCTGCTTTTCGGTCTTCCACTATATGCTCTAACACGTGCCAAACAATCACCAAATCATATGTGTCATTAGCTATATCTGTTTTGGTAATATCCTGCACTACATTAATATGTGGAACTTCACGAATATTAAGCCTGTCGTATTGCTTTATTTTTTGGAACGTATTTTTTACGTAATTATATTCATTGAGATTAGGTGCTATGTGAAGTATTTTTTGATTATCATTTATCAACCCAAAATGTCTAAGGGAAAAAGGAATCAACCTTGTCCTAGGAAGACTGTTACATTTAGGACATTTTCCATTAAAAAATTGGCTGCCGTTCCATAAACATATTTCGCAATGAACATTTTTACCTTTATTGAGATGCACCCGAAATTTACGCTTCGTTTTTTCCAAAACAGCAATGGCATAAGGTCTTGGGTTTTTTAATAGTTTTTGGAAATCCATGCTTTTTTCTTAAAATAAGTGCCTTTATTATTTAAAATCAAATTTTGGTTGGAAGTGGCATGTTCTGTTTTATTCCAATTAAATATTTAGGATACGGCTTTTCACTGGGCAGTAGCAGTAAATGACACTTCCCTCTGTTTTTTACTATTTCTCCTGAAATCAGCTCCTCACCATTTTTTAAATACCAAACTTTATAGCCCATCTTTTTACTCCATGCAATCATCACCTCGGTGGCTTTTTGCATACTTAAGTCCTTCACATTATGCATTTCGATAAAAAACGTACATTTAGTCTCTTTAGCCAACCTTTTTGCTCCCTCCATCACTAAGGTCTCTGCTCCTTCCACATCAATTTTTATAAGGTCTGGCACTACATCATAATATGAATACAAATAATCCAAGGTTACTGTTGAAACATTTTTAAAGGAATTAACAGACGCAGCGGACTCGGCATGGCTGGAATGCATGCTACCTGCCGCACCAGAACCTAGTGTGTAAAATTTAACCACTTCATTAGATTTATCACTCACAAAGGCTGAATAATACAGAGCCTTAAATCCCAAATTATTATTTAAAAGGTTTCCTTGCGCTTTTTGTAATGCCAAGGGATTGGGATCTACCAAAACATATTGTCTATCTGGGTCTTGTATCATAGCAAGGAGAGCGGTATAACCAACATTTGCTCCAATATCAAAAATGACTTTGTGATGCTTTGCTAGATAGAAAAACCAAGTATCATCCTGATCAGCGGTAGAACGAATGGTTTCAGAATATGTTCTTAATGGAACCCCACAGAGTGTTGAAGCCTTAAGTTTATTGTCTTCTCTTTTTAAGGAATAATATATGCCCGAGAGCCATTTTTTATATTTCATCTGTCAGTTTAAATATTAACCATTGATGTTTCATCTAAAAGCATTTTAAAAAAACCTCCCAAAGTTAACTTCTCTTTCCACAAAATTCTGTTTGCAATTTGTAAATCTATAAAATCATCCTTAGATAGGGAGTCATGAAATTGCTTTACTTTTTGCCCTACTTGATCTCGTTCTTTATATTCCACCCAAACCACCTGCTTTTTCCAATCTATTTGATTATCTAGAGGAAGCGCACAATCAGTATTTATAAAAATGGGGATTCTACCCATGGCCATGGCTTCATAAAAACGAACCGAGAAATTACCCGCACCACGCACGCAAACCACATAATCAGAGTCTTTTAAATTTTCATAAAATTCAAATGTGGTTTTATGAGAATCCTTATTTTGTGTTACTCCAGCCCGATATTTTTTTCGTACTATAAAATTGGTTGCAACATCTTCTGATTTTTGCAATGTCTTCAATACCGATGCCCTTAAAAAGGAAGTTGAAAGAAGTTGTTGGGATTCGTTTTTAGAAATTCCAATGGTATTTTTTAAATTTCGCAAAAAGGTGTTTAAAACTTCTTTAGCAGCATTTAAACGAGAATCATTTGCTTGTCCACAAAATCCAATAACCGCTCTGCTTTGATAGGGTCTTTCGAAAATCGTATCGCTAGCAAAGTATTTCTTTAAAGGATCAGCAATAAAAGCTGGAAGTGCGTATTCATTCTCCGTAAATTTTGATTTATAGCCACTGGGTCGAAGGACAATCAGATTTTTAAAATAAGGAATCCGTACCCCAAAATCGCCTGCATTAAAGGCAATTACTTTATTGTTTAGGGCTGCACATTCTTTTACAAAAGCAATTGCAAGGCTTTCTTGTTTTGTTTTTACATAATAGTTCCAAGCCATAGTAAGTATGACCACATCCGCTACTTCTAAAACCTCAGTAAATTCGAAATCCTTTTCAGAAACTCCATAGGATGCCATGCGTTGTGTCATCTGTAAAACCTTCTGCCTTGATAAAGGTTTCAATAATGGAAAGAGCAGCCCGCGATGGGTTTTACTGTAGTGGGATTTTGGGTAGTAGAGTTTCAATTTTTGTTCTGCTATATTAGAATGCTTCATTTTTTTAAACCACAAAGAACACTAAGAAAGCACAAAGTACGCTAAGGGGAAACTGTGCCTTTGTATCTCCTTGGCAACCTCTGTGGTTAATCACTGTACTATTTATTCGGTTAAAATTAAAATTTCTTATTCTTAATTTTAATCTTTTCACTTTTTAATACACGTTTTGCAACGAATTCGAAGTCCCTAACAAAAACTGTATTAAATTTATGGGTGTTAAAATTTTTCAATTCGATTAATCTACGTTGCTTAAAGTCATATTCCACAGGTTTAAAGCCTTTATTTAAAAGTATTTGAAACACTTTTTCATCTTCTATTCCATATTTTTTTCCTGAGCCATTTAGCTCTAATAACCACTACTTTCAAATCTGGGGACTCAAGTAACTGTTTTGCCCCTTGCAGTGCAAAATATTCATATCCTTCCACATCTATTTTAAGGGCAAGGGGAGAATTATGATTGACGATGGTGTCTATTGTGGAAACGGAAACTTGAACCGAATTTTTATAAGTATCGGCAACAATTCTATCCATTGTATTGCGGTCTGTTGAAAAATTAAGCCTCCCCGCTTTTTCAGCAACCCCCATATTATGTAGTTCTATACGGCTTTCCAATTTGTTTAATTCAATATTTCTAACCAATTGATTGTATGTTGCAGGAACAGGCTCCACAGCTATACTTTTACATTTCTTTATGCCAGATAACAGTAATGAATAATGGCCCAAATTAGCACCAACATCCAAGAAAACATCTCCTTCTTGTAGAAAATGAAGCAAGAATATAGACTCTTCAAATTCATAAACACCATAATAGATGTTTCCTACCAAGCCTGCATCACCTTTGCGTGCATAGAACTTAAGGTCTCCTACCCAATCGACAGTTTGCTCCTCGAAAAGCCTATTCTTTAAATTAAAAGATATATATCTCCACAAAGCACGATAAGGTCTATCTTGGGTTAAAGGATGTCCTTTAAATTGGTTAAGCCTTTGAATTATTTTTTTATGAAAATTCATCTGTGGGTTTAATTTGTCATTGACTCACCTCTTGTCTCCTAAAATCGTCAGAATTGGGACTTTTCATTTTGTAAAAACTTACGAATTCGGCTTGCTGCTTTTCAATATTGAATTCTTCTATTACTCTTTTTTGGGCGTTTTGGGAGATTGTTTTTTTATCAGCTTCACTGAAAGCTAAGACATTTCTATTTGTTGCGCCAATGATTCTGATGAGAGATTTTCAAACAGCCATCCCGTTTTGCCATCCACAATGTTTTCAGGCAAGCCTCCCACATTTGATGCAATGGTAAGTTTCCCCATTGCCTGAGCTTCCAAGACAGCATTACAAAAGCCTTCGTTAAGACTTGGTTGCACATATATAATCAGCAGTGGATACATGTTCTAAAGTTTCATGATGGGACAGTTTTCCGCAAAAAACCACTTCCTCATTTAGTCCAAGTTCATAGGCCATAAATTTATACCGTTCAGTATAATTTTTGTCCCCGTCTCCAATAATATAATACTTAAAAGTAAAGCCGTTCTCTTTTAATATTGCCATCGCAGCAATGGCTATGTCCAATCCTTTTATCCAAGTGAGTCGGGCTATGGTTACAATTTTAATGTTTCCTGAAGATGGTTGGGCTTTAGACAATGGCAAACTATCCAATTGTACAGCAGGGGTAATTATAGCAAAGGGATGTTTCTACTGAAAGGCCCATTGATATTGCCTTGACTTAAGAGATAGTGGGAAATACTATGTACTTTATCTACATGTTTCCACAGACCTTTATAGCAACCGGGGTGTTTTATGGGATACACATTTATATCAAAACCCCGAAAACTCACTGCCATTTTTGCGCCTATTGCCTTGGCAACAGTCTCACTGCCCAAAGCCATCGTTGCAAAGCCAAAATGTAGCCAGTCCAGTTTGGCTTTTAATAAATGGGCATTGAGATATATTTTTTTAAAAAGTTGAAGAAACCCTAGTACCTTCTTTGCGTTCCAGTTTTATATAACGTAATACGTACAGGAAGGTGTGGAAGCAATAGCAAGAATTCCTTTAAAAAATACCAAGATTGTATAAGTGGGTTGCGACTTACCTTGGGACTTTCAATTACTGGGCAAAGTCTAAAATCATCTTTTTTTGCTTGGCAATACAAAAGAACGTCCACACCATTATGCTGTAACCCTTTTATTTTAGAAGTAAAAAAGGTTTCGGAATAACCAGGAGTCTGAGAAAGGACGAGGCCGATACGCATTGTTATTTCATTTTATTAATTCATTATATAACTTCTGATGTGCTTCAATAAATTTCTGATAATTAAAATTTTCCAAAACATACATTCGAAGTTCATTTCCCAATTTAATTCTTTCTGGTTCTGAAAGTATTTTTAATTCTAGAATTTTTTGGGACAGTAGTATTTCATTTCCAGCCTCAAGCAAAAGATTTTTAAAATCTTTCAACACAAAATTAATCCCTGAAATATTAGAACCCAAAACCGGAACTCCCATACACATAGCCTCTACCAAAGCCATGGGCATGCCCCTTTTTCGCCCTTCGTTTAAGGTTGGAATTACGTATAGGTCTGAAGTTGCTATATACGGTCGCACATCAGATTTTTTTCCTAGAAACTCCACTTGTTGTTCCATATTTAAATCCCTGCATAAAGATGCCAAAAAACGACCATATTCATTTGAATTATCGCCCAATACCGTCAGTTTTATTGCTGCGTCATTAAGCTTTTTAATGGCTTTTATCAAGACTTCCACTCCCTTTACAGGCACTAAATTAGCTACTGTAATTATATTAAAAACTTTATTTTGATCAGGCTTTTGTGGAAAAATCTTAGGGTTGTAGTAGTTGGTATCTATCCCCAAAGGAATAAGTTTTTGGTTCTTTTTAGATGGAAAATAGCTTCGCATTTCATCATTAATTGTAATAATAAAATTTGCAAGATAACTGCGAATTTTCCAATGTTTGTTTCCCCAACTCATCGCCTTTTTGGTATAGATCCATTTTGCGCCAGCCCATCGGGCCGCAATCACCTCTGTCCAATCACTACTCCAATGCCAGGAATGGACGATGTCATAATTATTACTTCTTAAAAAGTTTTTGATGGTTTTAATTCGAAAAAATAAGCTGTTATAAGGACGATACTTGGTTGTTGTTTCCACAATATGAATTGGTATGCCCAAACCTTCCATCTCACTAAAAAAAGCACCGCGATTACTAGAGCAGGCTACCTCTACTTCAAATTTATTCCTATCCAGGCCTTTAACAAGATCATATACCACTTTGCCACTACCGGCGGTATCAAAATTTGGGATGGTATAAAGGATTTTTATTTTTTCAGTTTTGGCCATTCTCAATAATTAAATCCATTGCTTAACAAATTCCACATCCATTTCCTCATATAATTTACGATTCTCCTCTCTGTAATGTGCTTTAAGTAATACTTTTGATTTTTCTTCTATTTCTTGTTTTTTGAAAAACTTACTTTTTATGTAAGCTTTCATTTTTTTTGGCAAATACTTTCCTATAGAATAACCTGGTTTGGAAAACTCTGGGGCCTTATTTATAAGTTCCTTTTGTTTATTGGAAAGAAACTCAATTTCCAAAAATCGTTCTAATTTTTTTGAAAGTAATTCAGGATTGGAAATCTCTTTATAATCAATAATCAATAGCTGTTCCTCTTTAAACAAGCTTTTTAAATTTACTAATTTGGGTAGAAATAATATCCCGTTTCTACTATAGTAGTAGCATCTGCATAAGCGATTCTTCCCATTGGAGAATCATTTTTAATATGTGCAACATACTCCTCAGGCGTAAAGTCCATTTGTAAGCCCTTTTCTGAAATTCTCTTTATCTCTCTTAATAAGGTTTTATGGAATTTCGTTTTAATAATATTTCTAGCATACCACATCCACCAATGGGAATATGCTCTTTCTACTGGGTCCCTGAGAATAAAAATTATTTTGGCATCATTATTAAAATCAAAGATCGCTTGGGGTATCCAAGAAAAAAACATATTTCTGTGTCTTCCATCTACCAAGTATTTTTCGGAACTATAGCTTTTAAAATATTTTTCATAATAACCTTTTTCGTCCCGTTCATCTTTAGGTAGTTCAAAAAAATAGGGTTCTTTAGGATCGGAAGCACATATATCATTTTGCTTTCCCAAAAACTCATGAAGAAATGAAGTGCCACTTTTGCAAGCTCCAGCTATAAATAAATTGGCTCTCATTTTTTAAAATTTCTTTTTTAAACGATTCAATAGATTTTGACGAAACCTACTATCAAATGGATGAATAATAATATTTTTTAAAGAGGCAACCAAAAACTCAAAACCTAATTTGTGATTAACTTCCATCGTCGTTTGTGTTCTTATAGCGTATTGATAATCTTTCGTTGAAACAATTTCAGGATACTCATAAGCGAAGCTGTGAAGTAACTCCCTTGAAGCCGTAAATTGTTTTTTCTTATTGCTAGTTACAGATTCGCGTTCATTCCTCCTATCCAGTCGCACCAAGACCTCGTTCAAACCATAGATTTTTGACACCAAAGAAAACCGCAGTATATAGGTCCAATCTACGCTAATACTGGGATAATGTTTGGTAAAATACAGGCCGTTGTCTATATGCACCGATTTTCTGAACATGATACAACTGTTTACTACTTTAATTTGATTTCGGTAATTCAATAAAAATAATTCCTTCCCTTCAGGATACTGTCCCCCATGTACCAAAAGACCCGGAAAATTGGAAGTTACCTTCTCACCATCCCAAAATTCAGAAATACCAGAAACCAAACCAATATCACTTTTGGCATCAAGTAAATCAACCTGCAATTGCAAACGGTTGGGGTAATAATAGTCATCCTGTTCCGCTATTGCTATATATTCACCTTTAGCATTTGACACCAACCTATTCATAGTGGGGCCTAATCCAAGATTAATTTCGTTCTTTAAAATCGTTAATTTTGGATAAGCATCTTGGTATGAATTCAATATATCTTCTGAACCATCATTAGTACCATCAATACAGGCAACCAACTCAAAATCCTGAAAGGTCTGCGCCGCGAGACTTTTTAAAGTAGCCTCCAGCGTTTTCTCACCATTAAATACAGGAAGTATTACAGAAACTTTCATTATCTATTTAATGTTGGTTCAAACATTATATTTCTTTTTCCATACTGCCAAGGTAAGCAACATACTTAAAGGATGCGAATAATTTACTGCATCCCCTGTTTTAAAATTATTATAAAACTTAGCGAGCAAGGGTTTTGAAATAAACGGATGTAGATTTTCTGAAAAAAGCCATTGCTGTAGCTTTTCATCGTTTTCCATCCCTAAAAACTGAAGCTCCCAGTTGCGCTGAATGTAGGGTTTGCCCATTTTACTTTTCAGCTCCCTTTTTAATTTATTTCCTATCCGATATGGTAAATTATTTGGCGAAATATTCTTTTCAAAAGTATATAGATTAAATGGTTTATGATCTTGCCAAGTTATTTTGGCCAAGGCTGGGTTTTGCTGTTTTATATAGGCAATTTGAAGTTTTCTATCCGCCAAATATTCCTCTGGGACCGTACAGATAAACTCACACATCCTATCGTCATAATAGGGCAAGCTTATAGGGTGTGCAGCCTCAAAAACTGAAAGGTTTACCGAGGTCCAACGCGGCGCCCAATACAGGCTTTTAAAAGCGCGAAGTTTAGCGCTCGGATTTTCTATATCAATTCTATTGAGCAAGGTTGGCAATTCTATCGCGCAAATAACTTTCAAAATCACCCGCCAGTTCCCACTCTTGCCAAAGCGCTATGGCGAGCTCCATTCCGCCTTTTTTGACAATTTTCTTTATACTAATTTCTAACAAATCTTCTTCCGTTGTTCCTTCTGGAGCTCCTCGGTCAAAAAGCACATCGCCCCAGTGACCAAGGGAAAAAGTACCTTCCATATTTTTTAATTCTTCCAATAACAGCCATTTGGCGCGGGTGGGTAAAATCGGAATAACAATGGTTTATGGAAGCCAATTCTTCCAGTTTTGGCCAAAGGTATCCTGATTCAATAGTAAACTCCTTGAAGTCAAATCCGCATACTTTTGCAATTTTCTTCCCAATCCCACTTTCTGAAAAACCACCTTTAAATGAATAACTATAGGATGTTACGGACTTTTTAAGTTTTGCCAGAGCAACAGCTTGTGTACGACTGTCCAACCCTCCTGAAAGGGGTAGGATTACTTTTGAATCTTTATGTTGTTCCGAGATAATTTGCTCAAAAAGTGTAGTAAACTCTTCCAATGCCGTTTCAAAACTAATATTCCTCGGACTGTAATGCCATTGGAACCAAGGTTTGCTTTCAATTAAAAACCCGTTATCATCAAGGATATTTTCTGAAGCAGGGGGAAGTACTTTTTTGTCTTTCCAATAAGTATCCGCTATCCAAAAAAAACCCCGTGGCGGCAAAAATACAAATGGCTTCCTTGTCCAACCTCATGTGGGTGCATCAACCTTTGCGAATTGTTGGTGGGTTGGGATTATTGAGGTTTTGATTGTGGGCATTGTGGGTTTTTGTGTGAATTGTAAAAGTAGTTAATTTTTTTATTGGGAAATAGGATCAAGAAACTCCCCGGCAGCAAAGCTGCCACCCCTCTTCTGACAAAGAGGGGAGCTATTGTTTTGTACTAATAAAATAATTCAGTTAAAAATTAGGACTTTAACTAAATCGAAAAGCTTCTCCCTTTTCTAAAGGGAGATGTTCGCTAGGCGGGACAGAGGGTTTATTGCCACTTATCCCAGATTTCTTTATATTTAAATAACCATTTTCATAACTAACCATAATGAAAAAGCAAATCCACACCCTAAAATATCTCAAAACCTTCAGAAAGGAACTTCGCCAAAACTTAACACCCGCGGAAGCGTTTCTATGGTCTAAACTCAAATCGCGACAGTTTGAAGGCAAGCGATTTACCAGACAGCACAGTGTTGAGAATTTTATTGTAGATTTTTATTGCGCCTCCGAAAAATTAATAATTGAACTTGACGGCCAAGTACATTTTAATCCAGAAGCACAGGAATATGACCAAGCGAGAACACAGCGGTTAAATGAATTAGGATTCACGGTAATCCGGTTTGAAAACAAAATGGTATTTGATTTGTTACCGTCGGTTCTGGCTGGGATTAAAGAAAATTTTAAGTCTTGAAGGCAATTGGGAGGAATCAAAAAACTCCCCGTCCGCCTAAGGCGGACACCCCTCTTTGAAAAAAAAGAGGGGAGCTTTTGTTTTGTACTAATAAAATAATTCGGAGTAAAAATCTAGATTTTAGCAAGAACAAAAAGGCTCCTCCCTTTTTAAAGGGGAGATGTCTGCTAGCGGACAGAGGGTTTATTGCTCCCTTAAAACCTCATAATACAATCCCTCCATCCCTCGAACCATCTGTTCCTCATTATGCTGCTGTTCCACTTTTTTCCGAGCCTCGATCCTAACTTTTTCAATCTTATCTATAGGTAACCCTAGAAAATTAATAATTGCCACTGCCATAGCTTCAGGATCTCTAGTAGGCACTATCCACCCATTCATATCCTCCTCAATCAATTCTGGCACCCCACCACAATTAGTGCTAATTACTGGTAAACCAATAGCCATAGCCTCCACCACCACATTTGGAATGCCCTCTTCCAAACTTGGCATCAATAGCAGCGAAGCTTCCTGCATTAAACTGAATACTTCCTTTTGTGGCTTTCGATTTTCTAGAACTACATAATTCTGCAACCCAAGATCGTCCACTAAAAACTGTAACTCCTCATCTCCAGCTCCTCCAATTATGGTATATACGAAAGAAACGTTTCTATCTTTTAATAATTTACACGTCCGCAAGGCATAATCATAGCCCTTAATCCAATGTGCTCTGCCTATGGATAGCATTTTTAATGGTTTTGAAACCTTGTAGGCTTCAGAAAAGGGCATTTCTTCCAAAGGCAAGCCTGTATAAACTACTTTGTCCCTCTTTTTTGACGAGCTCCAAATCTTGTTGCCATTAGCTGCAATAGCTTTTGAAACGGAATGAAAACCTGCCATTTTAGGATACCACTTTTTCAGATATTCAAAATTATCTTCATCAACAAAAGGGCGAACATTGTTATGAAAACCCCTTTGGCTCAATATTACTGGGATTTCCTGTTTTAAAAGCACTTCTTCAAACCAAGGAATTACAGAGGGCCATTGTAAATGTATTATGTCTGGTGAAATGTTTTTAAGGGCCAAGTCTAAGTTTTGCTGTTGCAATTCTTGGCGCTTTCCTTGAATTAATTTTCTAAGAGTAGGGAACATTAAATTGAATTTCTTCGACTGTAAAAGTTTGCCCAAGGTAGTAACTGTAAACTTCAGCTTGCTTTGGTTGCTGCCCAAGGAAACATAGGTTATCTCTGCTACTGGTTGTGATATTTTCTCATTAAATCCAAGAATATAAACTTGATGATTTACTGCCAAGCCTTTTACCAAACGATTGATAAAGGGCGTGGTTTTAAAGCTACCGTCAAAGATGATTATTTTTAGTGGCTTAAATTCCACAAATATTTACTTTAAAATCAAATTTATTGCCCATTTTTGCCAGGCATAAATATGCCAAACCCCCCAACCATTATTGTGCTTTTCGTCTAAAAAGTCTTGTACATAATTTTTTAAATTTAATTCATTAAAATATTCATTACCGTATAGTGGCGTATTAATTACAGTTTCAATTAAATCGTTTTTTAATTGATTGCGAAACCAGTTTTTCAATGGGCACCGAAAACCCTTTTTTTTCTTGAATCATAAGATTTTCAGGAATTACTTGATGTACCAACTTTTTTAAAGGTTTTTTCAGTTTAGTAATTTCATCTATTTTGAAAAATATTTTCCAAGATTCTTCAATTACATTTTTATCTAAAAAGGGTAACTCGGACCTCCAAACTGTTTTTCATACTTGTTCGGTCAACTTTTATAAGCACCCGTTGCATGTGTCCATAAAATTCATTCCAGCGTAAAAATTGTTGCAACTGCTTTTTACTTATTTTTCATCCAAACGATAAAGCTTCACACATTTCTTCGGAATAGTTTACTTTAAATATGAATTTAAAAGTTCATTCGGTAGCATTATTTGCTTGTTCTAAAAATTGCTCCAAATATTTTTAAACGGTGCATAGGTATTGGTGACGCCTAATTTATTGGTAATCCTTACTAAATTTTTTCTTAAAAACAAAGATATTTTAAACCACCAAGCTTTATTCAAAACATCATACATCCTTGGATAGCCCCAAAAAAATTCATCGCCTCCGTCGCCAGAAAGCATAGCTGTATGACATTTGCTGCTTTTTTGGTCACCATATAGGTGGGAATACTAGAGTAATCACCAAAGGTTCTAAAAGCGTTTAAATGTTTTCCACTGTAGAGATTAATTCATTTTCATCACTTCACAATATTATGGTTAAGTTTAAATGTTTGCATAAGTTTTAGCAAACTCACTTTCGTTTAAGGGTGTATCATTTATTTTTAGGGTAAATCCTTCAATATCATCTTTAATTGCTTTGCATAAGCTCGTTATCAAAGTACTATCAATACCTCCGCTTAAAAAAGTTGCCAGAGGCCTATCACTGTTTAATTGCAGTTTAACAGCTCTTTTATTTTTTTTAAGCGTTTCGATAAATTATAATGCATTTTTAAAGGTGAATCCTTCGGAAAATGCAAAATATTGTTTTTATTTATCTACCATCAATTGGTAATTTCAAAATTTCACCTGGGTTTATTGTAATATATTTTCATAAAGGGTATTTGGCGCTTGCA
The DNA here is from genome assembly GCA_963805885.1 of uncultured Flavobacteriaceae bacterium. GTDB lineage: Bacteria > Bacteroidota > Bacteroidia > Flavobacteriales > Flavobacteriaceae > Aequorivita. The sequence goes on from CAWDWC010000011.1 coordinate 209,458, forward strand.
TATATCCAAAGGCGAAATATTCACGGATGATTTCAGGCCTTAGCTTTTAAGTTTTTAAAAACCAAGAATGTTGAAAAATTGGTCGAATTGGGATGCAAAAACAACCCCTATATTTATGCCGAAAAAAAATGGTTTTATTCCAGCGAAGTCGCGGGTAAGGTAAAGTTCATTTTCTACGGTATCTACAATGGCGATGGCAAACATGCCATTAAGTTGTTGTACAGTGTCCTCAACACCAATATTATCCAATAAATGTATAATCACCTCGGTGTCTGACGTGGATTTTAGATTTTGAAATCATACTTACAATGAGTTCTCGATAATTATAAACTTCACCGTTATAGACCAATGGTATTTTTCGGAAGGACTTTTTCTTGGCTGTTCGCCTGCAGGACTTAAATCTAAAAGTGCTAACCTATTAAAGCCTAATCTATATTTTTCTCCCGTTGCTATTTTTGTGGAATCTGGGCCTCGGTGTTTTGATAATGCGAGGAGGTTTTTGAAATCTTCTGATTCCAACAAATTTTCACTATAACTGTATTCACCTAGAAATCCGCACATAGTTTAAAAAAATAATTGTAAATTATCTATTCGAAAAGTAGCTCATAAAATTCAAAAAATCTTGGAGCTATATGTTTCCAATCAATTCTAATGATTTCAATCTAGAGGAATTACCTAATTCTAATTGTATATCTTCATTTTTCAAAAGATTTAAAGTAGCGTCTAATAAATAGGATTCATCTTGATGATGATATAATATATTTGATGTTCCTTTTAAATAGGATTTATTTCCGCCAACATCACTTGTAATTATAGGCAAACCACTGGCCATTGCTTCAAGAATTGCATTACAAGCCGTTACATCTTTTAAAGGTAAGAACAAGGCATTCGACTCTTGATACAAATTCTTTAATTCCAAATCACTTATGTTAGAATAAAAATTAATATTGAGATTCTTATTAAAAAACGTAATTGCCCATTTTGGAACCACAGCATTAACTTTTAATTCTGGAATTTCATTAATTACATTTCCTATAATTTTATTAAACATTTCAAAATCTCTTAAGTGAACACCAACAAATAAAAGAGTATTAGATTTCTTTTTTAAATAGTCAGGCTCAAAAAAATCAGTATCAACACCATGGGGAATATATTTTACTTTATCAATCTTCAACCAAGATTTTAAAAATTCTACTTGACATTCAGATACTGCAATAGCACCATCAAAGCGGCTAAGATATTTTGTGTTTGGAAACTTATCCAGCAAAACAGATTCTGGTTTATGAAATGTTCCACAAGTTTTTATATTAATTTTTCTTTTTGTCCAATTTGAAGAAAATCTAAAGTCACGCTCTCCGCAAGCGAAATGAATAACAGTATCTTCTTTAATTTTTGGTACTATTCTTTTTAAAAGTTCAATTTCTTTAAAAACACTCGCAGTATCATAATACCCAGCATTTTGATTACAAAGGCTAGCAATTTTTTAGCCAATGTATAAGAAATCGGTTTCTCTATACCTGAAATAGCCTCTGTATCTAAAAAATCTACTATTCTATCATATCCAGAGTGTGAGCATTGATGTGGGCGATCGATGATTAATTAAATATTTTTTCAAATTAATTGGCCTTTTTTGAAATCATAAATTCTAAAATACGTTTTATATTTTGAGCTGGGTGCACATGGGTTTCAAAATAAGCTCGGGCATTTTGTGATAGACTGTTTGCTAGAACTTCATACTTCAACACTAAGTTTATTTTTTCAATAAGTTCGGTATCGTTTTTAAAATACAACAGCTCTTTCCTTCCTCAGGGGAACTGGTAATTCCGTGTAAGTGGTTCAGCAATGATTACTTTCCCTTGTGAAAGGTATTCTGCCATTTTCCAAGCCGGAGAATTTGCCAAACCACGGGTATAGATCACAATTTTCGCCTTCTTCATGGCGTCCAAATATTCCTCGGGAGCGGTAGGTACATTGGTTAAGGCATCCCCGTATTTTTCTGTTGCGACCTTTGAGGGCACAAAACCACCCATAAATCTATCTGGAAAATGTTTTCGTAATAATTTTATAAGATGGTAACGCTGCTGGTGGATTTGTTTTACATCCACATCATTTTCGTGAAGAAAACAACGGGTTTGGAATAGAATACTATTTTCAGTGGCTTCTTCATAATTCTCAAAACGGGTAATGTTTCGGGAAGTATTAATAAATTGCCAATGCTCTTTTTGGGCGTTATAGGTTTTAAAAATACGTTTAAAAAAATATCGATCTCCATTTAAATTTAGCCTCAGATTGGTCAAAAACAATCCTAAAAAAAACTTAAAACCATCGTGTTTATATTCAGAATGGGTTACCAAATGTAATTCCCAATTTATGGATTTTGGCTTTTGAATTTGCTTGTATTGGTTTTACATAGCTGCTTTCAAAATTTCGTTTAAAATAAAAGTCACAATTGTTTAAAGCAGTTTCCGAAAAATGCTCCGCATGGTCATATAGATCAGTGGCAAAGCTTAATTTTTTGATTTGAGTATCTATTAAAGTATAAAAAGAGGTTTTGGGATGGGGCGTGAGTATTTTCTGTTATATTGCCATTTTCATCAACCGTTAAAATACCTTTATTTTTCTTTAACGAAAGCTGCACCTTTACCTCAATATAACCCCATCTGTTTCAACTCAAAAAGTCCTGTTTGGATATAGGAGGAATGGTTGAGTTCCTGTGGAGTGTGAATTATTACGGTACAGTTGGCTTCATCTTACAAATTAACGAAAAACTTGATTGATGGAAGTCCGTAAAGCATCTTCCGTTTGGGAAGGCTCCATTTTTCTTCCACTAAGAGTCTTGCATTTTTACTTAAGTAAGTTGCAATTTCTTTGGACTGCACATAATTCAAAACTCTTTCTGCATACTTTCTTTAGTGGTCAATATTCCATTAATGCCATTCTCAATAATCTCATCTGGACCTCCGGAACCTTTTAAAGCTACTACAGGAGTACCACAGGCCATCGCTTCCACCATCACCATCCCAAAGGATTCATGGGCACTTGGCAATAATAAAAGATTTGCTTTTTGATAATAGGGCACCAATTGCTTTTGCTCTACACTTCCCACAAAATTTATATTATCTTTTACTTCTAATTGTTTTGCCAATGATATTTAGTTCAGAAAAATAGGCTTCGTCGCTTATGGGACCCACAATAGTCAAGCTTACAGTTTTTTTTTGGTTTTCAATGAGAAAAGCAAGTGTTTCAATGCAAAGCTCTATTTGTTTTAATCGTGAAATGCGACCTACAAAAAGTAATTCAATACGTATTCGATGCTTTTTTCTTTGGGCGTAAAAACTAGATGTGTCAATCCCCAAAGGCATTACTTGAATATTTAATGTTTTAAAAAGCGTATTTTGCAACAATTGTTTTTTTTGCACTTCGGTATGTACAATAAGATGATGTGCATTTTGATAATATTCTTTTGCTTGCAAATTATCAGAAATATGAATGCCCTCCAACCATGGCGATATAAGGCTTTTTCTTTTTAACCAACATCTTTGCAAGTTTAAAACAATAGGGACTGCCATGCCCAGACATATTGATGATGGTGACATCTGGAGTATTAAAAAAGGAACTCCAATAATGAAAAAATGAATGTTGCTTTCGCCAGCCATGTCGTTTTTTAATAAGCGGTTTGGTAATGGGCCAAAAGCGTTTTGTTATCCCATTGATTTTTTTTGTAAAAGGAAAAATACTCCCCGTAAAGTAATCTATAGAAACCTTATATCCTTCTCTTCGCAATTTTAGCAATGCCTTTTCATGAGGCTTGCTATGCGAAAAAAAGAGGTCTTTTTCACTTAGGCCAATGGCTTTGGCAGAGAAGGGATGAAGAAGGGAGATGGTTTTCAATTATTCAAATAAAGTCTTATCTATTTGCATAAATATACCCAAAATAAGACTTGCCATCCCATTTTAAGGATGTTTTAAAACCTGATTTTTGAAGTTCATTTAAAATTTCTTCATGAGTTAAAATGGAATGATTATCGTGAAACTCAATAGCCATTTTATTTATTTTTTTTAAACCTTCTTGACCTAAAGATTTAATAATTTCTCCTTCTGCCCCTTCACAATCTAATTTTACAAAATCAATTTTATCAATCTTTAATTTTTCTATCATTCTTGATAAGGTAACCGACTTTACTTTTAAGCTTCCCCCTGAATTAGCAAGCTCATTTTCATTAGAAAGTTTATGCCCACCTGCTATGTTCCCTTCAATAAGAATTCTATCTTCATTATCTATTCCCAATGCATAATCAAAGCATTCTATATTCGTTATTTTGTTTTGACTCACATTGTTTAATAAAACTTTGAAGTTTTTAGGATGTGGCTCAAAAGCATATACTTGCGTCCTTTTTATTTGTGAGGCATACAGTGAAAATACTCCTACATTTGCGCCGATATCAAAAACTATGTCGCCTTCATTTATCTTAACTTCTCCCCTATTGTAAACATTATTTACAAAAATTTCTTTAAAAATACTTAAGGTGTTTTGGTTCGCATTATAAAAACTAAGTCCGTTCCGTAGTTTCAAAACCTGAACTGATTTCCCATTTATAGACCTTTTAAGTAATACTATCCCAATTATAAAAGTTTTTACGCAGCTGCAAAATTTCTTGAATCACACGCTTGATTTTATAAAGGTTCATTTTATTGTTGTTTCATGTCATCGTTCTTTATATTTTAATAAGGGATTTTACTTTCCTTTTAATTCTTTTCGAAAGGCTCTTAATTCTATGCTTTTTAATTCTGAAATCGATTGTTGTACCCAATATCCATAAAAATAAATTATTTAAACTATTAACGCTTTAGAAAAATCAGAATGAGTATTATAATGCATCCCATTATAACTTATATAAAACTGTTTAGGCTATCGGTATAAATAATCTATTCATTATAGTTCATCTTCCGTTTCCAATTTATAAAGTGGAGGTACATATACTCCTTTTTATCAATATCGTATAAGTCATATATCTTACCCTTTTCAAAAAGCCACCTATCCAGATAATATTCTCGATGCTTTTCCGACTCTATACCCATTTTTACAATTTCCTTATTCCAAAGTACCCTAAAGGGATTTTCATCTTCATCATACAAGTATTCAATATGGTTTGTAAATGCCACCTCATCAAATCGCATCAATTTTGGGACTTCAAAAAGTTTTTTATAATTTGGAATTGATTTATAGAATGTATTTAAACTTTCGGTATTTCGGAACAAATTGAAATGACCTGAGATTGCCTCTGGCCTGCTACAAATAATATCGTACTCATTTAAAAGTTCCGGGGTGATAAATTTACTAATGTCGCCCCAAACAATATCCAGATCACAAATGCCCCAGAAATCATAACTCGCAATATGCTCTTTAAATATATCTCCATAGGCTGGCTTTAAATCACAAAATTTTATATGATTCAATGGAACATTTGCATCCACCACAGCGTTTATATGTTTATTGAGATCCTGAAGTGAAGTTGATAGAAAAGTAATGTTTTCTGGGTGTTCTTTTGGAATTTCACAATCTGTAGGGCAAAGCCAGTTTATTGTAGGGTTGGGCTCGATTGAAGTAAGGTAGGCATCAAACGAAACTGGCCATTTTCCAAAATAGGGGATAATCAAGATAATAGAATTCACTGCCTTTATTTTAATTTACATTAAGCCTATTCTTTATTTTTTTAATAGGCATTTCAGAGTTAACATCAGATGCTTAAAAACGTCCTTACGTGAGTTTAAGAACTTAGGTTTAAAAACTTTTTTATTATAAAGTTTGGGATGTATCAATGCATTTATAGTTTCATTTGCTTCCATATTTTTAAAAGCAGGGTGACCTTTTTTCGCAAAAAGAAGTATATTTTGTTGGTACCACCAAAGTATATTATCATTGTCCCAAAATTCATTTCTTAAAATATCAAAAGCCTCAAACCCTTTTTTCCTAAATTTTTCGTTCCAATATTTTGGCCATTGCTCATT
>CAWDWC010000012.1:0-232770 GCA_963805885.1 uncultured Flavobacteriaceae bacterium
GCAATAAAGAACAAGTGGATATTTCTGGTTTCAGCGCTGGCAATTATTTTGTAAAAGTTACTGTGGGCAATGAAGAAAGTAAAGTATTACGAATTATAAAGAAATAGTTTTCTTAAAATCTTTCCAGCGTTTAAAAACGCTGGAAAGATTTATTATAAATTCATTTTAAGCTTTTCAAAACCTCAGCCCGTTTTATCTTTCCAGTTTCCGTATAAATAAAATGTGGCGTTGAGTATATTTTCTTCGGTTTTTCATAGGTGGAAAGTGTTTCAAATGCTTCGGAATAATCTTCAAGTTTTAACTGCTTTTCACTCTCAATTATCAAAATAACCCGTTCCCCCAAGGCTCCATCTTTTTCCGAAGTTATAAAGAAAGGCAGGTTTATGTGAGAAGATAGCTTTTCTTCCACTGCTTCAGGATGAACTTTTACACCGCCAGTATTTATTACATTATCAATTCTTCCCAGAAATTTAAAGGAAATTGGAGAAATTAGTTCAACAACATCATTGGTCGCAACGGTTTCTTTTGAAATTTTTGGAGCGTGAATTTGCAGGCAACCATTTTCTTTCTGTGAAAAATTCACCTTTGGAAGTGCAGAAAAAATAGCAGATTTTCCCTTTCCATTTAATGGTCGAATGGCGATATGGCTAATAGTTTCAGTCATTCCATACGTTGCGAATATGTGGGTTTCACATTTCTGAAGATCTTCTTCTAACCTCCATGGTATTGCTCCGCCACCTATGATAAGTTTTTTTACTTTTTGCAAATCTGCTAAAGAATGGAAAACTTGATAGGGAACCATCGCGGTAAAATCGAAGTCACTATCGATATTTTCTAGAGGATTTTTTTCGGGTGCAACTGTATGCAAATCCCAACCCGCTGTCATTGCACGCACGAGCATCATCTTGCCTGCAATATATTCTGAAGAAAGACAGAGCAGCGCTTTGGTTTTTTCCTTTAAGTCAAAATAATTTACAGTTGCTTCAGCACTGTTGAAAACGTGTTCTTTTTGAAGCGTGATATTTTTCGGAACTCCAGTGGAACCGGATGTTTTTACAGTTATAAAATCGTTGTCGTCCAACCATTCCAAAATAAAATTACCGATAGCTACTTCATCATCCTTTCCTTTTTCAACAAAATGATTTGCACGTTCCTTCAAAGCTTCCGCGGAAGGAAATACTTCGCCATTTAATTTGAACTTTGGATGCAATAATGATTTCACTATTCAATATATGTTGAATTTGTTTGCGCATCTTCGGAAATAATTATGGGTTCTTCCACTTTTCCAAATAACTTTCCTTTCCAATCGTGCCATTTATAACGATATGCCATTATAAAAATGAAAATAGGATATAAAATTAAAACAGGTGCAATTACATCAACGCCTGAAGAAGGTTCCGAAATGTCTTTAAAAATGGAGTTCGTTTTAAAAGCAGTCCAGTCTGCAGTTACTAAAAGTGCTGTAATTAAGTTATTCCCGGCGTGTAAGCCTAATGCAAGCTCCATTCCCTCGTCCATCAAAGTGGTTATTCCCCAAAGGAAACCCGTACCTATATAATAGATCATAATAATGTTCCCGAACTTATCTACTTCTGGGTTTGCCAAGTGAAGCAAACCAAAAACTACCGAAGTAATAATAAGGGGCAACCATCTATTTTTTGCCAAAACGCCAATTCCCTGCATCAAATAACCCCGGAAAAGGTATTCCTCAAAACTGGTTTGCAGCGGAATCATAATTACTGCAATCACGGCGAGAATCAAGAAGGGAAACAAGTCAAATTGAAACAAATAATCACCAGGATTGTTATAGTAATCGATGCCTGTAACAACAAGTGTTGTTATAGTAATGAGTCCAAAACCAAAAAACACACGCCCCCAATCTGTTTTTTTACGTGAAGTTGTAAGTTGAACAAAAGGTTGTTTGTGAAGATATCTCACAACCAAATAAATAGCCAATAAACCAATAGCAAAACTGAGCAGCATCAAAAACAATGTGAGATTTGAATCCAAAACAGTCATTAATACATTTGGATCTTGAATGGAGTCTATGTCACCGCCATCGGACATTACTTTAAACATAACGGCAATTAACAACGGAACGGAGCCAATTTGGCTAGCGGTAAAGATTATGACAAAACCTAAGAGATAGCGCCACCATTCGTGTAGGGATTTAAAAGCTTGTTGAATGTACATTTATAGTTATGAGTTAGTGAGTTATGAGTTATGAGTTATGAGTGAAAATAACTTTTTTTAATTGATTGATTCAATATTGAAACTCCAATCTATACTAGGATTATATTTTAATTTTCCGTTTGAAACTTCCAGCGGACTTTCAATATTATTTGTGTAAAGACTGCCGGTGCCTAAACCTTGGGGCAATTTACTGTTTTTTGTGAAGGTATATTGCGAAATGGCGCTCAAACCTACATTGCTTTCCAACGCCGAAGTAATCCACCAACCGGCGCCAAATTTTTCTGCAAGTTTTATCCACGTATCGCTTCCACGGAAACCACCAATTAAGGAAGGTTTTAAGATTATAAACTGCGGTTTTATGGTATTGAGCAATTTTATTTTTTCTTCTTCCGAAAAAATGCCGATGAGTTCTTCATCCAAAGCAATAGACAGCGGAGTTTCCTCACAAAGCCGAGCCATTTCTTGCCATTGGCCTTGCTTTATGGGCTGCTCTATTGAATGTAATTGCAAGTCTGCAAGCACTTTTAGTTTTTCCAAAGCTTCTTTGGGCAAAAAAGCGCCGTTGGCATCCACACGCAGTTCCACTTCACGTGCAGAAAATTCTTTCCGGATTGATTTTAAAAGTTCCATTTCGGTTTTGAAATCTATAGCGCCAATTTTCATTTTGATGCAAGTGAAACCCTGTTTCAGTTTTTCTGAAATTTGTTCTTTCATAAACGCTTTATCACCCATCCAAACCAACCCGTTGATTGGAATTGTAGCTTCACCACGCGTAAATTCCGAAGGAAATAGTTCGAAAGGATTTTTTGAATGCAACGATTTAAAAGCTGTTTCCACCCCAAACTGAATGGATGGAAATTCCTGTAAAGCTTCGTATAAATTTTCTTCACTTAAGCCTAATTCTATGTTTTCACAAACACCTTCCAATTCTGCATCATAATCTGGACGATCATCGATGCTCAACCCGCGCAAGAGCCCACACTCACCTATCCCGAAACTTTCTTCGGTTTTTAGAATAAGAAAATAGGTTTCTTTGGTATTCAAAACTCCGCGCGAAGTTCCGCTTGGGTGTTTGAAGTTTAGAATGTGTTTTTGGGAATAAGCTATCATTTTTCTCTCGCAAAGACGCGAAGTCCAAAGAATGCATTTAAAAAACTTTGCGTCTTGGCGGCTTCGCGTGCTATTTTTATAGTTCTATACTCTCTCCAATCTCAAGCAACATCAAATCCTTATTGGCATTATAAAACTTTCGCTTTGCTTCTTCGTGGTCTATTTCAATGTACCCGAAAGTATCGTAATGCACGCCCAAAACCTTATCGCATTGCACAAAATCACTGGCAATGATGGCATCGTCAATTCCCATAGTGAAATTATCGCCTATAGGAAGAATTGCCAAATCAAGTTTGGTGTACATCGGAATGAGTTTCATATCCATCATTAACGCAGTATCACCAGCAATGTAGATATTTTTGTGTTCGCCCTCAATCACAAAACCGCCAGGTTGGCCGCCGTAACTGCCATCTGGAAAAGAGCTCGTGTGGATTGCATTTACATATTTCACTTTCCCGAATTCGAACTTCCAGCTTCCGCCATGGTTCATTGGGTGAACCTCAATACCTTTTGCTTCGTAATGGTTCGCAATCTCAAAATTGCTAACAATAATTGCGCCTGTGTTCTTTGCTATGGCTTCCGCATCAAGTATGTGGTCCTGATGTGCGTGGGTCAAGAAAATATAATCTGCTTTCAAAGCATTTATATCTACTTTATCTTTTGACAGTGGATTTCCGGAAATAAATGGGTCTACTAAAATATGTTTCCCTTTTATTTCAATACCAAGACTATTTTGTCCGTAGAATGTAATTTTCATAGTATTTTTTTTTATCACATAAAGATACTAAACAAGATTGCAAACAAAAAGGTGCTTAACGCGACTTTCTTCAATTCACCATCCAGCAACATCGGGGATTTATTTTTAAAAACGGTTTTTATGTTCAATAGAAAAGGAATAAAAGCAATAGTATAAATAAATTGCCAGGGTTCCCTATAATTTAAAACGGTATAAGTTACCGCGCACAACATCCCAAATAGCAATAGAAAGACGTGGTATTTTTTAGCATTTGGCATTCCCAGTTTTACAACTAATGTATGTTTTTTAGCAGCTGCATCATTTTGAATATCACGCATATTGTTCAAGTTGAGAACGGCAGTACTGAAACATCCAATTGCAGCTGCGGGTAACAACAACTGCCAGTTAAGATTGTGGGTGAATAAATAGTAACTTCCCAAAACACTCAGTAATCCAAAAAACAGAAACACAAAAACATCGCCCAAGCCAGAATAGCCGTAAGCTTTTTTCCCAACGGTATATTTCACTGCAGCAATTATTGAAACAATGGTAAGGTTGAAAAACACAAAGGAAATGATGAAATTTTCATTTCCGAAAGCCATAAAAATCAAAATAGTTGCTAAAAAGAATGTTATTACTCCTGTAATAATCATCCCGATTTTCATCTGTTTGGGTGAAATAATCCCCGAAGCTACCATCCGTTTTTCACCTTCTCTTTTGGCATCTGTGCCGCGCACGCCATCACCGTAATCATTTGCGAAATTGGAAAGCACTTGAAAGCCAATGGTTACAAAAATTGCTAGCCAAAAAAGACTGGACCGCCAAACTGCCGGACATCCAAAACAACACGAAAAGGTAGATTCTATTAGTGAATGTTGATTTCCGAATGAAGCCCCAACAATAATTCCAGAAACTGAAAGCGGAAGTGTACGCAATCTTGCCGCAGCAACCCAAGCTTTTATTTTTGACATTCAATCTTTTTTTGTAGTGACAAAAGTACGTTTTATAAAGAGCGAAAACAATTTTTTGAAATAGGGTTACTGCTTAATTTGAATGAAAAGTTTTTCTATATTCGTTCTCAAAATTTAATAAAACAAAAAAATGAACAACTCAACTAGTTATAATCTAGGATTGTTATTACTTAGAATTGGTTTCGGTGGCATGATGCTCACACACGGAATTCCAAAACTTTTAAAAATGCTTTCGGGCGATTTTTCCTTTGGAGACCCCATTGGCATCGGGCAAACGGCAACCTTAGTTTTAGCTGTGTTGTGCGAAGTATTTTTCCCCATCCTTGTAATTATTGGTTTCAAGACAAGGTTGGCTGCAATTCCCGTAATAATTACAATGGCCGTGGCTGCATTTATAGTTCACGCAGCAGATCCCTTTGGTAGAAAGGAAATGGCGATTCTTTATTTAATTGCTTTTATAGTTATTGCACTTTTGGGAGCAGGAAAATATGCCGTGGATAGAAAATAGTTGATGGTTCTTTAATTAAAAATATTTACCAACAACTCCTTAAGCAAATCTCCCTGTGAAAGATTGGCCGCACCTACACCTTTGCTTTTCATATCCACTTCGCGGATTGCACCTATAATAGCGCTTACCTTTTTCATTGGATAGTTTCGGGCAGCAGTTTGATAATCTTTTATAAAGTAAGGATTTACGCCCAACGTCTTAGCGGCTTCACCTTTGTTGGAAAGTGCATGATATTTCAAGAGTTTTGAAAAGAAACTGTAAAGCAACGCTACCGTCATTACCAACGGATTGTTTTTTGGGTTCTGTGAAAAGTATTGAATGATGGCAAATGCTTTTTTAATATCCTTTTCGCCAATTGCGTTTTGAAGTTCAAAATTGTTGAAATCTTTGCTAATACCAATATTTTCCTCAATAATTTGAGGTGTAATTTGTTCACCTGCTTTTAAAATTAGTTGGAGTTTTTCTAGCTCGTTATTTACTTTACTTAAATCATTGCCGAGAAATTCAACCAACATTTGTGCTGCCTTCGGAGTAATAGTGTAGCCTTTTCCTGCAAGAACACGCTTTATCCAATCTGGAACTTGATTTTCGTAGAGCTTTTTACTTTCAAAAAGAACACCCGTTTTGGCAACAGTTTTGGCAAGCTTCTTTCTTTTATCCAAGGTTTTATATTTATAGCAAATTACCAAAATTGTTGTGGGCTGCGGGTTATCTGCATAACCCACTAAATTTTCTATAGTGCGGGAAAGATCTTGTGCTTCTTTTACAATTACAACTTGTTTTTCCGCCATCATGGGGTAACGTTTAGCATTGCTTATAATATCTTCAACCGTAACATCACGGCCATAAAGTACCATTTGATTGAAACCCTTTTCTTCCTCTGACAAAACATTTTCTTCAATATATTTTGAAATACCATCAATATAATACGGCTCCTCACCCATTAAAAAATATATGGGTTTTGTATTTCCGTTTTTAATATCGTTAATGATGGATTTTATTTTGTCTAAAGGCATTTGGATTTTTTCAGCGTATTTTATGTTGAAATTTGTTTCTTTGTTTTATGCAAAAACTCAACTTTCCAACATATTCGTTTCGCTTCAAAAGTAGCGAAAATAAAACGTTGGTTTTTGATGAAATACGAAAAAAATTCGTGGTGCTTACTCCCGAGGAATGGGTCCGACTGCATGTTGTCCAGTTTCTTCTGAAAGAAAAAAACTACCCCAAAAGCCTTATAAACGTTGAAAAGCAGCTAAAACTAAACAATACCGTAAAAAGGTATGATATTGTGGTTTACAACAATGACGGGAGTATTTTTTTAATTGTGGAATGCAAAGCACCCGCTATACCAATCACACAAATTACTTTTGATCAAATTGCCCGGTACAACTTAGCTTTGGAGGCGCAATATTTAATGGTAAGCAACGGTTTGGAGCATTATTATTGCCAAATGGATTTTGAAAACGAACGCTATATTTTTCTGAAAGAAATTCCAAATTATAAATAGACTGAAAAAACACTTCAAAAATCTATCTTTACACCCGTGAAAGTAGCTGTAGTAATACTTAATTGGAACGGAAAGGATTTATTGGAGAAATTTCTGCCTTCGGTAGTCAAATTTTCCAATGAAGCCAATGTTTATATTGCGGATAATGCTTCCACAGATGATTCTGTTGCTTTTATTTCCGAATTTTTTCCCTCGGTAAAAATCATTCAAAACAAAGTGAATGGAGGCTATGCAAAAGGGTATAACGAAGCTTTAAAAAACCTTTCTGAAGAAGTTTTCGTCCTTCTCAACAGTGATGTTGAAGTAACCGAAAATTGGTTGCAGCCTGTGATTTCGGAATTTGAAAGAGATAATTCAATAGTTGCGGCACAGCCGAAAATTCTTGATTATAAAAACAAAGAATACTTTGAATATGCCGGCGCTGCTGGCGGTTTTATTGACAAATACGGATATCCCTATTGCCGCGGGCGCATTTTTAATACTTTGGAAAAGGACACAGGACAATACAACGATATTTTACAAATTTTTTGGGCTTCTGGAGCTTGCCTTTTCGTGAAGGCAGAGGCTTTTTGGCAATCGGGTGGATTTGATGAAGACTATTTTGCCCATCAAGAGGAAATTGATCTTTGTTGGCGTTTGCAATCCAAAGGCGGAAAAATACTTTTTGTGGGCGCTTCAAAAGTATATCATGTGGGCGGTGCTACATTAAATGTCCTAAACCCAAAAAAGACATTCTACAACTTTAGAAATTCACTTTTGAATATCTTGAAGAACGTAAAAGGAATCCATGCCTTATCTTCAATTTTTACACGACTGCTTTTGGATGGGCTTGCTGCATTTCAGTTTTTATTTCAAGGAAAAACGCAACATTTCTTTGCAATACTCAAAGCGCATTTTAGTTTCTATTTGCTAATTCCAAAATTCCTTCAAAAAAGAAAAAAACACGCTTCAAGATTAAAATATTTCGCCGTTAAATCTATTGTATTTCAGTATTTTATACTGAAAAAAAAAGTTTTTAACGAACTTTAATTTTTTTTACTTAAAGTATTGTTAATCGTTATTGGGCTGATAGCAATTTTAATAATTTTGATTCAGAAATATTAAACAAAACAATCTAATATAACACTAACAAATTATGAAGAAACTATTGATTCTAGCAGTATGTTCTAGTTTAGCATTTACCTCTTGCGTATCGAGCAAAAAATATGCTGAGCTTGAAGCAAAACAAAAAAACACGCAAGATTTGCTGAACACAGCAACCGTTAAACTTAACGACTGTCTTGCTGAAAGAGCAGCCTCAACAGCACGAGCCAAAGAGCTTGAAGAACGCTTGGCTGATATGAAAAAAACCAATGCTGATCTTATTCAAAGTTCAAAAGACCTTACCATGTTAACATCCAAAGGTGCTACAAACCTTGAAAAATCATTGGAAAGCTTAAAGGAAAAGGATCTTAAAATTACACGTTTACAGGATGCACTTAACAAAAAGGACAGTGTTACTCTTGCGCTTGTTACAAGTCTTAAGAGAGAAGTTGGTGTAAACGATCCAGACATTGAAGTAAATGTTGAAAAAGGTGTTGTTTACATTTCACTTTCTGATAAAGTAATTTTCAAAAGCGGAAGCTATCAAATTTCAAACAGAGCTACCGAAATCTTGGGTAAAGTTGCCAAAGTAATCAACGGAAAGCCTGATTTTGAAGCAATGGTTGAAGGACACACAGACAACGTTCCTTATAGCAACGGCTTGTTACTTGACAACTGGGATTTAAGTGTAAAAAGAGCTACAGCTATCGTACGCGAATTACAAAAACTCGGTGTATCGCCATCTCGTTTAATTGCTGCTGGTCGTGCAGATTACGTGCCATTGGTGCCTAACACTACTGCAGAAAACAGAGCGACAAACAGACGTACACGTATCTTGGTTCTTCCTAAAATCGATCAGTTCTACGATATGATTGAAAAGGAAATGAAAAACCTTGAAGCTGGAGGAAAATAATTTTCTGAGATAATAATGAAATGAACCCGGTCCCAAAAAGACCGGGTTTTTTTATTGTTAAGCCGAGAAAATCTTAGGGAAGCTTTTTGTATATTTAGATACAAAAATAGAACACTTTATAATTATTATAAAAATGGAAGAATTCAAAACCAATTGGACACGTGAAGAACTCAAAGCCTATATTTTGCTATACTGTGCCTATGCCAATTTTATTGAAACCAAAGCAGAAAAAGACTTTATAAAATCGAAAGTGGGTGAAGAAGAATATCGTCACATCCACAAAGAATTTGATCAAGATAATGACTATCAACGTATACAAAAAATTCAGTCTACCGTCGCACGTTACAATTACTCAAAAAATGAGATAGACAGACTTTTTGAAAACATAAAAAAAATGTTTCTTGCAGACGGTTCCATAGATATTCTTGAAGAAAACATCTATCGGGGACTACAACACCTGCTAAGATAAATTATCTCAACTCTTAAATCATTCACGAAAAAGAATTAAATATCATCGAAAATTTCTACGAAGCTTTTGCGAACTTGGATGCAGAACGAATGCTGGAATATTATGACGACGATGTAACTTTTGAAGATCCAGCTTTCGGGGTATTAAAGGGCGAAGAGGCTAAAAACATGTGGCGAATGCTTTGTCAAACCCAACAAGGGAAGGATTTCAAAGTAGTAACCTCAAACATAGAATATACCCCCAAAGCAGGAAAAGCAAGCTGGGAAGCCTTTTATACCTTCAGTAAAACAGGAAGAAAAGTCCACAATGTGGTAAATGCTACTTTCAAATTTAAGGATGGAAAAATCATAAACCACGTTGATAAATTCAGTCTTTACAGATGGTCCCAACAAGCTATGGGCTTTAAAGGCTTTTTAGTAGGTTGGACGGCTTTCTTCAAACAAAAACTTAACCAGCAAACACGGTTTCTACTTTCGGAATTTCAAAAGAAACGAAATCAATAAAGATTAAAGTTCTAAGTCTCCCTTTTCCCTCTCGTATTACAACAGGCTCATCACCAGTAAGATCAATTACTGTGGAAGGAATATTCCCCCCATAACCCCCATCAATAACAAGGTCAACCAAATTGTCCCATTTTTCGAGAATAAGTTCAGGGTCAGTGGTATACTCTATCACTTCATCCTCATCTTTTATGGATGTTGAAATTATGGGATTCCCCAGTTCATGAACAATGGCAAGTGTTATGGAATTGTCGGGCACCCGAATACCTACTTCTTTTTTCTTTTTAAAAACCGTTGGAAGGTTATTATTACCTGGCAGAATAAACGTATAGGGTCCTGGTAGGTTTCGTTTTAGCAATTTAAAGGTGGGCGTGTCAATTTGTTTCACATAATCACTTAGATTGCTCAAATCTTCACATACAAAGGAGAAGTTTGCCTTTTCAAGTTTCACCCCTCGCAACTGTGCTACTCGTTCCATCGCCCGGTTATTTTTTATATCGCAGCCCAAGGCGTAAACCGTATCGCTTGGATAAATAATTACTCCACCATCGCGAAGAATTTTTACAACCCGCTTAATTTCCTTTGGGTTTGGGTTTTCTTCGTAAATTTTTATAAATTCAGCCATAGCGAAACTTTTTTGTTTTAAATATAACGCATTTCACAGGAATTAACAAGTTCTCGAATAGCGCATAACATAAAAAGTGTATTTCATCGTTATTCCTTTTAACAAGATCTATTTATGAAAAAACTCCTTATTCTAATTCTTTTCTTCGGAATTCAATTTAATTACGTTTCCTGCTCAAAAGACAATGAAAACAATACTGAACAACCGTTGGTTGCCGAAACTTTTATGAACGTTTCATACGGAAGCAATTCCCAAGAAAAATATGACATCTATTTACCTGCAGACCGCTCCTCAGAAAACACGAAAGTAATTGTGCTTGTACACGGCGGCGGTTGGACTGGCGGTGACAAAACAGATATGGATTTTCTAATCCCTTACATAAAGCTTAGACATCCCGATCACGCTATAGTTAATATTAACTATGTGCTTGCAGATATCAATACCCCTGCTTTTCCTAATCAATTTTTAGATGTGGATGCAGTGATTAATAAACTTACAACTGAAAAAGAGGATTTACAAATTTTACCTCAGTTTGCACTTATTGGCGCAAGTGCGGGTGCACATATTTCCTTAATGTATGATTATGCTTATGACCCTGACGACCAAATCAAAATGGTTGGAGACATTGTGGGGCCTTCAGATTTTACCGACCCTTTTTACAGTGAAAATCCCGATTTTCCACTTTTGATGGCGGCATTGGTCGATGAAAACGCATATCCTCCAGGAACAAATTATGCTGAAGTTTTAAGCCCAGCGCTTAGGGTTTCAAACACCAGTAGCCCTACCCTACTTTTTTATGGAAACGCAGATCCTCTGGTGCCACTCTCAAATGCTACAACATTAAATTCCGCGTTAAACACAGCGCTAATAGATCATAATTTTACAGTTTATGAAGGCGGCCACGGTGATTGGTCAAACGTAGATATTGAAGATATGAAAGCCCAAATAAGCTTTTATATTGATACTTATTTGAAAGTGGATGAATAATCGCGAATCATTGAATCGCTAATTAACAACTTTCAACTTTGCGAAACGAAGCAGCAACTTTTTCAATCCGCCGTTTTCAAAATCTATTTCAGCTTTTGTGTCTGCCCCAATCCCTTCAATTTTAAGAATTTTTCCTTTCCCAAAACGAACGTGTTCCACCGTTGTTCCGACATTTAGATTAGCATCTTCAGCACTGAAGTTTTTATCGGTATCGCTTAAAACTGGTTTCAATCTTCTCAATTTTCGAAGCTGTTCTTCCGTAGGTCCCATTGGGGCTTTGCCAGCCACAGGTTTCTTAAGACGGAGCTTACTATGATCAACTTCATCAAAAATATCGGCATCCAACAAGGGTTTGTATCGGTTTTCAGTAATAGGAGTCAAGTATTCCAGAAAACCTTCATCAATTTCCTCAATAAAACGGCTGGGCTCGGCATCAATCAGTTTTCCCCAACGATAGCGGGATTGGGTATAAGTTAAATAAGCTTGTTTTTCAGCACGCGTCAAAGCGACATAAAACAAGCGTCTCTCCTCTTCCAGTTCACTTCGGGTATTCATACTCATTCCGCTGGGAAAAAGATCTTCTTCCATCCCTACAATATATACATAAGGAAACTCCAACCCTTTGGCCAAGTGTACGGTCATCAAAGCCACGCGATCACCATCGCCTTTATCGTTGTCCAAATCTGTGGCGAGCGCCACATCTTCCATAAATTCTGAAAGGGAGCCAGTGGTATCGGCAATTTCTTTTTGTTCTTCCACAAAATCACGCATCCCGTTCAGTAATTCCTCAATATTTTCAATTCGGGCGATTCCTTCGGGAGTACCGTCTTTCTTTAAGTTCCTGCAACAAACCTGTTTTTTTTGAAACGTGTTCGGTAATGGTGAAAGCATCATAACCGTTGTTCAAAACCTGAAAACTTTCAATCATCGTAACAAAATCCTGCAACTTATTTTTGGTGCCGGAATTTATTTTCAAATCTATTTTGTCGATGTTTTTCATCACCTCAAAAATCGAACGGCTGTAATGATTTGAAGCTACAATCAATCTTTCAATAGTAGTTTCACCAATTCCACGAGCGGGATAATTGATTACACGCTTCAAAGCTTCCTCGTCTTTTGGGTTTAAAACCAAGCGCAAATATGCCAAAACATCTTTTATTTCCTTTCGTTGGTAAAAACTGAGTCCGCCGTAAATTCTGTAAGGAATATCTTTTTTCCGAAGCGCGTCTTCAATCGCTCGGCTCTGGGCATTGGTTCGGTACAAAATGGCAAAATCGCCATCTTTCAGTTGATGGTTCATTTTGTTTTCAAAAATGGAACTAGCTACGAAACGTCCCTCGTCACCATCCGTCATTGTCCGGTTTACGAGAATTTTAGTACCTTCGTCATTTGCCGTCCAAACCACTTTTTCAAGCCGGGTCTTATTTTTTTCAATGATACTATTTGCAGCGTTTACAATGTTTTTTGTGGAGCGATAATTTTGTTCCAAACGAAACACTTTCACATCATCATAATCTTTTTGAAAATTTAAAATGTTGTTGATATTCGCTCCGCGGAAAGCGTAAATACTCTGTGCATCATCGCCAACCACACAAATATTTTGAAACCTGTCAGAAAGGGCACGGACAATCAAATACTGACTGTGATTGGTATCTTGGTACTCGTCCACCAAAATGTAACGAAACCGGTTTTGATATTTTGCCAAAACATCTGGAAAACGTGTTAAAAGCTCGTTGGTTTTCAACAAAAGGTCATCAAAGTCCATAGCGCCTGCCTTAAAGCATTTGTCAACATAAGCCTTATAAATATCTCCCAATCGGGGCATCTTTGCCATCGCATCAGCTTCCATCAATTCAGGGTTGTTGAAATATGCCTTTACAGTAATCAAACTGTTTTTATAGGAAGAAATGCGTGAATAAACCTGCTTGTACTTGTAAACATCTTTGTCAAGATGCATTTCTTTGATGACCGCGCGAATCACACTTTGCGAATCCTGTGTGTCATAAATTGTGAAGTTGGAAGGATAGCCCAGCTTATCAGCCTCAAACCGTAGGATTTTTGCGAAAATACTGTGAAAGGTTCCCATCCAAAGATTTTTGGCCTCACTCGCGCCAACAATCTTTGAGATACGATTTTTCATCTCGCGTGCTGCCTTGTTGGTAAACGTGAGCGCCAAAATATTAAATGGATCCACGCCTTGCGACATTAAGTATGCAATACGAAATGTGAGCACACGTGTTTTCCCCGAGCCCGCACCCGCAATCACAATCATAGCACCATCTTTTTGCAGCACTGGCGCACGCTGGGCATCATTGAGTTGTTCTAAATATCTTTCCAAAACTTCCTTTTCTTCAAGTTGTGAAAATAACCATTATCAAACTTTTATCTAAAGTGATTTTGGAGAAATTATAAACAAAAATGGGTGACTCATACTTATTTTAAAATTCCTATTTCAAAAACTATAATTATTTTAAATATCTTTATAAAAAAACTCTCAATGGATTCATTTTTATCTTTTCTATCCCAAATTCCTTGGTGGGCCTGGGTTATTTTTTTATTATTTATAGTTGCAATCCGCGACATATTTTTCAACAAACACCACACTATAAGCCACAACTTTCCCATTGTTGGCCATATACGCTATATGCTGGAAAGCATTGGTCCAGAGCTTCGTCAATACATTGTAGCGAACAACCGGGAGGAGCTTCCTTTTAACCGTATTGAACGCGGATGGATTTATGCTTCCGCGAAAAACGAAAATAATTACGAAGGCTTCGGAACAGACCGAGATATTTATGAGCCAAATTATATTTTCATAAACAATTCGCTGCTTCCATATAAAGTTGAAAAGAAAAACCCAAATTATAAAAATCCATATTTTGTGCCCTGTGCCAAATTAATGGGTGGCTATCACAAACGAAGAAGACCGTATCGCCCCACATCGATTATCAATGTTTCGGCAATGAGTTTTGGGTCTTTATCTGCAAGAGCCATAGAATCATTAAATAAAGGTTGCGCTTTGGCCTATTGCTATCACAATACTGGTGAAGGTGGACTTTCCCCCTATCACAAAACAGGCGCCGATGTAGTTTTTCACTTCGGAACGGGTTATTTTGGAGTGCGTGATGAAAATGGAGACTTTTCGATGGAAAAAATCGTAAAGTTGGTGAACGACAATCCACAAGTAAGAGCCATTGAAGTAAAAATTTCCCAAGGTGCAAAACCAGGGAAAGGTGGCGTGCTTCCTGGTGCAAAAATCACTCCTGAAATTGCAGAAATAAGACATGTACCTCTTGGTAAAGATGTGCTATCACCTCCAACCCACTCAGCTTTTGAAGGGGTGAAAGGTCTAGTTGATTTTGTGGAAAGCATTGCTGAAGCAACAGGTCTTCCTGTTGGAATAAAATCTGCAGTCGGCCGTTTGGGCGAATGGGAGCAACTTGCAAAAATTATGAAAGAAACCGGCAAAGGGCCAGATTTTATAACCATTGATGGAGGAGAAGGTGGAACTGGCGCCTCGCCACCAAGTTTTGCCGATCACGTTTCCTTACCCTGGCTTTTTGGTTTTGCGGAAGTATATAAAATTTTTAAAAAGCTCGACATCTGTGAGCAAATAGTTTTTATAGGAAGTGGAAAATTAGGTTTTCCCGCTAGGGCAGCCATGGCCTTTTCCATGGGAGCAGATTTGATTAATGTGGCTCGTGAGGCTATGATGAGCATTGGTTGCATACAAGCACAACAATGCCACACAAACAAATGCCCCAGCGGTGTTGCCACCCAAAACAAATGGTTGCAGCGCGGTATAAATATTGAGGATAAATCGGTGCGGGCACATTTCTATTTTAAAAACTTCAGAAAAGAACTGCTGGAGATGACACACGCCTGCGGTTATGAACATCCTTGTCAATTTACTATGGACGATGTTGATTTAACCGTTGGCGATAAAAACCTTATTAAAACTTTGGCAGAATCGTTTATGTACCACAAATGCCCTGTTCCTTTTGAAAGTGTAAAAGCGCTTTCAGATTGTCCGCATCTCGGTGGAAATTATCATAAAAAAGAGGCCAAAAAGGTTGTTAAGGTAATGAAAAAGGAAAATAAAGTTCGTTATTAGAGTATTGAACCCAAAGTATCTCTTGCTCATATTCCAAAAACACCTTAAGTTTGTTCACCTTTAAAAATATATATGGAAGATGCAACCCAAATTATTAGTTATGTAGCCTATCTATTGCCCGCTATTGTTGTGGGAGTTATAGCCTATTTTTTCTTTAAAGGACATACCGCCAATGAGGAAGGCCGGAGAAGGTATTTAGTTCAAAAAGAAGCGCAAAAACAGGTTTTACCGCTTAGACTGCAAGCTTATGAAAGAATCACGTTGTTTTTGGAGCGAATTGATCCAAACAAATTATTAGTGCGAATAAAACCGTTTTCAGATTCAAAAGATGATTATGAGAATTTGCTGGTGAAAAATATTGAGCAGGAATATGAACACAACCTTACGCAACAAATTTATGTTACTCCTGAGTGTTGGAATTTGGTAAACGCCGCCAAGAATGCCACGATTCATGTTATTCGCCAAGGTGCAATGCATGAAAAAGATGGTAACGTTGACAAAATGCGAGAGTGGCTGCTGCAAAATTTTATGGAAGAAGTATCCCCTTCACAAAAGGCCATGGCGTATGTTAAAAAATGAAGTAAGCGAACTTTTTTAAAAATTTAGGGCGTAAATATATTGTGATGAATGGCAAAAAGCACAAGCCCAATTCTATTTTTTATTCCTAGTTTTTTATATAACGAGTCCCTGTAACCCTCAACGGTTTTATAACTGCAGAACATAGCTTCGGAAATTTGTTTGTAGTTCATTTCTGTACAGGCTAGTTTCATAAACTCAATTTCTTTTTCCTTTAACTCCGTATCAGTTTCCTTTTCTACAGATTCCATAAGTATTTGGGAAACGGTGTTTGTGTAATAATGGCCTTTTTTCATGACTTGCAATAATGCTTCTTCAAGAATATCTTTTTTGGTGTCTTTCATCAAATAGCCTTTGGCGCCAGCGCGAAGCATTTTTAAAATAGTGTATTCATCTTCTTCTATGGAAAGGGCAAGTACTTTTACATTGGGGTATTTCTTTCTGAGCTGTTCAGTTGTTTCTATTCCATTCAAAATGGGCATTTTTATATCCATCAACACCAAATCAGGAATATTTTTGGGGTCTTCAAATTTATCCAATAGCTCTTGCCCATTTTTGCATAAGTACAAAACCTTGAAATTTTTGAAATCTTGAACCAACCCGCCAATTGCCTGGGAAAGTAAAAAATGATCATCAACAACTACTACCGAATAATTCATAATAAAACCAATTTTAAAATTTTAAATTATTGAAATTTACATTTAAGAAAATTTGTATTTTAAGTGCAGGGCAGTACCTTCATCCTTTACTGAGTTTATTTTTAGGGTTGTATTAATAAGCTTTGCCCGTGTTTTCATGTTTTCCAATCCAATTCCCATAAAATCATCACTTTTTTCAAATCCCACTCCATTATCTTTTGCAGTTATGGCCAATTCATTATCTGAATAATTGAGAACCACCTTTAGGGTGGAAGCTTTGGAATGCTTTATGGTATTCGAAAAAAATTCCTGTAAAATCCTAAAAAGAATTATCTGGATATTTGATTCAATTGGCACTACCGTTCCCTCTATTGTTAACTGGGCTTCAATAAATTTTAATCTATTAAACCGTTCAATTTCCAGACTTACTGCTTCCTTCAAGCTAAGACTTTTTAAGGCTTCGGGATTTATCAATTTGGAAAGCGCTCGCAGCTCATCAATGCCAGCCCCAATGGTTTCTGAAACCTCGGCCATCAATTTCGGGTTTGTCCTGGGCCATTTGGGCCTGTATTTTAGCTAGGGTCATTAATTGACCAATATTGTCATGCAGTTCCCAGCTTATGTTTCGCAGTGTTTCTTCTCTTATTTCTATTTGCGATTCTGCCAGCTCGCGCTCAAATGTTTTTTTAGCTCTTTCCTGTTCCAGAAGCAATCGATTCTTTCGTCGGCTAAAAACACTGAACAATACAATAACAATAATTACCAAACTTATTGGAATGGCTATTGCTGCAATTAGTATGATCTCTTTTTCATCCATAAAAATCCTGTCAAAAAGCACAAATACATAATAATGATTAGCGAAAACTGTATTACCAATAAATGATTAAAAAAATTGCTCGACTTAAAGAACCAAGTTTTAATTATTTTAATAGGAATATAGCCAATATAAAACAAAAAAAGACCCACGCTTACCCAAAACAAAAGATCATTTTTTATGACAAGAACCCTAGTTGACTGTAAAATGTTTATGTAATAAAGTATGATACAAAAAACCAATATTCCCGCCCCTGTAATATATGTTCTTGCAAAAGAATCTTCAAAAATACCAGTAAACAGTATATCGCTTAAAAAAACCAACCAAAAAATCCCAATGCCTATTTTAATATATTTTTTAAATTTTACATCATCAATCATCTCCATAAAAACATAAAAGAAAAATGAGAAATGTATTAAATAATAGGTATTGAATACAGCGTAATTAATATCGGGATAATCATACTTGATAAAATACCCCAAATATTCTGTAGCAATGGTTAAAAAAAGAATAATTGGCAGATACCTCAATGCGGTATTTTTATATAGCGGAAATCTAAAAAGAGCTATTATAAATACAATGACATACAGTGCCATATAGGTATTTCCAAGTATTTTTAAAACTGTGTCCAAGAAAATCTGAAGGAACTAATTGTTGTTGTCAAAATCATCAGGGCCAGGAGGTGGGGCTAGTTGTGAATCATTCAAAATCAAACTAGTAGTCCCTCCTCCTTGAACCATTGAATTATTTGAAATAAAAAATCCAGCTTCATTCATTTCGCCAATTGAATCAGCTTGGTCTTTATCTTGATTTCCTACTTGAGCCGAAGCACCTCTATTGATAGGAACAGCCGTGTATTCCCCATCCATTTCTTTAATTGAAAAGCCTACGTTTTTTCCTCCATAAGCCATTGTTGGCACTACAAAAAAACTATTTCTCCGTGGGTATTTCACAGCATCTCCATTTGGGAATTTATCGTTGTTCGGGTAGTTAGAAAGGTAGAAACGCAATGTGTTGATATCTACATTGGCTTGACCAGCTTCGTG
Source organism: uncultured Flavobacteriaceae bacterium (assembly GCA_963805885.1). Taxonomy (GTDB): domain Bacteria; phylum Bacteroidota; class Bacteroidia; order Flavobacteriales; family Flavobacteriaceae; genus Aequorivita. Next base: position 18,791 of record CAWDWC010000012.1, read on the forward strand.
TTCTATGAAGGCAATGTATTGTTTTATGGTTTTAAGGTCATACTCGGCGTAACGCGTGGGTGTGAATTTTGAAGAATCTAGAACAATGCTATCCTCATATTTTTGGATAAGCGGAACACGCCTTTGCGAATAGGCATCATACATTTCTCCAGCACGTTCTACTGAAATAATATGACCTGTTGGGGGTCCTTCGTACAGTGTTTCTTTTTGTGAAGTTTGCTCTTGACAACTAACAAGTATCAAATTGGTAAAAATCAATAGCATAAATAGGTTGGTCATTTTTGCGATCATAATAAAAATTTTTAAGGTTGTGGTATAAATGTAATTACAAAAGCTATATTTTAAAAATATGTTTTTAAATACAATAGATGAAGATAGTTTTAAAATACTGATAATAAAACATTTAAAAAAACAGAGCTCTTAAAAAACAGGAAAAAAACTAAAAAAAAGGGGGGAATCCCCCTAAAAAACCAAATTAAACATCATTGGTTTTTATTTCGTTCAATTCACTGTTTTTTTGATCTGCAAATTCATAGCCGCGCACCCACCATTTGCCCATCATTTTTTTATCAAAAATCAACGAATTTGTAGTTAGCACTGTGGGCGTGTAATATAGATTGATTATTACATCTTTATTTGCTGCTACAAACTTCCCGATGCGGATATTCTGCTTTTCAATTCGGTCCGCCATATAACTGTGCATATTCGTAAGCAGTGAAAACACATTTTTTGAAGGAAGCCGGTTGTAATATGTAACTTCTGTTTCTAAAACAACCACATCAACCCAGGTGGCTCCACGATTTATAGCCTCTTCAATAGGAACCATACTGCCAAAACCACCGTCGGCATATTCACATCCATCTTTTTTTACAAGGCTCATAAACGGAGTATAATTTGACGAAATCCAAATCCAGTCCAGAAAATCTTGATACTCAAAATCATTTATTGATTTGTATTCAACTTGATTCAACGAAAGGTTTGAAACCGTTACCACCACTTCCTTATCGGAAGCTTTCAAAGTACTGAATTCGGTTTCAGTAAACGTTTTTTCAATCAATTTCCGAAGGTTCAGACTTTCCCCAAATGTTTTTTTACCCTTCATGAAATTTTTCAAAACGGTGAAATGATCTATCGCTATTTGCTTGCCTCCAAATTTATCTTCTTTTATAATAAAGGGACAACTGCTGAATATACTGTCCTGATTTACCGAAGTATAAACTTCCTTTATTTTTTCAACCTCGTTCAAAGCTAAATGTGAAATCAATAAACTGCCAGTTGATGTCCCTACAAAAAGTTCATAGTCATGTTGAAGCTCCTCCATTAAATACTGTGCCACGCCACCTGCAAATGCGCCTTTACTTCCTCCACCTGAAATTACCAGTGCTCTCATTCCTTTATAATTGAATTTAAATAATTAGCAGCTTTTTCTGAAACTTGCCTGCCCAAAACCTTCATCTGTTCGTAGTATTTTTTCTCCTGAAGTAAATTGTTCAACATTTCTTTTGAAGGTTTTGAAAAACGCCAAGTAGGATGCACACAGGCTTCAGCTAAATTTTTAAGCGTTTCCAAATCCCAAAGTTGAAGTTCGTTTACATATTCAAAAGCTTTTTCGCGAATTTCAAAACTGTAATCTATAGAGGTATAACTTTTTAGTTCAGTTAAATAATTCTCTCTTTCGGTATTTTCATAATCCTTCTGTTATCAAGGCCAAAGCTAGCCATAGTTGCCGAATATTTTTATTTTGAAAACCTTCAATGCCCTTTGTTTGGTTGAGATAAGCAGTTCTTTTTTCGGGAAATTGCATCCAAAGTTGATACAATGAAGTCTCCAAAGTAACATAGGAATCGTCATTTAACAGACTTTCATATTCCGTTTGAAGTTCTTTAGGAATTGTTTGTAAAGAAAGCGCCACCGCCTGCCGAACATATAAATTGTTACTTTCAAAAGCATTTTTATACAACGGAAGTGTTTCAGAAATTGGTTCATCAACCAATTGATACACGGCTTCCTGTCCAATAAAATCATTCGGAAAAGTTAGTGCGGTCTTTAATTGTATTTTTTTATCTACCAAAGGCGTTGCACGAAGTGCGGAAATTTCAAAATATTTTTTGATAAAAGTAGATTTCAATAACGATTGATATGCCTCTTCGGCCTTGAAAGCGCTTTGTTGCAGCCAATCTTTTTCAAAATCTGAAATATCAACTTGTGAAACCGCATTTACTTCATTTAAAAAATCTTCGGTAGATACATTTTTGAATTTGTATTTTTCCAAGTAGTTTTTGATTGCTGTTTTAAAAGTGGCATCCCCTATCCTTTCGCGTAAAATATGCAGTGCCCAAGCTCCTTTTTGGTAAAATGTAAGCGAACTTGCCTTTGGATTTAAAAGCGATTCACCCTCGCCATCATCGCTCATTGCCTTTAATTGCTCAGCGGTTTGATACAATTGCCAGTAATAATAATCGTCACCAAAAATTTCCTTTTCGGCCAACAAAGCGTAATAGGTTGCAAACCCCTCCTGCAGCCAATGGTCCTCGCCTGTTTTTTCCGTAACCATATCGCCAAACCATTGATGGGCGAGTTCATGGGCATTTACATTTACGTAATTTCTATCGTTAAACCCCGTGGAATCAACCACAAACGCTTCGGAAAAAAACGTAGCAGTCGTGTTTTCCATTCCAGCATACAAAAAATCGCGAACGGGAACTTGCTTGTAATTTTGCCACGGATATGGCACGCCGATTTCCTTTTCCAAAAAGTCAAAAATCTGTTTGCTGTAGCGATAGGTTGGCTCAACTTTTAATGAATCTGAAGGTTTGTAATACAATTCAATAGGAACTCCAGAATTTGAAACGAGTTCTTTTTTGTCGAAATCGCCAATGGCGAAAGCTACCAAATAGCTGGACATAGGTTCTTTCATATCGAAATGCCAATATTTTTGACTTCCTTTAGCTTCTATCTCAACCAGTTTTCCGTTTGAAATAACCGTTTTGTTTTCCGGAGCAATAAATGAAAGATCAAATTCAATTTTATCATTGACATCATCTATACTTGGCAGCCAATGCGAAGTATACTTTCCTTGGCCTTGTGTCCACATTTCGTTTTCAAAAAAATATAATGTTTGTTTTGGCTTTATTAAAAAGACAAAAGTTTTTACATATGTTTTTCCAGCTTCAAAATTAGAATGCAAGTAAATTTTATCGGGCTGCATGTTTACAATAATATCTTCCAATTTACGCTGACTACTAATATTAGCAGCACCTGGAGCATCTAAATATATGGATTCCGTATTCTTTAAGATTTTAAAAGTGACCTCAACTTGACCGCTTATGTCTTGGGACCTAGTATTAGGTTGCAAGACCGCTTTAATCTTCAAAAAATCCACAACATCTGTTTGCTGAGCAAATACTGTAAAACCTGAAAAAAGAAACGCAATAAGAAACTTGTTCATTTTAGTGAAGGACAATTTAATTAGCGATAGCAAATTACAAATTTTCAATCAATGCTTCTTGCTCGCAACCAAATTTGTATTTTCGTTTTATGAATGCCAATTTCCTGCAAACTCCAATAGATTACCTAAAAGGCGTCGGCCCAAACCGGGCAGATTTGCTAAAAAAAGAACTCGGCATCCACACTTTTCAGGATTTGCTGAATCTTTTTCCGAATCGTTACTTGGATAGAACACAGTATTACAAAATTTCGCAACTGCAACAAACCAATGCCGAGGTTCAGATTATTGGGAAAATCACACATATAAAAACAATTGAGCAAAAACGCGGCAAAAGACTCGTGGCCACTTTTATTGATGAAACCGGTAGCATGGAACTCGTTTGGTTTCGAGGCCAAAAATGGATCCGGGAAAATTTAAAGCTGAATGTTCCCTATGTAATCTTCGGAAAAACGAATTATTTCAACAACAGTTTTTCCATGCCGCACCCCGAAATGGAATTACTCGAGGCACACGAAAAAAGCATCCGCTCTGCCATGCAACCCGTCTATCCTTCCACCGAAAAATTGGGTAGCAGTGGTATCACAAATAGGGTAATAAATGGACTGATGCAACAGTTGTTTTTGGAGAGCAAAAACAACTTCGCCGAGACCCTCTCAAAACCACTTTTGGAACAGTTAAAATTGACATCAAAAAAGGAGGCTCTTTTCAACATACATTTTCCAAAAAGCCAGGCACATTTGGCACGAGCACAATACCGATTAAAGTTTGAGGAATTGTTCTATATTCAACTGCAATTAATTCGGAAAAACCTCATCCATAAATCTAAAATCAAAGGCTATACTTTTGATAAAATTGGGCATAATTTCAACACCTTTTTTTCGGAACATTTACCCTTTGAATTGACCGAAGCACAGAAGCGGGTTATCAAAGAAATCCGCAACGATTTGGGTAGTAACGCCCAGATGAACCGACTGTTGCAGGGTGATGTTGGTTCAGGAAAGACCATAGTGGCGCTAATGTCAATGTTAATAGCTATTGACAACGGTTTTCAAGCCTGTCTAATGGCGCCGACTGAAATTTTGTCAGTACAGCACTATACAGGTTTAGTTGGATTATGTAAAAACCTGAATACCAGTATAGAAATATTAACAGGTTCAACTAAAACTTCAAAACGGAGAGAAATTCACGAAAAGCTGGAAAATGGTGAATTAGATATCCTAATTGGCACCCACGCCCTACTCGAAAATAAGGTGAAATTTAAAAATCTTGGGCTTGCAATTGTGGATGAACAACACCGCTTTGGGGTGGAACAACGCAGCAAACTTTGGCACAAAAATGAGTATCCGCCACACGTACTTGTAATGACCGCTACGCCTATCCCCCGCACCCTTGCCATGAGTGTTTATGGAGACCTGGATATTAGCGTAATTGATGAACTTCCACCAGGCAGAAAAGACATTAAAACTGTGCATCGTTTTGACGCAAATAGATTGAAGGTTTTTCACTTTATAAAAGACGAAATTTTCAAGGGCCGGCAGGTGTATATTGTATACCCATTAATACAGGAAAGCGAGACCATGGATTACAAGGATTTGATGGACGGATACGAGAGTATTGTGCGGGAATTTCCGATGCCGAAATATCAAGTTTCCATAGTCCACGGACAAATGAAATCTGCCGATAAGGAGTATGAAATGAATCGTTTTATAAATGGTGAAACGCAAATTATGGTTGCTACTACGGTTATTGAAGTGGGCGTAAATGTTCCGAATGCCAGTGTGATGATTATTGAAAGTGCGGAACGTTTCGGGCTTTCGCAATTGCACCAATTGCGAGGTCGTGTGGGCCGAGGTGCAGAACAGAGTTACTGTATTTTAATGACCAGCCACAAACTTTCTGCAGACGCCAAAACTCGTTTGGAAACAATGGTAAAAACCAGCGACGGGTTTGAAATTGCGGAAGTAGATCTAAAACTACGCGGTCCTGGTGATATGATGGGCACCCAGCAAAGTGGCGTGCTAAACCTTCGTATCGCAGATATAATAAAGGATTCCGAAATATTGAAGATTGCCAGAGCATATGCAATGCAAACCCTAAAGGCGGACCCCAACCTTGCTTCCGAAGAAAATATTCCTATAAAAAATACGTATGCGCAGCTTGTGAAGTATCGAAATATTTGGAATTACATTTCTTAGCGCAATAAATTTGTCGCGAAATAATTCAACATTTTTTCTACTTCCGAATATTTGTTATCATCCACTTTTATTTCCGTTAGTCTGGGTAAATGTTTGGCAAAGTAGATGTGGTCGTTGGACATTTCAAACAAATTGCTGGCCAAAGCATAAGGATACTCGAATGTGGGATTGATTTCAGAAATTACACCAGCAACCATATTTATTAGTTCCTTATAGTTTTTAAAAAAACCCTTCCCATTTTCTTCGTCCACTTCTTTTGTGCGATACGCTTTCATCCCTTCGGCTATAATCACGCTTTGCAGTTTACTTTCGTCCACATAATCTGTGGTGGGATTGTCTACAGACGCCGAAACAAAGGAATTGATGATTATTTCAAGTTTTCGTTTTGGATCTTCAATATTTAATGTGTTAATCCGAATTAGATAAGCAACCCATTCCCAATACCAAGAAACCAAATAGAGCAGCAAGAGGTGCTTGTTTTCAAAATAACGATAGATGGAAGCCTCGGTAGAATTCATTTCCTGAGCTAACTTTTTAAAATTAAACGCTTCGAAACCCAAATCGTTTATCAATAAAATACTGTGCTTGATAATCTTTCTACCCAAGACTGAGTCCTGTGGATCCTTTATGTAAAGCCCCTCGTTTAGTGCTATTTTAATTTCGATACCCATAATTACTCTCTTTGAATGCAAAAATAAACAATTGAAATTCATAGGAAACATATTATTTAAAAAAGTTTAATAATTATTTATGATAGTTATACTATCATTTTAAAAAGTATTATTATATTTGCCGCCATATATTATTAACCAAATTAAAATTTCAATATATGGATTCTGGTTTTTTTAAAAATTTAAAAAGTGATATTCCGGCTAGTATAGTCGTTTTCTTTGTGGCTCTACCATTATGTTTAGGAATAGCATTGGCCAGTGGCGCCCCTTTATTTTCTGGTCTTATTGCTGGTATTGTTGGAGGTATTGTAGTAGGGTCTATGAGTGGCTCCAAAATAGGTGTAAGCGGACCTGCGGCGGGTCTTGCTGCTATTGTGTTGACTTCCATCGCTACCTTGGGCGACTATCAAACCTTTTTGGTTGCCGTAGTTTTAGCTGGTGTTTTCCAGCTAGTAATGGGGTTTTTAAAAGCGGGGGTTATAGGACATTATTTTCCGTCTTCAGTTATAAAAGGAATGTTAACGGGAATAGGTATTATAATAATCCTGAAACAAATCCCACATTTTTTTGGGTACGATGCCACACCTGAAGGTGATTTTTCATTCTTCCATTTAGATGGAGAAAATACATTTACCGACGTATTGATGACCGTAAACCACATACAATTAGGCTCTGCCCTAGTGGGTATATTAGGTTTGGCAATATTAATTTTGTGGGAAAAGGTTTTATCAAAAAAAGGGAAAATATTTCAGTTAATACAGGGCCCCCTGGTGGCCGTGGCCATAGGTATTTTGTTCTTTGCCTTTACCCAGTCAAACGATTTATTGGGCATTGAACAATCACATTTGGTCAATGTTCCCGTTCCTGACAGCTTTGGTTCTTTTCTGGCTCAATTCAGTTTCCCAAATTTTAGTGCTATTTACAATCCAGATGTGTGGATTATAGCTTTTACCATAGGTCTTGTTGCCAGCTTAGAAACTTTGCTTTGTGTGGAAGCTACTGATAAGTTAGACCCTAATAAAAATATTACTCCAACCAATCGCGAACTTTTGGCGCAAGGCACCGGGAATATTGTCTCTGGCCTTATTGGTGGCCTCCCCATTACTCAAGTTATTGTTCGCAGTTCCGCAAACATTCAATCAGGAGGGCGAAGCAAACTTTCCGCCATTGTGCATGGATTTTTATTATTGATTTCGGTCATTTTGATTCCAAGGCTACTAAACATGATACCTCTTTCTGCCCTCGCGGCAGTGCTTTTAATGGTAGGCTATAAACTAACAAAACCCTCCTTATTCAAAACGATGTATAATTCTGGTTGGAAACAGTTCGTGCCATTTATTATTACTGTTCTTGGTATCATCTTAACAGATTTGCTTATAGGAATAGGCCTTGGTTTAGCCGTAGGAATTGTAATAATTCTTATTAAAAGCTACCAAAATTCACACTTTCTTCACAAAGAAGGCGAAGACATAGCAGACGGTAAACTAAAGATGACTTTGGCAGAAGAGGTTACCTTCTTCAATAAAGGGGCTATAATAAAAGAATTGGACAATATCCCTGAAAATTCTATCCTCGAAATAGATGTTCGAAACACAAAATATCTTGACAATGATATTGTTGAAGTTCTTGAAGATTTTACCCACAAGGCACAACTTCGAAATATCAAAGTATTTTTAATTGCTGAAAAAGGAATCGTCGAGAACCCCATACGCTATATGGATCACTTTACATTAAGAACTAGAAAGTCAGCATAATCTTTAATAATCAATTTTATAAAACTATAAATAATGAAAGCACACACAAAAGAAACACAAGCCACAATGAACCCTGAAAAGTCGTTGCGATTTTTAAAAGAAGGAAACATCCGTTTTCAGAACAACCTTAAAACCAACCGCAACTTACTAGAACAAGTAAATGACACAAGTGACGGGCAATTTCCCTTCGCTACTATACTGAGTTGTATAGACTCTCGTGTTTCTGCAGAATTGGTTTTTGACCAAGGACTAGGAGATATATTCAGCATTCGCATTGCGGGTAATTTTATAAACCAAGATATCTTGGGCAGTATGGAATTTGCGTGCAAACTGGCGGGCACAAAACTTGTTGTAGTGCTTGGCCATACGGCCTGTGGGGCTGTTAAAGGAGCTTGTGACGATGCTAAATTAGGTAATCTCACCAATATGCTAGAAAAAATAAAACCCGCAGTAAAAGCGACGAAAGAGCCAAAAGAGGCTGACCAACGCAATTCCAAAAACGCATCGTTTGTTGATAACGTAGCACAGAAAAATGTAAATCTAAACATAGACCGAATCCTGCATGAAAGTGATGTTCTTGCCGAAATGCAACAAAAAGGCGAAATCATGATTGTTGGCGCTATGTATGATGTAAGCACTGGAGCGGTAACATTTTACGATTAATAAAAAGGGGCGCCCAAAAATGATTAAGCTATTTCGTTTGTTTGTGTTAATAAGCTGGGCGCCCTTTAATTTTTTTGAGATTATGAAGAAGAATGTATTACTTATTCTACTGTTTTTTCCATTGGTCGGGGTATGTCAAGATAGCAGTTTTGGTAACTGGATCATCTATTTTGGAAATAAAAAAATAGACAACAAATGGAACTTGCACCACGAAGTACAATACAGAAACTATAACGCTATTGGTGATCTTGAGCAACTATTGCTTCGAACCGGCCTAGGCTATAACCTTACCGAAAACAACAACAATTTACTGCTAGGTTATGGTTACATTTTAAGTGAAAACTACATTGGCACTACTGACGATAAAAACGCGGTAAACGAGCATAGAATTTACCAACAATTCATTACACGCCAACAAATAAGCCGCCTTGGCATTCAGCACAGATATCGTTTTGAGCAACGGTTTGTGGAAGCTGATTTTAAACTTCGCTTTCGCTATTTTTTAGGCTTAAACCTTCCTTTGAACAATGCTGAAATAATTGACAAAACAATATATTTTTCAGCCTATAATGAAATTTTTCTCAATACTGAAAGCTCTGCTTTTGACCGAAATCGGCTCTATTCTGGTTTGGGATATAAGCTGAATGCATCCTTAAAATTTGAAATTGGATATATGAACCAGTTTCTTGCTGGAGGAAAAAACCGTGATCAGCTTAATCTCATTACTTTTTTCAATTTCTAAACCAACTCTTCTTCCGAAGAAAGTATTCCTATAAAGAATATGGTTGCGCATCTTGTGGAGTATTGAAATTATGGAAGCATTTTTTGTAACCATATTTTCCAGAATTCAATCAAAAACAATACTTTCACAAAAAAATAAATTCAAAAATGAAGTCATTTCCCCAATTAGCAATTTTCCTTTTCCTTTTTTCCTTTTTAAATACGAGCGCGCAGGTCTTCAATCCCTATTACAATGGAATTGTTGAAAATGTTTCCGCATCAAATATTCTCGATGACTTAACAACATTGGTTGATTTTGGGGTCAAAGAACCAGGAAGTAGTGAGATTGAAGATGCCAAAGACTGGATAATTAGCAGATACCAAACTCTTGGATACACCGCTATAGAAACGCAACCTTTTATGGTCTCAGGTCAAACAACTTCCAATATTATCATCACCAAAACAGGAAGTGTTTATCCGAATACTTTTTTAATAATTGACGGACATTACGATACTATAAACGGTCCGGGCGCCAACGACAATGGCAGCGGAACTGTTCTGATACTGGAACTTGCACGACTTTTGAAAGATGTGGAAACAGAATATTCCATCAAATTTATTCACTTTAGCGGGGAGGAAGAAGGACTGATCGGTAGTGAATATTACGTTAATAACACGGTAATTCCTGAGAACCTAGATATCAAATTGGTTTTGAACATAGACGAAGTAGGCGGCGTTGCCGGAATGAACAATAACACCATTGTTTGCGAACGCGATGAAGGCTCACCAAACTCTAATAATGGAGCTTCGGCATTGGCTACGCAGGAAATGGCAAACTGTTTCGGGCTTTATTCCAATCTCCAAACAGAGATTTCATACGCTTATGCTTCAGACTATATGCCGTTTGAGGACAATGGCGAAGTGATTACAGGACTGTATGAAAAAAACGAATCGCCATACCCACACGGCCCCAATGACATTATTGAAGACATGGATCCTGATTATGTTTTTGAAGTGGCAAAAGGAACATTGGGCTCAGCATTGCATTTTGCCGTGGCGCGCGAACCGTTGGGAATTTCTGAAAACAATCTTAAGGCAAACATACTTCTCTACCCTAATCCTACCCACGGAATACTTAATATTCGCTTAAACACTCCACTTGCTGAACCTTTAGAAATGACTGTTTTTGATGTTTTGGGAAAAAGGGTTTACTGCACTGCCTTACATAATGAAAATAGCGTCGTAGACGTAAGCTCTTTAGAAAGTGGATTCTATTTAGCCATTTTTCAAGGTGAAAACAGCACTATTATAAAGCAATTCATTTTAAACTATTAACCTAACCCGCTTCAACTTCCTTCAGTCCGTATGTTGGGCAGGATTTTGGTTAATAGTCAGTGTAAAATAACGAACTCATTTAAAAACCCACTCTTTTCCTAACTATCCCGTCAACTATTACAACTGGGCATTATTATTCTAACCTACTTACAAAATTCCTAACAGATTTTCAATTAGTTTTGTTCCACCGCTGTGGAGATCTGCTCAAAACATATATTAATACACTAAAATCAACCGAACCATGGAACAAACTGAATTCTTACAGAAAAACATATTTACTGATTTGAAAAATCTAAATGACGAATCTGAGAAAGAAACCGTGCAAATCTTTTCTGAGTCGGAATTTGAAATCGTTCTTGAACGCGTTGAGCACTTCGGGATAGGAGTTTATAAAATTGAGTCCTGGCTCAATGGCGAAACCTCTGAGATTGCAGCACATGATGATTTTAAAAAGAAAGCTACAGACCCAAAGTGGTATAAAAAAGCATTTTTGACTTTTAAATCCCGTCAACCCGGACTTTCTTATTCCGCGACATATAAAGTTTCAAATAAACTTTTAGCGAAAAATGATTCTTCAGGCCACGAAGAAATGAGTTAAAAAAGCCTCTCTACTTCAATTTTTGGTAGCTGTTCTCTTTGCTTTACTTTTTCATTTTCCCTTAGCCTTCATCCCCACTGCAACTATAATTTTCTTGCTAATTAAATTACTTATCAGTACTTTTAGGTTATGACAGAAACTGCTATAGAAGAAGAGAAAAAAGAACTCGCAAAGCAATATAAACAGTTGCTTAAAATCAGTTACCGCACCCTTACAAAGGAAGATAAAAAACTGATTCGCAGCGCATTCGACCTTGCTGTAGATGCCCACAAAGAGCAACGCCGCAAAAGTGGCGAGGCCTATATTTTTCATCCAATTGCAGTTGCAAAAATAGTTGCTGCCGAAATTGGTTTGGATGCCACCTATTGCGGCTGCACTTTTGCACGACGTTGTGGAGGATACTACACTATACGTTAGAAGATATTGAGCGCATGTTTGGCGCCATTGTGGCTCGCATTGTGGATGGGCTTACAAAAATTGCCCATATCTCAATGTCTGAAGATGTTTCCATGCAAGCCGAAAACTTCCGTAAAATGTTGTTAACGCTTAATGAGGACATTCGGGTAATCATCATAAAAATCGCGGACAGGCTGCACAATATGCAAACTATGGAAAGCATGCCGCCAGACAAACAGCGGAAAATAGCTTCGGAAACACTCTATATTTATGCACCCCTTGCCCATCGAATTGGCCTTTACAACATAAAGACCGAGTTGGAGGATTTAGGTTTAAAATTTACCAGAACCAGAGGTATACGCAGATATTTTAAGCAGAATAAAAGAAAGCAAAGAAGAGCAAGACGCCTATATTGAAGATTTCAACAAAGTAATAAAAGATTCTTTGGATGCCGAGGATTTGAAGTACGAAATTAAAGGACGTCCAAAATCAATTTTTTCCATTCGAAGAAAAATGCTCGCGCAGAATGTGAGTTTTGATGAGGTCTATGACAAATTTGCTGTGCGAATAATTTATAAAAGCACGTCTGAAAATGAAAAATTCTTCGCCTGGAAAATATATTCAATAGTTACGGATCATTTCCGCCCAAACCCTATTCGATTGCGCGACTGGATTTCTTCCCCAAAATCAACAGGATACGAAGCCCTACACATTACTGTGATGGGTCCAAAAGGCCGATGGGTGGAAGTGCAGATTCGCAGCGAGCGAATGAACGAGATTGCTGAAAAAGGTTTCGCTGCACATTACAAATACAAAAACAATGAAAAAGACGATGGCGGACTTGAAAACTGGTTGGACAAACTGCAGGACACCCTGGAAAATTCCGAAATAAGTGCAGTGGATTTTGTGGAAGAATTCAAACTGAATCTCTACGCGAAAGAGATTTTTGTTTTTACGCCTAAAGGCGATCTGTACTCGCTTCCCAAAGGAGCGACAGCATTAGATTTCGCATTTCATATTCACACCGAAATCGGGATGCATACCCGTGGCACAAAAGTAAACGGAAAATTGGTTCCGCTGAGTCATGAAATAAAAAGTGGTGACCAAGTGGAAATAATTACTTCAGAAAACGCCAAACCCACTGCAAACTGGTTAAACTACGCAACAACAGGCCGAGCGCGCTCCAAAATTAAATCTTCCTTAAAAGACGAAAAGAAACAACTCGCCGAAGAAGGAAAAGTAATTTTGGCGAGAAAACTAAAGTCCTTAAAGTTAAATCTGGATGAGAGCACGCTTAACCAATTGGTTGTTTTCTTTAAAGTGAAGACCAGTCTCGATTTGTACTATCGTGTTGGTGCAGGAATTATCGATAACCCAAAACTGAAGGATTTTGCGGCTTCCCGAAGCAATGCTTTTATCAGTTTCTTCAAAAACAGAATCCGAAAGCCTGATAAACCGGAAGATGTTCACAAAGAAGAAATTACTGAAAAGTTTGACCAGTTGGTTTTCGGAAAAAACGAAGATAAACTGGATTACAAAATGGCAAATTGCTGCAATCCCATTCCTGGCGACGATGTTTTCGGCTTTGTAACAGTGACCGAAGGTATTAAAGTGCATAAGACCAACTGTCCGAATGCACTACAGCTTCAAAGTAATTACAGCTATCGCATTATGCCAGCCAAGTGGATAGATTCTACCCAGCGTGAGTTTAAGGCAGATTTAACCATAAGCGGAATAGACACCATCGGTTTGGTAAACGAAGTGACCAAAGTGATTTCCAACAACCTTCATATAGATATGAAAAGCGTGCACTTTGACAGTAACGACGGAGTTTTCACTGGAAAAATTGTTGTCGTCGTAAAAAACAAAACCATTCTAAATAATTTGGTAGACAACATCAAAAAAATAAACGGAATTGATAAAGTTACCAGAGTGTAAAATTTAAGTAACTTTGCAACCTTAATTATGAGTTCAAAAACCAATATAAATAATCAGGCAATTGTAAAAAAGGTTTTCACGGGGTTTCTTGAGGAAAAAGGACACCGTAAAACACCGGAACGCTACGCCATTCTTCAGGAAATATATGATCACGACGACCATTTTGATATTGAGTCGCTGTACATAAACATGAAGAACAAAAATTACCGTGTTAGCCGTGCCACGCTTTACAACACCATTGAATTACTTTTAGAATGTGGCTTGGTGCGCAAACATCAATTTGGGCAAAACCAAGCACATTACGAAAAGTCATATTTTGACCGTAACCACGATCACATAATTCTTGCAGACGGAGAAGTGATAGAGTTTTGCGATCCGCGAATTCAAACTATAAAAAAAACTATCGAAGAAGTTTTCGATATTGAAATAACCAACCATTCACTTTATTTTTACGGAAATAAAAAAACCGCTAAAAATATTAAAGCGGACAATTCTTAAAAACTATGGCAGTAGACTTACTACTTGGACTACAATGGGGCGACGAAGGCAAGGGGAAAATTGTTGACGTACTTACTAAAAATTATGATATAATCGCACGTTTTCAGGGCGGGCCCAATGCTGGGCACACTTTGGAATTTGACGGAATAAAACACGTTTTGCGAACCATTCCATCAGGAATTTTTCATAAAGAATCAGTCAACGTTATAGGGAATGGCGTTGTTATTGACCCTGTTGTTTTTGTAAAAGAACTGGAAGCATTGGAAAAATACAATATTGATTACAAGAAAAACCTAATCGTTTCCAGAAAAGCACACGTTATTTTACCAACACATAGATTGCTTGACGCAGCTTCAGAAGCTTCCAAAGGAAAAGCAAAGATTGGTTCCACTTTAAAAGGAATTGGTCCAACCTATATGGATAAAACTGGAAGAAACGGAATCCGTATTGGCGATTTGGAACTAGAAAACTGGCAAGATAAATATCGTGCCTTAGCAGATAAGCACGAAGCTATGATAGCTTTTTACAATGTGGATGTTCAATATGATTTGGCCGACCTTGAAGCCGAATTTTTTACCGCAGTTGAAACATTGAAGAACCTCACCTTCATAGACAGTGAAGAATATTTGCACCAAGCCCAAAAAGACGGAAAAACAATTTTGGCCGAAGGTGCACAAGGTTCTCTTTTAGACATTGATTTTGGAACATATCCTTTTGTAACGTCCTCAAACACAACAGCGGCAGGCGCCTGCACAGGTTTAGGAATACCACCTAACAAAGTGAAGGATGTCTTTGGGATTTTTAAAGCATACACTACGCGAGTGGGTAGCGGCCCCTTCCCTACCGAGCTCTTTGACGAAGACGGAGAAAGAATGGCAAAAGTTGGGAATGAATTTGGCGCTGTAACCGGACGTCCAAGACGCTGTGGTTGGCTGGATTTGGTAGCGCTGCGATATGCAGTTCAAGTAAACGGCGTAACCCAATTAATAATGATGAAAGCCGATGTTTTAAGCGGTTTCGAAACACTAAAGGTTTGCACTGCCTATAATTACAAAGGCGATACTATTCACCATTTGCCCTATAATATCGAGGCTGAAAATGTTACGCCAATCTTCACCAAAATGAAAGGCTGGAAAGCAGATTTAACTAAAATGAGCGAAGCTTCCCAATTGCCAGAGGCGTTAAACGATTATATCGATTTTCTTGAAAAAGAGCTGGAAGTGCCCATTAAAGTAGTTTCTGTTGGGCCAGACAGAAAACAGACTATTCATCGGTAATCAATTTTTGTTGATATTTTCCTCGCTAATGATAAATAAATCTATTTTGAAAATATCAGCATTCATATGTTCTATCTTTTTCCTTTTTTGCGGAATAAATATTTCCGCCCAAGAGAAACAAAAAGTCGACATTCAATCTGGTTATCTTGAATTGCGGCCCGAATTCCCTGATGCTGCCATTTACACTAAAGACGAGACCGGACAGGTTTATATAGTTCACGAAGGTATAGAAATGTGGTGTGACCAAGCCTTTGTGTATTTGAAAAATAATTTTGTAAAGGCATATGGAAAAGTCAGGATTACTCAAGGCGATACCGTTTCAATGGATAGCAAATATGCCGAATATAACGGCAACACCCAATTTGCTTTTGCCAGTGGAGATGTGGTTTTGACCGAACCAAAAACCACACTTCAGACTGATACTCTATATTTTGATAGAATAAAGCAGCAAGCTTATTACAGAACCGGCGGAACCGTTCGCGACACAGCAAGTGTCTTGACCAGTCGTTCGGGTAGATATTTTGCTGAAACCAAAAAATATCAATTTCTTCAAAATGTAAAAATCGTAAACCCAAAATATACTGTAAACAGCAACCAACTCGATTTCTATTCGGAAACGGGAGCTGCTTATCTTTACGGCCCTTCAACGATTGTAAGTGAAACTAGTACCGTTTATTGTGAACGCGGCTATTACGACACACGCGGCGATACGGGTTATTTCGTGAAGAATTCAAAAGTTGATTACGAAAACCGTACGCTTTACGGCGACAGTATTTATTTTGACCGAAACAAAAGCTTTGCTTCTGCCACCAATAATATTCGGGTTTTGGACACTATCAATAAAAGTGTAATTCGAGGGCATTACGCAGAAGTTTTTCGGGAAAAGGATTCGGTTTTTATTACAAAACGTGCCGTTGCAATAACTGTTCGTGATGGCGATTCTATTTATGTTCACGCTGATACGCTACAAGTAACGGGTAAGCCAGAAAATAGAATTATGAAAGGTTTTTACCGAGCAAGGCTTTTTAAACCCGGAAAAGTTGGTGACGATCCCACCAGTGGAAAATGTGATTCTATTTATGTAAATGAAAAACGTGGAATTACCAAATTACTACGAAACCCTGTTTTGTGGAGCGGTGAAAACCAAATGATTGGTGATACAATTCATATTCTTTCAGACACGATTACAGATAAACTTGATACACTTAAAGTTTTCAATAATGCCTTTTTGGTTCAAAAAGATAGCTTGGGCTATAATCAGGTCAAAGGTGAACGACTTATCGGGCTTTTTACAAATAACGAATTGGATACCGTAAACATTAATAAAAATGCACAGGTAATTTACTATCCGAGAAATGATAATGGCGAATTAGTTGGAATCAACAATACTGTTTCCAGTTCAATTCAAATGTATTTGGAAGAACAACAGATTACCGGAATTCGTTTTATAAAAAAAGCTTCAGGGAAAGTTTATCCGCCTTCCATGTTACCAGAAAACGCTCGGATTCTTCCCGGTTTTCAATGGCGCGGGGAAGAGCGATTATATTCGGTTGAGGATTTATTTAAAGGAAAACCCGCACCCGTGCTTCCCAAAATAACGGGAATTCCATTACCGAAAGACGAAGGCGAATTTTTTGAAGATCTTCCCGAAGATGAAATTCAACTTCCCGAAGAATCAAAACTAAGTCCGAAAGATTTACAAAACCGGCCGGATGACCCAAAACCCGAAACGCAGGAAAGTGAGGCAAAACGCAATTCCATTCAGCAGAAAAAGAACGATTCCATTCAATCCGGAAACTAATGACCGAAGATTTTTTTAAATATCAAGCGCAAACCACACCGCATCCGTTGGCGTTGAAGATTTCACATGCCAAAGGAAGCTATATTTATGACACATCAGGGAAAAAGCATCTTGACTTTGTAGCCGGAGTTTCGGCCTGTACTCTAGGGCATTGCCATCCGCGGGTCGTTTCAGCAATAAAAAATCAAGCCGAAAAGTATCTCCACGTAATGGTGTACGGCGAATATATTCAGGAGCCAGCAGTTGAACTTGCAAAACTACTTGCTAAAAATCTTCCGCAGAATTTAAATACCACTTATTTGGTAAATAGCGGTACCGAAGCCATTGAAGGCGCATTAAAACTAGCCCGTCGTGCAACTGGAAGAACCCAGCTTTTATACGCAAACAATGCATATCACGGAAATACAATGGGCTCAATGAGCGTAATGGGTTACGAAGAAAGAAAAAATGCTTTTAAACCTTTGGTGCCAGATTGTTTCCCCGTAGCATTCAATAATGAAGAAGATCTCCAAAAAATAACTTCAGAAACTGCTGCTATTATTTTGGAAACTATTCAAGGTGGCGCCGGCTTTATCCAACCAGAGAATGATTACTTAAAAAAGGTTCGAGAGCGTTGTGATGAAACAGGAACACTTTTAATTTTAGACGAAATACAACCTGGTTTTGGTCGTACGGGAAAACTTTTCGCCTTTGAACATTTCGGCATTGTTCCCGATATTTTAGTGATGGGAAAAGGGATGGGTGGCGGCATGCCTATTGGCGCTTTCACAGCTACACACGAAGTTATGGCGCTGCTGCAGGACAATCCAAAACTCGGGCATATTACCACTTTTGGAGGAAATCCCGTAATTGCTGCTGCCGCTTTGGCAACGCTTCAGGAATTGACGGAAACAGACATTATTGAACAGACCCTTCAAAAGGAAAAACTTTTCAGAAAACTTCTGAAACACCCTATAATAAAAGAAGTTCGCGGAAGAGGTTTGATGCTTGCAGCAATCTTGGAAACTCCCGAAATAGCTACAGAAGTTATCTTGGCCTGTAAAGACCGCGGATTGATACTTTTTTGGCTACTTTTTGAAGACCGCGCCATCCGCATTACGCCACCACTCACGATAAGCAATGACGAAATTGCAGAAGGTTGCAAAACGTTGCTGGAGGTATTAAATAGTTTCAGAAGTAGTTGATTCGCTGCAAACCCTTTATTAATAGGAATTTATGCATTATCTTTCTGTTGATAAGTCCGTTAACAAGAAAGACGGCATAACTATTGAACTTATTTTTACATTATTATCTTTAAAATAGAAGAAACCGTTAAACCGTGCGTATGCAATTAAGTTCAAACGAGCATAACAACTTCTCGCTGGAAAGATTTGAATCTATGCTGAAAACCAACAGCGTTCTATTTTTCGACTCAGAGGAATTTGAAGAGATAGTGCACCACTACCTTGAAAACGGGAAAATTGCACTAGCCAAAAAGGCAACCAAATTGGGACTTGAGCAACATCCTTCCTCAACAAACCTCAAGCTTTTCCAAATAGAAATGTACATTTTTGAAAACCAATTGGACATCGCTGATGAACTTTTGGACGAACTGTATCAACTTGAACAGAGCAACGAGGAAATCTACATTCAAAAAGCTAATATCTTTTCACGTCGTGATAAACATAAGGAGGCTATTACCCTTTTGGAACAAGCTCTTGAAATAACCGACGATGAAGCTGACGTACTGTCATTGTTGGGAATGGAGTATCTTTTTATGGAAGATTACGTAAACGCCAAATATTATTTTATGAAGTGTTTGGAGGAAGATGAAGAAGATTATTCCGCACTTTACAATATTATTTACTGCTTCGAATATCTTGATGAATATGAAGCTGCAATAGATTATTTGAATGATTTTCTCAACAAAAACCCCTACTGCGAAGTGGCTTGGCACCAAGTTGGGAAACAATATTATGAGCTTAAAGATTACAAAAAGGCACTCGCAGCTTTTGATTTTGCAATAATAAGTGACGATCGCTTTATAGGGGCATATCTTGAAAAAGGTCGCGTGTTGGAAAAACTAAAGAAGTATGGAGAAGCCATAGAGAGCTATTCAATAACTTTAGGTTTGGATGATCCAACTTCTTATGCGTTATTGCGGATTGGTAAATGTTATGAAAAACTTGGCAATACTGAAATGGCCCTTCAATTTTTCACCAAATGTGTTGAAGAAGATTCATTGCTAGACAAAGGTTGGATAGCCATAACAGATTTTTATTCTAAAAGCAAACAATTCCAAAAAGCGCTTTATTACATAGAAAAGGCCATCAATATTGACAGTGAAAATGTGCTTTATTGGAAGCGCTATGCCAAAATAAACAATCGTTTGAACCATTTTGAAGAAGCGGAAGTAGGCTATCGAAAAGCTTTGGAACTGGGCAATTATGAATTGGAATCTTGGATCACCCGCGGTGATATCCTTACCAACTTGGGAGAATTTGAAGCTGCCGTAAACAACTTTAACCAAGCTTTGGAATTTTATCCCGAACACGCCGAAATAGAATACCGGCTTTCAGGTCTTTATTATTCGTTGAGTGAAAACGATAAAGGGGCATTCCATTTAAAAAATGCATTAAAAACTGAACCCGAATATTTAATGATAATTGAAGAGTTATTTCCACTAGTTTATCAATTGAAACCAGTTGTGGAAATAATCAAACAACACAAAAATCCTTCGCTATAATTTCTGTATTTTTGAGGTTATTAGAAAAATATGCCTATGCCTCAAAGAAATTTTCTTCAATATTTAACAGTAACTGCGAAAGGCCTCGCTATGGGTGCTGCCGATGTTGTTCCAGGTGTTTCGGGTGGAACAATCGCCTTTATTTCCGGGATTTATGAAGAGCTCATAGAAACCATCCACAATATTGATCTTGGCTTTTTCAAAATCTGGAAAAAAGAAGGTTTTGTTAAAACTTGGAAACATTACAATCTTTCTTTTTTACTCGCACTTTTTTCCGGAATTTTTATAAGTATTATTTCACTCGCAAAACTGATTACTTGGCTTTTGGAATCGTACCCAATAATGGTTTGGTCCTTTTTCTTTGGATTGGTAATTGCCAGTATTGTATACGTTGGCAAACAAATAACCAATTGGAGATTAGCAGTATTTATTGCATTAGTTATAGCTTCAGTGCTTTCCTATTTAATAACTATTGCTGACCCAGTTGCTTCTCCTGAAAGCACGTGGTTTCTTTTCTTTGCGGGTTTTATAGCTATTATCGCGATGATACTTCCTGGGATTTCGGGCGCTTTTATACTCTTACTTTTGGGCGCCTACACAACTGTTATTGGCATAGTAACCCAATTGACCGAAGGAATCACAACCTTAAATAGTTCACTTTTCTTGGGCGCATTTGGTAAGCTGCTAATATTTGCCCTTGGAGCAATTATTGGCCTTAAAGGTTTTTTCGAGAGCATTAAACTGGATGTTCAAACATCATAAAAACTTGATTCTTGCCGTACTTACTGGATTTATGATAGGTGCCCTAAACAAAATATGGCCGTGGAAAGAAGTTTTACAGTATAGAGTGAATCACGCGGGAGAGCAAATTCCGTTTATCGAAAGAAGCATTTTCCCGCAAAATTACGCCGGCAGCCCACAAATTTTATATGCCATAACCTTTGCAATAATCGGCTTTTTGACCATTTTTCTGTTGGAAAGAATTGCCGTGAAGAAAGTAACCGTAAACAGTGGCAGTGAACTGTCTGAGCATTGAATAGCGAAAACCCTAAAGTGAAGCACTGGTTTATCAAAACCTTGAATTAATAATGTACGAAAACCGCTCCTTCTCCGATAAAACTTGGCTGGTCCTAAAAGGACTGGGAATGGGCGCAGCCAATAAAGTTCCAGGTGTTTCAGGTGGCGTTGTAGCATTTGTGGCAGGTTTTTATGAGGAATTTATTTATTCGCTTCAAAAAGTAAATAGAAAAGCGTTCAAACTTCTTATTGATGGACGTTTTAAAAGTTTTTACAGATATACCAACGGACAGTTTTTGGGCCTGCTTATTTTGGGAATGATTATCAGTTATTTCAGCATTTCCAAGCTTCTCGATTATTTAATTGACCATCATGAACTTTACGTTTGGAGCGCATTCTTTGGAATGATAATAGGCTCTATTTACTTTATTGCGAAAGATTTTGGTGATTGGAACCGCAAATATGCTGCTTATTTATTGTGCGGAGTAATTGCTGGTGTGGGCATCAGTTTCTTGGAGCCGGCAAAGGAAAACAGCAACCTCTTTTTCGTGTTTTTCTGCGGAATTATCAGCGTTTCGGGAATGACACTGCCTGGGCTCTCAGGCTCTTTCATATTAATACTTTTCGGAAATTATGTGCTTTTATTGGTAGATTCCGTAAATGCTCTTTTTGATACTATCGCCAATATTTTTCAGTGGGAATTTAGTTGGATTTATGATCCCGAACGCATTGAACTTTTAAAAGTTTTGGCTGTTTTCTCCTTAGGATCATTAGTAGGTCTCGTTTCACTTTCACACCTTTTGGCTTATGTTCTAAAACGATTCAAAAAAGCTACTTATGCCGTTATTATAGGCTTTATTGCGGGTTCGTTGGGCGTGGTTTGGCCGTGGAAGGAAAAAAAATATGATCTTGACGCTTTGGGCAAAATTCGCTTTGACGCCAATGGCAGAGAAATAATTACCGGTTACAACGCTTTTTCCCGTCCGAATTTGGAAGCGAGACCATTATGGCTATTGTCTTTATTATTGTTGGCGTATTGATTGTTTTAAGTTTGGATTGGTACGATAATTTTAAAAAGAAGCAACCATGGCTAAATTTGGATTAATAGGAAAAAACATTGGCTATTCCTTTTCAAAATCTTTCTTTGCTGAAAAATTTGAAAAGGAAAATCTGAGTCATTCCTATGAAAATTTTGACATTCCCTCTATTGAGAATTTTCCAAAAATAATTTCGGAGACCCCTAATTTAAGAGGACTTAACGTAACTATTCCCTATAAAGAGGAGGTTATACCTTTTCTTGATAATTTAGATTTTGAAGCAGAAAAAATTGGCGCCGTGAATACCATTAAAATTTCCGAGGACAAAAAACTCACTGGCTATAATACAGATTACTTTGGGTTTCAAAAAGCACTGGAAGGTTTTTTGCCGCTTCAACAGCAAAAAGCTCTTATTTTAGGCACAGGCGGAGCTTCCAAAGCCATTGCCTATACGCTCGGGAATCTAGGGTTTGATTTCAAATTTGTAAGCAGAAGAGTTTCTTTAAATATGTTGAATTATTCTTCATTAAATCAAATCTATAATTGAAAACCATATGCTTATCATTAATTGTACGCCTTTGGGAACTTCCCACTTATATTGAGGACTGCCCGCCCATTCCCTACCAATATCTCACAAAAAATCATTTGCTTTTCGATTTAATCTACAATCCCGCTCAAACCGAATTTTTAAAACGCGGAAAACGGCAAGGCACAAAAACGAGTAACGGATTGAAAATGTTAAAAGTACAAGCTGAAAAAGCTTGGGAGATCTGGAATTCATAAAAAATTACACAAAAAAGGTCAAAAAATCGCCGTGTCCTTTGCCAGTTGCACAGTTGTTAGTATCTTGACCCTCCAAGAAAAACGAACCTAAACATTGAAACAAATGTCTGACGAAAAATTGCCTCAGGAAGAAAACGAAAAAAAAATTCCAACGAACGAAACTACGGAAGAAATAAGCGCTGCATCTGAAACTAAAGAGACATCGGCCAAGGAAAAAACACCCGAAACCGAAGTTGAAGAAGTTCAGGAAGAAAAAAGTGTAGCTGAAGAAAATTCAGAAAGAAGTTCAGTTACTGATGAAGAATCTGAGGAAGAAAACGGAGTGGAAAAAGCAATTATTGCCGAAAAGGAATCGGTCAAAGAGAAAGAAGTGATTGAAACCACTTCCAATGAAAAGATTGAAGCTTCTGATGAAAATATTGAACCTTCCAATACGGAGGAAGTTGGCGAGGACGATCCATCCTCCGGTAAAGCTTTGGAGGATGAAGAAGAGGATGAGGAAGAGGTAGCTTCTTCAGAAGACGAAGAAGAGGATGAAGAGGAACACGAGGAAAAAGCACAAAAAGATTACAGTACGCTTTCTGAAAAGGAATTGGTTGCGGAACTTGACAAACTTCTGAAAACAAAAAAAATTCAGGAACTAAAGCACGATGTTGAGGAAATCCGTTCCGAATTCAACAGTAAATTCAACGAAGAACTAGAGCACAAAAAAGAGGAGTTTCTTGCCGCGGGCGGAAATATCATCGACTTCCACTACACTACTCCGCTAAAAAAGGATTTTAATTCGCTTTATTTCGATTATAAAGAAAAGCGCAACAACCATTATAAAAACCTTAAAAAAGATCTGCAAGGCAACCTAGAAAAGCGTTGGGAACTTATTGAGGAATTAAAGGGTCTTTTGGGCGCTGAGGAAAACATAAACACTACGTACAAGCATTTTAAGGATATTCAAGAAAAATGGCATGTTGCAGGTGCAATTCCGCGCGATAAATACAATACTGTTTGGAATACATATCATCACCATGTTGAGAATTTTTACGATTTCCTTCACCTAAATCGGGAGTTCCGCGATTTGGATTTTAAACATAACCTTGACGCCAAAATTAAACTGATTACACGTGCTGAAGAGCTTGGGCAGGAAGAGGATATCAACAAAGCCTTTCGCGAACTTCAGATGCTCCACAAAATGTGGAAAGAAGATATTGGGCCTGTAGCCAAAGAATATCGTGATGAAGTTTGGGACAAATTCAGTGAAGCAACAAAAGTTATCCACGATAAGCGCCAAGCGCAATTGCAGGAACTTGAAAAGGATTTTGAAAACAATTACGAAGTAAAAAAACAATTAGTTGAAGAAATAAAAAAGGCTACTGAAGAGGCCAAACCAAGCCATCAAGGATGGCAAAACGCCATAAAGAAAGTACAGGAGCTTCGCGATGCTTTTTTTAATACAGGTCGTGTGCCGAGAGCAAACAACAAAGAAATCTGGAAGGCTTTTAAAGATGCTACAGGAAATTTCAACCATCAAAAAAATAGCTTTTATAAAAACCAGAAAAAGGAACAATATACCAATCTGGAAAAGAAACGTGAGCTAATAAAAATTGCAGAAGAAAATAAAGACAGCGAAGATTTTGACGCTACAACCCAATTGATGAAAAAAATCCAGAGTGATTGGAAAAGCATTGGGCACGTGCCACGAAAGGACAGCGACAAGATTTGGAAGCAGTTCAAAAAAGCCTGTAACCATTATTTTGACAGAGTACATGCACAGAAAAATGAAGCCAATAAAGAAGAAATGGTTCATTTAGAATCCAAACAGGCAATGCTGGAAAAACTTGCTTCTTTTGAATTAAGCGGTGACCACAAAGCTGACGTAAAATCTATTAAAGAACACATAACGGCTTGGAAAGAAATTGGCCGTGTTCCTTACAACAAACGCAATATTGAACAGAAATTCAACAAAACATTGGATGGCATTTTCTCAAAACTCGATTTGGGCAAAAAGGAAACTGAGCTCATCAAATTCGATAATAAGTTAAATACACTTGTAAATCGAGAGGACGATAGAAAACTGCAGAACGAGCATTTCTTTATTTCGAAAAAGATAGATGAAACCACGTGATGAAATCCGTCAATTGGAAAACAATTTAGGTTTCTTTCCACCACGTTGCCCGATGACAACCCAATGGTAAAAGAAGTGCATAAAAACATTGCAAGACACAAAGAACAACTTGAGGTTTGGAAGGCTAAGCTTTCAAAAATTAAAGAGGTAAGAGAAGATTAAAAATTAAAAATGCCAGATGTAATTCTGGCATTTTTTTTAATACAAACTGTCACTGAACACTGCTCTACTGAAGTTTAGCTTCGTTCCAAAAAACATCCATCTCCGCCAAGGTCATATCTTTTAAAGATTTATTCATTTCCTTGGCCTTACTTTCCAAATACTGAAAACGTTTGATGAATTTTTTATTGGTGCGCTCCAGTGCATTTTCGGGATTTACTTTTAAAAATCGCGCATAGTTTATCATTGAAAAAAGTACATCGCCAAATTCGGCTTCTATTTTTTCTTGGTTATTTTCGTTTATTTCGTGTTGCAGTTCACCTAGTTCTTCCTGCAATTTTTCAAAAACTTGCTGTGGTTCTTCCCAATCAAAACCTACTCCAGCCACTTTATCCTGAATTCTGCTGGCTTTCACCAAAGCTGGTAACGATTTTGGAACACCTTCCAAAACGCTTTTTTTACCTTCTTTCAGCTTTAAATTTTCCCAGTTTCGTTTTACTTCTTCTTCGTCAGCCACTTTTACATCTCCATAAATATGCGGATGGCGTGAAATCAGTTTTTCACAAATATCATTGCAAACATCAGCAATATCAAAATCGTTGGTTTCGCTGCCAATTTTCGCATAAAAAACAATGTGCAGCAATACATCGCCCAATTCTTTTTTTACTTCCTGCTAAATCGTTATCTAGAATGGCATCACCCAATTCATAAGTTTCCTCAATGGTCAAATGCCGAAGCGTTTCCATAGTTTGCTTTTTATCCCAGGGACACTGCTCGCGCAACTCGTCCATAATGGTCAATAATCTATCAAAGGCTTGTAATTGGTTTTTTCGGGAATTCATATTTAGTTGAAATTGTATTAGTAAACAAAGATACTGCTAAATTGCCACTGAGTTAAAGAAATTTTTGATTTATGAAAATCATTTCAACAAATAAAATCCCACAATCTGAAACTGGATTGCGGGATTTTTTATAATTTTATAAATAAGAAATTCTTTTAGGTTTTACGTGAAGCTGCATTTTTTGTAGCCCCTCCTTTTTTAGTTGAAGAAGCTTTTGGGTTTGCGTTTTAGGAGCAGCAGCTTTTGGAGTAGTAGCTTTTTTTGAAACTATCTTTAATTTGCCTTTTCGCCGCTTCTTTTTCCTCTTCATTTGCTTTCTCCTTTTGCTTCAGAAAAATCGGTCATATTGTTTTTTACAAGTAAATTGTACCATTGCAACACTTTTTTAATATCACTTGGCATACACACGATCTTCATCATAATCTGGCATTACCTCGAAAAAATATTCTTCAAGCTCCTCTTTGGAAGCTTTATGGCCTATGGTTTCTTTTCCGCCTTCTTTTTCAGAAATTTTTTCAAACACTTTGCGAAGCGGAACTTCTTCCGTTAACGTATAGATAGCAATTTCAGAAGTAGACTCACATTGTGGCGGCCACTAACATTTATGGTTTTTCCGTCCAAAAGCGATTCGGCAAGAAATCCGGCACGGGTTTGGGTTTTTAAGTTTATAAAGTCCAGGTTTGCCGGCAATGGAAAGCACTTTTTCTAAACTCATAAAATATTTTTAAAATGTTTTAAAAGATGCAAATATCTTTGGTTTGGTTTATATTAAACAAGAGTGTTAACGTTTCTTTTTTGCATTGGGAAATTTCATGCCGGTAATCTATGCTCACATTTCCTTTTGAAATGTTGGCCAAGCTTGCTTTTTATAAGTCTTTTTTTCAACGGTGATAGCTTATCAGTAAACAGAATGCCTTCAATATGATCGTATTCATGCTGAATAATTCGTGCCACAATTCCGTTGAAAGTTTCTTTATGTTTTTTGAAATTTTCGTCTTCGTATTCAATCACGATATTTCGGCTGACGGAAAACATCCTCCCGCACATCCGGAATGCTTAAACAGCCTTCATTAAATGCCCATTCATCACCAGATTCCTCAAGAATTTGCGCATTGATGAAAACTTTTTTAAAGGTGGAAACGAATTTTTGTTCTTCTTCAGATAAGATCTTCATCGTCCGCAAAAGGTGTGGCATCCACTATAAAAAGGCGGATGGGTAAATTTACCTGAGGTGCGGCAAGACCAATACCACGTGCTTCGTACATGGTTTCAAACATATTTTCGAGCACCGTATCCAAATTTGGATAATCTTTGGTTATTTCTTTAGTTTCTTTTCTTAATACGGGATCACCGTAAGCTACTATAGGTAAAATCATTTATAACTATTTATTATATAAAAACTCTTGTAAAATTATCGTCGCACTAATCTCATCAACCAGTGCTTTATTTTGTCGTTGCTTCTTTTTCAATCCACTGTCAATCATGGTCTGAAAAGCCATTTTACTGGTATAACGTTCATCAACCCGTTTATTCTAAGTCGGGAAAAGCTTCAGTAAATTTCTTTAAAAACTTCTTTATTTCTACTTCAATATTGGAATGGGTACCATCTTTCTGTTTGGGTTCCCCTACCAAAACCAATTCCACTTTTTCCAAAGCGATATATTTCTTCAAAAAATCCATCAGTTCAGGAGTAGCCACCGTCGTCAAGCCAGAAGCAATTAACTGCAGCTCATCAGTAATAGCAATGCCCGTGCGCTTGCTGCCGTAATCCAATGCTAAAATTCTTCCCATACAGATTGCAAAAATAAGGGTTTGTGAATTACTATACTATTATCAACTGCAATTTTGAATTATGAAGTCTATATTTGTGGATAAGAACTACGAAACACGACAAAAGGGAAACACCACTATCCAGATTTTATCAAATAATCGTGATTCTTGATTTCCTTTTGTCGTGGTTTAAAAATGAAAAGCGTAAAAAAATAAAACAATGCTAGAACTCCAACAGACCATAGAAAAAGCATGGGAAGACCGTTCCCTCCTTTCCGAAACCGAAACCATCGTTGCCATCCGTGAAATTGTAAACCTTTGTGACGAAGGCAAATTGCGCTGTGCAGAGCCAACCGCTGATGGCTGGCAAGTTAACGAATGGGTAAAAAAAGCGATCGTACTCTATTTCCCCATTCAAAAAATGAAAACGTTTGAAGCCGGTATTTTTGAATATCACGATAAAATTCCGCTAAAATCTGGTTACGAAGCTAAAGGAATTCGCGTAGTACCAAATGCCGTTGCACGTCATGGTGCATACATTTCCAAAGGTGTAATTTTAATGCCAAGCTATGTAAACATTGGTGCTTATGTAGATGAAGGTACCATGGTAGATACTTGGGCAACAGTGGGCAGCTGCGCACAGATTGGCAAAAATGTACACTTAAGCGGTGGAGTAGGCATTGGCGGTGTTTTAGAACCATTACAGGCCGCTCCCGTAATTATTGAAGATAATGCTTTTATTGGTTCGCGTTGTATTGTTGTTGAAGGCGTTCGTGTTGGCAAAGAAGCTGTTTTGGGCGCTAATGTAGTATTAACAGCCTCAACAAAAATAATTGACGTTACTGGTGAAAGCCCAGTGGAAATAAAAGGATACGTTCCGGAGCGTTCCGTAGTAATTCCAGGAAGTTATACCAAAAAATTTTCTGCTGGGGAATATCAAGTGCCTTGTGCGTTGATTATTGGTAAACGAAAGGAAAGCACTAATTTGAAAACTTCTTTGAATGATGCCTTACGGGAGTATGGGGTAGCTGTTTAAAAATAAAACCAGCGCATAGCAAGCCAAAAAGGAATAATAAAGAGCTATAAAATAGCGGATATACATGTTGTGCGTTATTTAAAAATAAGATGGATAAATATCAAGAAACATTTCAAACTTGGAATAAAGTTGCAAAAATCTATCAAAACAAGTTTATGAATTTGGACTTGTACAATGATACATATGATACTCTTCTTGAATTAATTGATAAGATAAATGTTTCTATTTTGGAAATTGGTTGCGGACCAGGAAACATAGCCAAATATCTTCTGACAAAAAGAACCGATTTAAAAATAAAAGGGATTGACATTTCAGAAAATATGATTGAATTAGCAAAACAGAATAATCCAACGGCGGAATTTGAAATAATGGACAGTCGAAAAATAGATATTTTAAACAAAACATTTGATGCAATTGTATGTGGATTTTGTATTCCATACTTATCTAAAACTGACTGTATAAAGTTTATTGCTGACTGTGAAAATTTACTCAATGATTCAGGAATTCTTTACTTGAGTTTTGTTGAGGGTAATTATAAAAAATCTGGTTATAAATCAAGCAGTAACGGAGATAGAGCGTATTTTTATTATCATAATTTGAAAAGCCTAAAAAAAATTCTAATATCGAATCATTTTGAAATAAATAAATTGATTTCCAAAAATTATGAAAAAGGTGACGGAACTGATGAAATCCATACCATATTAATATCGAAAAAAACGAACGCACAACAAAGATCTAAGTTAAAAACCTAACCTTTTTTCTACAATTTCGACATAAATTTCTCGTCATACGGCAGTCCACTCTTCGCGATTGCAAATGCCTGTTTCAGCAACTTATTTTCCACTGCTCATACACGAAACGTTACTTCCGCCGCCGTAACTTTTTACTATTAATTTTCTTCTGAAACCCCCTACTGTATTTTAACATCAGCGCATACGTTCCATCAACAGGTTTGTTATAAAGCTCGGCATATTCCTCCGCCATTACTTTCATCATTGTTTTTGAAAGCCACAACCTCCGGAAGTTATGCATACGCGCATTGAAATCCATGGGCTCAAAACGCATGCGGTTCAGGTCTATCAAATAGAATTCATAATTGTCATTTCCATGGTCCATTATCAAAGTATTTCCAGGGGAATGGTCCATGAAAATTCACGCCATTTTCGTGAAGTTTAAAGGTAAATTTCGTAAACTGTCGTAAAACCTCGTTCCTTTTTTTAAATTCTGGATTGTGTATCAATTCCCGAAAATCAAAATCGTAGTTAATGTGTTCACTTACATAGAAGCTCTTTTGCAAACCTCCGGAAAACATTTCCAAATACGCCACTGGAAAAGGTGTTTTTATGTCCAATTCAATCAATTTTGAAGCGTATTCAAAAGATCGTTTCGCTTTGCTTTTCCGAATAAATTCATAAACCAAAGCCTGAAAAGCATTCGGGGTTTTAAATTTTTTAATATTGAAGGAAGTTCCCTCAAGCTGCACCATTTTTATAACATTCCGTTCCCCTTTGGTCACATATTCCCCTTTTTTGGAAAAATTGTGAAGTACATCCCCTAGCTTTGCGGCCAAGTGGGAATATTTTGGGTGAATTACAAAATTCTCGCGCATTTATAAAAAAAATATATTCAAAAAAGGTATTTTGCGAAGGTAGTCTATATGAAGAAAATACTCGTAATACAAAACAAAAGAATTGGCGATGTGCTTATCAGCTCTGTAATTGGCGAAAACATTAAAAAAGTGTTCCCAAAAAGCGAGGTTACCTATTTTGTATATGACTATACCACAGGCGTCTTGGAAAACAATCCGTTTATAGATCGCGTTATTTCGGTAAAGGAAAAGGAACTGAAGAAATTTCCGAAGCTTTTACAGACCATTTCAAAAATAAAAAAAGAAAAATACGACATCATTTTTGATCCGTATTCCAAGTTTCAAAGCAGACTCACATGTTTGCTTTCAGGCGCACCATACCGTATTGGTTTTAAACGGATTAAAAAGAAATTAAGGTTGCCTTTTTATACACATCCTGTAAATTACATGCCGCGACACACTATGTTTTGTGGTAAAGCTATTGAAAACAGGATTAGTTTGGTGCAATCGGTTTTTTCACTTCCCAAACCTGCTGACGAACCCTTAATATATTTAACTGAGGAAGAAAAAAAATATCACCTTCCCAATAATGAAAACCTTCCCGTAATTATGTTGGGGGTTTTGGGCAGCACGCCACAAAAATCTATGCCCTACACTTATGTGGCAGAACTGATAGATTATATTGCAGAAAATTACAAAGTAAAAATACTTTTCAATTATGCCCCAAACCAAAAAGAGGAAGCCTTAAAAATTTATGGGCTTTGCAAAAAGAAAGCTCAGATAGATTTGGATATCTATGAAGATTCCATCCGGGGTTTTATAAAATTGATGAACAAGTGTGATATGCTTATTGCCAATGAAGGTGGAAGCGTACACATTGCCAAAGCGCTTCACAAACCTACTTTTACTGTATATTCCCCCTATATTGAAAAAGAGGATTGGAGCAGTTTTGAAGATCATATTCAGCATGAGTCCATCCATCTTTTGGAAGAAAAACCCGATTTGTACACAGAGTTTACTAGGGAAGAGCGAAAAAAAATAGAGGAAAACCCTTCAGTAATGTACAATGAGCTGACACCGACACTAATTTTTGAAAAACTGAAGCCTTTCTTAGCGCATCATCTAAAAGACGCAAAAAAATAACGACGGAAATTTTCGGCCAATTATACCACTTCCTTTTTCTCAATTCCGTATTCAGTCCAAACACTTTTGTTCTTCTTGGTCTGTTTTCTAATTGCCTTGTTTTTCACAATCATATCGTCAGTTACGTATCCGCGCGGATGATCCAAATGGATGGTTACTGTGCTATAGCGTATCTGCAAAGGTTTTATGCCTTTGTTCATAAGGCGTTCACCAAGCTCGCGGTCCTCACCACCGTATTGCATCCGTTCGTCAAAACCATTTACCGAAAGAATATCCTTTCGCCAGCCCGAAACATTGTTACCATCCCAAGTTGGACTTGTAGGGGTTATTGCATTCAGGAATTTTTCTTTTGTCTCACTAGAGGTTAGCTTGTTTATTTTGAAACTTCTTTTTAGACCTTGTTTCACAAGCCATTTTGGATCAAAGCAGTTACGGGAAACTATATCTTCTTTTGTGATTTTATTTGAAAGCTCCATGGGGAGTTTCAAATAACCCGCTGAAAGAAAACAATCTGGCTTTCGATGTTTCTTATGGGTTTCCACAAAATCATACTTAGGAATACAATCTCCATCAGTAAAAATAATATACTCCCCTTTGGAAGCCTGAATGGCTTTGTTCAATATCATTGTCTTTCGAAATCCTTTGTCTTCCTGCCAAACGTGAGATATTTCCAGTGGGGACGTCTTTTTAAAGGTATTTATCATTTCCAAAGTGTCTGGCGTAGAGCCATCATCTGCAATGACGATTTCAAAATCTTTTTCGGTCTGATTTTCAAAACCCCACAAGGCCTTTTTTAGCCATTCGGGTTGATTATAGGTACTTACAATTACAGAAATGGACGGCATTTTTTTAATTCCATGCTCGGTCCAGTAACGCTCGCTCTTTTTTGTATCCTTGCGGATAGCAAGATTGCGCTCCAAAGATTCCTTGGTTTTATATCCGCGGGCATGGTCCAGATGTAGGCAAATAGCTTTGTGCCTAATCTGTTTTGATTTTAATCCGTAATTTTCAAGTCTTTCGCCGAGTTCTCTATCGGGACCACCGTATTGCATACGTTCATCATAACCGTTAATTGCCAAAAGATCTTCTTTAAAAGCTGAAGAGTTGCAGTTATTGAAACTGGCATTGGTAGGAGTTATCAAATCCAAAATAGTTGCAACAGTTGGGCCTGAGTTCAATTTCAAGCTTTGTGTTCCCTTGAGCCTGTCGTGCTGTTTCAGCCACTTCACATTAAAACAATTTCCTGTTTCAATATCTTCTTTGGAAATGGCTTCACTGGTTTTCATTGGCAACTTACAATAACCACCAGAAAGAAAATATCCCTTTTCGGCAAACCTTGCATGTACCGAAACAAAATCTTTTCTCGGTATGCAATCGCCATCAGTGAACAAAATATATTCAAAATTCGCTTTAAGAATAGCTTCATTCAAAATACGCTGGCGCCTGTACCCCTTATCTTCATGCCAAATATGCCTAAGTGGCACTGGATATTTTTTTTGAAAAGACTCAATAAGTTCGCGTGTTTCGGTTTTTGAACCATCGTCGGCAACAATTACCTCGTAATTTTGGTAATCTTGATACATATAGCCTTCCAGCACTTTCCGCAACCATTCTTCCGAATTGTAAGTACTTATTATGACTGAAATAGCTGGCATGTCCATGAAAATATATTTTGTGCAAAGATAATCTTATTTGCTAATTTTGCGAATATGACAAAACTTTCGGTAATAATTCCCACCTTCAATGAAGAAGCTTTTGTAGAAGAAGCACTTAAAAGTATATCTTTTGCCGATGAGATAATTATTGTAGATTCCTTCAGCACCGACAAAACCCCCGAAATTGCCAAAAAATACGCTACCAAATTCCTGCAGCGCAAATTCGACAATTTTTCCAATCAGAAAAACTTCGCCTTAAAAGAAGCTACTGGCGATTGGGTTCTTTTTTTGGATGCCGATGAGCGCATTCCCCAAAAACTGAAGAGTGAAATTCTTAAAACCCTTGAAAACCCAAAACACGGTGGTTATAAACTGAATTTTCCCCATTATTTTATGGACCGGTTTCTGTACCATCACAGCGATGATGTTTTAAGATTGGTAATACGCGATGGAGCACATTTTACAGGGCTTGTTCACGAAAAATTGAACTGTAAAGGTTCTATTGGCAAGTTGAAGTCAATGGTGGAGCATTACACCTATAAAGGGCTTCAAAACTACATATCAAAAAAAGAGTCGTATGCTTGGTTTCAAGCGGAACAACTGTTTGAAAAAGGAAAAAAAGTTACGTGGGGCCATCTTTTAATAAAACCCACTTTCCGCTTTATAAAATCATATATTATCCGTGGAAGCTATAAAGATGGCGTTCCAGGACTTACCATAGCCGCAATAAATGCCTATGGAGTTTTTTCTAGATATGTGAAACTGATGCTTTTGCAGAAAGGAATGCGATAATGTTGATTGTTGATTGTTGATTGTTGATTGTTGATTGAAAATTAAACCTTGAACCTCAAAACCACTTCCCAAACCTAATTTTCTGTCGAAACTTCAATATTGAAAATTCCCCTTTCACATCAATTCGTTCTATTTCAAAAGGCTTTTTAAATGGAAAACTATTTATTCGGTTGCCTATGCGCACCCCAAATTGAATTCCGTTTTGTGAAAGAATTTTTTTAAAAATTTCATTATTCGTTTTCTCTTTCGGAAACTTACCAAATGGATATGCCAAAACAGGTGAAAAATTCAATTCGTTTTCTGAAACAAATTCCAAACAACGTCTAGTGTCAGCTTCAATCTCAGCATTGGAAAGATCGGTGTATTTTTTATGATAAAAGGAATGAAAACCGAGCTCCACAATTTTTGGATTGAGTGATTTCAATTGTTCAGCACTCATTATTTCCAATGAAGAAGTATTCCAGCTGTCGGTTTTTCCCAAAAAATCAAGCGGCACAAAAAAGGTAGCTTTCAGCTTGTATTTTTTCAGCAAAGGAAGTGCCAATTGCAGTTGGCTAACATAGCCATCATCAAAAGTGATGACTATATTTTTTGCACTTGACAAGGTTTTTAAGTTTTGCAATTCCTTAAAGTGATATGTTTTGTAACCGTTCTCTGCTAAATATTTAAACTGCTTTTCAAGGTTATTGGCTGAAATGGTCAAACCTTTCCCCTGCTCAACGGTAACGTGGTGGTACATTAAAATAGGAAGTTTCGCCATAACGGTTTTCAAGTTTATAGCTGTAAAATTATTACTTTTACGCAAACTACAAGCTGTTTTTGGAAAACCCTGCAAAAATCACCGCTCTTGCCATTACCCTCAACGAGGCACACAATATTGAAGGCTACATAAAAAGCCTTTGGTTTGCAGATGAAATTGTGATTGTTGATTCATTCAGCACCGATGAAACGGTAGCTTTAGCTTCAAGACATGAAAAGGTTACTGTGTACCAACGCGTTTTTGACAATTTTTCGGCACAAAAGAATTTCGCCATATCAAAAGCAAAGAACGATTGGGTCACTTTTTTTGATTTGGATGAGGAAGTAACTCCCAAACTTGCAAACGAAATTGCGGAAGCCTTTAAAAACCCTGTTGCTGTAGCATATTTCGTGAAAAGGGATTTTTATTTTATGGGAAAACGCATAAAATACAGCGGTTTGCAGAATGATTACATCGTGCGGTTTTTCAACAAAAAACATTGCCGCTACAACGCAAATTTAGTGCACGAAACACTCGAAGTTGATGGCAAGAGTGAAAACCTAAAAAGCAGCCTGCCACACCACACCTATAAATCTTTTGACGATTACACTTCAAAATCTCACAGATACAGTACGCTGCAAGCAGAAATGCTTTTTAAAAAAGGAAAGAAACCCAATTATTACCATTTTCTATTTCGTCCCTTTTACCGTTTTTTGAACCAGTTTATTTTCCGTTTGGGCATTTTGGATGGAAAAGAGGGCTTTATTTTGGCGTATGTTAGCGCTTTTTCGGTGTTTAAAAGGTATGTAAATCTTTGGCTTTTATATAAAAAACTGAATTGATGAAAGGCCGCAACCCGAAAAATATTTCAAAAAATATTCTTTACATTTGTTTACACACCTTGAAAATTACTGAGGAATGGCAATAAAACCTGAGCATTGAAAATCTTCAAAGAACTTATTCCATATTTATACAAAAAAACTTTCCTGTATTCAGTTCCAACAACAAAATTGAAATCACGGAATATCAAAAAAGAAATTTCTGTGGTTGTCTCATTAACCACAATTCCTTCCAGAATTGAACATGTACATCTTACTATACGAAGTGTTTTGGCGCAAAAAGCCAAACCTGAAAAAATAAATCTTTGGATACATGAAGACTTAAAAAAGCTAGTGACCAAGGATCTAAAAAAATTGGAAGGCGACATATTTGAAATTTGTTATTCCAAAATAGACTGCCCACATTTAAAGCTTGTTGAAGCACTTTCAAAATATCCAAATTTGCCCATAGTTACCATAGATGATGACCAGATTTATTCTAAATATCTGTTGGGGGAGCTTTACCAAAGCCATTTAATAAAACCAGACCGTATAATTTCCACCATTTCCAGACTCATTAAATTTGACCAAGAAGATTTCCCGCTCCCTTATCAAGACTGGCCATACGTAGATAAATTAAATTATGAAGACAGATTTTTATTGCCATTAGGTGTCTTTGGTGTACTTTATCCTCCCAATTGTTTCCATGAAGATGTTTCAAATATGAATTTGATAACTCAATTGTCACCAAAAGCTGACGATCTTTGGTTCAAAGCACTTTCAATGATTATAGGTACAGAGGTAAGTATTATCAATAAAAAAATTAATAAACCAACACTGGTATTGGGTACTCAAAAAATTACCCTAAAAAACCATAACGTTTCCCAGGACAACAATAGAACACAGTGGAAAAATTTAATGGATTATTTTAAAATAAAACCACACAATTCTTGAATAAACTTATTTTTTCCCAGCTTAGATATTAAAACAATAAATCAAAAATCTTCAGATGCATGGAAACCATAAAATAGCAATAATTTTTTTGGATGAAATCCACCATGTATACCATTTTATAAGCGTAGCGATTGAACTGTCCAAAAAAAATACAGTGCATATTTTAACCCATCCGGGCAAACACACTTTTCTGCACAATACGTTGAAGCAGCTAAAGGGTGAAAATGTAATTGTTGAAAAACTCCCTACTGTTGCTTTCAGAGCATTTACTGATAAGTTAAAGGGAAGAAAACTTCCTCGAAAAGGTTTTTGGATCAAAAAGCATCAAAACTACATTATCAATAATTTTGATGCAGTAATTTTTACCGATTATTTTCACCAGTATTTGTTGAAAGCTCGTGGTGAAAAACAAAAACCAAAGTTTATAAAAATTCCACACGGCGTTGCAGGACGTGCATACGTTTACAACAAAGAACTATTGGATTTTGACATGCACGTAATTTTTGGTGAATACTATTACAAACAGCTCGCTAAAAGAGAATTATTGGGAGAACATTCGGCAGTTGTAGGGTATCCAAAACTGGACGTTCTTAAGAACAATGAAACGCAGCGTATATTTACTGACGGCAAACCGGTTATATTCTATAATCCCCATTTTTCACCTCCTTTATCTTCGTGGCATTTTATTGGCTTGGATGTTTTGGAATTCTTTTATAATTCCAAGGAATATAATTTGATTTTTGCCCCCCACATTAATCTCTTCAACAAAGTAGGTGGTGATGATGCCTCAAAAATTCCCGAAAAATATTATAGTGCAAAAAACATATATATTGACTTAGGCAGTGAAAAAAGTGTAGATATGACCTATCTAAATAATGCCGATATTTATTTAGGAGACGTTTCCAGCCAAGTTTTTGAATTTATTATAAATCCCCGTCCCTGTATTTTTTTAAACCCATTAAATGTTGAATACAAAAAGGACATTGCCTATCGTTTCTGGAAATCTGGAAAAGTGATCAATACAGTTAAAAAATTGCCACGCGCCCTAAAAAAAGCTACCAAAAAATTTCAGAAAAAATATAAAGTAAAACAGGAAAAACTTAACACAGGGAATTTTTACTCAGAAGAAGGTTCCACCGCATCCCAAAGGGCAGCTACTGCAATAACAGAATATCTCAACAAAAACCTATAAGTAATTATCAATACCGTTTTTGCAACGTTTCACTTTATTTTCCTGTGTTTGTTGTTGTAAGGAATCGTTGATTTCAAAACGGCTTTGATCTTTTACCAAATGCCAAATGTGATATATAACACCCCTGTATCTTAAGCGTTTGCCCATTAAGCCAGAGTTCAACAAGCGAATAACCATTTCTGAATCCTCCCTTCCCCAGCCTTCAAAATCTTCATTATAGCCGTTAATTGCAATAAAATCTTTTTTCCAAAATGATAGATTGCAGCCGCGCAACTTTTTGGAAAGCTTATCGCTGGCTTTATAGGCGCTGCTTAATATCGGGATCCGCATCGCCCGTGTACGCTTTTTTATGCCTTTTGAATAAAAACCAAAATCTATTGTTCCCTTTTCAAAAAGCTCTTTTAAAAAACCTTTTTGGATGTTTACCCGACTTCCAAAAAGAAACTGGTTGTTTTTCGCCATTTTTTGGTGATCCTTCACAAAATCTGGATGCATTATACAATCCCCATCAATCTGCACAATATAATCGCCCGCAGCCATGGCAATTGCTTTATTTAAGATTTTTGATCTTCTAAAGCCTTTATCCTCATGCCATACATGAACAACCTTGGTGAGCGTTTTCATTTTAAAATTTTCAATCATTTTTTTTGTTTCTTCCTTTGAACCATCATCAGCGATAAGTATTTCGAATGGCTGAACACTTTGTCTTTCGGCACTTTTTAGCACCAAATCCAATGCTTCCGGCCAATTATAAGTTGAAATCAACAATGAAGTTTTCATTATAAACTAAATTTTCATCAAATATAGCCATTTAATATAATCGGCATTTGCAAGAAAGTTTAACTGAAATCGCCAAGGCTTTTACGTGTTTTTTGAAGTACTTTGCACTTTTAAACATGAAGCTGAATGACACAAGAAGACGAAATAAAAAATCTGGTAACCATCCTTAAAAGAGGAGGAATTATACTCTATCCAACAGATACCGTTTGGGGAATAGGCTGTGACGCAACAAACTATCAAGCAATTGAAAAAGTTTTTCAACTGAAGAAGCGCGCCGAAAGCAAGTCGATGATTTGCTTGGTGAGCGATTTTAAAATGCTCAACCAATATATTGAAAGTGTTCCCGAAGTAGCATACGATATTTTGAAGTATGCTAAAAAGCCCACTACAATAATTTATGACCGTCCGCTTCACGTGGCTGAAAACCTGATTGCCGAGGACAATTCATTGGCCCTGCGTGTAACCAAAGATGCATTTTGTAAAAAATTAATTCAAAAATTTAGAAAACCTATAGTTTCAACATCTGCAAATTTCAGCAATGCAAAAACACCACAAAGCTTTGCCGAAATAGACCCTTTAATTTTGGAAGGAGTGGACTATGTTGTAAATTTGCACCAGGAAAAAAAATCAGGAAAACCCTCGGCAATTATCAAATTGAAAAATGATGGTTCGGTAAAGGTGATTCGACAATAAATAATGCCACAATACCCAACAGCACTTCAAAATCCCGTTTTTAGGACTATCTCAAAAGCTTCCAAAAATTTAAATATGGAAAGCTATGTAATTGGCGGTTACGTTCGCGATTTTCTGCTGAAACAAGGCGAAGCAAAAGATATAGACATTGTTGCCGTTGGAAGCGGAATAGATTTAGCGGAAGAAGTTTCAAAATTATTGCCCGGAAAGCCAAAAGTTTCTGTCTTCAAAACCTACGGCACCGCAATGCTTAAAAGCGGTGGAATAGAACTGGAGTTTGTTGGTGCCCGAAAAGAATCGTATTCCGAGGAAAGCCGAAATCCCGCAGTGGAAAACGGTACTTTGGAAGACGACCAAAACCGAAGAGATTTTACAATAAACGCTTTGGCCCTTAACTTGAGCGATAAAAATTTTGGAGAGTTGCTCGACCCCTTCAACGGTATTGAAGATCTTCAGAAAAAGATAATTCGCACGCCCCTCGATCCAAACATTACCTATAGCGATGATCCATTGCGGATGCTTCGCGCCATTCGATTTGCTTCCCAACTGGATTTTATAATTGAAAAAGATTCTTTGGAAGCAATTACCAGAAATGCCGAACGCATTAAAATCATTTCCAAAGAAAGGATTGTGGACGAACTGAACAAAATTTTGCTTTCAGAAACACCTTCAAGAGGATTTGCGCTTTTACATAAAACCGGCTTGCTTCCTTTTATTTTACCAGAATTGGTCGCATTACAGGGCATTGACGAAAAAGAAGGCCAAACCCATAAAGACAATTTTTGGCACACCCTAGAGGTGGTCGATAATATTTCAAAAGCTACGGATGATTTATGGTTACGTTGGGCTGCATTACTTCACGATATTGGAAAAGCACCAACCAAACGATTTGACAAAAAACTGGGCTGGACCTTTCACACTCATGAATTTGTCGGTGCGAAAATGGTTTATAAGCTATTCAAACGATTGAAAATGCCGCTGAACGAAAAAATGAAGTTCGTTCAAAAAATGGTTTTAATGAGCTCCCGCCCCATTGTCTTGGCGAGCGATGTAACTGATAGCGCCGTGCGTCGTTTAATTTTTGACGCAGGTGAAAACGTGGAAGATTTAATGACGCTTTGCGAAGCTGACATTACAACAAAGAACCCAAAAAAGTTTAAAAAATATCACTCCAATTTTCAGCTTGTACGAGATAAAATTGTGGAAGTGGAAGAACGCGATCAAGTTCGAAATTTTCAGCCACCCGTTTCGGGGGAAGAAATTATGGAAACTTTCAACTTAAAACCGTCGCGTGAAATTGGTATTATAAAAGACGCCATAAAAGAAGCAATCCTAGAAGGAGAAATTCCCAATGAATACGAAGCTGCAAAAGAGTTTATGTTGAAAAAAGGAACGGCTATTGGGCTGAAGGTAATTAAATAGTAGGCAATAAATCAGTAAAAAATAATTGTTTCAAAAGTGAAAGACAACAAAAAAGTAATCTATTGGCTGCTCACAGGATGTTTCCTGATTTTTGTAATGGTAGTTGTGGGCGGAATCACACGACTTACCCATTCGGGACTATCAATTTCAAGTTATAAACTTATTTCCGGTACGTTGCCACCTTTAAATGATGCCCAGTGGATTGCGGAATTTGACCATTACAAACAATTCCCCGAATACCAAAAACTGAACAATCACTTCAGTTTAGAGGATTTTAAGGATATCTATTTCTGGGAATGGTTTCACCGCTTATTAGGAAGACTGTTGGGCGTGGTTTTCATTATTCCCTTTTTCTATTTCCTTCTGAAAAAACAGCTCACGAAACCTACCATCAAAAAAGCTATAATTTTAATGTGCCTAGGTGCATTTCAAGGATTTCTGGGTTGGTATATGGTGAAAAGTGGTTTGGTGGACCGACCCGATGTGAGCCATTATCGGCTTGCTATGCATTTAACCACAGCATTTATAACTTTCTCTTATACCTTTTGGGTGGCGATGGATTTAATCTATCCTATGAAAAAAGAGGTGAATAAACACATCCGAAACATCATTCGCTTTGGAATTGGCAATCCTACTCATCCAAATTATTTGGGGTGCTTTCGTGGCGGGGCTTGATGCAGGCTGGATTCACAACCATTGGCCATTAATGAACGATGGCGAATGGATGCACGAAACCGTTACCACGGAACAAGTTCCAGTTTGGAAAAACTTCGTGGAAGGGAAAAGCGGCGTGCAGTTTGTCCACCGTTATCTGGCGTACGCAGTAGTGGGAATAATTTTCTTTATTTGGTACAAAACACGAAAAATGCAGCTCACACTTCCACAGAAAAACGGAATTAATGTATTGTTGCTTTTGGTTTTGGCACAATTCATTTTGGGTGTTTTCACGCTTATACTGCAAGTGCCTGTTGTTTTGGGAGTATTACATCAGGTAACGGCATTTTTTCTGCTTGCTTCTATGACTTTTGTTTTGCATAGATTCAGCAAATAACT
The DNA here is from genome assembly GCA_963805885.1 of uncultured Flavobacteriaceae bacterium. Lineage (GTDB taxonomy): Bacteria > Bacteroidota > Bacteroidia > Flavobacteriales > Flavobacteriaceae > Aequorivita. The sequence continues at coordinate 60,402 of CAWDWC010000012.1, forward strand.
GGGAAAAAACAAAAAATTCAAGACCTAAAAAGAGGTATAAAATTGTAACTTTGCACACTAAAAATTTTTAAAATGATTTACCGTTTCAGAATAATCCTCGACACCCACGAAGACGTTTTCCGCGACATCGAAATAGAAGCTTCAGCCACTCTGGAAGATTTTCACAATGCCATTACACAATCCTTCGGGTTTGATGGACAGGAAATGGCTTCTTTTTATACCAGTAACGATTTATGGGAAGAAGGCGAGGAAATTTGCCTTTTTGACGTTAGTGATGAACCAGGCGGTATTCGCATTATGGGCGAAACACTTTTGGAAGACGTTGTGAACAAAGAAAAAACTCGGCTTCTATACGTATACGATTTTTTAAATATGTGGACGTTTATGGTGGAACTTGCCGACATTGCCGAAGCTGAAGCTGGCCAGATTTACCCTAATTTAATGTACACGCACGGTCAAATTCCTGAAGAAGCTCCCGAAAAAGAATTCATTTCCGAAGCCAATTGAAGTGAAGACGATTTTGACGAAGAGTTTGACCTTGATCCAGAAGATTACGACAATCTCGATTTTGACGAAAACTGGAATTGATGATTGTAGGTTGTAGCTGTAGGCTGTAGCAGTATTCTCAGTAAAAAATTCATAATTCTCATAATTCTAATAACTCATAATTACAATAAATGATAAACCTTTTTCAGTACCCACATTGCATCCCTTTCTATACACCGAGTGGGTAACAAAAGTCGAAACGAAGCTATTTTTCTTTCCGCACAACCCTATAAAATGGATGATGAAATTACGCCATTGCTGAAAGAGTTTTTTCTGAAACCGTTTCGCGATAAAGAAGAAAATTATTTTAATTTTTCACACGAAGCCGATTTGGAGTTTCACGAACTTGTCAATAGTGCAACAAGATTTTTGACAATCCGCAAAATATTCACGAAGAGAGCAGAAAAATTGCTAGATATCTTTACAACCAGTCTGAACATCCACATATAAAAAGCGGTGAAGTTTATGTAGCATATTTAGAAAACGTGCAGTTGGACAATGTGAAAATGGACGCCATCGGTATTTTTAAAAGTGAACTGAAGCAGGATTTTCTTCAGTTTTCTGAAGAAGGAAACCAGTTGGATGCTATGCTACAGCACGGCGTAAGTCTTAATAAGTTGGATAAAGGATGTATTATTTTCAATTCAAAAAAAGAAGAAGGGTATAAAATTCTTTCCGTGGACAGCAATCGTTACGATGCGCGTTATTGGCTGGAAAGCTTTTTAGGTGTTGAAGCACTTGCAGATGATAATTTCTATACAAAAAAATATTTAAAATTCTGTCAGGATTTTGCGAAGGACGTCGTTTTACCTGCCGAGGACAAAAAGCAGGAAGTGATGTTTATGAACCGTGCGGTAAACCATTTTGCGAAAAATGACCAATTTGAAGAAACTGCATTTATGAATGAGGTAATAGACAATCCTGATTTATTGCCTGAATTTCGTCATTACAAAAGTGAAAAAGCACCTAAATATAGCATTGAGGATTTAACAACATTTCCAATAGCAAATACTGCGGTTACTGCTGCCCGAAAAAAAATAAAAAATGTAATAAATCTGGATACCAATATTCAGATAAAGCTGGATTTTATTAATCCGGAGAGTGCCGAAAAATTTGTTGAAAAAGGCTGGGACGAGGAAAAGCAGATGTATTATTACTTGGTTTACTTCAACAAAGAGCAAAAAAGTAATGTTGAGTTAGTCAGTATCTAATTAGTTTTTTATGAAGTTGAAAGGTTTTATTTTATTGTTTTTTGCGGCTTTTGCTTTGAATTCATGTAGTGTTGATAAGTGTGACGTGGATTGTAATTCGGGACCATTGGGATTGAATTTTGAACTTTTAGATAAAACTACTGGTGAAAATCTGTTCACAAATGGCACTTTTGATCCAACTGATATTGAAGTTTTAGATTTAGACAACAATAACAGTAGTGTCCAATTCACCTTCAACTCTGAAAATGATATAAACATCATAAATTTAGGCCCTTTTGGTTGGGGAACTAATATTGCCAATTATCTTTTGAAAGTAGGTGATCGTAATATTTTTACATTACATGTTGATGCGGAAGAAAAAACAGAAGATTGTTGCTCTTTTGTGCAAGTAAACAAACTGGAAATAATACACGCTGACTTTGAGCTAAACCCTGAAACTGGGGTTTACGAAATTTTAGTGGAATTGTAATTGAAGTTTCAAGGAGTATAAATAACTTTCAACTGCATACTGGCACTGCCAACTGCTACTGATTACTTACCACTAATTCCCAACCTCGCTAATAAACTTAATGCGATACAATCGCAATTCCTCTTCATCATAATCACCATCAAATTCTTCTAAGGCTTCTTCTATTTTATCGGTTGTTGCTTCAAGGAAATATTCGTGGATTTCTTCCTGCTGGTCCTCATCCAGAACCTCATCTATCCAATAATTTATATTCAGTTTGGTGCCACTGTAAACGATGGCTTCCATTTCCTTTATAAACTCAGTCATTTCAAGACCTTTGGCATTGGCGATGTCCGGTAAAGATAATTTTCGGTCAACGTTTTGGATGATGTATAATTTTAGCGAACTATTGCTTCCAGTAGATTTTACCACAAAATCTTCGGGTCTAATAATATCGTTCTCCTCAACGTAATTTTGAATAAGCTTCAAAAAAGATTTTCCGTATTTTTTTGCCTTTCCTTCTCCCACTCCGTGAACATTTGAAAGTTCCTCTAGTGTTACTGGATATTTGAGGGCCATATCTTCCAAAGAAGGTTCTTGAAAAATAACGAACGGTGGAAGATCCAAATTGTGCGCCACCTTTTTAAGTTCAGCCTTCAAAAGTTTGAAAAGATTTTCATCAACAACATCGCCTCCTTTATTGGCCGCAACAATAATATCGTCATTGGCGTCTTTAAAGGAATGGTCTTCGGTCATCATAAATGAAGTTGGCGATTTTATGAATTTCTTTCCCAAATCGGTTAAATGAATAACACCGTAGGTTTCAATGTCTTTTTTTAAATAACCTGCCACTAAAAGTTGCCGTAACAATGCCATCCAATAAGCCGATTCGTGGTTTGCTCCAGAGCCGAAATATTCTTGCACATCTGTTCGGTGCGACTTTATAAGAGCATTTACCTTACCTACCAAAACATTTACGATTTCCTTGCTTTTGTATAGTTCATTTGTTTTGGAAACCACTTCCAAAATTTGTTTTGCATCGTCTTTGGCTTCGTGCTTCTTTTTGGGATAACGCATATTGTCGTCCATCATGCCGCCTTCGCCTGTTTCATTGTCAAATTCTTCCCCAAAATAATGGAGGATGAATTTTCTTCTAGAAATGGAAGTTTCAGCAAAAGCAACCACTTCCTGTAAAAGCGCGTGACCGATTTCCTGTTCGGCTACAGGCTTGCCGCTCATAAATTTCTCTAACTTTTCGATGTCTTTATAACTGTAAAAAGCCAGGCAATGACCTTCGCCGCCATCTCTTCCGGCGCGGCCGGTTTCTTGATAATAGCTTTCAATACTTTTCGGAATATCGTTGTGGATAACAAAACGGACATCTGGCTTGTCAATTCCCATCCCAAAGGCAATAGTTGCAACAACCACATCCACATCTTCCATCAAAAACATATCTTGATGTTTTACACGGGTTTTTCCATCGAGACCGGCGTGATAGGGCACGGCTTTAATACCGTTTACCTGTAATGCTTGGGCCAGTTCTTCTACTTTTTTTCTACTTAAACAATAAATTATACCGCTTTTACCCTCGTTCTGCTTTACAAAACGAATGATGTCTGAGCTAACATTTTTAGTTTTCGGCCTTATTTCATAATAAAGATTTGGGCGGTTGAAGGATGCCTTAAAGGTATTTGCATCCTGCATATTTAGGTTTTTCAGAATGTCCTCCTGCACTTTCGGGGTTGCCGTGGCCGTGAGCCCTATAATAGGTATATCATTTCCTATTCTCTGAATTATACTTTTAAGATTTCGGTATTCAGGTCTAAAATCGTGACCCCATTCGCTAATGCAATGGGCTTCATCAATGGCCATAAAGGATATTTTCTGGGTCTGCAGAAAAGCTACGTATTCTTCTTTGGTGAGCGATTCGGGAGCTACGTAGAGCAATTTTGTAACTCCGCTAATAATATCGCTCTTTACCTTTTTTACTTCAGTCTTGTTAAGAGAAGAGTTTAGCACATGGGCAATTCCTTCTTCTGAAGAAAGGGAGCGTAAGGCATCCACTTGGTTTTTCATTAGTGCAATAAGAGGCGAAACAACGATTGCCGTACCTTCCTGCATAAGTGCCGGAAGTTGGTAACAAAGCGATTTTCCACCACCCGTGGGCATAACCACGAAGGTATTATTGCCGTTTAGGATACTTTTTACAACTTCTTCCTGAAGGCCTTTAAATCTTGTAAATCCAAAATATTTTTTCAGGGCTGCGTAAATGTCAATCTCTGCCACGCTGCATGGGTTTTAGGGAGCAATTCAGTTTTAGCCAACAATACATTGTTTTACTGATTAACAATCGTAATTTTGCAACCGTATTAAGTTGACTGCATCTTAAAAAGAAAAGTATCTATATTAAGAATACTGAATTTGATTAAATTCTATTCTAAATATACTAATTTCTGAAACAGTTACAAACATTCAAAAGCATTAAAATTTTGAACAAGCAAGACAGAATTATTTCCATAGCGAAAAACACCATAGAAACTGAAAGTAAAGCCATTGCAAACCTTGCCCATTTGGTGGACGAGGAATTTGCGGGAGCGGTTGATTATATTTATTATTCCAAGGGTAGGGTAATTGTAACCGGAATAGGCAAAAGTGCAAATATTGCAACTAAAATTGTTGCAACTTTGAACTCCACCGGAACTCCTTCAATCTTTATGCACGCTGCAGATGCCATTCATGGCGATTTGGGGACCATTCAAGAAAACGATACCGTTATCTGCATTTCAAAAAGCGGAAATACCCCTGAAATAAAAGTGCTTGTACCCCTCATAAAAGCCATTGACAACAAATTGATAGCCATTACCGGAAACCGGGATTCTTTTTTGGGTCAACAAGCAGATTTTGTATTGAATGCCTATGTTGAAAAAGAGGCCTGTCCCAATAATCTTGCGCCAACTACCAGCACTACCGCCCAGTTGGTCATTGGCGATGCTTTGGCAATGTGTCTTTTGGACCTTCGTGGTTTCTCAAGTAAGGATTTTGCAAAATTCCATCCGGGAGGTTCTTTGGGAAAAAAATTGTACTTGCGCGTCAGCAACCTTACCTCACTAAACGAAAAACCGCAGGTAAGCCCCGATACCGATGTTAAAAAAGTGATTATTGAAATTTCTGAAAAAATGCTGGGCGTTACCGCTGTAGTGGAAAACAATGAAATTGTAGGAATTATCACAGATGGTGATTTACGACGTATGTTAACCAAAACCGATAGCTTTGCAGGACTGACCGCTAAGGATATTATGACACACAATCCAAAAAAAATAGCCAACAACGCCATGGCTGTTGAAGCTATGGAAATGATGGACAAATATGGCATCACTCAGATTCTTGCTGAAGAAAAAGGTAAATATTGCGGGGTGGTTCACATTCATAACCTTACCAAAGAAGGTATCATTTAATGAAAAAACAAGCTTCCCCCGAAAAAGAGATGTCCTTTTTGGACCATTTGGAAGAACTGCGCTGGCACCTTATCCGTTCCACCATTGCTGTGGTAGTTCTTGCTGCATTGGCTTTTATTTTCAAGAGGTTTATTTTTGATGTCCTTATTTTTGGTCCATCAAAACCGGGATTTGCTACCTATAGTACATTCTGTGAAATCTCACGTTATCTGGGAATGGACACTTTCTGTTTTCAGGAAATGCCCTTTAAAATTCAAAGTAGAACCATGGCCGGACAGTTTTCGGCACATATGTGGACTTCTATTTATGCTGGAATTATTGTTGCCTTCCCCTATATTCTTTATGAATTCTGGAAATTCATAAGCCCCGGCCTAAAAGAAAAAGAACGCAAGTCTAGTCGTGGTTTCATATGGATTGCTTCGTTACTTTTCTTTTTAGGGGTTTTGTTTGGTTATTACCTCATAACTCCACTATCAATAAACTTTTTAGGAAACTATCAAGTTAGCGAGGAGGTTATGAACCAATTTGATTTGGAAAGTTATATTGGCTTGGTACGAACTTCGGTATTGGCCTGTGGAATTGTTTTTGAACTTCCAATTATTATGTATATCCTTACAAAAATTGGCTTGATAACCCCCGAAATTCTTCGAAAGTATCGAAAATTTGCTTTGATAATTGTATTAGTGCTTTCAGCTGTAATAACTCCGCCAGATATCGTGAGTCAGATTATTGTTGCCATCCCGATACTTATTCTTTATGAAGTGAGTATCTATATTTCAAAAATTGTAATAAGAAACCAGTTGAGGGAAGAAAAAAGAAAAAAGAATAAAGAATAAAGAGCCAAGAATAAAGAAATATTTGGTGACATGTTCTTGAATCACTCCAGAAGATTAAAAAAATAAATTTCAATTTTATGAAAAACAATATAGTTGAGGAATTCAATGCCTATCGCGAAAAGATGAATGATAAGATGCTTGCCGATAATAACAAAATCATCAAGCGTATTTTCAATTTAGACACCAACGCCTACATGGAGGGCGTGCTTCCAAAGAAGACAAAGGAACTGTTGGGTTTAGGCAATTCATTAGTGCTTCGGTGTGATGATTGCGTGCGCTACCATTTGGAGGAATGTCATAAACTTGGCTTAACCAAAGAGGAAGTGGTTGAAGGAATGAGTATTTCATTACTTATTGGCGGAACAATTGTTGTTCCGCACTTACGTAGGGCTTTTGAATATTGGGAAGCTTTGGAAGCGCAAGAATCTTAATTTTTTCTTAGGAAAATTATATAGTACATTTATCGTTTTATCTACGGAAACAAAAACCGAATGAAGTTAAAAGCCGAAAATTTAATGAAATCCTATAAAGGCCGAAAGGTTGTTAAGGGTATCACCGTTGAAGTAAACCAAGGTGAAATTGTTGGTTTGCTCGGGCCTAATGGAGCTGGAAAAACTACCTCCTTTTATATGATAGTTGGGTTGATAAAACCCAATGGCGGCAATATCTTTTTGGAAGGTACAGAAATCACAAAATATCCGATGTATAAACGGGCACAAAACGGAATTGGCTATTTGGCACAGGAAGCTTCGGTTTTTCGAAAATTGAGCGTAGAGGATAATATTTTAAGCGTTTTACAACTTACGAAGCTTTCCAAAAAAGAGCAGCGCGCGAAAATGGAATTGCTTATTGAGGAATTCGGTTTAAGCCATATCCGTAAAAGTAGGGGCGATCTATTAAGCGGTGGTGAAAGACGTAGAACCGAGATTGCGCGTGCTTTGGCAACAGACCCACATTTTATTCTTCTCGATGAGCCTTTTGCGGGCGTTGATCCCGTGGCGGTTGAAGACATTCAGCGAATTGTGGCGCAACTAAAAAACAAAAATATCGGCATTCTTATAACCGATCACAACGTACAGGAAACGCTGGCAATTACAGACAGAACCTACTTAATGTTTGAAGGTAGCATTCTAAAACACGGTAAACCTGAAGAACTTGCCGCAGACGAAATGGTTCGGAAAGTATATCTTGGACAGAACTTTGAGCTTCGTAAGAAGAAGTTGGAGTTTTAGTCCCCCTTGCCCCCTAAGGGGGAATTAGTTGGGTTTTTCGCCACGAATTCACGAATATTTATTTTTGCCACGAATTCACTAATAATTGTGTTTTTGGTTTGGTGTATTTTTTACTTCGGCACTTTCCAAAACAACGAAAGCAATATATAAAGCAGAATAATAAAAGGTATTGCCAAAAACTTTAGCAGAACTAAAAGCACAATACAAAGTATCAAAAACACATAGCGTACGGCATTGCTTTTAAAATCCCAGGTTTTAAATTTTAGAGCAAATAGTGGGATTTCGGCATTCAATAGTATGCAGCTCAACAAGGTCATTCCTATCAAAAACCATTGATTTAAAATAATACTTTCTGCAAATTCAGAATATTGAAACTGCAAAATTAAAGGCAAGCTTAAAATGAGAAGCGTGTTTGCTGGCGTTGGAAGGCCAATAAAACCAGAGGTTTGGCGCGTATCTACATTAAATTTTGCCAAGCGGTAAGCAGAAGCTATTACAATTAATAATCCAATTAAAGGCATATAATTTTTAAATCCAACATTCCATCCATCCAAAGAAAAAGTATCGGTTAAGGTTTGCATCTGGTGGAAATAGGAAAGATTCAACATCTGATACATTACAACACCCGGTGCTACTCCACTGGTAATAATATCTGCCAAGGAATCAAGTTGAAGTCCTACTTCACTTTGAGCATTTAGCAACCTCGCAGCAAGGCCATCAAAAAAATCGAAGAAAATTCCTAAAAAAACGAAAAAGGAAGCGGTTATTAAATCACCCGAAACGGCAAAAAGTATGGCTACGCAACCGCAGAGTATATTTAAGGAGGTAATAATATTGGGGATTTGTTTTATCATATTTATAATTAATAAGGTCTCGACTGCGCTCGACCAGACAAAGTTGTGTAAAAATAACAAAGTATTTCCGTCCAAAGCTATCAAAACACAATATGTGCATAAATTTAAAGTTTACTATTCTGTAAAATAGTGCCATATTTGCTCAAATTTTTAAGCTTGAAAGAGAAATTTTTACTCCTTTTACTCATTGTTTCGGCTACGCTGAGTGCGCAGACCGTTCGTAAATATTCCAACGAATTTATGAACATAGGTGTAGATGCCGCCGCCTTTGGTATGAGCAATGCCGTTGTGGCTTCTTCTGCCGATGTAAATTCAGGGTATTGGAATCCAGCAGGTTTGGTAAATCTTGAAGACAAACAAATCTCTTTGATGCACGCGTCCTATTTTGCAAACATTGCGAACTATGATTACGCTGCATTTGCAATGCCTCTTGACGATAGAAGTGCCGTAGGCCTTTCAGTAATCCGTTTTGGAGTGGATAATATTTTGAACACTACCCAATTAATTGAGGATAATGGTGAAATTAATTACGATAAAATCACCAAGTTTTCAACGGCAGATTATGGCTTTACGTTTTCATACGCACGAAGACTGCCGCTTGATGGTTTGAATTATGGGGTGAACGCAAAGGTAATTCGTCGCGTTATTGGCGATTTTGCCTCTTCTTGGGGGTTTGGATTGGATGCTGCTATTCAGTTTAGAAGTGACAAGTGGATGTTTGGACTGATGGCGAGAGATATTACTACCACTTTCAATGCTTGGAGTATAGACGAAAAAAAGTTTGCTGAAATTCAAGGTTCTGTTGAAGGCCAAAACCAGGATTTGCCGGAAACCACTGAAATTACTATTCCGAAGTTGCAGCTGGGCATGGCGCGTAAATTTGTGTACCATTATGATTTTTCCCTATTAGCCGAGGTAGATTTGAACTTCCGCTTTGCTGAAACAAATGATGTTATTTCTACTTCTTTTGCAAGCATCACCCCTTCTTTGGGACTTGAATTTGCTTATATTGATATGGTTTACGTTCGCGGTGGGGTTGGCAATTTTCAAAATATAAAACAATTGGACGGAAGTGATTCCGTAGGCTTTCAACCTAATATAGGTGTAGGTTTCCGTTATAAAGGAATTCAAGTGGATTATGCTTTGACTGATATTGGCGACCAGAGTGCGGCGCTTTATTCCAATGTTTTTTCCCTGAAATTGGATTGGGAGCTATTTAGGTAGTCCCCCCGACCCCCGAAGGGGGAAATGAGCGAAGAGGGATGAGGGAAATGTCAATGGCTAAGAATAGTGAATAATAAACAATTTGTGTGTTAGCTGCGAGATAAATTACAAATTATAGCCGAAACTGACAACCGATAACCGATACTAAACGTGGCAAAAAATTACATCTTACTTTTTTTATTCTTTTTAAGTGTTTCTGTAAAAGCACAGTTCGTTCCATTATCCGAAACATCTGAAATAAGCATTATCACAATTGGTCCGGGGGCTGAGCTTTATGATAAATTTGGGCACAGTGCGTTTCGAATTCAAGATAGCTTAAATGGGGTTGATGTGGTTTTTAATTATGGCGTTTATGATTTTGACACACCAAATTTCTATACAAAATTTGCACAGGGAAAGCTACTTTATCAGCTAGGGGTAAGTTATTATCAACCATTTTTTCAAAGCTATGTAGCACAAAATCGTTGGGTTAAAGAACAAACTTTGAACCTCAACTTTAATGAAAAACAAGCAGTCTCAGATTTTCTTTGGAACAATGCCCTGCCAGAGAACAAAAAGTACAAATACGATTTCTTTTTTGACAATTGCGCCACTAAAATCCGTGATGTAGTCCAAATAGTTCTCGGGGATAAGCTTGAATACAATGAAGATTACATAAAAGAAGAACTTACATTCCGGCAGCTCATTCAGCAAAACCTACAAGCTAATTCTTGGGGAAGTATGGGGATAGACATTGCCCTTGGTGCTGTAATAGATAGAAAGGCAAAGCCAATAGAATATCAATTTCTTCCGGAATATGTTTATGAAGGAGCTGCAAACGCAGTTATACACAGAAATGGTTCTTCAGAAAGTTTAGTAAAACAAACAAACGTTCTTTTTGAGAACACCCCTACTCCAACCAAAAACAATTTATTGTTGAGCCCACTTTTTGTATTGGGAATATTGGGGCTTTTAATTGTTTTTGTTACCTATAGAGATTACAAAAAAAACACGCGAAGCCATTATTTAGATTTATTCATTTTCTTTTTCACGGGGCTCATTGGGGTATTTCTTTTATTGCTTTGGTTTGCTACAGACCATACGGCCACGGCCTATAACTACAATTTGCTGTGGGCATTTCCTATTTCAATTTTATTGATTTTTGCAATTTTTAAAAAACAAGTTTCTAAAAAACTAAAAAGATACACTGTAATGCTGTTGCTTCTTTTAGTTCTTTTGACTATTCATTGGATTACCGGAGTTCAGGTTTTTGCAATTGGGCTTTTGCCGTTGCTGGTTGCTTTGGCAGTGCGTTATGTTTATTTGGTAGGTTTTATTGGAAAACAGAAATAATATCCCTCCCAGCCTCTATTTCTTCATGCTCTGCACATCGCCTTTAAAGGGAAGTGTTGTTTTGTATTTAATTTATAAATCGTGAAAAACATCCCTCCCAGCCTCCCTTCAAAGGGAGGGGTTGATTTGGATTTAATTTATAATTGTAGTTAGAATCGAGAGCCCCTCTTCGAGGAGGGGTTGGGGAGATGTTATTGTGGGTTGAAAAATCTTGATTACAAATCTCATTCATGAAAACATCCCTACCAGCCTCTATTTCTCAGTGCTCAGCACATCGCCTTTAAAGGGAAGGGGTCTGATTTGGATTTAAATTATAATTGAAGTTAGAATTGAGAGTGTCTTTTTTGAAGTGTAATTTTATTAGAATTCTCTTTAGAATTAGGGGTTTACAAGGTTTATAGAATGGGAATTTGAGAAAGGATAAAATTTGTAGGAAAAAAGGCCTTTTTTCTTACAATTTAATGAAGTATCTATGGCTTTGGTATGGCTTTGCTATGGAGTATCCGTGGATGGCTTTTTTAGGACGAGACAACAGAGCGTTCTTTTTGATTCATTTTATTACTAACTGTTTATTAATAATTGTTTATTGTTTCAGCCTATTCAAAAAAACAGTTTAAAGCCTATTGCGCTCTTGTCTTTTAATAAAGTATATTGTCACTATGATCCATTTATCTTGTAATCAAAATCAAATTCAACTAGTTACAAATTTTGAAGACTTGGTGTCCACACCTTTTCATGGAGAAATGAATGCGATTTGTTGGACGCGACAATTTAAAGGTGATTTTTCTGAGATTGTTAACCAAGTTGAGCTAAACGAAAACATGGTGACACTTGCTGAAAATGAGCTATGTGAGCTACCGTTGAGTAAACAAGGTCAGCTCGCTCGAGAAATCCTTCTGAACGACCTAAAAATGTTGACAGATCACGGAGCTTCTCCCACTCTTAATTTGATTAAATACTATGACAGAGACGATGCTTTTCCCTATTTTCCAACCGATGTTTATTCTTTTCATGTAGATCGCTCTCCTGTACCAACCGATACCTTTCTATGCACCTATTATGGCGCCCCGAGTGAAATATTGCCCAATTCCCAAGGAATACAAAAAGTGGAGATTCCCGAAATACGCAAGGAACTTAAAAAATTATACGGTGGAGCTGATGAAGGTTTTGAAGCCTTTTTAAGTGAATACTTTTTTGATTTACATTATCAAGCACTACCTAACGCACAGCCCATAGGTTTAGGCATCGGTCATTTATGGAGGTTGGCGATTGATCATCCTGAAAGTAAAGTTCCTCCTTGTCTTCATCGTGCACCAAAAGAAAAAAATGGACAGCCCCGTTTGTTGATGATCTGTTAAATAAGGAATCAATAAAATAGGAAAAAGTAGTTTTCACCCACAAATTAATACCTAAATAACCACTTACAAACTCACCCATATATCCATTCACCTTTTCACCTTTTCAAAACAGCCCATAGTCCAGATATAAGGGAAACAGCGGAACAATTTATCCATATTCACCAAATAAAATAAATCTCCGAGCGGCAATTTAACAACTTGTATTTTATGAAAAGTATGTTAAATATTCCCATTAAAATCTTTCTTATTCAATTGTTTAGGTACATTTATTAAAAATATAATGTTATGATGAAATATCTAATAATACTGGGTTTTCTTTTCCTGAGCTTCGGAAGTTGTAATGACAATAAAGAAAAAAACGAACGTTTAGCCCAAGAGGAGGAGATTGCATTAGAAAAAACGGTAGACTCCCTTGCCATGGTCGATAGAAAAATGGATTCGATAGAAAAAACCATTCAAGAAACGGGCGAGGAGATTGATTCTCTTTTGAATGATATTGACAGTAATTAATATAAAAACTATGAAACTAAAATCATCTATATACGTACTCTTATTATTGTTATTTGTGATCCCAACACACGCGCAAAACAATGACAATAAAGAAAAAAATAAGAACAAAAAAGAGGTTGTTCAAAACAATAAAAACAACAAGAAAAAAGCTTCAGATACCTATAAGAAGGAAAAAGACAATAATGACGATGATGGCCTTTACAGCAATGATGATAACGGCAATTATAAAAAAGATAAGGTTAAGTCCAATAACGGTAATGGCAATGCTTATGGTAAAAACAAGAACGGTTTGGAGGGTAGAGAATTTGGGCAAGAAAGAGCAAGGCAGGCAAGATTACAAAATCAAAAACGTAAGCAAAAATTTAAAGAGACGGTCGTAGTTTACGAAAGAAGACTCCCCACCTTTAGAGAACGCCTCCAAAATGCCAGAATTTTGTTGGAACAACAAAAACCTGCATTAGCAATAGATGTTTATGAAGGCAGAAGACAAAGATTAGTAATTGCCGAGCAAAAAATGACTCTTTTGGAAAAAACAATCCTGATTGCAAATACTATTTTTAATTAATTTTTACCCTTTAATTTTGCCATCTATTTTCCTGGATAACCCACATTTGTAACCCGTGGCTACTATAAAAAATAAAACCCCTAAGCAAACGCTCAGGGGTTTTTAAATTTAAAATACCCTGCATTATTTAATCAAAATAAAACTGCACAAAATCTGAAGGTGAAGTTGGCTAACGATGGATGCTATTAATTTGCTCCTTTACGGTTTTTCGTAAGGGGTAAATTTTAATTATCCTTACTTTTGGCATTATAAAAGCTATTTGTGTACTTGTGGCAAGTAGAGCCAATAGGGCATGTAGTATATATGCAGGATGTGTGCAACCCGAGAAAACGAAATGGAAACTTTTTTATGACAGATAATAAAAAACTATACAAAATTGCTTTTGGACTTGCAGTGTTTACGATAATATACAACATTGCGGAAGGACTGATTTCAACATATCTTGGATTTGAAGATGAAAGCCTGGCACTTTTTGGCTTTGGTTCGGACAGTTTTATCGAAGTACTTTCTGGACTTGGAATTGCCCATATGATTTTAAGAATTCAGAATAATCCCAATAGCAAACGAGATGAATTTGAAAGAACGGCATTGAGAATTACTGGAATAGCTTTTTATATATTAGTTTTCGGACTTGTAATAACAAGTATTTATAACATTTGGACTGGACACAAACCATTGTCAACTTTTTGGGGAGTTGTTATTTCAATAATTTCAATCCTAATAATGTGGATTTTGGTCGCATGGAAAAGAAAAGTTGGTAACCAACTTAATTCTGCACCGATTTTAGCAGATGCTAATTGTACCATGGTTTGCGTTTATATGTCTATCATTTTACTTGTAAGTAGTGGAGTTTATGAACTGTTCAGAATTCCATATATAGACAGTATCGGAACACTTGGACTTTCATATTTTGCATTTAAAGAAGGAAAAGAATGCTTTGAAAAAGCAAAAAGTGATAAAAATTGCTGTTGCGACTGAATAAAAAAGGTAGCAGCTGTATGATTATATGTTATAATAAAACTGGCCACTTGCTATAAAAATGTGATTCCAATTGCTTGCCAGGAATACGCTAGCAATAGCTATCTAAAATATAAAACATTTAATCGGCGATAATAAGACGTGTTATTAAGGTTGGAAATACACCTAAACAGATTGCTTGCTTTTGTCTTTTTCTTTTTTGCATCACCCAAAAAAGAAATCGACTTTAGGAGATTCACGAGCTCCACTTTATCAAATTTAAAACAGCGAGCTAAACAAAAAAGTCTAGGCTTACAAAAAGATTCCTGAAAATTTCTTTATTTCCGGCGCAAAAAACATCCCCCTAGCCCCCTTCAAAGGGGGGACTTACGGACATATTATTGATTTCGTTAAAAAGATTTTTGCTTCACCCTCCAATAAATTCATTTTCTACCTTTTCCTTCCCTTCTCCTTCGCTCAGAGTAAACTAGCTCAGGACAAGCTGCTCAGGGCAGGCGGCTTGAGGCAGGCTCACATACGGGTAACGTCATTGCGAGCACAGCGTGGCAATCTTTTGAGGTTACTTGTTATCAAGATTGGAACTACACTTGGGCAGATTGCTTCAGTCGTGCTTCCTTCGCAATGACATTCATCCAAGTGAGTCTTAGATCACGATTCACTGCTAGTTGTCAGAACCCACAGATTCAAACAAAAAACCCTCAATCAAATCCGCAGGATGAACAGTATCAACCACCGGAAAGTCGAACCAATTTTGCAATGGTTCTGCGAACCCAGTCCCATTCAAATAATTGTGCAAAGCCAGGTTTAATCCCTTGGTATATTTTGGATGATCGGCGCCTTGGGGATCTTCATGCCATAAATCGTTTTGGGCAAAGCCTTCAAATTCAGGTCCGGTAACTATGATTCCAAAATCCTGTGGGTTTTTGCCAATGGGACTGTGAACCGTAGTCGTAAACAGGTGCCAAAATGCCGACTGAATGCAATTCCGTTCAAACAATTGCCGCACCACCTCTAGGGAATCGATGGTTTCCTGTTCCGTTTCGGTGGGAAAGCCATACATGAGATAGGCATGCACCATGATATTGTTTTCAGAAAAATTATGGGTAACCCGTGTTACTTGCGCAATATCAACCCCTTTTTTCATTTTGGCCAATAATCTATCGGAAGCCACTTCCAAGCCGCCAGTTACGGCTATACAACCTGATTTGCCATTAATTCGCAGAGTTCAAAGGTGAAGGTCTTTTCAAAGCGAATGTTGGTCCACCATGTAATTTTTACATTCCGTTCTATTAAGGCAAGGGATAATGCGCGCAACATTTTAGGCGGCGCAGCTTCATCCACAAAATGAAAGCCGGTAATGCCTGTATCTTTTACTATTTTTTCAATTTTATCTACTAAATCTTCTGCGGTGGTGTTTTGATAATTTCCAATATAATCCAAGCTCACATCGCAAAAGGAGCATTGTTTCCAATAACAGCCGTGGGAGATGGTCATTTTATTCCATCGGGCATCGGTCCACATTCGGTGCATGGGGTTTACAACATCCAAAAAGGACACATATTTATGAAAAGGCAAACCAGAATAATCGGGTGCGGGTAAGTTTCTGTGATGGTAAATGGTGTTTGGAATTTTATTCTTATACACAACTTGTGTATTTTCCAAGATATACGTCCGTTCTAATTCATCAACTCCAACCCTGCCTTCTAGATAGTTAACTATTTTTAATAATGGCCCTTCCCCATCGTCCAAGGAAATAAAATCCACATATTCAAAAATCCGTGGGTCTGTTAGTGAGCGCAGCTCGGTATTGCAATAGCCGCCCCCAAAAGCAATAGGAAGATCGGGAAAAAACTGTTTGGTAAACTGGGCACAGCGCAAGGCTGCAAACAGATTTCCGGGAAAAGGAATGGTAAAGCAAACCAAAAGTGGTTGCTCGTCTTTAATCTTATCTATTAAAATATCCAGCATTTTCTCTTCAATGAGGGTTGGCTGAAAGCTTAAAAATTCATCTATCTCATTAAAGCTACTTGCAGACGTACCAATTTGCTCGGCATATTTCGTAAAGGCGAAAAACTCATCTACATTGGCGTGAATAAAATCGCCTATCTCTTCAATAAAAAGGGTTCCGTAATGTTTTGCCTTATCGATGATGCCAATTTCTCCAGCTGCCCATTTAATATCCGTATTTACCTTAGCCAATCGATGCCCTACCGGTAAAAAATTAGGCTCCAAGATTTTATGCGCCGTTGCTAAATCCTGCTTTTGAAGAAAACCAATAACCACATCTACCCGAGCAATATACAGCGACTTCATTTTACGAACTTCCGGATAATCATAATGCTTCAAGTCCTGTGCCTCTTGAAACACAGCGCTAAGAAAATCCCCTGTAAAAATGGCGGTAAAAAGCTCAATGCTTAAATCGCATTGCTGCACGGAGATGTCGTGATCTTCCAAAAACCCTTTTAAATAGGCCGATGCCGGATAGGCAGTATTTAACTGCGTAAACGGGGGCGTTATAAAGAGGATTTTGGATTGCATGGTGCAAAGGTATGGTTCTTTGAAATAGGTTGATTGAAATAGTATTCCTTTTTAAAACTCACCTGTCATGCTGAGCCTGTCGAAGCACACACATTCACTAATTCACTAACTCACCAACTAGCGAAGAGCGAAGAGAAAAGAGAAAAGAGAAAAGAGAAAAGAGCCAAGAGCGAAGAGCCAAGAGCCAAGAGCGAAGAGTGAAGAGCGAAGAGCCAAGACACACGACGCACGATCCACGACCAATGAACTCACAGATTCACCCAGCCTTCAGCCTACAGCCTAAAGCCTAAAGCTAAGCTTAAAGCAATTTTTCAACACAAATTGTTCATTGTTAATAGCAAATTCCTATATTTGAAATTCTCCCCGATTAATTTGCTCCTTTACGGTTTTCCGTAATGGAGATATTTTACTTTGAATTATATTTGAAAATAAACGTACGCACATGTGCGGTATAGCAGCAATAGGCATGTCGTATATACACATGTTGTGAAAGCAAAATTTAAAGTAATTGGCAAAAAAAATATAGCCAAGACTTAATTTTCAATAACAATTTTGGAAATATATACTCAACAGATGATAGATCCGTTGCACTTCTCTTTAGATAATTTTAGCAATTAAACTGATTTAGTAGATTAAAGAAGCATTATTGAAATTTATTAAAAGTGGGAGAAACTATCAAAAATACAACAAATGCTCGAAATATCCGAGACGAATAAATAGATTCCAATAACAAAATATAGAAGAATGGACTGAAATTATATAGTTGTTAGATTTTTTGACTCAATAGTTTAAATCTCAAAAAGACGATATATTAGCATTAAATATTTAAAGTTCCAGAATTCGTTGGGTATTTGCTAAAACATCGAAAGTAAAATATACCATTGACAAACGATGGATTTATCAAGGAAATCGATAAGACTGAATTAATAGTCTGAACAAAGTTTATCTTGATGGACCAAAGTCTCGAAATTGTGCTTATTTGATTGAGGAGGATTGAATTATTAGGTTTTGCGCAATTCAATTAATAAATATTAAAAAAAATTTGACATAAGAAAGAAATATATTGAAAATATTTTAGTTGATATTTAAATTCCTCTTAAGTGCGGAACAATAGAACACACAAATGTATCTTGGTTTAATAAAATTATTTTGGAGCTGAAGAAGAAATTGAAAATGCGAGAAAGAGATGCTATTGAAGATATCTATTAAAATATTTAGTTTAAGTTCAACAGGTTCTCTTCTAGAACATTGACAATATGTTGGATGTGCTAAATAAAATGATGTAAAAAATTTGCACAACAATGGCTATAAGTAATTGCTTTTCTCGCCTACTTCTGAAAATCCTCACGGATTTTCAGTCTGGTCGTGTACTTGCAAAGTTAGTGCTAACCCACGCAACTACTCATAGCACAAAACGTTGGCAGCAATTTAGGTACGGTAAAGGGACATCCTTTACAAAGTTAAAGGGACATAGTTTACACTTTTAAGATTCATAAATTACTTGAAAAAGTAATTTATCATGGTCTGGAAAGCAAAAACTAAAATGGAACAAAAGGTAGAATTTATTCATGAATGGTTAACTCAAAATTATACCATCACAGAACTTTGTAGGTCATTTAATATATCGCGACCTACCGCTTACAAGTTAATTTCTCGCTATGAAAAAATGGGTCTTTCTGGACTAATTGAGCAAGAAAGAGCACCCATTAATCACCCCAACAGAACCAATCAAAAGGTCGAAAGTTCAATCCTAAAATTAAAACATAAACACATGCTTTGGGGTGCGAAAAAAATTCGCATTTTGTTGTTTAAACAGCATCCTGAAGAACTTATTCCCAGTGTGGTTACAGTTCACAACATTCTTTCTAAAAACGGTCTGGTTAAACCCCAAAAACGAAGCAGAAGGGTCAAGCCAGTATTTCCCATTTTCGATCCTAAGAAGTGCAATGAGGTTTGGAGCGCAGACTATAAAGGGAAGTTTTTAATGGGCAATAAAATATACTGCCATCCGCTTACCATTGCCGATTCCAAGAGCAGGTTTTTGTTTACGGCAAAAGGGCATTACAAAGAGAACTTTCTATCTGTCAAGCAAGAGTTTACAAAGGTTTTTAGAAAATATGGCATCCCAAAACAGATACATACCGACAACGGAAGCCCCTTTGGATCTGTGGCTGCCATTCAAAGATATACCAGGCTATCGTATTGGTTTATTGAACTGGGAATAGACCCGGTTTATTCCGATCCCGCACGACCAGACCAAAACGGACGACACGAACGTATGCACCGTGATTTAAAGGCAGCTTGTGCCAAACCCTCATCATTCGATTTGAAGGCCCAACAACGTAGTTTAAATCGATTTGTAAAAGAATATAACCACATCAGACCTCACGAATCTTTAGGCATGAAAACACCTGCAGCTTGCCACGATTTTTCCAATAGGCCATACCCTGAAAAAATCCCAAAATATGATTATCCATCAACCATGAAAGTGATGAAAGTATGCCAAAATGGATCCATGCGCTGGAAGTCGTATTATTGGGTATATTTAACTGCTGGACTAAAGGGAAAATACGTAGGTGCGGAAGATCAAGGCAACGGGATTTGGAGAGTATTTTATAGAGACGTATTTTTAGGGTACTTTAATGAAAATAAAATAAGAGATAAACAAGTGTCAATTAGACTAAGTCAAAATCTAGTGTAAAGCATGTGACTTTAACTTTGTAAACTATGTGCCTTAACGAACATTTAAAACAATAGACATAAAATTAAAAATGAGTAAAATAATTTTTGACAGCGGAATATCTCTTGACGGATTTTTCGCAGGAGACAATAGAAGCCCGAAAAATCCTATGGGTGGTGTTTCAGGACAAATTCATTCGTGGATGTTTAACCAAAAAGCTTTTTGGGAATACCTAGGAATGGAAGGAGGCAAAGAAGATGGACCTGACGGGAAATTTATTAGAGAGATCAATTGACAAGAACAGGTGCATTCATTATGGGAAAACGAATGTTTGAGGAAGGCGAAGTAAGTTGGCCAAATGACCTCTATAAAGCAGACGTTTATGTTTTGACACACGAAAAGCGAGAACCTTGGGTTCAAGAAGGCTCGACAACTTTTTACTTCATTAATGACGGAATAGAAAGTGCACTTGAGAAAGCAATACAATCCGCAAAAGGAAAGGATGTGAGAATACAAGGTGGAGCAAATACCATTCAACAATTTCTCAATGCAGGACTTGTTGATGAATTTTTTATTCACATCGCACCTGTTTTCTTGGGTAGTGGTATCCGATTATTTGACGGAATTGACAAAGACAAGTATGACATTAAAATTGCAGAAGTAATACCATCTGACTTGACTACTCATTTGAGATATAAACTGATAAAGAAATAAAAATCAAACTTAAGAAGGCTATAACTCACCGTGTATAGTAACCTTACTCCGCTCTTTTGTTCTTTCTGATTAATACTTAAAGTTAACTGATTTATTAAAAATCAAACTTAAGATGTATAAAAATAATTGCTCAATTTTGGGCTTAACCAAAGTTCCTTGCAAGTTAACTACGTCTGATTTTGCTGGCGCCAGTTTGCTGCGCTCGTGTCCTTCGGAAAATCCTCGCGCGTAAACCCGCAACTATTCTTATTATACTAAACGTTAGCACCAATTTAAACAACACCTTCACAAAACAAGAAATTCGACTGAATTTTAAACTTTTCAAAAAAAATACTAAAATATTTGTGTAGTTAAATGACTTCATATATATTTGTAGTCAAATAACTTCATAATGAAATTAAGACGAGACATTTTCCAAGCTATTGCAGACCCAACACGACGCTCAATTTTAGTATTGCTAGCCACTCAAACAATGACAGCTGGTGCAATTGCAAATAATTTTGACGTAGCGAGACCGACAATTTCAAAACATATTCAAATATTAAATGAGTGTGATTTGATAGAGTCAAACCAACAAGGGCGTGAAATTCATTACCAAATTAAAATTGAAAAAATGAAAGAAATCGATAAATGGTTGGAGCAATTTCGAAAAATTTGGGAGAACCGATTTGACCAATTGGACAAAGTATTATCTAACAATTAAAAAACAAAAAAAATGAACAGTAATTTATTATTTGACTTCATTGTCAGCAAAGAAAATAATACGATTAACATAAAACGTGAATTCGATGCCAATCTTCAATTAGTGTGGAAGGCATGGACAACCTCTGAAATTCTTGACCAATGGTGGGCTCCCGAACCGTATCAAAATCAAAACAAAATCTTATGATTTTAAGGAAGGTGGAATGAGATATTATGCAATGGTAAGCCCCGAAGGGCAAGAACATTGGGATATTCGAAATATGCTACAATTAATCCCAAAACAATTTCAAATTTTTGGATGATTTTGCAGACAAAGATGAAAACCCTGAATTGCCAGGTTCTGATTGGGATTTAACTTTCACAGTGAAAACGGAAAGACAAAAGTAAATATTACTATTTACAACGATTCCCTTGAACGAATGGAGAAAATGATTGAAATGGGCTTTAAAGAAGGCTTTACAATGGCATTGGACTATTTAGCCGAATTGTTAAGCAAATAATTTCAAACGGAATTGTTAAAGAAAAAGCAAAAAAAATTGGCGCTAATAACGTATATGCCTTATAACTAATTAATTACCAACCTAAAGCTAGTGCTTAACCGTAAAACCTATACCTTTTACACGCTCCGAGCCATATACGTATTCCAAGGTCAAATCCTAATAATTTGTTGTTTATTAATTAGGCAGTAAATTTTTGGAGTTCTACATAAGGTGTCCCTCTTTTTAACACTGCAAAGGCTCTTGATAAAATCTTTTTTCTTAGTAAAAATAATAACTACTTTAATAGCGGGGATAAAGTAAAGAAGACCGTTGGCAACAAGAAAAGTATGAAATATGAAAAAAACACTTCAATTAATGTTTTTGTTATCGGTTCTAATTTATTCCTGTAATACAAATATGAAACAGGATTCAATGGAAAAATGGAAAAAAGAAATTGTTGATACAGAACAAGAATTTGCTGAAATGGCACTGAATGAAGGGATTCCAAAAGCTTTCTTGGCTTATGCCGCGAAGGATGCTGTATTACTAAGAAATAATAGTTTAATTATTGGTATAGATTCTTTGAGAGAAAGTTATAAAAACAAAGAATCAGAATTAAGTAATGTTAGCCTTACCTGGAAACCCGATTTTGTAGATGTAGCTTTATCGGGTGATTTAGGATACACCTATGGTAAGTATGTTTACACAACAACTGACTCAATTGGTAATAAAAATGTAGTTGAAGGTATATTTCATACTGTATGGAAAAGACAACCAGATGGAAAGTGGAAATTTGTATGGGATTAATTTAACTTTGGAATGAACAGCCAGTTGCTAGCTCCTACTAGCGCAGCCATCCCGCCCGTGTCATCCGTATTGCTAGTCTTCAAACAGCGACGCACAAGCGAGACGCTAGCGCTCTAAAAAAACCAAAACGTCTAATCCCGAGGGTACCTATTAAATAAACTTAGCTGCAATGCTTTTTTGGCATCCTTTAAAAGTTGCTCAACTTCAGTAACAGTCGTATTTCGTATTTGGGCAATTTCTTCTAATTCCAGATGCTGATTTGTATACAATTCAAAAACATTTCGCGATGCCAAGGGTAAATTATGCAACACCAGGTTGATGTGATTTTGTATTGCTTCCTCACTAATATCTTCATCTATTTTTTCAAACAAATCCTTCTCATTGTCTTCTATAAAAACATGGTTCAAGGTATAATCATTATGGTTATACGACATATCATCCAGTTCCTCAATCATCAGTAAATCGCCACCGCCGTCTGTACTGTATTTTTCCTGCATTTCGTCCCATTCAGGTTTGGAATAGGCATCAATATTTTTAAGGAAAAAATCATCGTATTCCTCATCCACGATAGTTTCTTCCAACAGTTCATTGGTTTTTTTAAACAACCACAGATAGAAATATTTTTCATGTTCAACCTCATCAATATTATCGTAGATTTCAATAAATAATTGATCTATAAAGTCATCCGCTTTATACTTCCCTTTGGAAAAGTTTCCTTTTTTTATGGCCCTATTCAATCTTTCATTTACATACTGTCTTATTTGGGGCATTATTTTCAATACCAATTCATTAAAAGACGCTTGATTGCCTTCTTTTTTTAGTTGAATAAGATCCGGAAAAGTATTGGTTACGAATAAACGGAACTCTTTTTTACTTTGGTAATAGGAAGCATTGGGTTTCATAATCTGCGTACTTAAATTGTGAATACTAAAGATAGTATCATATCGCTCGAGATAAAATGATATATATCAGTAACTAATGACGCGTCCAGAATAAAGGCTAAACAAAATATTAGCTTAACACACTGTCAGAGAGCATACAACACACTCTGTTTTAATAATTATTCATTACTAATTACTCATTACTAACTACTAACTACTCACTACTAACCCCCTATCTTTGCCCAACCAAAAAATTTTCACCTTTTGAAAACATCCATCCTTACTTCCCAGCATTTTGTTAACAGTCAATGGTCTGGCGGCAGCACCACACAACTTTATATATTTCCTGCCAAAGCTACCTATGCAGAACGAAATTTTGAACTACGGATAAGCACAGCCAAAGTAGCAGTTGCGGAATCTACATTCACGGCTTTGCCAGGTATATATCGGAAGCTTATGGTTTTAGAGGGCGAAATTACCATTACGCATGAAGGCCAATACAGCAAACACCTCAACCCTTTTGAGGTTGATGAGTTTAGTGGCGATTGGAAAACCACAGCCATTGGTACCTGCACCGATTTTAATGTGATGACCACAAGCCAACAGTACAGCGAGTTATATCATTTATCAATTTCGGCGAATAACAATTATATCTTAAAACCTAAATCGGCTTGTAAGAAATTATTCCTATACGCAACTTCCAGCTCAATACATATACAGCTTGGGAATGAAAATTATATACTAAAAACCGGAAACTTAATGGTCATAGAAGATGGCGGCGTTTCTTCGATTGCACTCCATTGCGATATAAATGTTGGGCTTGTGGTTTTGGAAATGTATTAGTTTTCATAATCGCAACAAGCATAAGTGCCATATTTTGAGTAAAATCTGATGAAGGTGTCCCAAAATTAGATTTTTTTTGTGGTTGTTTTTTCAGCAAATAAAATTTGTTGACATCATCTTTTTTGAATTGTAAAAAATATTATTTTTAATGCCCTAAACCGAAAATTAAACGTCAAAAAAAATATGCGCAATTTCCTCCAACCAGTTTTCAGCTTACTAATTGGAAGCTGTCTATGTTACAGCATTACTGCCCAAGAAGTTAAAAAACCAAGAGCCCGGGATTTAGGCATCCCCTTCTCGGGAACGCCCGGAACTTTCAACTCCATTACCGATGTACCTGGCCTTCTGGTGGGGTATAAAACCTTAATAGAGGGGGAAGGTAAACTTCAACCTGGAAAAGGTCCAATTCGTACAGGCGTTACCGTTATTTTGCCCAAAGGAAAAAGCAACGATAGTTATGCTGCGGCTTGGTTCAATTTAAATGGGGATGGAGAAATGACAGGGTTGCCGTACGTTGAAGATTACGGAACAAGTTCGGGGCCCATTGGCATTACTAATACGAATAGTGTGGGTGTGGTGAGAGATGCCATTGGAGAATGGAGTTATACAAATTTCAGCGAACAGGATTTAATAGATTTTTCCTTTGGTTTGCCCGTGGTTGCCGAAACCTGGGATGGCCTATTAAACGATATTAATGGATTTCATGTAAAAAAGGAACATGTGTTCGAAGCCCTCGATGGAGCAAAGGATGGTTCTGTAGCCGAAGGTAATTTTGGGGGCGGTACAGGAATGGCACTCTATGGTTATAAGGGAGGCAATGGTACGGCATCTCGGATTGTAAATATAAATGGTAAGGATTACACTGTAGGTGTATTTATTCAGGCCAATTTTGGAGGCATGAACGAATTGACCGTCGCTGGTGTTCCTGTTGGTAAGGAGCTTAGTGGGCCACGACCTGTACTCAACAACCCTAAACGAAAGGATGGCTCTGCTATAGTGATAGTTGCAACCAATGCGCCACTAACACCCAACGAATTAAAGCATTTGGCAAAGCGGGTTACCCACGGTATTGCACGCACTGGCACTATTTCACATGATAGTTCTGGAGAGATTTTTATGGCCGTGAGCACTGCGGTTCCTGAATATAATGAAGATTACACCATGGAGAAATGGGAAGTAATTCCTAAATGGCACCTCAACGCTCTTTATCAAGCAACTGTAGAGGCAACGGAAGAAGCCGTTATCAACGTTCTTGTAGCAGCCGAAGATATGAAGGGGATAAACGATAACATATTTTATGCAATACCCCACGACAAATTACAGGAAGTGCTACGGAAGTATAACAGATTGGAAGAAGTCAAAAAGTAAGTGTTGTCAATATAAGCGCTAGCCGAAAAAGGGAAACAAACCATGGTCTTCCCTTTATAGGCATTCTACCTTGTACTCCTGAGGATTTTGGGCTTGTTGTTTTGGAAATATATTAAGGAAGAATTGAATAGTGAGTAGCGAGAATTGAGAACCATCAACTCAAAAACTACTCAATACTCAATACTCAATACTCACGTCTCACGATTCACTATCTTTACACCCACTAAACAAAAAAATGACCTCCACCCTACTTTCATCCCCGCTACAGGGTTTTACAGATTTCAGGTTCCGCAACGCTTTTAATCATTATTTTGGAGGGATTGACACCTTTTATTCGCCATACATCAGGCTCAATGGAAAACTGAACATCAAGCAATCCTATCAAAACGATATACTGCCGGAAAACAATACAAGCTTAGAGGTCATCCCGCAAATAATTACCAACGATCCGGAGGAGTTTGTATATGTTGCCAAATACGTGCAAAGTTTAGGGTATAAAGAATTGAACTGGAATTTAGGTTGCCCCTACCCAATGGTTGCCAAATCTGGAATGGGTTCTGGCCTAATCTGCCATCCTTCAAAAATCAATGATGTTTTACATAGGGCGCACAACGAAACAGACATTTTGGTGTCCATGAAAATGCGAATGGGCTACGAGAACGCTGAAGAAATTCTGGATGCCTTTCCTATTTTGGACACGTATCCACTGAAAAACATTGCCATTCACGCCCGTATAGGAAAGCAACTCTATAAAGGCCCTGTAGATTTGGATGCCTTTGAAAAATGCATTGGCAGTACCAGACACAAATTGTATTATAACGGAGATATTACCAGCGTTGCCGCCTTTAAAGCTATTGAAGAACGCTTTCCTACTATCGATCATTTTATGATTGGCCGTGGCTTAATTGCCGATCCTTTTTTACCTAGTATGATCAAAAACAACACAACTGCATATCCCGAAAACAGATGGGCAATTTTCTCAGAATTTCACGATACTATTTACCAGCAATACGATGAATTCCTATCTGGGCCCACACCTATAAAGATGAAGATGCTCGGTTTTTGGGAGTTCTTTTCAGCAGCAACCTCAAATCCGCAGAAAACATACAAAGCAATAAAAAAAGCTTCAAACCCCATAAAATACAAACAGGCGGTTGCGCAGATTTTTAATAATGAAATGAAGGCTGCAAGCAATTAAATGACGAAGAATAAGTTGGAAAATGAAGAGGCTAGCTGGACTATTTGTCCGCAATGTTTGGGACGCGGCAAAAAAAGCCGAAGAATTCGCAAAAAAGCGAAACTCCGTTACCATATAGCACTTGCTCAATTTAAAAATACAAATGGCGAAGGCACGGCTCCCATTTATCCTAAAGGGCATTTAGATTCTTGTTTAAATTGTTCCAGCTCTGGCTTGGTTACTGCTGCTAGCCCTCCAAAAGCAGATACAGAAAACTACCCACATGTTGCTATCATTGGCGGCGGTATAGGTGGGGTGGCACTAGCTGTGGCTTGTTTGCACCGCGGAATTCCTTTTACGCTTTATGAGCGCGACAGCAACTTCGAGGCTCGTTCCCAAGGCTATGGCCTTACCTTGCAACAAGCTAGTAAAGCGATTGAGGGCTTGGGGATTTTTTCTTTGGAAGAAGGAGTGATTTCAACAAGGCATGTGGTACATACCACAGATGGAAAAATAATCGGCGAATGGGGCATGCGAAAGTGGATGGACGCAGATGCGCAATCATTTTCAAAGCGAACAAATGTACATATCGCAAGGCAATCCTTGCGATTAGCGCTATTGGATCAATTGGGTGGCCACGATGCGGTGCAGTGGGGACATCAGTTGGTAAACTTTAAGGAATGTGATGATAAAAGTGTTGATTTAAACTTTCAAGTAAACGGAAAGCTGAAAATGGCGAAAACAGATCTTGTTGTTGGCGCCGATGGCATACGAAGTTCAGTTCGCGCCTTGCTTTTTGATGATGCTATTAGCCCTTTGCAATACCTAGATTGTATTGTGATATTGGGAATTTGCCCATTGAGTTCGCTCGAAGCTGTCGACAGTGATTTGTTGGACGCTGCCACGGTATTCCAAACCGCCAATGGCAAGGAACGGATTTACGTGATGCCATATACGGCAGACTCGGTGATGTGGCAACTTAGCTTTCCCATGCTGGAAAAAGATGCAAAAGCATTGAGTGCTAAAGGTGCGAAATACCTTAAAGAAGAAGCTTGCAAAAGAACACAATGGCACCACCCCATTCCACAAATTTTATCAGCGACCCAAGAAAGTCAGATTTCTGGTTATCCGGTGTATGATCGGAAATTACTAAATCCAGAATTATTGCAAGAAAGCGGAAACGCAACACTAATTGGAGATGCAGCCCATCCTATGAGTCCATTTAAAGGTCAGGGGGCAAATCAAGCGCTACTGGATGCACTCGCTTTGGCTCGAAGAATTGCAAGAGGTTGTAGCCCCTCCAATTGGAAAGAAAATGGAATTAGGGAAAGTGTATTAACAGCCTTTGAAGCAGAAATGTTAGCACGCTCTGCCACTAAAGTGAAGGATTCAGCCGCTGCTGCACAGTTCCTACATTCTGAAATTGTCCTCCACGAAGGTAATGAGCCAAGAGGACGGTGCATAAAGAGAAAAAATAAAAGAGTTTAGTATAACTTGGGCCGTTCCTCATTGTTGTCGTTAACACGAGCGGAACACTTGGATAAGCATCAAAAAATAATACCTTAAATATTTAGCTAAATATCACCATCACCCCCTTCCACTCATTGCTCACTGTAACGGTAGCCCTTTAGCTTCCTTCTTTTTGGTGTATTCCCAGACAAAGAATAAAGAAAGGTCCCTTCTTTACTATTTTTAAAGAGACGTTTGCTGAGGGAGAAATAAATCAAAAAGAATATCAAGGGAAAAAAAAGCTCCTTGACAATTAAATTCAAAAAAGTCAAATATTATTGATCAAAATGACTCGCTAGAGGCTCCGCTGAACATAATAGACTTGAAAATGTACTCCTATATATAACATTTGTAATGTATTTTCCTCCTTCTGTTCTCCAAAACATTTCCCGTTTTGCAAAAAGAAACAGAAGGTGGAATTTTTTATTGCGCCTAGTTATACATACATAACTATAAGAATGGCTACTAGTTCTATAGTTATCTACCACACAACCATAAAGAAACCCTTAGATAATCCACTAACATTTAAATTGCCAAAAGAATAAAATCCTTGGCTTTTTATATTTATTGCCAAAAAATAAACCTGATATATATCATTTTTTACTCCTAAACCGCATTCTACCTTTGCTTCAGTTAAAAAGCTAAAAACCGATTATAATAAATATTACAAAAAGTTAAAATCTAAAAAATGAAAAAAATGAAAAAATACTTAGAAGGTTTAGCTCTTATCTTAATGATGATAGGAATTAGTAGCATTGGATATGCTCAAACTACATACCAAATTCATGACGTCACAATAAAATTAAACGGAACCTCCACCTTACATGATTGGGAAATGGAAGCCAATCGCGCCAAGGGGGAAGCACAATTAATCTTTAACGCAGAAAATGAAAGTGAGCTTACGTCAGTGAAATCACTTACGTTCAATTTAGAGGTTAAAGAT
The DNA here is from genome assembly GCA_963805885.1 of uncultured Flavobacteriaceae bacterium. Lineage (GTDB taxonomy): Bacteria > Bacteroidota > Bacteroidia > Flavobacteriales > Flavobacteriaceae > Aequorivita. The sequence continues at coordinate 89,592 of CAWDWC010000012.1, forward strand.
TTAAAAAGTGATAATAGCGGACTTGACAAGAATGCTTATAAAGCATTAAATGCAGATAAATATAAAAACATAAGCTACAAACTAACCTCTTCTAAGGAGTCATCTGAAAAAGGAGGTTACCTGCTCAAAACCCAAGGTAAACTTACTATAGCGGGTACTACCAAAGATGTAGCAATAGACATACACCTTGTAATCAATGAAAATAACACAATCACTTGTAAAGGGTCATACCAACTAAATATGACAGATTACAATGTTGAACCGCCATCATTTATGATGGGTATGATGACAACAGGTGATAAACTTAAGATTGACTTTGAAGTAAAATATATTAAATAAAACTAAGAATAACCTTTTTCTAACTAATAAAATAAAACAAGATGAAAAAATTAATTTTATTATCGATGATTTGCCTTTTCGCAATTAGCCTAAATGCACAACAAAAAAAATTGCAATATTTTAGACCAAATGATCAGAATGGTATAAATGTTTTTGAAACCTCCAAAACAGACTCTACTACCTTTGAGGGTGTGAAGGTTCGTGTAGGAGGAGATTTTGCAATGCAATTTCAGAGCATAAGCCAAGAAAATGACGCCAACAATTTGGTTGATCTTGGTTCTGACTTTAACCTACCCACAGCCAACCTTAACGTTGATGCACAATTGATTGATGGGGTTAGGATGCACCTTGGAGTATACCTTTCAGCAAGACACCATCAAGAATCTTGGGTTAAAGGAGGATATATCCAAATGGACAAACTTGATTTCGTTAGCCCTGGGTTTTTAGAGGGATTCATGGACTATACAACCATTAGAATTGGTTTGGATGAATTCAATTACGGTGATGCCCATTTTCGCAGAACAGATAATGCAAGAGCTATATTTAACCCATTTGTAGGAAATTATATTATGGATTCCTTTTCAACTGAAGCTTTTGGTGAAGTAACAGTTCAGAATAGTGGACTACTTGCAGTAGTTGGGGTTACCAATGGTAAGCTTAATCAAAATGTAGTTAAGAACGATAATACTGACAACAAGCCTTCTTTTTATGCAAAGTTGGGAGTTGATAAACAAATGAACGATGACTTAAGAGTACGATTAACTGGTTCTATCTACACCAATCATGGTACAACCAGTGGTACTTGGTTATATGGAGGCGACCGTGGAGGTAGCAGATATTACAATGTATTGCATACGTTACCAGACGCTGATGGGAATACACAGGGTAGTGATTTTGATGGCAGATACAACGCCCGATTCAAAAAACTTACTGCTATACAAGTTAACCCTTTCATAAAATTTAAAGGACTTGAGTTCTTCGGTATTTTTGAAGTGGCCTCAGGAAGTGATGAAATTACTACCCCAGCAGCTGATAAAGAAGGTTCTTTTACACAGTTGGCAGCTGAATTGATCTATCGTTTTGGAAGTGATGAGAATTTCTATGTAGGTGGAAGATATAATACCGTAAAAGGAAAAACTGTAGAAAGTGCTACAGATGATTTAGAAATAAATCGTTTTAACATTGGCGGTGGCTGGTTTCTTTCAAAAAATATTATTGTGAAAGCAGAATATGTAAATCAAGAGTACGCTGGCGATGCTTGGAGCGGAAGATTTGCAGGAGCAAAATTTGACGGCTTCAACTTGGAAGCTGCAATTAGCTTCTAGAAAGTCAGAAAAGACAAACTAGTATCAATAACAATTCATAAGCAACAAAAAAGGTTTACCAAAACTCCAATTAATACATACTATTATGGTAGAACAAGATCAAATACAACAAGTAATAAGCATGCCTAGAATTGGTGATGTTGCTCCAGAATTTAAAGCAGTTACAACACAGGGGGAAATCAATTTCCCGGCGGACTATAAAGGTAAATGGATTATTTTATTCAGTCACCCTGCCGATTTTACCCCTGTGTGTACCTCAGAGTTTATGACGTTTGCAAACCGAGAGTCTGAATTTACTGCTTTAAACTGTCAGTTGGTCGGTTTGTCTATTGATGGTCTATACAGTCATATAGCTTGGTTGCGGACCATAAAAGACAAGATTGAGTTTAAGGGAATGAAAAATATAGAAGTTACCTTTCCTTTGATTGAGGATATCACGATGGAGGTCGCCAAAAAATACGGCATGATCCAACCAGGTGAAAGTTCAACCAAAGCAGTAAGAGCTGTCTTTTTTATTGACCCAAAAGGAATAGTTCGCGCGTTAATTTACTACCCGCTTTCAATGGGTAGAAATTTCGACGAGTTACAAAGAGCACTCATCGCCATGCAAACCGCTGATGCTTACGGGGTGGCTACCCCGGCAGATTGGCAACCCGGTGATGATGTTATTGTGCCACCCGCAGGATCTTGTGGAGTAGCTAAAGACAGAATGGAAACGAAGGAAGATGGTGTTTCTTGTTCTGATTGGTTCTTCTGTACAAAAAAGCTCTCTTTGGAGCAAGTAAGGAATCCGCCAAAAAATAAATAACCACAATTGAATGATCTGGAGATTAAAATTTACTTTTAGATATCAGGAACAATGGAATTACATTTTTAAAATGTAGTGGTAAATTGGAAAAACAGTCGTAAAGGCATTATGTGCCCTGAATTGATTAAACAAATAACGTTTGTATTGAAGTAGCAACTTCCCCAATAATTCCCTGATAAAATAAAAGGAATTTGGTCTCCGGAACATTTATTTATGACCGCAGTTAGTAATTGTTTAATGACTTTTTTTAGCTATTGCCGAAAATTCCATTTGAATTTACAGGTTTCAGCAGTCAGGCAGAAAAAAAGATGGAAATGGTTGAAGGTGAATTCACGATGAGTGAAATTCTGCTTAAGCCCGCGGGTGTAATCACCAATGAGATTAATAGAAGTAAGGCAATGCGTATTCTAAAAAAAGCTAAAAATACTTGTTTGATCTCTCATTCCATTAAGTAGAAAATCGCGATGGAAATAACAATTGGGGTAAAACCCGTTTTAATTGAAGTAAATTGAAAAAACGTATCCGCATTAGCGAACTCAGTAAGCCCGTTTAAGGTTAAAGAGAAAAAGAATGGCTGGTGCTTAACAAGCTAAATAAAAAATAATGACAAAATATTCTAGATTACTCGTTGCACTATTTATTTTACCATCTATTCTATTTGTACAATGCAAAAATCCTAACACTACCGAAGCACAGGAAGAAACTCAAATAGATGCTTCAATTTCAGAGATTGACACTGAAGCTATAGATAGTACTGAAGGAGCAGTTATTGATGATTCCCAAACAACAGTAACAACAACTGATAACAATGAACCACCAGTTATTGAGAAGACCAAGACAATAACGGATAAAACTGAACCACCAGTTATTGAGAAGACCAAAAAAACAACTGTTGATAACACTAAACCAGTAGTCATTGAGGAGACCAAAACAATAACTGTGGATAACACTGAGCCAACAGTCATCGAAAAAACCAAAACAATTACTGTTGAAAAGCCTGCAGCACCAGAGTATGCTGACTTTTACATGAAATCGGTGAAGGCCACAATCGAAGGTACTTCCACATTGCATGGTTGGGAGTCAAATGTTACCATAATAGAAGGCAAGGGCTCATTTCAATTAAAAGACAATATGCTCGCTTCAATAAAAAATGCAGAAGTTAAAATCGCTGTAAAGGGTATTAAAAGTGAAGAAGGAAAAAAAATGGATAATAAAACCTACGAAACCTTTAAGTCTGATGACTACCCTTATATAGTATATACGTTCAGTAATGCAGAGGTAAAAATAAAAGAATCCAGTGCTGTAAGCATGGAAACTACTGGTAAGCTTAGCATGGCCGGTGTGAGCAAGTCAGTTCCTATTGCGGCTCATGGAAAAGTATTGCCAAATGGTGATTTACAATTAACGGTTTCAAAAAAATTAAAGATGACAGACTTTAATATGGAGCCACCTGTTATGTTTCTTGGAACAATAAAGGTTGGAGATGAAATAACAGTTAATTTCGACTTTGTGCTTTCTAAAAATAAATAATTAGACAATCCTTAGAAAGTTTGATATACCCCGTTATAAATTAAAACCAATTCACATAACATTATCTATCCTCGATGCTATTGCTGTCGTCTGAAGCCACGACTCAATAGCATGAAGTACAATATCATCGATTAGTTTACTACAATTGTTGGTTTTTAAGCCTAGAAAAATACTATTCAAAGATTAATACCATAGGCGTATTTTTGATTTTTCATAAGAAGGAATAATCTACTTGATTTTTCAAGATAAAAACTCCTTTCCTAATGATGAAAAAAAAATGGATTCCGGCTCTTAAGGCGTGTTTTGGTTTTATGGTCGCACAGATTGGATTGAAAATATTAGGGTAAATTCCGTACCTTCACATACCTTTTATATGTTCATTAGGAACAGAACAAAAGCAACACTATTATCCTTTAAAAAAACACCCATGAGCGATGCTGCCAGATGATTATTTAGACAACCATTATATTCACAGAAGCAATTGGTTAAGAGCGGCCGTACTGGGAGCCAATGATGGAATTTTATCAACCGCAAGTCTTGCTATAGGGGTTGCTGCTGCCAGCGATTTAAGAGAGCCTATAATTTTGGCAACTCTTGCAGGTTTGGTCGCAGGGGCTTTATCAATGGCGGCGGGAGAATATGTTTCAGTAAGCTCCCAAACAGATGTGGAAAAGGCCGATATTGAAAGAGAGATTATAGAATTAAAAGAAATGCCCGAACTTGAATTACAGCGATTGGCAGAAATCTATGAAAAGCGAGGCTTAAAAAAAGAAACCGCTCTAGTAGTTGCTGAAGAATTAACGCAGCACGATGCATTAGCGGCGCATGTGAGAGATGAGTTGGGGATTAATGAAATAAGTCAAGCCAAACCAATACAGGCTGCCTTTGCTTCAGGTTCCGCATTTACTTTCGGAGGAATACTTCCATTGCTTGTTGCATTATTTCTACCTCTTCAAAACATGGAATATTTCTTATATATTTTTGCCATAGTATTCCTGATTGTTTTAGGTGGAGTCGCTGCCAAAACCGGTGGTTCAAGTATTGGAAAAGCCATTATAAGAATTACATTTTGGGGAACGGTTGCAATGGGCCTAACAGCTTTGGTGGGTTACTTATTTGGAACAACTTTGTAAATTACCAAAATGTTCACTTTAAAAAGCGAAGTAAAAATCCCGCCTTATATATCTCTCAATGAAACCATTCGGTCCTACCTTCGTATCTTTGTGAAAAATAAAGAAACATGCGCTTCATATCAATAGTTTGCTTCCTGTTTGTAGTGATATCTTGTAAAACAGAAAAAAAACAACTCACCGCCCAGCAGATTATTGATAAAACTATTGAAAATGCCGGTGGCGAAAAATATGATTCGGCAACCATACAGTTTACTTTTCGCGATATAAAGTACAGCAGTCATAAAGAGAAAGGTAATTTTAAACTTACCCGAACTTTTACCGATTCTTTGGGAGAAATAACCGATGTACTTACAAATGACGGATTTGAACGTTTCATTAATGGAACAAAACTCATTTTACCCGATTCTACCGCCAGCAAATATGCCAATTCGGTAAACTCGGTGCATTATTTTGTGCAGTTACCCTCCGGTTTAAATGAGGCGGCGGTCAAAAAGGAATTAGTTGGGGAAGCAGAGATTGATGGCAAAAAATACTACGAAATCAAGGTGACATTTACAAAAGAAGGCGGCGGTGCGGATCACGAAGACGTTTATATGTACTGGGTCGAGCAAGATGGGCTTACTGTGGATTATTTCGCATATAAATTTTATACCGGAGAAGGCGGCATTCGGTTTCGGAAAGCCTACAATCCTAGAATGGTTAATGGCCTACGCTTCGTAGATTACAAAAACTACAAAGTGGAACCTTGGGAATCTATGGATTTACAAACGGTTGATGAGCTTTTTTTGGCTGGAAAACTTGAACTGCTTTCTGATATTAAAACCGAGGATATCTCGGTAAGTCTTACTGAAAAGAAGTAATGCAGAGAGGATATTTTTTTTTAATCTCCTTAAAATACATAACATTTTAAAAACCACAAAAAAGGCACATAGTCTACTGTTTATTCTTTCTGGACTTTGTGGTTAAATGGTTTACACTGCATTACGAAAATATAGAGCCAGCCCATATTCGTTAGTAATTTCCAGTATTCACAAAGAAGATGGCATTTGCCAAAAACAGTTTTCCATTTTGCCAAAAGGAACGGAAGGAAACATCATCGACCATATAGACCACACTGCCCTTTTGCTTTTTAGCTTCCGCAAAAACAATGGAGTTTTTTAAAGCCGCTTTGGCAACTTCTCCAGAAAAACCAGAAACGCTTTCAGGCTCTTTTATGTAGCCGACATTATAACCATCTTTTAAAAAGCTATAGGAATCATTACCAAGTTTTAAACTGTAAGTAGGTGTTATCGTATCCAAAAGCCAAAGGATGTGTATTGTCCAACGACACTTTATAAATACTGCCCGTGATGAAATCTTTGGTGCTTTCCAGTTCGCGCTGGGCATAGGGTATCATATTTCCTAAAGTATCCTTTTCTTTTTCAGCCTTTTCGTCACCGTTCTTTTTAAGATCAAAACCTTCCTTGTCTTCAAAAATACTTACAGCATTTGCAATTGCAATTACATTTCCTCCTTTATTAATCCATTCTTCAAGGGTTTTAAAAGTAGCTTCGTTTAATACTGATTTATAATTGCCATCAGGCAACACCAGTACATCATACTCTGACCATTCGATAGTGCCCAGACCGTCTGTATTTATTGAAGTAATTGGATATTTTAACTGGGTTTCAAAAAAGTGCCAAAGTGCGCCGTAGCTTAAAGAAGAAGTTCCCTCCCCTTGCAACATCGCTATTTTTTTATTTTTAATTAAATGCACATATTGTGAACCGAAATCTGTCAAAATATCAGCAAAACTAGTAGGTGAAGCGTACAATTGTCGTTCCATTTCGTTTGCGATTTGGGTCACGGTTTTGTCAAAATCTGAATTTGTTTTATTGTCGCTTCGAGTGATAATCAAACTGCCGCGGCCAAAGTCGTTACCGCCAAAACCAAGTTCTTTTTCTGAAAAACGCACTTTTATATCTGCTTTTAACAAGGCTGAAAGAAATTCAGCATCCTGCAAGCTGTTCCATTTGGCGATATAACCAGCTGCTGTTGGTGAAGCTATATTGGAAACCGAATTACTCATAGCCGAGGCATTTGCAGGAACCAAAGTAGTGCTTGCCACTGCCTGCAAACCAAAAGCATATGGTAGACTCCAAGCGGTAATATCATAGGTAATTGGTGTTGACAGTGCTGCATTTGGCTCAAAAAGCACTTCTACCATTTTACCTTTTGGTTGGTTGGTACTAACCACCAACGCACCTTTGGTATCTATTGTTCCCTTTTTATTGTCGGCATAGCTAAATCCACTTACACTTCCACCGGTTGCGTATCCGTATTTTATTTCATGACGATCTAACATTTCAGTCAGCGCTTTTAGGTTATCGGGATTGCCTTTTAACACAAAACTTTTATACTTTAAATTATCATTTTTAAAGAATTTTTTAAACTCAGTATTAAGTGAAGCTGCATTTTGTGAAGCTACTTCAATGGTGGAAAGGCCCGAAGCTGTGTGATGCGCCACACGGTCCACAAGGGTAAGTTCCACCTCTTCATCATTCATAATTCCCAAACCAGCCATTCCATGGCCTGCTTGTTCGTATGTCATCCCAATAGCGCCCATAAAGAGTGGATAGGTATCGCCATAGCTGGGGTATAAAAGGTCGAAACTCTCTCGAGTAAAGAAAAGCCAACCGTTTTCATCAAAATGTTTAGCGTTGTTTTTTCCCACCTTATTTTGAAATTCGCGTTGCCAGGGTGTTATTATTTCGTGAAAAGGTTCTGCCGCAGGGGCAAAATAATATGGGTTGTTTATGTATTGTTCGTGAAAATCAACGTGTATCTGTGGCATCCACTGATTGTAAATTTTTAAACGTTGCTGGGTTTCCACTTGACTTGCCCACATCCAGTCGCGATTTAAATCGAAAAGATAATGGTTTGGCCGTCCGCCAGGCCAAGGTTCGTGGTGCTCGGTGGCATCCTGTGAAGAATTGTAAGGCGTAGCTTTCACTTGGTTGTACCAATTTACATAACGATCACGACCATCAGGATTTACCCCGGGATCGATTATAACCACGACATTTTTAAGCCAATCGGCATGTTCTGTAATGAGCTTATATGCTGTATTCATTGCTGCTTCACTACTGCTAGCCTCATTGCCGTGCACATTATAGCTTAGCCAAACGATTGTTTTTTCTGGAGTTGCACCTCCAGGAAGGATTCCGATGTTTTTTAAATTATTGGTACGTATCTGCTCAAGATTTTTCAGATTTTCTTTGGAAGAAATCACGGCATAGGTAAGCCTTCTGCGCTCGTTGGTTTTTCCATAGTCGAAGTACTTTACCATTTCACTATTTGAAGCAAGATGATCGAAATAGCCAACAACTTCTGCGTGGCGGGAAAAATGAGTTCCAATTTCATAGCCCAAAAATTCGACAGGGGATTTTAGTTGGGCGAAAATAAACAGAGGAGAAATCAGTAATAAAAAGGTAAAATAACGCATCATTATGCTGGGTTTAAAAAGTGGCCTAAAACTACTAAAGTTTTACCAAATTCTTAATTCTGAATTCTGAATTATGATTTATACTGTATTTTTGTTTGAATCTTTCTGAAAAACCTATGCCAAACCATTCCATTCCTTATAAAAACACAGGTTATTTTACTAAGCTTATATGTGATTATCTCGCTGAAGATGATGCTTTAAAACCGTTTTACAATCGCTTTCCAAACCTAGAAAATTTTAAACATCAGCTTACAGAGAAGCAGAAGAATTTTACGGATGAAAAACGGCATTTGCTGGCAAAACGGATTATGTTACAATACGGTGACAATTCACTTTCGCAGTCTACGCTTAGCAATATAGATCTACTAAAGGAGCACACTACATTTACAGTAACAACAGGTCATCAGCTCAATCTTTTCACAGGTCCATTATACTTTTTATACAAAATATTTTCTGCGATAAATCTTGCCGAAAAACTGAATAATGAATATCACAACTATCATTTTGTGCCAGTGTATTGGATGGCAACGGAAGACCATGATTTTGAGGAGATAAATTATTTCAATCTATTTGGAAAAAAAGTTAAGTGGGACAGAGATGCTTCTGGGGCTGTAGGTGAACTTTCTACGGAAGGTTTGAAGGAAGTAAAACAACAGTTGAAAAAAGAATTCGGTGAAAGCGAAAATGCCAAAAAGTTGGTTTCCTATTTTTCCGATGCATATACCAAACACGATAACCTTGCCGATGCCACACGGTTTTTGGCAAATAGAATGTTTTATCACCACGGTCTTGTTATCCTTGATGGGAATGATGCTGAACTAAAAAAATGTTTTATTCACTATGCCGAAAAGGAACTTACGGAAAACCTCAGCTTTAAAAAAGTTTCAGAAACTACTGAAAAGCTAACCAATTTGGGTTTTTCGGAACAAGTACATCCGCGGGAAATAAATCTGTTTTATGTAAAGAAAAACCTCAGAGAACGGATTATCGAGCGGGAAGGTACGTTTTATGTAAATGATACAAACATCTCTTTTTCAAAAGAAGAAATTTTAAAAGAGCTGCATGAAAATCCACAGCGGTTTTCACCGAATGCTTTGCTACGTCCTTTATACCAAGAAGAAATTTTACCCAACCTCTGTTACATAGGAGGCGGTGGCGAACTGGCGTATTGGTTTCAGTTAAAGGATTATTTCAACAAAGTGGAAGTGCCCTTCCCTATTTTATTGCTTCGGAATTCTGTGCTTTTGGTTCCAAAAATGCTATCGGAAAAACTAAAGAAGCTCAATACGGGAATTGAAGAATTATTTCTTCCACAACACGAGTTGATTACTCGACACACCTATAAAATTTCAAAAATAGAAATAGACTTTTCCAAACAAAAAGAGTTCTTGAAACAACAGTTTACGGATTTATACACCCTGGCCCAAAAGACCGACGTTTCTTTTTTAGGAGCCGTTGGCGCACAGGAAAAGAAACAACTGAACGGTTTGGACAATCTTGAAAAACGTTTGCTAAAAGCCCAAAAAAGGAACCTTTCTGATGAATTAGATCGTTTGAGAGGTATTCAAAATCAGCTTTTTCCAAATCAAAGCTTGCAGGAACGACAGCTAAATTTTTCTGAGGTTTATTTGGAATATGGAGAAGAATTGCTTGATGTTTTGAAAGAAAATCTGAAGCCACTAGACTTTAATTTTAATGTTTTGGAACTATAAAAAAAGCCCTATATGACCGTTCGAGCGGAGTCGAAAACTATCATTTTCCTTTTAATAATGAGGTCTCGACAGCCCTCGACCTAACAAAATAAATATCATAAAAAATTCTACACAACCCTTTAATCAACTTATATATTTAAAGTATTTTTGCCTATGCAAAACAACGTCCTCATATTAGATTTTGGTTCGCAGTACACCCAATTGATCGCCAGACGCGTGCGGGAGCTGAACATTTACTGCGAAATTCACCCTTACCATCACATTCCAGAAAACTTGGAGCCTTTTAAGGCCGTAATACTTTCAGGCAGTCCTTTTTCCGTTCGCGCGGAAGATGCTCCCCACCCCGATCTTTCCCAGATTCGCGGTCATAAGCCCCTTTTGGCGGTTTGTTATGGTGCACAGTATTTGGCCCATTTTAATGGCGGCAGTGTGGAGCCTTCAAACATTCGCGAATACGGAAGGGCGAAGCTTTCAATGATTAAATCTGGAGAGGATTTTTTCAAGGATATTCCTGAAAATACAAATGTATGGATGAGCCATAGCGATACCATTGCACAACTTCCTGAAAACGGTGTGCGCTTGGCGAGTACTGCTGATGTTTTAAACGCGGCATACAGAATTGAACATGAAGAAACATACGCAATTCAATTTCACCCAGAAGTGTATCATACCACCCACGGAAAGCAATTACTTGAAAATTTCTTGGTAAACATTGCTGGTGTTGAGCAATCTTGGACGCCCGCGGCTTTTGTTGAAACCACTGTTGAAACTTTGAGAGAACAGATTGGTGATGGCAAAGTGGTGCTCGGTTTAAGTGGTGGGGTTGATTCTACTGTTGCTGCGATTCTTCTAAACAAGGCCATCGGAAAAAATCTATACTGCATCTTTGTAAATAACGGCTTGCTTCGTAAAAATGAATTTGAAAGCGTACTCCATCAATATAAGGATATGGGACTAAATGTGAAAGGCGTGGATGCTTCGGAACGCTTTTTGGATGCCTTGCGAAATGAAAGTGACCCCGAAAGAAAACGCAAAGCAATAGGGAATGCTTTTATTGAAGTATTTGATGATGAAGCACACCAGTTAACGGGCGTGGATTGGCTTGCACAGGGAACCATTTATCCAGACGTAATTGAAAGTGTTTCAGTAAACGGACCTTCAGTAACCATAAAAAGTCACCACAACGTAGGTGGTCTTCCTGATTTTATGAAGCTCAAAGTTGTAGAGCCTTTGCGCATGCTTTTTAAAGATGAAGTTAGGCGCGTAGGTAAAGAAATGGGCATAGACCCAGAATTGTTAGGTAGGCACCCCTTCCCTGGCCCAGGTTTGGCTATTCGGATCTTGGGAGATATTACAGCAGAAAAAGTTCGGATATTACAGGAAGTTGACGCTATCTTTATCAACGGATTGAAAAAGTGGGATCTCTACGATAAAGTATGGCAGGCAGGAGCAATTTTGCTTCCAGTGAATAGCGTTGGCGTAATGGGCGACGAAAGAACCTATGAAAAAGTAGTTGCTTTACGGGCAGTGGAATCTACCGATGGAATGACCGCAGATTGGGTAAACCTTCCCTATGAATTTTTACAGGAAGTGAGCAACCATATAATAAACCGAGTTAAAGGCGTTAATAGAGTAGTCTATGACATCAGCTCTAAACCTCCAGCTACTATTGAGTGGGAATAAAAATTGAAATCGAGACTATGTTTAGCAAATCTAAAAAATTGATTATCTCTATGTTGAAGTGTTTAATATACGTTTCGGTAACCTTTCTATTTATGGTTAGTTGTGGCTCTGCAGCGCAGCAACAGTACAAAAGCCATTCAGTTCAAAAAGGGGAAACGGTTTACAGTATTGCAAAACAATACAACATTTCCGAAGAAACTATCTACAACCTCAACCCAGATGCACAAAATGGTTTGAAGGTAAATAGCGTGCTAATTATACCTTCCAATAGCTTGATAAGTTCTGGAACTAACAATAACAACTTCCGGGAGCACAAGGTTAAAAAGAAGGAAACGCTCTACGGAATTGCACAACTTTACAATGTTAGTGTTGAAGATATTAAAAAATTGAACAAGGAATTATATTCACGCGGGCTTCGAAAAGGAGAGCGATTATTGATTCCCGCAACATCCCAAATTACAGAAACTGATGGCTCCGGCCCGGAAAAGGTTTTACCAGGTACCCAAAAATATACCGTTAAAGCAAAAGAAACAAAGTTTGGAATAGCCAGAAAATTTGGAATTTCCATAGCAGAACTCGAAGATTTGAACCCAGATTTAGATGAGAGTTTGAAGGTTGGTACAACCCTTATTGTTCCCGACAAAACGGTAATTGAGAATGCCGAAATTGACGATGAGAATTTTCAATATTACGAAGTAAAACCAAAGGAAGGTTTTTTTAGATTAAAAGTAAAATTTGGGCTTTCCGAAGAAGAAATTATCGCTTTGAACCCATATGCAAAAGATGGGCTTAAGGAAGGAATGATTTTAAAAATACCGAAAGACGAAACCGCAATTTCACAAGCTGATATATCAGTTGTCGATCTTGAAAAAAGAATTGACAACAAAAAAATGAAAACGGTTGCGTTAATGCTTCCCTTCCGGTTGATGCGCAGCCCGAGTGACTCTACCAGCAACGACCAAGACTGGCTTAAAAAGGACCCAACCCTCCGTGTGGCTTTAGATTTTTACAGCGGGGCTTTGATGGCTGCTGAATTTGCAAAGGACAAAGGAATTTCAGTTACTTTAAACGTATACGACACTGAAAAAAGCGACGCAAAAGTTGCTTCAATTATCTCAAAAAGAGAATTTAACAACGTGGATGTCGTAATTGGCCCACTGCTTCAAAAAAATGTTGAAAAAGCTTCTGAAATGTTGAAAGACAAAAAAATTCCTGTCTTTTCACCTCTCAGCAATAGAGATATGGCGATGACCGACAATCTTTTTCAAACCCTTCCCACAGATGCCGTGCTTGAAAAAACGATGATTCGGTATATAAAAGAACACATGTCGGGGAAAAATATTATTATTATTTCCGATTCCAAAAAAGCGAAGCAACGTGAAATGATACAGAACGCCATTCCATCGGCAAAAACTGTTTCACCACGTGGAGGTGGCTATATTCAAGCCAGCGATATATCTTCTCAAGCTTCCGAAGGGCTTGATAACTGGGTAATTCTTGAATCTGAAAACCCTGTGTTGGTGAGCAGCGCAGTGAATGTTCTTGCCGCAATGCCTGCCAATTACAAAATACGTTTATTCACTTTGAACAGAAATGAAGCCTATGAGTGGCACGAAGTTTCCAGTACACGTTTGGCAAAACTGAACTTTACATTTCCATCGGTAAATAAAAATATTTCAGAAGATGACCGTAATCCATTTTTAATCAGCTATAAAAACAAATACGGCTTACTTCCCAATAGATACGCCATCCGCGGGTTTGACGTAACCTATGATGTACTGCTGCGATTGGCTTCTGGAAAGGACATTTATGACGCTGTAATGCCCGAAAGCGAAACGGTTTATATTGAAAATAAATTCCGTTACGAAAAATCAAATACGGAAGGGTACTGCAATGAAGCAGCATATATTTTAAAGTATAACGAAGAACTTAAATTTGAAGTTGTAGAATGAGCACTTCCAAAGTAACCTATCTGGGTAATCTCCGCACAGAAAATGTACATTTGAAATCGGGAAATAAATTTATTACCGATGCCCCCACAGACAACAATGGAAAGGGTGAAGCTTTTTCACCAACAGATACTGTGGCCACAGGACTTGCTAATTGTATGATTACAATGATGGGCATAAAGGCACGCGATTTGCAAGTGAATATGGATGGCACCACAGCCATGGTCACAAAAACAATGGCAGCAGATCCACGTCGCATTTCAAAAATTGAAGTGGTTTTAAATTTTCCTGCCGGAATTGATGATAAATCAAAAAAAATACTGGAAAATACGGCACGGACGTGTCCTGTTCATTACAGTCTTCATCCAGATATTGAAAGAGCCATTGTGTTTAACTGGGGATAAACTAATTCTCGTGAAGAAATTATTTAGGTACTATTTTTGAGTTCACTTTACTATGAAGCTACTTTTAACCTTTTTATTTTCTTTTCTTCTCTTTCCGCAGCACAATCCTGAAAAGATAATGTGGAATCAAAACCAAAAATTAACTTGGGAAGATTTTCGCGGAAAACCTGTTAAAAGCGCCAGCTTTGTGGCCAGCACAAATACCGGTATCAGTTTTCAATATTCCTATTCCCTCAAAAATGGGAGCTGTAAGTGTGGAATATTCTGTTCAAAGCTTTTTTTCACCAGAAGGATCTTGGTATATTCCCGAAAGAGTAACTCCTTATATTTTAAGACATGAACAAGCGCATTTTGATGTATCGGAACTACATGCGCGTATGCTTCGTAAAAAGCTTGAGGGAAAAACATTTTCAAAAAAGATAAAATCCGAAATTGAAGGTATCTATCAGCAAATAGAACAAAAAAGAAGAGCTATGCAGACAAAATTCGATGCTGAAACGGATCATTCACGAAATGAACAACAAGAAGTTTACTGGCAGAAATACATTTCCCAACAACTTGCCGAATATGAATCTTGGAAATAAACCCGATCCCAACCACTTGGTGGAATTGGCAAACTACAAAATGCCATTTGGTAAATACGAAGGTTACTATTTAGTGAACATTCCCGAATATTATTTTGTGTGGTTTAAACAGAAAGGCTTCCCCGAAGGAAAATTGGGTAGGATGATGCTAGAAATGTATGAATTGAAATTGAACGGATTGGAGGGGCTACTTAAAAAGCTGATACAAAGATGAAAAAACTCCTAAGTTATCTTTGGCCTACAACCCGGCGCTTTCCTTCAGAAATAAACGGCACTTTGGAAGTAACCTACGTTAATGGAAAAAAGGTTTTGGATACTGAAAATGCAAACTATTCCTATGGTTCACTTCAAAAAATATTAGAGTTTGGATTGACTAAAGTTGATTTAAAAACCGTTGAAAATACTTTGTTAATGGGTATGGGAGGTGGAAGTATTATTCATTCGCTTCGCAATACTTTTGCATACACTAAGAACATCTGTGCCGTTGAAATTGACCCTGAAATAATAAAACTCGCAAAGGAAGAATTTGGAATTACTACTTCGGAAAACCTTCAAATTATTGAAGGTGACGCGTTTCAATTTGTAAAAACTTCCAAAGAAAAGTTTGAACTTATAATTATAGATCTTTTTATTGACACGAACGTCCCTACTATTTTCTATGAAAAAGAGTTCTGTGAAAATGTATCAAATCTTGTTGATAAAGAAGGTTCCATAATCTTCAATGTGGGCATGAAAATTGAAAAAGACTCCAAAACCATCGAAACTCTTACTTCCAGCTTTGGAAGCGGTTTTAAATTTCAAGTGTACCCAAAAGTGAACGATACCAATACATTATTAATTGGCAAGAAATCTGGGAGTTGAGAACCCTTTTCTCCCCTCGCCACATTTTGAAATTTATCCCTTACCTTTCCATAATAAAAATGTAACTTTGCATCCCGTATAGTTATTTCAGCAAAGGCATTCATGAGCACTACAAAATACATATTTGTAACGGGCGGGGTTACATCATCTTTAGGAAAAGGAATTATCGCGGCATCACTTGCAAAATTATTGCAAGCCAGAGGCTATAGTGTTACCATTCAAAAATTGGATCCGTATATCAATGTAGATCCAGGAACATTAAATCCTTATGAACATGGCGAATGTTATGTAACCGAAGATGGTGCCGAAACCGATTTGGATTTAGGTCATTACGAACGTTTTTTAAACGTGCCAACTTCACAGGCCAACAACGTTACTACAGGGCGCATTTACCAAAGTGTTATTGAAAAAGAACGCCGTGGTGAGTTTTTGGGCAAAACAGTGCAGGTTGTTCCGCATATTACCGATGAAATTAAAGAACGTGTTCAACTGTTTGGGAAATACTGGCGATTATGATATTGTGATTACTGAAATTGGCGGAACCGTTGGCGATATTGAATCGTTGCCATACATTGAAGCCGTTCGTCAGTTAAAATGGGAATTGGGTGATGACAATGCTATTGTTATTCATTTAACCTTGGTGCCTTATTTTTCTGCCGCTGGCGAATTGAAAACCAAACCCACACAGCACACTGTAAAAACCTTGATGGAAAGTGGGATACGAGCCGATATTTTGGTTTGTAGAACCGAGCATGAACTTATCTCATGATTTACGCCGAAAACTAGCCTTGTTTTGCAATGTAAATGAAGAAGCGGTTATTCAATCCATTGATGCATCAACCATTTATGACGTGCCCAATTTGATGCTTGAAGAAGGTTTGGATAGCGGTCATTTAAAAAATTAAATTTGAAAGAATTCAAAAAACCAGATTTAACCCAATGGAACAAATTTTTCAAAGACATAAAAATCCAAAAGCCGAAGTTCACATTGGATTGATTGGAAAATATGTGGAACTGCAGGATTCCTACAAATCCATTTTGGAATCGTTTATTCATGCCGGTGCAGAAAACGAAGTGAAAGTTAAAATAGAATCCATTCATTCTGAATATATTGAATGCAAGATAACTATTGGCAAAAAACTTTCACATTTAGATGGTATTTTGGTAGCACCTGGTTTTGGCGAGCGTGGTATTGAAGGTAAAATTGCAGCCGTTAAATATGTTCGAGAAAACAACATGCCGTTTTTCGGAATTTGTTTGGGAATGCAAATGGCTGTGATTGAATTTGCCAGAAATGTCTAGAAACTGAAAGATGCCAACTCTACTGAAATGGATCACAGACCAAAAATCCTGTGATTAGATTTAATGGAAGAGCAAAAGACCATTACCGATAAAGGCGGCACCATGCGTTTAGGTGCTTGGGAATGTGATTTAAAAAGGGAAGTATTGTCAGGAAATATATAAAGCCAAGAGTATTAAAGAGCGTCACCGACACCGATATGAATTTAACAGTGAATATAGAGAGCAAATTGAAGCTGCAGGTATGATTGCTACAGGTATAAATCCCAGATACAGGATTGGTTGAAATCGTTGAAATACCAGGCCATCCGTGGTTTGTTGGGGTACAGTATCATCCAGAATACAAAAGTACGGTTGCCAATCCGCATCCATTATTTGTGGCATTTGTGAAAGCTGTTCACCAGCAGCTTCAAAAAACAAATAGGACAATTTGCCGTATATAGCCAAAAAAGGCGGGATTATTGCCCTTCGAGACTAAATTAATCGATAACATACTTTTGAAATATTTCAAAAGAAGAAATAAAAGATGGAAGAAAAAAAATTAGACATTAATTCAATTATAGGTTTTTTATTAATTGTTGGAATATTAATCTGCATGCTTTAGCAAAACAAACCAACAGAAGAAGAACTACAAGCTGAAAAAGCCAAGACGAAGCGGCTGCCAAAGAACAAGCAGCAAGCTGAAAAACCAAACAAGATACCACTCTGCAGAAGCAGTTTCCGACACAATGGATGCTGCAAAACCTGTGATTCGATTGGCAATTGGAGCAGTTAAAAAACAAATTAGGTTCTTTTGCATATTCCGGAACATTACCTTCTGCAACTGAAGGTACAACTGTTGTAGAAAACGATGTACTGAAATTGAAATTCAGCAATAAAGGTGGATATATTACAGAAGCGCATTTAAAGAATTTCCATAAATATGATTCCGTTCCTGTTTATTTAATTAAAGATGGCAATGCATCATTCAACTTCAATTTTCTGCAGAAAATAGAATTTTAAATACCACAAGATTTATATTTTCAACCAACCTTACAAAAAATGGTGAAGACCACGTGCTTTCCATGAAACTTAAAACTTCCGAAAATGGTTTTATGGAATACCGATATGAGATTAAGCCAGATGAATATATGATGGATTTCAGCATCAATACTCAAGGATTGAATGGTGTTATGAATACTTCGCAACCCATGTATTTAGATTGGAAATTAAAAGCATATCGCCATGCAAAAAGTATTACATACGAAAATCGTTATTCGCGTTTAACTTATGAATATGAAGATGAAAAGCATTCAAAACTTTCCCCTTCTGGTGAAGATGACGAAGTGGAGAAGATGTAACTTAGATGAACTTCCGCCAGCATTTCTTTACCTCTATGTTACTTACAGATACTCCTTTTAAAGAAGTGAAGTTCAATTCTGAAAATTTGGTTAAAGATGAAGAAGTAGATACAATTTTCACAAAACAGTATGGTGCAAAAATGCTTGTTGGAGCCAAAAGGCGGTGATTGCATACAACATGAATATGTATTATGGCCCAACCGATTATAAGATTTTCAAAAAATACGACCGAAATCTTGATGAGGCAATGCCATTGGGTTGGGGAATTTTTGGATTGATAAACCGATATGTTATTATTCCGCTTGTTTGGATTTTTAAGTGCTTTTTACCTTCTGGAATTGCCATTATCGTTATGACAATTTTGATAAAACTTATTGCTGTCTCCTGTTCAGTACAAATAATATTTATCTCAAGCAAAAATGAAGGTTTTAAAACCAGAAATGGATGAAATCAAAGAGAAATACAAAGACAACAAAATGAAAACTCAGCAGGAAACCATGAAGCTTCAAAACATGCAGGAGCGAGCCCATTGAAAGGGTTGTTTGCCGGCATTGTTGCAGATTCCGGTATTTTATGCCTGTTTACATTTTTCCCTTCGGCGTTTGATTTACGACAGAAAAGTTTCCTTTGGGCAGAAGATTTCCAGTTATGATACCATTGCGGAATTGCCATTTCACATTCCATTTTATGGAGACCACGTGAGTTTGTTTCCTATTTTGGCATCTGTTGCTATTTTCTTTTATATGATGATGACCACGGGCCAAAATATGCAGCAACACAACAACCGGGAATGCCGAACATGAAATTCCTGATGTATTTTTCGCCATTGTTGATGTTGGTTTTCTTCAACAATTATGCAAGTGGGCTTTGCTGTATTATTTTATTTCAAACTTGATTACCATTGGAATTATGCTTGGTAATCAAAAATTACATTATAGATGAAGATAAAATTCATGCAAAAATTCAAGTGAAAAAAGCACAGCCAAAAAAGCAGAACAAGTTTCAGCGAAAAATGGCAGAAATGATGGAGCAGGCTGAACAACAGAAAAAAGGCGGAAAACGATAAAACTTTCACAAACACAGGAAGTATACAAAACTCTTGCCGATTTTTAATTTTAAAATAGAACTTGAATTGTACCGTTTACTTTTAAAGTAAACGAAATGATACTAATGAAAAAAATTGCTTTAATCTTTTTCTTCGGAATAATTTTCGTTTCCCTTATCTTTTTTCACAAAGTGGAATAAACCAATTGGACGCGCAGGGCAAGCGCCACGGGGTTTGGAAAAAAACATACGAAGGCACACAACAACTTCGTTACGAAGGTACTTTTGAACACGGAAAAGAAGTTGGTGAATTCAAATTTTATTGCCTTGAATGCAAAGACAAACCTACAGTTACTAAAAACTTCAATAGCAAAGACGACATTGCAGAAGTAAAATATTTCACTATTAAAGGAAAGTTGGTAAGTGAAGGAAAAATGAAAGGCAAAGACCGAATTGGCGAATGGGTTTACTATCACGAAAAATCCAAAAATGTAATGACGCGGGAAAATTATGTGAATGGAAAACTGGACGGAAAAGTGATAACCTATTATCCCAACGGAAAAATTACTGAGGAAATTAGCTACATAAATGGAGTGAAAGAAGGCGAAGATAATTATTACTCCCCCGATGGAGTTTTGTTAAAAAAATTGCTTTATAGAGAACGACCAATTGCAAGGACCAGCATTTTATTATGACGCCAACGGAAACGTGGTGATTGAAGGTTTTTATAAAGATGACAAAAAACACGGTCTTTGGAAATACTACAAAGACGGCAAAGTGGTTTTGGAGGAAACATATCCGAAACCTGAAAAGTAATAACTTTTTAGGGTAAGTTCACACTTAATCTCTCGACTATAATATTCGAAAAGTCTTTTTACCTTTGCGAACACATTATCAATCTTATGAAAAAACGAGTAGTTGTCGGACTTAGTGGCGGCGTAGATTCCAGCGTTGCGGCCTATCTTTTAAAAGAGCAGGGCTACGACGTTATTGGTCTTTTTATGAAAAATTGGCACGATGACTCTGTAACCATTTCTAACGAATGTCCTTGGCTGGAAGATAGCAACGACGCTATGTTGGTGGCTGAAAAACTTGGCATTCCCTTTCAAACCGTTGATTTAAGCGAAGAATACAAGGAGCGAATCGTTGATTATATGTTTCGCGAATATCAAATGGGACGTACGCCAAACCCAGACGTACTTTGCAACCGTGAAATAAAGTTTGATGTTTTTATGAAAATCGCCCTTAAGTTTGGGTGCCGATTTTGTTGCCACTGGGCATTATTGCCGAAAAGGTATACTTGAAAAAGAAGACAAAGAAATATATCAATTAATTTCTGGAAAAGATCCAAATAAAGACCAATCGTACTTTCTCTGCCAACTTTCGCAGGAGCAGCTTGCAAAAACCCTTTTCCCTATTGGTGAGTTGTTGAAACCAGAAGTTCGAAAAATAGCTGCGGAACAAAATCTTATTACTGCTGAAAAACGCGATTCTCAAGGGCTTTGTTTTATTGGAAAAGTAAGGTTTCCTGAATTTCTTCAACAAAAACTGGCGCCAAAAGATGGTGTGATTGTGGAGGTGCCTGCAAGTTTTTCAGAATACAAACGAACAAAATCGGAATTTGCTTCCGAAGAGGAAAAGTTCAAATATCTCTCCGCCAAAAGAAAATATTCCAAAGTAGATGGCAAACAAGTGGGTATTCATCACGGTGCGCATTATTTCACAAAAGGGCAACGAAAAGGTTTGGCTGTTGGCGGAACCAAAGAACCGCTTTTTGTAATTGATACTGATGTGGAAGAAAATATAATCTATACTGGCCAAGGCAAGGAGCATCCTGGACTTATACCGGCGTGGACTTTTTGTGAAAAGTGAAGAAATCCATTGGGTTCGGGAAGACCTAAAAATTGGAGAAGAAGAAAAAATGGAAGTAATGGCGCGAATTCGTTATAGACAACCATTGGAAAAAGCAACTTTACACCGCACATTTTCCGGACTTTATATTATATTTGACAAACCACAATCCGCAATAACCGAAGGTCAGTTTGTTGCATGGTACAACGGCGAGAATTATTGGGAAGTGGAGTTATTTCTTAAAAAAAAATTATGATGAAAAAATTATCCCTATTATTTATTGTTTTTGTTACCACATTTAGTTTTGCCCAAACTGAAGATGCTCTTGTGTTTTTGGAAGCGAAAGATCCAGCTGTGGTTTCTGCAGCATTGGCAAACCCAATAACTATTTTGACCCAAGCTGCCATAGATAGAAAAAATGCTCAGGGCATTGCGATTGATGATCGCGATGTTCCATTAAACGAAATCCAAAAAGCCGCCATTGATGCTGCTGCAGGAATTACTGTTCTTGCAAAATCAAAATGGTTAAATGCAGTGTACGTTCGAGGCACTGAAACCAATATCAATAATTTGTTGAATCTTTCCTTTGTGACCGACGTTGAGTTTGCGGACAAGAACTTGAACACGACCAACAGCGGAAAACAATTCACCAAAGATAAATTTGAAATTGAAAACCAATTCCAACCAAGACCAATATATAACTATGGAACTGCCACCAACCAAACCGAGATGATCAATGTAGATTATCTTCACGCAAATGATTATACAGGGGAAGATATAATCGTAGCTTATATGGATAATGGCTATCCAAATGTATTTGAGCAATCCTGCCTATGCAGACTCTTAGAAATGAAGGAAGATTGCTGGGCTATTATGATTTTGTTGACCGTGTAGAAAGTCCAGACGGAAGCGGAAGCCATGGAGCTGCAACTTTCAGTGACGCCGCAGGATTTTTAAATGGACAGTTTGTGGGTACAGCTCCAGGTGCATCTTATTACCTGTACATTACGGAAGACAACAATAGCGAATCACCTGCAGAAGAAGCCTATTGGGTTGAAGCCTTAGAGCGTGCAGATAGCCTAGGTGTTTATGTTACAAATACATCTTTAAGCTACCAAACATTTGACAATACTAGCTTTGACCACGAATACCCAGACTTGGACGGACAAACAACCATTGCCGCGAGAGGCTCTAATGCAGCTTTTGATAAAGGAATGATAAATGTAGTATCTGCCGGAAATGCTGGAAATAATTTTGGATATGTAGCTACACCATCCGATGCCCCTGGTTCTCTTACCATTGGTGCAGTAGATTCCAATGAAAATTATGTTTCTTTTAGTTCACGTGGACCGAATTATGCGGGAGTTATAAAACCCGATGTAATGGCTAAAGGGCTTGATGCCGCAATAGTAGATCAAAACGGAAATGTGACTACCTCAAGCGGAACTTCCTTCAGTTCACCAATAACAGCTGGCGCAGTAGCTTCTTTGTGGAGTGCGGTTCCAACATTGAAAAATGATGTAGTTATGCAGGCTATTCGCGAATCTGCTGATAGATATAACAATCCCACAGATGAATATGGCTATGGAGTGCCAGATTTTGGATCAGCGCTTGACAACCTATTGACTTTAGGTACAGAACAACAAATGCAGGAAAACAATTTTGCATTATACCCTAATCCAGTAACTACGCAAATAAATATTTCTTTCCCTAAATCTTCTGAAAATGCGGAATTTTCACTTTACAATGTTTTAGGCGAAAAAATTCTTCAAACAAGAATTACTGCACTGAAGAACACCATTGATGTTTCTGGACTTTCCTCAGGAATGTATATTGCATCAATTACTTCAAACAACAAAACAACAAGCTATAAAATTATTAAAGAATAGTGAAAAACCGGGTTACCGAACTTTTTAATATTCAATACCCCATAATTCAAGCCGGAATGATTTGGAACAGCGGCTGGCGACTCGCCAGTGCTGTTTCAAATGCTGGCGGCTTGGGACTTATTGGGTGCAGGTTCTATGTATCCAGAAGTGCTTCGGGAGCATATTCTGAAATGTAAAAAAGCGACTGATAAACCTTTCGGCGTAAATGTGCCAATGCTCTACCCAGATATTGATAAAATAATCGATATCATTATTGAAGAAGGTGTAAAAATTGTTTTCACCTCAGCAGGAAATCCAAAAACATATACTTCAAAACTAAAGGAACACGGAATTACGGTTGTTCACGTTGTAAGCAGTGTAAAATTCGCATTAAAAGCCCAGGAAGCAGGTGTTGATGCTGTTGTTGCCGAAGGTTTTGAAGCAGGTGGGCACAATGGGCGCGAAGAAACCACAACATTTACGCTGATTCCAATGGTAAAAGAGCAACTGGACATTCCGTTGATAGCTGCGGGTGGAATTGCAACTGGTTGTGGCATGTTGGCTGCAATGGTTTTGGGAGCAGACGGCGTGCAAGTTGGAAGCCGTTTTGTAGCTTCGGAAGAAGCTTCCTCTCACCGTGCATTTAAGCAAATGGTGGTTGACGCCAAAGAAGGTGACACTCAACTTACTTTAAAGGAGTTGGCTCCTGTAAGGATGCTTAAAAATAAATTCTTCGAAAGCGTAATGCAGCTTTATACCACCAATCCCTACAAAAGAAGATCTTATAAATCACTTAGGGCGTGCACGTGCAAAACACGGAATGTTTGAAGGCGATTTAGAAGAAGGTGAATTGGAAATTGGGCAAATTGCGGGACTTATTCACGATATAAAACCTGCTGCCCAAATTCTAAAGGATATGATTGACGAATTTGAAATTGCCAAAAAAGAGGTTTCCAATCTTTAAGAATTTCTTTAGCTTAAAACGTTTACAATATAAAAAAAAGCCCCCCAAATTGGGAGGCCTTGTCTTAAAAAAATTGTGTGTATTAAAGTACTTTTACGTTAACCGCGTTCAATCCTTTTTTTCCTTCTTGAAGATCAAATTCTACTTCGTCACCTTCACGAACTTCGTCGATTAGGCCTGAAATGTGTACAAAATGTTCTTTGTTTGTTCCTTCTTCAGTGATAAAACCAAAACCTTTGGTGTCGTTGAAGAATTTTACTGTTCCTTTGTTCATTGTATTTAATTAAAAAATTTATAATAAGTGGCAAAGATAGGATTAAAATTGACAAATAGCCGTTTTATGATTGTTTATTTTTAAATCGTAAAACTTAAAAGCATTTTTTAAATTTTAACATTACCGCTACAAATTATACAGTTTTTAGGTGTTTTATACATTTACTTGCTCAGTATTCTTCTTTTTTTGCTTTCAATTTTAGCATTCAGCCATTCTGGATAATTAGCGCTGTCTTCCGCATCAAGTATAGTTATTGATTGGCCTGCATTTGTTTTTAAAAGTTCAGATTGTTTTTTATTTAGAATCTCCCCCGCTGTTTGAACACCAGAATAGCCAGCACCAGCAACCCCGTGGCTCACAATACTGGCGCCACATAAATAGAGGTTTTTTATTTCACTCTTCGCTTTATAGGCAAAAGGGCCTATTTGGGTCAGCTTTTTCTCTGTTCCGTAAACACTCCCTCTTGTAGAATTTATATAGTACTCATTGGTTATTGGCGTACCCAATTCTTTATGGACAATATGGTCTCTAATATTGGGCAAAACTCTTTCTAATGTTTTTAACATTTTTTCTGTAATAAGCTCTTTAAACTGAAGGTATTCTAAAGAACGGGAAGCGTTTTCATCCTTAAATTTTTCAAAAGTTTTATAATCTAAATAAGTAATGGCCTCTATAGTGTGGTGTTTTCCATCAAAACTTGAAGGATCTTTTAAGGTGGTGCAACTTACAAAGACACCCTGAAATTCTTCATCAGTATCCATATTTGGCATCATCATGTTTTCATACACTATGTCCATATCATCATTGGGCATCAGCCAAATATTGCCAGAATCCATGCCCGCTGCACGTAAATCCATAGCTACAGTAAGGAAAAGCATCAAAGAAGTACAAGAATATGTAGTTTTCAACAACTTTCTATTAAGCTTTTTGCTTAAGTTTTCTTCGCCAATAAACTTTAAATACGTAGTATTTGGGTCTGCATTTGATATAATATACTTTGCGAAAAATTTTTCTCCACCTTCCAGTTCAACGCCCACTGCTGTTTTTTTTCTTTCTCCTGCCAAAAGTATTTTTTTTACCCGCTGCTGGGTTTTTACTTCTCCGCTGTTCATTTTTATTGCGGTTGTCATTGCTTTTACAATTGCGGCACCCCCACCACAGGGGTAAAAACCTCCGTTAAAATAATGATCCATTACTGCACAATGAAGGGGGAAACTTGCCTTGGCTGGTGCAAGTCCGTGGTCGCCAAACTGAATGTTCAGAATTTTTTTAAGAAGCGGGTCTTTAATATGCCAGTCAATGACTCTTTTTAAAGTAAAAAGCGCATATTTACCCATGTTCTTGGTGCGGAAAGGAATCGTTAAATGTTGCCAAAATCCTTCCACATTGGGAAGCAATTGCAATTCGGCACTTACATTTCTAACTAAGTTTAAATACTTTTTAATGATTCTTTTCTTCCTTCGGAAATCTTTTAACAAGAGCAGAAATCAATTCGTCAAAATTTCCCGGAAAGTCGAAACGTTCCTCCCCAATGTGCGCATGCTCATACGCTGCAGAATTCATTCTAAAAAAAGTAAGATCGTCTGCAATTTCCAATCCTTCATAAAGCTGGGCCGTGGACTGTCCTTTTTCCAAAAGACCAACGTAATGCACTCCGGGAGTAAAGCGATGGCCATTTAAATAAAAGCTGTGGCACCAACCACCAGGAACGTCATGCTGCTCCAAAACCAGAACCTTTTGGCCAGCACGCGATAAACATATAGCAGCTGAAAGACCGCCTACGCCACTTCCGACAATAATAGCATCAAATTGTTGTTCCGGGGAACTAGAAGAAGTACTTTCCAATCGTATAGCTTTGTTTAAATTTTCCTAACTGAATTTAAACAAAGCTATACTTTTTATTCAAAAGTGACTAAAGCTATCTTAAAATTTCAGAAATATTACAAATCAACCACCACTTGATTTTTAAGAATATCCTCAAAAGTTTCCCTCTTTCTAATCAAATGCGCTTTTCCTTTATACCAAAGCACTTCGGCAGGGCGATAACGAGAGTTATAGTTGCTTGCCATTGTGAAGCAATACGCCCCGGCATTGTGAAACGAAAGAATGTCACCTTCATGAAGTTCCGGAATACGACGGTTGTTTGCGAATGTATCGGTTTCACAAATATATCCCGTTACCGTGTAAAAACGATCCCTTCCGTGTGGGCGGGAAACGTTTGAAATTTCATGCTGAGATCCGTAAAGCATTGGGCGGATTAAATGGTTGAAACCGCTATCTACTTGTGCAAAAACTGTAGAAGTAGTTTGCTTTATTACATTCACTTTTACTAAAAATTGGCCAGCTTCACTTACCAAAAACTTACCAGGTTCAAAAGCCAATGTAAGTTTCTTTCCGTATTTCTTGCTGAAATCGTTGAAACGCTTGCTCAGTTTTTTACCGAGTTCCTCAACATTTGTTTCAATGTCACCCTCTTTGTAAGGTACTTTGAAACCACTTCCAAAGTCAATAAATTCAAGGTTATCGAAGTTCTCTGCAGCATTGAAAAGTATTTCCGAAGCGTAGAGAAAAACATCAATGTCAAGAATATCACTACCGGTGTGCATGTGGATTCCGTTAATGTTCATTCCTGTGTTTTCAACAATCCTTTTTAGCAAGGGCATTTGGTGAATTGAAATCCCAAACTTACTATCAATATGCCCCACGGAAATATTTGCATTTCCGCCAGCCATAACATGCGGGTTTATGCGGATACAGACAGGAGTTTTGGGATGCTTGGTTCCAAATTGCTCTAAAATGGAAAGATTGTCGATATTAATCTGCACTCCAAGTTTTGCGGCTTTTTCTATTTCTTCCAATGAAATTCCGTTTGGTGTGTAGATAATATTTTCAGGTTTAGCGCCCGCTTCCAAGCCAAGCATCACTTCTTGTATTGAAACCGTGTCTAACCCACTACCCATATTAATGAGCAATTTCAAAATTGAAATATTTGAAAGGGCTTTCACTGCATAATTTATTCTCAAACTCTCCACCTTATCAAAAGCGCTAGTTAAACGTTTATACTGCTTTTCAATTTTAGCAGCATCATAAACATAAACAGGGCTTCCGAATTCTTTGGCAATTGCCAAAAGGTCTTGATTTTTCATCTTGATAAAATATTTGAGATATAAGAAGATGGAATGCCCAGAACATCCTCGATTAGTTTAATAATTTTCAATGGGCATTTCATGGTTTTAAGAATAAATTTTAAAAATTAAGGCGCAAAAATAGGGATGTAACCCCATATACTTCACTAATAAATACTTAAATTTTCATATTTGTTAAATCCGCAGAATTTCAGAAGCACAATGCTTTAAAAAACATTAGCGCATTCCTGTTACATTTGTTATTTTTGCAATCCATAAACAAGTACAAAACCGCTACTATGAATTTACACGAATATCAGGGAAAAGAAATTTTAAACAGTTTTGGCGTTGAAATACAGCGCGGCATCGTTGCTACCACTCCAAAAGAGGCAGTTGAGGCAGCAAAAAAACTTACCGAAACAACGGGAACAGGCTGGCATGTGATTAAAGCCCAAGTTCACGCTGGTGGCCGTGGTAAAGGCGGCGGAGTAAAACTTGCAAAAAATTTACAGGAAGTTGAGGATATTGCTGGAAATATAATTGGGATGAACCTCATTACGCCGCAAACTTCTGCGGAAGGAAAAAAGGTACATCAAGTATTGGTTGCTGAAGACGTTTATTACCCAGGCGATAGTGAGCCAGAAGAATATTACATGAGTGTTCTTTTGAACCGTTCCACAGGAAGAAATATGATTATGTACTCTACCGAAGGTGGGATGGACATTGAAACTGTTGCAGAGGAAACTCCACATTTAATTTTTACTGAAGAAATTGATCCAGCTGTTGGCCTTTTGGGCTTTCAGGCAAGAAGGGTTGCCTTCAACCTGGGCTTGAGCGGCAAGGCATTTAAGGAAATGACAAAATTTGTTACCGCACTTTACAAAGCATACAACGAGTCTGATTCTTCCCTTTTCGAAATAAACCCGGTTTTAAAAACCAGCGATGACAGAATTATCGCGGTTGATGCAAAAGTGAGTATTGATGACAATGCACTTTTCCGTCATAAAGATTATATGGAAATGCGCGATATCCGCGAAGAAAATCCGGTTGAAGTTGAGGCAAAGGAAAAAGGTTTAAATTATGTTGATCTTGACGGAAACGTTGGCTGTATGGTGAACGGTGCCGGACTTGCAATGGCGACCATGGACCTTATTAAACAAGCCGGTGGTGAACCTGCAAACTTTCTTGATGTAGGAGGAACTGCAGATGCTGAGCGTGTTGAGGCAGCTTTCAAATTGATTTTGAAAGATCCCAGCGTTAAAGCAATTTTAGTAAACATTTTCGGTGGAATTGTTCGTTGTGACCGTGTGGCACAAGGAATAGTTGATGCCTACAAAAATATGGGAACCATCAATGTACCAATAATTGTGCGTTTACAGGGAACCAATGCAGATATTGCAAAAGAACTTATTGACAATAGTGGCTTGGATGTTCAGAGTGCTATTGAATTTCAAGAAGCTGCAGATAAAGTGAAAGCAGTGCTTTCTTAAAAATTAGGAATTTACATAAAGACCCTTCGCAAATTGCAAGGGTCTTTTTTTTGAACCATAACTATGGAAAAAAAATCCAAATCTTTATTGAGTGATTTAATAAATATGGTAATGGCCGATGGAAAAATAAACGTGTCCGAAGTTAAGTTTATTAAAAAAATAGCGAGGCGGATGGACATTTCCAATCAAGAGGTTATGGACCTTTTTGAAAACCCACAACCATCCAAGGCTTTATTTAGTGAAGTTGAACGAATAACCCATTTTTATAAGTTAATGCTAGTGATGAATGTGGACAACGAAACCCACGAAAAAGAAGTGATTGCCTTGAAAAATTTCGGATTAAAAATGGGCATCCGTCCTGTTGTGGCAGATCAAATTCTTAAAAAAATGGAACAGTATGAAAACAAATTGGTGCCCCCAGAAGAGCTCCTGAAAATTTTCAAAATATATTACAATTAATCTGAAGTCATATTCTCTATGGCAATTACATCCTTTTTTGAATCAAATGCATTCTTTGCCTGTTTCAACAATGTTTTCATTTCATCATTCACAACAGCATTGTATTCCTCTAAGGCAGCGGGCTGTACTTGAAGATATTTCAACATCCACAATAACTTTTCTACCATAATTGGATCGTGCTTGCAATAGGTTCGCAGGGATGCCATCACATTATAAATAAGCTCTTTAAAAGTAACAACTGCAATTTTGAGTGTTGCTTTTTCCTTATTTACAATAACCCCGTTATCCCTTTTTTGCATTCGTAACGCGAAGAGATCCGTAAGGTAATCAATGGCATTAATTGCTGTTCCAGGGTCATTTATCCCTGGAGACATTGCCTTTACGGCAATTTCAGTAATCTGCTTGAAAGCCAATATGTAGTTGTCTTCAATCAACTCACCTCTTGCAAAACTAATGTTGGAAATAATAGAATTAACTATCTTGTCATCAAGTTTTTTTTCAGATTTGATGAAAACCCCATTCTTTAAAACAAAGAACCCTTTAGGAACTGTTAAATAAATCCTGACCTTTTCTTCTTCACAAATGTTCAAAATATTCTTTGTTGAAATATTCTGGAAATAGCCACTGCGTCCTGCTTTGTATTCATACCAATTCTCTGTATCTGGAAAGTCATTTTTTGAGCTATCTTCAGATTCTATCAATATTTGAAGTCTTTTTTCTGCACTCTGGAAAATAGTATCAAGAATATTGTTAATCTGTATGCTCTGTGAAATATTATGAATGAAATAGATAAAAGCCGCCAAGCATAGAATTGTAAAAGCAATACCCAAAAGCACCGAAAAACCCGGTAGGGTATATTTCTTTTCACTAGGTTCTATGGAAAAAAGTATGAAAATATTGTAAAGAATCGTCGCCATATATACACCCAAGATCAACTGATGACGCTTATCGCTAATCAACCCCGGAAGCAAACGTGGAGAATAGTTGTTGGAAGCTTGACTAAGCAACAACATAACCATTGAAAAACTGAAAACCATCAAGGAAATTAGACCACCAAGACAAGCGCTAAGCACCGTTAATGCTGTATCACCGTCCTCTACCATCAATATTGGGAACACATCCATAATTTTTCTGGAGATGCCACGTTGCTCCAAATAAATCATTAAAAGAGCCATAAAAAAACCGGAAAAAGCCAACAGGGTTGGATAAAATGCTATTTTACTTTCAATGGTGTTGAAGAAGTCAAAAATGCGAATGAAGAGTTTTTTCATAATCAAAAGTTAGTGCTTTCTAAAAGTACTGAAACCCGCATATAAAATTCTTAAAAAGGAATTAAATATTCGTAGCCCAAGTACTGTGTGCGCCAAAAAGTCATTTAAAATCACACTAAATCAGTCAAAATGTCCTGATCTTAATCTTGGAATTGTTATTGAACATCGGATTTAAGAATTATAAAAAAATCAAACAATATATAGCTATGAAAACAGTTAATAAAAACAGTATTTGGCTGCCAGGACTTTTAGACAATCTTTTTTTGGAAAACCAATTAGATGCTCTAAACAATTATGAAACATTTAGCATTCCAGCAATAAATATTATTGAAAATTTACCGAATTTTGTCGTTGAATTGGCAGCGCCAGGATTAAAGAAAGAAGATTTTACCATTGAGGTTGAAGAAGATACGCTTAAAATCGCCTCAAAAAGGGTAGAAGAGAAAAAGAGCCAAGAGAAAAAAGAAGAAATTAGTGATTCTCGTTTCATAAAAAGAGAATTTGATTATAAGAGTTTTGAACGTTCTTTCAAGCTTCCTGAAAACATTCAAATTGAAGATGTTCAGGCCAATTACGAAAATGGAGTTCTTCGGGTTACACTCCCAAAGATGGAAGAAAAGAAAGTATTGAAGAAAATGGTTGAGATTTCATAATTGAAATTTAATTTGGTTAGTTAGTTGAAAATGACCGCGTGCTACTCAATCGGTGCGCGGTTTTTTCATGGTGTTAACTAGGCCCTCTTCTCCTTCTTCCCCCAGTACTTTTTTGCTCCCTTTTTAAATTCCGCTCCTCACGTCTTTTTACTTCTGGCTTTATAGTTTCTTCTGTTTTTTGTCGACTACTTTTATCATAAACTTTTGGCAATCCATCACTATCCTTCACTGCCTCTCTTAAAGTTTTCAACTCTTTTGGAGTAAGATCCCGCCACTCACCTACCGGCAAATTGCCCAATTCCAGATCCATTATTCGTATTCGCTGCAAAGCCACAACTTCATATCCCAAATATTCACACATTCTTCTTATTTGGCGGTTTAAGCCCTGGACCAAAATAATTCGAAATTCAAATCTGCTAACACGCTCTACTTTACAACGTTTAGTGACCGTATCCAAAATTGGGATTCCTGCGCCCATTCGCTTTATAAATTCATCGGTTACATGCCTATCAACTTTTACAATATATTCCTTTTCATGTTTGTTACCCGCACGAAGTATTTTGTTCACAATATCCCCTTCATTCGTCAATAGAAGTAATCCTTCACTGGGTTTGTCCAGTCTTCCCACAGGAAAAATGCGTTCGGGATGGTTTACAAAATCTATAACATTATCATCAAAACGGGTATCTGTCGTGCACGTAATTCCAACAGGCTTATTCAACATTATAAAAACTTCGGTGGTATTTTCCTTGATGAGTTTTCCGTCCACACGAACCTCATCCTCTGGCATCACCCTGTCTCCAAGTCCGCTTTTTTGACCGTTCACGGTCACACGTCCTTTTTCAATTAAAGTATCGGCTTCGCGGCGCGAGCAATATCCACTATCGCTAATTGCTTTATTGAGACGGACAGAATCTGGATGGTACATTATTTTTTTTGGTAAAGATACCATTTAAGAAGGTTAAAAGAAAAAGGTTAAAATTGATTTAAACAAGCGTTTCGTAAAATCCAAAAATTGTAGTTTCATAAAAAAATTGATAGATGGCCATTCTTGGTTCGATAATAAAAACAGCGATAGATCTTCGAGGCGCAATTGTTTCGGAAAAATCTCCCCTTGAATCACAGCGAGAAATTTTAAAAAACATGCTTGAAAAAGCTAGAAATACAGCATTTGGAAAATATTACGGTTTCTCAAAAATTTTAAAGGCAGCGGACGTGCAAAAATCATTTTCTGAACATGTTCCTTATTTCGATTATCACGAAATGGAAGCAAAATGGTGGAGCAAGACACAAGAAGGTTTGGAAGATATAAGCTGGCCGGGGAAACCTCGTTACTTTGCGTTAAGCAGCGGTACAACCGGAAAATCTTCCAAAAAAATTCCAGTAACCGATGATATGATTGAGGCAATAAGAACCACGGGAATCAAACAAGTTGGTGCACTAACAAATTTTGAAATACCATCCGATTTTTACGAAAAGGAAATAATGATGCTGGGAAGCAGTACAAATCTTGAGAAACAAGACCAATTTCTGGAAGGTGAAATTAGCGGAATTAGCGCAAGTAACATTCCTTTTTGGTTTAGGGGATATTATAAACCTGGAGAGGAAATAGCACAGATGGACGATTGGGACCAAAAGGTGGAAACCATTGCCAAAAATGCCAAAAATTGGGACATTGGCGCTTTGAGCGGCATTCCTTCCTGGATGGAACTGATGATGAAAAAGGTAATTGATTATCACGACGTAAAAAACATTCACGAAATCTGGCCAAACCTTCAAGTCTACACTACTGGAGGTGTTGCGTTTCAGCCTTATGAGAAGAGTTTTAACCAATTGCTTGCACATCCCATAACCGTTATTGATACGTATTTGGCTTCGGAAGGGTTTTTGGCTTTTCAGAACAGACCCGAAACCACTTCCATGAAATTGGTTACGGACAATGGTATCTATTTTGAATTTGTTCCTTTTAAACCTGAATATATCAATGAAGATGGTTCGCTTTCACAAGATGCCCCAGCACTAACCTTGGCGGAAGTTGAGACCAGATACAGATTATGTTTTAATTATTAGTACCGTTTCCGGGGCGTGGCGTTATTTAATTGGCGATACCATTGCATTTACCGATGTGGAAAAGGCAGAAATAAAAATCACAGGGCGCACCAAATTCTTTTTAAACGTTGTTGGTTCGCAGCTTTCGGTGAATAAAATGGAAGTGGCCTTGCGCGAAATGGAAGAAAAATTCGATATTAAAATTCCTGAATTTACGTTGGCTGCGGTTAAAATTGAAGATGAATTTTACCATCACTGGTATCTTAGGCACGGAAACCGAAATCAATTCTGAAGAAATTGCGGACGCTTTGGACAAAGCTTTAAAGGAAGCAAATAAAAATTATGCAGTTGCACGTTCAAAAGCATTGAAAGGCGTGAAGGTTACCACCATAAATCCAAATATTTTCCACGAATGGAATGCCAAAAACAAAAAGAAAGGCGGACAGGTAAAAATGGAAAAAGTGATGGATGAAGAAAAATTTGCCGAATTGGGAAGCTTTTGTTAAATCACAAAAGCAATAATTGAAATAAAGAGATGCTAAAAATGTCAGTCTGAGCTTGTCGAAGACATTTAGAAACACTTCGACAAGCTCAGTGTGACAGAAATGTTGTGGGTTGTGGGTTCTCGGTTTGTAGAGTACTAAATAGGATTGACCGTTTTTTATTGCATTTTGTTCCCCCTTTGGGAGTTAGGGGGACTAGCGGTGAAGTTTGTGAATCTGTGAGTATGTAATCTGTGAATCTGTGAGTTTGGGATTTGGCACTTCGACAAGCTCAGTGTGACAGAAATGTTGTGGGTTGTGGGTTCTCGGTTTGTAGAGTACTAAATAGGATTGACCGTTTTTTATTGCATTTTGTTCCCCCTTTGGGGGTTAGGGGGACTAGCGGTGAAGTTTGTGAATCTGTGGGTTGTAATCTGTGAATCTGTGAGTTTGGGATTTGGCACTTCGACAAGCTCAGTGTGACAAATGACAATCAATTATCTCAAAGATAAATTACTCCTCCCCAACAATCTCAGGCTCCTCTTCAACTTTATTCTTATTGATGAGTTCCATTACTTCTTCGGGAGAAATATACAGCTTACGGATACGCTGTTTATATTTTTCAGAAAGATTGGCATTGTCCAGAATGAAATTTTTCGTCTTCAAAATATAATCCCCCATTCCGTGTTGTATGGCGTAGGTATCTGCAGTGCGCTCCACTTCTTTAATATGCGTTGAAGAGAAAAGATACTTTAGCCCAAAAATGATCATTCCCACGTTCGTGCGTTGACCGATAGTCTATAACATGCCCCAATTCGTGACCAATCCAACCCACTTTTACGTCGGAAGGGATATCCTCCATCGTGAATTTTTCCCCTTCAATCTGGATTTTTCTACTGATCAAGATTATATATTCCCGATGTTTCTTCGCCCTAAAAAAACTTGTAAACCTAGGTTGGGCTTGCATGGTAGATTTTTTGATATTATCCTTAAATTTGAATTCAATCGCAGTGCCCTCTAAGTTCTGGATAAAAGGAAAGCGCTTCAATTACTTCTTTTTTGATGCTTTCGGGAATTATTTTATTATCTAAATTGATAGTTTGCGCTGGTAGCCATAGAGCAGGTAAAATACAAAATAGGATTTAAGATGAAGTTAAAGACATTGTAAAATTAGGAATTAGCGAAGCGCGAATAGGATTTAGGGATTTATATCGGTATGTTGTTTCTTTAAATCTTTTCACTTCTCTCTTTTCTCTTTTCTCTTCGCTCTTCGCTCTTGGCTCTTGGCTCTTGGCTCTTGGCTCTATAATTAAACTTCTTCCAATTGTTTCTGAAAAGTTTTTATTTTATCCCGAAGTTTTGCGGCCATCATAAAATCAAGATCTTTGGCGGCTTTTTCCATCGCTTTTCGGGTATCGCGGATTTTCTTTTCAATTTGTGCTTTCGTCAAATATTCCGTTTCCGATTCCGCAGCGAGGGTTTCTGCGGTTTCAAAAGCTATAAGCTTCTTGCTTTGACTTTGTCAACGAATTTTCAAAAGACTTTTTAATGTCGTGTTGGCGTAATGCCGTTCTCTTGATTGTACGCAATCTGTTTTTCCCTTTTATAATTAGTACTGTCAATGGTTTTCTGCATACTATTGGTTATTTTATCAGCATACATAATGGCTTTTCCATTCAAGTTTCTTGCGGCGCGACCCACGGTTTGGGTCAGCGAACGTTCACTTCGTAAAAAACCTTCTTTATCGGCATCTAAAATTGCCACCAACGAAACTTCCGGTAAATCCAAACCTTCCCTTAATAAATTTACTCCCACCAAAACATCAAACAGGCCGAGACGCAAATCCTGCATAATTTCTACCCGTTCCAACGTATCCACATCGCTGTGAATATAACGGGTTCTAATTTGTACTCTGATTAAATATTTGGTCAGTTCCTCCGCCATTCGTTTGGTCAAGGTGGTTACCAAAATACGTTCGTCTTTTTCTATGCGCAGTTGTATTTCCTCCAATAAATCATCAATTTGGTTTAGGCTTGGGCGCACTTCAATGGGTGGATCCAGCAAACCTGTGGGACGGATAATCTGTTCCACATATACGCCACCACTTTTTTCAAGTTCATAATCTGCTGGGGTTGCGCTTACGTAGATTACTTGGTTCTGCAGTGCCTCAAATTCCTCAAACTTTAACGGGCGGTTATCCATGGCGGCAGGCAATCTAAAACCATAATCCACCAAATTTTCCTTTCGGGAACGGTCGCCGCCGTACATTGCGCCTACTTGTGGGATGGAAACGTGGCTTTCATCCACAATCATTAAATAATCCTTCGGAAAATAATCCAACAAGACAGAACGGACGCGTGCCCGGCAAACGTTGGTCCAAATAGCGCGAATAGTTTTCAATCCCACTGCAATAGCCCAATTCGCGAATCATTTCGAGGTCAAAATTGGTGCGTTCCTCCAAACGTTTTGCCTCCAGGTGTTTTCCTATTTCCTTAAAATATTCAATTTGTAAAACCAAATCATCCTGAATGTCGCGAATGGCGCCCTGCAAAACATCGGGCGAGGTCACGAACATATTTGCGGGATAAATATTCAGTCGGTCATACTTCGCTTTTATGTTGTTGTTTAATGGGTCAAAAACTTCAATTTCTTCAATTTCATCGCCGAAAAAGTGAATTCTAAAAGCATCATCTGCATAGCCAGGGAAAACATCTACCGTATCTCCTTTTATGCGGAAACGGCCGTGGTTGAATTCCGCTTCGGTTCTTGAATAAAGACTTTGCACCAAACGGTGCAACAATTTGGTGCGGGAAATGATCTGCCCTTTTTCCAAACTGATTACGTTTTTTTGGAATTCCGCGGGGTTCCCGATACCGTACAGACAGGAAACCGAGGAAACCACCAGCACATCCCTCCTGCCCGAAAGCAAGGACGAGGTGGTGCTCAATCGCATTTTTTCAATCTCCTCGTTTATGGAAAGATCTTTTTCTATATAGGTGCCGCTGCTGGGTATAAACGCTTCGGGTTGGTAATAATCATAATAGGAAACAAAATATTCCACCGCGTTTTCGGGGAAAAGGTTTTTAAACTCTGTGTATAGCTGTGCCGCAAGGGTTTTGTTATGCGCCAAAACCAAGGTTGGTTTTTGCACCTGCTGCACCACATTGCCCACGGTAAAGGTTTTTCCGGAGCCTGTAACGCCCAGTAGGGTTTGGTATTTTTCACCGGAATCTAGGCCTTCCACCAAGGCTTTTATGGCTTGGGGTTGGTCTCCGGCAGGTTGAAATTCTGAGGCTATTTTAAAGTTCATTGGATTCTTTTTCAGTGCAGTGCAAAAGTACTAAAATAGAACGTGAGTAGGTAGTAATGAGTCGTGAGAAGTTTTTGGTCTGTGTCCGCTAATCTTCTACAAGTAATTATAGCCCACGGTAAATTTTAATAAACCATTCCTAATATCTTCTTCTTGTGTTGTTGAAGGGACTGAAAATAAATTCATCAAACCTTGATACATGCCTAACTCAAAAAAAAGGTTATTGACTTGAAAACCTCCACCAAGATTTAATCCATAATCATACTTTGATTTTAGCGTAACAGAGTTTTCCGAAAGTTTATTTTGGCTTAATAATATGCCTACCTGTGGTCCTGCTATGATATAAATTTTGTTTCCAAATTTGAAGTCTAATGGAATATTAAGGTAGGTAAGTTTATAATCTACTTGATTTAAATCAAATGGAGAGGTTGTCTCTGATACCTTATCTCCCTGAACGGAAAAAATACCCTTTGGCCTAAAACTTATTTTATTGGTTAGCTGTACATTATAGAGAACACCAAATTGCAACCCAAATTTATTGGATGCATTTATTTGTTTGGCAAACCCGTCCGTAAAATAGCTGTAGTTTACCCCTGCGAAAACGCCTAAGTTTTTTTGGGAATATAATAGCGAGCAAAATAAAAATGCTATTACTAAACAAGTTTTTTTAATCATACTTTTTTTTAATGTTTATCAACCCGCTGGGTTAGGTCTCGTTTTGCTAGCACGAGCGGGGCTTAAATTTCAAATCTTTTTAAAACTTTCCTTTCCGAATAAGCCTCTTTCCACATTTCTATTTTATAAGTGTCATTTGGATTTTGTTTGTATGCATTTTTCAAATTTATTGAGTAAACACGTACTCGGTATTCTCCGTTTTCAATTTGGGTTTCCATTTCAACTTCCGAGTTGGGGCAATCTAATATTTGTACAATTCCCGAATGAATTTTTAAACTTGCTTCAACTACGTGGTCAAAGCCATTGAAATTATCTATCAAACTTTTAGAGTTTAAAATCTCAAATTCACATTCTACTTTGCCTTCATCATTTTCAATTCCAATCCCCAAAACTCCATCTTCAACTGCAAGTTTATCTGCGAATGCTCTTTCTGACCAAAAATTTTCTGAACCAGTGTTTCCATTCGCATTTTTGTCATTCAAGTAAAATTGTCTGTAATCTGTTGTGAATTTTAAATTTAAGTTCATTTATATGATAATATTTGTGGGCATTGGCTACAACGTTTAGTATAACCGCAGTTACGGGATTAAATTTAATGTTTTTCGGATAAGCACCGACGGTAGCAATTACGCGTGGATTCGGACGCAGTCGAATCCGCCGTAATTGCGGTTATACATTGTTGGCAATAGTTTTTCTAATTCGGTTTATTTCGGATCTCAATTCACTATGGGACTCTGCATTCAGATATAGTCTTTTTTTTATAACTCCATTCGTTCCATCATACTTCAAAACCAAATTATAGGATTTAAAGAATGAATCGGTATAGTATTGTAAATCCACAAGTAGCGATTCCGAAATCTTAATTTCTTCCTTTTGAGTTATAATTGAGTAAGTCTCAAAAGTGTAAAATCCGTCGTTCTGTTTTATATCGGTCAATAATTTTGAGCTATATGCAATTCCAATAAATAGAATAAAAGCGAACATTCCAATTTGGATGATATGAGAATCCACAAAGAAACCAATAAAGACTAACCCAATAATTCCAAGGGTCAGTTGAATCAATTTTTGATTTCTATATTTTTTTATCATATCGAATCATTTATTTTCCAGGTTCAATTGCCCAAAGGTATACAAGCGTTGTAATTGGTTGCATACAGAAAATCATCAAAAGCGTCCAAGTCCATTTTGTATTTTTAGTTTTTCTGCTGTCTTTCCATAATTTGAGCAGAATATACACTAAACCAATCAGATACAATATTTGCAAGACAATTAATCCGTTAAAAATCAAATTATAATTCTCACCATCTAAGTCTGCAAAAAAATTATAAGGTATTATTATCAGTATCAGCAATGAGGGAATACTTAGAAGGACTTTTTGGGTTTTTGTCATTTGATAGCCTATTTTTATTTCGGGTCAAAATTATTGCCAACATGTGTATAAACGCATCTTTCAAATGTAAACATTTGTACGCGATTGTATCGTTTATATCACCATGCAGTTTATTTCCCATGGCTCTGCTAATATACAAATTTACCCTTTCCCCACCACCGCCATAAGCGTTTCCACCTTAGTTTTCAACACTTTATTCTCCTCCTCCAGCACAGCAATGCGCTCCTGCAAGGGCAAGGTTGGGTCTGGGGCGTTGGTGGTAAAGTCTGGCGGCAGCTGGGCGGCGAGGTCTGCAAAAAAGTTGTGCCGTAACGTAATGCAAAGCTGCCAAAGGGTATCTGTGCGCATGCGTTGTGCCTTTTGGTAATCATACACTGTACTGTAGCTCTTTTTTAAATGGCGGGCCAGCGCACCGCGGCGCAGCCTCTTTTCGCGTAAATGGCTTTTTAGCATGTGCCCTATATGGGGCGGCGGTAGTGTGGGTTCTTCACTCATGGGTATTGTTTTTATGGTTTAAACCGTTAGCTTTTAGTGTTTAGGCGATACTTTTACGGTCTAAACCGTAGGGTCAATGGTTTTAACCTAATTTTTAGGGTGCAAAACCATTTTTTTATCGGCTTATCACCCTTTTTAAGGGTGTTAGCACGTAGGTTTAATGGTTAAAAACGTTACTTTATGGTCTCAAACCAATTTTTCAACGTGTTAATCCGTTTTTTTTAACGGTTTAAACCGTTAAAACTTCGGGGGCTAACGCGCAAAAAAAGCGGGCACGTATGCCCGCTTTTCTTGCAGGCGAATTAAATCTCCATTTCGGGAGCTGTACTCGGCCTGCCGCCCTGCCCCGCAAAGCGCGCCTTTAGCCTGTCATAACTTGTTTGGGCGCCGGGCACGCCGCTGCGCGCCATCATCTCAAACATGCCATACACGGCGGTGCCCATGCCGTAGCTTTCGTGGCCCGCCACGCGCTGCAGATCTTCCAACCGCTGCACGATGTTAAGCATACGGCTTTTGATGCTTTCTACCTGTTCAAAAAGTTCCAGGTCTGTAGCCAGAAAATCTTTGTTGTAAAAGGCCGGGATGGATACGGTGGTGTTTGTGGTCATCTCGTCCAGCACCTCCTCTGCAAAAATTTTGTTGTCCACGCTTATGGCGTTGTAGCTTTGGCGCTGCTCATCTGTTAGGGTAGCGTCCGGAAGCGAAGACTCCACGGTGGCAAGTGCCTCCGTGATTGCGGTCATTGCCAAGGGTGGCAAGGTCTCGTTCACAAGGTTTTGATTAACGTTGCTCATAATAATAGGATTTAAAAATTAGTACCTCCAATTTTTAAAAAATATCAATACAAGTCAAGGGGGAAATCCCCCGTTTTTTTTAAGGGTTTTTCCTTTTTTTTAGTTGTGAAATTTTTAGGACAGGGGTGGTTTGGCACTTAATTTTATACGGTATTGTGCTTTCGTTATTTTTGCAAATAATTTATTAATCTAGTAGTTTTTCATCAATTAAATCAATGATTTCCAAACTTTTGGATCTGTACTCTTTTAATTTTGGAATATAAATCTTGTAATACATTTCATAGTGTAATTTAGCAGTATTTCTGTAACCAATATCGGTCAAGGCATATTCTATGAAGCCATCACTATAAGCGGTAGGACCAGTAAAGTTAAGATCAGCAACCCAAGGTTGTGTGTATTTTATATTTTCTAAAAAGGAATCTGTATTTGCGGTTAACTCTTTTAAATTAACAGAAATGCTATTTGTTAAATCTACATACAAACTGTTTAATTTAATTGATAAAGAATCACTAGAGGTGTTGTTTTGTTGATTGTAATTCTGTAATAGTTCACTGCCGTTTTTTCTTAATTTAATTTCAGGGAATCCAAAATTTACATAGATGCAATTTTTACAATTTTTAAAGTCTTCTTTTTTTCTTGTTTTATTAATAATCGCCAAATAATCTTTTTCCATAGATTGCGAAGAATTGACAGTTTTATCAATGTTTTTTATGTCTTGCTGTAAATCTGATTTTATGGTTGCATAAATATTGTTCAACACTTTTTTTTGTTGCTGCTCTTGGTTCCAATTGTTTATTGAGAGCGCAATCAAAATTCCAATAACTACAAGTATTATTTCGCCAATAGCATAAAGTAGATATTTGCTGAATTTATTTTCTGTCAGCGTTTTTTGTCTAATTTTTCTGAAGAATTTTATCATTGGTTATTGGTTGGTCATAATGAAGCACGACATACGGATAAACACCATTATAGGTTTTATTTCCTTAGCTAAAATTATATTGTATAACTCCAAATATAAAACAAAACCCAACTACTTCAGCATTACCCTATAAGCGTTTCCCCCTTAGTTTTCAACACCTTATTCTCCTCTTCCAGCAAAGTTATGTACTCCTGCAAGGGCAAGGTTGGGTCTGGGGCGTTGGTGGTAAAGACAGCGGGCAGCTGTGCCGCGAGGCCTGCAAAAAAGTTGTGCTTTATGGCTTTTAAACACACTCCAAAATAATTGGGTTTTCTTTTTTTTAAATCTTGAGAAAAAATAGTAGTTGCTATAATAAAAAACTATCTGGAGCACTTCAAATTATAGCTGCCTAATATGTTGATTATCTGGGTATTTGTTGTACATTTCAAGTTCAAACTAAAACCAAATAAATTATGAAAAAATTCATTCAACTTGCCAGTTTTTTAACAATTCTGGCTTTTACCCTTTCTGGTTGCAACAACCAGCAAAAAGAAGAAGCTACCGAGGCAGAACCGATGGATATGGCAGCTCTTAAAGTAGAGATCCAGGCCATGGAAGATGCTTACTCCGCTGGAGAAAAGGCGAAGGACGCAGATGCGGTTGCAGCTTATTACAGCGAAGATGCCGTAAGTTATGGTCGTAATAAACAACCCCTTGAGGGCAGAGCAGCAATCAGGGAAAGTATTGCAAAAAGTATTGCCAACGACACCTTGGGCGAATATAGTGTTTACAAGGTAGTTGACCTTTATGCTGATGGCGATCTTGCTACGGAAATTGGTTCCTGGACGCAATTTGATGCGGCTGGCGCAGAAACTGAAAACGGATATTATATGTCTGTTTTCGAAAAACGAGACGGTAAATATGAATGCGTTCGTGATATGAACATCACAACAAAGCCTTTGAACGAAGGGATGTAATCAATCTTAGTTCAATAAAATAAAAAAAGGAGCCTGCTAATTGCAGGCTCTATTTTTTGGGATATTTGTCGTTGGTTTTGTATTTTTCTGTGGTAAAGGTGGGCGACAACAGAATCCTTAAAACGCAAGGATGAAAATCGGTAGCTTTTAGGTAGCGTTAGCGCTAATAACTATTATGATTTAATTATTTTATACGTCTTTAGGTTATCTAAAACAAGAATATACATTCCGGCAGCCAGGTTAGAAATGTTAAGCGTTGTATCGCCAACCGTGTTTGTGTCTTGCTTCATTAGGGTCTTTCCGTCAAGAGTGCTAATTGTTATTGATTTTGGCCTCCATGTTTTATTCCATTTAATGGTAAGTACTCCATTGGTTGGATTGGGATAAAGCGCAATATCTGTGTAGGTATTATTTTCAACCGCCAAGATATTTTCAAACTCCCAAATGTTTACCAATAAATCATAAGCTATAGGATCATGCATTTCTAGTTCTTCCCGGATAAACGGATAAAAATCATTCTCCCCTAGATACGCTTCTGTCAGTTCAGCAAAGTATTCTTTTTCATTAGTAGTTGCGTATGCTTCTCGATAATAGTAAACTCCATTTCCCGCATGATAAAGAACCCAGTCATACAAACCATTTTGCATTGCATTGCTATATG
The DNA here is from genome assembly GCA_963805885.1 of uncultured Flavobacteriaceae bacterium. Lineage (GTDB taxonomy): Bacteria > Bacteroidota > Bacteroidia > Flavobacteriales > Flavobacteriaceae > Aequorivita. The sequence goes on from CAWDWC010000012.1 coordinate 132,773, forward strand.
CTTGCGTAATTGGCGCATACGAAAAACCTAAAACCCTATCATGGTATGCATGCGCCATTTCATGCATCACCATAAAAGGTTGGTTTAATTCCGTCCAATTAATAAAATTGGTGATATTGGAAATTTCAATAGATTTCCATTTTTCCACAATGTACCCATTATCAATCAACCATTGCAGGTTCGGATGATAGACAGCTGAACCATTTGTGGTATTCCAATCCATGAATATTTTTACCAATCGCAACTCTTCCAGTATCTCTGCTTTTAATCCAAAGTCAACAATCTCTGTTAGCTTTGAAGTCAATAGATCAATAGCCTCATTGGTTTCTTGCGGATGATTGTTTAAGGCATCTTCCAGCACATACACCTCAAACCCTTGGATGCTCCGCGATTCATAGCCGTTAATTTGGCCAAAAAATAAACTTGGGGTAATTACAAGTAAAAAAAGTAATACAATTTTCATATTGGTTTTTTCAAATTGTTCGTAACGGTTATAGACAGATAGCGGGATTAGGGACGCGGGTTTGTCAGCTTAACCTTTTATTTCTCGGTTTTCTAAATTACACTTTTTTGGCAAAACCCACAATTTGCCATAACAGAAGTTATTCATCTTAAGTATGATATCTGCTTTTGTAAAACTGATGTTACTTATTATTTCTTTTACAGCCGATTTACCTTCCTCACGCCTCAGGGTCTCTTCTAAAAACCTCAACCAAATTAAATATCAGGATACAGAAAAACACCCAGATCGCACCGGCAATATACCCACCGGCTATGTCTGAAGGAAAATGGACGCCTAAATAAATACGGCTAATGCCAATACTCAAAATAATAAAGCACAAAATAATAATACTACCATACTTGAGCCAGTTGTTCATTTTGAAACTGTAAAAAAGGTAGGCCAAAAAGCCATAAAAGGCCATGGCGCTCATGGCATGGCCACTGGGATAACTGAGAGTCTCTACCGAAACCAGATGTTCAATTCCCGGCCTGGCACGATCTATAAACCGTTTTAGCATAGTGTTTGAAATGGAAGCCAAGAGCAGGACCAGCACTGTTTGTGCCATATAGCGCCAATTCTTAAAAAAGACCCACGAAACAATGAGCGCGAGAATGAGCACGATTAGGTATCCATAAAAATCCCCAACATTGGTCATAAAAATAAAATATTGGGTTAGCGGCGGACTGCGATGGGCAATAACAAAGTCAGTAATCTGCTGGTCATAGTGAACAAGAATATTTTCCTTTAAAGTCTCCGTAAGTTCAATAAAAAGGTTTAACCCCCCAACTACTACAATAAACGACACTATAATGATAATAATATAGGGCAATTTGGGATTGTCCTTATTAAAAGTACGCCGCAGAAAGCTTCTGAAATTCTTTATAAAAACTAATAGGGATTGTTTCATTTTTAAAAGGCAAAATTTAAAGATAACTACATTTTAGGAATTGGCGCTTGCAAGTCTGGGCTACGTTATAAAAACGACACCATATAGGAGTCTTTTAAATTGATATATTAACTTTTCGTTGCTTAATATTATTAATAAAATAAATAGCTTGATTTTAAAAGTCGTGAATATTGTGTTAAGCTTCTATTGCAATAGCGGGCAACTGGACTTTCAAAAATGTAGTTATTAAAGGAGGGCTATAATTTATTTTTTGCCTCAATCCACTTGCTTAAGTATTTGCTGCTCTGCAAGCTATGATGCTGCAGGATTTGTCCTATGAAGTTTTCTTGGCGATGCTTTTCAAGATTTTTAGAAAGGGTGCAGATGTATTTTTTAAAATCTTCGGAAAATAGATCTTTTTGAAACCGTTTTTGAATGATTTCGAAACCATTTTGTTGGGCTTCCTCCCAAAGTTTTTCCTCAGAAAATAATCTTACAGAGGCGTTTATAAAGTCTTCTGTTGAAGTGGTGATGCTTCCGCCGAATTGAAATTCCCCGCACATACCTTCAGCCCCAACTTTCGTGGTTACCGAAGGCAACCCAAACCGCATGGCGTCCAAAAGCTTGCCTTTTAAACCCGCTCCAAAACGAATAGGAGCAAGTTGTACACGGTAAGTGTTCATTATAGCTTGCACATTTTCTGCCCAACCTTTAATTATAAATCCTTCTTTTTTATTGCTAAGTTGAAGGATTTTTTGTGGCGCATAGGCTCCGTAAATATGAAGTTCTGCCTTTGGAAGTTGTTTCTTTATGTTCGTCCAGATTTCCTTTAGTTGAAAAACAGAATCTACATTGGGCGCGTGCAATAAATTACCGATGGCGAGAAAATTTTGGCGTTCTTCAAATGATGGAAGCGTGGTTTCTATGCGACTATTTTCTAACAAAAAAGGCAAATAGTAAAGTAAATCGGACGAAATTTTGAAAGTATTTTGAAGCAGCTCCATCTCGTATTCCGAAATGATTAGCGACAGATCGCAACGTAAAATACTGGCCAATTCACGTTTGGCATTTTCAGAAAAAAGGGTTGCTTCTGAAACCGGTTTGTTAGCTTTCACAGCCTCTTCCCTAGCCTTCCGCAAAAAATGAAGATCTTCAGTGTCAAGAATTTTTAAGGCATCCGGACAATTTTCAGAAACCCGCCAACCAAATTGTTCTTCGGTTATGTAGCGGTCAAAAATTACAATTTGAGGATTTAGTCCTTTTATGAATTCATCAAAAGAAGCATCATTCAGCAAAATGTTTTTTACTGAAATATTTTGAGATTCCAGATCAGCAGTTTTTTCAGAAATGGCCGCAGTACTAGCAAAAGTGATTTGGTAGTTTTCTTCAACAAACAATTCAACCAACTGCAACATCCTGCTTCCCGCCGCCGTAGTGCTGGGCTCTGGGAATGTGTGGCCGATAATGAGTATTTTTTTCAAAAAAATAAATTATTAAATGGGATAAACCTCGCACAACATTCTAAATGAGAAAAAAGACGAAATAACACTTAAAAGAATCATACTACTTATAAAAAGCGTGGCGAGTATTACAATTTTGCTTTGGGAACGAAAGTTCCAATAATTTAAAAAAAGTTGTACGATAAGTCCCAAAGACTGAATTAACAATAATTGCTGAGCACATTCCTTAGCGTTTCCTTTATTGAATAAAAAGTGAGTTAATAAAATAATTGTGATATATAGAAAGGTAAGTACCACTACTGTTGTCTTGGGAAATCGAAATCGTTTGGAATTTTCCATAACAGGTTTTTACCAAAGATACAAATTAGCAAACAGGAATGGAAAAACCAAAAGGTATGGATTAATCTAGAAAAGTATAAAGATCAACCCTTACACTCCGCTCACGGTGACAAGTTAAATTACCTCAGCGTATAAGTCAAAGTCTTCCGCAGCCGTAATTTTTACAGTGAAGAATTCGCCTGTTCGAAGATAGTCGTCTTCGGCGTTAATCAAAACTTCATTGTCCACATCTGGACTGTCAAATTCCGTTCTTCCAACAAAATAACCGCCTTCCTTTCTGTCAATCACAACACGGAATTCCTTTCCTATTTTTTGTTGGTTCAGTTCCCAAGAAATCTGGGATTGTATTTCCATAATTTTGTTAGCACGATCCATTTTCACATCTTCGGGCACATCGTCTTCCAGATTGTATGCGTGCGTGTTTTCTTCATGACTGTATGTAAAACAACCCAAGCGCTCAAAACGCATGTCTTTCACCCACTGTTTTAGAGTTTGGAAATCTTCTTCCGTTTCCCCAGGATAACCTACAATCAAGGTGGTGCGAATTGCCATTTCGGGAACCGCAGCTCTGAATTCTTCCAATAACTTTGTGGTCTTCGCTTTGGTAGTTCCGCGTCGCATCGACTTCAAAATTGGGTCTGCAATATGCTGCAATGGAATGTCTATATAATTACAGATTTTAGGCTCATTGCGCATCACCTCTAAAACGTCCATCGGGAAACCCGTTGGGAAGGCATAATGCAAACGAATCCACTCAATACCATCAACTTTCACCAATTTTCGAAGCAGTTCTGCAAGGTTTCGTTTTTTGTACAGATCGAGGCCGTAATAAGTTAGATCCTGCGCGATTAATATTAACTCCTTCACTCCTTTTGCGGCAAGTTTTTCGGCTTCTGTAACCAAATCTTCCATTGGAGTGCTGCGGTGTTTTCCGCGCATAATTGGGATGGCACAAAACGAACAGGGACGATCACAGCCTTCGGCTATTTTAAAATATGCATAGTTTTTTGGGGTTGTTGTAATGCGTTCGCCAATCAATTCGTGTTTGTAATCAGCTCCCAAAGCTTTCAGAAGTCCCGGAAGTTCCGTTGTACCAAAATACTCATCTACATTCGGGATTTCCTTTTGAAGATCTGGCTTATACCTTTCGGAAAGACAACCTGTAACAAAAACTTTATCTACCGTCCCTTCTTCCTTTTTTTGAACATATTCAAGAATGGTATTGATGCTTTCTTCTTTTGCATTTGCAATAAACCCGCATGTGTTAATCACCACAATATTGCCTTCCTCTTCGTGAACAACCTCTTTGTTGCTGGCGCGCAACTGGCCCATCAGCACTTCGCTGTCATACACATTTTTGGAGCAACCAAGGGTTACAACATTTATCTTGTTCTTTTTTAAGGTTTTGGTACGCATATAAATTTTTATTATCGGGGTGCAAAGATACCACGAAAAAACCGAAACAAATCATAAAACCCGTAGCGCAATAGTGCGCATTGAATACTGAAATTCTGCCAACTTTTTTGAGTAACTTTACAGTTCTTATAAATTCAATATTTTATACTGATGAAAAAAATAACTTTCCTGCTGGCATTCCTTTGCGCCAGCTTTTTGTTCGCCCAAAAAACAATGACACCTGAGCTTTTATGGCAGGTTAAAAAAGTGAGTCCTGTGGGAATTTCCCCGGACGGAAAAGAACTACTCTACAAGGTTTCAATACCAAATATGGAAGAAAACAAGTTCGATTCCAAGTTTTATAAAATGCCCATTTCAGGTGGAAATTTCACGGAAATTTTAAAAGAAGAAGCCAAAGTGACGGACAAAAACCTGTCACCAGACGGACAGTATCTTTTAATGAACAAAGCCGTTCATGTTAAAGACGTTAGTGGAAAAGATATTTATAGTGACCTCCCAAAAAGTGACGCATATGTTTACACTACGTTGGATTATCGTCATTGGGACACTTGGAACGATGGGAGTTATAACCACGTATTTTACAAAGACACCAAAACAGGGGCAGAAACAGACATTACTCCTGGTCAACCATATTACACACCGCAAGCTCCTTTTGGCGGAGATGAAGATTATATTTGGGGACCAAAAGGTGAAAATATTTATTACGTAAGCAAAAAATCTGCTGGAACAGATTATGCCATAAGTACAAACACAGATATTTACAAATACAACTTAGCCGATAAAAAAACTGAAAACATTACCGAAGAAAATAAAGGGTATGATACACAGCCAGCATTTTCGAAAGCAGGCGCCTTAGCTTGGCTACAGATGAAGACTCCTGGTTATGAAGCCGACAAGAACGATATCATTGTACTTCAAGATGGTGTAAAACAAAACCTGACGGGGCAATGGGACGGAACGGTGGACGGGTTTATCTGGGCAAGTAATAGTAAGGACATTTATTTTACAGCGCCGGTTGATGGCACTCAACAAATTTTTAAGGTTGACTATCCTGGAAAAACTAGAAAAATGCCCGTGGTTGAACAACTTTCAAGAGGGCAATTTAACGTTACGGGAATTGTTGCTGAAATTAACGATCAACTAATTGTTACACGTACTGACATGAACCACGCATCTGAGATTTTTTCTTTCGATTTGAAAAGTAAAACTTTCAAACAGCTTACGCAGGTGAATACAGAATTTTATGGACAGTTAGATTTACCAACAGTTGAAAAAAGAATGGTAACCACCAAAGACAACCAACAAATGTTGGTTTGGGTTATTCTTCCTCCAAATTTTGACAAAAACAAAAAATATCCAACCTTGCTTTATGCACAGGGTGGGCCACAATCTGCTTTGTCTCAATTCTATTCCACGCGTTGGAATTTCCAGCTGATGGCTTCAGAAGGTTATATTATTGTAGCGCCAAACCGACGCGGAATGCCAGGTCACGGTGTGGAATGGAATGCTGAAATCAGCGGTGATTGGGGTGGAAAAGCAATGCAGGATTACCTTGATGCAATTGATGATGTATCAAAAGAATCGTATGTTGACAAAAATCGTTTGGGTGCTATTGGAGCAAGTTTTGGTGGTTATTCCGTTTTTTGGTTAGCCGGAAATCACAATGGTCGCTTTAAGACTTTTATAGCACACGATGGTGTTTTTGATACGCGCGCAATGTATGGAACTACGGAGGAATTATTCTTTGTAAATCACGATATGGGTGGTGCATACTGGGAAAAGGACAATGCCACTGCGCAAAAGTCTTTCAATGAATTCAACCCAATAACATATGTTGATAAGTGGGACACGCCAATTATGATCGTACAAGGCGGAAAAGACTATAGAGTCCCTATTGAACAAGGATTGGGAGCTTTTCAAGCCGCACAACTCAAGGGTATAAAAAGCAAATTGCTATATCTTCCAGAAGAAAACCACTGGGTACTTCAGCCGCAGAACGCATTAGTTTGGCAACGCGAATTTTTCAGTTGGCTGAAAGAAACACTTTAATAAAACTTTAGGCTTTAGGCTTTAAAAAACGAACCCACGAATTTAAAAAATATTCGTGGGTTCGTTTTTTTATCCACCATACGGATTAAGAGTGTCGAAAAAATTTAAAAGACTGGTTTGCGAAAGATGAAACAGCAATATCAATACTACATAAAAAACTATGTGTCCTTTTTTAAAGTATTTTTTATTGATAAAATAGATTCCCAAAAAGAGCAAACCCAGAAGAAAAGGAATAAAGGACAAATAAGGAAATGCAATGTATTTGTAAAAATCCAATGGCATCAATGGATTTGGAACGGGTTTAATAAAATACTCAATGATTTTGAAAGAATGGTACCCGGTCAGTATTCCTACATAGCCAACCAAAACCCATAAAATATACAAACGTAGTTTTCCTTTTTGCTGGGACGTTTTTTCTTCCATTTAATTAAAAAATGAATCTACGAATTCAAATTTGTTAAACACCTGTAGATCTTCCATTCCCTCACCTACGCCAATATATTTAACAGGAATCTGAAACTGGTCGCTGATGCCAATAACTACACCGCCTTTTGCAGTTCCATCTAGCTTTGTTACGGCAAGCGATGTTACTTCAGTTGCAGCAGTGAATTGTTTTGCCTGTTCAAAAGCATTCTGACCAGTAGAACCGTCTAACACTAAAAGTACATCGTGCGGTGCATCTGGAATTACTTTTTGCATAACGCGCTTCACTTTTGTAAGCTCGTTCATTAAGTTCACTTTATTATGAAGTCGGCCCGCGGTGTCAATAATAACAACGTCAGCATTTTGGTTTACAGCACTCTTTAAGGTGTCAAAGGCTACGCTGGCAGGATCACTACCCATACTTTGCTTTACGATTTCAACGTCTGTTCTATCTGCCCATATTTGAAGTTGATCAATCGCCGCAGCACGAAAGGTATCCGCAGCTCCCAAGACAACTTTCTTTCCTGCCTTTTTAAACTGATATGCAAGTTTTCCGATAGTAGTAGTTTTTCCAACGCCGTTTACCCCAACAACCATAATAACGTATGGTTTTTTGTTTTGAGGAATTTCAAATTCGGTGGCGTTTCCGGAATCTATTTCGCTTAAAAGACCAGCTATTTCCTCACGAAGAATTTTATTTAATTCATCTGTCCCTAAGTATTTATCTTTTGAAACACGGTCCTCAATTCTATCAATTATTTTCAATGTTGTATTCACACCAACATCGCTGGAAACAAGAATTTCCTCAAGATTATCCAAAACATCATCGTCAACCTTGTTTTTTCCAGCAACAGCTTTGCTCAATTTATCAAAAAAGGAAGCTTTGGATTTTTCAAGTCCTTTGTCCAGCGTTTCTTTTTTCTCTTTGGAAAATATTTTTTTAAATAGACTCATTTTCGGTTGTAAGTTGTCGGTTATAAGATGAATGTTTTATATTAAACAGAAAGTTTATATTTATGATCGAAAAGGCTAAAATACTAAAAGCCACCTTCGTAAAAAAGTGGCTTTTTCTAAATATTTTAAGCTGGTTATTTTTTGTTTAACCAGTCATTTACAAATTCTGGAGCCATAATAGACTCAGAAAATGTATAAGCTCCTGTTTTTGGCGATTTAACCATTTTTATCGCTTTGGTTAAACGCTTAGTTGATGTCTGTATAGATCCTACTGTTTTCTTAGCCATGACTTATATTATTTAATCTCTTTATGAACCGTCATTTTCTTAAGAATTGGGTTGAATTTTTTCAACTCCATTCTGTCCGGTGTATTCTTTTTATTTTTGGTAGTGATGTAACGAGAAGTTCCTGGTTGTCCAGACTCCTTGTGCTCTGTGCACTCCAAAATTACTTGTACTCTATTTCCTTTTTTAGCCATTGTAACAGACTTTATTGATTATTGCAATTATTTATTTAAAAAGCCTTTTTCGCGAGCTTCTTTAATAACCGCAGAAATACCTTTTTTATTGATGTTTTTTATAGCCGAAGCAGAAACACGAAGGGTTACCCACTTATCTTCTTCAGGAATGTAAAAACGCTTCTTTAGCAAATTTACATCAAACTTACGTTTGGTTTTATTCATCGCGTGCGACACGTTATTTCCAACCATCGCTTTCTTTCCGGTAAGTTCACAAACTCTTGACATTTCCTTAACTTTTTTAAGTTATTTTAAAACAGGGTGCAAATTTAAGTAATTCTTTTGTGATGTACAACAAAAGAAAATCAGTTTTTTGAAATTTCTTTTAGAAGCATCTCAAAGGCTTTGTTTGTGGCCTTTTCAATAACTCGGAAACGGTCATTTCCAAAATTAAATTTTTCTGAAACAACACTTCTTGGCGTAGCAATAGCAATACATACAGTACCAACTTCATCTTTTCCGTCTCCCTTAGTGGGGCCAGCAATTCCTGTAGTGGCTATAGCAAAATCTGTATTGAAAAGCTTACAGCAATTAACAGCCATACTTTCCGCAACTTCAATACTTACCACTGAATGTTTTTCTATTAGTGAAGAAGGAACGCCAAGTATTTGGGTTTTTAGCTCAGTTTTATAAGGAATAATACTTCCCAAGAAAAAAGAAGAAGCACCTGCTTCAACCGTAATCTGTTCTACAATAGATCCACCTGTGCAGCTTTCTGCCAAACTTAAAGTTTGATTTTTCTGGGTTAGGATATGTGCAATTCTGCCAACGATACTCGTTTCGTCTTCATAGCCAACCGCAATATCGGAAAGCATATCACTTAAAACTTCCATTCGTGAATCGATGCCTTCTTGCAGCAATTTTTCATCTTTACCCGAAGAAGACAAACGCAAACGAACCCTTCCCAAAGAAGGTAAATAGGCAAGTTTAATATTTTCCGGCAAGTTGTTTTCCCAATCGGCAATTCTTTCGGCAATAGCACTTTCGCCCAAACCATACGTTAAAAGTGTTTTGTGATATATAAAAGGTCTATTGAAACGCTTTATTACCCTTGGCAAAACTTCTTCCTGCAATAAATGTTTCATCTCATAAGGTACGCCCGGCAATGAAACAAAAACAACGTTGTCTTTCTCCATCCACATTCCCGGTGCGGTTCCGTGAAGATTGGCAAGAATAGTTGCTTTGGAAGGAACCATAGCCTGTTGAAAATTGGCTGGCAACGGTTTGTTGAGTTGGTATTTTTTGAAAAGTTGCTTAACGTTCTCCACTACATTTTGGTCTTCAACCAAAGTATCCTCAAAAAAGTCGCAGAAAGTCTGTTTGGTGATATCGTCCTTAGTAGGGCCCAAACCGCCGGTAACTATAACGAGATCGGCGTGTTTTTTTGCATCCTCAAAAGCTTCTAAAATATGGGTTCGGTTATCTTGGATGGAGGTAATTTGATAAACCTTTACCCCTATCTTGTTCAGCTCTTTTGAAATATAAGCTGAATTGGTATCAATAATTTGACCGATGAGAATCTCATCGCCTATGGTTATAATTTCTGCAAGCATTTTATAATTGGAAGTCTTCTCTCAGCTCAATAAAAACATGGTTCAATGTAGTAAGAACGTTTTCTAGGTGTGGAAGAACCGTAGCTTTGTTTTTTGATGTTTTAGACCATGCCTCTATGCTGGTAATATCTTTTAAAGCATCTATACCAAACATCTCTATGTTGGGTTTCATTTTGTGCGCAAATTGGTATGCCATTTCCCTGTTTTCATTCTCAATGGCTTCTTCCATGGAATGTAAATCTGGTGGAATTTCCTCTAAAAATGTCTGTGCCAGTATCTTTAAAAAATCTTGGTCCCCATCGGCAATTTCGCTTAGGTTTTCCTTTGCATAATATTTTATCATCTCACTTAACTTTTATAGAAAACATTTCTGCTTCACCAATAAATCCCGTCAATATATCATTGGCTTCAACTCTGCCAACGCCTGCGGGAGTTCCTGTAAAGATAACGTCCCCAATTTTCAGTGTAAAATATTTTGAAATATATTCGATTAAAGCATCAATTTTCCACATCATCAGCATAGAACTGCCCTTTTGAACAGTTTTTCCATTACATTTTAAGCTAAATTCTATGCTATTTATATCTTTAAAATGCTCCTTTTTAATGAAATTTCCGATAACTGCAGCACCGTCAAATGCTTTTGCCTTTTCCCAAGGCAACCCTTTTTCTTTCAATTCTGTTTGTAAATCCCTAGCAGTGAAATCAATTCCCAATCCTATTTCATCATAATATTTATGAGCGAATTTTTGATCGATGTGCTTTCCTATTTTATTAATTCGAACAAGCAATTCTACCTCGTGATGCACATCATTTGAAAATTCTGGAATAAAGAACGGTTGTTTCTTTAATAAGATTGCAGTGTCAGGTTTTAAAAAGATAACCGGTTCTGCAGGCGTGGCACTTTTAAGTTCACTAATGTGGTCGGCATAATTTCGTCCTATGCAAATTATTTTCATTGTACAATTAAAGTTTTGTGTTCAACTTTTGAAGACGGATTCGCGTCAACACTTTTTTGGTGTACAACGGAAAATCAGCATTTAACAGCCAACCAAAATATCCAGAATCCTTCTCCATAATTTCAGTAACTAAACTTCCTTTGTATTTTCCAAAAGAAAACACTTCAACACCATCTTCGTTATAGCTTATGAAACCTGCAAAATCCGCATGGTCTCTGTGTGAGCTGAAATCTGCCAAAAAGTTCACGTCATTTTCAAGTTCGTTATATCTGTCAAGCTGTGCTTTTAAAACTTCATAGGTAGCATTTGTATCTGCCGCCGCGCTATGGGCATCTTTTAGATCTTTATCGCAGTAAAATTTATAAGCCGCTTCCAAAGTACGCTTTTCCATTTTGTGAAAAATGGTCTGCACATCCACGGACATCGCTTTTTTCATATCAAAATCCACTTCGGCCCGGAGCAATTCTTCGGCTAATAAAGGAATATCAAAACGATTGGAGTTGAATCCGCCAAGATCGCTATCCTTTATCAAGGAATAAACTTTTGGAGCTAATTCTTTAAAAGTGGGCTCGTTGGCTACCATTTCATCAGTGATTCCATGGATTGCTGAAGACTCTGCCGGAATTGCCATTTCAGGGTTTACGCGCCAAGTGAAGCTTTCTTTGTTTCCATTTGGGAAGACTTTCAATATTGCAATTTCCACAATTCTATCTGTTGCAACACTGATTCCAGTGGTTTCAAGATCGAAGAAACAGATTGGTTTTTTTAAGTTAAGTTCCATTGTTTTGTTTTGAAATGCAAAGATACTTTTTATTGAAGTTTTGAAACAAGATAAAAAAAAGAAAAGGGAATTTTGAATTCAAAATCCCCTTTCAGTTTATAATAATATTTAAAATTAAGCTTCTCTGTTAACGTCCCAAGCTTCCAAATAGTCAGCTACGCGTTTTACGAATTGTCCACCCAAAGCACCGTTTACAACCCTGTGGTCATAACTGTGGGAAAGGAACATTTTAAAACGAATTCCGATGAAATCACCTTCCGGTGTTTCGATAACGGCTGGCACTTTCCGGATAGCTCCCAAAGCTAAAATACCAACTTGTGGTTGGTTGATAATAGGCGTTCCCATTATACTTCCGAAAGTTCCCACATTTGTAACCGTGTAGGTTCCGCCTTGTATTTCATCCGGTTTCAATTTGTTTTCGCGAGCTCGGTTCGCAAGGTCATTCACCGCTTTACTCATTCCAACTAAATTCAATCGGTCTGCATTTTTAATTACCGGAACAATTAAATTTCCGTCTGGAAGCGCCGCAGCCATTCCCAAATTTATATTTTTACGTTTAATGATTGTATTGCCATCTACAGCAATATTCATCATTGGGAAATCTTTTAGCGCTTTTGCTACGGCTTCCATAAATATTGGCGTGAAAGTAAGATTTTCCCCTTCGCGTTTTGCGAAAGCGCCTTTCACCTTATTTCTCCAATTCCAAACATTGGTAACATCGCACTCCACAAACGATTGAACGTGTGCGGAAGTTTGGGTGCTTTCAACCATGTGGTGGGCAATCAATTTGCCCATTCTAGTCATTTCAATAATTTCGTCTTCACCACTTACAGAAACCGAAGCTTTTGGTTTTGCTGTTTCTGTGGATTGTGCCTTTGCAGTTTCAGGGTTTTTGGCTTCAACAACCGTTTGTGGCTGTGTTTGGGATTTTCCAGAAGAACGATTTTCAAGATAATCCAAAATATCGTTTTTGGTTACGCGTCCATCTTTTCCTGTACCAGAAATTCCATCGAGCTCTGTTTGTGCAATACCCTCAGTAGCAGCTATATTTTTTACCAAAGGAGAATAAAAACGATCCCCCGTATTTTCAATTGGGGCTTGTGTTGCTTGTTTGGCCGTCTCTACTTGTTTTTCAACTTCTTTTACTACTTCGGGAGCGGGAGTGCTTTCAGCAACAGTTTTTTCACCTTCATCAGTTCCACCAGCAGTTTCAATTATGGCGATGGTTTGGCCCACTTGAACCACATCATCCACATTAAAAAGTTTTTCAATCAAAACGCCATCTACCTCGCTGGGTACTTCGCTATCCACCTTATCGGTCGCTATTTCGAGGACCGCTTCGTCGGCCTCTATGGTATCGCCCACTTCCTTTAGCCAATTAGTTAGGGTTGCCTCTGCAACGCTTTCGCCCATTTTGGGTAGTTTCAATTCAAATTTTGCCATAACTCTTGATGTACTATTTTCGATTTTGGATGTACGATTTGTGTGCTTTCACAATTTTGAATAGTCCACAGTTTCGTGGAGCATTCAAAAACGTTGCAAAATTAGTTAAAATTTGTTCGTTTTGGGTTTCAATTTTCTTAAAAAACAACCACGCCACCCTTTTCGTCGCTTTGGTCGCTTCCTATTATGAAATTGCATCCAGGTGGGCGTATGCGGAAAATATTTCCGTTCCCTTTTAGTTGTTTCATTAAATTGAAGATTTCTTTATAGGAAATATAATCGGCGTCAAAAACCAACAAACTGTTTTTTAGGATAATCTGCGGATGCATATTTTTTGAAACCATTTGAAAAACAGTTACTGTACTTGCGGAAAGTGTTTCAAGTAGCTCAATATTTTCCGTGAAAAAATAATTTCTTTCAAGATTTGGTATTGGTTTTATCTTTTTGTCAGGAGAAATTCTCCGGGCCTTTTTTGCCAAAGCAACTCCCGCTGAAACTGAACTTTCAAGTAGAAAATTTCTATTGAAATGCTTTCTGTAGAAAATCTGCATTGCACCGTAAAATCGTTCGAAATACGCATCGTCCTTTTTGGTGCTTTCCCCTTTGTAATGCAGTACCGTATTGTTTCCCAAATAATGGTTTTTGTAACCTGCTTGGGTTATTTTATAGGAGAGATCGATGTCTTCGCCATACATAAAATAATCTTCATCAAAACCACCAACTTCGTTATAAATACTTCTTTTCAAAAGCATAAAGGCACCAACCAATACTTCAACTTCACCCTTGGAAGTTTCTGAAATGTGGTTCGAATAATATTTTTTTGCAAAACCTGTAAGCTTCATCAAAGAAACCTTTGGGGTTGGGAGGTTTCGTTTACTCTCTGGAAGAAAATTTCCCGTCCCGTCCATTAAATAAACGCCTAGGGCTCCAATACCGTCAATGCTTTGTGAATATTCAATTGCCTGCTTAAAAGTATCTTCGGAAACTGCAGTGTCTGGATTTAAAATGCAGATATATTCGCCCTTTGCTACAGCAACCGCTTGATTGTTAGCTTTGCTAAAACCAACATTCTCGGTATTTTCAATTAAAATGACATTTGGGAAAAGGGTTTTGACCATTTGGCAACTATCGTCTTTCGAGTTGTTGTCAATCACGATTATTTCAGCATCCCAATTTTCCAATGCTTTTTGAACAGAAAGAATACACTGCTCCAAAAAATAGCGTACGTTAAAATTTAGGATAACAACGGAGAGTTTCATCTGTATTGAATATTTTAGAAGTAGGAAGATGGAATGTCCAAATATAAATCTTTAATTGGTTTGCTAGTTGTAAATGGGCAATTCAAACTACAAACTTTTTAATGAAGATTCAAAAGGGATTCGATGCAAAATACTTCGGCCCAAGGTAACCTCATCTGCATATTCCAGCTCATCTCCTACCGAAATTCCACGAGCAATAGTAGTCGTGGTTATATTATATGGTTCAATTTGTTTATAAATGTAAAAATTTGTGGTATCACCTTCCATTGTTGAACTGAGCGCGAAAATAAGTTCACGAACTTTTCCCTCCTTTACTTTTTCAACCAAGGATGGAATTGTTAAATCACCCGGACCAATGCCGTCCATTGGCGATATTTTCCCTCCCAAAACGTGATAGTGACCACGATATTGGCTGGTGTTTTCAATGGCCATTACATCCCGAATATCTTCAACCACACAGATCAATTGTTCATCGCGACGCGCATTGGCACATATCTCGCAAAGCTTGGTGTCGCTTATGTTGTGGCAGTTGGCACAAAAATTTATTTCATTGCGCATTTTTAACAAAGTAGCAGCTAATTTTTGTGTTTGCTCGTCGGGTCGCTTCAATAAATGGAGTACTAAACGCAGCGCGGTCCGTTTACCAATTCCGGGGAGTTGGGACATTTCGTTTACTGCGTTTTCAAGAAGTTTTGAAGAAAATTCCATAGCATTGTACCTGTCGGCAAGATAAAAAAAATGCTTCAGAAAAAAGGTTTTTCCTGAAGCATTCCTATTATATAAATAGCTCTTAGTTTATAATAAGTTTTTTTGTTGCAGTGCCTTCTTCCGAGTTAAGGCGAACAAAATATGTTCCCGGCGAAAGTGATGAAACATCAACGGTATGTTTGTTTGCAATTAATGCATCGGCTTCATAGATAAGAAGTTTACCGGTGATATCAAAAACCCTTACTTCGGCCTTCATTGTTTTTGGCAAAGCAATTGTAAATTCTGAAGTTGCTGGGTTAGGATATATTTTAACACTACTTCCAGAAATTCTGTCTTCCACTCCTGCTGTTCCCTCTACTAATGGAGAAACCCAAAGGCCTCTTCCATAAGTTCCTGCATAAAGCATATTGGTTACATCATTAATTTCCAGTTCATTCACGTACACATTTGGCAATAAGTTGCTGTATGGCTGCCAATCAGTGAAGGTGTTGTCTATATAATAGATTCCGTAATCCATGCCTAAATAAAGGCCATCTTTACCATTGTTATCCCAAACTACCGCAAAAGCGCTAAAGTTTGGAAGATTTTTTTTGTAGTCTATCCAAGTTACACCACCATCTTCTGAAACAACTACACGGCTATTCCCATTAATTGCAAGTGCTATTTTGTTTGGATTGGTTGGGTGGATAGCAATTGAGTTTACGCTACCGCCAGGAAAGGTTTTCTGAACCCAATCTGTTGCACCAGCATCTTCTGTTTTGTATAGGAAGGGACCTCTGGAAACATACATAACTTGATTGTTTGAAGGTGCAATTTTCAAATTATTGGTGTTACTTATAAAATCCTGTGAAATACTTGTCCAAGTACCTCCATAATTTATTGATTTATACACGCGGTTATATCCTACATAAATAGTATTTGGGGCAGTTGGGTCTTGTTCAAAGGGTGTTACCCAGTTTCCAGAACCATTTCCGGGTTCATTTATACCTGAGTATGTATTACCACCATTTTGGGTTCTATACATTTGCCCGTTTTGGCTGGTTCCGTAAAACAAATTACTGTTGTCCTTATCTATAAAAGATTCCATACCATCTGCTCCCAACCAGTCTTTCCATCCTGTTGCAGCAGTATAAAAAGAGGTTCCGTTATCCTGTGCGCCTCCTGATACAATTACGTCTGCAGTTTGGGAAATACCTATTTTATAGAATTGACGAATTCCCAATCCTGTGGTAAGATCTTCAAAATAATTTGCATTTATAGTGCCTGTGTTTTCAGCCTTGTAAATTCCACCATCCGTAATTGCAAACAAAGTGTTTCCGTAGAATTGAAGATCGTCAACGTCAGAATGGCAATAACCAATATTCTGAGAAGCTGCATTTCCTGGTATCCAATCGGAAGTACACGTAAAGTTTACACCTCCATTTGCTGACCTCCAAGTAAGCAAACCGGCAATGTGAACTTCGTCAGCATTATTTGGGTTTACGGCGATACCCATATCTCGTGGAGCTTGACCATTATTATCGTTTCCGCTAGTGCTATATCCAAAAAAGTTGAGACTGCCGTGGTTAATTTTTGTAAAGCTACTTCCACTATCGCTTGAAGTATAAAAGCCGCCAAATCTATTTGCCAAGGCCTCCAGAACATATACCACGTTAGGATCATCTGCAGAAACTCCTATCATTTTTGGGCCAGAACTAAACCCACCTATGGTACTAAATGTAGCGCCACCATCAGTAGATTTATGAAAACCACTTCCAGAAGCATAAACAGTTGAAAGATCGCCAGGCTTAAATTCAATATCATAACCCCTGTTATCACTAACAGCCTGGGTCCAGGTAGCACCACCATCAATAGATCTATAGATTCCAACATTTTCAGCAGTGGCAAACATTATATTGCTATTTGAAGGATTGATCAAAATTTTATTTACATATGCTATTTCCAATTGTTCCTAATAAATTCCACGTCGCTCCTGAATCTGTTGACTTAAATATATTTCCACTTGTAGAGCCAAAATAGTAAGTATCAGAATTTGATGGGTCTATCGTAACAGAATAGACAGAAAGATTTGAAAAATAGTCACTCAATGGAGTCCAAGTTTGTGCACCATCTGTCGTTTTCCATACCCCACCAGTATTGGCGCCAATAATCATATGGTTTATATCGCCTTCATCAATTGAAAGACCAGTAATTCTTCCAACTCCAGGGTTCCAGCCAGAAGTCGCGTTCCATTCAGTTGGGCCAAGTTCTTGCCAGTTGTCTGGTAGAACAGCCCTGTTAGTGCTGTATTGTTTAAATATGCGTTCCAACGTTCAAGCTCATTCAAGCGTTGCTTCGATTGTTGGAAGATACCCATCTTCTTTCACCAGTCGTAGGGCGTTATATTCCCATCTTTTAAATTGTTTGTAACCTGCTTCCCGCCATCCTTTTTTGGTCTTTATTAGCAAAATAGGCTTCGGCACTGTCAATAATTTCTTGCACTTTATAAGTGCCTTCATCAATCATTTGAAGATATTCCTGTGCCTGACTGGCAAAGGAACCGAAAAGTAATGCAAAAAGGAGTAGTAATTTAAAACGCATCTTTTTTATTTTTAAGTAGTTATGTAATTATTTTTTTAAGAATTCCAAAAGTATTAAAAATAAAAATTGTTAGGTAACCAAACTTTGTATTTTTACCAAAAATATATTCCTAAAACATTGAAGTCTCAAATCTTATGCAACCCTTACACATTCTTCTATTAATTGTTGGTTATTTTTTAGTATTGATTTTAATTTCCTTTTTAACCAATAGAGGTGGAAGCAATGCAGATTTCTTTAAAGCTGGAAAACAGTCGCCTTGGTATTTGGTCGCTTTTGGAATGATTGGTGCCTCATTGAGCGGGGTAACTTTTATTTCGGTTCCGGGTTGGGTGGAAGCTTCAAAATTCAGTTATTTTCAAGTCGTGCTCGGCTATATTGTAGGGTATGCAGTTATTGGCACTGTATTGCTTCCGCTTTATTATCGGTTGAATCTAACTTCAATATATACTTATCTGGAAGGTAGGTTTGGAAAGTCTTCCTATAAAACTGGCGCTTCTTTCTTTCTTCTCTCAAGAGTTGTGGGCGCAAGTTTTCGGCTGTATTTGGTGGCAGTTGTATTGCAAAGTTTGATTTTTGACGATATGAACATCCCTTTTTGGGTTACCGTTACCATTACAATTTTACTTATTTGGCTCTATACTTTCAAAAGTGGAATAAAAACCATTGTTTGGACAGATACATTACAGACCTTATTTATGCTCGTGGCCGTTGGTGTTTCTGTATATTATGTTTCTACAGATTTAGGACTCTCCGGAAGTAAGCTTTTTACTTTTATTTCAGATAGCGATATGAGCCAGATTTTCTTTTTTGACGATTGGAAATCTAGCGACTTTTTTGTGAAACAATTTTTAAGTGGAGCCTTTATAGCCATTGTTATGACTGGCCTAGACCAGGATATGATGCAGAAAAACCTGACTTGTCGAAACTTAAAGGATGCACAAAAAAATATGTTTTGGTTCACTATTGTTTTGACTATCGTGAATTTCGTCTTTTTAGTGTTGGGGCTTTTGCTTACGGTTTATGCACAACAAAACGGAATAGACGCACACAAAGATCAACTCTACCCAACACTTGCCATGCTAAACGAATTCGGGGTTGGCGTTGCAGTACTGTTCATTTTAGGGCTAATTGCAGCAGCGTATAGCAGCGCAGATAGTGCGTTAACGGCTTTAACCACATCTTTTAGTATTGATATTCTTGAAATTGAAAAGAGATATGATGAAAAAAAACAAGTCCGAGTTCGTAAGCTGATTCACATACTGGTTTCTCTTGTCTTGATAGCAGTTATCATTATTTTTAAATATGTTATTGCAGATGATTCCGTGATTGCGAAGCTCTTCGTGTTTGCTGGATATACATATGGTCCGCTTTTGGGGTTGTATGCATATGGTCTTTTTACAAAATGGAACGTAAAAGACAAACTTGTTCCAGTGGTTGCAATATTGACTCCCTTTTTGGGATATGCCATAAGCTATCTTTCTAAAGAATATCTCAACTTCGAATTTGGATTTTTCATTTTAATCTTGAACGGAGCGCTGACCTTTTTTGGCTTAATATTGATTCGTTCCCAAAAGAACTAACGTACAGGCAACTTCAGTTTCAATATTGTTTTTCTGCAAAATTTCATAAAACTCGGGGTTTTCGGTTCCAGGATTGAAAATGACACGCTTCGGTTTCAAAGAAATTATGTAATCATAATATTCCACTTGCCGCTTTGGATTCAAATAAAGTGTTACAGTATCAATATTTTCAAAATGTTCTTTTTCAGTAGCAATATCAATTCCCGCAACCACTCCTTTTTTCAAACCAACGGCTTCAACAATATGTCCATGACTTACCAATCTATTGATTGCAAGATTTGAATAACGGCTGGGATTTAGGCTAGCGCCAAGTACTAACGTCTTTTTCATTTTTTGACAGTTTTTTTATGAAAATACAATACTCTTTTTCAAGATTTCATAAATGTTCGTTAAAATGAAAAAAGCGATGAAACATTATTAATTTTTGGACGTCTATATAATAGTTAGAATTTATTTCTTTACTGCGACAGTTTTTACGTTGATGGTTAGTGTTAATAATTGCGGTAAAGATTCAAACCCGGAGAATATCTCCGGGTTTGTTTTTTTATAAAATTATTTCACATTAGCTGTAACAGAAGAAAAAATATATCGTCATGTATATATAAACACGAAAACATTTATGCAGTTAGTATGTTATGCAAGGTAATATCTAATGCAATATACATGTGTTTTTTTTAATTCATTAATCATTAACATCAATCAATCACACAAATGAAAAACATTTTATTATTAATCGCATTCATCACCTTTGGAATAACCAGAGCTTCCATAGATCCTACAGACAAACCCGGCAATATTTATGGCAGTGTCACAGACAAGATGCTAAATGAACCGCTTCCCTACGTAACTGTTGTTGTAAAAAATCTAAACGGTGAAATTATTACTGGGGCTGTAACCGACGAAGGTGGTAAATTTGAAATCCACAAAATACCGGAAGGAAAGTGCAACGTAATTATTCAGTATATCGGATATAAGGCTTTTACCACGGAAATAAATGTCACAAAAGGAAATGTAGATTTTGATTTAGGCAATATATTGCTCGAAGAGGATATAGCTTCACTGGATGAAGTGAATATTGTTGCTGAACGGTCTACCATTGAACAACGTTTGGACAAAAAGGTAATAAACGTGGGTAAAGATCTATCAACCGCTGGTCCCACTGCTTCAGATATCATGAACAACTTACCCACAGTGAGCATAGACCAACAAACTGGTGAACTTTCCATGCGAGGTAACGAAAACGTACGCGTAATGGTAGATGGAAAGCTTTCAAACATTCCCGTAGCACAATTGCTAAAGCAGATACCGTCTTCATCTATCAAACAAATTGAACTTATCACCAACCCTTCCGCAAAGTACAATCCTGAGGGTATGAGCGGAATAATCAATATTATCCTTCATAAAAACGTAAATGTGGGTTTCAATGGCAACGCTTCCGTAGGACTTACGTATAAGGAAAATGCAAAATTTAATGCCGGTTTGGATATGAATTACAGAAATGGAAAATTCAATCTATATACCAACCTTAGCAACAATGTTTCCAAAAACGAGAATGACGGCCTGATTTCGAGATCACTAAACAATTCAAGAGAAGTAATCCATTTTTTGGATGACAGCAAATCCAACCTTTTCAAAGTGGGATTGGATTTTTATCTAAATGATAAAAACACAATATCCTTCTTCACCAATCAAAATTTATATGATGGAAAGGGAGTGGGAAGTTCTTCAATATTTTATTTAGACCAACCCTCCCTCAATCAGAAACAATTATTCTATTTTGATAATGAAAATATTTCTTCACAATATAATTTCGATTATAAAGTGAATTTTGAAAAGGCCGACCACACCCTTGAGTTGGAGGCAGATTATAATGCATTTTCAAATGAAACCGTAGGAAAATATGTATTCAGCGGGGCTTCTCCTTTAGATAATTTTGCAGATAACGATGAAACAGACCGTAATCAACTTACAGTAAATCTTGATTATGTGAATCCACTTTCAGAAAGTGTAAAAATTGAAGCCGGTGCCGAGGCGAGACTTTTTGAGACTAATATCGATTATGCCTCAAACGGTAAAAGCTACAATGCCAATGGCGAGTTGGTGCCCACACCTTCAACCTATTTTGAATATGTCCGCGATATTTATTCCCTTTACGCCACTTATGGAAAAACTTACGAAAAATGGTCCTATCAATTAGGGGCACGAGTGGAAAACGTTAGCGTAAAAGCTGACACCAACAAGATTCGCGCATTTACCAATGATTATTTTCAGGTATATCCCAGCGCTTTTGTTACGTATTCTCCCAGTGAAAAAAACCAGTATCAGTTAAGTTACAGTCGTAGAGTGGATCGTCCCGGACTTGATCAGGTTAATCCTATACGCGAGTTCAGCACGCCTTTGATATCTTCATTCGGGAACATCAACCTGGAGCCTCAGTTTACCAATTCAATAGAGGCCAATTATACCCGCAATTTAGAAAAGGGAAGCATCACGGGAGGAATATTTTACCGGTTAGTGGATAATGAAATAAACCGTGCAATACTTGTAGACCGAACAAATTTGGACAGATCAATCCTTACCTTTCAAAACTTCAGCAGCACCAATGCTTTCGGCATTGAACTTTCTGGAAATTACAAACCTACAAAATGGTGGAGTTTTAATACAAGTTTTGAACTTTACAAAAGAACTCAAAAAGGTATTACCGAAGCTTTTGAGAACCCTACGGAATCTCCCAACTGTGGATGACATAACCACACAAGTTGTAGAAGCAGATAACATTGCATGGAATGTGAGGATGTCGAATAATTTTACTGTTACCAAAAACCTTACTTTTTCAGCTTTTGGGCTTTATCGCGCAAAAAACAAGGGCATTCAGTTTGAATCGAAACCACTCTATTTTGTCAACTTGGGAGCTAGATATACATTATGGGAAGGCCGTGGAACTTTCAGTGTAAACTATAATGACTTGTTGGATTCTATGAAATTTGCTTTCAGTGGTAATACACCCTATCCACAGAGCGGTGAATTTAGAAATGAAAGTAATACAATTTACGTAGGATTATCCTATAGATTTGGAGGAAGTAATTATCGTGCAAAGAGTAGAAAGAACAGAGATGACAACACATCGTCTGGAGGTGGCGGAATTTTCTAGACCGTTATTGTTTTGTTAAAAAGCAATAATGCGTGAAACTATTCGTGATTTCATCTCGTCTATTATAATACAATACCTAAAATTTCATTTTATAATTTATTTGAATTAGCCTTTAACGAATTATACCATTTTTGGGTAAAATAAAAGCCTTTCAGTTTTTCTGAAAGGCTTTTTTATATTTTCTGTCGTAACAATATCACCATCTAATAATTGCGCTTCCCCAAGTGAAACCACTTCCGAATGCTGCTAAAACTACTAAATCGCCCTCTTTTATTTTTCCTTCTTCCCACGCTTCTGTTAGCGCAATAGGAATAGAGGCTGCAGTGGTATTGCCGTATTTTTGGATATTATTAAAAACTTGGTCATCCGTCAATTTTAATTTATGTTGAATAAATTGCGAAATGCGAAGATTTGCCTGATGCGGAATCAACATATTAATATCTTCCGCTTTTAAATTATTTGCATCCAAACCTTCTTTTATTACCTCAGCAAAACGGACGATAGCGTGTTTAAAAACAAACTGCCCATTCATAACTGGATAATAGGGAATGTCCTCTTTCGGATTTTCAGCAATAATCTGTGGAACCCAATATTCTGTACTGGGCCCTTTTAGGGAAAGCTCATTTTTATGTTGCCCCTCGCTATGCAGATGTGTTGAAAGAATCCCTCCTTTTCCAGTTTCATTCCTAGATACTACCGCAGCGCCGGCGCCATCTCCAAAAATAACAGAAACATTTCTACTACGAGTGTTAAAATCGAGGCCACCACTGTGATTTTCACTGCCAATAACCAAAATATTTTTATACATTCCAGTTTTTACAAACTGGTCTGCTACTGAAATAGCATATACAAAGCCACTACATTGGTTGCGAACGTCCAGTGCTGGAATGGTTCGCATCTTCATCATTTCCTGCACTTCAACCCCACCGCCGGGAAAATACATATCTGGGCTCAGCGTAGCAAAAACTATCATATCGATATCATTCGGAACAAGTTTGGCACGTTCTAAAGCAATTATGGAAGCCTTTACGGCCATAACAGATGTTGAATTACCATCGCCTTTTTTAATGTGTCTTCGCTCTTTAATTCCTGTGCGTTCCTGAATCCAAGCATCGTTGGTATCCATTAATTTTGAAAGATCATCATTGGTAACCACATTTTCGGGTACATAATAACCCAAACCGGTAATTTTTGATATGTGCATTTTTATATGTTTTAAATCAAGTGGAAAGATAAGTATCTGTAGTAATTCAGGGAAACAAATTGCAATTTATATAGTATGCATGCATAGCAAAAAAGCATAAACTCTTTTGTATAAAACTAAAGAAGGGCGCAAAAGATGCGCCCTTCTTAAACAACCTAACCAATTAAATAATAGAATATTTTTACTTTTTCATAGCAATTTAATATTCGATTACTTACTTGTAAAGATACCATTCTTTGTTTAGTGTAATTGTTAAAGGTTTAAACAAAGTTTTGTTAAAGTTTATACGTACTTTTTATAGTTATCCATTAAAACTTTGGCGCCTAAATCGTTCATTAAATTATAGAGTCCGAAAAAAGTTCTATTGATATAAAGGAAATGCTTTGAACCGCGATTGCCATTCATCTTTCTAATTTCCGTGTCTTTAGAATATTTATTGCTGAGTTCCGCTATTTTTCCGAAGAAATCTTTGTCAGAAAAATCAAAGCTTTCACTGTGAAATGGTTTTGTAAAAAGACTCAGCATTTCAAAAAACAATTCAGAAAAGAATTTCGTTTCTTCTGGGGAATCTTCCTTCTTCAAAATTTCTAAAGCGTACATTTTTTCTAAAAAAACAACAGGATCGTTTATGTTTTCAGGTTTTGCCAATTCAAAATAGGGAATGTAAAATTCGTCAGGAACAGTTTTTACACAGCCGAAATCAATGGCTATTAAATTAGCATCTTCATCCATCAAAAAGTTTCCCGGATGTGGATCTGCATGGACTCGTTTCAATTTGTGCATTTGGAACATATAAAAGTCCCAGAGCGTCTGCCCTACTTTGTTTGCCTTTACTTTATCTGTATTTGTTTTTGTAAATTCAGAGAGGTGCTGTCCACTCATCCAGTCCATCGTAATAATTCGCTCGCCAGAAAGCTCTTCGTAATATTTTGGAAATCTTAAATTCGGAATGTTTTTGCAAGCTTCGGTGATTTCTTTGCTTTGTTCAACTTCCAACATATAATCGGTTTCTTCCAGTAATTTATCTTCCACTTCCCTAAAATATTTATCGCTATCTTTTCCTTTAATATTGAACATTTTCATCGCAACAGGTTTTACCATCGCGAGATCGCTACTGATGCTTTCCGCAATACCAGGGTATTGTATTTTAACAGCAAGATTTTTACCGTCTTTTGTTGCTTTGTGAACCTGCCCAATACTTGCTGCAGCAACAGATTCTGCATTGAAAGTATCAAAGAGGCTTTCGGGTGTATCTCCAAAATATTTTTTGAAAGTTTTACGAACCAAAGGCGCTGAAAGTGGTGGCACCTGAAATTGTGCTAATGAAAATTTTTCAACATACGCCTTAGGCATTATGTTTTTTTCCATACTCAACATTTGCGCAACTTTTAGGGCGCTGCCTTTTAGGTTTTTTAAACCGTCGTAAATATCCTCGGCGTTACTTTCGTTTAGCTCGTCCCTTGTGGTTTCAGAGTTGACGAATTTTTTTCCGTAATACTTCAAATAATTACCGCCAACCTTTACGCCAGTAGTCATTAATTTTGAAGCTCGCTGAATTTTGTTTGTGGGAATTTTGTCTATTGTCTTCATTAAACCATTTTTTCTTTCCACAAAAATTTTCCAAAATCGAGTACGCTTTCCAATGGTTGGGTATCAAAAACATCAAAAATGGCACGAACCGATTTTTCAATAACAATATCTGTATTTTCAAAATTTGCAGAATTGTCGTCCATCCAATATTTTAAAAGGAAAAGTGTTTGAATCCAAGCACCTTCAGAAAAAATTGTTATGGATTGCTTCAAAATTTTAAGTTTCTTATCTTCATTATTTTCCTGAATCAATTCAGCAGCAAAGTGTTTGATATTTTTACGGAGCCCTTTCAATTGACTTAAATTTTTCATCATATTTTGATGTACTCTTAGAGCGAAAAGAACATAGCTACGGTTTACGGTAAGCAACTCAAAAAAAGTGTAAAAGAAAGTGAGCATCTTTTCTTGATTAGAATAATTGGAATAGGAATCGTCCTTATTCGCCAACACAATTGTCTGTTCATAAAACGAATTCCAAATTGCCAATTGAAGACCTTCAAAAGAGCCAAAATAAGAGTAAAATTCAGCTTCTCTGAAATTATTTTCTTTACAGAACCTGAAAACGCTGAGCGGTTGTTTTTCTTTTAAGAGGACCCATTCCATATAAGCCGCTATTATTTTGTGCTTACTCACCTTATTTTTTGGAATAGATTCTTTGGATGTTAGGGAATCTTTATTTACAGTTGCCATTGTGTATTAAGTATTAAAAATGAATTGAAATTGACTTAGTATCAATACGCAAAGATAATTACTGTTTAAACATTTATCGTATTTATTAAACAAAATGTTCTGTTAAATCTTTTGGGGCTTTTTTGAAAGTTTTGCTGTGACATCGTGTCAGCATTTTATGCGTTGGTATTCTATTTGACTATAAGAATAACAGAAACGGAAAACTTAAAAAATATATAATTATGAGCAAAGGAACTATCAATGTATCAGTGGACAACATTTTTCCATTGATAAAAAAGTTTTTATACAGCGACCACGAAATTTTTCTTCGTGAATTGATTTCAAACGCTACAGATGCTACTTTAAAAATGAAGCATTTGGCCAATATTGGCGAGGCTGAAGGTGTGGAGTATGGCAATCCGATAATTGAAGTGAAGTTGGACAAAAAGAAAAAAGAGCTTCACATTATAGATCAAGGAATCGGGATGACCAAGGATGAAGTTGAAAAATATATTAACGAAATAGCCTTTTCTGGTGCCGAGGAATTTATCGAAAAATACAAAGACAAAGATGGAAAAGACACCGGGATTATTGGGCATTTTGGGCTAGGTTTTTATTCCGCATTTATGGTTGCCAAAAAAGTGGAAATCATCACAAAAAGCTATAAAGATGAGCCTGCAGTTCATTGGACGTGCGATGGTTCGCCCCAATTCACAATTGAAGAAGCTGATAAAAAGGAACGCGGAACTGAAATAATTCTTCACATTGCAGATGATTCCACTGAATTTTTGGAAGAGTCACGTATTAGTGAATTATTGGTGAAGTATAACAAGTTTATGCCTATCCCCATAAAGTTTGGAACTAAAACTGAAACACTTCCAAAACCTGAAGATGCAAAAGAGGAAGACAAAGCACCAACTAAGGAAGTTGACAACATAATAAATAATCCCAATCCAGCATGGACGAAGCTACCAACTGAGCTAGAAAATAAAGACTATAATTCTTTTTATAGAGAATTATACCCAATGCAATTTGAAGAACCGCTTTTCCACATTCATTTAAATGTAGACTATCCTTTCAATCTTACGGGAATACTTTATTTCCCGAAGATGACAAACGATATGAGTATTCAAAAAGACAAAATCCAGCTCTATCAAAACCAAGTTTTTGTTACAGATAATGTGGAGGGAATTGTGCCCGAATTTTTGACAATGCTCCGCGGGGTGATTGACAGTCCGGATATTCCGCTGAACGTTTCGCGAAGTTATTTGCAAGCGGATGGCGCGGTTAAGAAAATTTCAAGTTACATAACCCGTAAAGTCGCTGATAAGCTGAAAAGCCTTTTCAACAGCGATCGCGAAGGTTTTGAAAAGAAATGGAACGACATTAAAATAGTCATTGAGTACGGAATGTTGACCGAAGACAAGTTTTTTGATAAAGCACAGGATTTTGCGCTTTATCCAACGGTGGACAATAGCTATTACACCTTTTCAGAATTGAAAGAAAAGATAAAAGCTTCCCAGACAGACAAAGACGGAAACCTTGTTATTCTTTATGCTTCAAATAAAGAAGAGCAGCATAGCTACATTGAAGCAACTAAAGAAAAAGGCTATAAAGTGTTGCTTTTGGATTCGCCAATCATAACCCATTTACTTCAAAAAGTTGAGGGCAGCGAAGAAAAAATTTCATTTGTACGTGTAGACAGTGACCATATTGAAAATCTTATTAAAAAAGACGAAGAGCAAATTTCAAAACTTTCCGACGAAGAAAAGGAAAATTTGAAAACCTTTTTGGACAGTGTTATTCCGAAAGAGAAATTCAGCGTTCAATTAGAGGCTTTGGATAGCAATGCCAACCCTTTTATAATCACGGAGCCGGAGTTTATGCGAAGAATGAAAGATATGCAGAAAACCGGAGGTGGTGGAATGTTCGGCATGGGTGGCTTCCCTGATATGTACAATTTGATTGTCAATACAAATCACGAATTGGTAACTGAAATCTTAAATACCAAAACCGAAAAGAAGAAAGAACGTTTGATAAATCAAGCACTCGACTTGGCAAGATTGAGTAAAAATCTATTGAAAGGAGAAGAGCTTACAGCGTTTATAAAACGCAGTTATGAGATGATTAAATAGAGAATCTATTTGAAAAAAAACAATTAAGTAAAAACCCGTTGCTGTAAACACAGCAACGGGTTTTTTTATACGCCATATACTTAAGAGATTTATATTAAAAAAAACATCAATTTTTAACATAAAAACTTATACAAAATGACCCTGATTAATAAAATTTAACATACTTTTAATATCTAATTAAATATAACTATAAATATGAAAAAAATTACACTATTCTTAATCCTTACGCTGTTTGCGACCTTTTTCGCAGAAGGGCAGGAAGAAAGGCTAGCTACTGGAATTCGCGATGCACGAACAACACAAGTGCAAAACACGCAATCCCGTGCCTTGACCACAATTTATGAAACCGATCACACCGGTGCTACTGGTGCTGAAATTACCGCGGCTGCAAATGGTCCAAATACTTCAATGGCAGACGCCATTGTTTTGGCAGGAACCAACAGGATTCTCCAAACCGTAACTGTCGATGTCTTCAATTTAGCTTCAGCAGCAAATTACGATTTGACGTTGCGTATTTACACAGACTGCACCACCAATGGTACAACAGGAGCCTGTGGCAGTGGCCCTGGTACTTTGGTTGCAGGTTCTTCAGTAACACAAAATGTTACTCCAGGCCCATTAGGATTTATTTACTCAGTAACTTTCACATTACCAAATGTGAACCTTTACGGTGAAGTAGACAATACCATTTCCGTTTCGCTAAATGCTAGCAGGAATGATGTTTATTGGATATTGAACGAAAACCCAGTGATTGGCTCACAACCGGCGGGCGAACCTGCTTTGAGTGTAGTACAAAGATGCGGAAGTTCAGTTGCTAATAATGGTTGTACCAGAAATTTTGGAATTATAAATAATTTTGCAATGACTTTAGAGGCAGAAGCCATTCCGCCAAATGACTTATGCGCAAATGCTATTACTATAACTGGTGATGGAACAATAAGCGGAACAACCCTTTTTGCAACAACAGATACTGGTACTCCTTTCTGCGGAACAGGCATCACTTCTCCAGGCGTATGGTATGTATTTACTGACAGTTCCGGAACTGGTTCTTCGGTTACCATGGATTTATGCGGAGCACCCTTTGATTCTAAAATTAGTGTTTACTCTGGTTCCTGTGCGGGCTTGACTTGTATTATCGGAGAAGACGACGATTTTACCAATTGTGGTGGTAACGACCCTTATGTAACATTTTCAACTGATGGTTCTTCAACTTATTATGTTTTAGTCCATGGTTTCGGAGGAGGTTCTGGCCCATTTGATCTACATGTTTCTGGTTTTCCGATTGTTATTATAGGAAACGCACCAGTAATCGCTTGCCCATCAGACATTGTTGTGAACAACGCCCCTGGAACCTGTGGTGCCGTAGCGAACTTTGCAGGTGTTGCCTTTGATGTTGAAGACGGTAACATTTCCGGCGATATTATTGCCACCCCTCCAAGCGGAAGTGTTTTCCCTGTGGGCGACACTACCGTAACACTTTCCGTAACCGACAGTGATGGTAACACTTCAACCTGTTCCTTTACCGTTACCGTAAATGACAACGAACCTCCTGTGGCAGTATGCCAGGACCTTACCTTGGATCTTGACCCTGTAACCGGAACGGTAAGCATTACGGGAGCTGATGTGGACAATGGTTCTACGGACAACTGTGGCATTGCATCCATGACTCTTGATATTTCATCTTTCGATTGTTCCAATACAGGCGCAAACACAGTAACAATGACCGTTACCGACAACTCTGGTAATTCAAGTACCTGTACTTCTACAGTTACCGTTCAGGACGTTACCGCTCCTGAGGTATTCTGTATCGGTGGTTTTGGTCAGTTTACAGAATCCGAGGATTTTGAGGCCGGTCTTCCTGCCGATTGGTCAACGGTTGTAAATACTGGAAATTGCGATTGGATAAACAGTGGCGATATGCCAACAGGTGATGATTTCCCTACCCTTGCAATGTTATTTGACGATGACGATTGTGGCTTGGGAGCACCAGCGAGCAATGTTTCACTGGTTTCCGCAGTTTATGATCTAACCGGGGCTTCCAATGTGTTCGTTGGATATGATGTTGCATTTCAGGAATCCGGAACACAGACCTTTGAAGTTGAAGTATGGGATGGGGCTGCTTGGCAACAAATAGCACTGTATGAAGATGACCTGGATCCAGACATCCAAACTGAATCCTTTGATGTTTCAGCATTTGCAAATGCCGCATTCCAGGTACGTTGGACCTTTGACGACAACAACGGAGAATGGGGCTGGGGAGCTGGTGTTGACAATTTCTTGTTGACCTACGAAGCTACCTCCGGTGGCGGTCTTGACGTTTTCCTTGATGCAAACGGTATGGCCAGTGTAGATCCTAACGATCTTGTTACGGGCGTGAACGAAGCCTGTGGATATACTATTACCGCTGGCGGTGCCGGTGGAGGAACCATGGAAAATCTTACTACCACTTTTGCTGGTGGAAACGGAAACTTTGGGAATATGTTTGACGTTAATGCAATTACCGATGTAACCATTGATTCTTTTGATATCAACGCAGATACTGGTGCTACTTTTGATGTAGAAGTATACGCTAAAACAGGAACTTGGGTTGGTTTTGAAGCAGACCCAGGAGCTTGGACTTTAATTGGTACTGCTGTAGGTGTTGTTTCAAATGGAGATGGTGTTGCAACCCCTCTTAACTTGGCGCTAGACTATGTTATGGCAGCAGGTGAGACCCACGCATTCTACGTAACTCCAACTGATTTCTCTACAGGTGGTCTTAACTATACCAATGGAACGGGAACAGGAAACGTATTTGCTTCAGATGCCAACATTGAGTTTCTTGAAGGTGCTGCAAGAGGATATCCTTTCTCCGGAAGTACATTTCAGCCACGTGTATTCAATGGTAACATCCTTTATACTACGGGTGGTGGTTCTGGTCTAGATTTCACTTGTGCGGATCTTGGCGAAAACCTTGTTGAGGTAACCGTTACTGATAATAGCGGAAACTCTTCTACTTGTACCGCTGTTGTTAATGTAATTGACATTACTGCTCCTGTTATTACTTGTGGTCCAGAACCAACAATTTCTGCGACAGTTTCTGATAGTCCTGCACTTGCTATTGTAGACAACACTACTGTTTCAACAACAATTGAAGTCACAGATGAATTCGACATTACTGATTTAAATGTAGACTTAAATATTACACACACTTGGGTAGGAGACTTAAGAATAACACTTCAATCTCCTTCCGGAACACAAGTATTAATCTTTGATGGAGCAGCAGATGGTTGTTCAGGTGATAATATTATCGACCTCTATGATGATGAATCTTCAAATGCGCTAAGTTGTATGGCGGGAACTCCAGATGCTTTCCCACTTGCAGACTATAGACCATCTAATCCACTTTCGGCATTTGATGGCCAAAGCACAGTTGGAACTTGGACTATCTCAATTGAAGATGCTGCAGCTGGCGATACAGGTACCCTTAATACTTGGGGTCTTACTTATTCATATGCAAACACCAATACTGATGTTGTTATTGAATTGGGCCCAGACGGCACTGCTACCATAGACCCTTATGATATTATCAATAATGTTGTGGAGGCCTGCGGTATTGATACCGCTGCTGTAGATGTGCCTACTGTTAGCTGTGCTGACATAGGATCACCAATACTTGTTACTGTTTTTGTTACAGATGCTAGTGGAAACTTGGCTTCTTGTTCCGCAAACGTAATTGTTGTAGATCTATTGGCTCCAGAACTTACCTGTCCAGCAGATCAAACTGTTGATCCAGGAGCTGGTAACCTGTTCTACATCGTACCTGATTATTTTGCAACTGGCGAGGCCACTGCAGATGACAACTGTACAGATCCCGTAACAGACACTACCCAAGATCCTGCTCCAGGTTCAACCTTGACAGATGGTGTTTATACGATCACAATGACTGCTACCGACGAGTACGGAAACACTTCAACTTGTGACTTTGAACTTACGGTTGAATCCACTCTTGGTGTGAACCAAAACTCTTTGGATGCTGGTATAGCCTTATACCCTAACCCAGCAAGCAATGTTGTGAACCTTGTGAACAAGACCAACATTTCCCTAGAGAAAATGATGATCTTTGACATAAACGGAAAACTGGTAAACCAGACAGACCTTCGCACAATGCAGGGTGAAAAAGCAGTAGATGTTTCATCGCTTGCAGCTGGAGTTTATGTGGTTCAGATTATTGGTGACAACGCAAGCACTGTCAAGCGCTTGATTAAAGAATAATCACCTAAATAACCAACCAAATAAATGAAACCCCTTCAGCTTTTGCTGAGGGGGTTTTATTTTGTGGCATTGAGGTTTGAGAAAACTTGTTAATGAAGATTTCATTTAAAAGTTTAGCCAATCGTATTCTACATTTTTGAAGTTGCAAACGAAGAATATCAATATAATCATAATATAGCTTTAGCTAAACTTACTCCAAATTTAATATGATTATAGGTATTTTCCCAAAACTCACGCCTCTCATTATATCTTGTCCCCAATGATTCCTTTCTTTATCGCACATGCGTAATGTTTCACAATAATTACGATTCACTATTTTAACATAAAATTTTAATCTAATAGCTTAAATTTAAATGATTTAACATATATTTATGGTTATAACCATAAATATATTTAATTATGAAAAAAAATTATTTTGTAAGAACATTTCTATGTCTCTTACTTTTCACAATGATTTCATCAGTTCCTTTGCACAAGGTGACTGTAATGATCTCACCAGTCCAATAGAAACGCAAATTGGGCTTTCGGTGGAACCCTCTGGTTTTTTTGTTCGATCTGGATCTCAATTGGGTCGAATATTTAGGGATGCTATACCGAGTGCATGCCCATCAAAAGTATATCCTGGAATATTCAATGCAGGAACTACTTATAATTATACAGCTATCCGCTTTTATAACTCTGATACTGGTCCAACTTGTATAACTGTTAATTTTGACCCGAACAGCGGTGCAGCACCATGTACAACCAATGGTCATGCAATGATCTATCAAGGAGCAGGAGGCGTAAGCACTACTCCTTATGATCCTGCAAACCAAGGGACAAATTATTTGGGAGATGTAGGTTCTTCTGCCACCCAGCCATTCTCTGCAACTGTAGAACCTGGCTGGTTTGAAGTTGTTTTTACAAATACTTCTGCAGCAGCAAATTGCAGTATTCAATTTAGTTTTGCACCTAATGGCGGTGTCATTATGTGTGATATGCCTAGTGGTGGTGGCCCAGTTACTGAATGCGGCACCGGCAACCCACAACCTATTCCAATGACAGGAACTGGTGGTTTTCCATGTGTTGGTGGCCCAACCACTTCACCTGCTAACGTTTCTGCAACAGGAAACATTGGAACAAACAATGGAGATTACACCTTGGATAGTGTTGAAATAAACCTTACCCATACCTGGGATTCTGATCTTTCCATTTCATTGGTTTCCCCAATGGGAACTTCCCTTGATCTTTCAAGTGGTAATGGTAGTTTTGGAGACAACTATACTAACACAGTATTTATGGACGGAGCTCCAAGTATCACTACGGGCTCTGCTCCTTTTACCGGAACTTTCCAGGCGGAAGGCGGAACATTTGCTTCTACTTTCGCGGGACAATCTATAAACGGCAACTGGACCCTTAGCATCTGTGACGGTGCAGGCGGTGATAGCGGAAACTTGTTGAGCTATTGCATAAACTTTTCCGAAAATCTTGGTGATCCACCGGTTATCGTATGCCCATCAGACATTGTTGCGAACAACGCCCCTGGAACCTGTGGCGCCGTAGCGAACTTTGCAGGTGTTGCCTTTGATACTGAAGACGGTAACATTTCCGGCGATATTATTGCCACCCCTCCAAGCGGAAGTGTTTTCCCTGTGGGCGACACTACCGTAACACTTTCCGTAACCGACAGTGATGGTAACACATCAACTTGCGAATTTACCGTTACCGTAAATGACAACGAACCTCCTGTGGCAGTATGCCAGGACCTTACCTTGGATCTTGACCCTGTAACCGGAACAGTAAGCATTACAGCCGCTGATGTGGACAATGGTTCTACGGACAACTGTGGCATTGCATCCATGACTCTTGATATTTCATCTTTCGATTGTTCCAATACAGGCGCAAACACAGTAACAATGACCGTTACCGACAACTCTGGTAATTCAAGTACCTGTACTTCTACAGTTACCGTTCAGGACGTTACCGCTCCTGAGGTATTCTGTATCGGTGGTTTTGGTCAGTTTACAGAATCCGAGGATTTTGAGGCCGGTCTTCCTGCCGATTGGTCAACGGTTGTAAATACTGGAAATTGCGATTGGATAAACAGTGGCGATATGCCAACAGGTGATGATTTCCCTACCCTTGCAATGTTATTTGACGATGACGATTGTGGCTTGGGAGCACCAGCGAGCAATGTTTCACTGGTTTCCGCAGTTTATGATCTAACCGGGGCTTCCAATGTGTTCGTTGGATATGATGTTGCATTTCAGGAATCCGGAACACAGACCTTTGAAGTTGAAGTATGGGATGGGGCTGCTTGGCAACAAATAGCACTGTATGAAGATGACCTGGATCCAGACATCCAAACTGAATCCTTTGATGTTTCAGCATTTGCAAATGCCGCATTCCAGGTACGTTGGACCTTTGACGACAACAACGGAGAATGGGGCTGGGGAGCTGGTGTTGACAATTTCTTGTTGACCTACGAAGCTACCTCCGGTGGCGGTCTTGACGTTTTCCTTGATGCAAACGGTATGGCCAGTGTAGATCCTAACGATCTTGTTACGGGCGTGAACGAAGCCTGTGGATATACTATTACCGCTGGCGGTGCCGGTGGAGGAACCATGGAAAATCTTACTACCACTTTTGCTGGTGGAAACGGAAACTTTGGGAATATGTTTGACGTTAATGCAATTACCGATGTAACCATTGATTCTTTTGATATCAACGCAGATACTGGTGCTACTTTTGATGTAGAAGTATACGCTAAAACAGGAACTTGGGTTGGTTTTGAAGCAGACCCAGGAGCTTGGACTTTAATTGGTACTGCTGTAGGTGTTGTTTCAAATGGAGATGGTGTTGCAACCCCTCTTAACTTGGCGCTAGACTATGTTATGGCAGCAGGTGAGACCCACGCATTCTACGTAACTCCAACTGATTTCTCTACAGGTGGTCTTAACTATACCAATGGAACGGGAACAGGAAACGTATTTGCTTCAGATGCCAACATTGAGTTTCTTGAAGGTGCTGCAAGAGGATATCCTTTCTCCGGAAGTACATTTCAGCCACGTGTATTCAATGGTAACATCCTTTATACTACGGGTGGTGGTTCTGGTCTAGATTTCACTTGTGCGGATCTTGGCGAAAACCTTGTTGAGGTAACCGTTACTGATAATAGCGGAAACTCTTCTACTTGTACCGCTGTTGTTAATGTAATTGACAACATCGCTCCAATATTGGTTTGCCAGGATGCAACAATAGAACTCGGTCCAGATGGAACGGCAACTGTTGATCCAATGGCACTATTGGCCAGTATGCCTACAACGTATGAGGTAATGGTGATAGGAAGCGATGACCAATCAGGCCTAGAAGGCTTTACAGACTTTTCAGTTAACGTTACAGAGGCTACAACCATTACATTTGATTGGGACTATACCTTAAATGATGTGCCAGGTTTTGATAGCTTCGGATATTTGCTGAACGGTACGTATACCCAATTGACAGATCCAGCAGTAGGGAACCAATCAGGAAGTGCCTCAGTAGCTGTTGCTCCGGGCGATGTGTTTGGATTCCGTTCACAAACGGATGACAATTTCTTCGGAAACAATGAAACTGTAATCAGCAACTTTATGCCAGGCTTCAGCGGTCAGTTTGACCCAGCGAACTGGAACCTTACCTTGACCAATTCAGATGGTGATGCTTTCTTCGTGAAATTCCAGGAGGCCCATTGTCTTTTGATGCTTGTGGTATAACTGTTTTGGCCGTTGATGTGCCTACCGTTAGCTGTGCAGATATAGGGACGCCAATTACAATAACTGTTTTCGCAAGTGACGCCAGTGGAAACTTGGCTTCTTGTACATCAACAGTTACTGTTGTAGACCTTTTGGCTCCAGAACTTACCTGTCCAGCAGATCAAACTGTTGATCCAGGAGCTGGTAACCTGTTCTACATCGTACCTGATTATTTTGCAACTGGCGAGGCCACTGCAGATGACAACTGTACAGATCCCGTAACAGACACTACCCAAGATCCTGCTCCGGGCACAAGCTTGTCTGATGGTGTTTACACGATCACGATGACTGCTACCGACGAGTACGGAAACACTTCAACCTGTGACTTTGAACTTACGGTTGAATCCACTCTTGGCGTGAACCAAAACTCTTTGGATGCTGGTATAGCCTTATACCCTAACCCAGCAAGCAATGTTGTGAACCTTGTGAACAAGACCAACATTTCCCTAGAGAAAATGATGATCTTTGACATAAACGGAAAACTGGTAAACCAGACAGACCTTCGCACAATGCAGGGTGAAAAAGCAGTAGATGTTTCATCGCTTGCAGCTGGAGTTTATGTGGTTCAGATTATTGGTGACAACGCAAGCACTGTCAAGCGCTTGATTAAAGAATAGTTTTTTTCATAGATTATTTAATTTAAATGAAAGCCTCCTTATTGAAATATAGGGAGGCTTTTACTTTTTAGTAAATTCAAGCTTGGGAGAATCTTCAAAAAGAGTACTTTTAAAATCTAAAAAAATATTTTTATGCTACCTTGGCACCAATATCTTATAGGCCTTCTTTTTATACTCGCTGGAATGAATCATTTTAGAAAGCCAAAATTATATGAGCGCATCATTCCTCCATATATTCCAGCGCAAAGCAGTATGGTTTTGTTAAGTGGGATTGTAGAGATGATTTTGGGTTTTATGATAATGAACAAAAACACCCAAGTAGCAGCGGCATGGGGAATAATAATTATGCTTTTAGGTTTTTTATCGGTCCACATTTATATGCTTCAGGATGAAAAAGCAGCGATGAAATTGCCAAAATGGGTATTGATACTTAGGCTTCCGCTACAATTCGGATTGATATATTGGGCATATCTATATACCTAAGAGAATAAAAAATAGTTGTTTCTTACCTGAAAATTTCGTTTAAAAGCACTGCCAATCGAATGCCGCCTTTTTGAAGTTGGGAACGTAACGTATCCATGTAATCATACATATAATTATAACCTAGCTTTTCCCCTATTTCAGTGTGCTCATAAATAGTTTCGCATAAAGCACGGCTTTCATACATCCAATCCAATACAGTACCTTTTTTAATAGCTTCTACTTGTTCTTTGGAAAGTACATCGGTATTTGCGGCAAGTTCAGTGTAAGACATTTCATAGGAATCGATCATTCTGTAATCCCAAACAGAATGTAAATTTGTACCATCGCTGAACCAACGCACCTGAAAATTGTTTCCACCTTTATCATCTGCCAAACCAATGTGCAGTGGCTGGTGCAAGTCGCCCATAAAATGAACTAGCATTTTTAAATAAAAAACCTTTTCTTCCTTAGAACTAGTATCGGTTTTCAAAACTGAAATACATTTGTTGATTGCTTGAATTATATCACCTTTTTCACTCTTGGCATGGGTTTCATACTTCTCGCCAAAAGGAAAATTTACATAATGCCACGGACTGAAAGAATCATATTGACGGTCACTTTTAATATCATCCCCATAATTTGCAACAAAAGCCAAGGAATGGCCGTTTAATAGTTTTGAAACTTCCTTTTCTGCCTTTTTGCTCAAGTAAGCACCCGCTATTTCACCAACCACCCTATGCCCTGTTTTACCCCAATCATCTGAAGCAAATAGACCGTTGGAAAATAGAGAAACCAATAAAACTATCGCAAGCTTTTTCATATTATATAACTTTTGTATGGAAATATTAAATCAATTTTGGCAAAGATAGTATCCCCAAAAACAAAATAGATTCAAAACTTTTCAAAAATTAAAAAAATAATACTTTCTTAATTATTTGATATATTTATGAAAATACCTTTTGACTTTAATATAAAATAAAGGTTAAGCAATATTGTTTCACTTTTTATGTTAAATCATGAGATTTTGAGCACCATTGCACATAAAACACACTTAATGAAATACAGTTTTATTTTCTTCATTTTTTTCTTAGGAATAGCCACGGCACAGAACAAAACATACAATTCTGAAGATTTAAGCATTACTCCGCTCATTGACGGAACCCTTATAGTTCCAGAAAACACCAAGAAAATTCCTTTGGCAATTATTATTGGTGGCAGTGGACCTACAGACAGAAACGGAAACCAACAAATGATGGAAAATAACAGTTTACGTTTTCTTGCTGAAGGACTTTACGAAAACCACATTGCAACGTTTCGGTATGACAAAAGGATTGTAAAACAAATGAAACGGAGAACCCTGAATGAAAAGAATATTCATTTCGGAGATTTTATTGATGATGCTAGTGCAGTACTTCTGTATTTCAAAAAAGATGAACGCTTTTCAAAAATCTATATAATTGGCCATAGCCAAGGTTCACTAATAGGCATGGTAGCAGCCCAAAATGGCGCTGACGGATTTGTTTCCATTGCAGGGGCGGGACAAGAAATTGACGATGTTATCATAGACCAGTTAGCCAAAGGTGCTCCCGGACTGGTTGATAATGCACGAACCTCTTTTGACGATTTAAGGGCAAATGGTGTGGCAATTAATTACAGTCCTGGATTGGCTTCAATTTTTAGGAAAGAAATACAACCATTTGTTTTTAGTTGGATGCAATATAACCCAAAAGTTGAAATTGCAAAGTTGAATATTCCCGTTTTGATTCTCAATGGCGATAAAGATTTACAGGTTCAGATTTCTGAAGCGGAGCTTTTGAAAAATGCAAAACCTGATGCCGAATATAAAATCATCCCAAACATGAATCATATTTTTAAAAAGATTGAAGGGAACGATCTTAGAAAACAGCAAATCCTACAACATATACAATCTGCCCGTAATGCCTGAATTGATTAATAGCATCAGTGATTTCATTAAAAAATAAACCGAAATAAAAAATAATTGTATTTTGCAGCAAAACCATCAAAAATGCAAGATACAACCGTCGAAATCATAAAAGACTCCACTCCTCTTTTTACAAACGATACCATCGTTTTTGGAATTTTAATGATAGCCTTGGGCTTCATTTTTTACACTTCATCACGAGAAGATGGATTTTGGAAAAAATTCTACAGTATTGTGCCAGCATTATTTATGGCCTATTTTATTCCGGCACTCTTTACCACGACCGGAATTATTTCTCCCGAATGGATTTCAGTTTCAGAATACTGGGGAAGCAACAGTGGGAAGTTCCAATTTATATTATATGTCCAGCAGGTATTTATTACCCGCTGCATTGGTATTGATGACTTTAAGCATTGATTTGAAAGGTGTTTTCAACTTAGGTCCAAAAGCGCTCATTATGTTTTTGGCGGGAACTGCCGGAATTATTATTGGTGGCCCTGTGGCAGTTTTAATTGTCGGAACTATTCACCCAGAAGCTGTTGGTGGTGTGGGAGCTGATGCTGTTTGGCGCGGGCTCTCAACTCTTGCTGGAAGTTGGATTGGCGGTGGTGCCAACCAAACCGCAATGCTAGAAATTTATGGCTACAATCAAAAACTATATGGCGGGATGGTTTTTGTTGATATTGTTGTTGCTAATATTTGGATGGCTATAATTCTATTCGGAATTGGGAAGTCTGCAAAAATTGACAAATGGCTGAAAGCAGATACTTCTGCCATTGAAAGTTTAAAGGAAAAAGTTTCCGATTATGCCAAAAAAGTAGACAGAAACCCAACGTTGACTGATTTGATGATTCTTGCAGCAATCGCTTTCGGTACTGTGAGTTTTGCGCATTTTGGTGCAGATTTTATAAGCGGGTTTTTCACTTCGGTAGTTGATGAAATTCCAAAAGGTATAACTCGAAACATCTTCACTTTTCTTGATTCCAGTTTCTTTTGGATGATAACTATTACCACAATTATTGGTGTATTGCTATCTTTCACTAAAGCAAAAAGGTACGAAGGCGCCGGAGCGAGCAAGTTTGGAAGTGTTTTTATATATATTTTGGTGGCAAGTATTGGAATGAAAATGGATTTGACCTTGATTTTTGAAAACAAGTGGCTTATTGTTATTGGTTTGGTTTGGATGGCGATTCACGCTGGGTTGATGATTTTAATCGCAAAATTAATTCGTGCACCTTATTTCTTTTTGGCAGTTGGAAGTCAAGCAAATGTTGGTGGAGCAGCTTCCGCACCTATTGTGGCGTCAGCATTCCACCCTTCACTGGCAACTGTTGGGGTTTTGTTGGCCGTCTTTGGGTACGCCATCGGGACCGTTGGCGCAATTTTATGTACGGTGCTAATGCAATTGGCTTCGGCAGGATAAAACTTTCAAAAAAAATATCCATCTTTGCACTTTCGAAAACCATAGCTATTTTCAGCGTAGGTTTGACCCTTAAAAAAAATGACGAAATGCGCTATTTTCTTTCTATTGCAATTGTATTCCTATCCGTAATTAGTTGTTCTACGGATACAGAAATGATGAACCTTACCGGTACCGTAAAAGGACTGAAAAAAGGAACACTTTTGCTCCAAAAATTTGAAGATACTGTATTAGTTACTGTAGATTCTATTATTGTGGATGGAAATTCAGATTTTTCCTTTTCTGAAAAAGTGGAAAGTCCAGAAATTTATTATTTATACGTACGATTGAAAGATGGAACTTTGCGTGACGATCGCATTGCATTCTTTGCAGAAAACGGAGAGATGTACATTCAAACAAATCTTAAAAATTTTGGAAATGCAGCTGTTGTTACAGGTTCTGATAATGATAAAGCACTAAAAGAATATCTTAAACTGAAGGATCGTTACGTGATTAAAAATCTGGGCTTGATTGAAGAAAGGTTAAAACTGGGTAATAAAGTTGTAGATTCTTCACTTATAAAAATTGAACAGAAACAACGAGCCTTACTTTCAGGTAAGTATTTAGCAACCATAAATTTTGCGCTCAACCACCAAGATCAAGAAGTGGCGCCCTATTTAATGCTGAGTGAAGTTTATGATTCTAACATTAAATATTTAGATACAGTTTATAATGCACTTGCGCCAAAAATAAAAGACTCCAAATACGGTAAGGAATTGGAGTCTTTTATTATAAACCGTAAAAAAATAGATACTGTCCTATAGGGCGTTTATTTTATCAATTAGCTTTCTGCCGCGTTCTTCAAGTTCAACGTTCACTTTTTTAAAGTGTTTCTTTTTATCTTCAACATCTTTTTGGTTCACTTTAGTTATCAGTTCATCAAAAGTAGTTATTGCTTCGTCAATGAGGGCTTCTGCCTTTTTGTTTTCTTTTTCTGGGTTGGTTAGTTCCCAAATGTAAACTGCTTCAATAATATCGCCCAAAACATAGTTAATGTCTTTTTTTAAGTCTCTTACGTTTGCCATAATTTTTCCGCTAAAAGCGTTTTTTAAATAATTATCAATATTTATAATTTCGGCAAAGGTACGAACATTTAAGGAATGTACACTTCCAAAAAGCTTGCAGAATTTGTATTGAATTTTATTTCAGGTAATTGTGCAGGAATCAAGATGGTTTCACCCTTTTTTATTTCTTCTGAAAAATCATCTGTTTCAATTAATGCATTTCCTTCCAAGCACATATAAACAGTAAATGAAGGAATTTCTTCCAAGTTGCGAATGTAGTTTTGGGAAAGTACAAGTTTGTTGACTGAAAAGAAATCGGTGG
Source organism: uncultured Flavobacteriaceae bacterium (assembly GCA_963805885.1). GTDB lineage: Bacteria > Bacteroidota > Bacteroidia > Flavobacteriales > Flavobacteriaceae > Aequorivita. The sequence goes on from CAWDWC010000012.1 coordinate 174,757, forward strand.
TCCCAATATGTACCGGAGTATTTTTTTCTTCTATATATTCCAATCTTGGGTTGGATTGATTAAAATCAATTGAATCCAAAGCCAAATTTGTATGCAACTGGCGCATTTGCCCGTTAATATCAGGTCTGTCCCAATCGTAAATTCGGTATGTAATATCTGATGTTTGTTGAATTTCTGCCAATAAAACCCCTGCCCCAATTGCGTGTATGGTTCCTGGTTCAATAATAAATGCATCTCCATTTTTGATTGATTCAGAATTCAAAACCTCGGTGATCCTATTTTTAGAAAGGGTCTTCAAATATTTTTTCTGATCCATTTTTTCATTAAAACCCAAAATCAGCTTTCCGTTTTTTTCCACATCAATTATATACCACAATTCAGTTTTTCCAAAAGAGCTGTGTCTTGTTTTCGCTAAAAAATCATTCGGATGAACTTGCACGGAAAGATTTTCTCTTGCATCAATAAACTTAAAAAGTAATGGAAACTTATTCCCAAAACTGTTATAAACTCTTTCCCCGACCAATTTTTCTTTATAGTTTTCAAGCAACCAGTTAAGGGATTTTTCCTTGAGTGGGCCATTCAATATTTCGGAAACATTTTCCGTTACCCCTGAAATTTCCCAACTTTCCCCTACATTTCCAATAGCATTTTTTTGTAATACTTTATTTAGCTTTTTTCCACCCCAGACTTTTTGTTTAAAAATAGGGTGAAATTTTAGCGGATATAATGGAGAGACTGTTATCATCATTGGCCGTTGTAAACAACAAAATTACGCGGAGTTTCGTAAAGTTTTATTGAAACTCCATATTTTGAATCAATCCGGTTTCTAATTTTATCCCAAATAACCACAGCAATATTTTCTACTGTAGGGTTTAGGTTTTTGAATTCGGGTACTTCAATGTTTAGATTTTTATGGTCGAAGCAATCCTCAACATCTTCTTTAATAATATCACTCAAAATTTTAAGATCCATTAAAAAACCTGTTTCGGGGTTAATTTCTCCAGTTATTCCAACTTCAAGTTCGTAGTTGTGGCCGTGATAATTCGGATTACTGCATTTGCCAAATACTTCAAAATTTTTTTCATCGTTCCATTCTTTTTTGAAAAGACGATGGGCGGCATTAAAATGTGCCTTTCTATAGACAGTGAGACTCATACAAGCAAGTGTTTGTAAAATTTATCAAAAATGATTTTAAACCAAGCTGTATAAATTTCGGGGTTGTTTTGAATATCTTTTTTTACTTTTTCCAAGTCCATCCATTTCCAGGATGCAACTTCCTCAGTATTAATTTCAGGAATTCCCTCAAAGTTACCAACTAATATATGATCTAATTCATGTTCTGTCAATCCATTATCAAAAGGTGCTTTGTAAATAAAGGAAGTGGTTTCTTTTAAACCTGTACTAAAACCCATTTCTTCAAACAATCTTCTTTTACCTGCTTCCAGAGAAGTTTCTCCGTCACGCTGATGGCTGCAACAGGTATTGGTCCACAGCCCAGGTGAATGGTATTTGTGCAACGCGCGTTGCTGCAACATTAATTCGTTTTTCCCATTAAAAATAAAAACTGAAAATGCTCTGTGGAGAACCCCTTTTTCGTGGGCTTCCTGTTTTGGCATCAGCCCTATTTTTTCATCATTTTCATTAACGAGGACTACTTGTTCTTCCTTCATCTAAAAACACATTTTGGATCAAAAGTACGAAAAGGGCGGCTGTTTTAAAAGCAAAAAGCGCCCAATAGCAAGTATTGAACGCTTTGAATAAATTAATTTGGTTAATTAATTCTTTATGATGAACATTGATCTTCTGTTAAGCTGATGTTCTTCGGCAGTACAAGGCACTCCGTTTGAACATTGGTTAACAAGTTGTGATTCTCCATATCCTTTGGCTGTTAATCTATTACGATCAATTCCTTTTTTAACTAACCATTCAAGAGTGGATTGTGCACGCCGCTCTGAAAGTGACATGTTATAACTGTCACTACCTCTAGAATCTGTGTGTGATTCTATATGGATGATTAACTCTGGATATTCTCTCATTGCAGCAAGAATCTTAGCTAACTCAATTTCAGCATCGGGACGGATGTTTGACTTGTCAAAGTCAAAATAGATTGGTTGAAGGTTCAATTTGCAACCTAAATCGTTTGGTGGGCATGGTCCGATTCTCTTTAATGGAAGTGGTACATCTATGGTTCCGGAAAGCATTGGAGTTTGAATCATTTTTTCATATGGATTGTATCCTTCTTTTGCCCCTCTAACGGTATATTGTGTTCCGCAATCTCCTATAAAACTATAGGTTCCATCATTTTTGGCTGTAGTTTGACTAATCAATTGATTGTTTTCATCTAACAGACTTACTTGAGCTCCTGGCAAAGGATCCTTTGTTTCTTCATCAAAAACTTTTCCTTGTATAGTGATGGAACAAATTTCTTTTACCAAATAAATATCATCATCAATACTACCTCTATCCCCTCCTCTGTTTGAGGAAACATAGCCAATACGATCGTCTTCATTAATAATAAATCCAAAGTCATCCTGTGCACTGTTTGAAGGAGCTCCCAAATTCGTTATTTTCCCTGGTTTTCCATCCTCATCCAATGGTGTTACAAATACATCATAACCCCCAAGGCCTGAACGTCCGTCACTTGAAAAATACAGATTGTTTTTATCACTTATGAAAGGGAAAGATTCTTTACCTACAGTGTTTATTTCTGAACCTAAATTTACTGGAGTTCCATAGCTATCATTTTCAAGAATATCAACATACCATAAGATCAGACCCTCCCAATAGTGCCAGGCATATCAGAAGAAAAGTAAAGTTTTTTCCCATCTAGACTAAGTGCTGGATGAGCTATTGAATAGCCCTTATCGTTAAAGGGAAGCTCTACAACATTAGTCCAATTGTAATCTCCTGTCTTTGTTGCTTTGTATAATGTTAATCTTAAAGTTTTAAACTTCTTTGATTTATCAAGCCCTTTTTTACCGTCCAAAAAGGTATTTCTTGTAAAATATACGGTGTTTCCATCTTTTGAGAAAGTAGCTGTAGACTCGTTATATACAGTATTTATATCGCCTCCTAACTTCATTGGGTTACTTAATTCGCCATTAGATGCCCTATCGGCGATAAAAAGATCTAAATAAGGTTCTTGGGTCCATTCATTTATTTTAGCACCAGTAGAGTTTCCAGCTGAAGTATACACCAATTTATCTTTCATATAAAAAGCTGGGCCAAAATCTGAATTTGAAGAATTCACCGCTACTTTATCAAGAACAAAATCTCTTGTTTTAAAAACGGTACTCTTCAAATAATTTGGATCATCTTCATAGGATTTGATTACAAAACCAGTTCCGCCTTTTGCTACATAATCTTTTAATAAGGCATCAGATTCATTAAATTTTCCTAAGCTCTTTAACGATTGCGCAGCCCTGTAATAATATTCAGGTTCTGTTTGGTCAGGAAATTGCTTTACAAGTTTATCATACCATTTTGCAGCGTTTGTATAATCGCTGTTAAAATAATAAGTGTCGCCCAATTTCTTGAAAATCTCGGCAGATTCATATCCATCTGCCACTACTTTCAAATAGATTTCGCGGGCATCTATGTATGCAAACTTATCAAATTCTTTATTTGCTTTTTTAATATCCTTTTGTTGAGAAAAGGAACTACCAGCAGTAAAAACCACAAAGGCGAAAAGTAATATGTTACGTACTATTGTATTCATAGTCTTGATATTTTTAGAAGAATCTCGGGGTTAGCACTCGTTCTGGTTTATTGAACAATTCAAAGCGAAGCATAACTTCATAGGAGCCATCACTGTATGCTTCAATATCTGTTGTTTGATAATCATAAGCGAAGCCAATGAATATTTGGTCAGTGGCCTGAAAGCCAACCAAACCACTCATAGCCGCACTCCATCTATATGCTGCTCCAAGGGTCACTTTATCATAAAGCAAGAAATTGGCAGAAACATCGGCTTGTAAAGGCGAGCCACTTACCATCTTGAACAACGTTGCAGGTTTGAATTTTAAGTTATCACTAAGGTCAAACACATAACCAGCAATCAAGAAATAGTGCATACGTTCTGCAGCAGTGGTTTCTACAGAAGTATTTTCAATACTACTTTTGTCAAAATGTTTGGTGGTCAAAAAGTTAGGAACAGAAAGTCCAGCATAAAACTTTTCTGTGTTATAATATATACCAGCTCCTATTTGTGGCTGAAGTTTGTTATCGATATTATTTTGATTAAAATAGGGATCATCTCCTGCAGGATAATCCGGTAAGTTTAATTTATTGAAATCTAAGTTCAATATGTCAAGGCCAGCTTTAAGTCCAAAAGATAATTTACCAGCCTCAGAAGTATTGATGCTATAGGAATAATCTATATTTAAATTAGTTTCAACTGACGGTCCGATCCTGTCATTTACTATAGATAGCCCTAGCCCCATATTGTCCCCCACAGGTGAATTTACTGTGAAGGTTCCCGTATTGGGTGCCCCATCACCAAAATTGACCCATTGCGTACGGTATAGCAAACCAAAACTTAATGCTTCACGATTTCCAGCATATGCAGGGTTTACCACCTGCGTATTGTACATATATTGTGTGTACTGTGGATCCTGCTGCGCTTTACTTGAAAACGTGCCAAGTAAAATCAAAATTATTAGTGTTAGATAACTGTGTTTCATAGTTATGTATTTTAATCCTGGGAGGGAATTTCCTCCCAGGAGTTTTTTTGATTTTTCTATCTGTTAATATATAAATATCCGTTATAGCTGTCTTTACCAGGATTTTCTCCTTGGAATGTAAGAATATAGAAATATGTACCAGTTGGTAATTCCTTATCTTGTTGTACCGTAGCACGTCCCTCAGAAATACCTGTGAACGTATTTATGCTATCGTTATCACCTTGTCCGTAACCATCAGTTTCATAGACAAGAACACCCCATCTGTTAAAGATCTTCACATTATTATTTGGATAGTTGTGAATTCCTTGAATCCAGAAATAATCGTTATAGCCATCACCGTTTGGTGTAATACCATTGAATATTTCAAAAGTAGTTGGCAATACTTCTGGTAATATAACTACAGTTGGATCGTCTGGTTCACCATCTCCGTTGTTATCATTGTTGGTAAGATCTGTTGGGTCATCAGAATCATCAGTTACTATATTTCCATCTTCATCCTCTCCAGTTACTGTTGCTTGGTTAACCACTTCACCATTATCTATATCTTGTTGGTTAATAACATAGATTCCTGTGAAGGTAGTATCATCAGTCTCACCAGGCAGCAATTGTGCAATTGGACCCCCTAAAATCTGAATACCAGGTAATGGATCGGTTATGGTTATGTTGTACAAGGTAATTTCTCCTGTATTAGTTACACTGAAAGTATAGCTAATTGTTTCACCCACATCTGATGCACCATTTCCATTTTCATCCTCAAATATTCCTGTTTTTTCAAGAGATATCATTCCAATTGGTGGAACTATATTACAAACATTCACAATGGTTGGATCGTTTTCTGTATAACTATTATCATCAGACATATCAGAAACAGCATCTCCATTTGGCGCAATACCCTCAGCAATTGCTTGGTTTTCAACAAATCCTGCATCAACATCATCCTGTGTAATGGTATATACCGCACTAAACGTTGTGGTATCTTCTGCACCAGAGGCTAAATCTATAGGTCCACCAACAACAGTTACCAATGGATCTGTTACTATTATATTAGTCAATGCAACGTTACCTGTGTTCTTAACACTGAAGCTATAAACGATTGTTTCGCCAAGATCTGCACAACCATTACCATTCTCATCTGCTGGTACACCTACTTTTATAAGTGCAATTGCAGGGTTTTGACAAAGTACTGTAATGGTAGGATCATCTTCCAATTCACTGTTATCATCCGATAGGTCAGTTACCGTTGTTCCAGAAGGATCGGTACCAGTAGCAGTTGCTTGGTTAATTACCTCGCCAGCATCTATATCAGATTGCGTTATAGTGTATGTTGCTGTAAAGGTTGTTGCGTCCAAAGCACCAGAATCCAGTGTTATTGGGCCTCCTAGTACTGTTACCATCGGATCGGTGATTGTTACATTGAATAGTGTAACATTTCCTGGGTTAGAGACTGTGAAGCTATAAGTAATAGTTTCATCCACATCTGCACAACCGTTTCCGTTTGTATCATTAACAACTCCAGTTTTTATAAGAGCTATTACTGGGTTTTGGCAAAGCTCAACGATTGTTGGGTCGTCTTCAAGCACACTATTATCATCTGAAAGATCACTTACCACTGTTGCATCTGGTGCAGTACCTTCTGCAGTAGCTTGGTTAGTAACTTGTCCAGCATCTATATCAGCTTGTGTAATAGCGTATAAACCAGTGTATACCCATATTTCAGTTACATCAAGTTCTCCATCGTTATCTGTATCACCAGTTGGACCAGTGATGGTAGTGATTAATGGATCGGTTACAGTTACATTGCTCAAGCTCACGTTTCCTTCATTGGTTACAGTGAATGTATAGCTGATAGTTTCATCAACATCTGAACAATCGTTTCCGTTCTCGTCATTGAAGATTCCAGTTTTCACGATTGCAATAGCTGGATTTTGACACAATTCAACAATTGTTGGGTCATCTTCAAGTACGCTGCTCTCGTCAGAAAGATCAATCACGGCATTACCCATTGGATCGTTCGCTTTTGCAGTTGCTTGGTTTATTACTTGTCCAGCATCTATATCAGCTTGTGTAATAGCGTATGAACCAGTGTATACCCATATTTCAGTTACATCAAGTTCTCCATCGTTATCTGTATCACCAGTTGGACCAGTAATGGCAGCAATTAGTGGATCAGTAACAATCACATCGCTTAAGCTTACATTACCTTCATTTGTTACAGTGAAAGTATAGCTGATAGTCTCATCAATATCTGAACAGTCGTTTCCGTTCTCGTCATTGAAAATTCCTGTTTTAATAATTGCGATGGCAGGGTTCTGACAAAGCACAGTTATTGTTGGGTCATTTTCAAGAACACTACTTTCATCTGAAAGATCGCTCACTACTGTTGCATCAGGTGCTGTACCTTCTGCTGTAGCTTGGTTCTTAACAAATCCGTTATCAATATCATCTTGTGTGATACTATATGTGCCAGTATATATCCAAGTTTCAGTAACATCAAGTTCTCCATCGTTGTCGGTATCACCAGTTGGACCAGTGATAGTAGCAATTAATGGGTCTGTAACTGTTACGTTTGATAAGCTCACGTTCCCTTCATTTGTTACAGTGAAAGTATAGCTGATAGTTTCATCAACATCTGAACAATCGTTTCCGTTCTCGTCATTAAAGATTCCTGTTTTCACAATTGCAATTGCAGGATTCTGACAAAGCTCAATTATTGTAGCATCATCAGTTGTTGTAGTTGACCCTGAAAGGTCGCTTACTGTACTCTGATCTGGTGCTGTACCTGTAGCAGTTGCTTGGTTAATAACCTCGCCATTATCTATATCAACTTGTGTTATATTATATGTGCCAGTATAAATCCAAGTTTCAGTCACATCTAGTTCTCCATCATTATCTGTATCACCACTATCTGGTCCTGCAATAGGCCCTCCAAGTAGTGGATCATCAACCACGATATTGCTCAAACTCACATTTCCTTCGTTGGTCACTGTAAACGTATAGCTGATAGTCTCATCAACATCTGAACAGTTGTTTCCATTCTCGTCATTGAATATACCTGTTTTAACAATCGCGATAGCTGGGTTCTGACATAGCTCAACAACAGTCGCATCGTCATTGGCAATCTCAGTTCCTGAAAGATCGCTTACTGTACTCTGATCCGGTGCCGTACCTGTAGCGGTAGCTTGGTTAACAACCTCGCCCGCATCTATATCATCCTGTGTGATGGTATAGGAAGTAGCGGTGTAGATCCAAGTCTCCGTTACGTCCAGTTCACCGTCGTTATCCGTATCACCACCCTGGAACACGATGTTCACTACTGGGTTGGGTGCCTGTAACAATGGGTCGGTAACCGTTATGCCTGATAGGCTCACGTTTCCTTGGTTGGTAACCGTGAACGTATAGGTAATGGTATCGATGCCCGCATCGGCGCACTGGTTGCCGTCAACGTCGTTGAAGACGCCGGTCTTAACGATCGCGATATCCGGGTTCTGACATAGTTCAACAACAGTCTCATCGTCATTGGCAACATCAGTTCCTGAAAGATCGCTTACTGTACTCTGATCCGGTGCCGTACCTGTAGCGGTAGCTTGGTTAACAACCTCGCCCGCATCTATATCATCCTGTGTGATGGTATAGGAAGTAGCGGTGTAGATCCAAGTCTCCGTTACGTCCAGTTCGCCGTCGTTATCCGTATCACCGCCCTGGAACACGATGTTCACTACTGGGTTGGGTGCCTGTAACAATGGGTCGGTAACTGTTATGTCTGATAGGCTCACGTTTCCTTCGTTGGTAACCGTGAACGTATAGGTAATGGTATCGATCCCTGCATCAGCACACTGGTTGCCATCAACATCGTTGAAAACACCTGTCTTAACAATTGCGATAACTGGGTTCTGACATAGCTCAATTACCGTAGCATCGTCATTGCCAATCTCAGTTCCTGAAAGATCGCTTACCGTACTCTGATCCGGTGCTGTACCTGTAGCCGTAGCTTGGTTAACAACTTCGCCATTATCTATATCATCCTGTGTGATGGTATACGATGTAGCGGTGTAGATCCAAGTCTCCGTTACGTCCAGTTCACCGTCGTTATCAGTATCACCGCCCTGGAACACAATGTTCACTACTGGATTGGGTGCCTGTAACAATGGGTCGGTAACAGTTATGTTTGATAGGCTCACGTTTCCTTGATTGGTAACCGTGAACGTATAGGTAATGGTATCGATGCCCGCATCGGCGCACTGGTTGCCGTCAACGTCGTTGAAGACGCCGGTCTTAACGATCGCGATGTCCGGGTTCTGGCATAGCTCAACTACAGTAGCATCGTCATTGTCTATCTCAGTTCCTGAAAGATCGCTTACCGTACTCTGATCCGGTGCTGTACCTGTAGCCGTAGCTTGGTTAACAACTTCGCCATTATCTATATCATCCTGTGTGATGGTATACGATGTAGCGGTGTAGATCCAAGTCTCCGTTACGTCCAGTTCACCGTCGTTATCAGTATCACCGCCCTGGAACACAATGTTCACTACCGGGTTGGGTGCCTGTAACAATGGGTCGGTAACCGTTATGTCTGATAGGCTCACGTTTCCTTCGTTGGTCACCGTGAACGTATAGGTGATCGTATCGATGCCCGCATCGGCACACTGGTTGCCATCAACGTCGTTGAAGACGCCGGTCTTAACGATCGCGATGTCAGGATTCTGACATAGTTCAACAACAGTCTCATCGTCATTGGCAACATCAGTTCCTGAAAGATCGCTTACTGTACTCTGATCCGGTGCCGTACCTGTAGCGGTAGCTTGGTTAACAACCTCGCCCGCATCTATATCATCCTGTGTGATGGTATAGGAAGTAGCGGTGTAGATCCAAGTCTCCGTTACGTCAAGTTCACCGTCGTTATCCGTATCACCGCCCTGGAACACGATGTTCACTACTGGGTTGGGTGCCTGTAACAATGGGTCGGTAACCGTTATGCCTGATAGGCTCACGTTTCCTTGATTGGTAACTGTGAACGTATAGGTAATGGTATCGATGCCCGCATCGGCGCACTGGTTGCCGTCAACATCGTTGAAGACGCCTGTTTTTACGATTGCGATAGCTGGGTTCTGGCAGATAACAACAACTGTCTCTCCATCCGCCGTAGTGGAGGTTGGGTGGGAGTCATCGCTTACCGGAGTATTTGATGGGTTCATCGCAAGGCCGTTAACAGCTGCTTGGTTGGTAACCTCGCCGTCGTCAACATCATCCTGCGTTACTGTATAGGTTGCCGTATATTCCCAGATCTCATCAAGACCAAGAATACCGTCTGAGCCAACGTCGCCTGTTGGGCCAGTGATAGTGGATAGTCCAACCAATGGATCGGTAACAACTACATTGTCGATAGACACGTTGCCCTCGTTGGTTACTGTAAAGGTATAGGTGATAACATCGCCTTCCTCTAGGTCAACACAACCGTTGTTGCCCGGTACCTGATCGCTCGATTTTACGATCGCAATGTCTGGAGCCTGGCAGATAACAACAACTGTCTCTCCATCCGCCGTAGTGGAGGTTGGATGAGAATCGTCATTTACCGGAGTATTTGATGGGTTCATCGCAAGGCCGTTAACAGCTGCTTGGTTGGTAACCTCGCCGTCGTCAACATCATCCTGCGTTACTGTATAGGTTGCCGTATATTCCCAGATCTCATCAAGACCAAGAATACCGTCTGAGCCAACGTCGCCTGTTGGACCACTGATTGCTGACAGACCTACTAATGGATCGGTAACAATTACATTGTCGATAGACACGTTGCCCTCGTTGGTTACTGTAAAGGTATAGGTGATAACATCGCCTTCGGAAAGTTCAACACAACCGTTGTTGCCCGGTACCTGATCGCTCGATTTTACGATCGCGATGTCTGGAGCCTGGCAGATAACAACAACTGTCTCTCCATCCGCCGTAGTAGAGGTTGGATGAGAATCGTCATTTACCGGAGTATTTGATGGGTTCATCGCAAGGCCGTTAACAGCTGCTTGGTTGGTAACCTCGCCGTCGTCAACATCATCCTGCGTTACTGTATAGGTTGCCGTATATTCCCAGATCTCATCAAGACCAAGAATACCGTCTGAGCCAACGTCGCCTGTTGGACCACTGATTGCTGACAGACCTACTAATGGATCGGTAACAACTACATTGTCGATAGACACGTTGCCCTCGTTGGTTACTGTAAAGGTATAGGTGATAACATCGCCTTCGGAAAGTTCAACACAACCGTTGTTGCCCGGTACCTGATCGCTCGATTTTACGATCGCGATGTCTGGAGCCTGGCAGATAACAACAACTGTCTCTCCATCCGCCGTAGTGGAGGTTGGATGAGAATCGTCATTTACCGGAGTATTTGATGGGTTCATCGCAAGGCCGTTAACAGCTGCTTGGTTGGTAACCTCGCCGTCGTCAACATCATCCTGCGTTACTGTATAGGTTGCCGTATATTCCCAGATCTCATCAAGACCAAGAATACCGTCTGAGCCAACGTCGCCTGTTGGACCACTGATTGCTGACAGACCTACTAATGGATCGGTAACAACTACATTGTCGATAGACACGTTGCCCTCGTTGGTTACTGTAAAGGTATAGGTGATAACATCGCCTTCGGAAAGTTCAACACAACCGTTGTTGCCCGGTACCTGATCGCTCGATTTTACGATCGCGATGTCTGGAGCCTGGCAGATAACAACAACTGTCTCTCCATCCGCCGTAGTGGAGGTTGGATGAGAATCGTCATTTACCGGAGTATTTGATGGGTTCATCGCAAGGCCGTTAACAGCTGCTTGGTTGGTAACCTCGCCGTCGTCAACATCATCCTGCGTTACTGTATAGGTTGCCGTATATTCCCAGATCTCATCAAGACCAAGAATACCGTCTGAGCCAACGTCGCCTGTTGGACCACTGATTGCTGACAGACCTACTAATGGATCGGTAACAATTACATTGTCGATAGACACGTTGCCCTCGTTGGTTACTGTAAAGGTATAGGTGATAACATCGCCTTCGGAAAGTTCAACACAACCGTTGTTGCCCGGTACCTGATCGCTCGATTTTACGATCGCGATGTCTGGAGCCTGGCAGATAACAACAACTGTCTCTCCATCCGCCGTAGTAGAGGTTGGATGAGAATCGTCATTTACCGGAGTATTTGATGGGTTCATCGCAAGGCCGTTAACAGCTGCTTGGTTGGTAACCTCGCCGTCGTCAACATCATCCTGCGTTACTGTATAGGTTGCCGTATATTCCCAGATCTCATCAAGACCAAGAATACCGTCTGAGCCAACGTCGCCTGTTGGACCACTGATTGCTGACAGACCTACTAATGGATCGGTAACAACTACATTGTCGATAGACACGTTGCCCTCGTTGGTTACTGTAAAGGTATAGGTGATAACATCGCCTTCGGAAAGTTCAACACAACAGATGGTGCATGGTACCTGATCGCTCGATTTTACGATCGCGATGTCTGGAGCCTGGCAGATAACAACAACTGTCTCTCCATCCGCCGTAGTGGAGGTTGGGTGGGAGTCATCGCTTACCGGAGTATTTGATGGGTTCATCGCAAGGCCGTTAACAGCTGCTTGGTTGGTAACCTCGCCGTCGTCAACATCATCCTGCGTTACTGTATAGGTTGCCGTATATTCCCAGATCTCATCAAGACCAAGAATACCGTCTGAGCCAACGTCGCCTGTTGGGCCAGTGATAGTGGATAGTCCTACCAATGGATCGGTAACAACTACATTGTCGATAGACACGTTGCCCTCGTTGGTTACTGTAAAGGTATAGGTGATAACATCGCCTTCCTCTAAATAAACACAACCGTCGTCATTGTTGCCCAGTAATTGATCGCTCGATTTTACGATCGCAATGTCTGCAGTCTGGCAGATAACAACAACTGTCTCTCCATCCGCCGTAGTGGAGGTTGGATGAGAATCGTCATTTACCGGAGTATTTGATGGGTTCATCGCAAGGCCGTTAACAGCTGCTTGGTTGGTAACCTCGCCGTCGTCAACATCATCCTGCGTTACTGTATAGGTTGCCGTATATTCCCAGATCTCATCAAGACCAAGAATACCGTCTGAGCCAACGTCGCCTGTTGGGCCAGTGATAGTGGATAGTCCAACCAATGGATCGGTAACAACTACATTGTCGATAGACACGTTGCCCTCGTTGGTTACTGTAAAGGTATAGGTGATAACATCGCCTTCGGAAAGTTCAACACAACCGTTGTTGCCTGGTACTTGATCGCTCTCTTTTACAATTGCGATGTCTGCTGATTGGCAGATTAGAACTGTAACCGTATTACTAGTAGCAGTATCAACAGCACCCAAAACTGAGTTACCATCTACTTCTGCTGTATTTACAACTGAACCATTATCTATATCATCTTGAGTGACAGCATAGGTTGCATTATATGTCCAAATTTCTCCTACGTTTAAGATACCATCACCGTTATCTCCTGAAACTAATACTATAGGAACAATTGGGTTAGGAGCTAAAAACAAAGGATCAGTTATAACAACATTAGTAATATCTACATCACCTTCATTTGTTACTACAAATTTATAATCTATGGTATCATCAACTCCAAAAGAAATACAACTTCCTGTAGCACTTGTGCTCGATTTCACAATTGACATTTCAGCGCTTTGACAAAGGTTAACAGTAACCGTATCTGTATTAGAAACCTGATAAGGATTAGTAGACGTTTGAACTAGTCCAGTTACAGTTGCTGTATTTTGAATTTGTCCGTTTGTAATGTCTGGCTGTGTTACAGTATAAGAAGCTGTATAAACCCAAGTTTCTCCTGCATCCAAAGTTCCTGGATTCGAAGTATCCCCACTAACTGGACCTGGAAGAGGAGTATTAGTTGGGTCAATTAATAAGTCTCTTAATTCTACATTATATATTGGTGAGTTACCAACTGGATTTGACACATTAAATGTGTATATAATTGATTCACCTGGTGCCACAGGAGTACATCCTTGTGGATTATTAGGGCTTGCTGTTTTCACTAGCTGAATACCACAATTATTTAAAGTCAAGGTAACCGGTGTACGAGTTGGACTTATACAACCTGTTGTATCATTTACAGCTTCTGCATAATATGTTTTTGAACCTATAGTATTCCATGTTGGGGTAACAACATTTCCGCCGACTGCTAAATCATACCACACAATTGATAGTCCTCCAGGCACTGAAGCAGTTGCTGTTAAAGTTTGTATTGGGTCTCCTGCACATTCACTAATGTCTCCTCCACTTATTGGTACATCTACTTCTAATGGCTGATTAACAGTTATTGTTTCCACTAGTATACATCCGTTAGCATCGGTTACGGTAACTGTATAATTTCCTGCTGCCAATCCAGTGATGTCTTCAGTAATAGCTCCATTACTCCAAAGAAAGGTATACCCTAGTGTACCACCAACTACTGTAAGATCAATCTCTCCCGTTTGATTTCCAAAGCAATCCACATCAGTTACCACATTAGTTTGTGATAAAGCTGCTGATGGCTGACTGATTATTACTTCAGCCGTAGCCGTACATCCGTTTGCGTCGGTAGCCGTAACACTGTAGGTTCCGGCAGATAGGCCCGTAATGGTAGCCGTGGTCTCCCCGTTGCTCCATAAATATGTGATCGGCGATACTCCACCGCTAGTGATCGTCACCGTGGCTGTTCCGTCATAATCATCATAACAGCCAACATCCGTTCCCGTTGCACTTGCCGTGAACGAGGAGGCTGCCGCTACTGTATAGCTTGCGGTAGCCGTACATCCGTTTGCGTCGGTAGCCGTAACACTGTAGGTTCCGGCAGATAGGCCCGTAATGGTAGCCGTGGTCTCCCCGTTGCTCCATAAATATGTGATCGGCGATACCCCACCGCCAGTGATCGTCACCGTGGCTGTTCCGTCATTGGACTGGTTGCCGTCGCTCGCGCATACCACATCCGTTCCCGTTGCACTTGCCGTGAACGAGGAGGCTGCCGCTACTGTATAGCTTGCGGTAGCCGTACATCCGTTTGCGTCGGTAGCCGTAACACTGTAGGTTCCGGCAGATAGGCCCGTAATGGTAGCCGTGGTCTCCCCGTTGCTCCATAAATATGTGATCGGCGATACCCCACCGCCAGTGATCGTCACCGTGGCTGTTCCGTCATTGGACTGGTTGCCGTCGCTCGCGCATACCACATCCGTTCCCGTTGCACTTGCCGTGAACGAGGAGGCTGCCGCTACTGTATAGCTTGCGGTAGCCGTACATCCGTTTGCGTCGGTAGCCGTAACACTGTAGGTTCCGGCAGATAGGCCCGTAATGGTAGCCGTGGTCTCCCCGTTGCTCCATAAATATGTGATCGGCGATACCCCACCGCCAGTGATCGTCACCGTGGCTGTTCCGTCATTGGACTGGTTGCCGTCGCTCGCGCATACCACATCCGTTCCCGTTGCACTTGCCGTGAACGAGGAGGCTGCCGCTACTGTATAGCTTGCGGTAGCCGTACATCCGTTTGCGTCGGTAGCCGTAACACTGTAGGTTCCGGCAGATAGGCCCGTAATGGTAGCCGTGGTCTCCCCGTTGCTCCATAAATATGTGATCGGCGATACCCCACCGCCAGTGATCGTCACCGTGGCTGTTCCGTCATTGGACTGGTTGCCGTCGCTCGCGCATACCACATCCGTTCCCGTTGCACTTGCCGTGAACGAGGAGGCTGCCGCTACTGTATAGCTTGCGGTAGCCGTACATCCGTTTGCGTCGGTAGCCGTAACACTGTAGGTTCCGGCAGATAGGCCCGTAATGGTAGCCGTGGTCTCCCCGTTGCTCCATAAATATGTGATCGGCGATACCCCACCGCCAGTGATCGTCACCGTGGCTGTTCCGTCATTGGACTGGTTGCCGTCGCTCGCGCATACCACATCCGTTCCCGTTGCACTTGCCGTGAACGAGGAGGCTGCCGCTACTGTATAGCTTGCGGTAGCCGTACATCCGTTTGCGTCGGTAGCCGTAACACTGTAGGTTCCGGCAGATAGGCCCGTAATGGTAGCCGTGGTCTCCCCGTTGCTCCATAAATATGTGATCGGCGATACCCCACCGCCAGTGATCGTCACCGTGGCTGTTCCGTCATTGGACTGGTTGCCGTCGCTCGCGCATACCACATCCGTTCCCGTTGCACTTGCCGTGAACGAGGAGGCTGCCGCTACTGTATAGCTTGCGGTAGCCGTACATCCGTTTGCGTCGGTAGCCGTAACACTGTAGGTTCCGGCAGATAGGCCCGTAATGGTAGCCGTGGTCTCCCCGTTGCTCCATAAATATGTGATCGGCGATACCCCACCGCCAGTGATCGTCACCGTGGCTGTTCCGTCATTGGACTGGTTGCCGTCGCTCGCGCATACCACATCCGTTCCCGTTGCACTTGCCGTGAACGAGGAGGCTGCCGCTACTGTATAGCTTGCGGTAGCCGTACATCCGTTTGCGTCGGTAGCCGTAACACTGTAGGTTCCGGCAGATAGGCCCGTAATGGTAGCCGTGGTCTCCCCGTTGCTCCATAAATATGTGATCGGCGATACCCCACCGCCAGTGATCGTCACCGTGGCTGTTCCGTCATTGGACTGGTTACCGTCGCTCGCGCATACCACATCCGTTCCCGTTGCACTTGCCGTGAACGAGGAGGCTGCCGCTACTGTATAGCTTGCGGTAGCCGTACATCCGTTTGCGTCGGTAGCCGTAACACTGTAGGTTCCGGCAGATAGGCCCGTAATGGTAGCCGTGGTCTCCCCGTTGCTCCATAAATATGTGATCGGCGATACCCCACCGCCAGTGATCGTCACCGTGGCTGTTCCGTCATTGGACTGGTTGCCGTCGCTCGCGCATACCACATCCGTTCCCGTTGCACTTGCCGTGAACGAGGAGGCTGCCGCTACTGTATAGCTTGCGGTAGCCGTACATCCGTTTGCGTCGGTAGCCGTAACACTGTAGGTTCCGGCAGATAGGCCCGTAATGGTAGCCGTGGTCTCCCCGTTGCTCCATAAATATGTGATCGGCGATACCCCACCGCCAGTGATCGTCACCGTGGCTGTTCCGTCATTGGACTGGTTGCCGTCGCTCGCGCATACCACATCCGTTCCCGTTGCACTTGCCGTGAACGAGGAGGCTGCCGCTACTGTATAGCTTGCGGTAGCCGTACATCCGTTTGCGTCGGTAGCCGTAACACTGTAGGTTCCGGCAGATAGGCCCGTAATGGTAGCCGTGGTCTCCCCGTTGCTCCATAAATATGTGATCGGCGATACCCCACCGCCAGTGATCGTCACCGTGGCTGTTCCGTCATTGGACTGGTTGCCGTCGCTCGCGCATACCACATCCGTTCCCGTTGCACTTGCGATTATTTGATTAGCTTGTGTTATTACAATAGTTTCCTGAGTAGTACAAGTACCATCACTAACAGTTACATTATAAGTACCAGCCGTTAGACCAGATTGATCTTGCGAACTTGGGTTTAATCCACTTCCGTCGTTAGTAGTCCATGTATATGTATATGAAGATGATCCACCTGTAACAGATAAATCAATAGAACCATTATTCCCACCAAAACAAGTTACATTTTGTTGTGTATAACTTGAATCTAAGTCTGTATTTGTTAGAGTAAGTTTTCTCGATGGAGAGGTACAATTCACATTTGGGTCTGAGTTAAGATAAAACGCATACCAAACACCCGGAGTTGATACTGTGGGGTTATTAGCCAACGGATTAGTTAAATCTGCATTAGCAGACCATTTAAGTATAGCACCCGATGGAGTAGGTGAAGTAACAAAAGTATCAAGCTGTACCTGTGTTGGCTCACAATACGTTTTTTCAGTTAAAGATAATACAGGTGCATTTGCATAACCTTCAACAGACAATCTTAAACCATCAACTAAAACAACAGATCTTCCTGGGTTTCCAGTTTTATAAAAAACTTCAACAGATGTTGCATTATTTCCAGATCTAAAGGTTATACATCTATTTTCCCAATACGGATTTATTTCTGTCCATCCACCTGGATTTTGATTTCCTCCATTTCCGCTTGTTGCAAAAGAAAGTCTTGAAGGAAAATCACTATTTGTATGTTGCACAAGATCATTTTCATTATAAGTAAGAGGATCACTAATTTGAACAGCACCATTTCTTACACCAAAATCCAAATTTGGATCATATTCAATTATGGAACCACCCTGATTATTATTGTTTACTGTATTATAACGAGGTATAACAGCAATTTCGAAACATACTGTATATACTGTATTTGGGTTAACTGATAAAGTTTGGCGAATGGCCTCATTTTGATATGAAAAAATAGCAAAGCCACCTCCATCAAATGTAGAAGGCTCAATGATACCTGGATAAACTGAGTTAGCATTTGTTTGTGAATAGGATATATACTGACCTTCAGACCAATCTACCGTACCGTCATCTTGCCAACAAGTATATCTAGCATCAGCTTGATATTGTCCATTTGTTCCACCAACTGCAGTACGGAATGTTCCACCATTTACGTCACTCTTTTCAAAAGACCCACATGTAATTAAATTACAAGCACCTACTGTATTGGGGCCTTTAAGACTATTGTTGAAAGCTTCTGCTTTTGATCTAGATCGAAATGTTGCATTATAATCGGCAGCTTTTTTTTCCAAAGCAGCGTTATATTGGTCCAAATACGCTTGGGTATATGGTAATATCACTTCTTCCCCATCCGCAGAACTTTTAACCTGAGAATATCCTTGGCTGCTCAAGCAAGCTATTAAAATGAGACCTATTAAAAACCTCTTATCAGAAGTAAATAATTTAGTAATTATTTTAAACATAAGTTAGAATTTTATTAATACCGATATCTTTTGATAATGCAATAATTGAATATATAACCTCAATTAATGGTCAAATATACAGTGGAAAAAGTGTTAAGGAATTACCAATAAACAAGTATTAGTTGAACTGTAAAAAATAGTCGGCAAACGACATAAATTGTATGAAAAGAAGGTGTTTTTTGTAGGAAAAATGACATACGTGTAAGTACGTATATATACTGTTTATAAGGTGTTTGGGATTATTTTAGGTAAGAAAAAATCTAGCGATATCATTGAAGCAACTTTTCTTTTCAATATTATTGATGCATAAATTGAAGTTATAGAGACAATCTTATTTACATAAAGGGAACTAAGTTTAAAAAAAAATGACATTGTTATTTTAGATACTTGTTCGGTTTATTACTCCAATAACAAACTTTATCTTTGCGCCATTATATATAGAAAAAATGTCTTTAATAAAAGAAATAAAACGCCGAAGAACTTTCGGAATTATTAGTCACCCAGATGCCGGGAAAACTACTTTAACAGAAAAACTCCTCCTTTTTGGGGGTGCAATCCAAGAAGCAGGCGCGGTAAAAAGCAACAAAATCAAGAAAGGTGCTACCAGCGATTTTATGGAAATAGAGCGCCAGCGTGGAATATCGGTTGCCACATCCGTTTTGGCTTTTGAATATGAAGGCATAAAAATCAACATTCTCGATACGCCCGGTCACAAGGATTTTGCCGAGGATACATTCAGAACTCTTACTGCTGTTGACAGCGTTATTGTTGTGATTGATGTTGCAAAAGGAGTTGAGGAACAGACGGAAAAATTAGTAGAAGTTTGCCGAATGCGAAACATCCCGATGATTGTTTTCATAAATAAAATGGATAGAGAAGGGAAAGACGCTTTTGAACTACTTGATGAAATTGAACAAAAACTGAATCTTCGAGTAACTCCTTTAAGTTTCCCAATTGGGATGGGTTATGATTTTAAGGGAATATACAATGTGTGGGAAAAGAACGTAAACCTTTTCAGTGGCGATAGCAGAAAGAATATTGAAGAAACTATTGAAATTGAAGATGTAAGCAGCCCAGAATTGGAAAAACTAATTGGCGAAAAAGCTGCTAAAACACTCCGGGAGGAACTGGAATTAGTGTATGAAGTTTATCCAGATTTTAACCGAGAAGAATATTTGGACGGTAAACTTCAGCCTGTATTCTTTGGTTCGGCCCTTAATAATTTTGGGGTGCGAGAGCTGCTGGATTGTTTTGTTGAAATAGCCCCTACCCCACGCCCAAAGGAAAGCAGCACACGTTTGGTGAAACCGGACGAAAAGGAATTTTCAGGTTTTGTCTTTAAAATTCATGCCAATATGGATCCAAAGCATCGTGACCGTTTGGCGTTCGTTAAAATTGTTTCAGGAACTTTCGAAAGAAACTCACCATATCTACATGTTCGGAATGGAAAGAAAGTGAAATTTTCAAGTCCGAACGCTTTCTTTGCGGAAAAGAAACAAATTGTTGACGTTTCTTACCCTGGCGATATTGTTGGACTTCACGACACCGGAAACTTCAAGATTGGCGATACGCTTACCGAAGGTGAAGAAATGCAATACAAAGGTGTCCCAAGCTTTTCTCCAGAACACTTTAAATACATTAACAACGCAGACCCAATGAAGAGCAAACAGCTCGAAAAGGGAATCGACCAATTGATGGATGAAGGTGTGGCACAGCTTTTCACTTTGGAATTAAACAACAGAAAAGTAATTGGAACCGTTGGTGCGCTACAGTTTGAAGTAATTCAATACAGACTTGAACACGAATATGGTGCCAAATGCGCTTACGAAAACTTAAACGTACACAAAGCCTGTTGGGTAGAGGCTAAAGATCCAAAAAGCGAAGAATTCGCAGAATTCAAAAGAGTGAAGGCTAAATTTTTGGCGAAGGACAAACGTGGACAATTGGTATTCTTTGCCGATTCCTCATTCACGCTTCAAATGACACAATCAAAATATCCGAATGTTAAGTTTCACTTTGTTAGTGAATTTGAAAAAGCTGGAAGTTAGAATTGGGAAGTGGGAAGATAGAAAGGCTTTAAGCAAAAATCATATTTCTATTCCTTTTAGATATTTTTACTTTACTCAATACTAATTACTCATCACTCAATACAAAAAAATCCAGCTAAAAGAGCTGGATTTTTTATTTATGCTTCGCCTGTTGGGCCGAAGTTTAAAGGAATAGGCGGTTGCTCATAATCCTTTATTTCGCCGTGGGCGTTTTCAAATCTTTTTACATTGTCATTCAATGCCTTTAGAAATCTTTTGGCGTGTTGTGGAGTCAAGATTATTCTCGACTTCACTTTGCTTTTTGGAATTCCGGGCATTATAGTTACAAAATCAACTACAAATTCAGATACAGAATGATTAATAATGGCCAAGTTGCTATAAATACCCTGTGCCACAGCTTCATCCAACTCTATGTTTATCTGTCCTTGTTTGGGTTGTGCTTTTTTTTGATCTGCCATTTCATGTTAGATTTTAAATATCAGATCTTAAATTTCATTTAGAAAAATAAGACTAATATAAAAAGGTGCGTTTTCAAAAAACGCACCTTTTTCAATATTAATTATAATTTACTTCTTGCTTTACGCGGTTCATTTCCTCGAGCTCTTCTTTTGAACCTACAATTATAGTATCATATCTACGCATTCCAGTTCCGGCTGGTATTTTATGTCCTACAATTACATTTTCCTTCAAGCCTTCCAAGGTATCAACTTTACCAGCAACTGCCGCTTCGTTCAATACTTTGGTTGTTTCCTGGAAGGAAGCCGCAGAGATGAATGATTTAGTTTGTAACGACGCTCTCGTAATACCCTGAAGTACCGGAGTTGCCGTTGCAGTAACCACATCGCGCGCTTCTGCAAGTACCTTATCGTTTCTTCTCAATAAAGAGTTTTCATCACGAAGCGTACGTGGCGAAAGTATTTGACCTTCTTTCAAGTTTTCAGAATCACCGGCGTTGGTAACAACCTTCATTCCGAAAATTTTATCGTTTTCTTCGATGAAATCATCTTTATGAGCCAATTGATCTTCAAGGAAAGTAGTGTCTCCCGGATCTTGAATCCTAACCTTACGCATCATTTGACGAACAACAACTTCAAAGT
The DNA here is from genome assembly GCA_963805885.1 of uncultured Flavobacteriaceae bacterium. GTDB lineage: Bacteria > Bacteroidota > Bacteroidia > Flavobacteriales > Flavobacteriaceae > Aequorivita. Next base: position 196,437 of record CAWDWC010000012.1, read on the forward strand.
GCTTGTCGTTGATCTTCACCCCTTGCAAACGGTATACCTCCTGAACTTCGTTCACAAGATATTGCTGTACAGCTGAAGGGCCTTTAATACGTAGGATGTCTTCTGGCGTAATGGAACCATCAGAAAGTGGCATACCTGCACGAACGTAATCGTTTTCTTGAACAAGAATCTGGTTTGAAAGTTTCACCAAATACTTTTTCAATTCGCCTAATTTAGACTCAACGATAATTTCACGGTTACCACGCTTTATTTTTCCAAAGGAAACAACACCATCAATTTCACTTACTACTGCTGGGTTTGAAGGATTACGCGCTTCAAAAAGTTCAGTAACACGTGGAAGACCTCCAGTAATATCACCCGCTTTCGCAGATTTACGTGGGATTTTCACAAGTACTTTACCAATCTTAATTTTGTCGCCATCGTCCACCATCAAGTGAGCACCAACAGGCAAGTTATAGCTACGGATAATTTCGTCTTTCTTCCCTAAAATTTGAAGGGTTGGAATACGTTTTTTATCTCTTGATTCAGAGATTACTTTTTCTTGGAAACCGGTTTGCTCATCGATTTCAACCTGATAGGTAATACCTTGAACAATATTTTCGTACTTAATCTTTCCAGCAAATTCTGAAATAATTACACCGTTATATGGATCCCAAGAACATACTACATCACCAGCATTTAGGCTGTCGCCATCTTTCACATACAATGTAGAACCGTAAGGGATGTTGTTGGTACTAAGCGTAATTCCTGTTTTTTTGTCAGTAAGTTTAATTTCTGAAGTACGGGAGATAACAATATCAACCGTTTTTCCTTGATTGTCTTCACCTTTAACGGTTTTAAGATCTTCAATCTCAGCTTTACCGTCAAACTTAACAACCAATTTGTTTTCTTCAGAAATGTTACCTGCAATACCTCCCACGTGGAACGTACGAAGTGTAAGCTGGGTTCCTGGTTCACCAATAGATTGTGCAGCCACAACACCAACAGCTTCACCGCGCTGAACCATTTTATTGGTAGCAAGGTTACGCCCGTAACATTGTGAACAGATTCCTTGTTTTGCTTCACACGTAAGTGCAGAACGAACTTCCACGCTTTCCAAAGGAGATGCTGCAATAGCATCTGCAATTTCTTCGTAAATATGTTCGCCGGAAGCAACAAGCAATTCTTTCGTCAATGGATTCACAACATCGTTAAGCGCAGTACGCCCAACAATTCTATCGCGGAGTGTTTCAACAATCTCTTCGTTTTTCTTCAAAGCCGAAACTTCAATTCCACGAAGTGTGTAACAATCTTCAATATTAATGATAACGTCTTGTGAAACATCTACCAAACGACGAGTTAAGTAACCTGCATCCGCTGTTTTAAGAGCTGTATCCGCAAGACCTTTACGCGCACCGTGGGTAGAGATAAAGTACTCAAGAATTGAAAGACCTTCCTTAAAGTTAGAAAGAATTGGGTTTTCAATAATTTCGCCTCCACCTGAGTTAGATTTTTTAGGTTTCGCCATCAATCCACGCATACCTGTTAACTGACGGATTTGTTCCTTAGAACCCCTCGCACCAGAATCAAGCATCATATACACAGAGTTGAAACCTTGCTGATCTTCACGAATACGCTTCATAGAAAGCTCGGTAAGTTCAGCGTTGGTTGCAGTCCAAATATCAATTACCTGATTGTAACGTTCGTTATTTGTAATAAGCCCCATGTCGTAGCTGTTGATAATACCATCCACTTGTGTGTTGGCGCTATCAATCATACTTTGTTTTTCGGCAGGGATAATAATATCACCAAGACTAAAAGACAATCCACCTTCAAAAGCGAATTTATATCCAAGGGTTTTAATTTCATCAAGGAAAGCTGAAGTAACAGGAACTGAAGTTACTTTCAAAATTCCCCCGATAATATCACGAAGTGATTTTTTGGTCAATACTTCGTTTATGTATCCAGCAGCTTCAGGAACTTTCTCGTTAAAGATTACTCTTCCTAAAGTTGTGGTGATGATTTGTTTTACCAATTCACCTTTATCATTAAAATCAGTAGTACGTATTTTTATTTCCGCATTCAAGTCTACCATGCCTTCATTGTAGGCAATAATAGCTTCTTCAGCAGAATAAAAAGTAAGTCCTTCACCTTTCACTTTTACTTCATCAGTAGATTTTCTAAGTTTGGTCATATAGTAAAGACCCAAAACCATATCCTGAGAAGGAACCGCAACCGGCGAACCGTTTGCTGGGTTCAAAATGTTATGTGAAGCAAGCATCAACAACTGGCATTCCAAAATAGCTTCTGGCCCTAAGTGGTAAGTGAACCGCCATCTGGTCACCATCGAAATCCGCATTGAATGCAGTACATACCAATGGGTGTAGTTGGATCGCTTTTCCTTCAATCAATTTAGGTTGGAAAGCTTGAATACCAAGTCTGTGCAAAGTTGGGGCCCGGTTAAGCATAACTGGATGTCCTTTCAATACATTTTCAAGAATATCCCAAACTACAGGCTCTTTTTTATCTATTATTTTCTTTGCAGATTTTACAGTTTTTACAATACCTCTTTCAATCAATTTACGGATTACGAAAGGCTTGTATAGTTCAGCTGCCATATCTTTTGGAATACCGCATTCGAACAATTTCAATTCCGGTCCAACGACGATTACCGAACGAGCTGAATAATCCACACGCTTACCAAGCAAGTTTTGACGGAAACGACCTTGTTTTCCTTTCAGTGAATCTGAAAGGGATTTCAATGGACGGTTGCTGTCAGTTTTAACTGCTGAAGACTTACGCGTGTTATCAAACAATGAATCTACCGATTCCTGAAGCATACGCTTCTCGTTACGAAGGATAACTTCTGGAGCTTTAATCTCCATCAATCGCTTCAAACGGTTGTTACGTATAATTACACGACGGTATAAATCATTTAAATCTGAAGTTGCGAAACGACCACCATCAAGTGGCACCAACGGACGTAATTCTGGTGGAATAACCGGAACTACTTTCATAATCATCCATTCGGCTTTGTTCTCGCGGTTTTTGTTTGCATCACGAAGTGCTTCCACAACTTGAAGGCGCTTTAACGCTTCCGTTTTACGTTGTTTTGAAGTTTCGTTGTTTGCTTTATGGCGAAGGTTATACGACAAAGTGTTCAAATCGATTCTTTGTAAAAGATCGATCAAGCACTCTGCTCCCATTTTCGCGATAAATTTGTTTGGATCGCTTTCATCCAAATACTGGTTTTCTTGTGGAATTGAATCAAGGATTGCAAGATATTCTTCTTCGGTAAGGAAGTCCATTTTTTTAACGGCTTCACCCCCTTCGTATTTTGCAATACCTGGCTGAATTACTACATAACGTTCGTAGTAAATTATCATATCCAATTTCTTGGAAGGCAATCCAAGAAGGTAACCAATTTTGTTTGGAAGGCTTCGGAAATACCAAATGTGTGCCACAGGAACTACCAAGTTGATATGCCCCACACGGTCACGACGTACTTTTTTCTCCGTTACTTCCACACCACAACGGTCACAAACAATACCTTTGTAGCGGATTCTTTTATATTTACCACAGGCACATTCGTAATCCTTTACTGGACCAAAAATACGCTCACAGAAAAGTCCGTCACGCTCTGGTTTGTGCGTACGGTAGTTGATTGTTTCGGGCTTTAATACTTCACCACGTGATTCCGCCAAAATGGATTCAGGGGAAGCCAAACCAATAGAAATCTTGTCGAATTTCTGTACTGTGTTTTCTTTATTTCTGTTCATCATGATTTAAAATAAACTTTGTTGTTGTGATTGAAACCATCTATAATGATTTCGTAAAGAATTTTTGAGATCCCTCCACCAAGGCGGAGGGATGCCAATTTATTCTTCTAATCTAATGTCAAGACCCAATCCTTTCAATTCGTGCATAAGTACGTTGAAAGATTCTGGTAATCCTGGTTCTGGCATGGTTTCACCTTTTACGATTGCTTCGTAGGTTTTCGCCCTTCCAATAACATCATCAGATTTAACAGTCAATATTTCTCTAAGTGTGCTGGATGCACCGTATGCTTCCAAGGCCCAAACTTCCATCTCTCCAAAACGCTGACCACCAAATTGTGCTTTACCACCAAGAGGTTGTTGCGTAATAAGTGAGTACGGCCCAATGGAACGCGCGTGCATCTTGTCATCTACCATGTGGCCCAGTTTAAGCATATAGATTATACCTACAGTTGCAGGTTGATCAAAACGCTTACCGGTTCCACCATCAAATAGATAGGTGTGTCCAAATCTTGGAATTCCAGCTTCATCGGTCAATTCATTAATCTGGTCTATAGTTGCACCGTCAAAAATTGGGGTTGCATATTTGCGACCTAATTTTTGTCCAGCCCATCCAAGAACCGTTTCATAAATCTGCCCAATGTTCATACGCGACGGTACCCCAAGTGGGTTCAATACGATATCAACAGGAGTTCCATCTTCAAGGAAAGGCATATCTTCTTCACGAACAATACGCGCAACAATACCTTTGTTTCCGTGACGTCCCGCCATTTTGTCCCCTACTTTCAGCTTACGCTTTTTCGCGATGTAAACTTTAGCGAGTTTCAAAATTCCAGAAGGAAGCTCATCCCCAACGGAGATAGTAAACTTCTCACGACGTAAGTTACCTTGAAGGTCATTTTCCTTAATTTTATAGTTGTGCATCAAATCTGCAACCAACACGTTGGTTTCATCATCAGTTGTCCAAGTACCTCCAGTTAAGTGGGTGTAATCGTCAACGGCGTGAAGCATTTTTAATGTGAACTTTTTACCTTTTGGGAATACTACTTCGCCAAGATCGTTGTTTACGCCCTGAGCAGTTTTTCCCCCTACAATAGTGAAAAGTTTTTCAACCAATACATCTTGAAGTGCTCACAAATTTTGCTTCGTATTTTGCCTCAAGTTCTGCGATGTCTTCTTTGTCTTTCGCTCGTTTGCGCTTGTCTTTTACAGCACGGGCAAACAATTTCTTGTCTATCACCACACCGTTTAAAGATGGCGAAGCTTTAAGCGAAGCATCCTTTACATCACCTGCTTTGTCACCAAAAATAGCACGAAGTAGTTTTTCTTCTGGCGTTGGATCGCTTTCTCCTTTTGGAGTAATTTTCCCGATAAGGATGTCGCCAGGTTTTACCTCGGCTCCAATTCGGATCATACCGAATTCATCCAAATCTTTTGTAGCTTCTTCCGAAACGTTTGGAATATCGTTGGTCAATTCTTCGTTACCCAATTTGGTATCTCGAACTTCCAATGAATATTCGTCAATGTGGATAGAAGTGAAAATATCTTCACGAACCACTTTTTCAGAAATCACGATCGCATCCTCAAAGTTGTAACCTTTCCAAGGCATGAAGGCAACCTTCATGTTTCGTCCAAGGGCAAGTTCTCCTTTTTCGGTAGCATAACCTTGACAAAGCACCTGTCCTTTTTTCACTCGGTCGCCTTTGCGAACAATAGGCTTCAAGTTAATGGAAGTACTTTGGTTTGTCTTTCTGAATTTTACTAATTGATATGTTTTATCATCAGAATCAAAACTAACCATACGTTCGTTTTCGGTACGGTCATATTTAATAGTGATTTCATTTGCATCAACGTATTCAACCACACCGTCTCCTTCAGCATTTATCAATACACGGCTATCGGAAGCAACTTGTCTTTCAAGACCAGTTCCAACAATTGGTGAATCTGCAATCAATAAAGGTACTGCTTGACGCATCATGTTTGAGCCCATCAGTGCACGGTTTGCATCATCGTGTTCCAAGAAAGGAATTAACGATGCTGAAATAGATGCAATCTGGTTTGGAGCAACGTCTGCGTAATTCACCACACTTGGCTCTACCAATGGGAAGTCACCTTCCATACGGGCAATTACTTTATCGGTATCAATTTCACCTTTATCCGTTAATGGAATGTTTGCTTGCGCAATATGCTTTTCTTCTTCTTCTTCAGCAGAAAGATAAACTGGCTCATGCTTCAAATCAATTTTACCATCTGTAACTTTACGGTAAGGTGTTTCTATGAAACCAAGATTGTTCACTTTGGCATAAACCGCAAGTGAAGAAATCAAACCAATGTTTGGCCCTTCTGGGGTTTCAATCGGGCATAAACGACCGTAGTGAGTATAGTGAACGTCACGAACCTCAAAACCTGCTCTTTCACGCGAAAGACCTCCTGGCCCAAGTGCTGAAAGACGACGCTTGTGCGTAATCTCTGCCAATGGGTTAGTTTGGTCCATAAACTGTGAAAGCTGGTTGGTACCAAAGAAAGAGTTGATTACTGACGAAAGTGTTTTCGCATTAATCAAATCAATAGGAGTAAATACCTCATTGTCACGAACGTTCATACGTTCACGAATGGTACGTGCCATACGGGCAAGACCAACGCCAAACTGTTGTGATAATTGCTCACCTACAGTACGTACACGACGGTTGCTAAGGTGGTCAATATCATCAATCTCTGCTTTAGAGTTGATTAGCTCAATCAAATATTTAACGATGGTAATAATATCTTCTTTGGTAAGCACTTGCTTATCCATTGCGATATCAAGACCCAGTTTTTTGTTCATTCTGTAACGACCTACTTCCCCAAGATTATATCTTTGATCGCTGAAGAAAAGTTTGTGGATAATGCCACGAGCAGTTTCTTCATCGGGCGGTTCAGCGTTACGAAGTTGTCTATATATATGTTCTACCGCTTCTTTTTCAGAGTTGGTAGGATCTTTTTGCAAAGTGTTGTGGATAATGGCATAATCAGCCAAAAGGTTATCCTCTTTGTGCAACAGAATAGTTTTTGAACCAGAGTCAATTACTTCATCTATATGTTCTTTTTCAAGGACAGTATCACGGTCCAAAATAATTTCGTTACGCTCAATGGAAACAACCTCACCAGTATCTTCATCCACGAAATCCTCATGCCAAGTTTTCAGCACACGGGCGGCCAGTTTTCGGCCAATGTATTTTTTAAGTCCTGTTTTTGAAGCTTTCACTTCTTCCGCAAGGTCAAATATTTCAAGAATATCCTTATCCCTTTCAAAACCAATGGCACGGAAAAGTGTGGTTACAGGTAATTTTTTCTTACGATCAATGTATGCGTACATCACACTGTTGATATCTGTGGCGAACTCAATCCATGAACCTTTGAAAGGAATTACACGGGCAGAGTAAAGTTTGGTTCCATTTGCGTGGAACGACTGGCCAAAGAACACACCAGGCGAACGGTGAAGTTGTGAAACAACTACACGCTCGGCCCCATTGATGCAGAAAGTTCCGCTTGGGGTCATGTAAGGAATTGTACCTAAGTAAACATCCTGCACGATAGTTTCAAAATCTTCGTGCTCGGCATCTGTACAGTACAGTTTCAACCTCGCTTTAAGAGGTACACTATAGGTAAGACCTCTCTCAATACATTCCTGGATGGAATATCTTGGTGGATCTACGAAATAGTCTAAAAACTCTAAAACGAATTGGTTGCGGGTATCGGTAATCGGGAAATTTTCCAAAAAGGTTTTGTATAATCCTTCTTGGCCTCTTTCTTCTGATTTGGTTTCCAACTGGAAAAAATCCTGAAAGGATTTAATCTGAATGTCCAAAAAGTCGGGATAGTCCGGCTTATTTTTTACAGAGGAAAAATTCAATCTTTCAGTTTGCGTTGCTGACATCTATGGACGGAATTTTAATTAAAATAATAATGATAAATCGTATAAAAAAGGCGTTAACCATTATATACGCAAAATGGTTTAGGTCTTTCCGCCGAAACGGAAGACCTAAACCTTAAGGTTTGGAACTTAAGGAGCTTACTTAAGCTCAACCTCAGCTCCAGCTTCTTCTAGTTGTGCTTTTAAAGCTTCAGCTTCGTCTTTAGATACACCTTCTTTTATTGGAGAAGGAGCGTTGTCAACTATTTCTTTTGCTTCTTTAAGACCAGCACCAGTTAATTCTTTAACTAGTTTTACAACTGCAAGTTTAGAAGCACCAGCAGCTTTCAACATTACTGTGAATTCTGATTGCTCTTCAGCGGCATCTCACTAGCAGCACCACCACCAGCGGCAACAGCAACAGCTGCAGCAGCAGGCTCAATGCCATACTCGTCTTTTAATATTGTAGCTAACTCATTAACTTCTTTTACTGTTAGGTTAACCAATTTTTCTGCGAAATCTTTCAAATCTGCCATTTCTATCGTTTTTAAAAATAATTGTGTTTATATAAATTAATTAGTGCTAATATTTGAAATTTTATCCTTCTCTTTCGGATAAGGTCTTAACAATTCCTGCGATTGTGTTACCACCACTTATTTAAGTGCCGAAATAACGTTTTTAGCAGGCGATTGCAACAACCCGATAATTTCTCCAATAAGTTCGTCTTTAGATTTAAGGTCAACCAAACTATCCAATTGATTGTCGCCAACGTAAATTGACTCTTGGATATAGGCTCCCTTCAAAAGGGGCTTATCAGATTTTTTTCTGAATTCTTTAATTACTTTGGCTGGTGCATTACCAGTTTCAGAAAACATTAAAGAAGTGTTTCCTTTAAGTATTCCTGTTAATTCGCCAAAGTCCTTATCTGAACTCTCCATTGCTTTTTTAAGCAATGTGTTCTTAACAACTGCCAACTGAACGCCTGCTTTGAAACAAGCACGGCGAAGGTTAGAAGTATTCCCTGCATTAAGGCCTGAAATGTCTGCCAAATAGATATTGGCATTATCAGACAACTGCGCAGTTAACGTTTCAATTACTTGTGATTTTTCTTCTCTTGTCATAATTTCCAGTTTTTACTGCTCAGTAAACCTTTTAGTATCAATTTGAACACCAGGGCTCATTGTGCTAGACATAAAAATACTTTTTATGTAAATACCTTTTGCCGCCTGAGGCTTCAATTTAACGAGGGTTGTTAATAATTCTCTTGCGTTTCCTGCAATTTTTTCGGCATCAAAAGATGCTTTCCCAATTGCTGCGTGTACAATCCCAGTTTTATCAACTTTAAAGTCAATTTTACCAGCTTTTACATCTGAAACTGCTTTAGCAACGTCCATTGTTACTGTACCTGTTTTTGGGTTTGGCATAAGGCCACGAGGACCCAATACACGTCCTAAGGGACCTAATTTACCCATCACACTTGGCATAGTTACAATTACGTCAACATCTGTCCATCCTCCTTTAATTTTATCGAGGTACTCATCAAGACCTACGTAGTCTGCTCCTGCTTCCTTGGCTTCGGCCTCCTTGTCTGGAGTTACCAATGCCAAAACTTTTACGTCTTTACCTGTTCCGTGAGGAAGGGTAACAACGCCTCTAACCATTTGGTTCGCTTTACGTGGATCCACGTTAAGACGAACTGCAAGGTCAACGGAAGCATCAAACTTTACGCTGGTGATTTCTTTTATTAAAGCAGAAGCTTCAGCTACGGTATAGGTTCTATCCTCTACCTTAAGTTTGGCTTCCTTTTGCTTTTTAGTTAATCGTGCCATTTTATAGTTTCTTTTTTCAGATTAAAAAGGTGCGTCACCTTTTACTTTAACTCCCATAGAACGTGCAGTACCAGCTACCATTTTCATAGCAGACTCTACGGTAAATGCATTAAGATCGGGCATTTTATCTTCCGCGATCGTTTTAATTTGGTCCCAAGAGATAGTGGCTACTTTTTTTGCGTGTGGTTCACCGGAGCCTTTTTTTGCTTTCGCAGCTTCAAGTATTTGTACTGCAGCGGGTGGGGTTTTAATAACAAAATCAAAAGATTTGTCTTTAAATACCGTGATCGCTACTGGCAATACTTTACCTTGCTTATCTTGGGTTCTAGCATTGAATTGCTTACAGAACTCCATGATGTTAACACCGGCAGCACCAAGAGCAGGTCCAACTGGTGGTGATGGGTTAGCAGCACCTCCACGAACTTGCAACTTAACTACTTTACTGATTTCTTTTGCCATTTCTAATTTTTAATGTGGTCATTCAAAAGTGGAAGCCTCTGAAAAAACCTATTAAGCGTAACAATTAAACTTTTTCTACTTGCATATAACTCAATTCTAATGGTGTTTTTCTTCCGAAGATTTTTACCATTACCTCAAGCTTGCGTTTTTCTTCATTTATTTTTTCTACCGTTCCGTTAAATCCATTGAATGGCCCGTCTATTACTTTTACCGTTTCGCCAATAGTAAAAGGGATATTGACGTTATCATCTTTCACCGAAAGCTCATCAACCTTTCCTAACATTCTATTAACTTCAGATTGTCTAAGTGGCACGGGGTCTCCGCCTTTTGCTTCACCTAAAAAGCCAATTACTCCGTTTATTGATTTAATGATGTGTGGAATTTCGCCACCCAAATTTGCTTGTATCATTATATAACCAGGAAAGTAAACACGTTCTTTGTTTACTTTTTTTCCGTTCCGAATCTGTATTACTTTTTCAGTGGGTACTAGTACCTGATCAATATAATCCTCAAGACCTAATCTTTTTATATCAGTTTCGATATACGATTTGATCTTGTTTTCCTGTCCACTTACTGAACGGACTACATACCACTTTTTTGTACTTGTTGTTTCGGTCATTTCTTACGACTTGATCCAGATAAAATATTGATCCACCACCCAGTGGAATACGGTATCTACTCCCCAAACCGCCAAGGCCAAAACGACTGAAAATACCGCAACTATAACGGTAAGTTTTTGCGCTTCTGCCCAAGTAGGCCAGGTAACATGATTTTTAAGTTCTTTATACGATTCTGTAATATAGTTTGTCATCTTTCAGCCGTATTAAATTCTGGTTATTTCTGAAGTATTTCATGCTTATACTAAACATTTCAGAAATTTATATTTTGCACGGGTTGAGAGGCTCGAACTCCCGACACCTGGTTTTGGAGACCAGTGCTCTACCAACTGAGCTAAACCCGTTTCTTAGGGTTAGCTACCATTACTTGCATCTACGCTAAACCCGCTATAAAAGCCAAGGTATCCCGAAGGAAATTCGGGACACCCAGTGCTTTCAATTATATGATAATTAGTCTAAAATTTCAGTTACCTGACCTGCACCTACAGTACGTCCACCTTCACGGATAGCGAAACGAAGACCTACGTTCATTGCAATTGACTGAAGTAATTCAACATGAATTGTTAAGTTATCACCAGGCATTACCATTTCAACACCATCAGGAAGCATAATTGTTCCAGTTACGTCAGTTGTACGAACGTAGAACTGTGGACGGTAGTTGTTGTGGAATGGAGTGTGACGACCACCTTCTTCTTTTTTAAGGATATAAACCTCAGCTTTAAATTTAGCGTGTGGTGTTACAGATCCTGGCTTAGTAATTACCATACCTCTAGAAATCTGTGATTTTTCAATACCTCTTAATAGGATACCAGCGTTATCTCCAGCTTCACCTCTATCAAGGATTTGACGGAACATTTCGATACCAGTAATAGTTGAAGTTTAATTTTTCAGCACCCATACCGATGATTTCTACAGGATCTCCAGTTTTTGCGATACCAGTCTCAATACGACCAGTTGCAACAGTACCACGACCTGTAATTGAGAATACATCTTCAATAGGCATTAGGAATGGCTTGTCAATATCACGAGTTGGCACTTCAATCCAAGCTATCAACAGCTTCCATCAATTGCAAAACCGTATCTAACCCATTTTTGCTCACCGTTAAGTGCTCCAAGAGCAGAACCAGCGATAACCGGTCCATTATCACCATCATATTCGTAGAAGTTAAGAAGGTCACGAATTTCCATCTCAACTAATTCCAATAATTCCTCATCATCAACCATATCTACTTTATTCATAAATACAACGATACGTGGAATACCTACTTGGCGGCCAAGAAGGATGTGCTCACGAGTTTGTGGCATTGGTCCGTCTGTAGCAGCAACCACAAGAATAGCACCGTCCATTTGGGCAGCACCAGTTACCATGTTTTTTACGTAATCCGCGTGACCAGGACAGTCAACGTGTGCGTAGTGACGGTTAGCTGTTTGGTACTCTACGTGTGAAGAGTTAATTGTTATACCTCTTTCTTTTTCTTCTGGTGCGTTGTCAATCTGATCGAATGAACGGGCTTCAGAATATCCAGCATCCGCCATTACTTTAGTAATTGCAGCTGTTAAAGTTGTTTTACCGTGATCTACGTGTCCAATTGTACCTACATTTAAGTGTGGTTTTGAACGATCGAATGTTGCTTTTGCCATTTTGTATTTATTTTAATCTTAGTTATATATTAGTAATGCTATTGTATTTTTTAAATTTTAGAGCCAATGATGGGAATTGAACCCATGACCTCTTCCTTACCAAGGAAACGCTCTACCCCTGAGCTACACCGGCGTTAATGGATTTAAGGTTCACCGTTTTAAGATCTCAAGTTATATCGACATAACTGTTAACTTTTTTGAGCGGGAGACCGGGTTCGAACCGGCGACATTCAGCTTGGAAGGCTGACGCTCTACCAACTGAGCTACTCCCGCAATTTTGAATTCTGAAATTCTCAAAAAAAGAAACCTTGTTTTTCCAATATTTCAATTTAAGAACTTTCAAATTTTAAACCAATTCTTTTGGAATTTGTCTTTTGAAAATTGGCATTTTCAATGTGGGGAGAGCAGGATTCGAACCTGCGAAGACGTAGTCAGCAGATTTACAGTCTGCCCTCGTTGGCCGCTTGAGTATCTCCCCTTTTTGAAATTTCAAAATAAAAATTCCAAATTTCAAAATTTCAAAACCCCTGTCTTCACAAAATTTTAAAGAGCCGATAGAGGGACTCGAACCCACGACCTGCTGATTACAAATCAGCTGCTCTAGCCAGCTGAGCTACATCGGCTTTTTGACCTCTTTTTAAGGCTATTTTTTAGCCATAAAAAAGTCCGCTATTTCTAACGGACTGCAAATGTAGAGAAATTATTTTTTCTACAAAACTTTTTCTAAAAAATAATATTATAAATATGCTTTTTGCTCTGTTTTCTTGTTTTCTTTTTTTTAGTTGTCTTTCAAGAGTCTTTACACCTTCATCTGTGGCTTCTTCAAAAGTCTTAGCCTCTTTCTTTACCATTAAATCATCACCGGGAATACTTAACAAAATTTCAACAATTTTGTTTTCTTTTTCGCTGGTTTTCTGGACTTTCAAAAACACATCCGCAAAAACTATTTTATCATAAAATTGTTCGAGTTTAGACAACTTCTTTTCAACAAATACCAATAACTCATCCTTGGCAGCAAAATTAGGGGTCTGCACGTTTACCTTCATATTATATTATTTTAAAAGTTAATATACTATGTATTTTTATGCCATAAGTTTCTTTTGGTTTGGTTTAGTTACGCGGGTGTGAATTTTTATAAACCTCTTTCAATTTCGCTATACTATTTTGTGTATAAACTTGTGTGGAGGCAAGACTGGAATGACCCAAGTAATTCCTTCACCGCATTTATATCTGCTCCTTCATTCAAAAGATGTGTTGCAAAAGAATGCCGTAAAATATGCGGACTTTTCTTTACTTTCTCCGAAGCTTTACTAAAGTATGAATTTATAATCCTATAGACAAGTGTTTCATAAATTTTAACCCCTTTTTGGGTAAGAAATAAATAATCGGCATCTTTAATATTTTCAAGTTGGTCCTCGAAATGGCAAATACATTCATTAATAGTTGTTGAGAACGGAAGGCAATAAAGGAATGATTCGTTCTTTATTTCTTTTTCCCAAAACCTTAATGGTTTTTTGCGCAAACGAAACATCATTTAACTTCACATTGATAAGCTCCGCTCTTCGTATTCCTGTAGAATAAAATAGCTCCACGATCAATCTGTCGCGCAGACCTTCAAAATTATTTTCAGTCTGCAGCAATTCCATTACGTTTCCATTATTTCCTTTTCAGAAAAAGGGACTTGAATTTTTTTTGAGGTTTTTAAAGCTTTGTGTTTTGCCAAAGGATTTATTTCAATCTGTCCCGTTTTCAATAGAAATTTATAATAGGTTTTTAGCGAAGAGATTTTTCGGTTTACCGTCCGGTTTGAAATACCCGAATCTACAAGTGAAACAATCCAGCTTCGAACAATGGAATAATTCACATTTACAATTTCATCATATTGATATTCTTCCGAAGCAAAATTTTGAAAATCCTCCAAATCCTTCAAATAAGCGGTCACCGTATGTGGCGAATATTTTTTTTCAAGCTGGAGATAATCTATAAAAGGCTTGAAAGGACATTTGTCATTTAGAGATATTGGATATGAGTTAAATTTAGTGAAATTATTATTGGTATGTAAAATTTATGAAATAAAAAAATCCGTTGGAAAAAAATTCCAACGGATTTCTATTTTATATTCCAAATCAAGATATACAATTAAATATCTTCCTGATCTCTTAAGTTTTGAATGTATTGAGCTTTTTGAATCTGTGCTCTTTTCTTAACAGAAGGCTTCATAAAAGCTTGTCTAGAACGTAGCTGGCGCATTGTTCCGGTACTATCAAATTTACGCTTGAAACGTTTTAGCGCTCTGTCGATATTTTCTCCGTCTTTAACTGGTATAATTAACATAGTGTCATCACCTCCTTTCTTTAGGACGGCAAAATTAATAATTAATAATGAATAATTCGTAATGAATAATGAAAATTATACGAATAAATTTACTCTTTATACAAAGAAGCCCGTTTGCTTAAGTCCTGAATAAGCTTTTCTTCTTCTTTACTTTCCAACAATACGTTATAGGTTTTCCAAAAAGCTTCATTGTATGGTTTGCTTGAAAAAATATCTGCAGACCAATCGTTTTGCTGTAGTTCTTGTTTAATAAGCTCAGGATCTTGAATTATATCGCTAAACAATATTTCCTGAATGGTGTAGTAATATTGCTCGTCTTTATCAAAGCCAGGCTCTGCTTCGGTTTTAACTCTATCGGAAGATCTATCGCCTGTGTTTACCAGTTTTGGAGTTTCGTAATAAATGTAGTTAGGATACATTTTCCATTATATTCCATATAAGTCATTATAAGTTTATGAATGGTCTGAGTATCAAAAAGGCTTTTACTACGTTTTTTCTGAACATCGGAAGCGGCAACCAATTCATATTCCACTTTTTTGATGGCATAATTGTCATAATAAATATAAATCCAGCCTTTTGGCTCAAAACCTTCGTTATAAATATTTGCTGTGTTCAACCCAACAAAATCAGCGCCTTTTGAAATTTTGATTTTATAAATTTTTCTTCCGTTATCAACCAAAATAGTATCGAAGTCAAATTGTTGCTTTTCTAAAATATTTTTCCCAATAAAGCGCCTGTAACATTTGAATTTCGAACCAAATTGATCTTCCCTTTAAAGAGATTTTCCAATCCATTTACACGGCTGTCATTCCATTTTATGGCTTCAATCAAAGACGAAGTTTTGATTGAGTTCCTATTCAAATTTCCAGCTTTGGAATCCTATACTTTTAAGATATGCCGAATATGTAAAGAGGCTGTCAATATCCCTTAAATCATAGCTTTTTCGGGTTTCATCCACATTTATTTTCAGATTGTTTTTTGCACCGGAAGCATAACTGGAGTCATATAAAGTGATGGCACTTTCAATAAGCCATTTGTATTCTTTTTTGTTGCGCTCTTTGTGGCGTAAAAATCCTTTTTGCAGATAGGGCTGCTTCAGGTAAGTTTTTAGGTAGTTTTTCAATTGCCTTCTGTACAATGCCATTTCCGGTTGTCGGTCGTGGATCTGCAACTATAACAACTTCATCCAAGGAAGCCACGTCTTCTTCCAAAAATATATCGGAACCATTTTCAAATTCATTTATAACAACTTTAAAGCTTTTGTAGCCAATGGAAGAAATAACCAAAGTATCATTCAAATGCTCCTGCGGGCACTTTCAAAACAAAATTACCATCGGCATTGGTTATGGAACCGATAGTTGTATTTTCAATATAAACACTGGCACTTTCAATGGGTTGAAAGGTTAAAAAATCGGCGACCTTTCCTTTCAGTTCTGTTTGGGCAAAAGTTGTTGCGCCAATGAAAAAAATAAATAATGCGAAAAAATTTTTTAAAGTGAAATGCTTCATATCCAGTTTTTAGGTTTAATAATAAAGAAAATATTATGTTGCTGGCTTATACTCTTTTCCTTCTATAACCATTTTGGCAATAATTAAAATGAATTTTTGCCAAAACAGTCAAACAAATTTATGTTGCAGGCTTATACTCTTTTCCTTCTATGACCATTTTAGCAATAATCTCTCTCAAAATTTCAGAAGTTCCACCGCCAATAGGCCCTAGTCTACTATCCCGCAACAATCGCGCCAATGGATAATCTTCCATATAACCATAACCTCCCAAAAATTGCAAACATTCGGTCATTACTTCATCAGCAACTTTGGTGGAAATTAGTTTGCTCATCGTGGCTTCCTTCACTACATATTCACCATCGTTCAAACGTTTTGCAGTAACATAATTAAACGTTTTACAAATTTCAATTTCACTTGCAATCTGTGCAACTCGGTGACGCAAAGCTTGAAATTTGAAATGCTTTTTCCAAAAGCAAAACGATCTTTCATATATTGAATGGTATATTCCAATGCAAATTCACTTCGTGCATGGGCATTTATTCCCATAATAAACCGTTCCAAAGCAAAATGTTGCATAATATATGGAAATCCTTTATTCTCCTCGCCCATTAAATTTTCGACAGGAATTTTAACATTATCAAAAGCTATTTCTCCAGTATCACTGGCACGCCACCAAGTTTATCCAATTTGGTTGCAGAAACACCTTTTGCATCTCTATCCACAACAAAAATACTGATACCCTTTGTTTCCCAATTCGGGAGAAGTTTTGGCAGCAACAATTAAATAATCGCTATAAACTCCATTGGTAATAAATGTTTTGGAACCATTTAAAATGTAATGGTCGCCTTTTTTTACTGCCGTACTTCGCATTCCGGAAACATCACTTCCCCCAAAAGGTTCGGTAATACAAAGACAGCCTATTTTTTCACCTGTAATACTTGGGGCTAAATATTTTTCTTTTTGTTCGTGGTTGGCTTCTTTCTTTAAGATGAGTCATTGCTAAATAAGCATGGGCCCACATTGCTGCGGCAAAACCACCACTATTTATTTTTTGAAGTTCTTCCAGAAAAATCACAGTATAAAAAAGGTCGAGGTTTAATCCGCCATATTCTTCAGGCTGATAAATTCCGAAATAGCCCATTTCGCCAAATTTTTCCCAGATAAAACGTTCAATATGTCCTGTTTTTTCCCACTTTTCAATATGTGGCACTACTTCTTTTTGAAGAAAATCCTGAAAACTCTTTCTGAAAAATTCGTGTTCCTCTGTAAAATACATATTATTCATGCGGCTCTGAATACTAATATTTATAAGCCTTTTGGCAAATTGTTTTATTTATTCAACGGACAAATATAATTGAATTAGCTGTAATTTTCTTTCGGTCATTCCTTCAATTTTGTCGAGTTCCTGAATGCTGGTATATTTTTTCACGAAGTCTTCGGTATTCCCAGATTTTCTTTGCCATTTCAAAAGAGATGCCTGGAATGGTTGAAATATCTGAAGCGGACGCTTTATTAACATTAATTTTTGATATAGTTCTTTTGGCGTTTTTACCGTGAAAAGATTTAGGGTTCGCTGAACAACTGCAGGTTCTAAGCCATAAACTTCATACAATTGAATATCATCTAGAAAAACCACCCAACTTTTCCCTATAGGAAATGATTCGTTTGCTAATGCTTCGCCTATTCCACTTATTTGTTGCAAGTTGTTCCTCGAGTGGCTTTATTGAGATCAGTTTTTTGAGCAAAGGGTTTTTCCGTAAAACCTTTTTCACTTTTATAATTTTTGAACATTCTTGGGTTTTGGATTTGTAACCCATTCTGGAAATTTGAAAAATGGACTCAATTCATTCAACAAAGAATCTGAAACTGCCGGTTACTTTTTTAAAATCGGCTACGGAATTAATCCATTTGTCCTTCCTTTCGATATTGAAGCAAACGGTCAATTTCTTCATTGGACATTCCAAGGTATATCCTTTATAATCAGTAATAAAATTGGGGTTGAAAGGATATTTTTTAGGTTTCCTGTTTTCAATTTCAACAAGGCGAAGAGAATCCAATTCCTGTTGGATAGAAACAATTTCAGTAGAAGAAGTATCAAAAATATTTTCTTCCGAAAAATCTACAAACCAATAAATACACAATAATGAAATGATAAGAAGTAACAAAAGCAAAATCCCACTTCGTTGTTGTCTATTGAACGTGAAGTGGGATTTTATATTCATTTTGAAGTAGTTTAATCCGATAAAGCTTCCTTTTTCATTTTAATGGCGGCCAAATATCTGTTTAATTGTTTTTTAACTACTGGGAAAAGGAAGAACAACCCAATCATATTAGGGAAAATCATTGCAAAAATCATTGCATCCGAAAAGTCCCAAATAGATTTCATATTTGCGGCGGCACCAATGATAATAAAGATACAAAAAAGAACTTTATAAACTAAATCCATGGTTTTACCTCTTCCGAATAGATATTTCCAAGACTGTAGCCCATAATACGACCAAGATATCATTGTTGATACGGCAAAAAGGAATACAGCAATTGTCAAGAATATATTGGAATATGGGATAAATGCGTGAAATGCTTGAGCGGTAATTCCGGAACCTTCATAAGAGACACCGTCAATAATCGCAACACCGTGACCCGTTACGTCTCCATATTCAAAATATCCTCCCATATTAAAAATGATAATGACCAAAGCGGTCATTGTACATATAACTACTGTATCAATAAAAGGCTCTAAGAGCGCTACCAAACCTTCACTTGCAGAATATTTTGTACGAACGGCAGAGTGTGCAATTGATGCCGAACCTGCACCAGCTTCATTGGAGAATGCTGCTCTTTTAAAACCAACCAATAGCACACCAATTAAGGTACCTACTCCTATTGCAGTGGGGCTAAATGCTTCGGAAATAATTAAGCTTATAGCATCATCAATTAAGGTATAATTGCTGAAAATTATATACAAACAAGCAATTATATAAAAAATCGCCATAAAGGGAACTACCTTTTCGGTTACTTGCGCAATCCTTTTTATACCTCCAATTATAATGATACCAACCAAAATTGCAAGCAATACGCCAATCCAAAAACCCGCTGCGGTACTTTGAAGATTAAACAAATCTTTCAAAACAATTGTTGCTTGATTGGATTGTGCGGCATTACCACCGCCAAAAGAACCACCAATACAAAATATAGCAAATAATAACGGCAGCTATTTTACCTAGGGTTGCAAAGCCTTTTTCCTTGAGTCCTTTGCTCAAATAAAACATTGGTCCTCCATAGACTGTACCGTCTGCACCAACATCACGATATTGAACTCCTAAGGTACATTCTACAAATTTTGTAGACATTCCTAAGAGTCCACACACAACCATCCAAAAAGTTGCTCCTGGCCCTCCAAGTGCAATTGCCAAAGCAACTCCAGCTATATTTCCATTACCTACGGTACCAGAAACTGCTGTTGCTAAAGCTTGAAAATGACTTACTTCTCCGTCAGAGCTTTCATCACGTATTGTATCTACAATATCACCATCAATGGCTAAATCATCATTAAGTGCCTCAACGTGCGCCTCAAAATCGGCAACTTTATTCATATCAACTCCCTGAGCAATTCCACCTTCTCCGTATAAAATTTTGGCTCCATGGTTTTCTATATCCTCATATTTGCCTCGAACAGTTTGGATTGCCCGCCAAAAGTATCTGAAATTAGGAAACCCAAAGTATAATGTAAAAAATGTGGCACTGAAAACAAGCAATATAAGAATAAACGGAATTCCAGCTATTTGAAAGAAAATGACACTAGAGAAAAAATTGGAAACGGGTAAAAAAGCCTGATTAATTTGTTCATCAATTCCCATTTCAGGAGTCGTTTCTTGTGCAATATTTAAGAATGGAATTAAAAATGCGATTAGCGAAAGAAGATAGTTCCTCATAGTGGGTTTTTTAGGTTTGAGGCTTTAAAAATAAAGCGAGGCAATATCCTAAAAAAAAACTATATTTTTAAAAATTTATGAAGAAATTTGTCGATACTTTATTGAACCCCATACTCCGCTATAAAACCTTCCATATAGCCCACTAGTCGGAGTAATTTAACACAGGAAGTAAAACCAAATTTTTTGTATTAAAAGAATTTACTATTTAAAATATATCAAAAGTGTCTTTATCAAAAACATCCACAAAAAAATAAATGCACAAAAGTGAAATAATAAAAACAGCAAAAGTAAAATCCCACTTCGCTATTTTTATTAAACGTTAAGTGGGATTTTATATTTACAAAACTGCTTTTAAATTTCTTTCACTTCTTTACTTTCTTTATGAATGGTAGCATCCATTTTATCTATTTTAATTGCGTTCAGGTATTTTCTCAATTCATTTTTCACTTTAGGCGAAAGCAATACCAAACCAATAATATTGGGAAAAACCATAGCAAAAATCATAGCATCGGAAAAACCGATTACTGCACCCAAACTTGAAGAGGCCCCCACAACCAAAAATATTAAAAATAACACCTTATACGTAGTATCAGAAACCTTTCCTTTTCCAAATAGAAACTTCCAAGATTGAAGTCCGTAGTAAGACCAAGAAATCATCGTGGAAATGGCAAATAAGATAACGGCTATGGTTAATACGATTGAAAAATTTGGGATAGCAGAATCAAAAGCCACAGAGGTTAAATCAACCCCGTTTATTGGTTGATTTGTTGCATTGAGCATTACGTTACTCGCCGCATCAAGATTTCCATAAGTAAACAAGTTGTGCTTTGCATTCGTAATAATGATTACAATAGCGGTCATTGTACATATAATAACCGTATCTACAAAAGGCCCCAATAAAGCGGTAAGCCCTTCACTGGCAGGGTATCGGGTTTTTACAGCGGAGTGTGCAATTGCCGCAGAACCAACCCCAGCTTCATTGGAGAATGCTGCACGTTGAAATCCTACAATCAATACACCAACTACACCACCAAAAGCGGCATTCGGATTTGTAGCGCCTTCCCATATTTGATTGGCGGCAAAAGGAATCATATCGTAGTTAATTCCTAAAATTATTAAGCCAGCACCTACGTAAATAATTGCCATAAAAGGAACTATCTTTTCAGTTACTGATCCAATTCTCTTTATTCCTCCAATTATTACCAAACCAACAACAAGAGCCATAACCAGACCTACATATAGACCGGCATTTGGTCCATCCCAATTCATTAATTGTGTTAACTGCGCTGCTGCTTGATTGGATTGAAACATATTCCCCCCGCCAAAGGATCCTCCAATACACATAACAGCAAAAAAGATAGCCAGTACTTTACCAAAGCCGGCCATTCCCATTTCTTTCAGACCACTTGCAAGATAATACATGGGACCGCCGTAGGTTTTTCCGTTTTCGTCTACTTCTCTATATTTTACACCCAAAGTACATTCGGTAAACTTTGAAGCCATTCCTAATAGTCCGGCTACGATCATCCATATTGTTGCTCCAGGACCACCAATGGCAATAGCAACCGCAACTCCAGCAATGTTTCCAAGTCCAACAGTTGCGGACAATGATGCCGTTAATGCCTGAAAGTGGGTAACTTCTCCAGGAACTTCTCCTGTTAATTGGACGGTGTCAAGAATTTTACCATCCTTTACTTCAATCTCCTGATCGGCAGGAACATGGTGATCTAATTTATCATATTTTCCAGCGGCGGTTTTTATACAAATTTTTATATATCTAAAGTTAACCCCATTGAAATACAGTGTAAAAAAAAGGGCTCCCAACAGTAAAAGAATAATAACGATTGGCATCTCTTTTCCAGATATCGTTACGGGATAAAAAATTAAATCGACAATTGGGGTTGTATACTCAGCAAATGCATCATTGATTTTTTCACCAAAGCTTTTTTGCTCTTGAGCGAAAGTAATAAAGGGTAGAAAAAGGAGTGTAAATAGTGAAAGAAGATATTTCTTCATAGTGAATTTTTAAGATGAAACGTTTTTTTAATTAAAACGAAGCAAGATGCTTAAAAAAAGTTACAATTTCAAAGAAATTGAACAGAAATTTGTTAACGTTTCCTTAAACCCCATATTCTTTTTTAAGGTTTTCTATTTGATTAGGACGTCCAATCAATATCAGTTTTGAATTTTTTTGAAGAATAAGTGAAGGTTCTGGATTTACAATATATTCACCATGTTGGGAGACGGTAACCAATTATGGAACAACCTGTTTTTTTACGTACATCCAGATCTTGTATTGCCTGCTCCTTTCCATGTGGGCACATTTTTTCAAAAGGAATTTGTTCTACATTAATACTGTCTTCCATGTCCGGAAACGGTCAGATTATCCAAAAACTCAACAAGATCAGGAACCACAACCAATAGAAGCCATATGATCGCCGCCAATTTTATCTGGCATAATTACGTTATCCGCTCCATGCAAGTTTCAGTTTTTTGTAACTGGTTTCTTCACTAGCGCGGCTTATTATTTTAAGGTTTTTATTCATTTGCCGCGCAGAAAGGACAATAAAAAGATTGTCGGCATCGCTTGGCGTGGCACAAATTAATGTGGAAGCTTTTTCTATACCCGCCTTCATAAGAGTTTCATCTTCAATGGCATTGCCCAAAATAAACAACGTATTATCGTCTGAAAAACGATCGATAACTTCTTCATCCTTTTCAATAATTACAAACGGACGTTTGTATGCCAGTAATTTCTGAACAGCTTGTTTTCCGTTTCTACCAAAACCGCAAACTATAATGTGATCATGCATAGATTCTAATTTTTTCTGCACTTTTTTCTGTCTTAAAATTCCTATGTTTTTGCTTAAAATATATTCTGTGATTACCGAAATGGCATAACCAACTATAAAGATACTGGAAATGATGAGAAGCGAAACAAAAATTTTTTCGGATTAGGACTCAATGGCATCACTTCACCATAACCTAACAGTGGTAACGGTAATCACCGTCATATAAAAAGCATCAATCCAACTGTATTCAGAAAAAAAGCGAAAGCCACAGTACCCCAGCACATAAACACCACAAGCAAAAGCAAAAGTGCAACCGTTATTTTGGAACTTGAAGAATTGCTTCATAAATCAAAAACAGAGGTTCGTTTTGTATTTACAAGATCTTTCAGCTTTAACAAAAAAGCCAGTCGTAAGATAAATCGCAAAACCAACGCCAAAGGTGGCAAAGGAAACATAAATAAAAAATAGGCGAACACTTTTGGCACGCATACCCAATCTATCCGCTAAACGGGAGGACACATAAAACCCACGTTTTTCAAATAATGGCGTAATGAATATATAGCTTGCAACATATCTGCAAATTACACTTTTTAGGTTTAAATTGTAAGAAACTAAGTAGATAAAAATCAGTTTTGAATTATATTGGTCTTTATTATTTTCATTTTCTGAACCAATTATTGAATTTCCGACCGCACAATGCAAACATCTGTTTTTATCGCAATACTCATTTTTTAGTTGAAGCAATGCTTGGCTTTGATATGCGTTTTTTGAAATATGTTTTAGCGAATTAAATTTCTTTACAATCGTATTTTCTTCAGAAGAAATCTCTGAAGCCAGCTTCAAGTATTTCCTCGGAAACATCCCTGTCCCTGTTGCACTGGCATAGCAGAATTTTAAAGGAATAATGGTATTAATAACCAAAAGGTCCACAAAGCTTTTGGTTATGCGCTTTTTTCGTTCCAATGAAGAAATCCCGAAGTTGTAATGCTGTATCCCAATAATCGCTTCCGCAAACATTGAAAAGTTCATAAAAATCCGTAATGCATCCTGCCAGCTATTACTTGTGAAAATAAATTGGTCTCGCTCATAATAAAGCATGGCAAATTGTGCCAAGCCGAACCGAAGGAAAATTTGGTGGTCGCAACCGAAAAAATTTTGGGGCAATTACGTTTTCATTATTCAAACCAAATTTATGCTTTAAATAACTCATAATTGGTTTTCAAGGTTTTGAAATACCAATCTTCCTTTTCCCCTTCCAACAAACCAGCTTGCCCCATCAACAATGCTTCCAAATCCTGCCGTTCTTGACTGCATTTTTTTACTACTGAAAAATCTACAGATTTGGCAATGCTGAAAAAGGAATCACCGTTTACTTTTAATCCAAAATTTTTACAAAGCATTCTAAAAAGTAAACTTTCCCAGTGGTTTTGGGAATTTTTCAATTCCTTCAAAAGTATGGATTCCTTCTTTTGAAGCCTTTCAAAATAAAGACGTTCCAGCCAATTTTCAACAGTAAAATCATCAACGGCATCAAAATCATTTTCACAATTGATCCATTTTTTTTCTTTTGAAAATAGTTTTTGATATTGTTCCAAAGTAGTCTTTGGAATGTGCTTTTTCACAACAAATGTGGGAATTACTGACTGCCGTCATTTCTAAAATTTCAGCATCATGCTCCCAAACAACGTGCAGGATCACATTATCATAAGCAGCATCTGTCTTCATGTCCATGAGCATACCAATCTGAAGATTTAATATGAATTTCAATATTGCCCGCCCAAAGCTGGCCTTCAGTTCAATTTGTGCATTAAAAAAATCTGGCCCTGAATTTAAATTGTGGCTCCCTTGGTTCCTAATGTGGAGATTTTTCATTGTTCGTAGTAAAAAACTCGCACACATCAAACTTCTGAAATTTCCACACATAGTGCAGAAAATCCTCTTTCATTTAGAAATAAAATTTAGGGGGAGTCTTAAAAAATGATAATATAAATATAATGAAAAAATTAGATCTACGGCTTCTTCTTTTTGCAATTTTTCTTGATCTATCAGATTTTGTCTGACTTTATCCGAAGTGTTATCCACAAATAGAATGCGGTTCCATTTGTAAAGTCTTCGCGAAAGCAAGCACATATCTAAAAATGCCAACTGCCAAAAAAATGACACAAACTACAAGGCAACGTAACCAAGCCATTGTATATGTTCTAAAATCCTTAAGTTGCAAGTATGGCAATTCCACCCAAAAAGAGATAGAGCGAAGAGCGAATATAGGAAAGCAGCGTGCGTTCATTGGCAAGCTTTGTGCGCTCCAATGCCAAAATTTCATTGGTGTTGGCTGGCACTGGCTTTAGTGCGTAAAAATCGAAATAATTTTTTGGCTTCGTTTTTCATAGTAGCCTAAAAATAACAAAAATCCCGCTCCATTTAAAATGAAGCGGGATATTATTTTTAAATCTCAGATAAAATTACAGTGCGCGAATAATATCGTGCTTTGTAATAATATTATAGCTTCCATCACCCAAATCCACCAAAACAGCATTGTTTTCTTTGTGAATCAATTTTGAAATTTCTTCAATTGGCGTGCTCTTCTTTACAATTGGAAAAGGTTTGTGCATCACCTCTTTTATAGGAAGATCTGCCACATTTTTATTTTCCAGATATTTCCGAAGCAAATCGGTTTCATCCAAAGCACCCACAAAACCTGTAGTATCTTCCACGGGAATTGTGAGATGTGGTATTTTTTCATTCGCTCAATTGCGTGCCCAACAAGCTCTTCGGTCTTTACTGTAATCAAGTGGTTTATCTGCATGTTCCTTTATTAAATCGGAAGCATTTTTTACTTCGTCTTCCACAAATCCTCGTTCGCGCATCCATTCGTCATTATACATTTTTCCCACATAACGGCTTCCGTGATCGTGGAAAAGAACAACAACCACATCATCTTTTGTGAATTTATCTTTCAGTTGAAGTAAACCTTTTATCGCCGCTCCGGCAGAATTCCCCAAAAAGAAACCTTCCATTTTCGCAAGTTTTTGAGTATAAATTGCAGCATCTTTATCGGTCACTTTCACAAAACCGTCAATTACACTGAAATCCACATTCTTTGGAAGAATATCCTCACCAATTCCTTCAGTAATGTAAGGATAGATTTCATTTTCATCAAAAATCCCGGTTTCGTGGTATTTTTTAAAAACACTTCCGTAGGTATCAATTCCCCATATTTTCACGTTTGGGTTTTGTTCTTTTAAATATTTTCCAACGCCGCTAATTGTTCCGCCTGTACCAACACCAACCACAAAATGCGTTACTTTTCCATCGGTCTGTTTCCAGATTTCTGGGCCAGTGCTTTCGTAATGTGCTTTGGTATTACTTGGATTGTCATATTGATTTACATACCAACTATTGGGCGTTTCCTCTGCCAGTCTTTTTGAAGTGGAATAATAACTGCGTGGATCTTCGGGTGCAACATTTGTAGGGCAAACCACTACTTTACTTCCCACAGCTTTAAGAATATCAATTTTTTCCTTACTCTGCTTGTCGCTTATAACACAGACCATTTTGTAGCCTTTCACGATAGCGGCAAGTGCCAAGACCCATCCCAGTATTTCCAGAAGTTCCCTCGATAATTGTTCCGCCAGGTTTCAATCTTCCGTCGGCTTCGGCATCTTCAATCATTGTTAAGGCCATGCGGTCTTTTACCGAATTTCCAGGATTAAAAGTTTCGTATTTGGCAAGTACCAAAGCGGGGATATCCCCAATTATTTTGTTGATTTTCACCATTGGCGTGTTGCCAATGGTTCCCAATATATTTTCTGCGTATTCCATAGTTATTTTTAGAAATGCAAAGGTACAAAAGTCATTGGGTTTCCCAATAATTACTCAAACCGAATTGCCTTTACCGGAGAGATTTTTGAAATAATAAAAGAAGGTATCAAAAGCATTAAAAGACAAAGTAGAAAAGTTCCACCATTCAAAATTAAAATATAATCCCAACTTAAATAAACAGGTGCTTCATTTACGTAATAGGTATCTGGATTGAGCTTGAAAACCTTGCCATATTTCTGCACCAAAAGCAGGCCAATTCCAATTACATTTCCCCAAAAAAGACCAACGCCAATTAAATACATTGCGTTGTAAAGAAATACTTTGCGCACGCTCCAATCGCTGCTTCCCAAGGCTTTTAAAATCCCAATCATTTGAGTGCGTTCTAAAATCAGAACCAAAAGTGCAGTAATCATATTGATTCCTGCCACCAAAATCATAATCCCAATAATCATAATAATATTGAAGTCGAAAAGATCGAGCCATTCAAAAATGGAGGCATACTTTTCACGAATGGTTTGTGTATCAAGCGTGCTTCCTGATTTCGTCATAAACTTCTTTCCCGATGGGAATAATTAGCATCAAAATCGTTCACAAAAACTTCAAAAGCGCCAATTTGGTCGTCTTCCCATTTGTTCAATCGTTGAATGTGGCGGATGTCAGTAATTATAAACTGTTCATCAAACTGCTGAAACCCGCTATTGTAAATGCCTACAATGTCAAAACCACGACTACGTGGTGTTTTCGAAACTTCATCATTTAGAAAAAAAGTGGTCACTTTATCGCCAAGTTTCAGATGCAGCCTATTTGCCAAATATTCTGAAATCAAAATATCTTCATTCAAGTCGCCTTTAAAATCGGGCAGCTTTCCTTCAACCAAATAATCTTTGAAATATTCCCAATCGTAATCGCCTCCCACGCCTTTTACCACTACGCCCTCAAAATCGGTTTCTGTGCGGATAACGCCACCTTTTGAAGCCGTAACCTGTACATGTTTTATACCGTTAATATTCTTGAATTCAGGATAAAAGTCTTGATTCTTTGAAATAGGGTTTTGGGAATCGTTGGAAAAATTGGTGTCGAAATTCGTGATAATTATGTCGCCATTAAAAGCAGAAACCTTTTCGCGTATCTTTTTTTGAAGTCCCACGCCAGTGGCGATGGAGATAAGCATCATAATAATACCGAGCGCGATTGCAGTGATTGCAATTTTTATTATCGGTGCCGAAATACTACTTTTATAGTCCTTGGAAGCAATGATGCGCCGGGCGATGAAAAATTCGAAATTCACTGAAGTTATATGGCTTTATCTTTTTTCAAAAATACAGTTTTATTGGTTGTTTTGACTATTTTTTCCTGCGGAAGTAAAACCACTTCGGAGAATAAAGAACAAAGTGAAGAGAGAAAAGAGAATCAAGAAGCAGCTGCTAACACTCAAGACGAACGAATCATCTTGGTGCGGAGCAATTTCAACTATATTCTGAATTGCTAAAAGGTAAGAATGTAGGCGTTGTTGCCAATCAGACTTCATTTTTAGAAAATGAAAAGCAACATCTTATCGATTTTTTAATTTCAAAAAATATTTCAGTAAAAAAAGTATTTGCGCCGGAACACGGATTCCGTGGCACAGCCAGATGCTGGCGAACATGTGAAGGATGGTGTTGATTCGAAAACTGGCGTGCCATTAATTTCACTTTACGGGAAATAATAAAAAGCCATTGCAGCAAAGAAGCATATTGAAGGGAATTGATGTTGTGGTTTTTGATATTCAAGATGTAGGCGCACGGTTTTACACCTATATTTCCACACTTCATTATGTAATGGAAGCTTGCGCCGAAGCGGGAATTCCGGTAATTGTTTTGGACAGCCCAAACCCCAACGGACATTATATTGACGGCCCAATTATGGAACCCGAAAACCAAAGTTTTGTTGGAATGCACCCTGTTCCTGTGGTTCACGGAATGACGATTGGCGAATATGCACAAATGCTCAATGGCGAAGGCTGGTTGAAGAATAAAGTGAAATGTGAGCTGACTGTTATTAAAATGAAAAATTACACGCATCGAAACACAGTATTCACTTCCCATAAAACCATCGCCCAATTTGCCAAACGATCAAGCCATAAATCTGTATCCAAGCCTGTGTTTTTTTGAAGGAACATTTATAATGCCGGTCGCGGAACGGATATGCAATTTCAGGTTTTTGGCGCACCTAGTTTGCCTGCTTCAAAATATCCTTTTGAATATACGCCACAATCCAACGAAGGTGCAAAAAGCCCAAAATTCAAAGGGCAGCTATGCCACGGAAAAGATCTTCGGAAGGAACCGCGTTTGAATAAAATCAATTTGGAATGGTTGATTGATGCTTATAATGCCAACGGAAAAAAGAAGGATTTTTTCAATTCGTTTTTTGTGAAACTTGCCGGAACGAAGAAATTGCAACAACAAATTGAACAAGGTTTATCTGCGGAAGAAATTCGGGATTCTTGGAAGGATGGGCTTGCAAGTTTTCAGAAAATTCGGGAGAAGTATTTGCTTTACCCTTGAGAGAAGTTGCAGTCTCAGTTTCAGTTACTGATACTTGACTGAATACTGCGACTGAATACTGCTACTTAATTAAACGTTTCATCTCTTCTACAATATTGAAAGCGGCTGGGCAAATGGCACATTCTTCATTGTAAGATTTGAAATCTGCTGAAATTTCTTTCTATCTGTATGTGGAAATTCTCGACAGGCTTTTGGGCGAACGTCGTAAATACTGCAATAATTATCGGCTCCCAAAAAAGTGCAGGGAACGCTTTGCAAAACGTAATCTTTATCTTCGTCAATCCGCAAATAGGTTTCAATAAACTGTTGCGGTTTCATCCGGAAATGTTTAGAAATCCGCTCTATGTCTTTATCTGTGAAAAGCGGGCCGGTGGTTTTGCAGCAATTGGCGCACGTCAAACAATCTGTTCTTTGGAACTCTTCCTCGTGCAGTTCCTGCATCAAACTGTCCAGATGCTTTGGCGGTTTTTTCTTCAGCTTCGCGAAAAACTTTTTGTTTTCGGTTTCAGCCTCTTTTGCTTTCTGCGGAAGTTGTTTCAGAATTTCTTCCATTACTCTGCTTCATAAACTTTTTCACCATTAATGAAGGTTGCAAGCACTTTTGTATTTGGAAGTTCATTTTCGTCAACTTTCATAATATCTTTATCAAGAACAGTAAAATCTGCAAATTTCCCAACTTCAATACTTCCTTTTTCATTTTCCTCAAAATTGGCGAAAGCAGCCCAAATAGTCATTCCTTTCAAAGCTTCTTCACGGGTTAAAGCATCTTTCATTTGAAAACCATTTTCAGGATAATTTTTTAAATCTTTTCTCGCAACAGCGGCGTAAAAAGTATACATCGGGTTTACTTGTTCCACGGGAAAATCGGTTCCCAAAGCAACTATACCAGCCTTATCCAACATAGTTTTGAACGCATATGCGCCCTTTATACGGTCTGGCCCTACCCTATCTTCGGCCCAATACATATCACTGGTTGCGTGGGTGGGTTGCACCGAAGGAAGGATATTGTTGTTATCATCAAAATAATCGAAATCCTGTGTCGAAATAATCTGCGCATGTTCCACTCTCCAGCGTCTATCAGTTTTACCTTCCAACGCTTTTTTATAGGCCCGCAGCACTGCTACGTTAGCCGAATCGCCAATGGCGTGTGTATTCATTTGAAACTCGGAAGCTGCAAATTTTTCAGCTAAATAATCTAAACTATCTGCTGTGGTAATCATCGCTCCAAAATGCCCTGGCATATCGCTATAAGGTTCTCGCATAGCTGCACCTCGTGAACCCAATGCGCCGTCGGCATATACTTTAAAGGAACGGACATTCAATCTATCTGTTTTATAGATTCCATTTTCAAGATAATAATCCACGATTTTCTAGAGCTATTGCTGACCATAGCATACATTCTCAATTTAAATTTTCCTTCTTTTTGAAGAGCATCAATCAACTCAATAGTATTTCTGATCCAAACCAGCATCGTCAACAGTAGTTAAGCCGAATTTTAAAGCAGATTTTTTCGGCATCCAAAAGTGCTTCGGATTGAAAATTCGAGGTTATTTCTGGGAAGGTTTTTCCTATTAAACCCATTGGCATATCAATAATTATTCCTGTTGGTTCGCCATTTTCCAAAACTATTTCACCCCATGCAACTTTTGTTTTTGAAGTAATTCCAGCCAACTCCAATGCTTTGGAATTAACCAACATGGCGTGGCCATCAATCCTACGTAAAGAAACAGGTGTATCGGGAAATAACGAATCCAATTCTTTTTTGGTAGGAAAATTTTTGTCTCTCCCAATCATTTTGGTCCCAACCACGACCAATGATATAAGGCAGATTTTTTTCTTCCTGAAAGGCCACCACACTTTCCAAAACCTCGTCAAAACTTGTGGTTCCCACCAAATCTACATTTTGCAGACCCAGCCCAAGGCCGTATAAATGGGCATGTGCATCAATCAAACCAGGGACTACGGTATTGCCTTTTGCATCATAAATTTCTTTAATATTATATTTCAGTTCCAGTTCGGGTTTTAAGCCTATTTCAAGGATTTTCCCATCTTTTACAACAAGCGCGTTCGCAGTGCTGAAATCATTATCAACGGTATAGATTGTTGCGTTTTTTATCAGTAAATCTGCGGGAAGTTTATCTGGTGCGCAGGAAAAGATTGATATTGCTAAAAAAAGAAAGAGTAATTTTTTCATAGTCGGTTTAGTTGAAATGTAAAAATAGAAAACATCCGCTAAAGACGGATGTTTTCATAAATTATATTTTTTTTAGGAAGTTACCAATCAAACTTATAGGTAACTCCAGCTAATCCCTGAATTCCCTGAACAGGATAATTCAGCCATTTTTCGTAGTTATTACTGAAAAGATTACTTCCTTTTACAAAAACCGAAAGTCTATCCGTAAATCTATATCCAAAACTTAAGTTAGCATCTACGTAACCATCTAAAGTTACCTCTTGATTGATGGAGTTTCCGAAGGGATCATTATTGTAAACCAAATCCTTACGTTCACCCACATAAAACAAGGAAGCACCCCCGTATAGTTTTTCGGTTATGTTGAAATTTGAAAATACTGAAGCCTTTAAATCGGGCAAGTTCCACGCTTCACTTTGCAAATCTGTGCTGTAACTATTATAGGTTCCGTTTATTCCCAATGAGAATGTATTTGAAACCTCCACTTTCAACTCTGCGAAAAAAGCAAGTGTATTTAAATCGTCATAAACTACATTGAAAGAATTTCCGTATTCGTATCCTTCAAAAGTTGCGTTGTAAATTTTTAAAGGATTCATTTGAAAAAGCGCACGGTTTTCATCTTTTCCGTAGGAAGCCCGAACGTTATAAGCCACTGAATTAGAAATCTTTCCTTTAATTCCTCCAAAACCTTCGTAGAGTTTTTTGGTTGGTGCAATATATAATGTTGGAGAAACAAATGGATTTTCTTCCTTTAAATTATAATAGGAATTCTGCTGAAGACCGCCTTCTGCCCCACCGTAAACAATCACGGTTTCGTCCAGCAAACGATACGAAGCATTCAATCTTGGGTATAATGAAAATTCTGTGTCGCTGTTTTCCGAATCCAAACTCACATAACCCGCAACCCCCAACGAAACACTGAGATCGTCATTTACAAAAGTAATGGACGGAGCCAAACCTGCATTCAAATAGCTGTATTTTATATCGGAAGTATTTGTATAATTTCTATCAAAACTTCCGCTTAAATAGTCAATATCACCATCAATTTTAAAAGTCAAATTTTCCAACGGAAACGAAAACTCAGGCTTCAAAGTAGCATTAAATTCCGAAGAAGAAAACGCATCACCCAAATAGCGAATATTCACAGCAGCTCTTTCAAAAAACGAATCATCCAAAGTTATACTTCCACCCGCATAACCACTGAAATACATTTGCAACGGATCAATATCCGCAATCACACTTTCAGGATAGGTTACATAATCTTC
The DNA here is from genome assembly GCA_963805885.1 of uncultured Flavobacteriaceae bacterium. Classification (GTDB taxonomy): domain Bacteria; phylum Bacteroidota; class Bacteroidia; order Flavobacteriales; family Flavobacteriaceae; genus Aequorivita. The sequence continues at coordinate 229,018 of CAWDWC010000012.1, forward strand.
GGGTAAGCCGTACCAGTTGTAAATTTGGTGTTCCACTCCTGCGTCCAACCTATAAGTCGCGTCTTTTTGACGGCTGGTATAATTCGCGTCAAGGCTAGTGTCGTAATATTTATTGTCCAATTTCACATCTTTTATATCTCCCTGTGAAGAATTATGGCGAAAGAAAAAACCAGCATTATCGGTGCGGCTTAATTCGAAATTGCTGTAGAATTCGCCTAAAATAGAAGTGTAATTTCCAAAACCGAGCGTTGCATAATTATCGTATAATTTTATAGGCTTTGACTTTTCAACCGTTGTAGCCTTCCCTTTTGCCGGGGTAAAAGTTGAAGCCACAGGAACTGAAAAAATACTGTATTTCACCTCCTTTTTTGTGGTGGAAATGGAATCGTTCAACTCTGGAGTTTCCTTCACTTTAAAGGCATCCGAAATTGTAGGCGTATATGGCTTTACAATATTTACAACCTCTGGGTCGAGTTCTTTTTCCTGCGAAAACATCGAGAAATTGAACAATAAAATTGTTGCGAATGAAAATAATACTATGCGTTTCTTTGACATATTTATAGTAATATCGTTTTAAAATAATTGCTTAGTTTCCGCCTGTTTCAACGGAAGAATTAGTTTTTGCTTCTGCGTTTTTGATTACGGCGAGTTCCGCTTTTGCTTCTTCAACTACTTCGGGAAAATCGGTGAAATTTTTCGTTACACTTTCCAATATGTAGGTTGCTTGGTATGCATCTTTTAAGGCGTAAAAATTCTTAGCCATCAGCACCAAACCTTTTGCACCGTATAATTTATAACCGGAATAATCCTTTGCCAATTTCTGTACGGAAGCATTTGAACTTTCAAAATTTCCTTCCTTATTTTTGAAATAGGCATCGTAATAAAGTGCTTCGGCGGCAAGTTGACCAGTTGCAATTTTCTGTACTTCGGCATAAGCAGTTTTCGCTTTTGCTTCATTGTTCGTTTTCATCGCAGAACGAGCGATTATTACTTGTGCATCACTCTTAATTGAGTTATCAATTTTTGAATTCTGAAGCACCTTTTCGGCATAATTTACAGCTTCGGCGTATTGTTTCAATTCATACGAAGCCTTCATACTGTTGGTCTGCGCGAAGATGATATTCTGCGGAAAATCTGCTTCGGCTTCCAAACGCGTTAAATATTTTAAAGCGTTTCGATAATCCTCTTTGCCCAAATACAATTCTGAAACTCGTGCCAATGCTTGCTCTGTAAATTCACTGCGTTCGCGATTCACAACATATTCAAAATGTGGAATGGCTTGCTCGTTTTTTTCGTTAGCAAAGTAAATTTGGCCCAAATAGAAATGCGCATTTAAGGCATGCTGTCCGTTTGGGAATTGCTTCAGATACCCTTCAAAACGGCTTTGCGCTTGGTTTTGATTGTTCTCCAAATACGGTTGCTCTGCTGCCAGATAAGTAGCATCATCCAGTTCGGTATCGCCCACTTGCACATAATCCAAGGTTTTTACCCAGCGTGCATATTCGTCAACATTGCCTTGATCTATATAAATAATTTTTGCTGAAGAAACAGCCTGTAAAGCTTCGGGTGTGGAGGGAAAGTCCTTCGCAACCCGTTTGAAAATTGCCAACGCATCGTTGCTTTTTCCAGTGTTGTCATAAATCAACGCTTTTTTCAACAGTGCTTTTGAAACGAAACTGCTATTTGGAATATCGCGAACCAATTGGTCGTAAGCCGAAATTGCTTCATTTGTTTTGTTTTGCGCCACGTATGTATTCCCCAATTCATATAAAGCATCGTCACGGTATACAGATTTTGGATATTTTTTTATGAAAGTTATAAGTTCCTCAACTTTTTTATCGCTTCTATCTACAAAACCGTAGCTGATAGCTTTTTGAAATTGCGCATAATCATTATCGCCGCCCATATCAATTGCTGCATTGTAGTTTTCCATCGCTGGCCAATATTGGCTTGTCACAAAATAGCTATCGCCCAAACGCAATAAAGCATCTTTTTTGCGTGCATTTTCAGCGGAAGATGAACCAGCGTAGCTTTTGAAATTGGCAATAGCATCACTATAATTTTTCAATTTGAATTGGGTGTAAGCCATATTATACTTCAAATTTTTATACTCCGATGTAGTCTGCGCGCCCGGCATCTGCTGAAATTTATTGTAACCTGCCAACGATTTTTCAAAATTTGAAAGTTGGTAATCGCTTTCGGCTTTCCAATAGGTTGCACGTGCGGTGAAATTCTGGCTTTCCGGATATTTAAGGCTTTTGTCGAAAAATGTAATTGCTTCATTGTAATTTGCTTCGTTGTAAAGTTCAATTCCTCTGTAAAAAGCTACTTTTTGATAGGCAGCCTGGTCTGCAAAATTTTTGTTGTTTTCCAACAAATCCAAAGCTTCCTTATAATTTTTTGAAGTGATGTAACTGTCTATCAACAATCTTTTCAGCTCTTCGTTATTTGCGTTGTTCGGGTATTTTTCAATAAACGACAGCAAAACCTGCGGTGTGCTTTTGTAGCTGTTTCCAATTTCATAACTCAATTTCGCATAATTTAAATAAGCATCTTCTTGAATTTCGGCGCTGAAATCCATTTCTGAAGCATTTTTAAAAGCGTTCAAAGCTTCCTGTTTTTTGTCGAGTTTCAAATAACTTTCCGCCAAATGGTAGTAGGCATTTTGGGCGACGGCGTTTTTTCCATCTACAATTTTGTTGAACTCGCCGATGGCGCTTTCGTAATCGCCTTGTTTGTAATATGCGTAGCCCAATTGGTAATAATCGGTATTGTTCCACTTGCCGCGCATTCCTTTATATTCTTTCAAATATGGAATTGCTTCAGCATATTTGCCAAGGTTGAAATAGCTTTCACCAATGATTTTTGAAAGCTGGCTTTTTTCCTGTGGGTTGGATTTATCAAACTGCTCCTTTCCCATATCGATAGCCTTTTCGAAGTTGCCCAGCTTAAAGTTCATATCGGCCTGGTAATAGGAAAGATCTTCGGAATAGCGTTCCTCACCTTTTACTTCCTCAAAGTTTTTGTTGGCTTCCTCATAATCATCGCCTTCGTAAGCAATGAAACCTAAATAATACTTCGCTTGCGACCCGTATTTTTGCGAAGTAGAAACTTTATTGAAATAGCTTTTGGCATCGTCATATCGTTTCGCCTTAAAATAGACGTAGCCATTATTGAAATTGAAACGTTCCTGTTCGCTTCGGCTTAAACTTCCAGCATCAACCTTGTCGTACCATTTTTGGGCATGTGAATATTTTCCGTTTTCGAAATAAAAATTTGCAACGTCTATATAAGCTGAATTTCGCTTTAAACTAGTGGGATATTTTTCTACAAATTCCTCCATCAACTGATCCGCGTTTTGCTGGTTCAACCTAACTGCCGCATTTGCAATATAATAGGCGCAATCGCTTTGTACAGTTTCATCATCGCTGCTATTTTTTATTTTGTCGAAAAGACTTTGCGCAGCTAGATATTGACCATTATTGTAGAGTTCCAAAGCTTGGTTGAATTCAGCGAGGTCGTTTGTATAGGCTGCAGTTTGCTGCGAAAAAGATGAAAATGAAAGAGATAGAAAAAGTGAAAAAACAAGAAAATTCTTTATCATTATTTACAGTTTTTGTGGCGTAAAGATATTTAACTTTAAATGTAGCTTTTGGCGATACTGTAAATTTTTAAGGTTTAATTAACGAATGGTTTTTTAGTGAATTTTCTATGAGTTATAACGCCTAAAAAGCTGAATAAGTATATACCTCT
>CAWDWC010000013.1:0-130134 GCA_963805885.1 uncultured Flavobacteriaceae bacterium
TCAATAGAATTTAACATTAGGGGAGAAGCTTTAAAAAAATACTGTATTTTTAAAACTTCACAAATCCTAAAAGCATTGTTATGAACAGATTATTAATTTTCTCCATCATATTATTTTCACTTTCCGCAACTGCACAACGCAGTCCTTATTTAAATCTTACCGAAAAAAATGGTAAAATAGGGATTGGCACAACCGTTCCTGACGAGCTTTTGACGGTAAAGGGAAAAATCCACACACAAGAAGTTTTGGTAGATTTGGATGGAGCTGTGGCTCCTGATTATGTTTTTGAAAACTATTTTAACGGCTTTTCGGAAATGATGCCTGAATATAAATTGATTTCTTTGGAAGAATTGGAGTTTTTTTTAAAAGAAAACAATCATTTGCCCAACGTTCCTTCTGCAGAGACAATGCAAGCTGAAGGAATTTCTTTGAAAGAAATGAATTTAATTTTACTACAAAAAGTTGAAGAATTGACACTTTACACGCTTCAGCAGCAAAAGGAAATTGAGGAGTTAAAAAGCAAATTTAAGCACCTTGAAAAAACAGAAAGATGAAGTTAAAAATTTTAATAATTTTTTCGCTATTTACTTTTAACCATTGTATTTCACAAGAAAATGAAACGCAAAATTTTCATTTTTATGTGAATATTGCTGACGTATCTTCCTTAAAAATAAAACAGGAAAATACTGGCTTTTTTTTGGTGATCAGCAAGTATGATTACACAGAAACATCTATTTATGAAAAATATAAGATCTCAACTTTTAATATAGCATACCCCAATACGGATAAAGAATTATTCAAAAATGTGTACCATGTTTCAACGGATAATAAAAATCTTTTAAAGGAACTTCAGGAAAAATATCCAAAAAAATATACGCGTGTTCTAGAATTTTTTCCTGCTCCCAATCCATATTATCCCAATGATTATGGAAATACAAGCCCTGTGAAGAATTTAGGCAACACATATTCAAGCCGAGATTTGGATATTATAAATGCTCCTGGGGCCTGGAGTATTACCAAGGGGGATAAAAAAGTTATTATTGGTATTTCAGATTCGCGGATAGACACTTTGAATGCAGATATGAAGGGGAAATTAATAAAAGATTTACATCCTGACAATCCAGCAAGAGTTAGTGATTGCTTCCACGGAACCAATGTAGCTGCTATCGCTTTTGCAAGAATGGACAATGCTTATGGCAGACCAGGTATCTGTAGTGAATGTAAAGGTATAAGCACCCGCTATGGGTCCTTTAAGTTTATTGAAGATCTGGTTGATGCCGGTGCAAAAGTGATAAACACAAGTTGGGCAATGTGTGGGCATGGGTGCGCAAAAAGATGCTATTAACAAACGAATTAGTGAATATTACGAAGATGGTATTATAATAGTAGCTGCCGCAGGTAATGGTATAGATTGCAATCGTGATAAAACTTCTATTGGGGACCAAATGTATCCGGCATCATTTGATAAAGTTATCTCTGTTTCTGGAGTATTTTCAGAGTATTCTTTTGTTGAAGATAGTTTTTTTAGCAAAGACAATATTAATTATACCCATGAGCTAGTTGATAGACGAAGTGGGTATTTTACAATAAATGAGGCTGGAGTATTGACACCAACACCTCCACAAAAAGGGGTGCAAGTAAACACTGCAGTGGACCTTCTTGCACCTCAGCATTCATATTTATTAGGGGGTGAAACGTGTGGAAAAGATGTAAAATTTGGTGGCGCTTCATCTAGCTCAGCCCCGTATGTTACTGGCACTATTGGCCTTATGTGGTCTGTAAATTATTGTCTTTCTTCCTACGAAATAGAAACCATTTTGAAATTGACTTCTGAAGATGTTGAAAATTTAAATGGAAACATTCCTTTTAAAGGAATGCTGGGGGCCGGAAGGCTGGATGCTTACAAAGCCGTAAAAATGGCGAATGATATGAAAGACTTAAACGGAAACATTGTCATAGAGGATAGGGACTTTTATAGGTTCGATTTTAAAATAGAACGTACACAGCACAATATTACAATTCAAAACCAATCATTTCGAGAAGATGCATCTGTAGATTTTAAAGCGCGAAATGCAATAGTATTAAAACCAAACACACATTTAAAACCCAATGCAACTGGGAAAATAAAATTAGCTATTGACCCCAATATATCAAGCCGAGAATGCGAGCCGCAACCTCCCAAAAAATATGATAGGATCTTTAAATGATATTATTTTCATCTAAATAATAAATCACATTTTTGTTTCCCTTTGCTTTGCGTTACATTTGCTAAAAAATAAATTATTTTATGGACCAAGCTGTTCTTCAATTAGAAAACGCCTCTATTTTTCAAGGTGAAAATCTCGTGCTTTCAGATGTTTCCGTTTCTGTGGAAAAAGGCGAATTTGTATATCTTATTGGGAAAACAGGAACCGGAAAAAGTAGTTTTATGAAAACTCTTTATGGAGATCTCCCACTTCAAAAAGGCGAAGGTCATATTGTGGGTTACAATTTGGCAACGCTGAAAGAAAAAGACATCCCTTTTTTAAGAAGAAAACTTGGCGTGGTCTTTCAGGATTTTAAACTTTTGAACGACCGCACAGTAAGTGACAACCTCCGTTTTGTGCTTACCGCCACTGGCTGGAAAGATAAAGCCGCAATGGAAAGTAAAATCAACGAAGTGCTCGACAAAGTAGACATGAAGACCAAAGCCTTTAAATATCCGTACCAACTTTCGGGAGGAGAACAACAACGTATAGCTATTGCAAGGGCCCTTTTAAACGATCCTGAGCTGATATTAGCAGACGAGCCAACCGGAAACCTGGATCCGCAAACAAGTGTAGAGGTAATGGAAGTGCTGCGCGAAATAAACAAGAACGGAAATACCATATTAATGGCAACACACGATTATGCATTGCTATTGAAGTATCCTTCCAAAACATTAAAGTGTGATCAAAACCAAATTTTCGAAGTGGTTCAAAAAACGGTTTAAACTTCATCTCACTTTTTTTTGTAAAATAGCATTTAAAATTTTACTGAATTTTTCGGCGCCTTCATTAGTTAAATGGTCGGCATCACGGAAATCTGAATCAATAAAACTTTCTTCCTGACTGAAATCAAAATAATGAACACCTTTATTTTTTTCTTCTAACTTAGATAGGGTTGCATTTATTTTTTCCTTTTTAGTGGTGTCCAACAAGCTATAATAGGTTTTATAAACGGGCATTTCTATTAAAAATACGTCGATTCCTTTTTTATTGCACAAATCAATAATTCGCTGCAAACGGTTTTTATTTACATCAAAATCAAACAAATGGTCTTCATGCTTTTTTGCAATCAATTCTGATATTTTCTCCTTATCCGGAACGATATTGGTTTCGTCCTGCATTCCAAATCCATTTTTATAACAACTTACAATTGTTCCATTTTGGATATATTCTTCAAATAAATCTACAGATTTATCAAATCTTCTAACTAATGCTAGGCTATATTGGTTAGGATCAAAAACGGATATTGAAGAAATATTTAAATCCATTTGCTGCTGATAAAAATATCTTCTCCATCTATCTTCTAAAGAATTATCAACTGCCGAAAGCGTAAAATAACTGATGTTTAAAATAACGTTTTTTAAATTGGGAAGACTATCAATATGTTTTTGAAGAAGCAATTCATCAAAATATAGACTTTGGCTTACGTTGGCGATATTGAAAGTGTTTGAAGTAAAATATGCGGGATTTATTCCAAAAAAAGCATGGGAATCGCCGAATACCAATGTTTCTATTTGGTCGTATTCTGAAATAATCCGTTGATTTTTGAAAGTAAAATTATTTTCGGCTGTACGATAAAAAACCTCCGTAATGCCCCATACCACAAAAACAGGTATTAAGAAAATCAGCAGGTTTTTATAAAATTTTTTCATCCTTAAAATTGAAAGTAAATAAAAGGTTGCAAATCGCCAGCGTAATAGAAAACAGCAAAAACCACCGAATAATAAATGCTATATCTAATCCATTTATTATTAATATAACCGATGTCCAAAACGTGGTCGCGATGTCTTTGAATCCATTCAATAACCATATAGAAGAAGAGTAAAAGAATACCACTTCTTGGAATAATAGGCATCGTTAACAAACTACTTGAAAATATTTTTCCAATGTAACTAAAAGCCATTGTCAAGGTTTCAGACCTAAAAAACACCCAAGCTATAACCACAATAAAAAACGTTGTACCGATTTTTAAAAACTGGCTTATAGTGGGTAACTTTTTATCTTTAGCAAAGGGGGTTTCTTTTTTAAAAAATAATATAACAGGAACCACAAACAAGGCATGTATAAAGCCCCAGAAAACAAAGGTTAAATTCGCCCCATGCCACAATCCGCTTACTACAAAAACTATAAGAACATTAAGCACAAGCCTTCCTTTTGAAACTCTACTTCCACCCAGTGGAATGTAAACATAATCCCTAAACCAAGTTGATAGAGAAATGTGCCAGCGCCGCCAAAACTCTGACAGGTTTTGGGAAAGATAGGGATAATTGAAATTTTTCATCAAGTCAAAACCCATCAAACGCGCCGTGCCAATTGCTATATCGCTATAGCCAGAAAAATCGCCGTAAATTTGAAAAGCAAAAAATACAGCGCCAAAAAACAAAGTGCTGCCGCTAGACATTTCATAGTTTTCAAAAATATTATTTACCAGCAATGCACAATTATCAGCAATTACCATTTTTTTGAAAAGCCCACCCAAAATTAATCGAAGCCCATCAACACTTTCATTATAATTGAATTTTCTTTTAACCTTAAACTGCGGCAATAAATGTGAAGCCCGCTCAATTGGGCCTGCCACCAATTGTGGAAAAAAGGAAACAAAGGCAAAAAATGCAACAATATTATGTGTTGGTTCAATTTTTCTACGATACAGATCTATGGTGTAACTCATAGTTTGAAACGTATAAAAGCTTATCCCAACCGGCAGTAGAATATTCCACGAAGTAACTTTTAAGGGAGTTCCAAATAGGGCAAAAGCATCAACAAAGGTTTCAACAAAAAAATTGAAATATTTAAAAGTCATTAGCAGTCCTAAATTAAAGAGTAGGCTAATTCCTAAAAGCATTTTTCGCTTACTTAAATTGTTTGTCTTGCCCAACCATAATCCCACAGAGTAGTCTACAATTGTGCTAAGAAAAATTAAAGAAAGAAAACGCCAATCCCAAAAGGCGTAAAACACATAACTTACAACTACTAAAAATAAATTTTGTGCTGAGAGAGATTTTTTAAAAACCGTCCAGTATAAAAGAAGTACCGTTGGGAAAAAAATAGCAAAATCTATGGTATTAAAAAGCATCTACTTGCTGTTATTTTTTTCTGCAATATACAAACAATACATCTTTTAACTACGGATGAAAGTATTCGTTTTTTTTGGGTTGTATCGTGAACATTCAACAATTATATTTTTAAAGTTTAAGAAACTTTCCTGTATTTTAGCGTGATGTACCAAATGCTTAAAAAGGTTGCGCTTTCTGTGGTTCCAAAAAAAATTCTCTTTGAAAACGAGATTTTTTTTCGCTCTATTTTTTCATATCACTTACGTGGAAAAAACTACGAATGTTGTGTTTGTGGCGAAGGATTGAAAAAATTTATTGCAATTCCAGACGGCGATCTGCTCTGCCCTTTTTGCGGAAGTCGTTCAAGAACCAGGAGACTTTATTCTTTTCTAAATGCAAATAATTTAATTGACGGAAAAGTGCTTCATTTTTCACCTTCGCGAAGTGTTTACAGATTGCTGAAAAAAAATCCAAAAATAACATATTTCAGTACTGACTTTGAAGACGAATTTCTTGCAGATTATCGGTATGACATTACCCAAATTCCTTTGGAGAATGATTTTTTCGATCTTATAATCTGCTACCATATTTTAGAACACATCGAAAACGATAAAAAGGCAATGGAAGAATTGCATCGCGTTTTGAAACCTGAGGGAACCTGCATAATTCAAACGCCGTTTAAAAAAGGAAACATTTACGAAGATTTTTCAAAAAAGACTCCAGAAGAAAGATTGGAAGCTTTTGGACAGGAAGACCACGTGCGCATCTATTCAGTGGAAGGATTACAAAGTCGATTGAAAGAAAACGGCTTTCAAAATGTTAAAATCAAAACTTTTCCGGCAAACGAACGTTACGGGTTTATGGAAGAAACTGTATTAATCGCCAAAAAATGATTTCCATCCTTATACCAACATATAATTACAATGTTTTTCCTTTGGCAGAAAACCTGCAAAAGCAATGTGAAAATGCAAATATTCTCTATGAAATATTGGTTTTGGATGATGCTTCAACTGATATAAAATCCTTGGAAGAAAATTCAAAAATCAATTCATTGAAGCACTGCAGTTTTGAGGTTTTGGACAAAAATATTGGCAGAAGCAAAATCCGCAACCTTTTGGCAGAAAAAGCAGCGTACGATTGGTTGCTTTTTTTGGACGCAGACACGTTTCCTTCAAATTCAGAATTTATAGCAAATTATGTTGCGGCATTTCCCGAAGAAAGTTCTGTTGTTTTTGGTGGTATTGCATATCCAAAAAACGATTCCAAACAATACAGTTTGAGATATAAATACGGTATTGAACGCGAATGTCTATCGCTTGCAGAGCGAATCAAAAATCCTTACCGAAGTTTTATAACAATGGGATTCGCCGTTAAAAAGGAAATTTTTGAAATCCTAAAATTCAACGAAAAGCTTGCTGGATACGGTTACGAAGACTCAGTTTTCGGGTATGAACTTCAAAAAAACAATATTCCCCTACAGCATATTGACAATCCCATAATCCATTTAAATTTGGAAACCAATGAAGATTTTATAAAAAAATCACAGCTGGCTCTTCAAAATTTACTAAATTTTTATACCGATGGTTCCATTGATAGCGATACCGTAAAAATTCTAAAAATCTATTTAAAATTAAAAAAATGGAACTTACTTTTTGCCGCACGAGGTTTTTTTACTGTTTTTAAAAATCCTGTGCTAAAAAATCTTGCTTCTCCAAAACCGTCACTTTCCCTTTTTGATTTGTATCGCTTGGGCTATCTTAGTTCTCTAAAAACAAATAATGCTTAGGTTTTCCGTAGTCATATCAGTCTTCAATAAAGAAAAGTACATTGCTGAAACCTTGAAAAGTGTTTTGAACCAAACCTTTTCAAATTTTGAGGTAGTGATTTTAAACGATGGCTCCACCGACAACAGCGAAGCTGAAATCCTTAAATTCCAAGACCCACGTATTCGGTATTTTTCAAAAGAGAACAGTGGCGCCTCAGCAGCCCGGAATTTCGCAATCCAGCAAGCGAAATCTGAAAATATTGCATTAATGGATGCAGATGACTACTGGTATCCTTTTTATTTGGAAGAGCAAAATCGGTTGTTGAATGATTTTCCCGAAGAATCAGTTTTTGCAACTGCAACTGAACTAAAACGCAACGGAAAGACCTTTAAAAATAGTTATTCCATTAAAACTCTTGGAAAAGATTCTATTTGTGTAGATTATTTTGAGGCAAGTCAACTGGATTCTGTTTTGCTTAGCATTTCCACGGTATTAAAAAAAGATGTTTTTGAAAATGTGGGTTGGTATAATCCGAAAATAAAAAGTGGTGAGGACACTGATCTTTACGTGCGAATCGGTCTGAAATATAAAGTAGTTTTTAGTCCAAAAGTCTGTGCAACTTATGTGGTTCGGAAAAACAGTTTATTTCAAAGTGTAAGAAAACTGGAAGAAAAAGCCAATTTTGAAGCCTATGAAATTTACGAAAAAGATAATCCCGCCCTTAAAAAATTTCTGGATTTAAACAGATATTCGCTGTGTATCTTGGCTAAAATAGAAGGAAATAAAGCAGCATTTCAGAAAAATTTTCAGAAAATAAATCAGGAAAATCTCAGTAAAAAGCAACAGTTTCTACTTCGGCAAAACAAAACCATATTAAAGTATCTTTCAAAAACGAAAGACAATCTGGAAAAACTCGGACTGCGGTTAGGCACCTTTAAATAACTTAAATTCTTGCGTATTCACGAATATAATCGTCTTCGTTGTATTCTTCGCTTACCAATGAAAGGCATACAGCTCCAGAAGAAAAATTTTCCAATTCCCGCCAAACCCCATTTGGGATCAACAAGCCTCTGTCTGGCTTGTTTAAAGTGATGGTTCTTCGGTATTTACCATTGTCCAAAACCACATCAAAACTACCGCTTAACGCAATTAAAAATTGTTGTAGTTCTTTGTGAGCATGGCCACCACGTGTGGACGAACTGGGAACGTCATACAAATAATAAACTCGTTTTATTACAAATGGCAAAAAATCCTTTTCGACTACTGATAAGTTTCCACGACCGTCCGGATCGCTGATTTTAGGTATTTCTTTAAGTTCTATTTTATCTAAATCAATGTATTGCATGCTGTAAAGTTTGATTCCATTTTTCAGAAATGGCCTGCATTGAAAATTTCGCTACGGATGGTTTTGTGTTTTTTTGAAGGGTTTTATACAAATCCTCTTCAAAACATAAAGTTTGCAACGCTTCCGAAAATAAAGGTAAACTTCTTTCGGCAATCAACAAACCGTTTTTTTTGTTCTGTACAATTTCCGAAGGGCCCGAAATTATATCCAATGAAACCACAGGTGTTCCCAATGAAAGTGATTCTACCAAGACCATTGGAAAACCTTCGTATTTACTGGTAAGCGTTACGCAACGGGCTTTTTTAATAATTTCAAAAGGGTTTTTAGTAAATGGCAAAAACAAAATATGTTTTGTGCAGGACTTTGAAGCTGCCAATTTTTGGAGCATTTCCTTGTCCCTTCCATCGCCCAAAATAACAAGTTTAATGTCCTTTTCCCAAACTTTCGATTGTGAAAAGGCATCAATCAAAAATGAAAAATCTTTAATTGAATCATCCAATCGACCATAGGAAAGTATGTACTTTTTGTTTTGAAGAATTTCGGGAAACTCGCCGCTTTCGTTTTCCCATTTAGGATTAAAAGCATTATGGATAGTTAAGGAATTGTTTATCCCTTCGCTTTTTAAAATTTTGGTTTCAATGTATTCAGAAACGGCAACATTCAAAAGGTTTTTCTTACAGATTTTTGAAAATGCTGACGGATTTTCAGTAAGGTATTCCGTTTTTTTTGAACTGTGCACCACATAAATTTTTTTCAGTTCGCGATAGATGAATTTTGAATAAAACAATTCCCGTTCAAAATTATTTTTGGGGCGATGGTCAATAATTACATCAAAGTTTTCCTTTTTTAAATAATTTCGAAATTTCCGAAAACGCAACAATCGCTTCACCATCGAGTCTTTTTCGGTTTTCATTTTTCCCAAATTCAGCATTTTTCCAGCTGTATGGATAATCAACTTCATCATTCAAAATCACCAAATGAACTTCATGTCCATATGCTTCCAACATTTCCGAAAGCATGGCACAAGAGCGCTCCAAACCGCCTTTTGCAAGCGAAATGGAAACTAGGCATACTTTGAATTTCTTTTCGGCGGCCATCGCTATTTATTATGTATTTTTGGTTGCACAAGGCAAATATAGCTTTTATGAAACATCCAATACTAACTTTTGATTCTTCAAAAAAAATGTCATAGGATGTTGTATGTGGCCATTCAATAAAATATTATCGACACATGAAAATACTTTTGGTGGGCGAATACAGCAGGTTGCACAATTCCTTAAAGGAAGGTTTGCAAGTACTTGGCCACGAAGTAATTTTGGTTTCTACAGGTGATGAATTTAAAAACTTTCCATCAGATGTACTTTTAAAACGAAAATACGATTCCGGAATTTCAAAAAAAATAAAGGTTGGTCTGTTCAAACTTTTTGGTTTCGATATTTCTTCCTATTCCTTAAAAAATCAATTTTTTCAGCAGAAAGAAAATTTTCAAGGTTATGATATTGTGCAATTGATAAACGAAAGTCCGCTGGGAATTTTGCCTAAATACGAAAAGGAAATCATTTCATTTTTAAGGAAAAACAACGAGAAACTATTTCTGCTTTCGTGTGGAACGGATTATACCAGCGTGAAATATGGGTATGAAAAAAAGTTTCGCTATTCTATTTTCAATCCTCTGTTTGAGAGTAAAATCTCAGAAAAGGAGTTTTTTCCAGCACTGAAATATTTGAAACCAGAATATAAAGATTTGCATGATTTTGTTTTCGAAAAAGTTGACGGCGTAATTGCTTCCGATTTGGATTATGCTATTCCGCTCCAAGGAAGCAAAAAGTATTGTGGATTGATTCCCAATCCCGTAAACACAAAGAAATTAGAACATGAGTCGCTCGGTTCAAAAGAAAATATCATCATCTTTCACGGTATCAATCGTGCAAATTATTTCAAAAAAGGAAACGATTATTTTGAAATGGCGCTCGAAAAGATTCAACAGAAATATTCCAAAAAAGTTTCAGTCATTTCAATAGAGAATATTCCATATTCGGAATATATTGAAAAATATAATTCGGCACATATTCTTTTGGATCAAGTATTCGCGTATGACCAAGGATACAATGCTCTGGAAGCGATGGCAAAGGGAAAGGTGGTTTTTACTGGAGCAGAAAATGAATTTTTGGAGCGTTTTAATTTGAAGGAAGACGAAGTGTGTATAAACGCACTACCTGATGTGGACTATTTATTTAAAAAAATGGAAGAATTAATTTTGAATCCTGAAAGACTAACTTCTATTTCAAGCAATGCCCGAAGATTTATTGAAGCCGAACACGACTATGTTGCTATTGCTAAAAATATTTGGAAATTTGGAAGAAAACTTAGCTTTCCATTTTTTTCTGCTTTCTGAAATAGCGAAACACAAGGTAAAAAACCACGAAAAAGTAAACCACATATCTTAAAAAGTGTGCCATTACAACACCTTCTACTCCGTAGATTCCTGCAAAATAATAGGAAAAACCATAGAAAAGCGCAAGTGACAATATTTCTGAAAAGATAAAGTTTCGCACCATTTTTTTTGCTAAAAACTGATACCCTAAAACAATAGCCGCAAGACGGACAAAATCACCCAAAAGTTGCCATTTAAATAGCGGAGCCATTCCGTTAAAATCAGGATAGATAATTTGGATTACATAATCCCTTAAAAAGTAAATTAACAACATTCCCACTCCAAAAAGCGGTAACAATGTCTTGTAAATATTAAAAAGTTCAGCTTTAAAATCGGTTTTATTATAAATTCCCGAAAATTTTGGAAGTACATACAAAGTAAAAATAGCACTCGAGAAAACCATATAATTCTTGGAAATATTGGTCATTGCCGTCCACGTTCCAGCTTCATTTTCAGACAATCGATTTGTTACCATAAGCCTGATATCCAATTCAACATAATTCAACAAAACCGTAGAGAAAAAAGACATTAAGGAAAAAGCCAATAGACTTTTTGCCATTGGGATTTTGAACTTAAGTTTTGAAAATTGAACATATTCCCGAAGTATTTTTATGAATATAAAAAGCATCACTACAAACTGTAATGCCGGAGTAATTGCAATAGCAATAAGTGCCCCGTCAATATTGTTGGTAAGAAGTAACGCAACAGTAAGAATAGCACTTAAAACATAACTGAAAAGATCGATACCAGCCAGTTTTTTATAGCGAGAAAGCCCATTGACAATACCATTAAAAACACGGTACATACTTATAAATGGCACTATAACCGCTAACAATTTTATGAGATAAATATAATCTGAAGAATCAAAAATGGTAGTACTTAGGTAATCCGCTCCAAAGAACAGTACGGAAGAAACAACCAACGTTCCCAACACCGTAAAAACAAAAGTGGTAGAAAATAATTTTTGGAGTTGCTCTTTGTCGTCTTTATATTCGGCAACATATTTTACAACGCCGCTAAACATTCCTACGGAAGCAAACGAACTGAGCATTTCCAATATATTCCGAAGCGAACCAATTTTTGCTATTCCCGCTTCCCCAACAATCTCTGCCAATAACCGTTGAATAAAAAGTGAAATAACCAGCCGGACCCCAATAACTCCTGCATTCAAAGAAGTCATCTTTAACAATAAGTTTCCCTTTATGAATTGTGGAACCTTCAATTAGTAAGCATTTAATATTGCGATAATCTGATTTACTTCTTTATCTAGCATTACCGGACTCATTGGAATGCTTAATATTTCATTGTGAATCTCTTCGGAAATTGGAAAATTTAAAGTGTGAATATTCCGAAAGGGCTTCTTGTTTGTGCGGTGGGATTGGGTAATGGATTAAATGGCCAATCCCGTTTCGATCTAAATAATCGATAAATTCGTTTCTGTTTTCAACCCGAACAACAAAAAGGTGGAATACATGGCTTTCACTGCCATCATACTGTGGAAGTTTTATCTTTTCGTTTTTTATTTCTGAAATATACTTTGAGGCAATTGATCTTCGGCGAATATTATCAGCATCTACCGTTGGCAATTTTACATTTAAAAATGCTGCTTGCAACTTCGTCCGAGCCTTGAATTGAATCCCAGAAGCTCATTTACATATTTTGTGGAAGTACCATAATTTCGAAGTTTTTTTATCACTCCGAGCCAGATCATCATCATTGGTGGTTACCGCTCCCCCATCGCCCAAAGCGCCAAGATTTTTAGTGGGATAAAAACTGAAACCGGCCGCATCACCAATATTTCCCGCCCTTTTTCCTTCTCTATTTTTTGCACCATGAGCCTGTGCAGCATCTTCAATCACTAATAGCTTATTATCTTTTGAAATCTTCAAAATTTCATCCATTGGCGAAAGTTGTCCGTATAAATGTACGGGCATTATTACTTTCGTTTTTTTTGAAATTGAATTTTTCAGTGAATCGAGGTCAAAATTATAGGTGTCAAAATCAGCTTCCACCAAAACAGGTTTCAAACCAGCTTGTTTTATTGCCAAAATAGTTGCTATATACGTATTGGAAGCTACTAAGACTTCATCGTTTTCATTTAATTTCCCTAGAATCTTGTAGCCCTCTAATATCAATCTTAGCGCATCCAAACCGTTCCCTACGCCAATACAATGTTTTGCGCCGCAAAATCTTGCGAAGTTGGCCTCAAATAACTTTACTTGATTTCCTAAAATATAATATCTGGAATCTAAAAATTGCTGGAAACTACTTTGAAATTCGTCTTCAAAGCGCTTGTTAATTGTTTTTAAATCGAGAAAGGGAATCATATAAAAATGGATTCTAATTTATTATAGCTTGAAGTTTTCACTTCATAAAACGGTTGTACAACACTTCGGGCTCCAAAACATTCCTTCCAATACAACAATCCTTCATTAATATTTTTTCCATGATTTTCGTTTGAAGTTCCAAAATCAAAATACTTTTTTTTCTTGAAACGTTGGTTTATTAGGTATTCGAAGAGGAAATCTAATGTTCCAAGCTGTTGTTTTTCTTCATTTGCAGAAATATATTGCACATGAGCCACATTTTCAGTTTCAAAAATGGTTGCTCCGCCCACAATTGAATTTTCTTTATAAACATTGAATTGGAGTACATTTTTTGGGAAATTTGTTGCCAACTGAGTTATTTCAACCAACGAATGAACTGGCAATGCATCGTGGCGCAAGGCTAAGTTGGGAACTAAGATATGGTCCCAAAAAGATTGAAAATCATTGCCTTCTTCTATTCTTAGATTGATTTTTCTTGCTTTTTTCACACCTTCCAATACGGTTTGAAGCAATTTTTATAGGGTTTTCATTATCAATTACGCTCAAAACATCAGTTCGTATTGTTTGTGCATTTGCTATAAAAAGCAAATAATCCAATTCATCAGAAGGAAGGCTATTATAAATTTTCGGCAATAATTTTAAATGAAGCTTTTCAAAACCTTCTTTATTTAAATATTGAAGTAAATTTTGAAAAATTTCAGCAACTTCTTTCAGTTTTGTTTTTTTATTCAACACCAATCCGCCATAAGTTAAGCCTTGGTGTGAATACAATGTGTTCTTTGATATATTCGCAGGCATTAACCCAACCACTTTTTCATTCTTAAAAATTATTAGGGAATAATCTTCAAATCTATCTGAATGATATTCCATAAAATCCCGTTGGAACAAAAATGTGCTATTTTTGGCCAAACGCACAAAATCGTCCCACAAAGATTTATCTTGCGAAGTGTATTTTTTTATTGAAAAAGTATTGTTTGCCAATTGATTTACTTTTAAAAAAACCCTTTTAATATAAACATGTAAAGCTAAAATTTATTTTTAGTTTTACAGTCTCAGAAATAATTAAATAAAACCGTCAATTTGTCTAAAAATTCTATAAGAAAATTAAGCTTTTCAACTTTTGACATTTTACTTTTTGTAATTTATCTGGGTATTTTCACCTATTTCATTTTACAGCCTGCTATATATTCGCCAGATACAAATACTTATTTTAGGTTACATTTTTATAGGTTTCCGGCTATGGTCTTTTTTTAAGAATTTTTGATTTCATCTTCGGAAATTTTTTTGATACCGCCGTTGTAGGTTTTCAGTTACTTATTTGGATTTATTTCTATTTCGGCTATTGGTAAGACTTGCAGCCGACTTTTAAAATTAAACAATTATGAGTATTTGGCATTATTAATATATATTGACTTTTCCTATTTTCCCGCCGTTATTGGTGGGAAACAACCTAACCTCTGAAGGGCTTTCATATCCACTATATCTTTTTTTAATAGCCTATAGTATTGATTTTTTGTTTAAAAACCAAAATAGAAAATTACTTCACCTTTCCATAGCGTTTATTTTATTGTGCCTTACTCGAGGACAGTTTGTAATTGTGGCACCTATTCTGGCGGTTTTGTATGCTTTAAAGGAACGAAAAAACATTTTTAAAAGACCGAAACTATTTTATGTAATAATTCTTATCATATTACCAATTATTACACAGACTTTGGATAAAACCTATCATAAAGCGGTACACGGATTTTTTGTTACTACGCCCTTTAGTTATGTTAATGCGCTAACATTACCTCTTTTTGTTTCGGATAAAAAAGACGCTTCTTTAATGAAAACTGAAGATGAAAGAATAATTTTCCAACGAACCTATAAATCTATTGACAGTCTGGGATTGTTAAGTTCAAAAGTTTCGGGTGATGCAACAGAAAAATATATGCTTTTCCACAATAATTTTCCGTGGATCTGCAACAGATCTTTTCACGTTCCGACGATGCACTATTTTGAAAACCAAGCTCAAGAAGTTGGAGCAAATGTAATTATGGCCGAAATGGCTGCGAAGGAAATGCTTCCTGTGTTGATAAAAGACAATTTTAAAAAGTATATTTCCATATATTTTGAAGGAATTTTTCATGGTTTTAAGGGAGTCTTTTTTTTCATAATTGCGCTTACATTTTTATTGTACAGCTTTTTTTTAATTTTAAAAAAATGGTCTATTAAAATTGGATTAATCCTCTTTGCTTCTTCATTGATCGTTTCCAACGCCTTTATTGTTGCTTTTGCCTCACATTCCATTATGCGATATTTGTTTTACAACTATTTTTTCGCCATTTTGATCGCAATTGTTTTAATAAGAAAAATAACCTCAAAAACATGAACGTAGAACTATCCGTTGTAATGCCCTGTCTTAATGAGGCCGAAACATTAGCTGTTTGCATTCAAAAAGCACAAGCTTTTTTTGATCGGGAAAATATTCAGGGTGAAGTGATTATTGCTGACAACGGAAGTACCGATGGCTCACAAAAAATTGCCCAAGATTTAAATGCAACTGTAGTGAATGTTTCCCAAAAGGGATATGGAAGCGCTTTGAGAGGCGGGATTGAAGCTGCCAACGGCAAATTTATAATTATGGGCGATGCAGATGACAGTTATGATTTTACCAATTTAATGCCTTATGTTCTGAAACTTCGTGAAGGCAACGACTTGGTTATGGGCAATCGGTTTAAGGGAGGAATAAAAAAAGGCGCCATGCCTTTTCTGCATAAATACTTAGGAAATCCAGTATTATCCTTTATTGGAAGATTATTCTTTAAAAGTAAAATTGGTGATTTTCACTGTGGTTTACGCGGTTTTAGTAAAGAAGCATATTACAAAATGGAACTGAAGACTGCGGGAATGGAGTTTGCCAGCGAAATGATTGTTAAAGCCAGCCTTAAAAACTTAAAAATAGTTGAAGTCCCTACCATTCTTTCACCAGACGGTCGCTCCCGCCCACCACATTTGAACACTTGGCGCGATGGCTGGCGACATCTAAGGTTTTTGGTACTCTACAGTCCGAATTGGCTTTTTCTTATCCCCGGGCTTTTATTGATGGTTTTTGGTATAATTACGTCAGCATTCTTAATAAATGGGGCTGTAAAAATAGGCGCTATAAACTTTGATGTCCATACACTTTTGTTCACTTCGGCCATGGTGCTTATAGGGTTTCAATTTATTTTGTTTTATGGACTCACTAAGGTTTTTACAGTAGAAAACGAATTACTCCCAAAGTCTAAAAAATACGATAGCCTTTTTAAATTTATCAATTTAGAGAAAGGTTTAATTGTTGGTTTAATACTTGTTATTGCAGGAATTATCTTAAGTGTTTCGGCTTATTCAAACTGGCAAGAACTCAGTTTTGGGGATATTAATGACAATTCGGTCTTTAGAATTGTTATTCCTGCCGTCACCCTGATTTTATTGGGAATTCAAATAATGTTGTTCAGTTTGTTTTTCAGTATTTTAGGACTTAAGAAGTAATTTTCTAAATTTTATTTTTTGGCTTCAATACTGATGATGTTTGTGAAGGAGTATTTCGGTGTCAATACCTTAGTTTCAATACTATCAATTCTTTTTAGTTCAGCCAAGGTGTTATTTTTGAATGAGGTTAAAATATAAACCTGCCCATATTGTTGCAACTCCTGTGATATATCGCTAACAGCATCTATTTCACAAAAGGGTATGTTGTATTTTCTCAAGTAAAAATCTGTTGAGGGTTGATCGCGCTGGTTCAATTTGATAACTGGAAAGTCTTTATAAATTTTCCCAAGATATTTCATGGTGCTATCCTGCTTAAAAAAACTACCCAAATAATAGTTCCTGTATAAATCTTGTGATTCCATGTTGTTCTCTACCATATTTTTTGAAATAACCGTATCGTTTTTATCCATTTCATTCATAAAAACAAAAATGCAATAGACCGATACCACGATTTGCAAGATCCGTTTTTGGTATAGCTGCAAATTATTATCAATAACCTTCACAATCAGGATGGTCAACACCATACAGAATATAGGCGCCAACGGAACAAAAACCCTTGGGAAAGGTGCTTTTTGATGAAAAAATGAAAGGATAAAAGGAATAAAGAACAATGCTGTTAAAGACAAAAAATAATACTTCTCTTTAGATGTGCTTTTTTTGTAAAAAATATAAATTCCAGGTAGAATAAGTAATAAAAGAAAAAATCTATTGGAAAAAAACGTAGTTATGGCAATTATTAAAACACGAAAAGAATAAAGCAACCCAAACGGACCTCTATTGGAGAATTTATTGAATATTACATCCTCCAATATTGGTAAATACAACAAAAAAGCAAGAATTCCACCTATAGAAATAAAAATCAATGGTTTTAAGTAAAGTTTGAAATCTACTTTACTTTTCTTAAAATAATAAAGACAACTAAAAAAAAGAATGGACCCAAAAGCCACCAATACATATAAATTGGAAGGTATTGTATATAAAATCAACATACTCGAAATCATCACCATAAAAAGTGAAAAATTCTTTTTGGAAGCTATATAATTCCACGAAAAATATACTAACATAACCAAGAACAAGGCACTCATATTATAGCCACGCAACTGCAAAGAAAAATTCATATACGGAATGGTGGTAAAAAGTATGGCATAGAGAAGAAAACTACTTTTATAACCAAAAAACTGTTTCAGAATACGGACCGAAAAAAAAGCTGTCAACAGCGAAATAAGCAATTGAAAAAATCTAAAAATATAAAGATGTTCTTCAACAGAAAAAATATCGCGATACCCAAAAATCCTTGAAATAATCTGACTTGTTAAATTGAAAAAAATGTGGTTATTAGGCGCAGGATAATAAAATAATGTAGTTGAAAAATCCTTTAGCGCAAACTCTTCCAATGAATAAACCTCATCATACCAAAGGTCGTAATCAATATATTGACAACACCAGATAGCCAGTGGAATAAAGCCCAACAGAGCCAAAAAATAAATAATAAGTTTTGTTTTCATCAAAATGTGTAACCAAAAATAGGGATTTAAAAGCATTTGACGCCTTTTAATCAATAGCTCCTATTTACAAATAGATGTATATATTTGTCATCAAATCTATTTCATGGAAAAAAAGCTTTCTATTATTGTTCCTGCCTATAACGAAGAGAATACAATTCTTGAAATTTTAGATATTCTCTGCAAAATTACTTTACCCAATAACTTAAACAAAGAAATAGTAATTGTTGATGATTGTTCTAAGGACAATACTTTAAATATTATAAAAAGCTTTATTCAAAACCATGGTGAAATGGACATCCAGTTATTTTCATTTGAAAAAAACCAAGGAAAAGGCGCTGCTCTAAAAAAGGGCATTCAACTAGCAACAGGCGATTTTATAATTATCCAAGACGCAGATTTGGAATATGACCCAAATGAATATTCCCTTTTGCTTAAACCAATCCTTGAAAACAGAGCTGATGTTGTTTATGGCTCACGCTTTATGGGGGGTAATCCACATAGAATTTTGTTTTTTTGGCATACCATTGGAAACAAATTCCTAACTTTTTTGAGCAATATGTTTACCAATCTGAACCTTACCGATATGGAAACCTGCTACAAGCTTTTTAAGGCAGACATTCTAAAGGGATTAACATTAAAAGAAAATAGGTTTGGGTTTGAACCTGAGGTAACCGCAAAAATTTCACGTGTAAAAAAAATAAGAATCTATGAAGTGGGTATTTCGTATTATGGCCGAACCTATGAAGAAGGAAAAAAAATAAACTGGAAAGACGGTCTTTGGGCACTTTGGTGCATCCTTAAATATAATTTGTTTGCCAGATAAGCCTTAAACCACTTAGTTGTTTTTTTGAGGCTCCATTTTCTCAAAAACATAATTTCCGGAACCGTCAATATATTTATAAACACCAGGCTCAGTACCTTCTGTTAAGCAAATGTAGCTTTCATCTGGCTGCAGATTTTCGAGATATTTTTCATCCTCAGACAAATAGGAAAAAAGTATTCTGAAAATATTCACGGGGGTTTTTATTTTTGAGTCAAATTCAGGGATTTCGTTATTTGGCCAATGAATGGTCAAGTTTGTACTAAAAATAGTGTTCTTTATATTTTTATCCTCTGTTTTTCTATCGCCTTCCCCCGTGTAATTTAAACCTACAAACCCCCCGTGATCAGCCATAATCATTATATAGGCTTCCGGGTCGTTCCTTAATATTTCAGCAATTATTTTTTTCATCTTTGCATTGGAAACCCATAATCTTTCAATCCAATTTTCGCGTTCCTTTTCAGCTCCTTGCGAACTGCCCGCTGTAGTATTTATGTGGGCCGGTTTCAATATTTGTATGAAAAAAAACTTCGGTTTGGTTATTCCATCTGAAATATATTTGGACAAAGGTTCTAGTATAGGTTCATTTTCATCTAAACCTTTATTCAAAAAAGGAATAATTGAATAATCTATACTGCAATGGTCATAACCCATTTTAGGCCTATTCTGAAGAAAGTAATAGGATTCTGAAAGAAAATAAGTTTCATAATTATTCTTCTTAAAGGCATTGAGCACGGGATTGTCAGTAATTACAATTCTTCTGGCATTTTCAACTTCCTGCCAACGCAAGTTAAAGTCGTAGTAATGATGCTTCATCATAAACGTAGCGCCATTCGAAGCCAAAGTAGATTTATAGTTTGTATGAAAATCTGGATAGGTTTTAAAATTGTTTTCTTTCAGAAAGTTTTCAAACGCACTGTTTTCAATATTATACAATTCATTTTTCAATGTTGAAAAACTTACGTAACCATCCGGTTCTATAAAATACACATTGGGCTTCTTTTTAAAAACTACGTTTTCAATACCATCGGGCTGTTTCATCCATGCATCTGAGTAAAGAAGTTTTTGGAGTATTACCTGTGAAACGCTAAAAAAACCTATAACTGCCAAAAGCAATTCTATTACAATTACTTTTTTTAAATGTTTGTATAGAAATTTTGCGAACAAAATGGAAACCACAAAAATTCCCAATATAATTTTCCTTTCAACAGGAACAAAAAGGAAAGTTTTCAGAATGAACAAAAAAGTAAAAACATTTAAAAAAGGAAGTACATATTTCCCGTAGCCATTAAAAGCTTTAAGTTTAGAAAGTTTGTGGGCAACCCAAAAAATTATAATCGGACATAGAAGGTAAACAGCTAAAAAATAACAAAGATGTTGCCAGGACTTCACCATATCGAAGTTTCTGGAATAGTAGAATAACACGGGGTAGAGGCCCGCGGCAATAGCAGATATAACAGGATATTCCTTATTGCTGTTTAGAAAATTTTTAAGTATACCGTGTTTCTTTTCTTTAGTCATCAGTATTTTTTAAAAACCACTTTTCCTTCGTTGTTCAAATATTCATAAACCCCTTTTGGAGCTTCAAAATTGATGAGTATATAACTTTTATCTGGCTGCAAGTTTGAAAGATAGGAAGGATTTTCGCTTAAATAGGAAACCAAAATTCTAAATAAATTCACGGATGTTTTCAATTTTTCGTCAAATTCCGGCGCTTCCCCATTCGGCCAATGAATGGACAGAATTGTACTGAAAATGGAATTTACAAAATCGCGGTCCGTGTTTTTAGTATAAGATTCGTGAGTATTGGTCATGCCCACAAAACCACCATGATCAGCCATTATTACTATTAAAGCGTCAGGATCTTTTGTGAGGATTGATTCTGTAAGCTGGGTCAATTTTTTATTGGATTCTTTTATTCCTTCAATATAATGATCACGTTCGCCTTCAACCCCTTTGGAATCTTTGATTGTATTTGTAATATGACCGGGGTTGAAAATTTCAACAAAAAAGAAATTCGGGCCTTCGGGATATTTTTCCAAATAGGTATTAAAAGGTGCAATCACATCTTTCGGATCGCCAATTCCTTCAGTTAAATAATTTATTTCCTGTAATGAAAAATTGCAGAAATCATAACCAAGGTCAGGCTTGTTTGTCAGGAAATAGGGCTGTTCGGTAAGAAAAAAAGTTCGATAGCCGTTATTTTTTAAAACTCTCAAAACACTGTTGTCCGAAATAATAACTTTACGCGCATCAACAGTTTCTGTGAAGTCAGAACCATTGTTGTAATAATGGTGCTTCATCATAAAAACCGCACTGTTGGTGGGCAGTGTTGCGGCATAGTTACTTCGGAAATTGGGATATGACTTGAAATTATTTTTTTCCAAATAATTTTCAAAATCCTTATTTTCAATATTATAATTCCCTTTGCCCAATTCCGAAAAATTCGCATACCCATCGGGCTGGATGAAATAGATATTCGGTTTCTTTTTAAACACTGCAGTTTCGATAGCATCGGGCTGTTCCATCCATTCTTTGGAATAGTTTAACTGCTTTATAACAACGGGTGTTAATGTAAAAACACCAATAACCGCGAGTATCAGTTGAAAAACAATTATTTTTTTAAAATACTTACGAAGAAACAAAGTGAGCAAAACAGCGATCGCGAGGACAACTAAAGTACGCAGCCAGCTAAAACCCGCATAAAGCGCTATATTTAAATAAAAAGCAAAGAAAAAAAAGTTCAAAAAAGGCAGGACAAAATCTCTATATTTTTTAAAAATTGCGCCTTTTGATAAGAAGTGTGCAATAAAAAAAATAACAAGCGGAGTCAATAAAAACAAGGAGACAAAATACCCTAAATGGCCCCATGAATTTATCATTTTATAATTGTTGGTATAATAAAACAATAGTGGGTACAGTCCAGCCGAAATAGCTGCAAGCAAAGGATATGCCTTCTTATCATTCAAAAAAACGGAGAAAAATCCCTGCTTTTTTTTATCCATCTTGGTTTTTGTTTTTCAATAAGTATAACAAGCGTTTTGTGCCTTTTACCACCTCCTTTTTTTCAAGAGTGAAATAGTGGGTATAGCCCTTTTCAAATTCCGTTTCGTTGTAAAAATCGAAGTGATTTATAAATTCGCGTTTACGAACCAGTAACGATTGCGCCCAAGAATCATCTCGGGTTGGGAATTCAATGATTAGGTTTTTTGAAAATGAAGCGAAGAATTCAGCCGATTTTTCAAAAGGCACATTACCCGAAAGGGTGATGTGATGGATTAAAGCCAGCGCCATGGTAACATCAGGGGCATATTGTGCCAAACGTTCTATTAAAGAATTGCGTTCCGTATTGTTAAAACCAATGCCAGGTGCAGGTTGCAAAACATCGCACACAAAAGGAAGCATATTGGTTTCTTTGTTCTTTTGAAGCTGTTTGTAATTATAATCTACAGCATTGCTGTCAATATCGGTCACAATTATATGAGGTACACTATCAATCACAGTTCTTGCAAAAGTACCGTCGTTGCCGCCTATATCAATCAACTTTTGGGGATTCAATGGTTTTATCCATTGTTTTATGAGCTCTTTTTTGGCTTCAAAGGCAGCCTCGTCGTAATTGGTTTTGCTGTAATAGTCGCCCCATTCGCTAGCTTCCTTGAGGGTCAGATTTTTTATGTAATCGAAAAGGCTTTCTAATATATTTTCCTGTGCCTTTTTGGAAAGGGTTGCGATTTTTGTTTCAGCTTTGTAGTCTTCGCTGTGCTTGCTTTCCATTTTTGCGAGCAAGTGAATGTTTGGATAAATTACGGAACTCAATTTGGTGCGTGTTGGCAGCAAAGCAGAAATCAATTTTACCGGAATTCCGTCAATGTGCGTTTGCATCATTTTGAAAACCTCGGTGCCATGATATTTTGCGAGTACCAATGGTCCAAAAAAGTGTGTGATAAATTGTTTGTAGGCCCTCCACGGCGTACCTTCTTCATAAAAATCGAAAGAAAGTGTGTCTATAAAAACAGGTTTCCCTTTGTGAAAAGTAACATTGTAAGCAGACGCATCCTTTAAAATAAAGCCTTTTGAAAGTGCGTATTTTTGAATTTTTAAAGTGTGAAGCGCAGCGTGTCTGTACTGCTCAAAACTCCATTCGTAAGGATTTGTGATAAACGGAATTTCTTCTGGAGTTATGATTATCTCTTCCGAAGAAACTGACGTTTCCTCATGTGGAATTAACAAACCATTCGAAATTAGATTTTTGAAAAAACCTGTCTCTTTCAGCTTATTGTACTGCGGAAAATATATAGGTTTAATGGCCCTTCTCAGAGTTTTTCCATCGTAAAAAATATAACCCGAGGGATCGCGAAATGAGGCTTGGTGTGCTTCAGACTTTTTTTTCATTGTTATCGGTGTCCTGCTCTTCAACGTCAATTGAATCGTAAGTATCTTCCTTCTCTTTTGTCAATCCGAAAAAAGATTTCACCTTATACATAACACCTTTTGAGAAAAGCAATATGCCAGCTGCTGCTGCCACTACCGCCTGTACTATCATTGCTCCCAGCCCTGGATCGAAATAAAGAAAATTCATACCTATTGTTTTATACTAGTTTGCCTTTAGGCGATAACAAATTAACTAAAAATCGCCGAGTTTATTGAATTGCTCGGCGATTTTCTTTTTCTACAACTTATTTCGCTTGCGATCCGTTTCTTTCAGATAAATTTTACGAAGTCTTAAAAAGTGAGGTGTAACCTCAACATATTCATCTTTTTGGATGTACTCCAAAGCCTCTTCCAAAGAAAACTTGATAGCAGGAATAATTTTAGCTTTATCATCAGCGCCCGAAGAACGCACGTTCGACATTTTCTTGGTCTTAGTGATGTTTACAGCCATGTCATCTTGACGTGTATTTTCACCAATAACCTGTCCTTCGTAAATATCTTCATTAGGGTTTACAAAGAAACGACCTCTGTCTTGCAATTTATCAATAGAATAAGGTATTGCAGAACCGGTTTCCATAGAAACCAAACTTCCGTTTTGTCTTTCCGGAATCCCACCTTTCATCGGTTGGTATTCAAGAAAACGGTGTGTCATAATAGCTTCTCCGGCAGTTGCTGTCAACAATTGGTTACGCATACCTATAATCCCACGAGAAGGGATGAGGAATTTGCAAACCATTCTATCTCCTTTGCCTTCCATGCTTATCATTTCACCTTTACGAATGGTCACCATATTGATAGCGGTTCCACTTACATCTTCAGGCAGGTCAATGGTCATTTCCTCAACAGGCTCACATTTTACACCATCAATCTCCTTGATGATTACTTGTGGCTGTCCAATCTGCATTTCATAACCTTCGCGGCGCATCGTTTCAATCAAAACAGAAAGGTGCAATACCCCACGGCCAAAAACTATAAATTTATCGGCACTGTCCGTTGGTTCCATGCGCAATGCAAGGTTTTTCTCCAACTCCTTTTCAAGGCGTTCTCTAATGTGGCGCGAAGTAACGAACTTTCCGTCTTTTCCAAAGAAAGGTGAATCGTTTATGGTGAAAAGCATACTCATGGTAGGCTCATCGATAGCGATAGTTTTTAAAGCTTCTGGATTTTCAACATCGGCAACAGTATCACCAATTTCAAAACCTTCCAAACCAACCAAAGCGCAAATATCTCCTGCCTTTACTTCAGTAACTTTCTTACGGCCTAAGCCTTCAAAAGTATGGAGTTCCTTTATTTTAGATTTTACTATTTTTCCGTCGCGTTTAACTAACGCAATTTGCATTCCTTCTTTTAATGTTCCTCTTTGTAAACGGCCAATAGCTATACGACCTGTAAATGATGAAAAGTCTAAAGAAGTAATCAACATCTGTACAGTTCCCTCTTCTATTTTTGGTGATGGAATGTGTTCCAAAACCATATCGAGCAATGGTTCAATATTATCTGTTGGTTTTTTCCAGTCATCACTCATCCAATTGTGTTTCGCAGAACCGTAAACTGTTGGGAAATCAAGTTGCCATTCTTCGGCACCCAATTCAAACATCAAATCAAATACAGCTTCGTGAACTTCTTCAGGAGTGCAGTTTTCTTTATCTACTTTATTGATAACAACACAAGGTTTCAGACCAAGGTTGATTGCTTTTTGCAGTACAAAACGTGTTTGTGGCATTGGCCCTTCAAAAGCATCTACCAAAAGTAAAACACCATCGGCCATATTCAATACACGCTCTACTTCACCACCAAAATCGGCGTGACCAGGAGTATCGATAATATTTATTTTAGTGTCTTTATATATTACGGAAACGTTTTTTGAAGTAATGGTAATACCGCGTTCGCGCTCCAAATCGTTGTTATCCAAGATAAGGTCTCCAGTATTTT
This sequence comes from uncultured Flavobacteriaceae bacterium, assembly GCA_963805885.1. Taxonomy (GTDB): domain Bacteria; phylum Bacteroidota; class Bacteroidia; order Flavobacteriales; family Flavobacteriaceae; genus Aequorivita. The sequence continues at coordinate 25,376 of CAWDWC010000013.1, forward strand.
CGTTTTCACGGAAAATACTACAATGGTGCATAATTTTATCAACCAGCGTGGTCTTACCGTGGTCAACGTGGGCAATAATAGCGATGTTTTTGACTTTCATAAACTTGCTCCTTTTTTTAAGAGGGTGCAAAAGTAGTGTTTCTAAGTGGATTAGAACTAAAAGTTGTGAAATTATTTTGCGTAAAAATAGAAGAAATATTTACTGGAAGTAAGCAGAAAAGCAGAGTATATCTCCAGAATAGTAAAATACCTATCTTTACATCACTAAATTTGAAGTATGAAACTTGAATTAATCCCAAAAATAAAACACACAACTTCCAACAACTTTTTTCTACTTGCAGGCCCCTGCGCGATAGAAGACGAGGAAATGGCCATGCAGATTGCCGAAAAGATTGTAAAAATTACCGACAAGCTTGAAATTCCTTACATCTTTAAAGGAAGCTTTAAAAAAGCAAACCGAAGCCGTATCGACAGTTTCACGGGAATTGGCGATGAAAAAGCCTTGAAAATACTCCGAAAAGTTTCGGAAACTTTTAATGTTCCTACCGTTACAGACATTCACGAAGTAAGCGATGCCGCAATGGCTGCGGAATATGTGGACGTTTTACAAATACCAGCGTTTTTGGTGCGCCAAACCGATTTAGTGGTAGCCGCTGCTGAAACAGGAAAAGTGGTAAACTTGAAAAAGGGACAATTCATGAGCCCAGAAAGTATGAAGCACGCGGTTACAAAAGTTACCGATTGCAACAATCAACAAGTTGTTATCACCGATCGCGGAACGATGTTCGGGTACCAAGATATGATTGTGGATTTCCGAGGCATTCCCACAATGAAGCAATATGCTCCCGTAGTTTTGGACGTCACCCATAGTTTACAACAGCCCAACCAAAGTGCGGGCGTTACAGGGGGCAGACCCGAAATGATTTCTACAATAGCACGTGCAGGAATAGCCACAGGTGCAGATGGAATTTTTATTGAAACCCATTTCGATCCCGCAAACGCAAAAAGCGATGGCGCCAATATGCTGAATTTAAGCCTACTGGAAAAACTATTGACAGATCTTGTGGCCATCCGAAAAACCATTAATCAGTTATAGGCTGAAAGTAATTTATAAAAAAGAGCCCTGCCAGCAAACGCTGGCAGGGCTCTTCGGCTAATAACAGAACTCTATAAAATAAGAAATGTTGATTCTTAACAAAAAAAGACTGTTCCCTTTTAGGGAACAGTCCTCAGAATTTAAAACTTATAAAACTCCCCAATTAAATAAGTATTCAAATATCGGGCTAAAAACAGATACCAATCAAGAGGGATTTCCCCCAATTTTTTACAGGGTTTTTCCTGTTTTACTATACGTTGGATAGTGATTAAAAAAGAAAAAGCTGCTTCTTTTCGGAAACAGCCTTTAACCTCTTGTCTAAATTAACTCCCCAATTAATTTGATATTGTAAAGATGCGAAGAAGACCAACATCAGTCAAGAGGAAAAAGCCTGAATTTCATGGGGGATTTCCCCCTTTTTTCCTATAAGATATTTCCTACAGGTTAATATTTTAAAAATTATACGCCAAAAATATTTGCGAATTTAATTTGGCTGAGAAGTATTTTTATATTTACTTTGTTTTTCAAAGTACTTTATTATGAGTGAAAATGATTATTTGAAAGACATCAGCGAGATTAAAAACCTAATGAACCGCTCTTCCCGTTTTATATCGCTCAGTGGACTCTCGGGGATTTTTGCGGGAATCTATGCCATTATTGGGGCCGTGATTGCTTATTTGTACCTTTTCCCCGAACCTGGCGAATTTCTTACCCTTCACAGCTGGAATTTTAAATTATTGCTTGCGCTTTTAGCCTCCGTTGCTTTACTTAGTATTATTACTGCATATCTATTAACTACCCAAAAAGCAAAAAGAAACAACGAAAAAATCTGGGACACCACTACCCGTCGTTTACTTATAAACTTTTTAGTGCCGCTTGTTACCGGTGGTATATACATCATCATAAAACTGAACAGCCAACATTATGGTCTAAGTGCTTCGTTAATGCTTATCTTTTATGGACTTGCGCTCGTGAATGCTTCCAAATATACTATTGGCAACGTTAAATATTTGGGCTACGCCGAAATTAGTATTGGATTACTTTGCGCAGCCCTACCCGGTTACGGCCTCTGGTTTTGGCTCTTGGGCTTTGGACTATTCCATATTATCTATGGAAGTATTATGTATTTAAAAGAGCGAAAAAGCTAACGTGGGCATTATAGACAACATAAACAAACTTTTTGATCATCGCATTCGCTTGGGAATTATGAGCATTCTTGTAGTGAACGAAGATGCCGATTTCAACCGTCTTAAGGAATTGCTTGAAGTTACCGATGGCAATTTAGCCAGTCACATAAAAGCATTGGAACAAGCTGAATATATTTTAGTTGAAAAAAGCTTTGTGGGAAGAAAACCAAACACCAATTACACAGCCACAAAACTTGGAAAAGCCGAATTCAAAAAGCACATCGACGCACTTGAAAAACTAATTCAAAAACCAAAAAATTAAGAAATATATTTTTTTATCAATTCACTTTGAATTACAAAGTACTTTATAATTAATCAATAACAATTCAAAAAAATGGAAACAAAAAAAAGTAAACTCGGAATTAATGAAAACAAAAGACTAATCGCCATTATATGCAGCGTTATCCTACTATTGTTGGTACCCTTGATAGCCATGCAATTTACGGATGAAGTAAACTGGAATCTATTTGACTTTTTGGTTATGGGATTCCTCCTGCTCGTTACAGGACTTGCTTGTGAGCTTGTTCTGAGGAAAGTAAAAAAACCAACCCATCGGTACATTCTCTGTGCAATAATTTTAATTATGCTCTTTCTTATTTGGGCAGAACTTGCCGTGGGTATTTTCGGTACACCAATTTCAGGATCATAGATTATATATAATAATCCCTCAAACTTTAAAATCAACAAAATGGAATCACAAAGAAATAAATTCAGCAATTGGCTACGCAACTCCATCACCGCAAGAATGCTTGTGGTCGGGTTTTTATTATTGATACTACTGATCCCGTTGGAATTTGTAAAATCCCTTATCAATGAAAGAGCATACAGGCAAGAGGAAGTGGTCCGGGAAATAAACGAAAAGTGGGGAAACGAGGTGCTACTCTCCGGCCCTATTGTGAAGATTCCCTATAAAGTTATTTCGGAAGAAAAAATTTTTAACGAAAAAAGCAATGCTTATTACACAAAAACGAAGGAAACAATAGAGAATGCCTACTTTTTTCCAGAAAAGCTAAACATTTCCTCTCAAGTTGACACAAAACCGTTGAACCGAAGCATCTACGAATCGGTTGTTTATTCCGCAGCCATCGACATTAAGGGAAGTTTTCCGAAAATTGATTTTACGAATACCGATATTCCCGAGGAAAATATACTCTGGGAAAAAGCTACCGTTCTATTAAAAACATCAAATCTAAAGGGAATAAAGACCACACCTATTGTGAATTTGGCTTCGGAAGCTCTTTCATTGACGCCACAGTATTCCAAGGAATATCTGAATACTATCCAAAGCAATTACATTGCAAATGCCAAGGAAATTTTCACAGAGTCACTTCCCTTTTCATTCAATCTAAAAATTAACGGTAGTGAAAGCCTTAAGTTTTTGCCCATAGGAAAAGAAACTGAAGCCACGATGAAATCAAACTGGCACTCTCCTAGTTTTGATGGCAATTTTTTGCCAGAAGACACAAACAAAGAAATCAGCAAAGATGGTTTCACCGCCACTTGGCGTATTCTTCAAATAAACCGACAGTTTGAGCAATCGTTTTTTGGTCATCTTCCAAACCTTTCGTCATCTGCCTTTGGAACTAAGCTTATTATTCCAGTGGATGAATACCAGAAGAGCGAACGCACCGCCAAATATGGTTTTATGGTTATCGGGCTAACGCTGTTGGTATTCTTGCTGATACAATTGGTAAGCAAAATGTACATCCATCCGTTTCAATATGTGATGATTGGGTTGGCATTGGTGATGTTTTATACCTTGCTTATCTCCATTTCCGAACACAGTAATTTTTTAAAGGCATACGCCATTGCTGCTTTTTCGGTACTCGCACTCATAACAGTTTATTCACGGGCAATTTTGAAAGGATTTAAGTTCCCATTACTCATTTGTGCGTCTCTAGCTTCGTTGTACGGCTTCATTTACGTAATCATCCAATTGGAAAACTATGCCCTTTTAGTGGGCAGTATCGGACTTTTCTTAATCCTGGCAATCATAATGTTCGCTTCGCGAAGAATTGATTGGAACAATGAATAAAACCATAATGGTCAAATTCCAAAATGGTCAAATTCCAAATTTCCCTGTCGTAAGTCTGGCACTCAGATTTCAAAAAAACAGAGGCAGAGCTTCAGGTTATTGCATTCAAAAAACTAAAGAATATGAAAATATTCTTTAGTAAGATTGTTAAACTCTTCAAATGGGCATTACTGCTAAGCCCATTTGGGTTGTTTGCCATTATATGTATAGATACATATGTGCTTTTGGAAACCGAAAACCAAACTTTTCAAAATGCAATTGATACTCCCTACAGTAAGGTCGGGTTGCTTTTGGGAACTTCAAAATTTCTAAGCTCTGGAGCTTTGAATCCATATTATTTATACCGTACAGAAGCTGCTGCTAAGCTATACAAAGCTGGAAAAATTGATTTTATACTGATAAGTGGCGACAACGGAAGAATAGAATATAATGAACCTGAGCTTTTTAAAAAAGACTTGATTTTACTGGGAATCCCCGAAGAAAAAATAGTCTTGGACTATGCCGGATTTAGTACTTTGGATTCCGTTTTAAGGGCTCAAAAGGTCTTTGGACTGAACAGCTTTACGGTCATTTCGCAAAAGTTTCACAACAAACGCGCAATTTTCTTGGCACAGCAAAAGGGCATTGCCGCAATAGGCTTCGACGCTGAAAATGTACGCGGAAAATATTCGACCAAAACAGAGCTTCGGGAATATTTGGCACGAACAAAAGCCTGCTTGGATATTCTTTTTGATTCACAACCAAAATATTGGGGAGAGCCCATCGTAATTCAATGAAGCTTTATATTTCAATAAAACATATTGTGGCAACAAGCGCTCTTTTTGCAACAGAGATTGCAATTGCCTATTTTCATTTCACCCCCTTTATTAGAGGGTTTTTAGGAGATGTGCTCGTAATATGGTTACTGTATTCTTTCCTAAAAATCTTTATAAAAAATAACGTTTTAAAAACTGCAGTTTCTGTCTTGGCATTTGCCTACTTCGTGGAACTGTTACAGTTTTTTAAGCTCGCTGCAAAATTCGATATACATTCAGAAATACTGTTAACCATTATTGGTTCCGTGTTTGACTTTTGGGATTTGGTTGCATATACGCTGGGCTTTATACTAATTTTATTAATCGAAAAAATATTTATCAAAAATGAAGACCTTAAAAACATTTCTCTTTGATCGTTTCCATATTCTGTTTCCGCTTTTTTCGCTAACAGTTTTAAGCATTTTATTGCTTTCTGTTCGCTTAAAAATAACACACTCCTTTTTCTATCTTTTTTTGGTGTGGAATTTATTCTTGGCGATGATCCCCTTTTTCATTTCCACCTATATGAAAACAATCAAACAGCTTAAGAAACCAAAGCTTTATTTTTTATTGCTCGTTTGGTTGCTGTTTCTCCCCAACGCACCCTATTTATCGACAGATTTTATCCACTTGCGTTTAAGCCCCTTGGAATGGCTTGGGTTTGACAGTTTGATGATTGCAATTTTTGCAATTACGGGCCTCACTTTTTATGTAGTTTCAGTTAAGGAAATGAGGCAATTGCTTTTTGAAAATTTAAACAAAAAAATAATTATTAAATCCCTGGCAATCCTTCCATTTTTAGTGAGCTTTGGAATGTATCTTGGGCGAGTATTGCGATGGAATTCCTGGGATATTCTTCACAATCCTTTCATACTTTTTACAGATATATTTGAAATAATTACAAGCCCAATTGACAATATGGAAGCTTGGATATTTACAATTCTTTTCGGGCTGTTTTTAAAATTGGGATATTGGTGTTTTGAAAAATATATTTTCTTTTATATAAAAGGGTGATCATTTTGTAATTGCAATATTTATTCTATTTTGCGAAAAAAAATTCAACGCAGATGTATGTTTCTTAAAAAGTATTTATTTCTCTTACTTCTTCCATTTTTCCATCTTTCATATTCCCAATCGGGGCGCATTGACGAATTTGGCAAACCCACCAAGCAGGAACTAGAACTTAAAAATTATGAAGCCGAGCCGGAAGCTGCTGGCGTAATTTTATATGAATCCGGTAATTATTATGCCGTTTCCATAGTTAGAAGAACCGCATTTAGACTAGTAATGGAAATACACAGAAAAGTAAAAGTGTTTGATGTTTCAAAATTTGGCAGTTCCACAGTAGAGATTCCATATTATGTGGGGAACGGATTTTATGAAGAGGAGCTATTGGACTATAAAGCCATTACCCACAATGGAATTTTACAGGACGCAGTACAGGACGATTCTTTCTATACAATTGAAAAATCAGGAGGAAGAAAAGCATTAAAGTTTACGTTTCCAAATGTGCAGAAGGGAAGCATTTTAGAATATAAGTATACGTTAGTTAGCCCTTATTTTTTTGATATGGAAGGCTGGGAATTTCAGAACAATTTGCCAACCATCTATAGCTTCTTTCAAACTATATTGCCCGTAAATATCAAATTTAATCGGGTGTTATATGGACCAAAAAAGCTGGACAACCACAGTAACTACATTAAAAAAGACGGCTTCTTGATACCTTCAAACAACGGCCATGTTGATTCCGAAGTGAATATTTATGTAATGAAGAATATTCCATCTTTTGAAGAAGAAAGGTTTATGCTGTCCAGAAAAAATTACATTTCACGAATTGCCTATGAACCCTTATCGTATAAACCTTTTCACGGCGTAGAAAAAGTTTACACCCAGTCGTGGAAAGATGTAGATCAACAATTTGAGAATCGGGGCGATTTTGGGGATCAGCTGAATAAGAACAATTATTTCAGAAGAAAATTACCGAACACTATTCTTGAAATCAAAGATGATATGGAACGTGCAAAAGCGGTATATGGCTTTATTCAGAACAATTATACTTGGAACGGGATATATTTCAATTATGGCAATGAGATTAAAGATTCCTTTAAAGAAAAATTAGGAAGCGTATCAGACATAAACCTTTCGCTTGTAAATGCGCTTGAAGCGGCTAACTTACACTCAAAATCTGTCATTCTTTCTACCCGAGATAATGGACTGCCAACAGAGCTATATCCCGTGCTATCCAACTTTAATTATGTATTGGCCGTATTAATGATAAATAATGAAAGAATATTGTTGGACGCTACCGATAAACAAGCCCCTTTCGGGGTCATTCCTTTTCGGGCACTGAACGTGCAAGGACGCGTAATGGACTTTAAAAACGGAAGCTACTGGATGCCCATTGAGCCTTTTAAACAAAACATCCATTTCGCAAACGCACAAATAACAGCTACTGAAAATGGTAGCTTTTCCGGAAAGGTGAATCAAGCAAGTTATGGTTATATAGGCCTTGGAAAAAGAAACACCATTGCTGATGAAAATCTTGAGGAATACATAAAAGAAGAAGAAAAGGACAAGGCAGGTATTGAGATTGCGGACTATCAAGTAGAAGCCATTGGCGAGATAGAAAAATCCTTAAAAGAAAACTACAACATTTCCATAGAGCCCGAAACAGTGGGAGACAAAGTGATTCTCTACCCCTTTTTCAACAAAACTTATATTTCTGAAAATCCCTTCACAATGAAGGAAAGAAGTTACCCCATGGATTTTGGTTTTCCTTTTACAAACACCTATTTAATTTCCATAGATTTAGGCAATATCTACGAAGTGGAACAACTGCCCAAAAGCCGAAGCATTAAACTTCCCAGGGAAGATGGTGAGTGCACCGTGACCTATGTTTCAGAAGATGGAAAAATAAACATCCGATTTAATATGAAGCTAAATGCATACCGTTTCCCTCCCGACGCATACCAATCAATAAAAGAATTTTTCGGGACTATGATTACGATGCTGAAGGAAGAATCCATTATACTAAAAAAAATATAATATGTTTTTAAAAACTTTACTTTTCACTGGTTGCTTCTTTTTAGTATCGCATTGTTACTCCCAAACGCAGTCTGTGCATACCTTCGGTGAACCACTACGGGAAGAGTTTGCTATGACAAGCTATTCCTTAGATCCGGATGCAGCGGGAGTGGTACTTTACGAAAGAGGAAATTATACCGTAGATGCTGCCGATGGTTATATCAGGCTCATTAAAGAAGTACACAGAAAAATTAAAGTATTCGATGCCAAAAACTTTGATTATGCTACTGTTGAAATACCCTATTACCGCGAAAATAACATTCGGGAAAATATAAAAGGCCTTAAAGCTATTACCCACAACAGCAAATCTAAAGTTTATGTGAGCAGTAACGCAATCTTTGATACTGACGAAACCCAACACTGGTCCCTTAAAAAATTTACTTTCGCCAATGTTCAGGATGGCAGTATTCTAGAATATTCCTATAGAGTAGAAACCCCTTACTTTTTCAATTTTGGGGGCTGGTCATTTATGAATGATCTCCCTACTGTTTATTCAGAACTTCACACAGAAATCCCTGGAAACTATACTTTTAACAGAACTCTTTATGGCGATAGAAAACTTGATGTAAACCACGCCGAAATAAAAATAGATTGTTTCCATCTCCCTGGCTTTAAGGTTCCTGGCGACTGCGAATCGGCAACCTACGTAATGAAAGGAATCCCTGCTTTTAAGGAAGAGCAATATATGCTCTCTAGGGATAACTACATGCCTGCATTAAGGTTTGAGCTTCGAGATATAGTCCACTTAGATGAAAGCAAGTCTGCCTTTTCAAAATCTTGGGACGATGTGGATCACGAGTTTAGGTACGATAAAGATTTGGGTCGCCAATTGAAATATACCAATTTTTTTAAAGATCAACTGCCCGCCTCAATACTCGCTATATCTGATGAGCTGGAACGCGCAAAGGCAGTTTACTACTTTATTCAGGATAAAATGGCTTGGAACAATGAAACACGAATTCTGGATGACATTCGTGTTAAAGAAGCTTTTGAAAAGAATGCCGGAAATAGTTCCGAAATTAATTTGGGTCTTATTAACGCCTTGGAAGCTGCCGGACTGGATGCAAAAATAATGCTCCTGGCAACCCGGGATAGAGCCATGCCTACCAAACAATACCCAGTTCTTACAGACTTTAACTATGCCATTGTATATCTAGACATCAATAACACAAAATATTTACTGGATGCAACGGATAAATATTCGCCTTTTGGAGTACTTCCCTACCGTGACCTTAATGTGGAAGGACGTGTGATGGATTTTAAAAAAGGAAGCTATTGGGCAACTATTGAGCCTTATGCCAAAAATATGCACTATGTGAATCTGCAACTGTCCGCAGATGAAACTGGCCAGTTTTCAGGAAAGGTCAATGAAGTTTCCACAGGATATATTTCTGTTGAAAAGCGAAAGGAATACAATGAATTCAGTAAAGAGGAAATCATTAAAAGAAAACAGAGCAAAAACGAAGGCTTGAACATTACAAATCTTGAAATTCAAAATGAAAAGGATCTGGAGCAAACCTACAAGGAAAGCTATGATATTTCATTGTTCGAACAGCCCGTTGGCGACAAGCTATTTGTGTTTCCGTTTTTGATGCAGACTTATTTTTCGGAAAATCCTTTCAAAAAAGAAAATCGCCAATACCCTATAGAGTTTGGTTTTCCTGTTACAAATAATTATTTAATATCTATTGATGTTACGGACCAATATGAAATTGTGCAAACACCTGCCAACCGTCTTCTGAAACTGCCCAATAATGATGGCGAAATGTCTATTGTTTACAGCCAAACAGCAAGCAAGATGAATATTAGATTAAGTGTTAAGCTAGACAATTATACTTTTTCTGCGGAAGCTTATAAAACGCTTCGTGAATTTTTTACAGAGCTTATAAAAATACAATCGGAAGAGCCAATTCAGTTAAAGAAGATTTAAAAAATACCTTTTAGGTGTCCCTATTCTTTTCCTGAATCCTTCGTATGACAGCCGTGGCGGTTTGTCTAGAAACAAAGCGCGGCAGTTTTGACAAGAACTTGTTAAAGTTTCCGGGAATAGCAACAACCTTTCCTTTCTGCATGGCTTCATAACCATATTCAGCAACTTGCTTCGGGCAGGCAACGTTGAATTTTATTTTATTCTCTGAGGTATTAGTCCCATTGGAAACCACTTCCTGAAAGCAGGTTTTGGTCTGTCCCGGACACAGTGCCGTAACAGTAACTCCAGTGCCTTTAAGTTCATTAGCGATGGCTTCAGAAAAGGAAAGAATATAGGCTTTGGTAGCATAATATAAAGACATTAATGGACCAGGCTGAAATGCTGCGAGGGAAGACATATTCAATATTTTTCCTCTACCGCGCTCTACCATTCCCTTCAAGACAAGTTTGGTTAAATGTGTAGTGGTAACCACATGTAGGTTCAGCATTTCAGCATCACGTTCCCATTCAGTATCGTTAAAATTGCCGAAAATTCCGAAGCCAGCATTATTTATAAGAACATCAATTTGCCTATTCTCTATAACCTTAAAAATTTCGCCAGCAACATTGCAGGTACTGAGGTCTTTAATTATTAATTGGATTTTCGGGGAGTAAAGAGCATTAATTTCCTGCTTTGCTGTTTCAAGTTTTTCGGCATCAACATCTACTAAAATAAGGTCGTGTCCATCTTTAGCCAATAGCAAAGCCAACTCAAACCCCAGTCCCGAAGCGGCTCCAGTTACTAACGCTGTTTTTGCATGCTGCTCAGTATGTTTCAATTGCATAATTGTTAACAAAAAGTTAATTTGTTACTCGGCAATTTCCACATAATCCTGTAGATATGCAAATCTGGGAGTTAATTTTCCTTGCTTTGTAGTGATTTGGGCACGATGCAGTATTCCATCCTTATCGCCATTAAAAAAAGCGGGGATTACATTTTCCAAAAACATATCGCCAAAACCCTCGCTGGCATCTTTGGGAAGTTCGCAGGGCAAGTTATCTACCGCCATCACAGCTATTGCCCCAGGTGCATCAAAAGCGGTTTCGCTTTCAGTCTTTGGGTCGTATCCGTAAAAAGGATTTGCAATGGTGGAAGCGCGAAGCGTACAAGCCACTGGTCCATCTACATCGCAAGAAATATCGGCTACTAAATTTATTTTAAAATCAGGACTTTTGGCGTCTTCCTTTGTGAAAAGATATGGTGCACCGTTTCCGTAGAAATGCCCTGTAATAAACATATCGCTAACCTTGGCGTATTTCATAAAATCACTTTCGTAATTTGATGGGTCGTTGTAGAATTCCTCTTTGTTAAATTCGCCACCGTCTTTTCGTTTATTGTATTCGGAAACGTCAATCAGACAATAAACGGGTTCACTGTAATTTTTAGATAGGTAATCGGCATCGGTTACTTCACGTATTTTCAAATGATCCAAAATCTCCTTCGCTCCTCTCGTAACCTTTCCCGTTCCCGAGAGAATGATTTTAATATTTGGGATTTTTATTTTATCCAATTCGGCTTTCACGGCTTCCAAATCGGAAAGGGTTTCCACTTTGGGAAGCACAAACTGCTTATCGCGCAAGCCCAATGCCCTAAAACCATTGTACGCACCTACCAAGCCCGCATAATAACCAAAACCTATAAGCCGCTGCTTATCTGCATTCACGATGGTTTCGTGATCAAACATTTGAATGTTTTTATGAAGCATTGCCTTTAACAGTTTGCGATTGTATGGCTGTTTTTTAATGGTATGGCTAAAGTAGAAGTATTTTTTGTTCGGAATTAGAGCATCTAGCCGGCACTTCCTTTACTCCCAGCATTACGTCTGCTTCAGAAACATCATCCAACACTTCAAAACCTGCTTTAGCATAAGCCTCATCAGAAAAAATGCGGATATCTGAAGATTCTACAATTATCCTGCGCATCGGGAAATTGTTTTATGACTTCTTGGCACTTTTCCGGCGAAAAAACCACCCGACGATCTGGCGGGTTTTTGCGTTCTTTGATGATGGCAAAGGTTATAGGCATTTGGTATGTTTTTTGAGTAATTATTAAGGTGGCAAAGATAGGGTTTTTCATGTATCTTTGCCAGCCCAAGCTTAACTAGAAGTAACTTTAGCATAGTTGAACGCAAAGTGAACTGACACAATAACTTTGTAATAACTGATAATTGAATAAAGGGGCCGACTGGTTTTGACAGCGGGTCTAATTGTATTGTAAGCATGTCGAGCGCTGGGATATAGCTCGTTAATATCATATTTCACACTTTTTAAACGGCGAGAATAACTACGCCCTAGCTGCATAATCCGAATTACAGTAGGATGTGCCTCGTCCGACTAGGTCGGAAAGCAGGAAGTCACTCAACGGCCTTGGTTTGCGGCGGTTGATATAGTGGCTTCGTAAAAGTAAACCTAGCTCTGTTAGTGCTTTGATGGCAGGGTGAAGCTCAAGTGAAGATAAGGGGTGCGTTGGTAGTTTTCGACCGGCAATCCCACGAAAACCTAAATGAAAACTAAGCATGTAGAAGGCAGTATAATTGCGCGTTTGGACGAGGGTTCGAATCCCTCCGGCTCCACCATCAGAAAACCACACCTGCCGGTGTGGTTTTATTAGTTATGAAATTGCTGAACTTGGTCAAAACAATGAAGTAAAATACTAAAACAAAAGCACAGCCCCTGACTTTCCATTTGCAGGACTGGCGTTCAGGGAATCACAATTTTCCATAAATCCTCCACACAGCTTCTCCTTTCTACGCTTTTGTCATTTCAGAAAAGTGTAGTGCTGCATATATTTGCCGCTGGGACTACCTTCCTAAAATATCTCTTACTCAACTGGAGCAGACACACCTTCCCCCTTTTTCTTCTTTTTTGTTTTCTTGTTTGTAGGCTCTGCGAGATCCTCCATCATATTAAAAAATTTACCGGTATTGATTACATAACTATCTGCCAATATATTGTAATTTTCTAGCATCTCCTTTGTTATCTGTCCGGTAGAGCCAATAAAGGTATCGTTATTTACCGTTTCCTTAAACCAAGCCAAGGTTAGACCGATAAGCTGTACATAATTACTCCGACTTTCCTGTAGACGAGCGGGTGGATCTGCAATAAAATGGGTGACAATACTTGCCATCCCGAAAGTGCCAAAGGCAACCGCCAAAATAGCTTGGCCATATATTCCAAATATCAAGGCCGAAACTATCAAGCATAACCCCAAACAAAAGCTAACAATATACATCCTACGAGTAGTATTCTGTGAGTTTTTACTTTCGTCCAAGGAATCTTTTAGACTGTCCTTTAGGCTTCTTATAACATCAAAAGTCTGTGCCCCAGATTTTGACAGCTCGTCCAGCTGCTGCAGTTGCATCTGCATTTGTTTTTTGCTGAGGTCACTTTGTAGGTTGTGAAGACTGGTATACTGCTGCGTTATTACATCGTTAATCTCCTTAATTTTTAAAAGTCCATTTTCAGAGATGTTGTATTGTTTAAAATACTCCAAGTTTGGTACTTGTGTGGGATCCATTGCAATTGCGTGAAGTTCGTTGATTAATTTATCGTTTTCCATACTAAAAGTTATTTATTATACTATTACATTGAGCGAATTGTAAAATATGAACAAAAAAAGCCCGTAGCCTCACACCTCTACGAGCTTTTTAAGCTGCATAAACCTAAAGAATTTTAGGGTTCAAGTGCAAATGCCACTGTCTTGCCATAATCTTTGGTTACGCGCGATATTCCATTTGTAGCAGTAGAAATTATATGCAATGTTTCAGCGAAGGCCGCTTTTCCAGTTCCATTTTCATAGCATTCACCCAACAATTCTGAAGGGGTAAAACTTTTGCTGTAAATTCCCGTGCTCGTGTCTAGAGTATAGCCAGAGGCACTGTCAATAACCATTCCCCTTGCATTGGCTATTGGTACTCCCCCACAAGTACCTTTAACCACACCAAATCTAAACTCAGCAAAATTGGTGGGATGGACTGCTTTAAAGGTGAGTTCAAGTTCAGCTTCTTCTCCATCGGGTTTATATTTCACGAAGCCACAACAGTTTGAAGCCGCAGGATTGCCATCCACATTTACTGTATATATATCGCCTACGCACTGACCATTGTCTATTCGCATAATAATATTGAAAGCATCCGCATTGGAGGAATTTGGATTTTCCAATAGAATATCGGGTGCATTTTCACTAAAACTCGCGTTGTCGTGTCTTGGCGTTTTGAAGGTTGTTCTTGGAAGGTTTTGTAAAAGATTGCCCGCCTTGTCGAACAGCTCCAACTTAAATTGGTATAACCCATCTCCCACAAGCTTCGTGGAATCAAAAGTCATTGTATTCATATTATATGTCTGCTGATGCCAATGCGGATGCGAGTCCTCAGCTATATTAAATGGCGCCATCTCTGGTAATTCCGGCGGTATAATATATAAGTTATCATTCGGGCCCTCTGAAAAGGGTCCAAGTTTCACACTGTCTGCACCCCATTGTTCATCACCGTTTGAATCCTCATAGATATAGTCATATCCCTTACTAAAAGTGGCGCCCAAAGGCTCCAAAGGCTCATACGAAGTTTCGGGAGATAAATCGGTACTTGATATTTTCCTATAGCTCCAACGATAATAATACATATTGGCATTTGGCAAATCAGTACCGAAGCCCATTCTGAAAGTCGGAATCCCGCCAAATGGTCTCTTATAATCATCTACTGTGGTAATTAAGAAACTGTCTCCGGATGCACCTGCATCCGTTAAACCAATCCTGTCATAAGCTACAGATTGCATTGGGGGCGGCAGCAATTGATGCGTCTGTTTTATATGGGAAACGCTAGTATATCCAACTGACCTTAAAAAGACATTTTGGCCTGGCAAATGGCAATCGCAGCAGCAATCGCCTGCAACCATTTCGTGCGTAAGATGAATGTTAATATCGGTTCCACAAGCGTAGTTCCAATGGGTATTGCAAGGGATGGGCGGTTTGTAAACCGTGGTCCATTCGCCATTAATCATATATTCAACCCAAATATAGATATCAGGTTTATCGCCAAAGCAGTTATAGTAAATACTTTTTTCAAACCTGCCGCTAGCATTGGTTTCTACTACCGCCAATTCCTTACAACGGTAAAAATAAGGCCACCACCACGGCCAAAAGCAGAACCAGGGATGCAACAACATATAATTTTTTGCTATGGCTTCCCTAATAGTATTCAGGTTGCCAGAGGCAAATTGCTGTTTTATTTCAGGTCCCAATTCGGGTAATTTGGAAATGGTTTCCTTACGTATCCCTTTCAGAGATTGCGTCTTGAAAATATTTTCTTCATTCCCTCCTTCCATCATCGGAAAGCGTTCAATCCGTTGAAAAGGCTCAGGATCTGGAATAGGAATCGGGAATTTAAATACGGGTTTCAATATTGCATCAGGCACCTTGGCAATAATGTGGTCCGGTATTCTATGTATCCAATACAAAATAGGGTCAATCTCACAAATGTGTACGCGCGCCCTACAAACAGCGCGATCTTCCCAACTGTTGCCTGTGTGGAACCATTTTGAAACCTTTCCACTTACGCGGCATTTGCACCATAGCCAAAAGCGGGATAACACCTCAGGAATGGGCAAAATAGTATAGCCTTGGTTGGAGTCCATTGTTATTATTGCCTCATATGCCTTATAGCTTTGCAACTGTTCGGTAGTGTTTATTCGAGTGATTTTCTTATCGGAAGCAGGAGCGATAAATAGCCTGAGCTGCTCAGGGTTTATTTTCATTTCCCTGTTTTCCGCAGGCAATTTGTCTAGGTTAAATTCCAGGATATTGTCTTTCACATATTGCCACTGTAGCAATGTTCCCCTGCAATGAAAAAGAAAACCGATAAGGGGGAAATCTCTTTCTGGGGGTTGTTCAAAATCTACGCGGATTTTGAAATTTCTGTTCGGGTAGTCAGGATTTTTTGCCATGATTTAATAATTATAGGTTAGCGCCTACTCTGTTTCAATTTGGATTTTGGGCATACTCCATTCATTTATAGTGCTTGTTGATGGCAATCAACAAACATTGTTCTCATTAAATGGGAAGTTTTTTTAAAGTATATACTCAACGATGCAAGTCAAAGGATTCTTTTAGAGGAGATAAACCCTTTGCTTTTAAATACCTTAAAACGAATGCATTAAATTAATAATCCTTCTTTTTTTGTAATAGTACAAAAGCGACAGCTTATTTTAATAAATGAAATTAAGAGGGGTATTTTATAGTTTCAATTAAAACCAGTTTGTTACAGCTTATGGCTACCGTATAGCTAAATAGTCTTTTCTATATTTTCAATACGAAGGGCGGGCTGTGCGTTATTTTCAAAAAGCTTTGTGGGACTGGCGCCAGCGAATTTTTTGAAATCCCTGATCATATGCATCTGGTCATAGTACTCACAATCCAGTGCAATACTGGTCCAGCATTTTTCAGGAGTGGTTAACTTTAATTGTATGGCACGATTGAAGCGCAACAAACGGCAAAATGTTTTGGGCGAAGTTCCTACTTCTTTTGTAAATTTTCGTTCAAAATTGCGCAAACCCATTTTTGCCATTATCGCATATTGTTCTATGGGCACTGAGCAATTGGACTGCACTATGGCATTGGAAACCAGGGCAAACCCTTTTTTTGCAGTATTCGTTTTTTTTTGGATTACGTAAGCCTTTAGGAACTCATCAGTCAGGGCTGCCATTTTAAAAATAGACTGTGTTTGTTGCAATTGTTCGCAATAAAGGGAAATCTCTTTGCCAAAAACGGTCTGTGCATCTACAATTTTATTCGTGAATTCCTTTAAAGGCAGACCGAAAAGGCTATGGAATCCATTCGGGGTGAACTGTATCCTAAAAATGGAATATTCACCCTTAAATTTCCAACTCCCATTAAATCTTGTAAAAAGCCCTTTTAGCAAAGCGCGTTTTGATTCGTTTTCAGTGGAGTAATTACAGCTAATAGCCAAACCGCTTGGAAGTTCGTCCAGAAAAAAGAGCAAGCACATTTCGGGACCGGAGTAGCATGGCCAGAATAGCACTTCTTGATAGTTACTAAATTTCAAAAGGGTATAGGAGCGCACAAAAGGCGCCAAAAAAATACTGGGCGGTATGTTTAGGATTTTGGGCATTCAATAATTTAATAATCATTAATTGTGATATATTTTAATTCCTCAAGGTTTTTAGGAAATATACAGTTATGGCAGAATCACATAAAACAGATTTCACCCGAGAGGGTTTTCAATTAAAAAAATGGCAAATAATACCGTATTATGATGCAACTATTAAGTATTGATAAAACAAAGTGTTACCTGCCATTCTTTCAACTTACATTATTTAGACCAAATACCTTCATAGGTAGCCTTGTTTCCATTCTCATAACCCACTACGCAGCGGGTGAGATAGCCTTTGGAAAGCATATTGGTATATTCCGTCTGGTATTGCGACCCGGAAAGATGGTGCTTTTCCCACCAGGAATTATAATCGGGTGCATTTTTATACCATATTCCACTCAATCTAGGCTTGCCGCCTTTTAGATATGCATCCAAGTAAATAAGTTTGAACTTTTTCTTGTCGGTATACTCCTTAAACGCATCCTTGAATGCCTGCAGATCCATATCGGGCCGTAGGTAAAAACCGCCTGTCTTTTTCTTTTCCCACAGGGCCGCAACATAGGTTTTAGACCCCACATTAGTGCATGAAACGTTGGTGGGCACCCACCCAGCCTTGTGGTGCTTTTCAAAATTTGCTTCGTGCCAAGCAAGGGGCCGCCCGTGATAGGCCATCCATTTTACCGAACTGTCCTTTTTCCAGATTGCTGCATAGCGTAGCTTGCCTTTCAAGAGATAGGAATTTATATTGATAAGCCTATAGCCAGCCTTGTGCCAGGTATCAAATTCAGCTTGATACTTTTTGCCACCCATGTCGTGCCGCGCTACCCAGGCAACATTCTTTGAGGGACGGAAAATAACATTGAAATAAGTCTTGCCATTTACATCAAAACCATCTACCCATACGGGATAATAGTCACAGGTCCATATTTTGTTAAACTCTTCCTGATATTTATCATGAGCTATTCCGTGTTTCGCTACCTCTCCCCAATTTGTAGGGTATTCACAATAGGGATGATCCATAGCCACAAAACAGGCCTTGTTTTTTTTACCGGGTATGCCTTGGATGTTAAGCTTAGACCAATTGATATTGGATTTAGGAGTTTTGTACTTCTCCTTCCCTATAGTATAGCCTGTATTGAAAAGTAACGGTCTAAAGGCCCCGCTGTCTGGTTCGCTGTCGTTTTTATAGGCTTTAATATGGATATGGAGGTGCGGACCACTGGAATTACCCGCATTGCCCGCCTTCCCTAGAACAGTTCCCTTTTTTACTGTTGCACCCTTTTTCAAAAGGGCGCTGGTCAAGGAGCCTTTTTGCAAGTGCGCATATAGCGCCACCACATTGCCGTGCCGAATATAGAAATGGTTTCCGGAACCACCATAATCAAAGGAGCCCCAAAGTTCGGCCTTTTGTTTTGCCATACCCTCGTCAGAACCATCGGGTTTCCAATTGTTGGGAATGTTATTCTCAAAATGTAGCACAATCCCGTCTGCCATCGCCCTAACGGGTTTTCCCCAGATTCGATAGTTTTCATTTTTGCTTCCATCCTTGTTTGGCAACAGACCCCTCCAAGCCTTGTTTTCATAGGCTTCAACGCCCAGATCATACGCAAACACTTGGCTACCGCCACCGTGCATGGAATAGCCGGACACAAATTCATCTTTGCCAAAATCACCCTTATCAAAAGGAAGGGCGAGTGTGTGTGTATAGGGTTTTAGATTTTTGGTAACGGAGAGGGCACCCGTGTAATTTTTGAAATGAAAGCTCAATTTTACCTTATTCGGAAATGGGCTTTCCAAGAAAACCACATCGCCATTTTCGTGATAGTCACGACTATTCTGCCAATTGGCGGAATGGGCGGGTTCAATAACAAGTTTATCTGTAGGCAGGTACACCTCTTTTTTGACGGTTGTGTTGCCTTTTTTATATTCCAGAACCACTTTGTCTAAATCTACCGCTTCGCTTCCTTTGTTATACACCTTCACCCAAATGGATAATTGCGCTAACGGCGACTCTTGGCTCGTGAAACCCGGGGTTGGGTGGAAAAGCACTGTGTCGCCTTCGGTGGGTTCCATTGCAAACTCAATATTTTTTGGGGCATTGATACCTCTTTTAAAAATCTCAGCATCAATCTTTTTGGGGTCAAAGCGAATGGGCTTATCCTCCGTAAATTTAAAATGCCTCACTTGGGCAATGGTTCCTACTTTTTGGAGGGTAGCGGCGGATACCTTTCCCGATTTCGCCATTGGTGTTCGTGTAACGCGGGTTTTAAGAACAGATTTGGGCGTGTTCTTTGTGGCTACTTTTTTGGAAGCGGCCGGTTTTGCTAGGGATGCCTTTTTTAAAGGGCCTCCTGGTTTAAAAGTTTTTTTTGCACTCATTTTAATCAATTTTTGAAGTTGGACAATCCGTAAGAATTCAATTGGAGAATTTATTGTCGGGTAACAAGTATTGTTTAAAAAAGAGGAGAGTTTTGGTTTATATTCAAAAGGAACATTAACCGATGTAAATATATTAAATTATTGAATAACAGATACTTTTGATTTAAAATTATTTTAAAAAAAATATTTATAGCTTATCTAAATACACTCAAGCACTATCTTGAACCCTATGAAATAATTGTAGGAAAGCGACGCAAATAATTTTTGTTTTTCTGGGATTATTTTTGGTTTGGTCACAGAATTTTCGATTGTAAAAAATATTATTTATACCGATTATGAAGAAACATATTTAGAAATTTTTAGAAGCAAAGGATATGGATAAGGTTTGGGACTTACAATAGTTCTCGTTACATTTTTCTTTACTGCTATCGCTTTACGGAAAAAACATTCGAACTGACAGGAGATTGATTCGCTTTGCTCGCTAAATATTTTTGGGTTTTTATAATTTAAGTAAACTCTTTATTTTTTCAAAATCTTGATGGTATACGCCATCATTTGTTAAGGTTTGAAAATCTCTTGCTATTGAAACTTTTAAGGGTTCATTTTCAATTCTTTTTCCGTTTACAAATTCAAGATATAAGCGCTGCGATTCGTCAAACTTATCCTGTAATAAATAGCTATGTGCCAAATTGCATTTTAAAGGAAGAATGGGAAGTTCTAATTTTGATGCCGTTAGCACTGTTATTTCTGCTTTTTTAAATTCTTTTATTCTTATGTATAGCCAAGACAAATCGTTATATGCATAGCCAAGTTCATTGACTATTTTAGCATTTTCTGGATATGCTTTATAAACTTCTTCAAGCAGATCCACAATTTTTAGCTGAAATACAATTTTTTCAGCAGGTACTATTGTTGAGTTGATTTCTTCAATGAAAGCATCTACTTTTTTAAGAGTGACTTCCGATAGAAGTTGTTCCTCGGTTAATGTTTTAAAGTATTCCAGATAATATTGGCAATCACTATTCATGGTTTTTTGCACTGGTGATGGTTTATCAAGTTTTTGCAAACGCTTGTCAACATCATCCAATAAGTCTGTACAGATTTTTTTATAGCTAAAATCCATGCCGTTTTCCAATTTAGCCATATATAATTCAACGAGATTCATGGTTGTAGCACAAACATCATCATTAAAAATTTTTGGTTCCTGAAGTGCAAGTTTTTTGCGCATTCGCAAGGCCGTCAAAAAATGCTCTTCGGCTTCCTCAATTTTTTTTAGCTCCAAGTAAAACAACCCCAAATTGTGAAGCGAAGTAGCTAAATAGTGTGTGTATTCCTCTGGATGTGCATCTACTAAATCATTATAAATGGCACTCGTATTTTGCATATACAAAATTGCTTTTTCAAAATTTTTGATTTCAGCAGATAAAATACCCATACTGTTGTAGGTTGCTGCAACGTAGGGAAAGAATTTAGGGGTGAAGTTTTCGGCTAAATCAATATAGTGCTCTAGCGCTTTTTCGAAATACGTCAACGCATTTTTATAATCTTCGTTAGATTTAAAAGTGACTCCCAAATTATTGTAAACTGAAGCCAAATAAGGTTGATAATATTCCTTGTTCTCATTGGTTAATCCTTCAAATAAATCCAAAGATTTTTGGTAATTCACTTTGGCGTCATGAAGGTTAAATTCTTCGGTATAGAGATTTCCTAAATTATAGTATGAACTTGCTTTTAATGGATTAAAGCTTTTGTCGGAAATTTGATCACACACCGCAATTGCTTCTTTAAAGTGTTTTTTTGCAAAAAATAGTTTGTTTTTTTGGGTATATGCTTCAGCCAAAGCAAAATTCGTGTTCGCCAAATGCGGAAGAAACAATTCATTTCCAGTTTCAGTAATTTCCTTGTATATCTTTAATGCGGTTGTATAATTCTCAATGGCTTTCTTGGGATTTGAAGTTAAATAAATAGCTCCCAGATTATTATAAATGGCAGCTTTATCGCCCAAATTTCTAACATTATCATCATTGGTATGAAGGATCAGGGATTCTTCAAACATGGACGCTGCCCTCTCTGGGTTTTTTGTTTTTAGGTACAACCTACCCAATACATTATATAGATCTATTTTTTGGTCAATAGTCTCTGCAACTGCTAAAGCATTTTCATACCCTTGCAGCGCTTTTTTAAAATCATTTTCTTGCAAAAAGATATTTGCAATACTAATCTGCTCTTTAAATAAAGTATCCATTTACAGTGTGTTTGAAATTTTTATCGCTTCTATACATGACTTGGGTATTGCGCTGCGTTATCTTTACAAATACCAACGTATTCAATCCTTGATAGCTCGTCATATTCTATACCATCAAGAAATATTGTTGGTTTTTGCATATCGATTAAACGAAATTTTTCATCTGAAAGTTTTTTCAGTAAGGACAAAACTGCAAATTCAGCTGCACTGTCCATAATCCCAAATTTATATTCACCGAAAAAAAGCTTTCCGATGGCAACACCAAAAGAACCTCCTACCAACTTTTTATTTTTCCATATTTCCACAGAATGAGCAAATCCCTTTTTATGTAATTCTAAAAACGTGCGAAAAGAACGTTCGGATAACCATTCATTATTCATACGGTCTTTTATATTATACACTTGTTGGCATACCCGTAATGCGTTTTCAAAATCAGTATTATGTGTTACTTGAAAAGTATCTTTTAATGAATTGTATCTATCTTCTGGGAAGTCAAAGGAATCTAACAATATCACAGTTCTAGGGTCTGGAGACCACCACTTAATATGCTTTAATGGAAAATGCCAGTAGAAAATGCCGCTGTTATAGGCCAGCAACAAACGTTCAATATCCATATCGCCACCAACGGCTAACAATCCCTCATTATCTGCATAAAAAGCTGGAGGGAAAGCAATTTCATCTTTGGATAGTTCAAAATATGGCACGTTCTTAAAATTAGTTACCGTTCAATTGATATCTAGGTTGTGCAAATCGTCTAGCTCTCCTAATTGTTTTAAAATCTCAAACGTTTTTTTTGCTTCTTCCTCATCAACAATACTAATGGCGGCACCAACATGTACCATTACGTAGTCATTTATTTTTGCGGCAGGCACTAAAGTTAGGCTTACTTCTTTGAGAACACCATCAAACGAAACTTTTCCAATTCTAAAAGTTTCATCTAGTTGGGCAGTTATTTCAATTAATTTTCCTGGTATGGATAAACACATGGTTTTTTATTTTAATGTAATTCTATTTTCTTTTAACCATTGATACCATGCTTCCATGCCCTCTCCAGTTGTAGCAGACAACTCAAAAAATTGCAAGTGGGGATTTACTTTTAATGCATTTTCCTTTAGCTGTGCCATATCAAATTGCAAATAAGGAATTAAATCAATTTTATTGATGATACAGATATCGGAAGTATGAAACATATCTGGATATTTTAGGGGTTTATCCTCCCCTTCCGTAGTGCTAATGATAACAACCCGTTTGCTTTCTCCTAAATTGAACATAGAGGGGCATACTAAATTACCTACGTTTTCAATCATTAAGATTGAATCGTCTTTTATGTCAAGCTTTTTAACTGCGTCATATACCATATCACTTTCCAAATGACATCCTTTTCCTGTGTTTATTTGTATTACAGGAATTCCAACTGCAGCTATTCTATTGGCATCATTCAATGTTTGCTGATCGCCTTCGATAACATAAAATGAGAGGTCCTCTTTTAAATCTTTTAAGGTGCGTTCCAACAAAGCTGTTTTACCGGAACCTGGTGAACTGACCAAATTAAGCGCAAAGATGTTTTTTGCCTCAAAATATCCTTTGTTTCTGGCTGCCATAATATCATTTTGCTGCAAGATATCTTGTTCAATTTCCAACACCTTTTTTTTATGGGGGCTGTGTTCATGGCTATGGGAATGCCCATCATGGGAATGTTCATGACTATGGGAATGCCCATCATGGGCGTGTTGATCTTCGTGCGAATGATGATGCTCATGATTTTGGATCTCGTGTTGATGTGTTTTTATTTCTAACGGATTTTGTATAACAACTCCATTTTTTTCACTTCCGCAACCACATGTTCCACACATAACTATTTTTTTATTAATTAAACAACCTCTAAAGCTTTAACCCGTAATTCCTTACCTTTTAAAATTCCTTTAAAGTTACTTTTACATTTGGGGCAGGCATCATAAAAATGTGCAATACCAAATACCGTATCACAATCAATACATTTTGCTTTACCCTTTATCGTAATAATCTTCTTAATTGCGTTTTCTAAAACTGTATCCTTTACGGCAGCTGGCCAAACAAAATTTAAAGATTCAAGTTCTATTCCAGCCAGGGTACCAATTTCCAGTTCAATCAATTCAACCGACGTAGCGTTTGCTTTTTTTGTTTCGTCTTCCGCAATTTTAACAATCCCTAAGGCAACTGATAATTCGTGCATTCTTAAAATTTGACTATTGAATAGATGATAGTAATATTAGATATAAAATAATACTGGTAATATGATAATTATCATATTGCCAGTCAATTATGATATTTAAATTTAGTGCATTACATCTCGCTTTGAAAAATAATTAACCATACTTACAAAAAATACAGTCATGGCCACAAAAAATGAAGTTAAGGAAAAAACGTACTACGAACATATCATAGATCAGGGGTATAGCAGACGTGATTTTATGAAATTCGTCACCTATATAACGGCATACATGGGTTTAGAAACTAGCATGCTTGGGCAGGTTGCTAAGGCATTAGAGACTACAACCAGAGTGCCTGTAATTTGGGAGCATTTTCAAGAATGTACCTGTTGTAGCGAATCATTTATCCGCTCAGACCATCCAATTGTTGCAGATATTATCCTGGATAAAATATCGTTGGATTATACCCTTACCTTAATGGCAGCGTCAGGACATCAAGCAGAAGCTGCTAAAAAAGCGACCATGGATAAGTATAAGGGTGAATACATTCTTTGTGTTGAAGGGTCGGTTCCTTTAGGAGATGATGGTAACTATTGTTGTATTGCCGGCAGGTCTGCAAAGGATGTTTTGGAAGAATCAGCCGCTGGAGCTAAAGCAATAATTGCTTGGGGCAGCTGCGCTTCCAATGGTTGTGTGCAAGCCGCTTATCCAAACCCTACTGACGCTACACCAATCCATAAGATTATAAAAAACAAACCCATTATTAGGGTTCCAGGGTGTCCTCCAATAGGCGAGGTTATGGCTGGCGTAATTCTTCATATAATAACCTTTGGGAAATTTCCTGAGCTGGATGGTTTGGGAAGGCCAAAAGCGTTTTATTCAAAACGTGTACATGATACTTGCTACAGAAGACCTTATTATGATGCAGGACTATTCGTTGAATCTTTTGATGACGAGAATGCAAAAAAAGGATACTGCCTATACAAAGTAGGTTGTAAAGGACCAATGACTTATAACGCATGTGGAACCATAAAATGGAACAACGGTATTAGTTACCCAATACAATCAGGCCATGGGTGCTTTGGTTGTAGTGAAGAAAATTTTTGGGATAATGGTCCTATATATGAACGCATGACCGGTTTGCACGGTTTTGGCATTGAAAGTTCAGCAGATACAATTGGTAAAGTAGCCGCAGGTGTACTTGCTGGAGGTATAGCAATACATGCTGTTTCTGCAGCTATCACAAAACGAAAAGAAGTTTCCGACCATATTGCGAGAGGTAAAAAAAATGAACAAACATTAGATTCTTAAAAATGATATCATGGCAAATAGAATAGTAGTTGATCCAATCACACGAATTGAAGGTCACTTAAGAATAGAAGTTGAAGTTAAAGATGGTATTATAACCGATGCCTATAGTTCCAGCCCTATGGTGCGAGGTCTTGAAAACATTGTTGTAGGCAGAGACCCCAGAGATGTCTGGGCTTTTGTACAACGTGCCTGTGGCGTTTGCACCACAGTTCATGCCTTGGCTTCAGTGAGAGCTGTGGAAGATTCTATTGGAATTGAAGTGCCGCCAAATGCAGAAATGGTTCGAAACATAATGCTTGGAACCCAATATATGCATGATCACACGGTGCATTTTTATCATCTCCATGCTTTAGACTGGGTAGATGTAGTTAATGCATTAAAAGCAGATCCTGTAAAAACATCTGAACTTGCACAAAGTATTTCTAAATGGCCAAAAAGTTCTCCAGGCTATTTCTCTGACATAAAAAAACGAATAACAAGGTTTGTAGAAAGCGGTCAATTGGGAATTTTTGCCAATGGATATTGGGGACATCCTCAAATGAAACTTCCCCCAGAAGTGAATTTAATGGCAGTGGCCCATTATTTGGAAGCCCTGGACTGGCAAAAGGAGATTGTAAAAGTGCACACCATTTTTGGTGGAAAAAATCCGCATCCTAATTACTTGGTCGGCGGCATGGCTTGCGCCATTAATACAGATGATATTGGAGGTATTAATATAGATCGCTTAGAATATGTTGGGAAGTTATTGAAACAAGCAAAAGAATTTGTAGAACAAGTTTATATCCCCGATCTCTTAGCTATAGCGTCATTTTACAAAGACTGGGCTGGGATAGGCAAAGGATTTGGAAATTATATGTCCTATGGGGAATTCCCCATAAATGGATATAATGATGTTACAAACTTTAAGTTTCCTCAAGGCATCATTTTAAATCGAGACTTATCTAAAATTTATGATGTTAACCATAGAAATGATGATATTGAAGAGTTCGTCAACAACTCTTGGTATGACGATTACGAAGAAGGCAAAGACAAAGGAAAACACCCTTGGGACGGAGTAACCAAAATTAATTATTCTGGCCCCAAACCTCCTTATGACCAACTGGATGTTAACCAGAAGTACAGTTTTGTAAAAACACCTAGATGGCGTGGAAAACCTATGGAAGTTGGCCCATTGGCAAGATTGCTAGTAGGTTATGGCCGAGGAAATAAAGAAATTCAAGAAGTGGTTAATGGCGCCTTAGCCCATTTAGAGGTTCCGGTTGATGCTTTGTTTTCTACCTTAGGAAGAACCGCTGCAAGAGGTATTGAAACTCAATTGGTAGCCAATTGGACCCTAGAATTCTACGAGACCTTACTACAGAATATTAAAAGTGGAGATAGCCGAATGGCCAATATGGAAAAATGGGAACCCGAGAAATGGGCTCAAGAATCCAAAGGGGTTGGTTTTGCTGAAGCACCTAGAGGTGCATTAGGGCATTGGATACGCATTAAAGATAAAAAAACAGAAAACTATCAACTGGTAGTGCCAAGTACTTGGAATGCCTCCCCTAGAGACCCAAAAGGGCAGCGATCTTCTTATGAATCTGCGTTATTGGGAACTCCCGTAGCAGATACTGAACTACCACTGGAAATTATTAGAACTATTCATTCTTTTGATCCTTGTCTTGCTTGTGCAGTCCATCTATATGACGAACATGGAAATCATATTTCTAAAGTTCAAAATATCTCAAGTTGTGATATATAACATTAAAGGTCATGATGAAAACTAGAAATTATAAAAGAGTTTACGTTTGGGAGTTGCCTGTACGAATCTTTCATTGGATTAATGTCTTGGCAGTTACAGTGCTTGCAGTAACAGGCTTGATTATTTCAGATCCACCAGCTATTTTATTAAATATGGACGCTAGTGAAAGTTATTGGTTTGGAACCATACGTTTTATACACTTTACCGCTGCCTATATTTTCTTCTTCAACATGATTTTAAGAATATACTGGTCTTTTGTCGGTAATAAATATGCAAGCTGGCGCGCCTTTTGGCCATTTACAAAAAAAATGTGGCAAAACTTTGTACACGTAATTAAGGTTGACATTTTTTTACAAAAGGAAGAAAAACCAGACATTAAAGATGAGAGTATAGGTCATAATAGTGTTGCCGCTATTTCTTATGTCGCCCTGTTTTTCATTGCCTTAGTGCAAGTATTTACTGGTTTTGCGCTTTATGCAGATATGTCTAGCTGGTGGCTTCCTAAACTGTTCACCTGGGTGGTGCCATTACTGGGAGGGGATTTTATAGTTAGAACGATACATCATTTTTCTACTTGGATCTTTATTCTATTTGTCTTAATCCATGTGTATTTGGTTTTCTACCACGACTGGTTAGAAGGAAAAGGTGAAGTTTCCTCGATGTTTGGAGGTTATAAGTTTGTCGATAAAGACAGATTAAAGGATAAAAAAGAAGAGTCCGTTTTAGAAAACCCACCCGAAACTAATGAGCGGGAAAGCTAAATTAAATAACTTAGCACCAAAATAATAACAATGTCCAAACAAGATAGAGCGCCTGTAGCAATAAGTAGTGATGCTTTCTTTTTTGAGAAAGACAAATCCAATAGCATTTTGATATTAGGTGTAGGTAATTATCTTATGGGTGATGAGGGAGTTGGTGTTCATGTAATACAGAAAATGGCAAAATTGGAATTACCTGATTATGTAGATATTTTAGACGGAGGAACAGGTGGCTTTTTATTACTTAATTGTTTTGAAGCCTATAAAAATGTAATATTTGTTGATGCTACGATGGATGGACAAGAAGTGGGAACAATTTCATTATTGCGCCCAAAATTTGCATCCGATTTTCCGACAGCCCTAAGTGTTCATGATGTTGGATTGAAGGATATGATAGAGGCTGTTTATATTACCGAAGCCAATCCCGATATCCAATTATTTACAATATCCATTCAAGAAGTTATCCCTATGACTATTGAATTAAGTACAAAGGTAAAAGAGGCCATCCCCGAGGTTATTAAAAAAATATTTGAATTGACAGCACAATTACATGATTGATGTTCTTAAATCCTATAAGTCATTTAAAATTACAATAGCCGGTCTTGTTCAAGGTGTTGGTTTTAGACCTTATGTATATGTTTTGGCTCATCAATACCAGTTAAAAGGATCTGTTTACAATACTGAAGAAGGCGTAATTATTAATTTATATGGAACTCAAAATAAAATTCTTGAATTCTATAAACACTTAATAGATAATCCTCCAGAGGTGTCTAAAATAGACAAACACAAAATCGAAGAAGTGGATTTTATAGACTTTGATGATTTTAAAATTTTGCCTTCCCAAAAATCGGGTAAACTCAATCTACTCCTCTCCCCTGACCTTGCTATTTGTGAAAATTGTAAGAATGAAATTTTAGATATAGCTAGCAGACGTTACCACTATCCGTTTACCACTTGCGTAAATTGTGGACCAAGGTGGGCCATTACCAATTCCTTTCCTTTTGAACGCGAACATACCTCGATGCAAGAATTTGATATGTGCGAAGTTTGCCAAACAGAATATGTAAACCCCACAAACAGACGTTTTCATTCCCAAACCAATTCGTGCTCAAATTGTGGTATTAGCTTGCAATTGACAGATGCTAATGGTAATGATTTGGAACTTTCAGAAAAGTGGATTTTTACTAAAATTTCAGAGTTGTTAAAAGCAGGTAATGTCATTGCTATTAAAAACACAGGAGGTTATTTGCTTTGTTGTAATGCCAGTAATAAAAGGACAATCCAGCAATTAAGGGTTCAAAAAAATCGGCCTAATAAACCTTTTGCTATTTTGTTTCCAGACTTGGAGCTTGTTAAAGCGTATGTTAGATTAAGTCCTGAAGAAGAAAATGCACTTAATTCGAAGGAACGACCCATCGTTATTGTTCAAAAATTAAATTCCACATATAATCTTGCGATGCAGGATTTGGCTCCAAACTTAAATCAGTTGGGCATTATGTTGCCCTATTCAGGAATTTTAGAATTACTAGCAAACGAAGTAAAATTCCCCATTGTTGCCACTAGCGGAAATATTCATGGATCGCCTATTATAAGTACCAAGAAAATGCGGTTTCAGAATTAAATACTATAGCCGATTATTTTCTACATCACAATTTAAAAATAGCACATCCACAAGATGATTCTGTAGTAAAATTTAGCACAAAATCAAAGTCATAAAGTAATTCTTAGACGTTCTAGAGGTTATGCTCCCAATAGCTTTGGACGTTATATAAGTAATAAAAAAATTATGGCCATGGGCAGCCATTTAAAGAGCACAATTGCTTTTATCCAAACGATTACATTTACATAAGTGAGTATTTAGGAAATTTAGAAAATTTTGAGGTATATAATAGATTTACAGAACTTCAATAAATTCATGATCTATTTGAAGAAGCGCCTGATGTTGTTTTAGTTGATTAACACCCATCCTATCTCAGTACCCAATATGGTAAAGAATTGGCTCAGAAGCTGAAAGTTTCATACCAGGAAATTCAGCATCACAAAGCGCATTTTACATCAGTTCTTGGGGAACACAACCTATTTGTGAAGAAAATCTGTTTTGGGAGTGATTTTGGATGGTACTGGATATGGTGAAGATTACTGAATTTGGGGTGGAGAGTTTTTTAAGTATAACAATCTGAAATAGATAGAATATCGCATTTTGAATATTTCGATTGGTTGGCAGGCGATAAAATGGCAAAAGAACCGCGACTTTCGTTATTATCCTTGGTTATGACAAACTGAATCCGAAGTTTCAAATAGATTTACTGCAGAAGAATTTGCTATCTACCAATCACTTAAAAGCCAATCATATTTAAAGACATCTTCTGTAGGTAGACTTTTTGATGCTGTTGCCTCCTTATTAAATATTTGTGATATCAATTCTTATGAAGGGGAGGCCGCGATGTTGATGGAAAACTTGATCATAGACTTCGACTTAAGTAAATGTAAAAGCTATTGTAAATTGGCTAAAAACGGAATGATACCAACCCAACTCCTTTTTATAATTTACATATGGATATTAGAAAAGGGATTCAAAAGAAAACCGTAATTATTAATTTTTTGTACACCCTAGCAAGTTTGGTATTTGAAATGGCGAACATCAAAATATTAATAAAATTGCCTTTAGCGGAGGCGTTTTCCAAAACAGTATCCTGATAGATATGTTATATGAATTGGGTGGAAATGAATATAAATTGTATTTTAATCGTACCTTAAGTCCTAATGATGAGAATATTTCTTTTGGTCAGATAATGTATTATTTGCACATAAAAAATTGAGAGATGAAGTATTTAAGTGAATATAGAAATTTAGAGGCAACCAAAAGCTATTTAAAGCTTATTGAAAAGACCGTAACAAGGAATGGAACATCATGGAAATATGCGGTGGCCAAACACATAGTTTGGTAAAAAATGGAATATTAGACTTCTTACCTGAGAAAGTACAAATGATTCATGGACCAGGTTGCCCCGTTTGTGTTACCCCACTAAATTTAATAGACAAAGCCATTGAATTATTAGAAAATGATGTAATTGTTTGCTCTTTTGGAGATATGATTCGCGTTCCAGGAAGCAAAAAAAGTTTATTGGAAGCAAAGGCAAATGGTGGTGATTTACGCATTTTATATTCTCCTTTTGAAGCCGTTAAAATTGGCAAGAGAAAACCCTGATAAAGAAGTGGTATTTTTTGCAGTTGGGTTTGAAACTACAGCCCCTGCCAATGCATTATCGGTGCTTCACGCTCAAAAAGAAGGGATTAAAAATTATTCCATTCTAGTTTCTCATGTCTTAGTACCTCCAGCAATGGAAGCCATATTAGATGATGAATTTTGTACTATAAATGCATTTTTAGGTGCAGGTCATGTATGTGCAATTATGGGCTATAAGGAATATTAGCCGATGGCCGAAAAATATAAAATTCCCATCGTTGTTACAGGTTTTGAACCATTGGATTTGGTTCAAGGAATTTATATGGCTGTAGAACAATTAGAGAAGGGATTGCACAAAGTAGAAAATCAGTATTCCGAATTGTTAAAGAAGAAGGCAATAAAGCAGCCATCAATGTTATTAATAAAGTATTTCAAGTAGGCAATAGAGCATGGCGTGGTATTGGAGAAATTCCAAACAGTGGCTATGTATTAAAAGACTGCTTACAAAAAATATGATGCCGAATCAAAATTTGGCATTCAGTAACATAAAAGTCCCTGAAAAAGCAATTGTATTGCTGGAGAGGTTTTAAGAGGAATTAAAAAACCGCATCAGTGCAGTCAATTTGGAAAAGCCTGTAATCCTTCCAATCCTTTAGGAGCGCCAATGGTTTCTTCAGAAGGGGCTTGCGCGGCATATTATCATTTTTCAGACACTTTAATATCATTAGAATAACATGGAAAATTTAGTATTTGAAACCATAAATTTAGGCCATGGAAGTGGTGGCGAGATGACTCGAGATTTGTTGGATAAAATTATATTTAAAACATTTAATAATCCATACTTAAATCAAAAACATGATGGTTCTATCGTGAAGTTTAAAGGTGAAGTTGCTATCTCTACTGATAGTTTTGTGGTTTCACCTATTTTTTTTAAAGGTGGTAATATTGGCGAGTTAGCCGTTCATGGAACCGTAAACGACGTTGCCATGTGCGGAGCGATTCCAAAATATTTGTCCCTCGCTTTTATAATTGAGGAAGGCCTAAAGATAGAGGAGTTTGTGACTATTGTAAACGCTATAAAAAAAGCTGCTGATGACAGTGGTGTTCTGATAATCACTGGAGACACAAAAGTGGTAGAACGAGGAAAAGGCGATAAAATATTTATCAATACCACCGGTTTCGGTGAAGTGCATCCAAAAGCAAATATTGCTGCCGAAAACATAAAAGATGGAGATAAAATAATTATTAACGGTTCAATTGCACAACATGGAATGGCTATTATGTCTGAACGCCAAGGACTCGAATTCGAATCGGATATTGTAAGCGATACCACTAATTTAAATTTTTTGACCAACAAACTTTTAGATGTTTTCGGAAAAAAAATACATTTTTTTAGAGATCCAACACGGGGTGGTTTATCGAGTGTGTTTCTGAAATAGCCAGTGATATTAAAAAAGGAATTGCTGTTTATGAAGCAAACATTCCCTTGGAAAAGCAAGTGGCAGCAGCTTGTGAAATTTTAGGGCTAGACCCAATGTATGTTGCCAATGAAGGCGTATTTATAACTATTGTTGATTCCAGTATCGAAGATGAAGTTGTCGCATTAATGCGCAAGGATAGTAAAGGAAAAAACACTAGCTGCATAGGAGAAATTACTGGCGATCATCCTTCCAAGGTCATAATGCACAATACAATTGGCGGAAAACGAATTGTAACTCCTTTAATTGGAGAACAACTACCTAGAATATGCTAAACGCGTAGCAACCAGTAAATTCCAATAACTACCGCAAAAAAACTAGTAGCAATTCTGATGCCCTTGAAATATAATTCGTTGTGTTCCATTTTAACATAGGAAGAAATGTTGCCCACTATAAAAGCAAAAGAAGTCATTGCCAATAAAGTGCCACCTCCAAACCCTATGATATATACCAATACATCCGATTGATTTTCAAAACCTAAAACAGGTAAAAAAAGTAAAAAATGAGCAATCCCTGCCAATCCATGTAAAAGACCTATTGAAAAGGAAGAAAAACTGCTTTTTTTTACTTTGAAATCATGTGAATGACTATGCGATTTATTCGTATTATGGCTAGGTATATGAGAATGAACAACTTTGCTATTTTCACTATGAGAATGCAAATATTCATGGCTTTTCTTCTTTTTAAGAATACTGTATAAGAACCAAGCTCCAATAGCAATTAATACAACACCTACCAATTGTTCGCTATGTGAGGATATATTATTTATAGGTATTAATCCCTTAAAGAAATAAAACAAAGCACCAATAAGCATCATTCCTGTTAAATGGCCAAAACCCCAGGAAAGTCCAATCTTCCAAGCTCCTTTTTTTGATTCAACTGCAAAGGGCATAACCGCGGCCAAGTGATCAGGCCCCATGATTACATGTAATATAGACGCAATTAAACCTGCGATTAAAGGAAATGCTGTATGCATATTTTATTTATGGAATAAAGCTAAACAAATATCAAGACGATTTTTCTTCTTTAGAATGATAAATATCATATTACAGAAAACTTTGGGAATAAGCCTGTTATGTAATTTAAAACACAATTACCAAGGTAAAATAAACCTATAAACTTTGAATATTTTGTTTTGGTTGTCTGTTTTTCTGTGTCAGTCCTTAGATACATTCTGCTTATCAGCGAAACATTCAGGAACCTTTATGAGGTACGAATTACGAATTACGAACGACGAGCGACGAAATATGAATTAAGAGGGACTTCTATTAAATACAAGTCTAAAGGAGTGAATTCCAAAGAGCAACAGTGAATTGGAATTTGTATCGAGGCTACCGATATGAAAAGACTAGTCTATTTCATCAGTAACACTCCCACAATCCAACATAGTGTTTCCAAAATAAGGGTTGCGGATTTCCTGCTCTTTGCTCAACCAATATGCGCCCACATTGTTATTTGCCATTGGGCAAAAATCTACATACACCTTTTGATTGATACCAAAGGTTTTTAAGGCATTTAGCAAATGTGCTGAAAGATGAATAAAATGTTCTCTTTGCTTTTTGATGTCTGTAGTATTGGATATTGCGCTAGCAGCTGTATTTAGCTCCTTTTCTAACCGCATCCAATGCGTATGTGCCGTATTGTCTTTCAGTAATTCCATATTCACTTCTGTAATTACAGTAAGCAATTTGCTTGCGCCTTGCTTTGCCAATTCTGGGTTGTCTTTTGCCAAGGCTTTTTGTACTGCTATGTATGCGTCAAAAACAACTTGTAACTGAGTTTGGAATTTTGAAGACACTTCCAATCTTCTTACATTTGATCCACGATCTGTAGTTTCAGTGTTCGTTGTACTTTCCATTTCTGAATGTCCTTCATGGCCAGTGGTTGTCTTACTTCCCTTAGCATTCATCATACTTTTTTTTCCTTGTAACTGCGCCGCAGCATCTACTGTAAATGTGCCATTGGTTACCACTTCTTCTCCATTTCTCAAGCCGTCCACAATGGTATAAATATCACCGTTTTTAGAACCCAAGCTTACTTCTCGCATTTCAAAAACAGGTTCATTAGGATTTGTTTTAACATACACCAAAGACCTGCTTCCAGTCCAAAGCACAGCGGTTGCAGGAACGGTAATCTGTGATTGGGTTGCATTATCTTTGAACATCTGTACTGTTGCGGTAACAAACATTCCAGGTTTTAAAATATCTTCTTTATTATTTAAGGTTGCCCTAACCGAAACGGTTCTGGATTTGGTATTCAAAGTTGGGTCGATAAAAGATACGGTTGCTTCAAATTCTTTGTTGGGATAGGCATTGGTCGTAACCGTAATTTTTTGTCCTTCTTTTAGTTGTGAGATTTGATTTTCATAAGCGTCAAACATTGCCCAAACCGTACCCAAATCACTTACTTTAACAATGGGTTGTCCTTGTTTCACATAGTCGCCTTCCTCTGCCATTTTCTGGGAAACCGTGCCAGAAACAGTTGCGTAAATGGGGAAGTTTTCCCGCACTTTTCCAGATGTTTCAATTTGGTTGATTTGGCTTTCCGAAAGTTTCCACAATTTCAATTTATTTCGGACGGCATTATATAATGCAGGTTGTGAAGCTTTCATAGATGCTGCAGTTAAAAGTTCTTGTTGTGCAGCAACGAGTGAAGGGGCATAAATGGTTGCCAATAATTGTCCCTTTCGTACTTCTTCGCCTGTAAAATTAACATTCAGTTTTTCTATGCGACCTTCAAAATAGCTCGCCTGTACCGCATTGGCTTCTTCATTAGCCATTATCTTACCCGA
This sequence comes from uncultured Flavobacteriaceae bacterium, assembly GCA_963805885.1. GTDB lineage: Bacteria > Bacteroidota > Bacteroidia > Flavobacteriales > Flavobacteriaceae > Aequorivita. The sequence continues at coordinate 60,728 of CAWDWC010000013.1, forward strand.
AAGCGACATTTTATTGTCATCAGTTCCCGAAACATTACCCACTATGGTAGTCTGGATGTTTGCCAAAGCCATTGCATTATCTGTCATCTTTATCTCATTAATTGAAAGTTCGTCGGCACTCGTTTCGGCAGGAATCAAATCCATTCCGCAAATGGGACAATCACCTGGTTCTGGCTGCATAATCTGTGGGTGCATGGAGCAGGTCCACATTTGGTTTTCTGGCTCAGCGTTTTCCGATATGTCGGAAACGTTTTTGTTGTTTAAAGAACTTCCGGAAGGAGTCCCAAAAAAAACATAGCCCAAAACAAGCCCTAACACTAAAATGACAATGTAGATAATGTATTTTTTCATAGAATAATGAGTTTAATTTTGCCGTTAACATCACAAGTTTTAAAAACCAGTAAGGCTAGTGGTTATTACTATTTTTCTGCCTCCAAACGATTGATATACTCCTTCATTTCGGCAATTTCTTTTTTCTGTGCTTTGATGATTCCGTCAGCTAACTTTCTCACTTCTGGATCTTTTATATCGGCTCTTTCACTCGTTAAAATAGCGATAGAGTGATGTGGAATCATTGCTTTCATCCATAAAACATCACCAATAACGGGACTTTGTGCCCTAACCAAGCCAAGAGCTCCAACAAACAGTATTAAACTACCTAATAGAATAGCAATATTCTTTTTCTTGTTTTGGTACATTTTGCGCATAAAAAACCACATTATCACTGCCATTGCAGCGATGCCCAAACAAGACATATAAAACCTTGTAAGGCTAAAATATACGTGGTCTATTTCATAAGTGTTTAGGTACATTGTAATATACATCGCAACAAAGGAGGCCGCGAGCATCAAAATGAATTTTGTGTAATTGTTGTTTTTGGAATGTTGATTTGAATTTTCCATATTGTTAAAATTTAAAGTTTAACATTTCTTAATCTCAAAGAGTTTACAATAACTGAAACGGAGCTAAAGCTCATAGCCAAAGCCGCTATCATTGGCGATAACAATAAACCGAAAATGGGAAACAAAACGCCCGCCGCTATTGGAATTCCCAATGTGTTGTATGCCAAGGCGAAAAATAGGTTTTGCTTGATGTTCTTCATTACAGAATCGCTTAAATTCCGTGCTTTTACAATGCCGTGCAAATCACCTTTTACCAAAGTAATCATTGCACTTTCTATTGCAACATCGGTACCTGTGCCCATGGCAATACCAACATCACTTTTAGCCAAGGCAGGTGCATCATTGATCCCGTCTCCAGCCATTGCGACTATTTTACCACTTTTTTGTAATTTTTCTACTTCTTTTAGTTTGTTTTCCGGCAACATTCCCGCCTTAAAGTCTGCAAGATTCAATTCCTTGGCTACAGCTTGGGCTGTGTCGTGATTGTCGCCAGTGAGCATAATGACAGCAATTCCTTTGTCCTGAAGGGCTTTGATGGCTTTGGCGCTTGTCGGTTTTATTTTATCGCCAATTACAACATATCCTGTAACCTTTCCTCCAATTGACAAGTAAGAAACTGTTTTTCCTTGCTTTTGAAAATGTTGTGCTTCGGTTTCCATTTCTGTGGTTAGCTCAGCCTTGGCATATTCCATCATCCTTGCATTTCCCAAAGTCACTTTATTTTCGTTGATATCCCCTTCAACTCCTTTTCCGGTAACGGCACTAAAATTTTCAGCCTTCAACCAAAGTTTCGGGGCTACTATTTTGTTCCTTCCCATATTTTACAGTGGCTTCGGCAAGAGGATGTTCACTTTTACTGTTTAAGGAAACGATGTATTGCAATACTTCTTTTTCAGAAAAATCTTTTCCAAACACACCAATTTTTTCAACTGTTGGCTTTCCTTCAGTAATCGTTCCAGTTTTATCAATGATAAGCGTATCCACTTTATCCATTCTCTCTAAAGCCTCGGCATTTTTGATTAGTACACCATTTTGCGCACCTTTCCCGACTCCAACCATAATAGACATTGGTGTTGCCAACCCCAAAGCACACGGACAGGCAATTATGAGCACTGCAATGGCATTTACAAAGGCATATACATACACAGGTTCTGGGCCTAAAAAGACCCAAACAACAAATGTGATAATAGAAACAAGCACCACAATGGGAACAAAATATCCAGAAACGGTATCGGCCAATTTTTGAATTGGCGCCCTACTTCTACTGGCATTATTGACCATTTGGATGATTTGTGAAAGCAAGGTATCTGATCCAACCTTTTCGGCCTTCATCAAAAAGGACTGGTTGCCGTTAATGGTTCCACTGCTTACTTTGTCGTTTTCGCCTTTACTTACTGGAATAGGTTCGCCGGTAATCATTGATTCGTCTACCGTTGTATGTCCGTCTGTAATGCTGCCATCAACTGGAATTTTATCGCCTGGTTTTACTCGTAAGATATCACCCAATTGTATTTTATCAATAGCAACCTCTTCCTCTTTTCCATCTTTTACACGAATCGCTTTATTGGGTGCAAGTTTCAATAATTCCTTGATTGCGGAATTGGTTTTACTATGGGCACGAGCTTCCAGCACTTGGCCCAGCAAGACCAAAGTCAGAATAACTGTGGCGGCCTCAAAATAAACGTGTACTGCACCTGATTCAGTTTTAAATTGTGCTGGAAATATATCGGGAAAAAACATACCAAAAACACTAAAAAGCCAAGCCACCCCTGAACCAATACCGATAAGGGTGAACATATTTAGATTCCAAGTTTTGATACTTTTATAAGCGCGTTCAAAAAACATCCACGTGGCATAAAATACCACTGGCAAGGAAAGTGCGAATTGGACCCAGTTCCAATATTTCTGTTCCATCACATCATACAACGGATTGCTTGGAATCATTTCGCTCATTGCTATTAAGAAAATTGGAACGGTAAAAACTACTGCAAGCCAAAATTTCTTTAGCAGTTTTGTATATGTTTTTTCTTCTGCGGATAGGTCGGGTTCCATAGGTACCAAATCCATCCCACAGATAGGGCAGCTTCCTGGTTCATCTTTTACTATTTCGGGATGCATTGGGCAGGTCCATTGCTCGCTTGTACTGGCAGATAAGTTTTGTTCTTCCACCAAATCCATTCCACAGACAGGGCAATCGCCTGGTTTATCGTAGGTTTTATCGCCTTCGCAGTGCATAGGGCAATAAAAAGTGCCTGTTCCTTTGCCTTTTGGTTGCTCTTCTTTTTTAGTTTCTGAATGGGAATGATGATCTCCTGATTTATGAATGGTATAACGTCCACCATCATTTTTTAAGGCTTCCTGAAATTTTTCTATTGGAATGTGCTGTTCCATTTCGATAACGGCTTCGGCCTTTTCTAAATCGACAGTAACTTTCAAGGCTCCTTCTACTTTAGAAAGTGTTTCCTCTACGTGGCTTCTGCAACCGTTGCAGCTCATTCCGTGTATATGATAAGTATGTTTCATTTTAATGAGTGCTAAATTTTAATTTTATTTCTGTTGAAAGCCCTTCTGTATAGACTCCGTAAGCATCAACCAATAGACCTTTTATACCTTGTGTTGAGGAAATGGCATATAAAATACTATTTTCATCGGGGTTGCTCATACCTTCAAAACGAAAGACTTTATCTATTTGAAATGTTTCGGGATGCATTTCGAGTTTTAGGGTAACACATTCCAAAGAATGCGGTGTAAGATTAAAATCATAGGTGTACCCGCTTTTTTTTAAATGGTTTATCGCTTCTGAAAGGGTATCATAACTTTCCACTTTGTCATTGTCTTTACTATTGTTCAATAAAAAATCCAGAGTTCCGATAAGATAATACAGGTACTTGTATTATTGGAAACGATAAAGATTCATCAATTTTGGTAATAAGGTTATGGCCCTGGTTTTGTTGCAATCTGAATTAATGTCAATCATAAAAAAATGTATAGGGTGGGATTTTTGCAGATAGACGTTAAAACATTCATGCTGGTATCTTTTATTTTTAAAAATACCAAAGTTGCAATAGGACAATTAGAAATGAAATAATTTAGAAATACATCATAATTTCTTTTTATTTCTCTTTGTCATTGCCAGGATTGTCTGCCATACCCCCCATTTTCATACCTTTATCAGTCATCATCTGCATACTAGAATTCATACAGTCTTCGCTCATCATCCCCTCATTTTGCATCATTTGCATCATATGATTCATCATTTTTCTATCTTTCATCATTGAGTGCATCATATTCATTGACATTACACTGTCATTCATCATATTCATGCCTCCGCCCTTCATCATCATATTCATCATTTTGTGATTTCCTTGCATCATTTGCATTGCTTGGTTATTGCCTTGCATATTCGCCATAAAATCATTCATATAATCGGGATTATTGGCAATTGTTTCAATAATCTCATTTCTTGTTTCTGTATTTTCAAGCATTGCTTGAACATCTGGTTCTTGTTTACAACTATTGAAAGTTATTAAGCTTACTATTGCTAAAATCATTACTAATGTTCTCATAATATTTAATTTTTAGATTACTATTTATTTATTCTTTTTCCATTACCCAGGTTATGCTTATTATCGAATTGTGTTCCAATGTCTCATAAGTGCATTTTGGGTAACGAAATATTTCTTTTCATTTTCGTTTTTTAAAATTGAAAATAAATACAATCAAAGCTATAACAATAAAAAGTGCAAAAAACCACCATCCTGCATGCATTCCCCAGAAATGAAAACCTCCATCGCGATGCATCATTGTGTTTCCATCTGTATCTTGTTTACAGCTAATTAATGCAAAAAGACCCACTATAGTTGAAAGGATTATTGATTTTTTCATAATTTCTAACTTTATTGATTACTCATTATAATTCATATTAATTTAGCCTTTAGAATACCATAAAATTAATAGTGAGAATTTAATTCCATTTGCATAATTCCGTCCAAGTTTTATACAATTTGGTCTATCGGTTTCCTGTTCCATTTTTGTAATTGCTTAAATTCTGACATTGACATTCCCGTTATATTTTTAAATTGTCTTGCCAAATGACTACTATTATGGTAGTCTAAACTATATGCTATTTCTGAAAAATTCAGTTGCCCAAATTGAATGTATTCTTTCACTTTTTCAATCTTTAAATTGATAAGGTATTTTTCAATCGTCATGCCTTCTGTTTTACTGAACAATTTGCTCAATACCGAATAGGATTTATGAAATGCATTCGGTAAAAATTCAGATAGATTAGACAATTCTTGACTTTCCAGTTTTTGAATCAATGTGATTTTCAGTTGTTCAATCAGCTCTTCCGTGTTGTCCTTGATTATTTCAAAACCGTGTGCAATTAATGCTTTTTCCAGGTTTTTAATCCTGTCGGAACTATTTCCACTAATAGTGATCTTTCCCAATTCAATTGTTTCCAAATTATACCCAGCTGCCTTGATTTCGCGCATGACAATGGTTTTGCAGCGATTGCAGACCATATTTTTTATATGCAGGGTGGTTTTCATTCTTTTGGAAGTTTTAAGATACAATTAGTATTAAGCTCCAAATCATCAACGTGTCCTGCAAGCCTACCGTTTACTATTTTAAAGTGCATATGCATAAAAGTGCTATGATGTGTAAAAACGGCTTTGTGTTTGGTAGAATAAAAACCGAGGATGCTAACATCTGTATTGTTCAGAATACCATTTGCCCCAGCCTCTTTGTGTTTTTGGTGTGTATGAATTGTATCGTTGGCTTTCCATTCAATGATATGCCAATTCAGCGATTCAACCTTCCCTTCAATTAAGAACGGAAAAGGTTGCTCTGTATCTATACCTAAGGATTTTGCATTGCTCATTACAAATTGTTCAAGTTGTTCCTTGCTAATTATTTCTTTCGGAAGTGAAATGGATTGCCATTCTTCAACTTGTGCATAGACCAATAAAGCTGCCTTTTTATCGAATGAGCTATCAATTATTACATCTTTATTATTTAACATTGAATTGAAAGCATTGCCATCAAATATCTGTATTTCTCCATTTAGGTTTTCTACTGCACCAAGGGCATACAGGTTTTCTTTTGAGGAAAGTGAATCCAAAGCGATTGTTGCACTTAAATCTCCAGACATTATTGTTTTTAGTGCTCCAGTGTAGTGCACAATTCCATTTTCCTTTTCGGGCTCACAGCTCAAAAGGGATATAAATATGCAAATCGCAAATAATAGTGTCTTCATTTTTATTGAACAAAAAATTTAACAATCAATCCGCCAGCAAGCCAGATATAACAAATAAAAGCCGTGTATTTTAGAATGTTTTCCAATAATTTACTTTTAGGCGCCATTTCTTTCATTTGTTTTACATCCTTCCTCTTAAAAAATCCGAGGTAGATTAAAAATCCTGAAACTAGCTAAAAAGGCTATATTTAAAAAGAAAGTATAGTCAATTTTAAAATATTCACTATCCTGAATTTTTACCTGCGATGGATCTGGCAAAATACTCAACAAATCAAATGAATAGTGCAAAATCAAGGACGCGCCAATAAGCGACATAAACAATAAGAACAGTATAAATAATGACATTTTCCAACCGTAATATTTTGCATTGATGCGAAGGATAGGAAACACCACTAAATCGCTAAAAATAAAAGCCATAACTCCTGCAAAACTCACGCCCTTTCCAAATAAAAGTGCTGCCAAAGGAATATTTCCCATGGAGCCAATAAATGTTAAAAATGCGGCAATAGGGCCAACAATTATATGTTCCAGAATTTCAAAAAATGTAAAAGTCCGTATTTCCATTGCCGCTATTGATAAACAGGGTTTGAAAAAAAGAATCCGGCACAAAAGCTGCAACAATTCCGGCAATAGTAAAGCCTACTGTTACATCTTTCCATACCATTTTCCACTCCATCCCATATTGTTTGGAAACCTTGGCCCAACCTTTTTCAGATTGCATTTTCTTTTTCCACGATTTAGATTCGTCACTTTCGTCATCGTCTTTTTCCTTTAGATTTTTTCGGGCATTTTCAATGAGTTTTTTTGGATTTATCAACCGTATCAACAACCAAGAAATGAGTATCAAAAGAATACCCCCTAAATATTCACCAACCACAAACTGCCATCCCAGAAAAATTGAAATAATAATTCCAAGCTCAATAACCAAATTGGTAGAAGCCAATAAGAATGCTATGGAAGAAACAAAACTCGCTCCTTTTTTAAATAGGGATTTGGTAGATGCCAAAGCAGCAAAACTGCAAGAACTGCTGATAAAACCGAAAAAAGTCCCCAATAAAACGCCTTTGCCTTCGGTATCTCCCATTGTTTTTTGCATCCGTTTTTCGGTCACAAAAACCTGAATCATACTGCTTATTACATAACCAAGGGCAAATGCCCAAAGGGCCATCCAGAAAAAACCAGTAGTTGTATAGGCTGCTTCTCCCCATTGTTTTAAAAATTCATCCATAATCTTATGTTTTTGTGTCTGACCGAGGACGGAAATCAACTAATCAATGAAAAGATTGATTCCCTTCCTAACATTAACTATCATCATAAACTGTCCTTTATTTGCTCCATAAATCCTATAACCAATTCTTTTTCAGATTCTGATAAGATGGCATCCCTATGGATCAAGGTATAAGCTGAAAGTGGCATGTCATCATCTTCAATTTGGTTGATTATTGATTTTAATTTACTGTTTTTCCTTCGGTCTGAAAAATTATTCCATTCATTAAAATTCAGTTCTGCCTTGCCATTTTTTATATGGTCTTCCAAATACCATGCAATAGGCTGTACTTTATTGTACCACGGATATTGTGTATTGTTGCTGTGGCAATCATAACAGGATTCTTGCAATATTGTACTAATGCTTTTTGGCGCTTTGTTTCCTAATAAAAAATCAGTTTTTGGCACTACATCACTTCGGTTGAGCTCGGCATGCACAAACTGTATGACCACAAAGGCCAACAATAAAACCAATGCTATGGTTTTAACAATTCTCAATTAGTGTATTTCCTTTTGTACTTTTCCACAGTTCATCATTTTACTGCCGTAGTATGGATTTTTAATTTCTTTGTTCATACTTAACCACGCACTGCCGCCATCGTACATTGGGCAAAACTGTTGATATAAAGTGGTTTCAGTACCCGTAATAGCAACCAAATCCATAATATCCTTACTCAAGATTTTAAAGTGTACCCGTTGATGGTCCATTTCACTCTTACCAATATGTTCTGCGTGCTCTTTGGCATCGGTAATTATATCCATTAATTCTTTTTGTTGTTCTGCTGTATAAGTACTCAAGTTAAAACTGTTTAAGCTACTTTCCAATTTTTTTCCAGCTTTTGCCGCAGCATCTTTATTATCGGCTACCAAAGCATCTTTTAGCGTCATATAATCTGTCAGTATTTGTTTTGCACCAGAATTCTGCATTTTGGAATTCATTATAGTATTGGACCTATCCGTATTGTTGTGGTCCATCATTGAAGTATCGTGATTCATTATTGAATCATTTTCATCCATCATTGAATTTTCGTCATTCATCATGGAATCATCATGATGGTCTTCTTCTGGCATTTCGGAATGCATAGAGTCGTTCACTTCTTCCTTTTTAGTGTCTCTACAAGACATTGCTGTTAGGCCTATAAAAGCCATCGCCATAATTACTGTTGTCATGCTTACTTTTTTCATCGTTTTACATTTTTAAATTAGTACTGTTTATTTTTTTATTAAATAGTTAATCATTGTAGACTGCACATAATAGTTTTTAATTGATTCTATTTTGTTCATCTGAAATTTCAGTTGCAGTTCCTGAATGTCCAACACATCATTAAAATCAATTGTACCGGTTTCGTAGGTTTTGATTAGTATTTCTTCGGCATTTTTAGCCTGTTCAATATTTTTCTGTTGTGTGTTGAATTTTATTCGCGCTTGGTTACGCTGCGATATGGCTTTGGCCAAATTAGATTGCAAAACATTCATCCGTTCGTCTTTTTGAGACTGGATTTCCTGTTGGCGCAATTCATTCTGTTTTGAAATGGACTTATAGCGATTGTTGAAAATGGGAATTGAGATTGAGACCATTGGCATGACAATATCTTTGCCATTATCTATCATATTTATATCCGCTCTTTCGGAAACGGGGATATAATCCAACCCTAAACCAAACATCGGCTGCGCTTCTCGCTGATTAAGTACTTCCGATTCTGTTACCGATTCGTAAAGCTTGTCATATTTCAAAAGTTCTGGATTTAGCGAAAGTGCATCAAATGAAAACTGTATATCTTCAATTGGCATTTCCAAAGTGTCAACAACCGTTATATCTTTTTGATAATCGCGATTCAACAAACTGTTCAAAGCTGCTTGAATACCCTTTGATTGTTGTGTTAACACCTCTTTTTCCTGCTGTAGTTCATTTTGCCTAATCTGCAAGCGTAAAACATCAACTGCTGATGCCTTACCTACTTCTACAGAAGTGAGCGCAAGGCGTTCGTAAGTTTGAAGCAACTCAATGTTTTCGTCAAGTACAAGCTGTTTTGCCCTGATTTCATAGAGCTGATAGTAGAATTGTGAAACAGAAAGTGCGAGCTTGCGTTTCGCAATCGTAACTTCCACGTAATCGGCTTCGGCCATTGAAGTTGCATAGTTTTCCCTGGCCGTGATGGTGCCGAACCAAGGCAACATTTGTTTTACCGAAAAGCGGGCGCGTTGTGCTCCCACACGTGTTTCAGGTTCGCTCACAAAATACCCGGCGCTTAATTCGGTGTTCGGAATCCAATTGGCCTCATTAACCTTTTCTGAAGAGATTTCATATCGTAACTCAAATTTTTGAATTTCTGGACTATTGGAAATGGCTTCGTCTATGTAGGTGCTTAAATCTTGGGCTTGAACGAATTGACAAAAGAGGATTAATAGAATGAAGCTAGAGGCTGGAAGCTGGAAGCTAAAAGATTTTTCTTTTGAATGAAATTTTGGAATTGTTAATTTAACATTAGGAATATTTCTGCAGAATGGGTAACACAGAAATATATGGTTCAATTTCAGAATCACTTTCTTAAAGCTAAAACTTAAATCTTTCAATATATTTTTTGTCCTCATAACCAATATTATTAATATGTGTAATATCCATCCTAAAGCGGACATCTAATTTTCAGCCGCTATCCTCTAGCTTCCAGTCTCCAGCTTCTAAACTCTAGCTTCCAACCTTCCTTTTAAAAAGTTTTCCAATTCTGATGCAGGCGATTTATCTTTTTCCCAATTTCATCATTCTTTTTTATTAATTCCAAATGTGTTTTCTCATCAAGATATTTACAGTCCTTTGCAAAATCCAGCCAAGTTTCTGTTTCTCCATTTGAACCCAAAGATGTAATTAATTGCTGTTTAAATATTTGTTCGTAATTTCTTTTAGACCATCCTTCCGATATATTAGCAGCTACAGAACGCGAAGACCTAATCATTTGGGAAGTCAATGAATAAACCTCCTCCTTTGGAAATTTTCTCGAAAGCCAAAACAAATCCATAGCCAACTGGTAAGATTCATTATAAACCTCTAAATCCTTAAATGTCTTAATCATAATATTTAGTTTAAATAAAACTTAATAGTTTTTTACTCCCAGCCTTCCAACTTCCAACTTCCAAAATCCAACATCCAGCTTCCAACTTCCAACTTCCAACTTCCAACTTCCAACTTCCAGCTTCCAACATCCAACCTCCAACTTCCAACATCCAACATCCAGCTTCCAACTTCCAACTTTTAATTTCCACCTTGAGCTTCCAATTTCAGCTTCTGCTTCGCAATCCGTTCCTTCCTCCAACTATAAAGAACAGGAACAAGGAAATAAGAGGTTGTATCTAAAAGCATTCCTCCGAAAATGGGAATTGACATGGGTATCATAATGTCACTTCCTTTTCCCGTAGAAGTCAAAACGGGCAAGAGTGCCAAAATGGTGGTTACAGTAGTCATCAAACAAGGACGGATGCGCTTTGAAGCTGCTTCCAAAGTGGATTTTCTAATTTCCTGTTTATCTGTAGGGTCATTTTTATCAAAGGTCTGTGTAAGATAGGTGGCCATTACTACCCCATCATCTGTAGCGATACCGAAAAGGGCAATAAAACCTACCCAAACAGCTACGCTTAAATTAACGGTTTTAATATTGAAGAGTTCCCGAAGGTTTTCGCCAAAGAAATTGAAGTTCAAAAACCAATCTTGTCCATACAACCAAATCATCACAAATCCTCCAGCAAACGCCACCGCAATTCCCGTAAATACCATAAAGGTTGTGGTAACCGAACGGAACTGGAAATATAGAATCAAAAAGATAACCAATAAGGCCAAAGGAACAATTATGGACAGCGTTTTTTCAGCACGCAACTGGTTTTCATAGGTTCCTGTAAATTTATAACTGATGCCTTTGGGAACTGGTAGTTCGCCATTATCAATCTTCTGCTGAATAAGCGCTTGCGCATTTTCAACCACGTTTACTTCCGCAAAACCGTCCAATTTGTCAAACAATACATAGCCGACCAAAAAAGTATCCTCACTTTTTATGACTTGCGGACCTTTTTCGTAACGAATTGTAGCCAATTCACTCAAGGGTACGGGACTTCCTTTTTCCACAGGTACATAGATCTTTTGCAAATCGGAAGGGTCTGCGCGTAATTCCCTTGGGTAACGAATTCTTACCCCATAACGCTCCCTGCCCTCCACGGTTTGAGTCAACGACATTCCACCTACAGCTACTTTAAGCACATTTTGCACTTCTTCAACAGTTACACCGTACCGTGCCAGTTTTTCCCTGTCAATATCAATAAGAAGGTATGGCTTTCCTACAATCCGGTCTGCGAAAACGGCTTCCTTCTTTATACCTTCGGCCTGTTTCAGTATACCTTCCAATTGAATGCCAAAGGCCTCAATCTGTTTTAGGTCCTGACCCTTTACTTTGATACCCATTGGCGCTCGCATTCCAGTCTGGAGCATAACCAATCGGGTTTCTATAGGTTGCAGTTTGGGTGCGGAAGTAACACCCGGAAGCTTAGTTACTTTCACGATTTCATTCCAAATATCGTCTGGCGAATTGATTTCCGGGCGCCAGTTTCTGAAGAATTCACCGTCATCATCTTCAATTAATTCTTTCTTTGTCACATCTACTGTAGCTGAGATGTTTTTGCCGTTTTTTTGATAGGTCTCGACTGTCTTGGAACTGACATCAGTATTAGGATTTGCAATAAAACTGCTGTCTTTCAATTCAAATAAATCCATCATCATTAATTTTATAGCGTTGACGTTCTCCGTTTTCATTCTGCATATATTCTGATTTGTACTGAATGATATTTTCATACATCGAAAGCGGTGCCGGGTCTAATGCTGATTCTGTTCTTCCAGATTTTCCGACAACGGTTTCAATTTCGGGAATGCTTGCAACGGCCATATCCAATTGCTGCAGCACACGTTTGTTTTCTTCAACACCTGCATGTGGCATTGAGGTTGGCATCAATAGGAAGGAACCCTCATTAAGTGATGGCATAAATTCCTTGCCAGTATTTTTATAGATAATAAATCCAAGGATCAAAAGTGTTGTTGGAATAATTAAAAACAGCAACCTATTTGCCAATGCCCATTTAAGTATTCTAGCGTAGTAATTTTTGAAAAGGGAAAAGCCTGCCAAAAGACCAAAACAAATAATACCTACGAAAATAAGGTTCCAGAAAACGTTTTTATCAACACCTAAAGGTCTCCAATACTCCGCCAATAAAAAAACGATACCAGCAGCTGCCAGATAGATGCTGTATTTGCTTGAGCGTTCTTTAGACCACTTTCCACGAATTTTCGCAAAGGCCACAAAACTGAAGCCTATAAGAACTAGCCCAATCCAATGCCCAAATATTACGGCAATAAACCCCGCTACCAATAACAGGCCGTTGATACCATAATTAGTGCTTTTTCTGATATTTCTGCTCTTGAAGAAAAATGCTGCAAATGGTGGAATCAAAAACAAGGCTATAATAATGGATGCCGTAAGTGCGAATGTCTTGGTAAATGCCAAGGGACGAAATAGTTTTCCTTCCGCACCAATCATCGTGAATACCGGGATAAAACTTATTATCGTTGTCATCACAGCCGTAACGATAGCTCCTGAAACCTCAGCAGAAGCGTTGTATACGATTTTGTTTATTGGAAGAGGTTGGAAGTTGGAAGTTGGAGGTTGGATTTTGGAAACAGTCTCTTCCAGCTTCTGGTCTCCAGCTTCTAGCCTCGGGCTTTCATTTTCCCGCTTCTCATTTTCTTCATCAATATGCCGGATAATATTTTCAGAAAGTATAATTCCTACATCAACCATAGTACCAATAGCAATAGCAATACCCGAAAGGGCAACAATATTGGCATCCACACCAAAAAATTTCATCGCAATAAAGACCATCAACACCGCCACTGGCAACAAACCTGAAATAAGGATAGAAGCCCGAAGGTTAAATACCATTACAATGATTACCAGAATGGTGATCAATATTTCCAGCGTCAATGCCTCATTTAAAGTACCCAAGGTCTCTTGAATGAGTTCGGTACGATCGTAAAAAGGAACAATGGTAAGTTGTGATATTCTGCCATCACTCAAGGTTTTGGTGGGTAAACCGGCACTCAATTCTTTTATTTTGTCTTTTACATTATTAATTACTTCCATCGGATTCGCGCCATAGCGAGCTACCACCACTCCGCCAACAACTTCTGCTCCTTCCTTATCCAAAATACCGCGCCTTGCAGCAGGACCCAAAGAGACATTGGCAATGTCTTTAATTCTTATGGAGGTATAATTTTCGGAAGTAACTACAGCATTTTCTATATCTGCAACTGATTCTACATAGCCCAAACCTCGAACAAGATATTCAGCTTGATTAATTTCCACGGTTTGTGCGCCGATATCCTTATTGCTTTCCTTTACCGCTCTCACAACTTGGGCCAAGCTAATGTTGTATTGGCGCATCAATTCAGGGTTCACGTCAATTTGATATTCTTTTACATAACCACCAATGGAGGCTACTTCCGATACGCCACTTGCAGATGCAAGGGCATACTTTACATAATAATCCTGAATACTGCGCAGTTCTTGTAAATCCCAACCCCCAGTTACATTATCATCTTTATCACGACCTTCCAAGGTGTACCAAAATATTTGTCCCAATCCAGTTGCATCTGGCCCTAATGCAGGGTTTACGCCTTCGGGCAATAATCCATTTGGTAAGGAGTTGAGTTTTTCGAGGATGCGACTTCGGCTCCAGTAAAATTCTATATCCTCATCAAAAATGATGTAGATACTTGAAAAACCAAACATGGAAGAACTACGAATCGTCTTTACTCCTGGTATACCGAGTAAAGAGGTAGTTAAAGGATAAGTAATTTGGTCTTCAATATCTTGTGGTGAGCGACCGTCCCATTTGGTAAATACAATTTGTTGGTTTTCACCGATATCTGGAATAGCATCAACAGCTACAGGATCACTTGGTAAAATTCCCGTGTTCCAATTGAAAGGCGCATACACAGTTCCAAAACCCACAAAAATGATGAGCATTAAAACGGCAACAAGTTTGTTTTCTATGAGAAATTTGATGCTTTTATTTAGCATAAATTTTGATAATTAGACAGTTATAAATTTTTGGTTTGATTGTGTTTAAGAGATTAAACACAACAAAAAGTGCCCAAAACGGAAATCCCGCAGGGCGAATCCCGATAGCTATCGGGAGAATGTCTAAAAATCAAATTAAGAAAGTTTGATGTAGCACTTGCAAATCCCGTTCAATAAAGGGAGGTGGGTAAGGTACGAAAGAAGCCTTTGAAGCTTGAGTTGCTTCAAACAGATTGATATAAGAATACGCAAACGAAGCAACAAAGATTTGTTGCTGGAATGAAAGTTGATCAAATGAAATTTTCAAATCCTCTTTACCTTGCTTTATCAACTGTTGATCGCTACAACAGGATTTTTCAGTTATCGAAGAATTTTCACAATTAGAAACATTGGAGGTTTTCTCCATCCCACAGGTTTTAGCCTTCTGTATAAAAGAAAAATCAACCAAAGTATCACCACAATAATGCATGCTTACGGCAAAGGACATTGTAGTAAAAAGAACTACGCCTGCCATAAAAACAGCTAAAGTTTTGTGGACTAGTGATTTCATTTAATGCGAAATTATGAAAAAAAGCGAGAAAAAGTGACAAATTTTAGCCAATAAAAGTAAGTCTATAGAAATTGCAACTAATTATTGACGCCCCTCATCTCCAAATGAAAGTATTAAATGATCTATTGGTTTATCTTCAACAAACAGTTCGCTGTGCAGAGCTAATATTATTTTATTAAAACCTTGAAGTAAAAACTTTGACAAGACATTAAAGTTAATTTTTATAATATTTTTTAACATTTTGGTTGTTTAAACGTGCATTTCATCGATTATTAATTGCGTTTTAACGATTATAATATATTTTTTGTATTTTGGCTGACCTAAACCCTAAATCATAAAATGTCATGAAAACAAAACTACTTCTCTTCGTTTTAACTTGCGTTTTTTTTATTGGCTGTTCTAAAGAAACAGATGACGAACTGTTGCAGAATAACAAAACTGAAAATGTAATAATCACAACAGATGGATTAATTGCCAACACTAGCATTTGTATGCAAGTAGATCTTATAGCGGGACAGAATTACGACTCTGGAAATGTAGAAGTCGCTATTGACGGAGACAACCTATTAGTTACCTATACCATGGAAGGCGACTGGGTTTTAAACGCAACGCATCTTTACGTTGGAGACTGTGCAGAAAAACCCGCTAACAAACCAGGAAACCCACTTATTGGTCAATTTCCGTATGCAACCACCCATTCCCAAGGAACAACAAGCTATACGTATAGTATTCCAATAGCCTCTTTACCAAATTGTATATGTATTGCAGCTCATGCAGAAGTGCATGGCCCATCAGGAAGTGAAACCGCTTGGGGAGATGGCTTACCTTATGGCGGAAATAGTTGGGCAATGTATTTTGAATTTTGCTTAGATCAATGTAGCCCAACAATATAATTACTACTTATTTTCAAAAGCCCGATTTTTTATGATCGGGCTTTTGAATTAAAAAAAGAACTTTATTAAGTCACTCAATATTTATTCATCTACGCTAAAAAAACACTTCTATTTATAGTGCATTGATTAAAGAAATGATAATCAATGACCAAATAAAATTTAAGCACCTTCCCATTTATCTTTTTATCAATATCCTTTTCTCCATCAAGGCAATTGAAGATTGTTTCGTTTTAATGATACTCTAGAAAACACATTGTTCTATAACAATATCTTACTACGTTGTAATCAATGACCCGGCAATCATGAAAATGCCTTCACCCGTGTCCATACCCATATCCATAGGTATATTTGAGACAAAATGAAAGAGTTATTGCTACCGTATTATTAGAAAGTTCATTACCAAGATTGTTGAAACATAGCTATATAATGATTACAACCCATCTGAAGATAACAAAGAAATAATTTGTAAGCAGTAATAAACAAGAAAGTCGTTTTCAACGCTCTTAAACTTATGCGCTTCTTTATTATTATTTCCAATTAATTGACATAAATTATTACTAAAAACTTATATCTTTAAGACTTGTAATTAAACCATTAAGAGCAAATTTTCAACAAAAAGAAAATTTTTTTTATTTCTTATTATGATTATGATGCATTAGCTTATTTCAAAAGGATATGGAGGAAATACATATCATTTATGTGAATTTATCCGTTATATAACGGACAATTGCTAACTATGGCACTATTAAGTTATTTAATACAATACATTACCGCAAACTTTTGTTTAATCTTTATTAACCTCATCTGAATTGAAAGCAAAAAAAATTCTCTCATCATTTTTTACTACTCGTGCGGCTGGTGTATATTTTATTCTTTTTGCGGCCGCGATTGCTATTGCAACTTTTATAGAAAATGATTTTGGCACCAGTGCCGCTCAAAAAGTAATCTTTAAATCCTGGTGGTTCGAGCTGTTGCTTGTTCTTTTCGGCATTACGATACTTGTAAACATCATCAAATTCCGAATGGTGCAACAGCGTAAATGGGCGGTTTTAATGTTTCACGCATCCATAATTATAATATTGATCGGTGCAGGGGTAACCCGCTATTTTGGATTTGAGGGAGTGATGCATATCCGTGAAAACGATGTTGCCAATACATTTCTTTCCTCAAATACCTATTTTAAGTTTGAAGTCCAAAAAAACGGAATTACTTATAATTTTGATGAACCCGTTTTGTTCGCATCCCTCGGAAATAACCATTTTAATGAAACATATCTTATTGAAGATGAATTGATAGAAGTTAACGTAAAGGAGTTTATTCCAAACCCAGAGCAACAGATGGAGCCCAGCAGTTTGGATGGCAAGCCTATAATAAAACTTGTAATTGCAGGAGCCAACGGAAGGGAAGAATACTATATTGAAAAAGGCCAAACCCGGCGCATAGGAGCGCTCATCTATAATTTTAATGACCAACCCATAGCAGATGCTATTAATATTAAATATGAAAATGGGGAAACCATGCTCCTGACCAACCGTACTCTTACCCAGACGGTTATGGCCACACAACAAAAAGACACGCTAAAACCCAGCGGGGAATACAGACCACTGTTATTGCGGTCCTTGTATTCAGATGGGGTAAATAATTTTGTGTTTCCAGAGTTCAACCCGAACGCGAAGACATTTATTAAATCGGCTGATCCCAAAGTTAAAAACGAAAGTAACACAGCGGTGGTAATGGATATTACCGTCAATGGAGAAACCAAGGAAACGTATGTTTATGGCAACAAAGGGTTTCCGGGAAACCCATCCAATCTTTCCTTTAAGGATTTAAATATCTCCACTTCTTATGGCTCCAAAGAAATAAAAGTTCCGTTCTCGGTAAAACTGAACGATTTTATTATGGATAAATACCCCGGCACCAATAGCGCTTCTTCCTACGCAAGTGAAGTAACTGTATTGGATCCCAAGGAAAATGTGAACTTGGACTACCGTATTTATATGAACAATATTTTGGACTATGGTGGATACCGTTTTTTTCAATCCTCCTTTGATAGGGATGAAAAAGGAACCTACTTAAGCGTAAATAGCGATTGGTGGGGAACTATTATTTCCTATATAGGATATGCTCTATTAACCCTAGGAATGATCTTGACCCTCTTCAGCAAAAACACCCGTTTTTATAGCCTAATCCAAAAAATTAAGGCCATCAGGGCAAAAAGTGGTACGTTTTCCATTCTTATTGCACTCTTTTTCTGTTCCGTCATGAACGCCCAAACCGACACCCATATCAAAAATGCTGTTTCGAAAGAGCATGCGGAGGCTTTTAGCACAGTTGTAGTGCAGGATTTTAAAGGAAGAATGAAACCGATGCACACATTATCCCGCGAAGTACTTCGGAAGATAGCCCGAAAAGAGAGCTGGGACGGCCTAAACGCAGACCAGGTAGTGCTGAGTATGTTTGTAAACAAAGAGGATTGGTATGGGGTGCCATTAATTAAACTGGGCGAACATGAGGATATCCAAAAACTGTTGGAAGTTTCGGGGGAATACGCTTCCTATAAAGATTTTTTTGATGAAAGCGGAAACTATAAGCTTCAAGAAGAAGTAAGACGAGTTTATGGCCTTGAACCTATAGACCGGGGTGTATATGAAAAGGAACTGCTGAAAATAGATGAGCGGCTCAATATACTGAGCATGGTTTTTTCAGGGAGCTTGCTCAAAATAATCCCTAGACCCAACGACCCCAATAATACCTGGGAAGGATACAGCAGCCATAACCACGACGATGGGCACAACCATAGCACCATTGCCAGTAATTTCTTTAATTCATACGGTAGTGAACTACAAAAGGCGACCACAACCAAAGACTATAGCCATGCTGGGCATTTGTTGGCAGAACTGAAAGGATATCAAGTTGCCAAAGGCGGTTCGGTAATGCCTTCGGAATCTAAAATAAATATAGAAATCTTGCTTAACAAAATGAACGTGTTTACACGTTTGGCTGGGCTTTATATGCTTTTGGGTGTCGCGCTGTTATTCTTTTTGTTTGTTTCGGTTTTTAAACCAAGGTGGCATTTAAAGAAGGTCTATATTTTCCTTTTTTCCTTGGTGGCAATTGGTTTTGTGCTGCATACAATGGGGCTTGGAATGCGCTGGTATGTATCCGGCAGGGCACCTTGGAGCAACGGCTATGAATCTATGATCTATATTGCGTGGACCACAACTTTGGCGGGAATTCTATTCACCCGAAAATCCTTTGGGGGCTTGGCTGCGACCATGGTTTTAGCAGGCACCATCCTATTTGTTTCTACCTTGAGCTTTCTAGACCCAGAAATCACCCCTTTGGTCCCCGTTTTAAAGTCGTATTGGCTTACCATTCACGTATCCTTGGAAGCGGGCAGTTATGGCTTTTTAATGCTAGGAGCAATCATTGGCTTGATAAACTTAATCTTAATGATTTTTATTTCTGATAAAAATAAGGTCCGTGTGAAAAGAATTATTCAAGAAATGAGCTATATAAGCGAGCTTACCCTAATTGGTGGTTTGTTTATGGTTAGTATAGGCACCTATTTGGGTGGGGTTTGGGCAAACGAATCCTGGGGCCGTTATTGGGGCTGGGACGCCAAGGAAACTTGGGCTCTGGTAACCATACTGGTTTACGCCTTTATTCTACATATGCGACTTATACCAAAATTACGGGGACTGTTTGCTTATAATTTGGCTACAATTTTTGGCTTAGGAACCGTTATTATGACCTATTTCGGGGTAAATTATTACCTATCAGGCTTGCACTCCTATGCAACAGGCGACCCTGTGCCTATCCCAAGTTGGGTATATATTGCAGTGGCCTGTATTATTTTTATAAGTGTTTTGGCGTATTTTAGAAAACGCAAGTTTAACATTATATCATAGCATAACTATTCTATAATCACACCATTTTCCAAAATAAGATCATAGCGATAGCCGGCACCAAAATCACGGTTCAATCCTACTTCTGCGCGAACAGTGATTATTTTCCCTTCTGGAACAAAGGTGTTTGAAGTAACCACAAGGTCAAAATCATTCTTGCTGCCGTCCTGTAAATGAATCCAGTTTCGGTCCATAATGTTTGGATTTACCTTTACCACTTTCCCGGTTAATTGGACGGTTTTACCTTCATAAGCAGACGGATTGGCAACCAATTCGGCTATTTTTATGGAACCCTTGTGTTGCTTGATTTCTTCGGTGTGGGTTGGAATAGTTTCCTTTTGACTTAGCTGTGGGTTTTTTGAATTTCCTTCTGCAAAATTTGCCGTTAAATTTCCTGTATTGCCTCCATGGTTTTTTGGTACAAATTTCGAAACAAGATATATAGTATCAAACACTCGCTTGTATTCCTTGCTTTCAAAGTTGGTTTTTAGCAGGCCGTCGCGATAGAAATAAGTTCCACCAACATTCACATCCTGTTTCCCTGTGGCGATCCAAAACTGTTTCCCCCCTTCGCTGACGTTTAAGTAAATGTATTTTTCTGTCGGAAGTATTTTTGACACCACAACCGTGTGCAAATTTTCGGTAAAACCACCAGACTCCATAGGGGCTTCACTAGTTTGGTTATCCTCTTCCGAAAAAATACCGCTATCGTATTTTACTGATGGGGTTTCATTTGAAGTGATCACTTTAGGACCATTGTTGCATGCCAATAGGAGCATCGCTATGACTCCGATGCTTATGATATTATAAAATTTCATCTGTATCTGTTTATTTTTTCTTTTTACTATAAAATCTTTTGGTGAGCTGGGTGTAAAAGCGGAAACTATTTTCACTTTCAAACTTTGACATTTCACCCGATATATTAAAATGCCAACTTCTGGAAATTCGGTACATTAATGCAATACCATAGTAGTTTTGCTTGTATTTTGTTATTTGGTTTTCGTAATCATAATCTGCCATTCGGTAATAAAAATCTGCATTGAGTATATTTTTCACCAAATCTCTGGAATGCCTTACTGAAAATATGTTGGTTTTTAAATATCTAGAAGTATTCATATTATATGTTGCATTCAACCTTCCTCCAACAGCTGGGATTTTGGTCAAGGTAATATACCCATAAATATTGTCCGATTTGTTTTGTTCACCTGTCTGAAACCTACTGCTATAACTAGCTCCCATCCAGATAATCTTTGCTGGGCGCACATTTAACCGGGCTCGTATCCCCTGCCTCGCTAAATCATCATCCAGTATTCGTTCAATTTCAGATTGAAAAGTTTCATAATAAATGACCTGCTTTCTGGAATCATAGGAAACCATAAGATTGGCTGCTTTACTAAAACGATATCGTGCCGATACATACATATTGGTTAAACGGGTTGCGCTTCCACTTTTGCTAAAAATATCCATTTCAGCAGAACTAAAAAGATTTAGATTGCTGGCAATGGTACTTGAATGCTGAAAGAAAATATACCGCCTATCCGTCGACCCCGCATTGGTCTGCTCGATTGCTCCCAAGGTGGTCGTGCCATAATAGTTGGACGTTTTACTTTCAATTCCAAAATAACCGCCATACTGGAGCAAATCTGAATTAAAGCCATAATCGAAAAAATCTGGGCGGAAACCACCGACGGCACCAACATAAAAGTTTCCAAAATATTTTTCAACTTGTAAACCGTCATTCGCACCAAAAGTTGAGGCCTTTGAGTTTATTTCTCTTCCAAGAGTAAGGGAAAGAGTAGGTGTAGCATCATATTTTGCATTCAGATTATAAATATTAAAAATACTAGTCCTGCCCAGATAATTTTCTGGAACCGATACATTGTTCCGATAGGCAAGAAATGTTTCTATCGAAAATTTTCCATCGTTAATGTGATTCGCATTTAGTGAAAATTTTCCCTGCAGCCTGTGGCGATCCTCCCGTAGGTTTGAAAAGTTATTATAACTGGCCACGGAAATTCTTCCCCTGATATTTTCCGAATAAATAGATTGTTTTTTTGGATAAGTTTCCTTTTTCTGGATCACTTTGGCTGGAATGGTATCTTTTACATTGTTTTCGGAAATTATAGGAGGCTCCTTGTCAATGGTAATTTTATAAGCAACATTATCACCCAACTTTACCTCACAATTGTTTAAAATTGAACACACCACCGAGGTCGAGGATTTTTCTGTTACTTGCAAGCAATTGGTACCGTTTATCTGAAGCATGTCTCCAATTACAATCTTTTCGGTAGAATCAAATTTTACGTAAGCGTTGTTTGAAGTAACAAATGAAACCTTCCCGACCATAGTATTTTTATCATCCTGCGCAAATAGACAGGTTGTACTATAAAAAATTGATAGTATGATGTACAAAAATTGTTTCATAAAATTAATCTGCTGACCCATCTGGATGACAGGAAAAACAAGCATTACTTTCATATACATAACCACCTACCCCATCGTGCTTATCTGCCATATCGCCTTGGGAATGGCATAGAAAACATGAAAAAGTGGAATAGTCACTTGGGTTTGTATGGCAGTCTACACAACTGTTCCACTCGCCTTCATGTTTTCCACTATATATAGGGAAATACATATTATCGTGATCAAAAGTCGCAGGCATCCATCCTGGATTGGTGGTGTGGCAGGCAGCACAGTCTGTTGGGAAATTAGCAGCCTGATGGTTGGGATTGGTCGTTTGGTTATAATCATCCTCATGACAAGCGAAACAGTCTGTTGGCGTATTGTTATAATTACCATTTATATGACAGGCGTTACAATCTTGAATATCATGACCCAAAGTAAGTGGAAAGAAATCATGATTTAAGGTTGCTGGCGTCCACCCAGGATTGGTGGTGTGGCAGGCAGCACAGTCTGTTGGAAAATTAGCTGCTATGTGATTTGGATTTGTTGTTTGGTTATAATCGTCTTCATGACACGCAAAACAGTCTGTTGGTGTATTGTTATAATTACCATTTATATGACAGGCGTTACAATCTTGAATATCATGCCCCAAAGTAAGTGGAAAGAAATCGTGATTTACTGTTGCTGGCACCCATCCAGGATTGGTGGTATGGCACACAGCACAGTCTGTCGGGAAATTTGCTGCTATGTGATTTGGATTTGTTGTTTGGTTATAATCGTCTTCATGACACGCAAAACAGTCTGTTGGTGTATTGTTATAATTACCACTTACATGACACGCATTACAATCTTGAATATCATGGCCCAAAGTAAGGGGGAAGAAATCGTGATTTATAGTTGCGGGCACCCATCCAGGGTTAGTAGTATGGCACTCAATACAATCTGTGGAAAATCCAGCGTTAGTATGATTGGGGTTTGTGGTCTGTGCAAAATCATCACTATGACAAGAAAAGCAATCTGCCGAAATATCTGAAAAATTGGTTACGTCGTGACATTGGCTGCAGTCCTGAATGTCATGACCAAGGGTAAGTGGAAAAAAATCGTGAATGATATCTGTTGAATCCCAGCCAAAACCAAGTGGATTATGACATTCTACACAGTCCTGCGAAAATCCAGAAACCAAATGATTTGGATTTTGGGTTGCCAAATAATCCTGCCTGTGGCATTCAATACATTCATTGCCTATAGGGTTAAAGATTAAGCTAGTTTCGTTGGTATGACATTCCACACAACTCAAGTTGGAATGGGTACCGATAAGCGGAAATCCATTTTCTTCGTGTATTTCCGGAATATTAAATACCAACCAATTTTCGGAAGTATGGCAGCGTACACAATCATTGCCTACAGATTGGCTGTGCACATCGGTGTGACAGGAAATACAATCCGTTGGGGCTTCATTAAAAACAAGGGAAGTATGACAGGATTTACAGTCAGTAATTAAATGTGTGCCTTCAAGTTCAAAATCGGTCGTGCCGTGGTCAAATTTGACCGTTTTTAAATCTACAGTCCAATTTTCTGGGCTGTGGCATTGTGCGCAATCTATTTTTAAGGAGTTTCCGTGCGGAGATTGTCCCAAAACTTGGGAGCTGATAAACAAAAAGGCTATTATGAATGACAGTCTATGCAATCCAGTGTATTTAGTCTATATATAACGACAGGCACATCCTTTTCATTGTTTACTTCATGACATGCCCTACAATTAACTTCTTCGTGCTTTCCCGTCAAGGGAAAACGGGTTTCATTATGATTAAATTTTTCCGGAAACCAACTGCTAGTTACGTGGCATCTGGAACATTCTGTGATTCCGTTAACAGCAAAATTCTCTCCGTGAATATTCTCATGACAAGAGATACAATCCTTATCTAAGGTACTAAAATTCTGCGAGATAATCTTATTTTCTGCAGAAATTTCAAAGTGGCATTTCTTGCAAGAAACCTCAATATGTTTTCCGGTCAAAGGCCAATTAGTTACGGAATGGTCAAAATTTATTAAATCCCAGGATTCGCTTCCGTGACAAGAGGTACAATCGTTTTTAGGTATGTATTTTTCACTCAAATAATCTTTATGAATGTTTGTGTGGCAATCAATACAATCATTCCCAAGATTAGCAAATGTCCACCGGTTGGAGGCTTCATCCACATGGCAGGCAAAACAGGGGGTGGCAAGATGGGAATCTTTCAAAGGAAAACTCGTGTTTTGATGGTCTGAAATGGTAAATGAGGTATAGTCAAACTTTTTATTCAAAGAGTGACATTCCTTGCAATCAGGAGAAACACCGTTTTCTGCAAATTCCCCTTTATGGTAATCCTGATGGCAATTTTTGCATTCCGAAAAATCTATTGGAGTAGAAAACCGCTCAACATGGCATTCTTTACAGTCCACTTCTTTGTGCATACCTTCCAAAGGATAATCAGTTATGGAATGGTCAAAAAAGTCCATTTTTTTAAGTGCAATAAAACTTTCTTCTTTATGGCATTGGGCACAGTCCTGTCCATATTTATTTTCGTGTGGATCAGTATGGCACTGCACACAGTTATTTTCTTCTGCAACTATCTTATCCTGAAAAACCTGAGTCGGACTGCTTGTTTTGGCATGACAGCTAAAACAATCAATAGTCTTGTGTTTTCCTTTTAGATTAAAGCCAGTGGCGTTATGATTAAAATTCCCTTTCCCAACAAAAGTTGAAAACGAACTTTCTGTATGGCATTGGGCGCAATTTCCCGGAAGTTGATTGTTGTGTGGATCTTTATGACAGGCCTTACAGTCCTCAAAAGCGAGCCCCGTAAACTGCTGAAATTCTTTCCCGTTTTTAATGGTTGTTTTGTGACACTCCTTACAATCAACCGTCGTGTGCTTGCCGCGTAGTTTAAAATCTGCTTGGTCATGGTCAAATTTTTTCACAGGTGTAAAAGACTCCATACTGTGGCATTGCAAGCAATTGACGGGCAATGCACCCTGATGAAAATCCTCATGGCAAGAAAGGCAGGCATCGTCCAGTCCCAAATAGGTGTCTTTTCTTTTCCTCAATTTTGAATCTGAAATATTTTTTGGTGTATGGCATTCGCGGCAATCCACTTTCTTATGAGCACCTTCAAGTTCATAGCCTGTAAGATTATGGTTGAAGGAATTAGTATCGAAACGGATCATGTCAAAATTTCTACCGTGATGCTCACTATGGCACTTAACACAGTCCTGGTTTTCAACTTGCGAACTTGCATGGAAACCCTTGTCCTGGTTCATAAGACTCTTTATTTCGGTATGGCAGTCCAAACATTTTTGGTCCGTAACTTTTGTTCCCAACTCATGACACTGGGTGCAATTGCTCATTCCCTCGAGATTTGAGTGGGATTTTGATAAATCTCCCGGAGAAATTTGAGCCACTCCAACTCCTGTAATCAGAAGAAGAAGAAAGAAACATACTATATATTTTAAGTTTGAAAACACAGTACAAGTTAACGTTTCTTTTTAATATTTTTTTAGTATATAACCAAAACGTTTAGTAATATTTACGCCAGCTTTTTCCAAAAAATTTGTGGGTAATTCGCCACCAGCAAATATATAAACCAAATCGTTTTCTATTTGTTGGGTAGTGTCATCCTTTAATCTTAACAAAACATCTTTCTCATTAATGCTCAGTAAATTAGAATCAAAAATAATACGTATCGAATTATCTTCTTCGGCTTTTAAGATGTTTTCCCTATTTTTTGGTTTCAGTCTTGAAAACTTATCTTTCCTATAAGATAAAATAACTTCGTTTTCATCTTTTAAGAGCATGGCAGATTCTATGGCAGAATCGCCACCACCCACTACTATTATTTTTTTTCCTGAAATTGTTTCTGGCTCCAGTAATCTATAGGCAACTTTTTGGCTGTTTTCTCCAGGAACATCTAATTTTCGTGGACTTCCTCTCCTACCAATTGACAATAGAACATTGCTAGTCAGGTATTCCTGCTCGGTATTGGTCACAATTTTAAAAGTGCCATCCTTAAGTGGAACTATATTTTCCACCTTTGTGTTTTCAATAATTTGAAGATTGTGTTCATTGATCACCTTTTTCCAAAGCTGCAAAAGCTCATCTTTTGAGGTATCATAAAGTTTTACTTTTCCGTATAGCGGAAGGTTCATGGGCGAGGTCATTACTATTTTTGAGCGCGGAAAAGTAAAAACTGTACCACCCAGAGAGTCCTGTTCTAAAGTAATTGCAGAGAGCCCAGCTTTTTTTGCAGCCAATGATGCGGATATACCTGCGGGACCAGCCCCAACAATAACAACATCGAGACAATCAGCTTTTTTGGCTGTTTTTTTGCTTTTAACAATACTTTCAATGGCCTGATGCCCTTGTTCCACACTATTCTTTATGAGCCCCATCCCACCCAGTTCACCAGCAATATAAATACCCTTAACATTGGTTTCAAAGTTTTGGTTTACGTGCGGAAGATCCACCCCCCGCTTTTCGGTGCCTATACGTAACGAAATTGCTTCAACAGGGCAGGCGTGAAAACAGGCTCCATGACCAACACAGTTGGAAGCGTTTATAACTGTTGCCTTTCCATTCACAATTCCTAAGATATCCTTTTCGGGACAGGCAGTTATACAGGCACCGCTCCCTATACAAGCATTAGGGTCTATATAAGGATGTAATGAAACAGGCTCATAAAGACCTTCTTCTTTGGCTATTTCTACTTTTTGAACCGTTTTATTGGAGTCACTGCTCTTTTTTCGCAGATATAGGAAAACAATAAGTCCACAAAGCAAAAATACAGCTCCGTAAATGAGGGTCTCTTCTAGTAGTACTTCGTTCATCAAAAAATCCATTTATAACCAAATGTAAAAGCTACCACAACGTGAATTATAACAATCACAAGCATAATCAACGCAAAGGGCATGTGTGCAACATGCCAGTATTTAAACCATGTTTTCATCATTTCCAAACGGCTAATCTTGCGGGAAAGGGAGCGTTCTTCCTTAACTTTTTTCAATATGGAATGACGTTCCTCTTTTGATACATTGTTTTCTCTTAGTAGTTTTTTTAAAGTACTGACCGATGGCCTTTTTTCAGTTTTCTCAATACTTGTAAAGTTCAGGAACAACTGTATTGTTTGTTGGTTTAAGTTGTATTTTTCTTCAAGCACTTCGGTAATATTCGTCTTCATATTCTGGACTTCATTAAGACTCAGCGCCCTACCTTCAATAGTCCGTGGTATCTGTATATAAATAAATCGTCCCACAACACCGCTGGCAACCACCGCAACCATACTCCAAAAAGCTACAGAAACAATACCTCCGAACTTAAAAGTGGTGTGGAAAAGCACTAAAATGGGACCAAGGGTACAAAGAAAAATATGGAATTCCAGTAAGTATTTCAACCGGACCCATTTCCCCAAAATATTATAGCGTTTATGCAGAATATAGATGAAGACTCCAAAAATTATTAAGAAAGTGCCTACAACACCCAATCCCTGTCCATAGTCCCCACTTGCCTTAAACCAATTGTACCGCGGGTGGTAAAAGCGTTCTTCAAGCGGAGTGGTATAGAAGGAGTAGCCTGTGTAGGTCAAATAAATGGTGACAATTACTACAATAGATACCATTGCAGCTATATATAGATTATGGACAGATTTCTTCAAAAGACTAATTGTTAGGGATTAAGAAACGGTATAAATTAAACAAAAAATTATCAAACTTCTTATAAACAATGACTAAGAATTTCCATTATATAAACGAAAAAATACGTATTATATTTAATATATTATTAATTGTCTATGAATTATTATCTTGTCTGCTAGTCTTGAAAAGAAATAATACTGAAACATCTTGATTTACATAGTGTTGTACGCCAATTAAAGATAATTAATCGTGGCATTGCCAATAGCCCCTATTATTGTTTACTGTAGCTCAGCTACACCTAGTTTCTTTGTTTCTTCCAATTGATGGTAACTCGGAAACATCCGCTGGCCATCAAAAATGGTACAATTCAAAAAATAAGTACCTTTAATTCCAAAACAAGGTAATGAGCAGAGGATTTGTAAAAGAAGGAGACCAGGAAGAAACCCCCATCATCCCACCGCGCGCTGCGCTACCAGAGGGAACCACCAATTATGTTACCCCCAATGGAATGAAATTACTACAAGCCGAGCGAGAACAGTTGGAACACGAACGCGCTACCCTCGCCACCACCCACGAACAGCAAAGACGCATCGAGCTAGCGGTACTAAATGGCAAATTGGATCTATTGAACGAACGCATTGCCTCCGGTCGGATTTTAGACCCTGCCTCACAACCCAAAGATGAAGTGCGTTTTGGCGCTACGGTCACCTATAAAATAGCATCCTCCCCAACTCCACAGACCTTTCAAATTGTAGGTGTTGACGAGGCCAATGTGGCCAAAAGAAAAATTGCTTTTGTTGCACCTATTGCGGTTGCACTTACGGGGCAAAGGATAGGAAATATAGTATCGCTCAATATGGGCGGGGAAACCCGAAAATTGGAAGTGGTGGACATTCAATATGGCTGATTTTTAAGGAAAAATTGCCTTAACGCTTTAAAACTGGAATTTACTTCAAAATCTGCTCCAATTGAAATTACAACCCCTTTGCAAAATCCCATAGCTGAATTTAGGCCATAAAAATTATTTTGCAAATGTATAACTATGGCTATCTCAATTAAATCCTGCATTGCGTAAAGTTGTACCCACTCCTGTATTTGCTGAAGATTCTCTACCCCGATTATCAAGGTGGTATTGGGACCATGCGCATTCAGAATACGTGCCAAAAAACTGGCTGGGCAGGAAGCCAGCGTCAACGGAAAATTCTTAGGATTAGCAAAATCAGGGCCATGCTCTTGGGCATTTTCCCAAAGACAAATAGAGTGATAAATCCCAGCATCTGGTGTAAAAAGATAGATAGCTGTTTTTGCTGAAAGTGCATTTTTGGAATAGCAGTTAGAAATGGTGCATCCTATTAAAGATAACATTAGGGCGGAAATAACTGGGCAATGTATTTTGAATAATGCCTAGATCAGTGTGGCTTGTAATAAAACCACCAATGCTAATACTAAAGAAGCCCGATTTAAAAAAGTCTGGCTTGTTTAATATTAAAAAATATCCAATATATTGTTTCGTAATATTCATTTGCTTGATATTAAAAAGTATTACAAATTAGTATATTGCAAGCGTTAAAATCCATAAACAAATGAAACTGTTCCGCCTACTCTTTATCTTTTTATCCCTTCCACTATTCGCCCAACAAGGCGGTATGTGGATCCCTTCACTTTTGGAAGGAATGAACGAAACCGAAATGACCAACCTTGGCATGAAAATGACTGCCAAGGATATTTATGATATTAACAATGCCAGCCTAAAAGATGCCGTACCTCACTTTAACGGTGGTTGTACCAGTGAGGTAATCAGCAATCAAGGGCTTTTGCTTACTAACCACCATTGTGGCTATTCGCAAATACAGAGCCATTCCACTTTGGAACACGACTATTTACAGGACGGTTTTTGGGCGATGAGCTTAAAGGAAGAACTCCCAAATCCAGGTGTTAGCGCCACGTTTATAGTAAAGATTGAAGATGTTACAACAAAAGTGATGAACGACATTACACCAGCAATGGGCGAAGCTGACAAACAAAAGAAGATAGAGGAAAATATTGCCACTATTGTACAGACGTCCCCAAAAGAAAACTGGCAGGAAAACCGCGTACGTACTTTTTATGAAGGCAACCAATATATGCTTTTTGTGGTGGAAACTTATAAAGATGTTCGTTTGGTAGGTGCGCCACCATCTTCTATAGGAAAGTTCGGAAGCGATACCGATAACTGGATATGGCCAAGACATACAGGTGATTTTTCCCTTTTCAGAATTTATGCCGACAAAAACAACCGGCCCGCAGAGTATTCCGAAGACAATGTACCCTACACTCCCAAACACTTCCTACCAATATCATTGGATGGCGTAGCTGAAAATGATTTCACTTTGGTTTTCGGCTATCCCGGAACTACAGATGAGTATTTACCTTCAGTAGCAATTGAGCAAGTTATCAATTCTATCAATCCAGCCCGTATTGCCATTCGCGATGCTGCCTTGGCCATTCAAGACAAGTATATGCGCGCTGATCCGCAGATTAAAATTCAGTATGCTTCCAAGTATGCCCGCATCGCCAACTACTGGAAAAAGTGGAAAGGCGAAACCCTAGGTCTAACAAAGTCGAACGCTGTGGGTATAAAAAAACAACAGGAAAATGCACTTGCTTCCCAAATAAACAAACAGGGAAAACAAAAGGAATACGGACACTTATTGCCAAAATTTGAGCAGTATTACACAGAAATTGAACCCTATTCTCTCGCTCGTGAATATTTTCTTGAAACCGCATTGCGAAATGTGGAACTCCTAAAAACTGCCTATCAAACCTACCAGCTTAAACAGGTTTTTGAAAACCGTGGCGCCCAATCTTTTGAAGACCGAAGAAACAATTTAGTTTCTTCCCTGGAAAGCCAATACAAAGATTACAGCAAGCAAGTGGACAAAGAAGTTTTTGAGGCCTTAATTGCGTTATATGCCAAAAATGTTCCTGCACAGTTTTTACCAGATTCCTTTAAGAGCATGAATGCCCAGGCCACAACCGAAACTGTCTACAAAAACTCTGCTTTTGTTGATTATTCATCTGTGAAGAATTTACTGGAGGGTGATGCCCCAACAGTGATTTCAAAATTGGAAAACGATCCTGGCTATGAAATATTGAAGGAAATGGCAGATGCTTATTTTGAAAAAGTAGCACCTAAATATGAAGAGCTGGAGTTGAACATTTCAAGCTTGGAACGAGATTATATGAAAGCTTTGTTGGACCTGAGTCCAAAAGACGCGCGGATTTTTCCCAACGCCAATAGTACTTTGCGGGTAACCTATGGAAAAGTGGCTGGCTACTCCCCTGCCGATGCCATTTATTATGAACCCGTAACCCACCTTGAGGGCGTTATGCAAAAATACGTCCCAGGTGATTATGAGTTTGATGTACCACAAAAGCTAATTGACCTATACAAAACCAAAGATTACGGTCAATATGGCGAAAATGGAAAGATGCCCATCAATTTTATAGGGACTAATCACACTACAGGAGGAAACAGTGGCAGCCCTGCCATTGACGCTAAAGGAAACTTAATTGGTTTGAACTTTGACCGTGTTTGGGAAGGCACTATGAGCGATTACTATTATGACCCTGCCCTATCGCGCAATATTATGGTAGATATTCGCTATGTGCTATTTATAATGGACAAATATGCAGGAGCGAAGAACTTGATTGATGAATTAAAACTCGTTCATCCTAAAAAGGAAAAGGGAAAGAGTAAAAAGAAGAAGTAACTGCAATCCCTAGTTGCTAAAAGTTGAAACCTACTACAGCATTCAATTGTTCTCAACTGCGCTCAAAAGGACATTATCAAAAAAATACGAATCCCCGAATAGTTATAAAAACTATTCGGGGATTCATTGTTTAGTATTCCAGATTACTTCAATCCCCTAGCTTTCAACATAGGCTCAATCTTTGGATCGCTGCCGCGCCAGTCTTTGTACATTTTTTCAAGCTCCAAAGTATTTCCTCTGGACAAAACCATATCGCGGAAGCGTTGTCCGTTTTCACGTGTTAAGCCTCCGTGCGTTTCAAACCAATTATAGGCATCATGGTGAAGCATTTCGGTCCATAAATAGGAATAATAGCCAGCGCCATAACCTCCCGCAAAAATATGGGAGAAATAAGTGGAACGATATCTTGGTGGAACCGCATGAACCACATCCAATTTTGTTCTATTTAAGGCCTCTTTTTCAAAAGCATTTACGTCTTCTATCTTTTTATCGGGCGAAATGGTGTGCCACTGCATATCTAAGTTTGAGGCAGCCAAGTTTTCGGTAAGGCTATAACCTTGGTTGAACGTGCTTGAGTTCTTTATCTTATCAATTAATGCCTGCGGAATCTGTTCGCCAGTTTTATAGTGTATGGCATAATTTTTCAACACTTCAGGATACAATGCCCAATTTTCATTGAACTGTGATGGAAATTCTACAAAATCACGAGCAACGGCAGTCCCCGAAAGCGAAGGATATTGCTGATTTGCAAAGAAGCCGTGAAGCGCATGTCCAAATTCGTGGAATAAGGTCGATACTTCGTCATAGGTCAACAAAGCAGGTTCGTTACCAGCGGGTTTTGGAATATTAAGTACATTGTATATTACTGGTTTTTTGTTGTACAATTTAGATTGGGTAACAAAATTATCCATCCAAGCACCGCCACTCTTGCTTGGTCGTGCAAAATAGTCGGTATAAAAAAGGCCAAGCGGATCCCCATTTTCCTCAAAAAGCTCATATACTTTTACATCTTCTTGATATACCGGAATGTCAGTTCTTTCTTTGTAAGTAATACCATATAATTTGTTAGCCGCATAAAAGACCCCTTTCTCCAAAACATTGTTCAATTCAAAATAAGGTTTTATTTGATTTTCATCTAGATCGTATTTTTCCTTGCGAACCATTTCGGCGTAATAGTTCCAGTCCCAAGGTTCCAATGTAAAATCTTGTCCTTTTGATTTAATCATTTTTTGGATTTCATCTGATTCTGCTTGTGCCTTAGCAGTAGCGGCAGGAATAAGCCCACTGAAAAATTTGTTTACATTTTCTGGGGTTTTAGCCATTGTTTTTTGAAGACTCCATTCCGCATAATTTTTGAAACCTAGGAGTTTTGCTTTTTGGGCGCGCACTTCCACCAATTCCTTTATAATTTCTCGGGTATCATTTGCACCATGATCTGCTCTATGCCAAGCGGCTTTAAATAGTTTTTCTCTACTTGCTCTGTTATCCATAGACTGCAACAAAGGTTGCTGTGTAGTATTCTGCAACGGAATGCTCCAACCTTTGCCATCTTTGCTTTCTTTAGATTTTAAGAAATCTTCATCAACCCCCGCCAATTCTTCTTTATTGGTAAAAGTTACGGCGCCAGCATTATTTGCATCCAAAAGCGTTTTGCCAAACTTGGTGGTAAGCGTAGCTATTCTTTCATTGTACTCCTTTAATTTTTCTTTGTCTTCCTTAGAAAGATTGGCCCCCGCTATTTCAAAATCTTCATAATATTCTTCAAGAAGCTTTAAAGATTCAGCATCTAGGTTTAGGGTTTCCTTTTTATTGTAAAGTGTTTTAAAACGTTGGAATAGTTTTTCGTTCAAGTAAATCATATCACTTTGGGCGGCAAATTTTGGTGCCATTTCCTCTTCCACCGCTTGTAGGGTTTCGTTGGTATTTGCACCCGCCAAAGAATAAAATATTTGGGAAGACCTGTTTAAAAGTTCGCTGCTTTTTTCGAGCGCGAGAACGGTATTTTCAAAAGTGGGCTCTTCTTCAGAGTTGGCGATTGCTTCTACCGCTTTTTTCTGCTGTGCAATCCCTTCCATCATTGCTGGCTGAAAGTTTTCGTCTTTTATTTTTGAGAAATCTGGGGCTCCATAGGGCAGTGTACTTTCAGAAAGTAAAGGGTTTTCGGTATTGTTCATCGGTTCATCACTGTTATTTGGATTTTCTTTTTCTTTGGAATTGTTGCAAGCAACAGCAATTAATGCAATTACTAAAAAGGGAATTACTTTTTTCATTCTATGAAGATTTTTTTGAATTGGATTGTAAAGATACGTAATTAGTGTGTTTTTTAATTTAAATGTCATAAAATCAAAAACCCCCTCAGCAAAAGCTGAAGGGGTTTCCTTTTTTTGATTGGTTATTTGGTGATTATTCTTTAACCAAGCGTTTTACGGAGATTGCGTTTTCACCAACAATCTTAACAACATAAACGCCAGTTGCAAGAGATGAAACATCTACTGCCATTTCACCCTTTATTGTACTAAGGTCTGTCTTGCTTACTAGTTTTCCGTTTATGTCAAAGATCATCATTTTCTCTAACGAAATGTTAGCCTTGTTCACAAGGTTAACCAAATTTTTTGTTGGGTTAGGGTATAATGCCAAACCATTATCCAATGAGTTTTCATTGATTCCAAGTATAATACTATTGCCATCTAATGTAATAGCGGTCTGTGAAAGTAACCTACCGTCAAAAGTTGCTCCTGTCTGCATAGCTATCTGTGTTTGGCATAATATAATTCCACTAAAATCAGAAGTTGTTCCAAGGGTAGCCTGGCCGGCCACCTGCCAGAAAATATTGGATGCCTGTGCCCCTCCAATAAGGTTAATAATAGCACCGTTAGCTACAGTTAGATCCTGTGCTATTTCGAAGATCCAAACATCAGTTGGACTTCCTGAAATTGTAACACCACCAGCAGAAATCAGGACATTGGTACCCCATTTATAAACACCCTTGGTTAAGGTCTGTCCTGTAAGATCTCCAGCGTACAGTTCAGTATAATCTGGTGTTCGTCCAGCTGCATCAGTGTATGCAGTTTCCATATCGCTCACGGCAGTCGTCAATATTGTTGGAGTTGGGGATGCATAGTCTGCAGCATATACTTTTCCATCAACTAAAGATGAAGTGGCAAATTCACCTGAAGAATCTAATATTAAACTAAATCCCGTTATCGCAGTATGGTCAATAGGGCTAACCCCAATATTTCCAACAATTGAAGTGGTTCCTGTAGTTGAAATTCCTGATTTTGCCAGAACTACGAAATTGCCAGAAGTTCCAAGATCTACTGGTGATTGAGACACAGCATTAGTAGGCACCATTAAAGCAACCATCGGAATCATTCCAAGAAAGAGTCGCAAGTTGATAAATGTTTTTTTTGAATATTGTGTAAAGTTCTTCATAATAATTTCTTTTGCAGTTGAATATACAAGGCCTGAATCGGTCTAATATGCACTGCATTGGATAAAACAAACGTACAGCAATAAAAGCTATCGGTTAGCCAATCTTTAGCCAATCTTTAGTCAAAGCGTAAAAATAATCGATGAAGTGACATTCAGGCGTTAAATCATTCACACTTAAAGCATTATTTTAAAAAAAAATGTTAAAATAATCCGTATAATTAATTTTGGTATGTAATCTAGCAATAAGTCATTAAAAAAAGTCATTCCTATAATACCGAAAGGCTTTTTGCAATACAATTTAGAGAAAAAAGTTATTTAATCATCTCTGCAATGCCACTTAGCATAACCATAGAACTGTAGCTGGAAATATATAAGGGCTTAATGTGTTATTATTTTTTTGGTTTATGAAAATGGCTCATCCTTTAGTGTATCTAAAGAATTCCAGGATAAATTTTTTTGATTGTTTTCTCAAAAATCAATGCCACAAAATAAAAACCCCCTCAGCAAAAGCTGAGGGGGTTTCATTATTTGGTTGGTTATTTGGTGATTATTCTTTAATCAAGCGCTTGACAGTGCTTGCGTTGTCACCAATAATCTGAACCACATAAACTCCAGCTGCAAGCGATGAAACATCTACTGCTTTTTCACCCTGCATTGTGCGAAGGTCTGTCTGGTTTACCAGTTTTCCGTTTATGTCAAAGATCATCATTTTCTCTAGGGAAATGTTGGTCTTGTTCACAAGGTTCACAACATTGCTTGCTGGGTTAGGGTATAAGGCTATACCAGCATCCAAAGAGTTTTGGTTCACGCCAAGAGTGGATTCAACCGTAAGTTCAAAGTCACAGGTTGAAGTGTTTCCGTACTCGTCGGTAGCAGTCATCGTGATCGTGTAAACACCATCAGACAAGCTTGTGCCTGGAGCAGGATCTTGGGTAGTGTCTGTTACGGGATCTGTACAGTTGTCATCTGCAGTGGCCTCGCCAGTTGCAAAATAATCAGGTACGATGTAGAACAGGTTACCAGCTCCTGGATCAACAGTTTGATCTGCTGGACAGGTAAGTTCTGGAGCCAAAAGGTCTACAACAGTAACTGTTGATGTACAAGAAGCCAAGTTTCCACTGGCGTCACTTGCGAAAACAGTTATTGTAATTGGCGTCCCTATATCTGCACAGCTAACGGTAGGCACATCAACGGCCAAAACAGTTATACCACAAGCATCAAAAGACAATGGGCCTCCTGGAATTTCCACGAAGAAAGCATCACCATCTGAATTGGTCAAGGTAAGGTTCCAGTTCGCTGGGTCAAACTGACCGCTGAAGCCTGGCATAAAGTTGCTGATTACAGTTTCATTGTTTCCGAAGAAATTGTCATCCGTTTGTGAACGGAATCCAAACACATCGCCCGGAGCAACAGCTACTGAGGCACTTCCTGATTGGTTCCCTACTGCTGGATCTGTCAATTGGGTATACGTACCGTTCAGCAAATATCCGAAGCTATCAAAACCTGGCACATCATTTAAGGTATAGTCCCAATCAAATGTAATGGTTGTAGCCTCTGTAACGTTAACTGAAAAGTCTGTAAAGCCTTCTAGGCCTGATTGGTCATCGCTTCCTATCACCATTACCTCATACGTTGTAGGCATACTGGCCAATAGTGCCATTGGATCAACAGTTGCCGTTCCATCTGGACCGAGTTCTATTGTTGCATCCTGGCAAACCAATATTGGAGCGATGTTGTCAATTACATTAACAACAGCGGTACAAGTAGAAGAGTTTCCACTGTCATCAGTCACGGTAACCTCAACAAGGTTTTCGCCAAGGTCTGCACAGGTAAAGTCAAGGGTTGTTCCATTATTAACTGTATAATTAATGGTTCCATTCCAAATACGAGGAGTGAAAGCAGTTCCGGAAAATAGTCCTGACTGTGAAGAACCTAAATCTAATGATAGATCAGCATTGGAATAGTTAAGCTGTCCCGGTGCTGGATTTGATCCAGTTCCCGAATAGTTCACATCAACATCCATATTAATCGCGATACCATAGGTAGTATTTGCAGTAAGCGTAACTCCTGAGGCTAGTACTGCGTTACTTGGCACATTCGTTCCCATAGCAGTACCGCTACCAGAAGTGTCAGGCGCTCCCCAAACAGCAGCATTGTTCGTATTACCTACGTAAGTACCAACTAAGGTGTATAAATCTAAATTGAAAGCACCCGTTGCGTCAGTATTGACATCTAAATCAGTGATCTCAATATCATTTGGACCTACTGTTAGATCAAAGAATACCGTAGCACCTGCCCCTAGGCCATTATTTGTGTCAAACACAGTGGTTAGTGATCCATTTGTTCCACCACCACCACCGCCAGCGGTAATAGTATAATCCACAGGCTTCGTTCACGCCCGTAACAAGGTCGTTAGGGTCTACACTGGCCATACCGTTTGCATCAAGGAAAACGTCAAGTCCGCCACCGGAGGTAGCTTCGTAGGTCAACAAGAAATTGTCAATACCAGCTCCCCAAGCCCAGTCACCTTCGTCATCGTAGGTGTAACGTACTTGGAATGCAGGGTTTGCGAATGCAGAAACATCAATATCTCCAGTGTTTACTGGGGCAACGTCCATATCATCAATAAACAATACTTGTTGCCAAGCAGCGCCGTCCCATACCTTCAGCTTCTAATGTACCTGAGCCTATGAAATCCTGTATTGCATATTCAAAAGAAAGTTGCACGTTGCTAGCTCCCGTAAGATCATATGCAGGAGAAAGAAGTCTTACAAGGTTTACCTCACCATTACCAGCAGCATCATCATCAAAAATTGCGGCATTGGTTGCAAAGTCAGGACCAAGTGGCATAGCGTTTGAACCAAAAGTCCAATCAGCACTACCAGTTTCTATTACGGTTGACCAACCTGATGGGATAGAAGCACCCTCAAAGTCTTCAGATTCGGTAAATTGACCGAAACCACCAACACAGAATACCTCAGGAGCGGTAACGTCCTGAATTGTAACTGTAGAAGTACAAGTACTTGTATTACCAGAGTTATCGGTAATTGTCATTACTACTGTATTTGCACCAGTATTGGAGCAAT
The DNA here is from genome assembly GCA_963805885.1 of uncultured Flavobacteriaceae bacterium. Taxonomy (GTDB): domain Bacteria; phylum Bacteroidota; class Bacteroidia; order Flavobacteriales; family Flavobacteriaceae; genus Aequorivita. The sequence goes on from CAWDWC010000013.1 coordinate 98,959, forward strand.
CAAAAGATGAAACATCTAAAGTTCTAGAAGCAATACCACAGTTGTCCGTAGAACCATTGTCCACATCAGCGGCTGTAATGCTTACAGTTCCGGTTACAGGGTCAAGATCCAAGGTAAGGTCCTGGCATACTGCCACAGGAGGTTCGTTGTCATTTACGGTAACGGTAAATTCGCAAGTTGATGTGTTACCATCACTGTCGGTTACGGAAAGTGTTACGGTAGTGTCACCCACAGGGAAAACACTTCCGCTTGGAGGTGTGGCTATAATATCGCCGGAAATGTTGCCGTCTTCAACATCGAAGGCAACACCAACAAAGTTTGCTACAGCACCACAGGTGCCGGGAGCGTTGTTGCAACAATGTTAGATGGGCAAGCAATAGTTGGTGCATTACCTATAACTGTTGAAACTCCTATATTAGCAGTCCAACCAAATTTAACTACACTGCCATCAGATTGGAAGGTAAATGATAATGTTCCACCAACAGCCGATGTAAATGGCCCTAAAGTAGGATTACCAGATGGGTCCGTCGCATCGGTACAGCTCAGACCGGCACCTGCATCAGCATCATCACCTGAATAGGTTGCATCTAGACCATTGACATCACCCGATACACCTAATGTGTCCCAGCAAGACCCAAAGCTACTAGCCTCAACACTAAAAGAAGTAAAAGAAATTGTTATTGTTTCTCCAGGAGCAGCTACAAAATCGATAGTAGAAGACTCATTAACTGCATAATTTCCAGAAGAACCACCTGAATCTGTATAAATATCCCCATCAACAAAATCAACACCACTTGTTAGTGTAGCATTTGCTTGTGGGATTTCTGTCTGTGCATTACTCTGCCATCCAAAAGTTGACAAAGCCACAGTAATAAAAATTAAAAAGGTAATTTTTTTCATAAATAATTTAATTTAAAAGTTAAAATTAGCTTAAAAGTAACAAGATTATTTCTTAATAACAAAATATATTAGCCATATAATTTGAGGTTATTCAGGAATAAAAATAGCTCAAAAAATTTATTTCGGGAAGCAACCTTTTTATATATTTGTCTACTAGACAATTAACCAAACCAATATGAAGTCATTATCCGTTCTTACCGCACTTTTTTTAACAATAATTTCATGCTCGAAAATTCATGAAGATAAAAACAGATCAAAATACACGGATGATGCAACTACTTTATATTCAAAAATTACTCCAGAGCAATCAAACATCCAGTTTAAGAACACGGTGGTTGAAACCATGGATTTTAATTTTTTAAATTATCCTTATATCTATACAGGAGCTGGTGTTGCCGTGGGTGATATTGATAATGATGGACTGCAGGACATTTATTTAGTCTCCAATTTTGGCCCCAATAAATTATATAAAAATAAAGGAGACCTAAGTTTTGAAGATATAACCACCGCTTCAAAAACCGAGGATTACAAAGGTTTTTCAACGGGTGTGACTATGCTCGACATAAACAACGACGGGTGGTTGGACATTTATGTTTCAAAAGCTGGCTCTCTAAATAATGACAATACCAGAAGAAACCTTCTTTTTGTAAACCAACAAAATGGCACTTTTGCGGAAGAAGGAAAAAAATGGGGCCTGGACGATCCCGGCTATACTACCCAAGTTTATTGCTCGATTTCGATAAGGATGGCGATTTAGATTTTTATGTGGTAAACTATAGGTATGATTTTCAGAACAACTCAAAAATAAACAGTGAAATACAGCGACAAATTGAAGAGATAACCAGCGACCAATTTACAGAAATGATGGTACATGTTTACAAAAGTTACAGGAGAAGCAGGAGTTTATAACAAAGCATGGGGACTTGCAGGTGCCGTTGGCGATTTCAATAACGATGGCTGGGATGATATATATGTTTCAAATGATTATTTGGAGCCAGATATTATGTACATAAACCAAAAGGACGGAACTTTCAAAAATGAAATCAATAGCCGTATGAACCATATTTCTTTCAACAGTATGGGTTCTGATTATGCCGATTTGAACAACGATTTAAACCCAGATTTGATAACGCTGGATATGGCTGCCGAAAATTACGCCCGAAGCAAGCAGAATATGGCTTCCATGAGCACTTCCAATTTTAATGCGATGGTGAAAGTGGGCTATCACCATGCCTATATGGCCAATCTTGCTACAATACAATTTAGGCAATGGAAAATTTACGGAAACCGCCCAACTTAGCGGCATCGTAAAAACCGATTGGAGTTGGGCGCCGTTAATTGCAGATTTCGACAATGACGGTTTAAAGGATATATTCATTTCAAACGGCGTGTTTAAGGATTATACCAATCAGGATTTCAGGACAGCCATAGAGGAAAAAAGCGCCAAAGGTGAATCAATGACTCTTGAAGCGGTTAAAGATATGATGCCTTCGCAAAAACTGGACAATTACATTTACAAAAATAATGGAGATCTCACTTTCACCAAAATCGATGAAAGAATGGGGGCTGGAAGACCCTTCCTTTTCAAATGGTGCGGCTTATGCCGATTTTGACAATGATGGCGATTTGGACCTAATAGTGAATAATGTAAATGATGAAATAGGTCTATATCGAAATAATGCAAACAGCAATTACATACAGGTAAAACTGAAAGGTCCGGAAAAAAATTATATAGGAATTGGCGCAAAAGTTTATGTTAAGAAAGCGGACACTATTCAATATCAGCAATTGTATCTTGCCCGAGGGTTTGAATCATCCGTTACCGATGTTTTGCATTTTGGACTTCGCAATAATAGCAATGTTGATGAAGTGGTCGTGCAATGGCCCGACGGAAAAATATCCAAATTTCCCAATCCCAATATCAACAAAATGCTTACGGTTGATTATAGCAACGCAATTCCTGGAACGGTTGCTTATCAAAATCCTGCTTCCAAAAAAATAAGCATAGACCCAGCAAGTATAGGAATTGACTATATGCAGAAAGAAAATGATTTTGACGACTTTTCGCTTCAGCTATTAATCCCGCAAAAGCAGTCCACCAAAGGTACTGGTATAGCCGTAGCAGATATTAATGGCGATGGTTTGGACGACTTTTTCGTAGGGAATGCCGCTGGGGCAGAAGCAGCAATGTACATTCAAAAAGCAGATGGCAATTTTGCAAAAACCAACGAAGCGCTTTGGAAAAACAACGCAAAATATGAAGATGCAAACGCAATCTTTTTTGACGCGGATGGTGATGGCGATCAAGATCTCTATGTGGCAAGTGCGGGTTATGAATTGGACGAAAACAGCCCACTTTTGCAGGACAGATTGTTTATTAACGATGGCAAAGGCAATTTCACAAATAAAAAAGAAGCACTTCCTACCATGCTCGTTTCCGGCAAAGCTATTGTTGCCGCAGACTATGATGGTGATGGCGATATGGATTTATTTGTTGGCGGAAATGTGGTTCCCAAAAAATACCCAACCACTCCCCGCTCCTATCTTCTTAAAAATGAAAAAGGAATTTTTAAAGATGCCACAAATGAGAATCCTTCCCTTAAGGAAATAGGAATGGTTTCTGATGCTATATTTACAGATTATGACAACGATAAGGACCTTGACCTTTTGGTTACTGGAGAGTGGATGGCGCCAACCATTTTCACCAACAGTAAAGGAGGAATTCATCAAAAACGAAAATATAACAGGGCTTGAAAATACCGAAGGTTGGTGGTTTAGCATAAGCGCTGCAGATTTTGACGGCGATGGTGATGAAGATTATGTTTTTGGAAATATTGGCGGCAACAATAAATTTCATCCTTCCGCGGAAAAACCACTTTATATTTCTGCAAAGGATTTTGACGACAATGGCAGTTTTGATGTTGCAATGAGCAAAATAAACAACGGCAGAGTAGTGCCCGTTCGCGGCAAAGAATGCAGCAGCCAGCAAAATCCATTTCCTATTGGACAAAATAAAAACCTATAAAGAATTTTCCGAACTTAGAATTGAAGGATATTTATGGTGAGGACGAATTAAAAGATGCCTTTAAACTTATTCCCATGAATTTGAAAGTATGTATGCGGAAAACCTGGGTGGTGGAAAATTCAAGGTTACAAACCTACCGAACGAAGCGCAACTGGGCCCAACACTTTCATTTATACCGCGCGATTATAACAATGACGGCAATATGGACATTATGGGCGTGGGCGCCATTTATGATGCAGAAGTAGAGACTATCCGCTATGATAGCAATTACGGTTATGTTCTTTTGGGTGATGGAAAAGGCAATTTCAAATATTCCAAAGAATATCTACCGTTTATAGATAGTGACACAAAAAACATGAAGGCCATTAAAATCAATGGCAATGAAATGTTTATGGTTGTTAGCAATAACGCACCTTTGCAGATTTTTAATTTTAAATCATAATTTCAAAAAAACGGGCGGTACTGCTCTACCCGAAAATCGATAGTTGTTTTTTCGGGAAATTTGTCCTTCATTTTTTTGTAATCCAAAAGACTGCCCACAGCTCTATTTGCTGCTCCGGAGGGCGCAATCAAGGAAACGGTTTTTACAGTTCTGCCGTTATCCGGAAGATTAAATGTATGGATTCGTGGTACTTTGTTTGAAATTAATTTTAGTGAAATATTGTACTCTTTTAATTTTTTTCTGAAGAAATATTCTGGGCCGTTCTTGCTATTGCCCCCAGTAAAAAGTAAGGTGTCAATCTTTTCATTTTGCTGAAGTACGGCTACCAAATCACGTAATTCCACTTCCAACATGCCAATATCAGAAGCATCCAATTTATCCCGCCTAGCGGAAGCAACCATATCGCAAATACCAATGCCTCGTTTTATAAGAAAATGTTCGCGTTGCTTTATGGCTTCGGCAGTGGTTTCAAATTTTAAATTTAAACCGAAAATCCTATCCAAAATTATCCACAATTGTCCATCACGGCTTCCGTAGCAAAAATCTACATCGCCCTCTTTTAATTCCCCTGTAGTAAATCTTGGTGGCGGCAAAGTGCCAACAATCAACTTAGTTGCAGTTTCCGGAATAAAGGGTGGGTATGGGTGAATGTGGTGAAACAAATTGATTAACAATTGAGGAATTTGGAATTTGGAGATTTGGGATTTGGGATTTGAGGATTTGGAATTTGGAATTTTTAAAAACTACCTTATAAAAACAGGCTCATCCTCTCTCTCCGTATACTGTTCACTATACCCATAGCCATCATAATCAAACCCTTTCAATTCATCCAAGGTTTTCACATTTTTATCAATAACAAAACGCGCCATACTGCCACGGGCTTTCTTGGCAAAGAAAGAGATTATTTTTAATTCACCATTTTTAAAATCTTTGAAAACTGGAGAAATAACAGGCACTTTCAGTTTCTTTTCGTCTATGGCATTAAAGTATTCTACACTTGCCAGATTTAAGAAAAGTTCATCATCTCCCAATTCTTCGTTCAAGGTTTCGGTGAGTGTTTTTTTCCAAAAGGAATGCAAATCTTTCTTACGGTTTACAGGAAGTTTTGTACCCATTTCCAAACGATAGGGCTGAATTAAATCCAATGGACGCAACAGACCGTACATTCCCGAGAGAATACGAAGCGAATTCTGCAAAAGATCAATTTTCTCAGAAGGAATTGTGTAAGCATCCAACCCGGTGTAAACGTCCCCCGCAAAGGCATAAACAGCAGGCCGGGCATTCTGTTTTGTGAAAGGAGTATTGAACTCTTTGTAACGTTGGTAATTGAGTTCTGCCAACTTATCGCTGATGTCCATCAACTTCCCAATAGCCTTTTTGCTTTTTCGCTCCAGTTTGTTGTTTATCATTTCAGCTTCTTCCAAAAACTTGGGCTGAGTGGCGCGGGTGGTGGGAAGTTTGGATTCAAAATCCAGCGTTTTGGCGGGGGAAACTACTATTTTCATTCAATTCTTTTTCTTCAAAAATAACAAAAACTATCGGGATTTGTAATTCGATAATTCGGGATTACTTAATTTAGGATTTGGGAGTTGTTTTCGATTTCAAATAAAGCACCCTCTTCGCTTTTTCCTCTTCATTTTTTCCACTTCGCACTTCCCTCTTCGCTCTTCCCACTTCCCTCTTCGCTCTTCCCTCTTCCCTCTTCCCTCTTCGCTCTTCCCTCTTACTTTCGTATTTCAAACTTTCAATCAATTCTTCTTCCTTGAGTAGTAAAACTCAATCCCTGCGATCCCCGAAGCGAAGTCATTATAGCTTCAAAAAGTGGTTCGGGGGTTTCAGGTTTTGAAGACCATTCAAAAATGAAATTGGCGCCACTACCGCCCTGCTCATCGGTTTCGTCAATAACAATTTCAACGGTTTCCAATGGTTTTAGATATATAGGTTTTTTGAAGTAATGGCGAATCAATTGACCGTTGGTATTATAGTAATCTGCTTTTGAAATATAGATTGTATCGGCATCGCTCATATTCCGCAAACTGACCATTGCAGTTAGATTTTGTGATTTTTCCAGCGAAAAACTGTAGATGTGCGAATAGATGCTCAAATAGGTTTTCCCGTTTTGCAGAGAATCTTTCTGTGGCCCTGTGATTTCGGATTTAATATAGTGATCTTCCCAATGATTGTCATGGTAAGAGCTTATTTCCTTTGGCTCGGTACAGGCAGTAAAGATTCCGAAAAGAAATAATAGACTTGTAATCTGTGATATTTTAAAGAATTTTTTCACTGTTTTCAAAGTTAGTTGAAAAATAGTAATTCTCCTTTTAATATTTGTTAGCTTTTGAATCACATTTTGTACTTTCCCTTGAATTAATTGAAGTAATCGATTTTGAAAAAACTTTATTTTCCTGTTTATACGCAAGTAAATCAAAAACCCGTTACTATCTGCGAAAAATTACCAGCGGAAGTTTTTGATTATCCTTTTTTTAATGATGCTATTTCTTTGGTTCGCCCTATGAATTCGCAGTACAAAACACTTGAACTTGGAGGTGGCAACAATTCTATAAACCCTGAATCCCTAACTCTGAAAGGTTTTATTTTTCACACTTCACATTGCGGCTCAACCCTGCTGTCCAATATGATCGGAGCCTCAAAAAAAACACGGATTATCTCTGAAACAGAGGCTTTAAATGGATTGTTGCTTTCTGCTGTGTTTTATAAGTTGGAGGAAACAATACTTTTGAAAAACCTAAAAACTATAATTTCGGACTATTTAAAACCGTTGGGCGAAGCAGAACAAGTTATCTTTAAACTTACCTCTTGGAATATTTTCTTTATCGAACTTTTCCAAAAAGCATATCCCAACGTGCCGTGGATTTTTATAGACAGAAAAAAAGAAGATGTTGTTAAAAGCCTCTGCAGGTCGGGCCGTGGTTTTGTAGAATGGTTTTATCATCCCACAACTGTGCTTCAGGATTATTTTTTGGGCAATAAAAAAGAGACAGAATCACTTGAAAAGTATCTTATGGCAATGGTCGAGGCACATAAAAGTTGTGCTGTAAAAGCTCACTTTGGTAAAAATAAATTTGTAGAATATCCCTCTTTTATTTCGGAGTTTGAAAGTAAAATACTTCCCCATTTCAATATGGATTATTCCAAAGAGGAACTAGAATCCGCAAGCGAGATGGTCAAATATGACGCAAAGAGTTTTCAGAAAATAGCTTTTCCCTTTTCAGAATAAACCTATTTTTGCAAAGTGATGAAAAACACTAAAATAGAACTTCGCACTGTAAACGTTACACGTTATATTACGCCTTTGCGCGAAGGTGGCTCGTTGCCAGCTTTGGCCGAGGCGGATGATGATTTTAAATACGTTTTAAAGTTTCGAGGTGCTGGCCACGGTGTTAAAGCTTTGATTGCGGAGTTACTTGGTGGTGAAATTGCAAAAACATTGGGGCTACAGGTGCCAGAACTGGTTTTTGCCAATCTGGACGAAGCCTTCGGCCGCAGTGAAGGCGATGAGGAGATTCAGGATCTTTTAAAGGGAAGCCGCGGACTAAATTTGGCACTCCATTTTCTTTCGGGTGCCCTCACATTTGATCCCGTTGTAACTCAAGTGGATGAACATCTAGCTTCGAAAATTGTTTGGCTGGACGCATTCACAACCAATATAGACCGCACTGTAAAAAATACCAATATGCTCATTTGGCATAAAGAACTGTGGCTAATAGATCACGGTGCTACTTTCTATTTTCACCATTCGTGGGATAATTGGGAAAAAGCTGCCCTAAGTCCTTTTCCATATATAAAGGACCATGTTTTGTTGCCACAAGCAACTTTAGTTGAAAAAGTAAATGATGAAATGTTAGCACTTCTTCCCGATGAAAAACTCAGGGAAATAACAAACCTCATCCCCGTTGATTGGCTAGATTGGGAAGGTTCGGAAATGGAAGCTGAAGCAATAAGGAACGTTTATTTTCAATTTTTAGTGCAGCGAAGAAACAATTCAAATAACTTTGTAAAACAGATTCAGGATGCCCGGGAAACACTTGTATGAATATGCGGTAATACGTTTGGTACCCCGCGTGGAACGCGAGGAATTCTTGAATGTTGGAATAATTCTTTTCAGCAAAGGGGCTAAATACTTGAATTGCAAACACCAAATCGACACCGAAAAACTAAAACTCTTTTCCTGCGAACTGGAAGTGGAGGAGATTGAAAATAATTTAAAAGCCTTCGAAAAAATTTGTTCCGGTTCTAAAGATGGTGGCCCCGTGGCAGCATGGGAAAAACCTGATAGATTCCGATGGCTTACGGCGCAGCGCAGTTCTTCACTACAAACTTCGCGCCCACATAATGGATTTAGCAACGATTTGGATGCTACTTTGCAACGTCTGTTTGTTGAATTGGTTTTATAAAACCTTCGCCGCTAAATATTTCTGTACTTCATAAATATCAATGCTTTTATTGAATTTTTTACTCACCGTGGGCAAATCTTCACTGGAAATCCAGATTTTAAGTTCGGCATCCAGATCAAAAGTTCCCGCGGTTTCCAACGAAAACCTTGAAATATGTTTATAAGGAAGACATTTATATTCGACCTTGCTTCCCGTCAAACCTTGTACATCAATTAAAATCAAGCGTTTGTTTGTAAACATAAACACATCCCGGAATAGGGAAAAACCAAGTTCAACCACTTCGCCCTCAATTAAAAGACGCCCGTACTTATCGTTCAGTTTTTCTGCCGAAACCTCACTGGAGTTTCCCAATATTTTGCTGAATAAACTCATTGTTTAGAATGTTGGATTATTTGATTTTTTGAATTGTTAGATTCTTGTAAGGTTATTTCTGGACTTTTACAATTTCGCCTTGATAAGATATAACACTTCGGTCATTACTGCTAATAGCAAGGGTAGCAAAGCCGGAACTGCTAACTGAAATTGAGATGGAATACGTATCATTTTCTCCTTTCACAGATACGCTTACCTGATATTCATTGTTCTTTTCAACAGTAAAATCTTCAGGTTTTCCTTGAAATCGCATACCCTTGTCACGGCTCAATGCCATTCCGCTATAGGCTCTTCCGTAGAAAGGGAGATTGCTGATAATCATTTCTGGAGAAAAGGTGACGGAATAACCGCTACCCACCACATTCTTTGGACTTCCTGTGGTTGGAAATACAGTGTTGGCTATGAATTCAAAATTTTTGGAATTCAATAGGTTTCCAATGCTGCTGGTATCAACACTTTCTTGATTTGTATTTGCTTCTATATCCTTTTCTTGTGAAGCTGCGCTTGCAAGAAAAATAAAACTAAATAGAATTGTGAATAGAATACTGTATGCTTTCATCGTTCTTTTTGTTTAGAATTCACAAAGTTTATGCCTAAATTAAACATTTGAGCTTAAAAAGAACTGCATAAAGAAAATTATACCTTTAAATCAATTTCCTTCAAATTCTCAATTTTATTGCGTTGAAGGAAATCGTCAATGGTTTCAAAATGCTCAATTACACGTTTGTCCTTAAACTCAAATACTTTTTCTGAAAGACCTTGTAAGAAATCGCGGTCATGGGAAACCAAAATCAATGTGCCGTCAAACTGAAGAAGTGCTTCTTTCAAAACATCTTTCGATTTTAAATCTAAATGGTTTGTAGGTTCATCGAGAATCAAAACATTTACGGGCTCCAACAATAGTTTTACCATCGCTAAACGCGTTTTTTCGCCTCCAGAAAGCAATCCCACTTTTTTGTCAATATCATCGCCACTGAACATAAAACGACCGAGAATATTTTTTATCTGGTTACGGATTTCACCTTTTGCAACCTCATCTACAGTCTGAAAAACCGTGAGTTCCTTATCCAAAAGTGCAGCTTGGTTTTGGGCAAAATATCCAACTTTGGCATTGTGGCCCAAAGCACAGGTACCCTCAAAATCTATTTCGCCCATAATGGCTTTGATCATTGTAGATTTTCCTTCGCCATTTCTTCCCACAAAACTTACTTTTTGGCCACGGGAAATGCTCATATTGGCATCTTTAAAAACTACAAGGTCACCATATTTCTTTGTAAGACCTTCCGCTACAACTGGATAATCACCACTGCGTTGTGCAGGGGGAAACCGAAGCGTTAAAGCCGAAGTGTCAATTTCATCAATTTCAATTACCTGTAATTTTTCAAGCATCTTCTCTCGTGAATTTACTTGATTGGTTTTGGAATATGTGCCTTTAAAACGATCAATAAATTGCTGGTTGTCGGCAATGAATTTTTGTTGCTCTTCGTAAGCTTTTATTTGATGTGCCCTTCTATCGGTGCGCAATTGCAAATAATGGCTGTAGTTAGCTTTATAATCATAAATCCGCCCCATTGTAACCTCAATGGTTCGGTTGGTGATATTATCTATAAATTTTCTATCGTGCGAAATAACGATTACTGCTTTTGCTTTGTTCAGCAAAAAATCTTCTAACCAAATAACTGATTCAATATCCACATGGTTCGTTGGCTCATCCAGCAAAATCAAGTCCGGCTTTTGAAGCAATAGTTTTGCCAATTCAATCCGCATGCGCCATCCACCACTGAATTCAGAAGTTTGACGATGCAGATCACTTCTTTTGAAACCTAGGCCCCGGAAGGCTTTTTCCACTTCCGCTTCATAATTTATTTCTTCGAGTGCATAATACTTTTCGCCCAGCTCTGCCACTTTTGTAATGATGTTCATATATGCATCACTTTCATAATCGGTACGGGTTTCCAGTTCTCTGTTGAGCCGATCCATTTCGTCCCGCATCTCAAAAACCTGCTTAAAGGCTTTGGATGCCTCCTCAAAAACAGTACAATTATCATTGGTAAGCAAATGCTGTGGCAGATACGCGATAACAGCATCTTTCGGCGCACGCACATTTCCTCGGGTAGGTTTTTGTACGCCAGCAATAATCTTCATCATCGTACTTTTTCCCGCCCCGTTTTTCCCCATTAGGGCAATCTTGTCATTCTCGTTCACTACAAAAGTAACATCGCTAAAAAGAGTATCACCACTGAACTCAACCGCTAAACCATCAATTGAAATCATATCAATTTTTTAAGGCTGCAAAACTATTAAAAAGAAGTGGATTGTGAATCAATTTGAACAGAACTTGCCTTTAAAGTTTTGAAGGAATAAAACTTCAATTTTTCTTAATTAGGTAGCCATCTTCGCACAGAGATAGCGGTCACTTTTTTGTTTACATTTTGTAAATTCACACATTATTAAACCCCCCAATTAAATTCGCCCTTAAATCCCTACGCATAACCTATGTGATCTTTAACTTTTAATCACATTTGAATGCCATTACATAGTTTTTTAGCCAATCGTTTTTTAAGTTTAGAGGGAAGATTATATAGCGGTAATTTATCTGAAGTTCAATACCGCATTGAGTCTGCTCTGGACAGAACACCTTCATTGATAATAGATTTGGACCCCTTGGAGAAAATTGATGCTGCAGGAGCGTATATGCTATATATTGCTTCGGAAAAAGCGCGTGAAAACAACAAAGAAATTATCTTGTTCTGTAAGGAAAATGAAATGGTAAAACTGATTTTCTCTTTCGTTGGCATACCGTATTCCAATAAAATCCCTAGAAACAATAATAAATCTGTTTATTAATATAAAGGTTGCTGTAACTCTTTAATTCAAAAACCCACATCCAAAGATGTGGGTTTTATCAAATTAAGTGGGGAGAAATAAGTCAATGACTTAGCCCAAATATACTAAAAAAACTTATATTAATAAACTCTGTCTCAAAAGCTTAGCTTCATGAATTTTCTTCATTAAAAATGAGCCGTCAGCGCAAGAATAAAATTCCTTCCAGCACCCGAAATACCAGAACTGTACGGACGGTATCGCTGATCAGTAAGATTCTCTATTCCGCCACTAATGTCAAAAGTGTCGGTCATTTTGTAAAGCGCTTTATAGTTTAGTGTGTACCAAGAAGGAGCATAGGGATTTCCGTTTTCGTCCAGCGCGTAAATTTCTGTTTTATCTTTTTCTTCTTCGGGAAGATCGTCAAAATCGCGTTTTGCTTGGTAGTTCACATTCAGTTCCATACTCAATTTATTCGCCTTGAAGTTTATGCGCGAAACACCAAAAAATGGAGAGGAATGTCGGGATGGGCTGGTTTCACCATTATCTAGTTCCTCTTCGCCTTTTTGGAAGTTCACATCCGTAGAAAATCCAAATCCTTTTGGCAGCTTTACCTCAACCCCAACTTGTACCCCATAAACATTGGCAACAGCTGCATTTTGAATGGCCTGTACCTGACTTAATTCCCCCTGATACATAATACTGTCCAATCCGTTCAATTTAAAGTCACGACGAACTAGTGCATCTTTTAAATGTGTGTAATATCCGGTAATATCAAGCTTTACTGCATCCCCAAAAACTTTGGCAATGCCCAAATCGGCATTATAGGCGTATTCCGGTTTTAAGTCTGGATTGGGAACCACAACACTTCCAGGTTCAGAATCAAAAACTTTTCCTAGATCGTCCACATTTGGCGACCGAAACGCCGTGCCTAAATTGGCGCTGATAACCCAAGAATCTTCTGGACGATAAATACCACCAAAACTTCCTGTAAGCGCGCCATTGCTTAAACTGGTTTCTGTAAAAGGAAATGGATAAAAAGTGGTATCAAACTCTGCATCAAGCAAAACACGATTGTAACGTGCCCCAGCACTCAAGGTAAAATTATCGGCCACTTTAAATTCATCCGTAACATAAACAGCCATAGATTGCCACTTGGATTGTGGATAACGTGCTGGTCCCACTTTAGAAATATTTGAAGAAATATCTGTCAACTCTCCTTCGGAATTTACATCGTTCAAAACGTATTCAACACCGTAGAAAAAAACATTCTTTTCACCGGTAGTCTTTATAAAATCAAGGTTTACGGAATAGGCACTTACTTCTTCGTTTTGGGTATTACGTTCTGTTTTGTTGAAAGTTCGGTCTATTCTACTCTCCTCAAACCATTGGTGTGCCAAGCGGAGACTCATTTGGTCAAAAACCGAGTTGTTTGCTGTATAATTGATATTCAAATTGTTCATCATCCAAATTTGTGGACCATAGTCCCATTCTGCATAACGGGCGGTTCCATTGCGAACGCGATTGTGCCGGTCATATCTTCCGTAGGGCGAAGTTTCAGAAAAATGAAAGCCGTATTGAAAATCCCAATTTTCATTAAGCTGAAATCGAATTTTCTGCATCATATTAATCTGTGAATATGCCGATGGAATCTGCAACAATTTATCATCCTGGGTAATCACAACATCAGTGCTGTCTTGCCTTTGCACATAATAATCTTTTATATAATCTTCTGGACCATGACTGCCTTGGCGAAGGTTGTCATAATCCCAAGAAGTGATACTTGTAACAAATGCCCACTTTTTAAAACCTAGGTTCACATCAAAGTGCCCCGTTTTTTCATTGTTAGCTGAAGAATAGCGCACGTTGGCTTTTCCTGTAATCAAAGCTTTATCTGAAAGAGACAATTGTGGCTTCAAGGTTTGGAAACTCATTACACCTCCAATAGCATCGCTACCATAGATAACAGAACCAGGACCAAAAAGCACTTCGGTATTTTCTATGGCAAAGGGATCCAGACTGATAACATTCTGTAGGTTTCCGGAGCGAAAAATAGCTGTATTCATTCGCACCCCGTCCACGGAATACAACAAACGGCTGGTCGCAAAACCGCGAATCATCGGACTTCCCCCACCCTGCTGACTCTTCTGGATAAATACCTTTCCGGAAATACCCAAAAGGTCCGCGGCGCTTTGTGGGTTTTGCAATGCCACTTCTCCTGATGAAATGGAAATAATTTTTGAAGGCACATCGTCACTGCTCTGCCTCCATCGCGAGCCTGAGATCACTACTTCATCTAAACTGAAGTTAGCCGTTTCAAGTGAAATAGCAAATCCTTCCGATTCCAACTCGGAATAGCTTTTTATAACTGTTTTATAACCAAGGCTTCGTATCTCAATCTTTTCCAAACCCTTAAACACCGAAATATCTGCTTGGCCTTTAGCATTGGTTGTTGCATAAAGATTTGTTTTTGCACTGCTAAGCGTTACTAATTCTATTGGATTGTTTGTCTTTTGTTCTTTTATGGTTATTGTTTGGCCATAGGCACCGCCCACAAATCCCATCAATAACAAAAGAATAAATATTTTTTTCATTAAATTCTTTTTAAGTTAACATGTTCTTTAGGAACAAAATAATTCAAGTTGCCATTGGTTGATAGCAACATATAAACTTGATTTTTTTAAAGTGTTAACTTGCCTTAGGTGGTGGAGTGGGTGGCGTTATGCGAATGGAATTGAAAATATTTGGATGCATACTGTCCTGGAAAACAAGGTCTATATTTTGCGAAGGAGTGGCTTGCCAATCAAAAGGATCCATAAAGAAAAAAGACCATAAATAACTGTATAGACTCTCTTGGGTTTCACGGTTTTCATCGTCTTGGTCAAAGGCAATGGCAACAAGCTTTTTTAATTTCTGGTTCAAGTCAGTTTCCTCATTATCCAACCAACATCGGTAGAAAATGGAGTCGCCTTTTATTTCTTGGGAAACAATATCATACATCTGGCCGTTGTACTCAAACTCCTTAGCATGTTCCCAACGCAGTTTTGTTTCGGCTTCTTCTTTTGTAAGTTTTAGGAGTACCAATTCATCCTGGTTCATTCCGGCAATCATTTGCTTTTTTATTTCACGCCGAATAGCCGATTTTTCAAATTGCAGAAATGTGAATATGCCTGCAACAGGGGCAAACAATATAAAAAGAAGCGATATGGCAATTAACCTTTGTTTCAACCTAGAAGTAAATTGTGGCCCAAATGTCGTAAAATTGAAAATATCAATGATGGCTTTTTCCAATTTTGTTTAAACAATCCCAGAATAAATTTTCTTTATGCCTAAGGTAAAATTGATTCTAAAGGTATTTTTTCTCACCTATAAATTCTTCATTTCGCCATCTATCAACTGAAACTTACCATTTGTCAATCCACTCCAATTCAAACAAGTGAACCAAATTAGTTTTGTCCCATAAACCATAAAAAAATAATCATGAAAACACAATTTACAATGCCTTATTTATTAGTAATGTTGCTTTTAACTGTTTCTTCAATTTTCGCAACAAACCCTGTGGTTGCTCCACCTAGCAACGACCTAATTGCAAATGCCATTGATATAGATCTGGGCCCTTTCCCATATTCTGAATTGGCCGTAAACTTTCCCGATGCTACCAGTACCAATGACACTCCTGGCGGGGCTTGCGGGGTAGCCGCAGCAGCAGTTTGGTATAAATTTACTGCTGCCAGTAGTGCTGCTGTAGCTGCAGTAATGGTTAATCCACAAAGTTCCATAGTTATATTCTTTTCTGCACCCAATGAAAATGTAACTCTTGCCACCCAGCTAACGTATGTTGACCAAGGCAGTAATCCTTGTGGAAATGGAAACTCTTCTACTATTGAAACAACTGCGGGTACAACCTATTATATATTGATGAAAAACAATATAGTTTCAGATGTCTTAATAAATATTAGCGCTGCATTAGTTCCAACCAACGATCTCATTGAAAACGCTATAAACGTTACTGACGGTTCATATCCATACGTTGAGTCAAGTGTACAGTTTAACCACGCCACTTTCACCAATGATGCTACTGGTGGCAATTGCAGTGTTTCCACTGCTGGAGTTTGGTACAAGTTTACCGCTCGAACTTCAGGAAATGTTAGTGCTCTCATCGCTTCAACGCCTAGTGTACCCTATGTTATATTCTTTTCTGCACCAAATGAAAATGTTACCAATGGTTCAGAACTCACTTTTATAAACCAACCATCAAACGATTGTTCATTAGGTGCTGAATCTTCAATTGATGTTACGGCAGGAACTACATATTATATCTATATGAAAAACGGGTTGGCAGCCGATATCTTAATCAATATCAATGAAGCTTTGGTGCCTAGTAATGATTTTATTGAAAATGCAATCAATTTGAACGGGCTGGAAGAGTATTTTGACCCAGGTATTATCTTTGCAGCTGCATCAACTACAAACGATGGTGGTCAAGCAGGATGTGATACTGACCCCGCCCAAGCTGTCTGGTATAAATTTACAGCAGCTGTTGACGGGCAAGTGGTTGCAGGAATTGGAGTTCCACAAAATACAGGAGGAGTTATCTTTTATACCGCCCCCGATGAAAATGTAACTGCTGCAAATGAACTTACATGGGTTGATCATCCATCAAATATCTGTGGTCCAAACAACCTCTCTTCCATTGATGCAATTGCTGGAACTACCTACTATCTTTTTGCAGCTTTGGTCACGGGTCCAGGCAATCAAAAAGCAGATGTATCGATTAATCTTTCAGGAATATTGAGCAGTGGAGATAACACATTTCAAGACTTTACATATTTCCCAAACCCTGTTACTAATGAATTAAACCTAAGTGCAAAAACTATTATTGATGATATCTTCATCTTCAATTTGGTAGGGCAAAAAGTATTCAGCCAAAAAATAAAAGCAACAAAGAAAAGCATAGACCTTTCACACTTACAAACGGGAATGTATGTAATGAAAGTTAATGCTGAAGGAAGCTCTGCAACCTATAAAATTATAAAACAATAAATTTCCCAGTTTAGTAGTGTATTGAAAAAGGCTGTCCTTTCACAATTAAGGCAGCCTTTTTAATTAAGAGTGCTATTCAGTAAATTATTTTTTTTAACTCCCTTATTATTTATGCTTTCACAAAATGAAGATCTCAAAAATTCCGAAGGAATTAAAGCAAATCTGTCAGAAGAAATAGCCCAACTGCAGCTGAAAGCTTTCAGCGCCCAAATGAATCCACATTTTGTGTTCAACGCGCTGAATTCCGTACAGTATTTTATCACTTCTGGCGACAAGAAGGCGTCGCTGTTCTATCTATCTGTTTTCAGCAAACTGATTCGTTTTTATTTAAACCATATAGACAAAGAAACTGTTTTATTTGTTGAGGAAAAAGAAATGCTAAACGCATACCTTACCCTACAGAAATTGCGCTACAACAACCAATTTGATTTTCAAATAATTAAAAATGGTAAAATTGAAAACAGCGAAGCAGTGATCCCTTCCTTTATTCTTCAAAATTTGTTTGAAAACATAATTGAGCATGCCATCTATAACCAATATAAAAATTACAGTATAAAAGTGTCTTTTGAAATATCACCAAAGAACGTAACTGTTTTTATCCTTTTTAGCTATGGGAAAAGCTTAACGGAATCCTTGAAATATATTCCTGAATACAGAAAGCAATTGATAAAATGGCAAGATCAAATACGGCAACTTAATAGCTGCAAAAACTATAGCATCAAAAAAAAGATTACATTTAATAAAAATTGCGACGGGAAAGGGGGAACAATTACGCTGAGCCTGCCAAACCTATCCAAATGAAACGCTGCTTTAAATTTCTTCTTTTTGGCTTTTTTCTTTTTCAGCTTTCTACACCAATTTGGGCGCAGCAAAATGTTGACAGCCTCAACATATTAATACCTTTTACAGTTTACAAATCTGTAGGTGACACTCTTTTCATTGAAGATTTAATTGCCCAAAATGAAAGTTTTCAAACCAAAAAGGTCACATCCATAAACTATGACCGTAAAGATGCTTATTGGGTTCGTGCCGATTTTTCTTCAGTTTTGTCTCTTTTGCAAAAAGACAGTCTGTGGTTTTTACAAACGGGTAATTTTTATAATATAAGCTGCTATTTTATAGAGGAAGATAGCATTGCCACCAAACAATACGGACCCATTAATTCCGACGAAAAATACAGTTTCTACAAACCTCGGGATGGCATTTATTTCGGAAAGAAGAATTTAATAAATGACAGATTTTTATTTTTTAAAATAAAGCTTTATTCCTCAAAAGAAAAAATCAATAATTTAAACCTAAAGTTAAGGTCGGCAAAACAAAAAAACACAGAAAGCCACTATTACCGATGGGAGGATGTGATAGAATCTTCACGGGATTATCTTTTTGTAGGTGCATTTAGTGTCATATTCTTCTTTACGTTCGTCACCTATTTTATGTCAAAAAAGCTAGATTTTCTTTTTTATTCGCTCTATACTTTTTGTCTTCTTATTTACTTGGGTAGGAGTTCCTATAACATAATAATATTTATAGCTTATGATTATCCCATCCTTGGCAATTGGATGCACACCGTGCTACAAATCTTGATTAACTTTTTCTACATTGTTTTTATTAAAAAATATTTGGAAACCGCGATCTATTACCCCAAATTGGATAAAGCCATAATGTGGATCGGGGGATTTTTACTTTTACTTATTTTAATCAACACCTATTTCTCAATAAAATTTCTTCTGGATCCCCAACAAGTATTAATGAATATCCACAGGATAGTAATGTCTCTTTTTGCTGTTGGCGGCATCATATATTTACTGGTTTACGGGAAAAGAGGACTATACTATTTTATTGTGGTCGGTTCTCTAATTTTTACTGCGGGAGCGCTGTTAATGCTTTTTACGGGAGATAGGCACTATATGATGTTAGGCAGTGTACTGGAAGTGCTGCTTTTTGGGATGGGTCTAAATTTTAAAATGCGCAAGATGAGCCAGGATAGAATCCAGTTGCGGCAGGCGGCACACGACCATCAAATAAGTGCATTGCGGGCGCAAATGAACCCGCATTTTATATTTAATTCGCTCAGTTCCATCCAGCATTTAATAACCTCA
The DNA here is from genome assembly GCA_963805885.1 of uncultured Flavobacteriaceae bacterium. Taxonomy (GTDB): domain Bacteria; phylum Bacteroidota; class Bacteroidia; order Flavobacteriales; family Flavobacteriaceae; genus Aequorivita. The sequence goes on from CAWDWC010000013.1 coordinate 118,078, forward strand.
GGGAACAAAGAATCTGCTATAAAGTATTTGAACAAATTCAGTTTGCTGATGCGCAATCTTTTGGAAAGTTCCATTGAATCAAAAGTGATTTTGAGTGAAGAAATATCCTTACTGAAAAAGTATCTTTCACTGGAAACACTTCGGTTCAACAATTCTTTTAAATATTCCATATCGGTAGCTGAAAACCTTGATGCTGAAGCCATTGAAGTTCCTGCCCTATTGGTGCAACCCTTCGTGGAAAACGCTATTTTGCACGGCCTTCTCAACAAAAAAGGAAACGATAAATTGCTCGAGGTACGTTTTAAAAAACAGGGCGAATTCATTATTTGTGAGATTGAGGACAACGGCATTGGCAGAAAGGCCTCTGCGGAAAAGAAATCGCCCTTAAAAGCTTCAAAAAAATCCAGAGGTATCGAAGTAACCGAAAAACGGCTGGAACTTTTAAACAATTCCCGAGAAAACAGTATAGAAATAATAGACAAGTTAAATGCAGAAGGACAAACCGAAGGCACATTGGTTATCCTTAAAATTTTAATTGAATAAAACCAGAAACAATGAACCTAAGAGCCATAATTGTTGACGACGAAAAGCACAGCCGTGAAACCCTAAAAAATTTGGTGACTGAATTTTGTGAAGATATAGAAGTAATTTCAACAGAAAGTAATATTTCAGAAGCCATTATAGCCATAAAAAATCTTAAACCGGACTTATTGTTTCTCGATATTGAATTACAGACAGGCACGGGATTTGATATTTTGGACCAATTGGAGTCCATTGATTTTGAAGTAATATTCACAACCGCCTTTGAACAATATGCCCTGAAAGCCGTAAAGTTCAGCTCCTTGGACTATCTTCTGAAGCCTATTGATTTAGAGGAATTGCAAAAAGCAGTAGAGAAAGCAAAAAAAATAAAGGATAAGAATATCTACAGCAAACAACTTGAAACCCTAATCCACAATTTAAAACAGCCGCAACCCAACAACAATAAAATTTGTCTAGCTACTGCAGATGGATATGAATTTATAAATGTTGAAGAAATTATGTATTGCAAAGCGGAAGGCAGTTATACCAAATTTAAGCTCACCAATGGAACCAATCTTTTAGTAAGCAAACATTTAAAGGAATATGAAAACCTACTCGTAGAACAACACTTTATGCGGGTACACAACAGTTTTTTAATAAACCTGGATGAAGTGAAAAAATATGTAAAAGCAGACGGAGGCTACATCCTTATGAATAATGGGGAAACAGTTAGTATTTCTCGAAATAAGAAAGAAATTTTCTTTAAAATCATGAACCTCCAGTAGGTTTCCCGTCTTTTTAAAACTTTATTTTCCTTTTGCTAAATGCCAAAGTTTTTTAGTAGCCACCACCACAATCAGACACAGAAAACCAATTAAAAGACCTACAAAAAATTCGGTAATTATAGAGGGTATTGACGGAAACAGATGATGGAAGAAATTTACATTGTGGACAAAAATGCCCCCCGAAACCAAAATTAAGGCTATCGTGCCAATTACACTTAAAGACTTTATAACTATTGGCAGTGCTTGAACTAATATCGTCCCAAATGTTTTTAAAAAACTTTTTTCTTTGTTGCTCTTTTTTATCAGTTTATAACCGGCTTCGTCCATTCTAACAATTAGCATCACAATTCCGTATACACCCACGGTAGCTAAAAGAGCAATAATACTTACCACTATAATTTGTGTGCCTATAGTTTCACCCACAACCGTTCCCAAAGCGATAATTACAATTTCCAGTGAAAGAATAAAATCTGTTAATATAGCGGATTTAACCCGTTCCTTTTCAATGGCAAGTATTTCACTTTCACTCAATCCCTCCTCCACAAAAGACTCCTTTGCGTGGGCGTGGGGAAAAAAGAACTCGTATATTTTCTCTGCACCTTCATACGCTAAATATAAACCTCCTAAAATTAAAATGATAGTCACTGCCAAGGGTAAAAAAGCACTCAGCAAAAAAGCGATGGGCAGGATAATAAGCTTGTTTAAAAGAGAGCCTTTCGTGATCGCCCACAGCACAGGAATTTCACGTGAAGAAGCAAAACCGGAAGCCTTTTCGGCATTCACTGCCAAATCATCTCCCAAAATACCTGCTGTTTTTTTTGCAGCCACTTTACTCATCATCGCCACATCATCCAACAATGCAGCTATATCATCCAATATTGCGAAAAAGCCTGATGCCATATATTATTTTTTTTAATCCCTCTTTGTCAGTTCGAGCGCAGTCTAGAACTACCCCCTACAAATATCTAATATAAACCTTCGTTACCACTTAGACAAAAAGTAACTTCGGCATGAATACTATTACATTTTCTCAATCCGCTTTTTCTAAACTTTTCATAAAATCAATCATCTTTTTATCTACAATTTCAGTCTGATCTACAGACAAAAAATGACCCGAGTTGGAGATAACCTCCCCCCTGCCTCTTGGCAGGTATTTTTCGGTTAGGTGAATGGTGTGTTTTGTATTAAACATATCGTCATCTCCAATCAAGACAAGGACAGGCATCTTTAAGACACTTAACTCTTTATTGGGGAATGGCTTCATTTGCGCCAAGAATTTGTCCTCTGTATCGTTTTTTAGACCAAGACGATATTGGTCCATATAAGTTTTATCAATTTTACTTGGGTTTTTTGATAGGGTTTCCATAGTCCGCCAAGCCCCATCTTCCTTTGAATAGAATACATTGAATATATTTTTCACCAAGTCCGTACTGGGCGGAATCCACATAAAAGTCTGCACTGGGCTCAACAGTATTAAGCTTTTAATATTCCTTTTACTATGAAGTGCTATATCTGTAGCAATCCAGCCTCCACGAGAAGTCCCTATCAAATGAAATGATTCTAATTTCAATGCCCAGAATACCTCTTCATACCAAGCGGTAACTTCTTCAATGTTTTTAAAATCAGCAGTTTTATGTGACTTGCCGGGCTCAATAATTAGATCGATTGCAAAAATGCGGAATTGTTTTGCCAAAGCTTTGGCATTTGGATACCACATTGTGGAACTCGCACTCATTCCATGCAGCAAAACCACAGCTGTGCCATCTTTTGGACCACTCATTAGCACATGGGCAATTCCTTTTGAAGTTGGTATATAAAGATCTTCATAAGCTACACCCCAATTTTGAAGGGTTTTATCATAAGCCTCATAATATGCTTTATGTCCCCTATCCGGATTTGTAATATATTCCGGTACTTTCTTAAACTCATTATAATCGTTCTTTTCTTTTTTGCACCCAGTAAAAAGAATAAAAAGGAGCAGAAATGGGATTGTTGTAAAATACTTCACTTATAAAATTTAAAGACCAAATTTACATCATTAATATTCATTAAAAACCATTATTATACTATTTGAGTTAGTTGCTAATTCAATTTGTTTTTTTTAAATATCTTTTTTTTATCAAACTTTAAGTTAAAAAATAAAAACTTAAAACCGAAATTCACAATACCTTTGCTCCCTAAATACTATTAATGAAAATCCCTATTTTTCTATTCTTTGCATTCTTTATAATACCCTGCTCTTATATTAGTGCCCAAGACATAGACAAGCATCAGTCATTAAGAGAAACTTGGCAGCTTGATTCAATTTCTCAGTCCAAAAAAGTAGACCTTAAACTACTGCCGTACAAACCGCTTTATATACTCTTTGCAAACTATAGTAACAGTATTAACAAAAAGCCCATAAGCGGAAATCCCAACAATGTAGTTTCAAAACCCATTGAATACAATCCAACCGAATTGGTTTTTCAGATTAGCTTTAAAACTAAAATGCTACATAATATTTTCGGTGACGAAATAGGAGGCGATGTTTGGGGTGCCTATACACAAAGTTCACGCTGGCAATTGTACAACAACGAACTTTCAAGACCTTTCCGTGAAACCAATTATCAGCCAGAAGCTTTTATTTTATTTGGCACACCCTATCACATTGGCAGCTTTAAAGGGGTTTTCCTTGGTATGGGACTAAACCACCAAAGCAATGGTCGCTCCAATCCTTTAAGTAGGAGCTGGAACAGGATTATTTTTCAAATGGGTTGGGAGATTGATAAACTGCAGATTGTCTTGAAACCATGGATTCGACTACCAGAAAATGAAGAAAACGACGACAACCCTGATGTTGACGAATATATGGGCCGCACTGAGCTCAGCTTTAACTACGTTTTCGGAAAACACGATTTTGAACTGGCAACCCGTCACTCCCTAAGAGGTGGCGACAATAATCACGGAAGCGCCCGATTGGATTATTCGTATAGAGTTATTAATAACCTAAAAATACACGCCCAAGTTTTTACTGGCTACGGCGAAAGTTTGATTGACTATAACCACAACCAAACTACTTTTGGGCTGGGAGTTTCGTTGTATTAAACCCTTTTGTTGAAAAGAAAGTAAAAAAAGTCTCCCTTTGAAGGGAGATTTAGAGGGATGTAAAAGCACAATCTCCATTATATTAATCCTTGAGGCATTCAATAAAAAAACCCCACAAAACCAATATGATTTGTGGGGTTAAAATAGAATCTGAGTCTTAATAACTGACAACTGACAACCGACAACAGACAACTGACAACTGCCTATTTCGCCAATGTCAGCTCATCAATAATATGACTTGCCCCTGCGTATTTATCTATCAAAAATAATACATAACGAATATCAACATTTATAGTCCGTTGCAACTGGTCATCAAAAATAACATCTCCAGCCATTGCTTCAATGTTGCCATCAAAGGCCAAACCAATCAATTCTCCTTTTCCATTCAATACTGGAGAACCAGAGTTTCCGCCAGTAATATCGTTATCGGTCAAAAAGTTTACGGGTAAATAGCCGTCTTTGTCCGCATACTGTCCAAAATCCTTTTTTTCGTAAAGATCAATCAGTTTTTTTGGCATGTCAAATTCGTCATCGCCTGGTTGGTATTTTGCAACCGTCCCTTTTAAAGTGGTATAATAGTTCTTCTTAGCATCATTGCGTTTATCTGCTGGCAAAGCAATCACTTTTCCATAGGTCAATCGCAAAGTACTATTGGCGTCAGGGTAATATTTTTCATCAGGGTTTTGAAGTCGCATTCCCTGTACCATCAATCTGTAAGCGCGTTCAAAATCATTGTCCAATTGTTTTTCCTCCTCCGATTTGTAACGGTAGCGAGTCAACAAATCTGTGGAAAGCTGAAACAGTGGATCGCTCTTTAATACCTCAGCATTAGGGTTTGCCAAAAAAGCTTGTATTTTTTCCTTGGTTTCAAAAATGCTATTGTTAAAAGCAGTGTCCACATAGTTCTTCCAACCTGCCTCAGTCTTGTTGTTTTCCGCAGCAACTTCAGCCACCATCGGAGCAATATCTTTCGCTTTTGTGGAGTAAAGTTCAAGCTGTGTCGCTATTACATCTTTTTCCAAAGGAAGATAAAGTCCTTCATAAAAATCGTCAATTTCGGCATTTAACTTAGGCTTCAATTCTGACTGCTTTGCTTCATTCTGTTCCAAATAATAAGCAATATCATTTCCCAGTCGATATGGAATTACTGCCATTTGCGTACGCAACAACAATCTTAAATAATTGTCATGCCTACTTATTTCGTTCGTCTTTTTATAATAGTTGTTAATCACTGGAATCACATCTGCATACTTTTCATTGCCTTTTTTAGAAGCCCATTTCTGAAAAGCCTTTTCATCCTTGCGTTTACTTTCCGCAGTTTTATGCTGCTTCAGCGCATCTATCATTCCTTGGCGGTTTTTCCAGTAGTTGGCAGTAGAAGCATAACTGGAAGCATAATCAAGTTTTACCTGTTGGTCTTTGTCCATATACTTCTTCATCACGTCCATAGCAGTTTTTGAAGCCTCCACCCAAGCAGGATATGCGTATTCCACGTTTTGCTCAATACCTCCAGCTGGCATCCAGCGGTTGGTTCTACCTGGATAGCCCATAATCATTGCGAAGTCATTTTCCTCAAAACCTTTTAAGCTTGTAGTTAAGTGATATTTTGGCTTTAGCGGTACGTTGCTTGGAGAATACTCGGCAGGATTTCCGTCTTTATCTGCATACACTCTGAAAAGTGAAAAGTCACCAGTATGGCGTGGCCATTCCCAGTTGTCAGTATCGCCACCAAATTTTCCGATACTTGCGGGGGGTGCTCCCACTAAACGTACATCGTTGTAGTCTTGGTAAACAAAGTAGTAGAACTCATTCCCTTGATAAAAAGATTTTACAGAAACTGTATATTTTCCACCTTCATTATTTTCTTGCTCAATCTTCGCGATTTCACGGTTTATGGTGGCTTCACGCTCCCCTTCGGTCATGGTATCGTTCAACAAGCTTAGGATGCGTTTTGAAACATCGTCCATTCTTACAAAAAACCGTACAGATAAACTTTTCGGTTTCAATTCTTCTCCTGTGTTTCCTGCCCAATATCCGTTGGTTAAATAATCATTTTCAGCAGTAGAAAGCTCGGCTATTGAACTGTATCCACAGTGATGGTTGGTAAGCACCAAACCACTTTCAGATATAATTTCAGCAGTACACCCACGGTTAAACTGCACAACGGCATCTTTAAGACTGGAATGGTTTACACTGTAAATTTCTTCGGGCGTAAGTTGCAGCCCCATTTTATGCATATCGCGGTAGTTCAACCGTTCAATGTTCATTAAGAACCACATGCCTTCGTTAGCCTGAACAGGCAGTACAAAAGCAACAAGGAGAAAAGAAATAATTAATTTTTTCATTAATAGAGGGAATTACATTATTAATAAACACTTGATAAATAATAGCCAATAAGCACTAAAAATTTATTGGTCGGTAAATATAAACGGATTCCGCTTTTTTCTTGCTTTCAGCATTTCTAAAAAGCAGAAAAAGAGAGCAACTTTAACTTTTCGTTAAGAGAAGATAGTTGTTGTTATTAAAATGCTCCCAGTCCGCCTCAGGCGGAAGGGGTGGGTACGTGTGGTAAAACCAAAAGTGCTATACCCCTTCCGTCTTTTGGCAGAAAAAGCCAAAAGCCACCTTCCCCTTAAAAAAATCCTGAACTATTGGTATGAAACCTCTACAAGGGGAAGGAACACACATTATTGTTAATGATTAGAACTGAGCAAGTGTTCCCCACCCGCCTGAGGCGGGCGAGGTGGATGCTTGAGGCAAAACAAAAATACCAACCCAAAAAACCAATTACTCATTACTAACTACTAAATACTCAATACTAATTACCAACCACAGCCACTCCAACAGCCCGTGCACTCCTAAAAATATAAAACCGCCCATCAACCTCCTGATAAAACTTCACCCCCAAAACTGCCATCTCAAAACCTGCCAACTCTGGTTCAGCAGCAGAAAGAACAAAAGAAACATCCTCAAAACTTTTGTCAATATAATGCGGAGCACTCGTCTTCAGTTCATACTCCAAAGTCTCAAAATCAAAACGCAGCAACCCAAGTGTCAAAGCTATATGGGTAGCCCCCTCCGGAAAACCAACCTGCTTCACATCAAAATCTGTAACATTATAAGTTCTTGTAGCTGCGTCATAAATCCCATTCGCACCCAAAGTAGCCTTTACATCACAGCCAGGAGTAAAGTCAAAACCCAGCAACAACTGCTTCCCTTCTATCGTTTCAGCCCCTGGGGCCACACGACGCTGCCCTCTAACATTAGTGCGGTCAAGCCCCTTTAACTTCATAAAAAGTCCCATCATCCGCCCGTGTAACTTCCCATCATTCCGAACACACAAAAACGGGTTCAAACTCGTCTTAAAGCTTTTTTTAACTGTGCTACAATGTCCAAATTCACTTGCGTTTTCCCGAACACGCACCATACTTTTCTTCGTTTTAATGTCCTTCCCATTAAAACCACCCCCAGCATTCCGCGCCAACCCCTTCCCATTGCGCTTATAAAAATTGATGCCCCCTAAGGTTCCACTCAACGGTATAATCCCAGTTTGCTTTGCCATAATAGAATCTTTTTAAGTGACCAATATATTACAAATAGAAATCATGTCAAAATTTATAGCGTGTTTATAGCGTATTTATAGCATAGCTATAGCGTGTATATAGCGTATTATATTACAATTAACCTGCAATAAACTACCTAATAAATCACATCTAACCTCATTTGAATAAATAGTTGACCATCAACATACCATAAGCATTTTCTTTGATAACCCAACATTTATCAATAGCTTTATAGAATATAATTCTTTAAAAAAGCCTCATGAAAAAAACAATTACCCTCCTATCTGCCATACTACTTGGAGTAGTTTCAATTTCCACCGCCCAAGAGCAAGGAAAAAAAGCAAGCCTAAATGAAGATGGAACCATTTCTGTTGAAACAATTACGCTACCAGAAAATTATTACACCCAAAAACAAACGCAAGTCTTCGATAGGCTATGGCGCTACGGCGAACCTGCACATCCCAACTTCAAAAACAGCCGAGGCACAACCTTAGCCGATATAGATAATGACGGCGTGGATGAAATACTTTACGGAATATGGAATACCCTATATGCACTTGAAGGCGACGGTAGTGTGCTTTGGTCAAAGCCTGTTAGCGGTACCATCCTATTGCCTCCAACAGTAGCAGACTTGGATAGTGATGGAACACTGGAAATTATAGTAAATACTGGTGGCATTCCCAATGCAGGAAGGGTTTACCTTCTAGACCCATTAGGTAACGATCTGCCTGGTTGGCCTCTAAACTTTAGCGACCACTGGATGATTAATGCCCCTGCAGTTGCAGATCTAGACGGCGACGGCACTTTAGATATTATAACAGGCGAACGGGTTGGAAGCTCACAAGGCTTTGTGCATGCCATTAAAATGGACGGCACCCCCATCAACGCCAACTGGCCTGTGGAAGTAGCTGCTACGCCTGCTTTCACTCCCTCCATAGCAGATGTTGATAACGACGGAAACAAAGACGTAGTGATAGCGGCCTCTTCAGCAGGCATGTATATTTTTGACAACCAAGGGCAAGTATTTCCAGGCTTTCCGGTTTTTGATCCTAACGTAAGTTACTCCTACCAATCTCCAATGCTCGCAGATCTTGATAACGATGGCGATTTAGAAATTATAGGGAGCAACCACGGCAATAACCCTGGGTTTTACGTTATGGAGCACGATGGCAACTACAGACCGGGATGGCCCATTGCAAGCAGTGAATGGACCTACTCACCCTCCACCGTTTGGGATGTGGATAATGACGGTATCTTCGAAATCTTTATGTCAGACCGAAATACCAGCGGAACTCCAGGCGTAGAATTGCCCGTTATTTATGGTCTTAATCCGGATGGCAACAACCTACCCAACTTCCCCATAGAAAAATACGGCGGCACTGAAGGTGTTATATCCATAGCAGATGTTAATGACGATGGAATTTTAGATATAATTTTTCCAAGTGTAATGACCGATGCTGCAGGAGATGGATTTATACACGCATATAATCTCGACGGAAGTGGCGAAATAACAGGTTTTCCATTACGACCACGTGGCTTTACCTTTTTAAATGGAGCCGTTTTGGGTGATGTGGACAACGATGGACTTCTAGACTTAACCGCCAATAGCTATACCCTAACTTTTGGCAGTGGAGTTGATTCCACATATGTGAATGTTTATAATTTGAATGTACCGTACAACCCAGAGCGAATTAAACGAAACGGCTACAAAGGCGACAATACGCGTGATGGTTTTGTTGAAATAGAAGAGATTATAGGAGTTACAGACTTTAACACTAGCTCAGTACTAAGCATATTCCCAAATCCTTCGGAAGGAATATTGTCTTTTAAAATCCCGGAAGCTATGCAAAATGCAAAAGTGAAAGTATTTAGTATTGACGGCAAAATCGTCTTTTCTGAGGAAGCAAATCTGGAAACTACAAACAGCTACAATCTAAAACATTTAAAAAGCGGTCTGTATTTCGTAACCATTTCTTACGGAAATAAAACATTCACTGCGAAGTGGATGAGGATGTAAACGATTTAAATTTAAAAACGCAACAAAACAAACTGCCTCTTTCAAAATTGCTTTGAAAGAGGCTGTTTGTTTTAACTAAAAAAATTGTATGGTCACTGATGAACTAATTGATATTTAGTATTTAAACCCGTTGGTCGTAATTCAGTATTATTGTTAATTTTAAATGCTTTTGTCACACTGAGCTTGTCGAAGTGCAGGATAGAAGTGTCTTCGACAAGCTCAGACTTACATTTTAGAACAAAATTGACCTTTGATGTCAATATAATAAAAATGGTTTTACTATTAGATACTAATTTCACCCAACGCGTTATTTAAAGTATTTTTTGGAATTTGGAATTTGGCACTTGTGATTTGGAATTTCTACTCAATAACGTGCTGCGAATAATTCCGCCACTTCTCTAAACAAGCCTCCATATCCTCAGGGATGGGACATTCAAAGCGCATAAATTCATTAGTAACGGGATGCACAAAACCTAAAGTACGGGCGTGCAAAGCTTGCCGTGGCAATACCTTAAAACAGTTTTCTACAAACTGCTTGTATTTAGTAAACGTGGTTCCCTTCAATATTTTTTCGCCACCGTAACGTTCGTCGTTGAAAAGTGTGTGGCCAATATATTTCATATGCACCCTAATTTGGTGGGTACGACCTGTTTCCAACCTGCAGGAAACCAAAGTAACATATCCCAGTCTTTCCAAAACTTTATAATGCGTGACGGCAGGTTTTCCTTTTTCTTCTTCGTCGTTTTCGTAAACAGTATTCTGTAAACGGTTTTTGGGATGACGGCCTATGTTACCTTCAACGGTCCCTTCCTCTTCTTCCACATTGCCCCAAACCAGCGCTACATATTCACGTTCGGTACTTTTATCAAAAAACTGTTTGGCCAGATGCGTCATCGCTTCCTCTGTCTTTGCAACTACCAATAATCCGCTAGTATCTTTGTCTATTCTGTGGACGAGTCCCGGGCGATTACTACTATTGTTTGGAAGGTTATCAAAGTGATAAGTTAATGCATTTATAAGCGTTCCGCTATAATTGCCATGCCCTGGATGAACAACCATTCCCGGTTCTTTGTTCACCACAAGCACGGCATCGTCTTCATAAACAATATCAATTGGAATATTTTCGGGCACCAACAAAAACTCATAGGGTGGGTGCTCAAAAAGTACCGTCACAACATCGTTGCCCTTTACTTTGTAGTTTGATTTTACGGGAATGCCGTTTACATGAATATTCCCAGCAACTGCAGCTTTTTGTATTTTATTGCGTGTAGCCTTTTCAATCAGGTTCATCAGGTATTTATCTACTCTCAGTGCACCCTGGCCCTTGTCTGCCTTAAATCGGTAATGTTCGTAAAGATCATCACTACCGTCTGTATCGTCAATTTCCTCTTCGTTAAAATTCGCCATCGTTCTTTTCTTCATTATTAATTGGCCCTTCTGGGTTGTCTTCGGAAGGATTTTCTTCAGATTGAATTCTATTCAAGGATTCATCTCCTACTATCAAATCTATCTCAGAAGTTATCTGAAGCGGTGTTCCGGGATCCAGTTTTTCACCTTTGTAACGCAATTCCAAAACGTTATCGCTAATATGTGGCCTGTAGCTTATTTTTCCAATTACAAAACCCATAGCCAAAAGCGTGGGTTCGGCTTGGCGGCGAGTACGGCCCAAAACATCGGGTACTTCAATTTTCCGAAAGCCCGAAGGATTCAGCGTTAAATACAGTTTTCTATCTTCCTTTACGAATTTTCCTGGCTTCGGGATCTGTTCTATTACAGAATATTTTGGGAAGTCTGGATTATAATTGGCAGAATCCAAGATTTCATAGCGAAGATCCATTTCATCCAACTTCTCCTCTACTTTGTCCAATGACATTTTGGCAAGGTTTGGAACTTCTATCTTTTCATTGTGGTTGGTACTTATCCGTAGCCACCATAAAATCAAAAATGCCAAAACTATCAATGCTAAAATAGCCAAGAGCAATTGCTTTAAAAATGCTTTTGAAAACACGAATTGAAAAAAAGTCATACGTTTCTTTGTTATTGCACAAAAATATAAAACCCAAAGTTAGTAGCAATACATAAGTAA
>CAWDWC010000014.1:0-21632 GCA_963805885.1 uncultured Flavobacteriaceae bacterium
TCGAAGTATGTAACTGAACGCGTCACACAACAATAATCTTCCTTTACGAATTTTCCTGGCTTCGGGATTTGTTCAATTACAGAAAATTTTGGGAAGTCTGGATTATAATTGGCAGAATCCAAGATTTCATAGCGAAGATCCATTTCATCCAACTTCTCCTCTACTTTGTCCAATGACATTTTGGCAAGGTTTGGAACTTCTATCTTTTCATTGTGGTTGGTACTTATCCGTAGCCACCATAAAATCAAAAATGCCAAAACTATCAATGCTAAAATAGCCAAGAGCAATTGCTTTAAAAAAGCTTTTGAAAACACGAATTGGAAAAAAGTCATACGTTTCTTTGTTATTGCACAAAAATATAAAATCCAAAGTTAGTATCTTTCTATGGATAAGTGATATTTTTGTTTCACCTGATATTTAACGTAGGTTTTAATCATTTGTTATGGCTAAAAAACATATAGCCGTTGCTATGGGCGGCTATTCCAGCGAGTTCGTGATTTCGCTTAAAAGCGGCGATGTGGTTTGTAATGCACTCGATAAAAACGAATATGAAGTGTATCCGGTCCATATTCTGGAAGAAGGTTGGCATTTTGTAGCCGAAAATGGCACAAAACATTCAATAAACAAAGCCGATTTCAGTTTTAATAACGGCACTGAAACCATTCATCCCGATGCTATTTTCAATACCATTCACGGAACTCCTGGCGAAGATGGCTACCTACAGGCTTATTGGGAACTGCTGGGAATTCCACATACTAGCACCGATTATTACCAAGCAGCATTAAGCTTCAATAAGCGTGATTGTCTTTCAGTTTTGAAAAACTTTGGCGTTCGCACTGCAAATTCGTATTATGTGAACAAAGGCACTGAGATTAATCTGGAAGAAATTATAAAGAAAACCGGGCTGCCCTGTTTTGTAAAACCCAATCGTTCCGGCTCCAGTTTTGGAATAAGCAAAGTGAATGAAATGGCGGAAATTATGCCGGCCATTGAAAAAGCATTTGCCGAAGATTCCGAAATAATTATCGAAACCGCTTTGGTGGGCGTTGAAGTTTCAGTGGGAGTTTATAATAAAGGCGAAGAAATTATAGCCCTCCCGGTGACTGAAATTGTTTCAGAAAATGAATTTTTCGATTACGAAGCAAAGTATCTTGGAAAATCACAGGAAATAACCCCTGCCAGAATTTCAGAGGAAGAAACCGAAATGGTAAAGAAAGAAGCCATTCGCATATACAAATTGCTTGAATATGAAAGGCATCACCCGAAGTGAATTTATTATTGAAAACGGAAAACCCTATTTTTTAGAAATAAATACCAATCCTGGGCTTTCATCAGAAAGTATCATCTCCAAAGCAAGCTCGCGAAGCAGGAATGACACTGGCAGAATTTTTTGATATATTGATTCAGAATGTACTAAAGTAGTTTCTGGTTTCAAGTTACAGGTTTCAAGTTTAAAAACTCGTAAACTAATAACTCATAACTCATAACTCATAACTTTTTAGAATGAAATATTACCTCATAGCAGGCGAAGCATCCGGCGATTTGCACGGAGCCAATCTAATGAAAGCTTTAAAAAAGGAAGATGCTGACGCAGACTTCCGCTTTTGGGGCGGCGATTTGATGAAAGCCGTTGGTGGAACTGAGGTAAAGCATTATCGCGAATTGGCATTTATGGGTTTCGCTGAAGTGATTCTGAATCTTGGCACCATTCTCAAAAACATAAAAAGCTGCAAGAAAGATATTGATAGCTTCAACCCAGATGTGATTATTTTCATAGACTATCCAGGCTTCAATTTTCAAATTATGAAATGGGCACGGAAAAAAGGCCATAAAACACATTATTACATTTCGCCGCAAATATGGGCATGGAAAGAAGGCCGCATCAAAGATATTAAGCGGGATATTGACGAAATGTATGTTATCCTCCCTTTTGAAAAGGATTTTTATGAAAAAAAACACAACTTTCCCGTACACTTTGTAGGCCATCCCTTAATTGACGCAATTTACAACAGAAACCAAGTAGATCCGGAAATCTTCAAAAAAGAAAACGGATTGGATAAACGCCCCATAGTGGCGCTGCTTCCTGGAAGCCGAAAGCAGGAAATAAAAAAAATGCTGGAAATAATGATTTCCGTGGCGAAAGATTTTAAAGACTATCAATTTGTGATTGCAGGTGCGCCAAGTCAGGAAAAATCATTTTATGAATCCTTTCTCAGCACAAAGAATGTTCATTTTGTAACAAACAAAACCTACGATCTTTTGAGTATTTCCGATGCTGCATTGGTTACTTCAGGTACCGCCACTTTGGAAACTGCACTATTTAAAATTCCACAAGTAGTCTGTTATAAAGGTAGTCGGGTTAGTTATGAAATTGCAAAACGGGTCATAAAACTGGATTATATTTCTTTGGTAAATTTAATCCTTAATAAAGAAGTGGTTACCGAGCTTATACAAACCGATTTCAACACGAAACGTTTAAAGGAAGAACTTACCAAAATATTGGACCCCTACAAGAGGGCAACGATGTTTTTAGACTATTACGATTTGGAAAAAGCTCTTGGAGGCAGAGGCGCAAGTGAAAACACAGCCAAACTTATTTATAGTTCCATCAAGGAGAGTAAATAATATTTTATACTTTTAAGCATTAATACTCCATTTCACATTGATGCAAAAACTACTCTTTCTTTCCTTATTTACTTTATTTCTTATTTCCTGCGGAAGCACGAAGAATACGGGCAGAGTTCCAGAGGTCATTATTGGTAAAAATGATACGAAAACCGTGCGGAAGGTGAATCCACATAAAAATAACAAGATTACCAATCGGGAAAAGGAAGAAGAAGCTGAAGATACTGATAAAGAGGAAAGCCCAAAGGCAGTAAAAAAGGAAATTATAAATTACGCAAAAACCTTTCAAGGCACACGCTATAAATTTGGCGGTACTACAGATGCCGGAATGGATTGCTCAGGATTAGTTTACACAGCCTTTCAGAAAGAAAATATAACCTTGCCCCGCATATCGAGGGACATGGCCACCAAAGGAATTCTTATTTCCTTTAAAGATATTGAGGAAGGCGATTTGGTCTTTTTCAAAACGAGTCGCAAAAATACTATAACCCACGTGGGTTTGGTCGTGGAAGCAAAACGCGGCGAAGTAAAGTTTATCCACGCTACCACACACGCTGGCGTTATTATTTCATCACTTGATGAAGAATACTGGAAGAAGGCCTTTGTTGAGGTTCGAAGGATTATTTAGTTGCATCTTTAAGCAACATTTAGTAATTTTAAGTTATTCTCCCCGATAGAATTAGGTTTCACCTAAATTTTGGGGTATGAAATTCATAAACTTCGCCGTTGTAAAGTTTTCGATTTTCGTTGTATTGGGAATTCTCGCTGCGCACTTTTTCCCTATCTCCACTTTTTTCTTAAACTATGTTTTAGCGCTTCTTTTTGGCGTTGCAATTTTATGGATTTGGGCAAGAAAACAAATCATCCAAACTGTTTACTTCGGAATAGCCACTCTCATCTGCTTTTACGCCATTGGTTATCTTACTTATCAAATGCGGTTGCCACAGTTTCATCCAAAACACTATTCGCACTTTGTTTCTGAAAAAAAGACAGATTTAATACAACTGAAAATAAACCAATACCTAAAACCTGACACATTTTATGTGAAATATTTTGCAACAGTAAGTGCAATAAATGGAACAGCCACTACTGGTAAAATAGTGCTGAATATTTCAAAAAATTCTATAGCGGAACCTTTTTCACCCGATGAGGTTTTGCTTGTGTACGCTCCAATTACTGAAATTCCAAAACCACTGAACCCACACCAATTTGACTATTCAAAATATATGAAATCATTGGGAGTTTATGGTCAGATACGCATTTCATCAGAAGCAATCTTAAAAAATCAATCAGGCTCCAAGACCTTAATGGGCATTTCCCAAAACCTTCGCTCTGAAGTAGTTGCAAAACTTCAAAACACAAAACTGAATACAGACGAACGCGCCATTATACAAGCACTCGTTTTGGGTGAAAAGAAAGACATTGACAAAAATCTGTACAGCGAATATGCCGCTGCGGGCGCCGTTCATATTTTGGCTGTTTCGGGACTGCACGTAGGTATTTTGTACACTATACTAGCATTTCTTTTGAAACCATTGACTCGTTGGAAACTTGGATTATATTTTCACGCCCTTATAATTGTACTTTTGCTTTGGGGTTTTGCCATTCTTTCAGGTTTGTCGCCTTCGGTTACGCGGGCAGTAACTATGTTTAGTTTTTTTGCACTAGCAAAAATTTTCAATCGGGAGACCAACTCCATAAATACTTTATTTCTGTCGTTTTTGGCGCTTATAATCATCAATCCGCTTTGGCTATTTCAGGTTGGTTTTCAGTTGAGCTATTTGGCAGTGTTTTTTATTGTTTGGCTACAACCGCTTTTTTACAAAATAGGCTATTCCAAATATCGGGTTGTTCGTAAAATTTGGGCAATCGTATCGGTTACAATTTGTGCGCAAATTGGCGTTTTGCCTTTAAGCCTGTATTATTTTCATCAATTTCCGGGAATGTTTTTGTTAACCAATATAGTGGTACTCCCTTTTTTAACTGTTTTGATGTGTGGTGGAATATTAATCGTTCTTTTAGCAAGTTTGAATAGTTTGCCAGATCGGGTAGCCGAAAGTTATAATTTCTTGATTGAAGGGCTTAACAGGTTCATTCATTGGGTCGCAGTGCAAGATGAATTTCTATTCAAAAACATTCACTTTTCAGCTTTAAAAGTAATGGGAGCCTATCTTTTAATAATTTCTTTGATACTTTTTCTTAAGAAAATAAATTATCGTGGCTTAGTTGTTTCCCTTTTATCCATTTCCGTATTAATAACCATTTATATTTATGACGAATTCAAGACATCAGAAAACCAATTGGTCGTTTTTCAAAAAAGTAAACAGACGCTGTTAGGTTATAAAAAAGGAAAAGATTTTATTGTTTATAACACTGATTCAACTAAATACATTTTTGGGGAGTATCCTATAAAATCTTTCAGGGCAGCCATTAATATTACTAACTATTCACAAGAAAAACTTCCATCAATATTTCAATATAAAAATAGAAACATTTTGATTTTGGATAGCTTGGGCACTTTTCCAAAGCAAAAAAATATTCACACCCTTTTACTCACCAATAGCCCAAAAGTGAACCTCAACCGACTTATTGACAGCATACGACCAAAACAGATTATCGCAGATGGGAGTAACTATTTTACCTACGTGAAACGATGGGAGAAAACCTGCAAACTAAAAAAGCTCCCGTTCTGCCATACTGCAAAACAAGGAGCTTTCTCAATAGAATAGCCCGAATATGAAACCGAAAATACTATCCTAAAATGTAGATTTAAAATTTTTCTGATACTCTTCCCAAGCTTCGGCTGTAGTGATTTTCAAATAATCATCACTGTGAATCATTTTTAGGAAAATTTCAAGCTGTTGTGGCGTTCTGTATCCAGGAACGGCTTGAATAAGATCTCCGTTTTCTTTAAAGAAAACAACACTTGGATACGCATTTATCTTTAAAGCGTGCGCAAACAAATGTTGTGAATTTCTTCCTTTTCGCGCTGGATCGTAATTGGGATTGGTATAAACAAAATCTTGATAATCTACTTCTTCTGTCCCTTCAGCATTAAACTTCACTGCATAGTAATTTTTGTTTACATACTCAATAACTTCTTTATCGCTAAACGTATTTTTATCGAGCATTTTGCATGGACCGCACCAGGTGGTATAAACATCCATAAAGATCTTTTTGGGGTTTTTCTTTTGCGCCGCTATGGCTTCATTCATAGTCATCCAATTAATTTCTTGGGAATTAACGGTACCCATCATTAAAAGTAAAACAAGCAGTAAAATATTTTTCATCGAAATGTTTTTAAAAGTCTAAAATTTAAAACAAAAAGCGTTCCATAAAAAGGAACGCTTTTATTACTATAAAGTATTGTGTATTAACGAATGCCGTGCATTAATTTTTTCAGGAGTGGATTTAGAAAAATAATTAATATCCCTGCAATAATTGGTACAATTGTGAAAATTAAGAAAAAGGTTGACAAATCGTACTTAGCTGTAATATTCTCAATTTGTCCTCCAAATACTGCTGCAAGCTTATTCCCTATGGCGATTGCCAAATACCACATTCCAAACATAAAAGCTATCATTCTAGCGGGAACAAGTTTGGAAACATAAGAGAGCCCGACGGGTGAGAGACATAGCTCTCCCAATGTATGGAACATATAAGCCAGAATCAGCCATATCATACTTACTTTAACTCCGTCTTGAATTCCGTATGATCCCCACGCAAGAAGCCCAAAGCCTAAGGCCATAATTATTAATCCCAGACCATATTTTACCGCAGCGGACGGATTGTACTTGCTCTCCCACCACTTTGAGAAAAACGAAGCAAAAGCTATTATAAAAAATGAATTCAAAATACTGAACCAAGAAACGGTAATCTCCACCTCATCATTTTTTATTTCGGATATTTGGGCCTTTATGATACCATTATTTTGGTCTTTTGCAGCAGTATTATTTCTAGCGCTATTAAGTCTATCCGGATCAAGATACCCAAAAGCCGTTCCTTCCTTGTCTTTATTTATTATGAATATTTCATCTCCTACTTTAAAATCATACGGTTCAGTGATTTTTGTAACTTGCTCTACAACCACATCAGATTCTGAAACTACATAATTTTCAGTTATTGGCACATAGCTTACAGTAGGTTTGCCTTCAGCATCAGTAGTTGTTTTTTGAACTGCGCTATAGGTAATATCATAAGCACTTGTATTCATATCTCTATTCAACATCCAACCAACAATACCCCACATTAAAGCAAAGCAGATTACCAATACAATATTGGAGCCTGGTATTTTATAAAAAGTTTTTTTCCATAACAGATATAACACCCAGGATATAATACCCAGCGGAACAACGGTTAAGAGAATATTTACAATATTAAAAATCAAGGCTTGGTTTCCACTTAAAACCCTATCAACGCTATCTCTTGCAAAAATTATCAAAGAAGTAGCTCCTTGTTCAAAGCTCATCCAGAAAAAGACAGTAAAGAAAGCAAAAATGATAAACGCTATCATTCGATCCCTTATAACTCGAGTATATCTAGCTATTCTTCCTATCACAAGAATTAAAAATAGGAATAGGGCAAAAATTATGGCAACATACTGTCCTTCCATTGAACCCATTTGAAGGGCAGAAAACATATCAATTCCTGCAATTTTTGAAAGCGGGTCATTTAATGCGTAGCCTAAACCTACAATAGAACAAACAGTGATAAGTATTTTATCAAATGTTGTAAAAGGATTTAATTTGTTAACCTCCTCTTCTTCTTTTGTCTGGTTTACTGGCACTTCAACTATGTCTTGTTCTCCGGGCGTTCCGCCTATTTTTCCAAATAAAGGCTTTGCCAACCAAAATTGTAAAGTTCCCAATAACATAAAAACACCTGCAAGACCAAAGCCCCAAGACCAACCTATTCTTTCTGCAAGGTAACCGCAAAGCATCATTCCGAAAAAAGCTCCAGCGTTCACACCCATATAAAAAAGTGTATAGGCACCATCTTTTTTCCCTTCATTGCCTTTATACATTTCAGAAATGATGGAAGTGATATTCGGTTTAAAGAAACCTGTTCCAATCACCAAAAGCGCAAGACCCAGATATAATGAAAACTCAGTTTCCAAAGCCATGGAAATATGCCCAAGGGTCATAATAAAAGCCCCTATTACGACGGCCCAACGATAGCCCGTTAATTTATCGGCTATAATTCCCCCAAGAATTGGAGTTATGTACAAAAGCATGGCATAGGTACCGAAAAGTGCGCCCGCATTTTCTGCCGTCCATTCCCAACCAGGATTATAGCCAATGGCTGCCATTGTAAGGAAATTGATTAAAAGAACGCGCATTCCGTAGAAAGAGAAACGTTCCCACATTTCGGTAAAAAAGAGTACAAACAAACCTCCGGGATGCCCTAAAACTTTGTCTTTAAACAGATTTTCTATATCGGTATTCATTTGCTTATGCTTTGGTTAGTATTTTTTGAAATTAATTGGCTTTGTTGAAGTCTGGGTCAGCAAGTTCATAAGGCTCATTGTCATCCTCAATTTCACGCTCATTGTCTTCAGCTCCATGCGTAAGATTCTCTAATTTCTTTCTTACCAATAATACTAAAAACCCAAAAACAACACAGAAAACAGCAATTCCAGTAAATACGGTATATTCACCCAAATCTGAAGCAGATTCTCCTAGCAATCCCGCAACTTTATTTCCAAAACCGGTCATTGCAAAATACACACCCATCATTAAGGAAGCATATTTTAAAGGAGCTAATTTTGTAATGTATGAAAGTGCAACTGGAGATAAACATAGCTCTCCAACTGTATGGAATAAATATGCCGCAACTAACCAATACATAGCTGATGAACCATTGGCGTTGTATTGAGCTGCTGCTCCTGTCATAAAGAAGAAACCAGTTCCCATAATTATCAAGCCAATGCACATTTTAAAAAGTGAAGTGGAAACTTTTCCTTTCAATTTTCTATGTGCCCAATAACCTGCGACAGCTGTACCTAGAATAATAATGAAAAGTGCATTAAGGGATTGGAACCAAGAAGCCGGTACCTCCCACCCCATTAGCATTCTGTTAGTTTTTTCAGATGCATAAATATTCATTAAACCTCCTGCTTGTTCAAAAGCACCCCAGAATACAATTACCAAAATAAAAGAAATGAACAATACAACCATTCTATCTCTTTCAATTTTTGAAAGCGGTCTTTTCATTGCCGCTTTTTCTTCAGGATCAATGGAATTGTTGGTATTATTACCAACATATTTCAAATGTTTTTGACCCACTATATATTGAATCAATCCTAATAACATTCCAATAGCTGCAAGACCGAAACCGTAATGCCATCCGTAAACTTCACCTATGTAACCTACAATTAAGCTTGAAAGAAACGCTCCTACGTTAATACCTATATAAAATATAGTAAAACCTTTGTCCCTTCTAATATCACCAGGTCTGTAAAGGCCACCTACCATTGTTGAAATGTTTGGTTTTAGCATCCCAACTCCAGCTATAATTAAACCTAGGCCTGTATAAAATGCCCACATTTGCTCAACAGATAAAATTCCGTGACCCAAAACAAGTAAAATCCCACCAACAAGTACGGATTGTTTTTGACCTAAAAATTTATCGGCAATCCAACCTCCGGGAATAGACGCTACATAAACCAACATCGTATATGTTCCATAAAGTGAAAGTGCATCACCATTGGTCCAACCTAAGCCTGGGTTGCCGCTGGTTGCTTCTGCAACTAAGTAAAGTACCAAAATGGCACGCATTCCATAATAGGAAAAACGTTCCCACATTTCGGTAAAAAACAGAATATATAGACCCACTGGGTGGCCAAACAATTCTTTTTGCTTTTGATATTGAAGTGCTTCAGACATAAATTTAAATATTTAGTTAGTGTTGATTTTTTATAAATTCTTTTTGATGAAATCGGTCATTAAAGTATAAAGATGTAAGCGTGTATTGCCACCATAAATGCTGTGGTTTTTGTCTGGATAAATACGCCAGTCAAATTGTTTGTTGGCTTGAACCAATGCTTCAATCAAGCGCATGCTGTTTTGCACGTGAACATTATCATCAGCGCTTCCATGAACCAATAAAAACTTCCCTTTCAATTTATCTACATGGGAAAGGGGTGAATTGTTATCATAACCCAAAGGGTTTTCCTGTGGCGTCTCCATATAGCGTTCGGTATAAATACTGTCATAAAACCTCCAGCTAGTTACGGGGGCAACTGAAATAGCCATTTCAAATGTATCTGGAGCCTGGAAAAGACAGTTTGAGGACATAAAACCGCCATAGCTCCAACCCCAAATTCCAGTACGGGAAGCGTCTATATATGGTAACTCACTTAATTTTTTTGCAACGGCTATTTGGTCCTGAACTTCATATTTACCCAGCTCTTTCTGGGTCATTTTTTTGAAATCTCTCCCTTTAAAACCTGTTCCACGACCATCCACACAAGCTATAATAATATCTTGTCCGTTAACTAGCATTTCGTGCCAATAGTCATTAGTCCCCATCCAACTGTTAGAAACATTCTGTGAACCAGGGCCCGAATATTGATATAGAAACAATGGATACTGCTTTGTTTCATCAAAATCCAAAGGCTTTACCATATACATATTTAAATTTTCGCCATTAATATTAATGGTTGAAAACTCTTTAGGTGAAATTTTATAAGAAGCCAATCTATTTTTTAAAT
The DNA here is from genome assembly GCA_963805885.1 of uncultured Flavobacteriaceae bacterium. Classification (GTDB taxonomy): domain Bacteria; phylum Bacteroidota; class Bacteroidia; order Flavobacteriales; family Flavobacteriaceae; genus Aequorivita. The sequence continues at coordinate 10,337 of CAWDWC010000014.1, forward strand.
CGCTGTTGTTTTTAATTTCGCGAAGCAATTTTCCTGTTTTTGCATCCCGAAGCGTGAAAACATAGGGTGTGCTTGCATCAGAAAAAGTATTGATGAAATAAGTGTAATCCGCACTGAAATCGGCATCGTTGGTTCCTGTTTCCTGCGTCAATCGCACTTTGTTTTTTCCAGAAGGAAGAATGGAATACACATCGCGGTTTATACTTCCGTTTTCTGTACTTTGGTAATAAACGCGCCCTGTGTTTTGATCAAAACCGTAATAAGCAGTTACTTCCCAAGGACCTTTCGTTACTTGGTTCATCAGTTTCCCATCTTTGTCATATTGATAAATATGATTCCAGCCATCCTTTTCGCTGGTCCAGAAAAAACTATTGTTATTTAAAAAGGTTAGATTGTCGGTTACATCTACGTATGCATCGTCTTTTTCCTGTAAAATTAATTTTGAAGAATTTTTTGAAGCATCCACAAAAACCAAGTCAATGACATTTTGGTGGCGATTGGCAAGCTGTACGCTCAGCAAATTATTATCTTCAGTCCAAAGCAATCTAGGAATGTAATAGCTGTTGTATTTTGAAAGATCTACGGAAGAAGTTTTTCCACTGTTAAGGTCGTAAAACTGCAACGAAACTTTTGAATTGGCCTCACCTGCTTTTGGATATTTAAATGTGTCGGCGAAAGGATAGAGGTTTTGTCCATAAACATCCATGGTAAACTCTGGCACTTCAGTTTCATCAAATTTTATATAGGCAAGTTTATCTCCATTTTTGCTCCATTCAAAAGCGCGTACAAACGCAAATTCTTCTTCATAAACCCAATCTGTAATCCCATTTATGATGCTGTTCTTTTTTCCGTCAGTGGTTATTTGCTTGGTTTCACTGGAATTAAGATCTTTTATGTAAAGATTGTTCTCATAACCGTAGGCAATTTTGCTACCGTCATTGCTGAAAGTTGGTTCTTGTATTTTATTGGTTGAAATGAGGCTGAAATTCTTCGTTTTTACGTCATAAACGTAATAAGTTCCAAGTGAGGAGCGGCGATATATTTGTTGCAGTTGGGTTGAAAAAAGAATTTTGGATTCATCATTGTTGAATTCATATGAAATAATGAAATCAATTCCATTTAAATCCTTACTATTTAAAAGTGTTCTTGCTTTTTCGCCACTTTTATAATCGTAAACATCTATCGTAGATGCCTTATTCTGTCTATCATAATTTAAAACTGAATATTCTTTACCGTTATTGAGAGAACGAAGTACTTCAAGCCTTTCAGTATTAAAAACACTAGATCCAGGTTTCCAAATATCTTCTACGGTAATGTTCTTTTGTTGTGCAGTAAAGGGTGAAAAGGCTGTGAGAAACAGCAATAAAAAAGATAGGGAGATTATTTTTTTCAAAGTGTTAAAATTTTGATACGCCAAGTTTACTAATTTTTTGTGAAAGTTGGGACGGTTTTTTTGTTAAATAACCCTTTGAACCTTTATTTAATAACAATAACAATTAGTTACAATTCCTTACAGATAGCACACTTCCAATAATCCGAAAAGCTGGTTGTTTAAACTAATCGCGAACCAAAGGCATGGTAGTACAACGAAGCAAGCCTTCCTGTTTGGAAATTTCGGCGTATGGCACCTCTTCTACCGTAAAACCCTGCTCGCGAAGCCAAGCATTCAACCTTGTAAAGTTTCTTTCTGAAATGATTACATCTGGTGAAATAGAGAAAACATTACTATTCATATTATACATTTCCCGCTTTGTAATATGGAAACAATTTTCTTCTCCAAAGAAATTTACCAGCCATTCATATTCTTCTTCAATCAAAAATCCATCTTTATGGATGATAGCTTTCCCTTTTCCCAGAGGCTGAAAGCAACAATCTAAATGCAGGGCATTTTCATCGGCAACAGTATTGCTTTTTTTAAGGTTGAAAGATTTTACCTTTTTATGTGGAAACAATTTCTGAAGATGCTTCACAGCATTCATGTTTGTTCGTGCAGTAATAAAACTTGAATAATCGTCACCATAATAAGTCCCAATAAAAATATAATCGCCCCATGGCATAACATCGCCACCCTCAATGTGTGCGTTTTCAGGAAATTCTATAATTTTTGAAGGGTCAATTTGATTGATAACATGTTCAATAGCCTCAATTTCCATAGAACGGTCTTCAAGAATATTTGCAATTATAAATTTATCTTCAATAACAAAAGCGATATCCCGAGAAAAGATTTGGTTATAATCCTTTATGGAATGGGGTCTATAAACCTTAACATCATATTTTTTGAAAACAGCTGCTACGGCTTCCATTTCCAAAACCATATCTTCATCTTTGGGATAAGTTCCTGCCTTAATGTGCTCGGCAGATTTTGGATCATAGGCATTTTCAAGTTTTGGAATTGGGCCATTGCTATCTGCGCGCCCCAGCACTACGGCACGCAATCTTGAAATCTCGTCGTTGATATTTAAATTGATCATATAGCAAATATAAAAAAAGCACCTCGATACCGAAGTGCTTTCAAATATATTAAAAATTAGTTTTTATCTTTTTTCCACTGGCAAAAATTCCCTGTGGGTTTCGCCAATATAGATTTGACGGGGACGCCCTATTGGTTCTTTGTTCAAGCGCATTTCTCTCCATTGTGCAATCCAACCTGGCAAACGACCTAGAGCGAACATTGGCGTAAACATTTCAACAGGAATTCCCAAAGCGCGATAAATTATTCCTGAATAGAAATCTACGTTTGGATATAATTTTCTGTCTACGAAATACTGGTCTTCCAAAGCTTCTTTTTCCAACGCTTTTGCGATATCTAAAATTTCGTCTTCAATTCCCAAATTCTCTAAAACATCATCAGCCGCCTTTTTAATGATTTTTGCACGTGGATCAAAGTTTTTGTATACCCTGTGCCCAAAGCCCATCAAACGGAAGGGATCGTCTTTGTCTTTTGCTTTAGCCATAAACTTCTTTGTGTCGCCACCATCTTCTTTAATAGCTTCAAGCATTTCAATCACGGCTTGGTTTGCACCACCGTGAAGTGGCCCCCAAAGCGCTGCAATTCCTGCTGAAATAGAAACAAAAAGACCTGCGTGAGACGAACCAACAATGCGTACAGTTGATGTAGAACAATTCTGTTCGTGGTCTGCGTGAAGGATCAATAATTTATCCAAAGCTTCCAAAACAGTTTCATTAGTAACGTATTCACCACTAGGTTTTTTGAACATCATTTTCAAGAAATTATCCACATAACCTAAGGAATCTCCACCGTAATCTAACGGAAGACCCATACGTTTTCTGTATGTCCAAGCAGTCAAGACTGGGAATTTTCCAAGAATTTTCACAATGGCCTTGTACATATCTTCTTCACTGTCAACGTTCACTGAAGAAGGGTTAAATGCCACTAATGCAGATGTTAAGGAAGATAGAACTCCCATTGGATGTGCAGCTTTTGGAAAACCGTCCAAAATACGCTTTACATCTTCATCAACATGTGACTGGGCCTTTATATCTGTATGAAATTTATTGAGTTGTGTTTCAGTGGGCAATTCACCAAAAATAAGAAGATAACAAACCTCTAAAAAATGCGCCTTTTCAGCAAGTTCCTCTATGGCATACCCGCGATAGCGCAAAATTCCTTTTTCGCCATCCAAAAAGGTAATTGCACTTTCACAAGCGCCCGTATTTTTATAGCCTGGATCCAATGTAACAACGCCTTTGGTGTCGGTACGAAGGCTTTTAATTTCTATTCCTAGTTCATTTTCAGTTCCTTCCACAATGGGAAACTCGTATTTTTTACCATCTATCTCGAGGGTTGCTATCTTTGCCATAAAATATTGCGTGTTTTTAATTTATTCAGGATTGCTAAATTACAAAATCTAAGGCAATTTTTTTAACATTCTTCCATTTACTTAGGTTAAAAAATCCTTAAATAATGGGTTGCACAGTGGTTCTTTAATAAAAAGAAAAACCCCGCCAATGGCGGGGTTTTCAAATTATTGATAAAACGTTAAATTTTGAAAGCGCTTCGCTGTGGAAAATAGGCAACTTCGCCCAATTGTTCCTCAATTCTGAGCAATTGGTTATATTTTGCCATTCTATCACTTCGGGAAGCAGAACCAGTTTTTATTTGACCGCAATTAAGTGCAACCGCCAAGTCTGCAATCGTGTTATCTTCCGTTTCCCCACTTCGGTGGCTCATTACTGAAGTATATCCTGAGTTGTGTGCCATATTTACAGCTGCAATGGTTTCGGTCAATGTTCCAATTTGATTCACTTTTATCAAAATTGAATTGGCTATCTTTTCTGAAATACCTTTTGAAAGTCTTTCCACATTTGTCACGAACAAATCGTCACCAACCAACTGCACTTTATTACCTATCTTTTCGGTTAAATATTTCCAGCCTGCCCAATCGTTTTCATCCATTCCGTCCTCAATTGAAATGATTGGATATTTTTCGCAAAGTTCAGCTAAGTAATCAGCTTGTTCTTTTGAAGTTCTTACTTTTCCTTTTTCACCTTCAAATTTGGTGTAATCGTATTTTTTCTTCACATAGAATTCCGCGGCTGCGCAATCCAAAGCAATCATAACATCGTCGCCCAATTTGTAGCCAGCTTTTTTTGTTGCTTTTGCAATAGTATCCAAAGCATCCTCTGTTCCATCTAAGGTTGGAGCAAAACCACCTTCATCGCCAACAGCTGTACTCAAGCCACGGTCGTGCAATACTTTTTTAAGATTGTGAAAAATTTCTGAACCCATCTGCATTGCATGTGTAAAGTTTTTAGCCTTTACGGGCATCACCATAAATTCCTGAAACGCGATAGGAGCATCACTGTGCGAACCACCGTTGATAATGTTCATCATTGGCACAGGAAGCGTTTTGGCGCTTACACCGCCCACGTAACGATACAAAGGCATGCCCAACTCATTGGCAGCTGCTTTTGCACAAGCCAGGGAAACTCCCAGAATAGCATTGGCTCCAAGCTTAGATTTGTTTTTGGTGCCATCCAAATCGATCATTATTTTATCTATAAGTTCCTGTTCAAAAACGGAAACTCCCAAAAGTGTGCCTGCAATTTTTCCATTAACATTTTCAACAGCTTTTAGTACGCCTTTTCCCATATATGCCTTTCCCCCGTCGCGAAGTTCAACTGCTTCGTGTTCGCCAGTTGACGCACCGGAAGGAACTGCCGCACGCCCCATAAAACCGTGTTCGGTAATTACGTCAACTTCTACGGTAGGATTTCCACGGGAATCGAAAATTTGTCTGGCTTTGATGTCGATGATGATACTCATTGATTTATATATATAGTTATTACTAGTTTTTATTGTTAAAAAAACCTGACAACTTTTGGAAAACTGTCAGGTTTAAGGTTTATGCAGTTTGCATCTTATGCTTTTCAATACTTTCGATGAATTGGTCAAAAAGATACGAAGCATCGTGTGGTCCCGGACTGGCTTCGGGATGGTATTGAACAGAAAAAGCAGGCTTGTTTTTCAAACGTATTCCCGCAGCTGTATGATCGTTAAGATGCTCGTGGGTTATCTCAATGTTGGGATTAGCTTCCGCTTCTTCCCTATTGATAGCAAAGCCGTGGTTTTGTGATGTGATTTCACCTTTGCCAGTAAGGAGATTCATCACCGGGTGATTTATACCTCGGTGCCCATTGTGCATTTTATAGGTTGAAACTCCATTGGCTAGGGCCAACATTTGGTGTCCCAAACAAATACCGAACATGGGTAATTCCTTATCCAAAATTGTTTTTACAACCTCGATAGCGCTATGAAGAGGCTCCGGATCGCCGGGGCCGTTTGAAATAAAATAGCCATCAGGATTAAAAGCTTCCAGTTCTGAAAAACTGGAGTTGTAAGGAAACACTTTAATGTAACAGTCCCGTTCAGCAAGTCTACGAAGGATGTTTTTCTTTATTCCTAAATCCAATGCTGAAATTTTATATTTGGCATTCTCGTTTCCATAGAAATACGGTTCTTTGGTTGACACTTTTGAAGCGAGTTCCAAACCGTGCATTTCTGGCACCTCTGCCAACTGCTTTTTAAGGTCTTCAATATTATCAACTTCTGTAGAAATTACTGCGTTCATCGCACCATTGTCACGAATGTAGCTTACCAAGGCTCGTGTATCAACATCGCTGATGGCGAGTAAGTTGTTTCTGTTTAAGAATTCTTCCAAAGAATCATCTGCAGCAGGACGGGAATAGTGGTAGCTGAAATTACGCACCACCAAACCTGCAATTTTGATTCCCTCTGATTCTACTTCATCTTTGTTGACACCGTAATTCCCAATGTGGGCGTTAGTAGCAACCATAATTTGACCGAAGTAAGATGGGTCTGTAAAAATTTCTTGATAACCGGTCATTCCCGTGTTGAAACAAACTTCACCAAAGGCAGAGCCTTCTTTGTTTCCAACCGCTTTTCCGTAGAAAATGGTTCCGTCTGCGAGTAAAATAAGTGCTTTTTTTCGTGTTTGGTATTTCATTTATTGAAGGTTTCAAGTTTCAACCCTTTGACAAGCTCAGGGTTACAATTTTAGGTTTCTCAAAAATCTCTGCAAAAATAGTATAAAAAAAAGGGATAAACGAAAACGCTTATCCCTTTGTTATTTAATGAATTCAAATTCATTTATTCTTCTTCTTTCTTCGTTTCCTTTTCTGCTTTTGCCGGAGCAGCTTTTGCAGCAGGTGCAGCAGCAGCTTCAGTACCACTTCCACTTCCACGTCGACTTCTACGTGTAGTTTTCTTCTTGGTAGCTTTGCCCGCGTTGTAAAGTTCGTTGAAATCTACAAGCTCTATCATTGCCATATCAGCATTATCACCTAGACGGTTGCCCAATTTAATGATTCGGGTGTAACCTCCTGGACGATCACCAACTTTTGGAGCAACAGTTCTGAAAAGTTCTGCAACTGCTTCTTTTTGACGCAATTTTGCAAAAACCAAACGACGGTTGTGCGTGGTGTCTTCCTTAGACTTTGTTACCAATGGCTCAACAAATTTTTTCAACGCTTTCGCTTTCGCTACTGTAGTGTTGATACGTTTGTGTTCAACTAAGTGAACAAGCCATGTTGGCCAACATTGAATGTCTGTGGGCGGTTTTTCTTCCTAAGTGATTTATTTTTTTTCCGTGTCTCATGACATTTTTATTTTCATCATCTTGCTACAGGATCCAGCCTTAGGCTGGGAGCAAATTATGATGGGTTAAATTTATTTACGATTGTTGATTGTTGATTTCAGATTTAAAACTTCAGCAATCTGAAATCCTAAATCTGAAATCGTTAATCACTAGTCTTTATCTAATTTATATTTTGCAAGATCCATCCCGAAGTTTAGGCCTTTAACGTTTACAAGCTCTTCAAGCTCTGTAAGCGATTTTTTACCAAAGTTGCGGAATTTCATCAAGTCATTCTTGTTGAAAGAAACAAGATCTCCCAAAGTATCAACCTCTGCAGCTTTCAAACAGTTTAGCGCACGAACCGAAAGGTCCATATCTACCAATTTTGTTTTAAGCAACTGACGCATGTGAAGGGATTCTTCATCATAGGTTTCAGTTTGTGCAATCTCATCTGCCTCCAAAGTGATGCGCTCATCGCTGAACAACATAAAGTGGTGAATCAAAGTTTTTGCAGCTTCGGTCAAAGCATCTTTTGGGTGAATAGATCCGTCTGTTACAATTTCGAAAACTAATTTTTCGTAATCCGTTTTTTGCTCTACACGGAAGTTTTCAATGCTGTACTTCACGTTTTTAATTGGAGTGTAGATAGAATCTGTAAAGATGGTTCCCAAAGGAGCGTTCGCTTTTTTGTTCTCTTCAGCAGGAACATAACCGCGACCTTTTTCAATAGTAATTTCGAAATTTAGGTTCACTTTCGGGTCCATATTGCAAAGAACCAAATCTGGGTTCAATACTTGGAAACCTGAAATGAATTTTTGAAAATCCCCAGCAGTCAATTGCTCCTTTCCAGAAACTGAAATAGTAACGGTTTCGTTGTCTATCTCGTCAATCTGTCTTTTGAAACGAACTTGCTTAAGGTTCAAAATAATTTCGGTAACATCTTCCACTACTCCCGCAATGGTTGAAAATTCGTGATCCACGCCTTCGATGCGAACCGAAGTGATGGCGAATCCTTCCAATGAGGAAAGTAATACGCGTCTTAATGCGTTACCAACGGTAAGTCCGTAACCTGGTTCCAAAGGACGAAATTCAAATTTCCCTTCGAAATCGGTGGAATTTACCATTATAACTTTATCAGGCTTCTGAAAACTAAATACTGCCATTTTTTTCTTCGTTTTAATTGTTATTTAGTTGCGCGGTTTAAAAGTTTGAAGAACACTATAAACCCTTTGGCCAAATACCAATATGATTATTTTATTATTTAGAATATAATTCGACGATAAACTGCTCGTTGATGTTTTCTGGGATTTGGATACGCTCAGGAACAGAAACAAAAGTTCCTTCTTTTTTCTCGCCATTCCAAGTGATCCACTCGTAAACATGACTTGCATTTGCCAACGAATCGTTGATTGCGCTAAGAGATTTTGATTTCTCTCTAACGGCCACTACATCTCCAGCTTTCAACTGGTAAGATGGAATGTTAACTTTTTCACCATTAACGGTGATATGACGGTGAGAAACCAATTGTCTAGCACCAGAGCGACTTGGGGAAATTCCCATACGGTACACAACGTTGTCTAGACGAGACTCACACAATTGAAGCAAAACCTGACCTGTAATTCCAGGTGCAGCAGTTGCTTTTTTGAACATATTTCTGAACTGACGCTCCAAGATACCATAGGTATATTTTGCTTTTTGCTTCTCCATCAACTGGATTGCATATTCAGATTTTTTACCACGACGACGTGCGTTACCGTGTTGCCCAGGAGGGTAGTTTCTTTTTTCGAAGGACTTGTCGTCTCCGAAGATTGCTTCCCCGAACTTACGGGCTATTTTAGTTTTTGGACCAGTATATCTTGCCATTTCTAATTTAAGGTTATGAAGGAAAACTAAATTAAGGTCTTACGTTAATCCTTTAGTTCTTTAATCCTTCAGATTGATATTTAGTATTAATTAAACTCTTCTTCTTTTTGGAGGACGGCATCCGTTGTGCGGCATTGGAGTAACGTCAATGATTTCGGTTACTTCAATTCCTGCATTGTGGATGGAACGTATTGCAGATTCTCTACCGTTTCCTGGACCTTTTACGTAAACTTTCACTTTACGCAAACCGGCGTCGTGTGCAACTTTTGCGCAATCTTCTGATGCCAATTGAGCTGCATAAGGAGTATTTTTCTTAGATCCACGGAAGCCCATTTTACCGGCTGAGGACCAAGAGATAACATCTCCGTTCTTATTTGTCAACGAAACAATAATGTTGTTGAAGGAAGCAGTAATGTGTGCTTCGCCAACAGATTCAACATTAACCTTGCGTTTTTTAACTGTCTTTGTAGACTTTTGGGTTGTCTTTGCCATAACTCTAGGTTTTATTTAGTTGCTTTTTTCTTGTTAGCAACAGTTTTACGTTTTCCTTTTCTTGTACGGGAGTTATTCTTAGTACGTTGTCCTCTTAGCGGAAGACCCGATCTGTGACGAATACCTCTGTAACAACCAATATCCATTAAGCGTTTGATGCTTAATTGAACTTCACTACGTAATTCACCTTCGATTTTGAAAGACCCTACAGCATCACGAATAGCACCGATTTCATCATCGTTCCATTCACTTACTTTTTTGTCTTCGTTAACCTCGGCTTTTTTCAGAATATCTTGGGCACGGCTTTTACCGATTCCGAAGATATACGTTAACGCGATTACACCCCTTTTGTGCTTCGGGATATCTACACCTGCGATTCTTGCCATAACTTATCCTTGTCTTTGTTTGAACTTTGGGTTCTTTTTGTTAATTACATATAATCTGCCTTTTCTGCGAACAATCTTGCAGTCGGCACTTCTTTTCTTTACGGATGCTCTTACTTTCATCTGTTTCTGTTTTTATAGTTCAATGAACCGTGAGGTCCGTTGTATTAGTATCTGTATGTTATTCTTGCCTTAGTTAAATCGTAAGGGCTCATTTCCAATTTCACTTTATCGCCGGGTAACAATTTGATATAGTGCATACGCATCTTGCCCGAAATATGTGCGGTTACAATGTGACCATTTTCCAATTCTACACGGAACATCGCGTTTGATAGTGCTTCCACTATACTTCCATCTTGTTCTATTGCGCTTTGTTTTGCCATAATTATGCTACTGCCTTTCTGTTTTTGCCGCTTTTCATCAAACCATCATAATGACGGTTCAACAAATACGAGTTTACTTGTTGCATCGTATCGATTGCCACACCAACCATAATCAATAGTGATGTACCACCGTAGAATAATGCCCAACCTTGCTGGATACCTAATAGCTTAACTGCAAATGCTGGTGCAATAGCGATCAGTGCTAAAAATATAGATCCCGGAAGGGTTATTTGTGACATTATTCGGTCTAAATATTCTGCTGTTTGTGATTCCTGGTTTAATACCAGGAATGAAACCACCGCTTCTCTTTAAATCGTCCGCCATTTTGTTTGTTGGAACAGTAATAGCTGTATAGAAATAGGTAAATATGATAATCAATATTGCAAATACCAAGTTATACCACAATCCAAATATATCACTGAATGTAGCTTGAATTCCTTGAGCAAAATCGCTCTCTGAAAGACTTGCAACTGCTGATGGTACAAACATAATTGCTTGTGCAAAGATTATTGGCATAACCCCAGAAGCATTCAACTTTAATGGAATGAACTGTCGTGCTCCGAAAATATTCTTTTCGTAACCACCACTTGCCGTTCTTCTTGCATACTGTACAGGTATCTTTCGAACTGCCATTACCAACATAATTGACAATAGAATAATCACAAACCAGATAACCAGTTCAATAAGAATCATAATCAAACCTCCGTTTGATTCCATAACCCTTGAAACAAATTCTTGTGCAAATGACTGTGGCAAACGTGCAATAATACCTACCATAATAAGTATGGAAATACCATTACCAATTCCTTTGTCGGTAATTTTTTCGCCCAACCACATTGCAAATATTGTTCCCGTTACAAGTATAATTACTGAAGAAACATAGAACATTACGCTTTGGCCCATTATAAAAGCCTCAGTTGGAACTCCCATTGCTGGAAGACCTGCAAGGTAACTTGGCGCCTGAACCAAACATATACCGATGGTTAACCAACGAGTAATCTGATTGATTTTCTTACGTCCGCTTTCACCTTCTTTCTGTAATTTCTGAAGGTAAGGC
>CAWDWC010000015.1:0-227041 GCA_963805885.1 uncultured Flavobacteriaceae bacterium
GCAATAAATTTTGAAGGCCGCTTGGTTATTTTCTTAAGAATGCCTGCCAGGAAGTTGTTTTGCTTCTTTTCAATTTCAATATGTATTTTATTTGAAGAAACATACGCAATCTCCATCCCTGAGAAAAAGGCGGAGAGAATGAGCATTGTTAATATGATTATGATGCTGTAATCCATGTAAAATATTCAAAGTTCAAAGTTCAAGGTTGAGGTATTTTCATCAACTTTAAATTTGAATTACTTATTCCGTTCTTCCATTTTCTTTCTGAAATTCCTTTTAAAGAAAAACATAAAGATAGCAACAACTACAAAAAAGATGAATAAATAGGCTCTGTTTCTTTCGGTGGTCCAGTTATTTACTGCTTCATAAGCAAAAAACACTGCAATAACCAGATAGGCATATTCAAAAAAACGGTACACTTTACTTAACATCTTCTATTTTATTTTTATCAATTAGTTGTACTCCTTGGTTTTTTCTGGACAAAAAGATAGTAAAATCTTGATTACCATCAAACCTTGCCCCATCATTATAGGAGCCATCCTTAAATTTAATTTGGTAAGGTTGGTCTGTGAAGACCCATTTGTTTTTTTGATCCCAATATAGTTGGTTGGCTTTTAGAACAACGCTATCAGCAGTTATCAAAACCACATTTTCTCTCAAATCAACTAAACCTGTATTGTCATATTGAATGGCATAATCTGAATTAACAGTACTTTTCTTTCCGTCTTCATCCCAAAAAAATACTTCTATTCCTTTTGGAAACTCTTTATAAGGAAACTCCAAATTTGAATAATCGAGCAATTTGGCAGCCAAGAGGTTGGTAACCAATTTTCCGGAATCTGTGTATTTAAAATTGATGTCTTTGCCTTCTGCAATGGGCGCTCCATCGGAAAGGCTGAGTTTTCTTACGTTTTGATAATTGCCTTCACATGCAAAAAGCGTGATGGCCAATACCAGAGCCATCACGCTTTTAAACATATTTATTGTTGTGTACATTCTTATAAGTTAGGAACTCTTACGCTTCCGCCAACCCAACAGTTAAATGTAATGGTTTTTCCGGCCATTCCTTCAGCAAAGATATCACTTGGCTGAGGTGCTCGGCCTCTATATGAAGCTGCGGCTGCTCTTGCGTTTCCTGCAACCGTACCATCAACGCGGGCTGCTTTATCCATCATGTCTGCAGCTAACCAGTACATTGCTCTTTTTTCAAAAACTGTGGTTCCGCAGTTGTTGGCACTTTCTGCGTACATTGCTCCAATTTTATAGTAAGCAATTCCAGCGGATGGCTTAACACCAAGCATTTTATTGTAATAATTTCTTGCAGTTCCAAAACTTCCTTTTTTACGGTAGTTTTCAGCAATACTGTAATAGATTCTAGCTTTTTTAGAATTATCTTTTTCTAGGTCGGCCGCTTGGTTAAAGTATTCCAAGGCTTTTGAAGATTTCCCTTCAGCTTCAGCTTGTTTACCCAATAGATAAGCAGAAGTAGAACTTGGCTCCAATTCGTGAAGACGTACAGCTAATTTATTTGACAATGGGCTGTCACAGTCTTTAGCATCAAGTCTGTTACTGGCTGCTTTTATCCAATCAATATCATTCTTTTTCTCTTCGTAGTCTTTTTCATAAAGCGGAACAAGGTTCTTGCAATCTGCCAATTGGCCCAATTTACCATTTACGCTTTCTTCAACAGTTGCATATACGCCAAGATTGTTATCGTAAACATCTTTTGCGCGTTGTTCTTTATCGGTAAGTGCTGTTCCTGCTTCTTCTTTGTCCATTAAAGGAGTCAGTTTCTCGGCAAGACTGTTTTTTTCAGTATCTATTTTTGAAATAACAACATCATACAGATTAAAAATTTCTTGAAGATCCTTTTCACCACTATTGTGAAGATCTACCGCCAACGAAAAGTAGGTATATAAGCTTTTTCCACTAGTGAAGTCTTCAGGAAATTTTGTGAAAGCTTCATGAAAAGCATTAAATTGCTCCTTCTTTGTACCAATGTTATTGTCAAATTTTATTTGTGCAATTGTTAAAAGCACATCACCTTCTTTGGTTTGCTCGGGGAAATTTTGCAATCGCAACTGGTATGCCTCAATGAGGTCATTTATTTTGCTTTTATCACCTTTCTCTTCGATGAAATACTCAAACATTTTCACGCCATATTGGTAAATGGCTAAATTATAATTTGGGCATTCTTTTATAAGTTTTTCATAATATGGAAGAGCAGCCTCATAGTTTTTTATTTTGGCGGGCTCGGTAAAATAGGATAATGAAATTGCACAGTCATCTGGTGCTTGCGCAAAGGATTTTCCAGAGAATGAAAGTAGTAGAATTGTAAATAATAGAACAAATTTTGTTTTCATGGTATTTATGTTAATGGTATTAATCGTATAATCTTTTTTCGAACCAACGGTCATTTAATGAGAAACTTAAGAAAGTATTGAAAAAGTTTTCCTTAATTAAACCAAAATCGGTTGTTCCGCGGCTTCCTAATTCAAAACCTAAATTCATATTAGAGAATAATCGGCCTACGGGTAAACCAACTCCAAAAGATATGCCAAACTCGTTAATGTCTTGTCCATCTACATTAAGACCTGTTTGTTCATATCGAGCACCAGCTCTGTAAACCACTCTTTTAAAGTAATTTCCAAAAGAATTATAATTTGGTATATAATAACCCCCAAGGCGATATTTGGAAGCGTTTTTATAGGTTACATTATCAATATTAAAAGATCTGTTTGTAAAATTACTTGTTTTTTGGTTTGTATATTCGGCGCCAAACCCCCAATATTTTGGTTTTCCAATACCAGCACCAATAGTTAATTGTGATGGGAAAGTAAAATCTGTATCCGCTACAGGAACATCTCTTTCATCTACTGTAAAGATACCTGCGGGAATTATACGTACGGTTGATATTTTTCGTGAGTTTGCGGAGGTAAAACTAGTTCCAGGTGTGAAGGTTACAGATCCTGTGAGTTCCAAATTTTCGGAAATCATTTTTTTATAGAGAGCACCAAAGTTGAAACTGAAACCCAAAATTTCGGATCGGTTGTAGGTTTCGGTTCCCAATTCAATATTTTTTTGGGTTGTTGTTGTATTTTCTATTTTTCCAAAGTTATAATTGGCATCTATACCCACACTTAATTCTGGGGTCACTTGATATCCAGCAGAGAGATAAGCTTTGTTTAAACCACCGCTTCCAGAATATTGTGTTAGTCCATCTGGTACTTCGGAATAAAAATCATAACCAACAGAAGTATAGGGAATAACACCGAAGCCCATACCTAATTTTCCCATGGGAATTCCCATAGAAATATAATCTAGGGTTGTTGCGGAAGTATTCTGGCTTTCCGTTTCGTTTTTTTGAGTAGAGGCTTTATGGCTTCCCCCAACAGAAAAGTTTACCAATCGCAAATCTGCATATGAAGCAGGGTTTTGAAGGTTGAGGTGTATGCTATCTGAGAAAACTCCAAGGCCTCCCATAAGTCTGTTTTCCACGGTTCCATGGAATTTTAAGGTTCCAATACCATAAAAAGAATAGGGAGATGTGGTTCCTTCTTGAGCCATTGCCACACCTGAAATAAGTATAAATAAACCGACTATTATTTGTCTAAACATCAATGTTTGTTATATTCTAAAATATGGTTCAATCCTTCCAATAAAAAATTTGAGTTGGCAAAGATGTCATTTTTTATACTATCTCGCAAAAAATGTGCGTCGCCTCCTGTTAAAATAACTGTTAAATTGTAGTATTTTTTTTTATAAGCTTCAATAAAGCCATCTATTTCGTACAATATTCCATTTATTACACCCGCGTGCATGGAGGCTGCTGTACTATTTCCTACCAATAATTTTGGGTTGTTTGCGTCTAATAACGGTAATTTTTCAGTAAATGTATGTAATGATTTATAACGCAACGAAATACCAGGGGAGATAGCCCCGCCTAAATATTCGTTTTCCGAAGACAAAAAATCATAGGTAATGCAAGTTCCAGCATCTATAACCAAAATATTTTCCCCCGTATATTGCGCAGCAGCAGCACTAATTAATGCGATGCGATCTACGCCCAAAGTTTGTGGGGTTTCGTATTTATTAATAAATGGCACTTTTGTTTGATGATTAAGAAGTGAAACCTCGTACCGTTGATGCAATTTTGAGATTTGGTGTTCTGTAAAATTACCAACCGAAGATACAATGGTATTTGAAATGGAAGGAAAAGCTTCTGAAATCTCAGCCAGCAACCGCAAAAAATCATTTTTGATGCACGTTTTTTTAAGCTTGAGCTTTCCACCATCGAACACGCCAAGCTTTACAAGTGTGTTCCCTACATCAATTACAAGGTTCATTTTTTTATATAAGGCGTTAAAAATACAACTTGGTTAACCAACTCTTTGTTAAGATGATATTAAATTGATTAAATTTTCTGAGTTTATTTTTTGAATTATTGTTTTGCGAAAACGAAAATAGCTTTATATTTGCCGTCTCAATAATGGTGCCTTAGCTCAGTTGGTAGAGCAACGGACTGAAAATCCGTGTGTCCCTAGTTCGATTCTTGGAGGCACCACATAATCCCCAGACAGTTTGTTTGGGGATTTTTTGTTTTTGGTCGTATAGTCCCTGCTCCCCCGATGCTTCGGGGTTGGAGGCACCACTTTAATACCTAGATAGTTTGTTTGTGGGTTTTTTGTTTTTAAAGTATGCATTATCTCTATATAATTCATTCCGCCACGCTTGATAGCTATTATGTTGGCGAAAGTCCAGATGTAAATAGGAGGCTTAAACAGCACAATGAACATTATTTCAAATCGAATTTTACCAAAGGCGCAACTGATTGGAAAATTTCAATGAAATATAATTGTTCAAATAGGGAGGAGGCGTTATTTCTTGAAAAGTTTATAAAGAAAATGAAGAGTAGGGTATTTATTGAAAAGGTTGTGGACAATCCCAAAATACTCACAGATATATTAAAAAGAAAATAGTCCCAAGTTCCCCCGATGGTTCGGGGTTGGAGGCACCACATAATCCCTAGACAATTTGTCTGGGGATTTTTTTTTACTTTTTCTATTTAAATCTTTAAAGTAACATATCTTTAAAGGGAACAATAGTTTTAAACCCTTTTCTTTTAAAATAATCCATCTCTGATTCATTTCCTGTAACCAAAACAAAATCACCACCCCAAGCGCCCAAACTTTTGATTGTGTTGGGATAATCGCTGAAAAGCTGTTCTTTGATTGTTGGGAGTTTTATAATTTCTGAAATAATTTCCTCGTGTGCATCCATCAACTTTTCAAAGTCTTGAAAGTGAATAGCATATTAAAAGCTTATTAGTAATATCGGAAATTCTTTGAAGATATTTTTTATCAACCGAAGCATTTCTGTATTTAGCAATTCCTTCTTTACTATCCTGTTTTCTATTCAAATGCACAAAAAATATAGAATCTGTAAAATCCCATGAAAGATGAATTTTTTTGAATTTTGGATTGTTACTTTTTAATTCATATAAAATAGGAGAGTCACTTTGCGCTGCAGCAATATCATAACCGCTTCCCCCAAAGCTGGTTTTCAGAAGCTCAAAGGCATCTACATTAGCCCATTGTGCTATGTTATTTATTAAGGTTGAAGAAGTACCCAAACCCCAATGCCGTGGAAAATCTAACTTTGTTGAAATAGAAAATCCTTTATCTTCAGAAAGAAATAAAGGATTTAAGATTTTTGCTTGACGTAGTATTTTTGATAATGTGTTTGACAAAGTGTTTTTGGTTTTTGAGGCTTCTAAATCATTTAGATTAAAAATTTCCTCAAACCAAACAAGATCCTTTTCATCGTAACTTTTCCAGTGAATTTCTTTTTTTTCTGAAGTCTGAACTTCCAAAGATTGCCCATATTTTGTGGGAATGGCCAAAGCAGTGGCTCCATCGAGCACCAAATACTCACCAGTGAGCAATAATTTTCCGTTGCTGTGGAACTTCTGCATAACTACTGTCTAAGATTCTCCAAAAAAGAAACTACTGAACTATGCGAAACAGCATTCTCCTTATAATATTCTATCGCCTCATTTTTTTCATCTGTAGAAGCTTCCAGTTGATTCAAAATATTCATCAAATGCATTTTCATATGCCCTTTTTGAATTCCAGTTGTTACCAAAGATTTTACTGCTGCGAAGTTTTGTGCAAGTCCCGCCACAGCCAAAATTTTCATCAATTCTTGCGCGTTCGGTTTTTGAAGAATGTCAAAAGCCAGTTTCGTCAATGGATGAAGCGACGTTAATCCGCCGACAGTACCAACGGCTAAAGGAAACTCAATCCAAAAAGTAAAAACACCATCTTCAATTTTTGCGTGAGTCAGGCTTCCGTAATAACTGTTTCTTGCGGCATATGCGTGCGCGCCAGCTTCTACAGCACGAAAATCATTTCCCGTTGCCAAAACAACTGCGTCCACACCATTCATAATCCCTTTATTATGGGTAACAGCGCGTCTAGTCTCGGTTTTTGCAATTTCAATGGCGCGGACAAATTTTTCTGCAAAGTGTTTTCCTTCGTAGTGTTTTGTTGTGAGTTCTTCAACTTTACAGCTCACTTCAGACCGGACCAAACATTCAGGAACATAATTGGAAAGAATGCTCATTACCACTTCTGGATAGGTTTCAGTTTTCTGAAATGCTTCAAAATTTTTGGCTTCTTGAACAAAGGTATGCGCCATTTGCTCCAAACAACTGTTGATGAAGTTGGCGCCCATGGCATCCAATGTTTCAAAAGTGGCGTGAATGTAAAAGTAGCCGTCCAAGATGTGCGATTTATCTACTAATGACAACTCTAAAAGACCACCGCCACGAACTTTCATGTTTTTTTCGATTGAGTGGATACTCTCGCGTAGCCTTGGTTTTACTTCTTCAAAAAAAGTTT
Source organism: uncultured Flavobacteriaceae bacterium (assembly GCA_963805885.1). Taxonomy (GTDB): domain Bacteria; phylum Bacteroidota; class Bacteroidia; order Flavobacteriales; family Flavobacteriaceae; genus Aequorivita. Next base: position 6,903 of record CAWDWC010000015.1, read on the forward strand.
CGATATCTTTTTCTGCGCCAAAAAAATTAAAGTGAATCTGGCCATTTTTTTCAGTGGAAATCACTTCGGCCTTAAACCCACCACGGTCCAACCAGAATTTAGCAGCATTACTGGCAGCAGCAACAACTGAACTTTCCTCGGTAACCATTGGCAAGGCAAATAGCTTTCCGTTTATCAAAAAGTTGGGTGCAATGCCGAAAGGTAAATAATAATTGGAAAGGGTGTTTTCTATAAAATCGTCGTGAAGTTGCTGCAATGATGGGTCATCATTCCAGTAATTTTTTAAAATTTGAACGGAGTTTGGATTATCTTGCAGGTAATTTTCTGCAAGCCATTCAATTTTTTCGGCCTTGGTTTTTTTTGAAAATCCAGAAACGGGTTTGTTCATTTACTTAAATATCATTTAGCTGCAAAGATAGTGTTTCGGTGTAGTTTCTTAGGAATCATTTAAAAAAGAAAAGGATTTTAAGAACTATATTCTGTTCTTAAAATCCTTTTGCATTCAACTTAAAACGAAAATCAATCTATTTTAAGCTTCATTTTTCTGTGCGTCTTTGGTCGGTTTTGGACGGACATTGAATTTTTTTCGCTTAGGTCTCAACTTTCCAAAACTGCCGATATTTATCTTACCTCGTTTGGTTTTTTTGTCACCTTTACCCATTATTTTTTTATTTTTTGTTCTGTTGTTTTTTAATGGTTTTTTCGTCTATATCAAAATCATTAGTCTTTATGTTTCTTTTTCCCGTTGGGTTAGTTGGGTTTTTCTGTTCTTTTTTTCTTTCAAATTTCTTAGCCATGATTTCTTTGTTTTTTGATTTTAAATTGAAACTTTAAAGTAAAAAAATTAAATCAAAAACTTCGTTAAATCCTTACTAAAAAATGGTTAAAATCTTCTAATTGAGCTAATAAACTCTGGAATTCCGCCCAATTCCTTTTCTGAAAGCATTTTTATAAATGCACTGCCAATAATTGCTCCATTTGTGTTTTTTGTTGCTTGCCGAAATGTTTTAGAGTTAGTTATTCCGAAACCAACGATTTGTGGATTGGTAAGCGAAAGGGAAGCTATTCTTTTAAAATAATTTTCCTGTGCCGTTCCGAAACCATTGGAACTTCCCGTAACGCTTGCACTGCTCACCATATAAATAAAACCTTCGGAAGCAGAATCAATTTGTCGAATCCGTTCTTCGGAGGTTTGGGGCGTGATCAAAAAGATATTGATTAAACCATGTTTTTTGAAGATTTCAGAATAATGCTCCTCAAATTCAGCCAAGGGAAGGTCTGGAAGAATCAATCCATCAATACCGATTTCTGCACATTTTGTACAGAAATTTTCTACGCCAAACTGAAGTACGGGATTGAAATAGCCCATAATTATCATTGGAATGGAAACGGTTTCTCGAATGTTCTTCAATTGTTGAAAAAGCAAACTTGTGGTCATTCCATTTTTTAAAGCTTTTTGAGAACTAGCTTGAATAGTTGGTCCGTCTGCCAAAGGATCGCTAAATGGCAATCCGATTTCAACCATATCGACTCCGCTTTTTTCCAATTGCTGAAGTATTTCAACCGTATCATCCAATTTCGGATATCCTGCTGTGAAATAGATGGAGAGTAGCTTTTTGTTTTCTGAAAGTTTATTTTGAATTCTGTTCATACGAAATAATATTATTTTTCATGTCTGTCGAAGCGGAAATGATAAATTCTTCAATTTAAATTGAAATATTTGATATAAGTATCGAAATCTTTATCCCCACGTCCGCTTAAATTAACGACAACCACGTCATCTTTTTGGAATTTCCTAGTTTCAAAAATTGCAAGCGCATGGCTGCTTTCAATAGCGGGAATAATGCCTTCCAATTTGCAAAGTTCCAATCCGGCTTGCATAGCTTCGTTATCAGTTATTGAAATGAATTCTCCGCGGCCGCTTTCAAAAAGATTGGCATGCATTGGCCCAACGCCAGGATAGTCCAACCCTGCTGAAATAGAATAGGGTTCGGTAATTTGCCCATCAGCCGTTTGCATTAACAAAGTTTTACTGCCATGGATAATCCCAACCTTTCCCAAAGCCGATGTTGCGGCACTTTCCCCGCTATATATTCCTTTTCCAGCAGCTTCCACGGCAATTATACCCACTTCCGGCTTGTCCAAATAATGATAAAAAGCACCAGCAGCATTGCTTCCTCCGCCTACACAAGCCACTACGAAATCAGGATTTTCGTGTCCTTCTTTTTCATTTAGCTGCGATTTTATTTCTTCGGAAACTACACTTTGAAAACGCGCGACCATATCGGGATAAGGATGTGGCCCAACCACACTACCTATTATATAATGGGTGTCCGCTGGATTGTTTATCCAATCGCGAATGGCTTCATTGGTAGCGTCTTTCAAGGTTTTGCTACCACTGTTAGCCGGAACTACTTTGGCGCCAAGCATTTTCATTCGGGCAACGTTTGGTGCTTGGCGTTTTATGTCGATTTCACCCATAAAGACGATACACTCCAAACCCATTAAAGCACATACAGTGGCGGTTGCAACACCGTGTTGTCCAGCGCCTGTTTCAGCGATGATTCGGGTTTTTCCCAGTCGCTTTGCCATTAAAATCTGACCAATGGTGTTGTTTATTTTATGTGCTCCTGTATGGCAAAGATCTTCGCGCTTTAAGTAAATTTTGGTTTTGTATTTTTCTGAAAGCCGCTTCGCAAAATAAAGCGGAGTGGGACGTCCCACATAATCTTTCAGCAGTTCGTAGAATTCTTTTTGGAAAGACTCTTCTGCCATTACCTCCAAATATTTTTGCCGTAGCTCTTCTACGTTTGGGTAGAGCATTTCTGGAATGTATGCCCCGCCAAACTTGCCGTAATAGCCTTTTTCGTTTACGTTATAATTCATATTTTGGGTATTGAGTATTGAGTATTGAGTATTGAGTATTGAGTATTGAGTATTGAGTCATGTTCGGACTTTGCTTTAGTCTTGTTGCATAGTGGAAATGAATTTCTTTAAAGCCGACACATCTTTCAATCCCGGCTCAATTTCAAACTTGCTATTCACATCTATTGCATGGATGGGAAGGTCTGTTTTTAGTAGTTCTTTAAGGGAGTCAATTTCTTCCAAACCAATTCCACCACTTAAAATGAATGGTTTTTTCGAAGGGTAATTTTTTCAGAATTTCCCAATCGAAAGTGTAGCCGTTTCCACCTTTTTCTTTCCCTTTTGTGTCGAAAATGAATTTATCAATAATATTTTCATATGGGTTTAAAACTTCGAAATCGAATTCATTTTTTATCGAAAATACTTTCCATATTTCAATTTTAGAGGCTTCGACAAGCTCAGCCTGACATTTCGCTTTTAACTGTTCGCAAAAATTCACACTTTCATTACCGTGTAATTGAATTGCCTCCAAATTATATTCTTCAACCTTTTCTAAAATTTCTTTTAAAGTAGAATCCACAAAAACCCCAATTTTCTTCACCTTAGGCTGTAACTCAGGAATCTCTTCGCAGTCAACAAAGCGCGGACTTTTCTCATAAAAAATGAAACCCAAATAATCTGGCTGAAGTGTTGCAACTTCAGCGACATTGTGTTTCATTCCACAGATTTTTAGTCCCACCCCAACCCTCCCAAAAAGGGTGGGAGTCTTCTCAGTTTTGTTCATCTCAATTTTTCTATAAAAAGTTTAGCGGTCTCGCCGGGATTTTCGGTTTTCATAAAGTTCTCCCCAATTAAAAAACCTTCGAAACCGTATGTTCTTAATTCTTTTATAGTTTCAACATCACTGATTCCGCTTTCGGAAATTTTTACAAAATCGGTTGGAATTTCTTCTGAAAGTTTTTTGCTGGTTTCAATATTCACTTTGAAATTTTTAAGATTCCGGTTGTTCACGCCAATCATATCAACATTCGGCAACAGTGATTTTTGGAGCTCTTCGGAATTATGAACTTCAAGCAAAATATCAAGTTTTAAGCTTTTTGCCAAATGGGAAAGTTGCTTAAGCTCTTCCGCCGAAAGACAGGCTGCAATTAATAAAATGGCATCCGCACCATAAGCCTTTGCTTCGTATATTTGATACGGGTCCACTATAAATTCCTTCCGGAGAATGGGGATTGAAACTGTTTTCTCAGCCACCAGTAAATCCTCCAACGAGCCTCCAAAAAAGTTGGAATCCGTTAATACCGAAATTCCTTTGGCGCCAGCAAGTTCATAACCCGAAACGACTTCGTGCAACAAAACCATATCATTGATTACCGCTTTGCTGGGCGAGCGACGTTTGTGTTCGGCGATAATACCCGTGGTAGAAATTCGCAATGCTTCCGCTAACGACCTTGTTTCTTTCGCAAATAGCGGAAATTTTTCCAGTAAACGAATAGGTATGGCTTCTTTTTTCGATGCAACTTCTTTGAGTTTGTATGCCGTAATTTTATCTAAAATTGTCATTTCGTGATTTATTTTGTCCGGTCGAGCGCAGTCGAGACCTCTCTATTAGTTCTCGACTGCGCTCGAACTGACATTTATTTATTTATTGATAGGGCCTGCAATTTTTTCAATGAATTCAATGCTTTTCCAGTTTTCAATGATTCTTTCGCTTTTTTAAAGCCATATTTTATCGTGCAATTTTCAACTACTGAAATTGCCATTCCAGCATTTGCGCAAACTACGTTGCTTTGGGATTCGGTGCCTTTTCCGTTTAAAATATTTAGAAAGATCTCTGCTGAATCTTTTACGGTTTTACCACCAAATATTTCAGATTCTTTAATTTTTGAAACACCGAAATCTTCAGCGTTTAAAATATTTTCTGAAGTTTTAGAAATGACTTTTACGGGCCCAGTCAAAGATATTTCGTCATATCCATCCATTGCGTGGAGCACGGCATAATTCTTTTCGCTTTTTTGATAGAGATACCCATACATTCGCGCCAATTCCAAATTGAAAACTCCAACTAATTGGTTTTTTGGAAATGCTGGGTTTACCATCGGCCCAAGCATATTGAAAAATGTTTTTACGCCTAATTCTTTTCGGATGGGAGCTACGTTTTTCATAGCAGGGTGGAAGAGTGGCGCGTGCAAAATGCAAATTCCGGCTTCGTCCAAACAGCGTTTTAAAAAATCTTTTTCGTCACTGAATTTTATACCCAATGCTTCCATTACATTACTGCTTCCGCTCACTGAGGAAACTCCATAATTGCCATGCTTTGTGACGTTAATTCCTGCGCCAGCTGTAACGAAAGATGCTAAGGTTGAAATATTAAATGTGTTTTTTCCATCCCCGCCAGTTCCGCATAAATCGATGGTGTTGTATTCGCTCAAATCTACCGCCAAACACAGATCTAGCAATGCATCGCGGAAACCTTCCAATTCTTCCAAGCTTACGTTCCGCATCATAAAAACCGTCAAAAAAGCAGCAATTTGGTTTTGATTGTATTTTCCTTCGGAAATGTTTACCAAAACGGCCTGGGCCTCTTCTTTGGTTAGTTGCTCGTGATTTATTAATCTGTTTAAAATCTGTTTCATTTAGCTTTCAATCCAATTTTTAATAATCTGTTTTCCCATTGGCGTCAGCACACTTTCAGGATGAAACTGTACCCCGCAAACATCATAGAATTTATGGCGAAGCGACATAATTTGTCCGTTTTCATCTACAGAAGTAATTTCCAGAACTTCTGGAAAATCTTCTTTTGAAACCACCCAGCTATGGTAACGGCCAATTTCGAATTCCTTTTCAATTCCTTTAAAAAGCGGCTCATTTTCAGAGATAATGGTTGCTTTTGTTGCAACCCCGTGAAAAACCTGACTCAAATTTTCCAGTTTTCCGCCAAAAACTTCACCGATGGCCTGTTGCCCCAGACACACCCCCAGAATAGACTTTGAAGTTGCGTATTTTTGAATCACTGCTTTCAGCAAGCCAGCTTCATCTGGAATTCCCGGACCGGGTGAAAGCAGGATTTTATCGTAGTTTTCTGCTTCTTCCAAATAAAATTTATCGTTTCGCCTTACGGTTACCTCACAATCCAATTCCTCTAAATAGTGAACCAGATTGTACACGAAACTGTCGTAATTATCGATGACGAGAATCTTTGTCCCCATCCCCAGCTCTTCCCCTGAGGGGAAGGGAGTTTGTTTGTCAAATTTATTTTTTTCTTTCATTGTTGTAATATTTTCTGCCCTTTGGCGTCGGGGGACTTATATACTTTCAGCTAATTCCAGCGCTTTGGTGAGTGCGCCCAATTTGTTATAAACTTCCTGTAATTCGTTTTCTTCATTGCTTTCGGAAACCACGCCAGCACCCGCTTGATAATGTAATGTGTGATTTTTGCTTACAAAAGAACGAATGATTATCGCGTGATTAAAATTACCACTGAAATCCATAAAACCGATTGCGCCACCATAAAATTCGCGACTTCTGTTTTCATATTTCTCCAACAGTTGTAAGGCTTTGTGTTTTGGAGCACCGCTCAAAGTTCCCGCAGGAAATGTGTCTGCAACAATCTGCATTGTAGAAATCGAGGGATTTTTCGTTGCCGTCACTTTACTCACCAAATGAATTACGTGCGAGAAAAACTGAACTTCCCGATAGGTTTCCACTTTTACATTTGTTCCGTGGCGACTTAAGTCGTTTCGCGCTAAATCTACAAGCATTACATGTTCACTGTTTTCTTTTTTGTCTTCGGAAAGTTTTTTGGCTAGCTCTGCATCCTGTTCATCATTTCCGGTGCGTTTAAAAGTTCCGGCTATTGGATGTATTTCGGCTCGAGTTCCTTTTACAATTAATTGTGCTTCGGGCGAACTTCCGAAGATTTTAAAATTTCCGTAATCAAAATAAAAAAGATAAGGGGAAGGGTTCACACTGCGCAACGCCCTGTAAACATTGAATTCGTCACCTGTAAATTTTTGCGAAAATCGTTTGCTTGGCACGATTTGGAACACATCACCGCGTTGGCAGTGTTCTTTGCATTTGCGAACCAAAACTTTAAAATCTTCATCATTCAAATTTGTGGTTCGCTCGCCATTTCTTTCAAAAGAATATTCGGCGAAGCTCTTAGACTTTAAAACCTGTTCAATCTGTGGAATGTTATTTTCCGTTTTAAAAGTGTGCCCAAAAATATAGGCTTCGTTATTGAAATGGTTTATCGCAATTATATTTTGATATACCGCGTAATACAAATCGGGCATTTCAAGATTCTCTTCCTTTTTATGAAATTTAATGTCCTCAAAATAACGCACTGCATCAAAAGCGATAAAGCCGAAAAGACCATTATTTATAAACTTAAAATTGCTTTCTTCCGAATAAAAAGAAGCGGCAAATTCATCTAAAACTTTTGGGACATTTGTGCTTTCAGTAATTCTGGTTTCAATACTTTTTCCATCAGGGAATTGTTGGAAAATCATCTCATTTTCAACTTTTATTGAAGCAATCGGGTTGAAGCAGATATAGCTAAAACTATTGTCGTTGGCGTGATAGTCGCTACTTTCCAGCAACAAACTGTTTGGGTATTTATCGCGAAGCCGCAAATACACCGAAACTGGAGTGAGCGTATCTGCCAATAGTTTTTTTGAATATGTTTTTAATTTGTATTTCATCCTTAAATTTTCAATTTATGCAATAAAAAAAAGGCTTGTCGTGATTGACAAGCCTTTTCGTATATGTTTAATACCATAGGTGTTCAGTTCACGACGTTTTTCGTAAAGTAGACCACCACCAAGTATTTGTTGTAAATGTGTTCATTGTTTCGAGCTCAAAGATATAATTTTTTTACTATTATGATTTTTTTAAATGAAAATTTTAAGATTTTGAAAAGAATTAAATTTCTTTAGGCCTATTAATGATTCGTTAATTTAAATTGTAAATACATTGGTTTTCAATATTTTTAGCAAATGAAATTACTTCCAGTTTTTATTTTTTTTATACTGCTTCAAAGTTGCTCAGATATAAAATCTGAAGCAAAACTTAGTGGAATAACTTCCGAAGTCTCGATCAAAGAAAATCTTCAATTTAAAAAAGAAGGTTTTGATTTAAGAAAAGTGGTTTCCCTCAATTTTGAAGAATTTGAACAAAAATATTTTCAGAAAAAAAATGATTCTATTTACATCATAAACTTTTGGGCTACGTGGTGTAAACCCTGTGTTAAGGAGTTACCTGCTTTTGAAAAAATGGCAACGGATTATTCCGATAAAAAAATAAAAATTTTATTAGTAAGCCTTGATTTTCCTGATAAAATTGAAAGTCAAGTTATTCCCTTTATCAAGAAAAACAACATACAGTCTGAAGTTGTATTGCTGGACGATGCTAATGCCAATAGTTGGATCCCAAAAGTTTCACAAGAGTGGAGCGGCGCAATTCCGGCGACGGTTATTTACAAAAAAGACAACCGAAAATTTTACGAACAGTCTTTTACCTTTGAAGAACTTGAAACTGAATTAAAAAAATTCCTTTAAAAAGATATATTATGAAAACAAGAAAAATACTTACCGGATTAGCATTTGTAGTTTTTGCGATAACGGCTTTTGCCAGTTGTAAAAATGAACAAAAAAAGAGCTCAGAAGAAGTAGCAATAAATGAAACTGAGGAAGCAAATAGCACAAAAACAGTTTCAGAATCAGTTCCCGTCGGGTATAAAATTGGTGATGAAGCAACAGATTTTAAATTGAAAGATGTAAGTGGGAAAATGGTTTCCCTTTCAGATTACAAAGATGCCAAAGGGTTTATTGTAATTTTCACCTGTAATACCTGCCCATTTGCTGTTGCAAGTGAAGAAAGGATTGTTGCTTTAGACAAGGAATTTAAACCAAAAGGCTATCCGGTAATTGCCATTAACCCCAATAATCCGGAAGTCCAAGAGGATGACAGTTATGAATTGATGCAGACAAAAGCAAAAGAAGCTGGGTTTACCTTCCCGTATTTGTTCGACGAAAGCCAAACTGTTTATGCGAAATACGGAGCCGCAAAAACACCTCACGTATATCTTTTGAAGAAAGAAAATGATAAGAATATTGTAAAATACATTGGCGCCATTGACGATAATGTTCGCAATGCATCGGAAGTAAAGGACCGATTTTTGGCGAATGCCTTGAATGAGCTTTTGGAAGGAAAAGAGATTTCGGTTAAAGAAACCAAGGCAATTGGGTGTTCTGTAAAGCAGTAAGTAACTTAAGAAATAAAACTTTAAAGCTGTAAACCTTTTGTTTTCGGTTTTTTATTTTAAAAGTAATGCATTTACTATTTTTGCAGAAAAAAAATTAAACTATGGCAGATTTGACCCAACAACAGTGGAGTGACCAACTTGAAAACGATGATGAGGCAGTAATAATAGATGTTCGGACAGATGCTGAATTTGAGGCAGGATACATTCCGGGGGCATTGCAGATTAATATTTTTAATGGGGCGGAATTCCTAAAACGCGCCAAAGAATTAAATCCCGAAAAAAACTATTATATCTATTGCCGTTCCGGTGCTAGAAGTGGGCAGGCCTGTATGTTGCTTAATTCCGTAGGAGTAAAAAACGCCTATAATTTAAAAGGTGGAATTATGGAGTGGAAAGGACAATTAACCAATTAAAAAATTTGATTATGAAAAAAACAATATTTCTTTTTGGACTTACCGCATTACTTTTTTTTACAGCCTGTAAAGACAAAACTACAGCACAAGAAATAAAGGTGTTGACACCACAGGAATTTCACGATTCAATCATAACAAAAAAGGATATTCAATTGGTAGATGTCCGTACAGATGCAGAGTTTGAAGAAGGCCATCTTCAAGATGCTTTGAATATTGATGTTATGGAAGCAGATTTTAATACTGAGGCTGAAAAATTGAATTTGGAAAACCCTGTGTATGTTTATTGCAGGAGTGGAAAAAGAAGTGCAAAAGCAGCCTTGATTTTAAAAGATCTTGGTTTCAAGGAAATTTATGATATGCAAGGCGGTTATCTACTTTGGGAAAGCGAAGGACTTCAAAATAAAAACTAAATTTTCTTCTTAATTTTTTTAACGAATTGAAATCCTATAAGTTAAACTGGCGCTAAATACTGTTTTAAAAAAGCTTTTCATTAAAACCCCATGTATCTTTAATATGCAAAAATGGGAGATATGGAAAATAGAGAAGAGATAGTACAAAATCAAATAAGAAATCTTATAAGGATTAGTTGCAAATTTGACAGATACCCTACCAGAGAATTTCGAGCTTTTCATAAAATGTTTTTTAAATTTTTCTTTAACGCGGTCGATATTAATATTGATTATGATGAAAAGTTTATTTCCATTTGGAATTCTAAACCTTTGACCACAGACCCCGTTAGGCTTTTTGATTTAAATGAAGCGGTAGCAGACAATGTATCGTATTCAAATTTAGAAGAAACACTTACAGGATGTGTTGAAGAAGGAAAGCTTCAACATAGTTTTTATAAAAAAATGCTGTTTGAATTTGGAGATTATCCCCAAAACAATGGAGATGTTTTAAGTGCCTAAATTAATTTCCTATCAATTTAAAGCCTATCGAAATTAGACTGTAGTTCAAGCCGCTGTCCCTTTTGTAGTAATCATACTTTAAGTCTACACTTTTCAATCCAAACTTTAATATCCTCATTTTTGTGAAAATATCTGTATAGCCAATTCCAAAGCCGTATTGGTTTGCTGAAAATTCAGATAAGTCGTAATCTGAAGTGTAAAACTCATCTGTTGATAACGCTACTTCATACGGGTAAAAATAATCTGCTGCGGTCTGATTGTAAAAACGGTAACTTGGATACAGAGTAAATTTATCAGTAATTTTTATAGGAACTTCAATGCTCGCCGTGTGCGAATTTATTCCCCAATCATCAAAATAATAGCGATAATAGGTTCTCACTACAAACATTTCATTAATAAAATAATTAAGCCTTCCTCCAATCGCGGTTTTAAAACGCGTGTCTGGCAATCTTTCAATATCATCTGCTAGTTGGAAGTTTTCACTAAAACGATCTGGAAGGTCACTAAAATAAACTCTTTGGAAAGGAGTGGATAGTAAACCTTGTTGTTGCACTAAATCTAAGGAAAGAGATCCTTGGAGGCTTTTGGAAAGTATCTGTGAAAACCCAAAACCTACAGAATAAGAGTTCCTATTTTTCTTGTCTAAACCATTAAAAGAAGGTTGGCGCAGTTCAATTGGGTATAATAATTTCCATGTATCTAAGTAAACGTTTGCGTGTACACTTAGTTCCGTATTTTTTTCATTAAAAAGTTTTGTATAGCTTCCTCCAAAACCGAAAGAAAAATAATCGAATTCTGATGAAACGGAAACTTTAGCGCTCACTATATCATTTCTATCATCACTACTGTGCGAATAGTTTATATTCCCACCCGCCCAAAGATCACTTGCAGACGCACCCGAAGATGCTACAAAAGGATCAGCAGGGCTATTGCTGTCAAAAGGATCGATATTACTTGACGAAGCAGAGGTGTAGGCAGAAACGCCCGCATCAATAGTTAAAACATCATCGTCGTTTAAAGGAACCGAAACTACTATTGTTGGGGTAAAATCTGTAAGTTTTTCGGAGCCTCTTCCGCCACTTACTGCGGCATTATCGCCATCTTGGCTGTAATAACTTGCAAGAAAATCTACTTCGGCGGCTTCAAGAACGCGTTTTTTATAAGTGGAAGTGGAATCCTGCGCAAAAACTGTTGCTGAAAACAGGATGATAAATAAACTAATTATGTGTTTCATCTATAAATAAATATTTGAGAAATAGGAATACTTCAACTGCGCTCTGGCATATATGGAATGAACAAATGTGGATTTTGGAATGGTTTGCAAATAAATAATGGTCATTTTATAAAATTCTTTAATTACAGCCACAACCACCACCAGTTTTGCCTCCGTTAGCGCCCGAGGCAGCTTCACGATATGCCTGTGCGTTAGTTTCGAATCTATCAACGGGTTTGTCCCCCAAGACCATATCGGGATCGTTGATGTTTACTTTTTCATATTCTTTAACCACCGTACAGGAACCTAACGAACCCATAACGACAATGCTCAAAAGGATTATTGTTTTTTTCATATTTTTTGATACTGTCACTTTAAACTCTGACTGCTTATTTTTTTATTGTTTCAATTTCAATGTTTTGCGAAGTGAAAATTTCACCTTTTTCATCAATTACGATACATTCTATTTTTGGCAATTGATTTACCAAATCAATCCCAACATCTTTTCCCATAACAAAAATAGAAGTGGCCAAAGCATCGGCAATTTCGGCTTTTGGAGCAAATACTGTGGCGCTGATAATTCCTGTGGCAGGATAACCTGTACGTGGATCAATTATATGCGTGTAACGCACGCCATTAAAAGTAACGTATTTTTCATAATTACCGGAGGTTACTACGGCATTATCTTTTAACGGAAGTAATGCGAAAGCTTTATTTTTGTCCATTGGGTTAGTGATGGCCACTTTCCAAAACTCTCCGTTAGGTTGGATTCCCCATGTATTCATATCACCAGAAGCGTTTATGATACCTGCACTAACACCTTTTTCCATCAATAGTTTTTTTGCATTGTCAGCAGCATATCCTTTGCCTATACCGCCAAAGCCTATTTTCATTCCGTCCAATTTAAGAAAAACGGTAAAGTTTTCGGGATCGAGAATAATATTTTGATACCCCACCTTTGCTACGGATTGATTTATGGCTTCTTCGGAAGGCATCTCGGTCATACTGCCGTCAAACTTCCATATTTTATCCATTGAAGCAAAACTGACATCGAAAGCGCCTTCTGTCAAATTTGAAATTTCAATAGTGCGCCTAATTAAATTGTAGAGTTCTTCATCAACCTTTACAGGCTTAATGCCTGCATTTCTATTTATTTCTGAAGTTTGCGAAGCTGGATCCCAAGAGGAAATAAGTTTTTCAATACGAGTTATTTCACTAACCGCCATATCAATATAATTGTTTGCCTCAACGGAATCATTGGCAACGACCGTAATTTCAAAACGACTGCCCATTAATTTTAGGGTACGTTTAAAGATCTCCTGTGCAAAAATGGTATTCGCACATAGAAGTGCGATGCATATTAGGGCTGCTCTTTTCAAACTATTTTACAAAAGATTCAAGTTTATCAATATATGCCGTAGGTGTGGTTTTTTCATATCCTGCTTCCCCCAAAACATTACCTTCTTTATCAAGAACTACTACAAAAGGAAAATAGCCTTGTTTGTTATATTTTTCTGCAAGTTGATTGTTTTTTTGCTGTTGCACATCAGGAAGGGCGTTCATTTTTTTTCTCGGAAAATCTGCCTGTAGCATAACAAAATGGTCTTTAGCGTAGTCTTTAAACTCATCAGAACTCCAAATTTCCCGATCAAGCTTTATACAGGGAGCACACCAATCACTTCCTTGAAAAACAAGGATTATTGGATGATTTTCTTTTGAAGCTAATTTCTTTGCGGTTTCAAAATCGGTCTGCCATTCTTGGGCACTTAGAAAAGAAACGGAAAATAGCAATACCGAAAATATAAAAAATGTCTTTTTCATTGTAGATCAATTATTTTTGTTAACGTATCAGTTTCAAAATTAGTGCCGAGATCCCAATTAACTTCCCAATTTTTCAAAATAAATTTTTAGATTCTAAAAATTTATCCGTTTGTTTCATCTGCAGATGGGCCGTAACTAGCAGGTACTGGAATATCCAATAACCTGTAATAAACTCCCAACTGGGCCCTGTGGTGGATTATTTGGTTAAGCCCATGGCGAATAGCGCCATACTTGCTCCATTCCATTATTTTTTGACCGTTCATTTGTATGCTCCAACCAGGCTTTAAATCGTCTTCTTTTGAGTGTTCCAAAGCCTTTATGCCAGCGAGGTACTGTTTTTCTAAATAAGCTGATAAATCTTCCTTATTATTCATTTTTTCAGGATTATATCCCGCAGAAAGATCCAAATAATCTGTCTTTAGGATAGTTTCCGGCCATCCAAAAATATCCACAATGTGGTTCGTCAATGCCATCATTTTCATACTTTTCTCGTGTGGTGCATATTCATTTTTGTCTTTCGGAAAATTTTTAATAAATTTTTTGGTTGTATGGTATTCTTCGGTAAGTTCATTCTTCAAGTTTTTAAGCGTATCCATAATTTTGAAGTTTAAGGTTTAATAGAAGTGGTAAAAAAATATTTCTTTTGAAGTCTAAATTTTACTGTGTATTGAAATAAACATTATAAATCTAATTTACCCATTTAAAAGCATTTTTTCAAGAGGAAATTCCTTTAAATTTGCAGCCTAAAATTTTTTCAATTGGCAAAACAGATAACAGATACAATCGTAATGATTCGCCCGGTTGCGTTCCGCATGAACGAGCAAACGGCAGTAAACAATTTTTTTCAGGAAGACATAGCACTTAAAAATGCTGAAATAAACACAAAGGCACAAAAAGAGTTTGATGCTTTTGTTGATAAATTGCGTAGTGTCGGTATAAACGTAATTGTTGAAAATGATGATTTGCGAATGGATACGCCAGATTCTATTTTTCCTAATAATTGGATCAGTTTCCACGAAAATGGTGATGTAGGTCTATACCCAATGTTTGCTGAAAACCGCCGTCGTGAAAGGCGTGAAGAGGTTTTAATTCGTTTAGAAAGTGAAGGTTTTATAATACATAATGTATACGATTACACCACGGCAGAAGATGAAGGACTATTTTTAGAAGGAACCGGAAGCCTACTTCTGGACCGAGTAAACAAAAAAGCGTATTGCGCACTTTCCCCAAGGGCAGATGAAGAACTACTGATTGAGTTCTGTGAGGATTTTGAGTATTTGCCAGTAATCTTTACCGCAAACCAAACCGTGGACGGCAAGCGGATGCCAATCTATCACACCAATGTTATGATGTGTCTTGCGGAAGGATTCTGTGTAATTTGCCTAGATTCAATAGATAATGCCTCTGAGAAGAAAAATGTTGTTCAGCATTTAAAAAAAGATAGAAAAGAAATCATCAAAATAACTGAAGCGCAGATGCATCATTTTGCCGGAAATATGCTCCAACTTCAAGGCAAGGACAAAAAATATTTGGTAATGAGCGCCGCTGCACACAAGAGCTTAAACCAAGAACAAATTACAGCCATCGAAAAACATTGTGAAATACTGAGCAGCGATCTTACAACTATTGAAACCTGTGGTGGTGGAAGCGCCCGCTGTATGATGGCTGAGGTTTTTCTTCCAAAGGAATAAGCCCCATCTAAACATCTAAACCCACATTACTTCAAAACTTCTTTTTTGGTAATGTTTCGAATCATTCCTCCAAAGATAAAATAATGGAAGGGTAGCATTAAATACCAATACAATCTTCCCCATAATCCTTTTGGGCGGAATGTGGCAGTTTGTATCAATTCGTTTTTATCGTTGATGCAGAACTCCAGCCAAGCTTCGCCCGGCAATTTCATTTCGGCAAAAAGTAAAAGCCGTTTACTTTCCCTGTCTGCATAAAGCACACGCCAAAAATCCAGCACATCCCCCGTGTAAATTTGATCTGGATGGGTTCTACCGCGACGTAAACCAACCCCGCCAAAAATTTTATCCATAAAACCCCGGATTTTCCAAAGTGAATTTCCGTAATACCAACCGCGATCTCCGCCAATAGCCCATATGTTATCCAAAACTTTTTCAGGATTGTCAATTTGCAACACTTTTCTGTCTTTTAAGCATCCGAATGTTGGCACTTGAATGTACTCTTTCAAATTCGAAATTCTACCTGCCACCAACGAATCCTTCCAGCTTGAAATAACAAGGTTTTGCTCAATTTTAATAAAAGCCAATTTAATGGCTTCTTCATAAGAAATGGGTTGAATATTTAAAATTCCTTGCAGTTTATTGTCTCTGGCAACAACTTCCATTTTCATACTGTCCACAAGGTTTACGGCAAGTTTATAGGAAGTGGAGGTTACAAAATAAAGCCAATAGGAAGATAGTCGTGGCGACATAACAGGCACGGAAATTATCCAAAGTTTTAAACCGCGAATTTTAGAATATTTCAGCAGCATTTCTTTATATGTCAAAACATCGGGGCCGCCAATGTCGAAAGATTGATCGAAACATTTCTCATTGTTCAGAACACCGTAAAGAAATGCAATCACATCCCTAATAGCTATGGGCTGAATCTTGGTTTTTAACCATTTTGGCGCGACCATTACGGGTAGTTTTTCACATAGATCCCTTATAATTTCAAAAGAGGAACTACCGCTGCCCACCACAATTCCGGCGCGCAATGCTGTTAAATGAAAATTTCCCTTAAATAAAATATCTTCTACCTTTTTTCGGGATGCCAAGTGTTTGGAAAGCTGTTCTTCATTTACAATTCCACTTAAATATATAACCTGCTTCACAGAGGTTGCCGCCATATATTTATTGAAATTTTCTGCTGCGCGTGCTTCAATTTCATCAAAATTATTGTCGGATCCGCTCATGGAATGAATCAAATAATACGCAGCATCTATATCTTTCGGAAAAGATTCGGTGTTCACTTCATTTGCAAAATCAACCTCAAATACGGTTATTTTTTTTGTGGTTTCTGAATCCAGTGGAAGCCTGTTCTTATCACGAACCGCACATATTATTTCATGTCCGTTCTCTAAAAGCTGGGGAAGCAATCGCATCCCTATATATCCGTTGGCACCTGTGAGTAGAATTTTCAATTTTATAGTTTTGTTTAAAGATAAATTATAATAACTAAACAATGGTTAAAAACCCGTTAAGTTATGGCTTCCTTTATTTTTCAAAACGGTATCTTTAGAACTTAAACCAAGCAAATCCAAAATATATGAAAATCTTAAAAATCGTATTGCTAATTGTGGGAGTAATTCTAATTGTTTTTGGGCTATACAATGCTTTCGTGCCCCAACAAGTTTTGGATATCGGCCCCTTGGAGGTTAACGCCAAAGAAGGCCTGACTAATCAAACATTAGGAATGATTGGTATTGGAGTTTTGGCACTGATAGCTGGCGCAATGCTTAAAAATCGTCGTTAATTTTTTAAACATTTATTGTTTTTAAAATAGAAATCACAGCTGCGCTGATGTATTCCACGCCTATGGAAATCACTATAAATCCAACGATTCGAGAAATAGCGTTTATGCCTGAAGCACCTAAAAATTTACTGATGTAATGCGAGCTTCTCAAAATGATAAAAGTTGCCAATCCCACTGCTAATACCGCTAATACAACCCATAAAATATCATTAGTATTCTGGTACTTTTGATTAAAGGTAATTAACAATGAAATAGAGCCCGGACCTGCAAGCATTGGGATTGCAAGTGGGGTCAATGAAAATTTTTCCCGCTTGTCCAAATCTTTTTGAACCCGTTTGTTTTTCATTCCTTTGTGTTTGGAAAAAGTTCCAGTCAACAATGCAAAACCTGAAGTAACAATTATCATTCCTCCCGCAATTCGTAGCGCGTTCAAACTTATTCCGAAGAAAGCCAATAAATAGGTTCCTGCGAAGAAGGAAATGATTAAAATGACAATCACATTTATCGTGGTCAGAAGCGAAGTCTTGTTTCGCTCCTGCAGACTCTCATCACTGGTTAAACCTACAAATACCGGTACCGTTCCCAGAGGGTTTATCACCGAAAATAGCGCTGCAAAAACATATAAAAAAATGTCCATGGTTTTTTTGGCAAAGGACGTTTGGTTTTTCTGTTTGAAGTTTACTGAAGTGTTATCATACTATTACAATTGGGTTTCGTTAAAGGTCTTCCAAACGGTCTGGAGTAGCAGCATTTTTGGCTTCCATCAATTTCTTCATAAAACTGTGAACCGATTTATTCTCTGAGTGCGCTTCAAATTTCAAAAAATAATTGTCTTTATAGATAGAATATTCTTCAGCCTTGCCTTTATAAAGAACCAATTTATAATATGGAATGATCAGTGCGTAGGAGTTTAATCGGCTTCGAAAGCCAACAATAATTCCTTTGGGACGTAACTCTATATTGCATATGTTTCTGTTGTTGTCCAAATTCATCAAATTACTTATTTGAATACTGGTTTCATTCAGGATTAGTTTTGGAGAACCAATGCCACGCATTTTAAAGCGTTCTTGTAAGGTGAAAGGTTTACCGAGTTCGGTATCTATTTTTCGGGTTATTTCTTTGTCGTTATAGGAAACTTGAAGTAGCATTTTTTTCCTTTAAAGATAATATTTTCACAAATACTTAAAATTTAAAAACGTGTATCTTTGTCCCCAAATTCCGAAGCTTTTGCGAAGGAGTTCGCTTTTTTATTTAAAAAAAATATTGATGACATTTCAACAAGCACTGGAAACCCAAATTAAAACCGCATTCGAAAAGCTGTACGGAGCAAAACTTGAATCGGTAGAATTACAGCCTACCCGCAAGGATTTTGAGGGTGATATTACTGTCGTTGTTTTTCCTATGTTGCGCGTTGTAAAGGGAAATCCGGTTCATATTGGAGAGGCAATTGGTAATTATTTGATTGAAAATGTTTCAGAAATTGAAAAATTCAACGTAGTTCAGGGTTTTTTGAATATTGTGTTGAGTGATTCCTATTATTTGAATTTCTTTAATTCAGTAACCGATTTTTCTTCCTTCGGAAAAGGGGAGCAAAGTGGCAAAGCTGTGATGGTAGAATACTCTTCACCAAACACAAACAAACCCCTGCATTTGGGTCATGTTCGGAATGTTTTACTCGGGTATTCCGTTGCTGAAATTGAAAAGGCTGCTGGTAAAAAGGTGTATAAAACCCAAATTATCAACGATCGCGGAATTCATATTTGTAAAAGTATGCTTGCGTGGGAAAGATTTGGAAATGGCGAAACGCCTGATTCTACCGGCTTAAAAGGTGATAAGCTTGTTGGTGATTATTACGTGAAATTCGATAAAGAATATAAAAACCAAATAGAATCCTTAAAAGAAGAAGGAAAAACAGAAGAAGAAGCTAAAGTTCAAGCACCACTTATAAAGGAAGCACAGCAAATGCTTCTTAAATGGGAAGCTGGCGATGAAAAAACTGTTGCGCTTTGGAACAAAATGAACGGCTGGGTTTATAAAGGTTTTGAGGAAACTTATAAGTCTATCGGGGTAGATTTTGACTTTTATTATTACGAAAGCGACACCTATCTTTTAGGAAAGGATATTATAGAGGAAGGCATAAAAAAAGACGTTTTTTTTATGAAAGACGACGGCTCCGTGTGGTGCGATTTAACCGATGATGGACTGGATGAAAAATTGGTTTTACGTAGTGATGGCACTGCGGTTTATATGACTCAGGATATTGGTACTGCCGTACAGCGAGTGAAAGACCATCCCGATGTTGGCGGAATGATTTATACGGTTGGTAACGAGCAGGATTACCATTTTAAAGTGTTGTTTTTAATTCTGAAAAAACTTGGTTACAGTTGGGCGGAGAATCTATTCCATTTAAGTTACGGAATGGTAGATCTTCCTTCCGGGAAAATGAAAAGTCGCGAGGGAACCGTGGTTGACGCAGATGATTTGATTGCACAAATGACTGAGACTGCCAGAACTATTTCTGAAGAACTCGGGAAGATTGATGATTTTTCAAAAGAAGAAAAAGAAGCACTTTACAGAATGATTGGTTTGGGAGCTTTGAAATATTATATATTAAAAGTGGATCCCAAAAAGCGAATACTTTTCAACCCAGAAGAGAGTGTAGATTTTCAAGGAAATACGGGACCTTTCATTCAATATACTTATGCTCGGATACAATCTATTCTACGAAAAGCTAATGAGAATGTCATGCTGAGCTTGTCGAAGCAGATTACTTCTGATATTATCTTACAGCCTAAAGAAAAAGAACTTATTAAAATTATTCAGCAGTTTCCTGAAACGATTCAATTGGCTGCGGAAAATTACAGTCCTGCCTTGATAGCGAACTACACTTATGACTTGGTGAAGGAATTCAACAGTTTTTACCAAAACGTGCCTATTTTAGCAACGGATAATGAAACTGAAAAAGCGTTCCGTGTAAAACTTTCAAAAGCAGTTGGGGAAGTTATAAAAAGCGCTTTAGCCCTTTTGGGAATTGAAGTTCCGGAGCGGATGTAGTTTTTTCAAAACAAAACCTGAAACGAAAAGTTTGGCGTAATTCCCAAAGAAACCTCTTCGATTTGATTTACTGTAATGTCATTGTTTTCGTCCCTTGCCAAAGCATAGCGGATGTTAATAGTGTTATCGGTATTCAAAAGGTTCAAAAGCGCAATGTTTATTTTGGCATCTATGGATGGAGAGAGCTTCCAAAGATATTCCGCAGAAAGATCTACACGAAAATAATCTGGCAATCTTTGGTTATTAGGAGTGTCAAATTGTATAGTTGCTATGCCTCCTTCTGTGGTTGTTTCAAAATTTTGCAAAGGAATAGTATAGGGTTTTCCACTGTGCCAATTAAGTCCTAAAGCAATTTTTAAATTATTCCGCGAATAACTACCTGCAAGAGTTGCGGAATGCTGAATATCCAAATTATTGGGAAATGTTGATGGTTCGAGGTTTTCAAATTCATAATCGTTTTTACTGTACATATAACTTAGCCACGTACTGAACGATTTTGTTTTTTTATTTACTACAAATTCAGCGCCTTTTACAGTATAATTTCCAATAGCTTTTGAAAACTGAAATTGGTTTTGAAGCCCTTGGGTATTACTATTTATATCCTCCACTATTTTATAAAACCCTTCAGCATTAATAAAAAGGCCACTTTTACTGTAAACAACACCAACAGAAGCTTGCTTGCTTTTTATGATCGGGGTGTTTTCCCCATCAGCCAAAATCCATCGTCTTTTTTCAATCCCGAGAAAATCACTTTCAAAGTCAATTCTTTGCGTGGTGCTTTGACTTTTAAATTCACCCAAAACCTCAACCGCAAAACCGTTTCCAAACTTTTGATGCAGGCTTAATCGCGGTTCAATTAAAAGTTCTTCAATTTTTGAAAAATAATTGCCGCGTACACCTGCATTAACAAAGGTTCTTTTATTATTCGCTTCATAATTTAATCCTGCCAAAAGCACATGCGTCCTAAGTACGTTCTTTTCATAATCACGAAACCGTGGCAGGTTTACATCCTGAGTGTTTGCGATACCAATTTCTGAAAATTGATAACCAGTTTGAAGCTTTATATTTTGCAAAAAACCAATGCTGGCATCAAGCTTAACACCGGTTTCTAACACTTCATTTTTTTGAATTTGTTCTTGGGTAGTGAAAATGTCCTTATTGATGGCGTCCAATAAATAATAGGTGCCGTAAGCCAAAGCTGTAGTTTCAATCTTGTCATTCCACAAGTGATTCCACGAAACACCGCCCAATAGGCTACGTTGGTCCAACTCGCTGGTTTTTGATTGGGAATTTGTTTCCAAGGTTTCCGTGAAATCCAAGGAATTGTCAATCGTCAAAAAGTTGATGCGCACTTTGTCCTTTTCTGAAATATCCCACAATAATTTGGTGCTGAAATCATAAAAACTGAAATTTTCATCGGTAGTAATTGAAACATTATTCTCAGTGTTTTCAATATTTGAAATTTCACTGTCCTGAAAAATACGTTTAGTGTAACTATTATAAATAGGAGATTCCCAGAGGTGGTTTATTGATTTTCGGGCAGCAACTTGAATTCCGAGTTTTTGTGAAATTGGAATATTAAAAAATCCGTTTCCGTTTATCAAATTGAACCCAATGCCAGCTTCGGTTTCTGATGAAATTGTATTTTTTGAGCGCATATCGATAACGCCTGAAACTCCTTCGCCAAAACGTGCGTTAGTTCCGTTTTTATAAATAGTTATATTTTTGGCGATATCTGGATTGAGGGCAGAAATGAGTCCAAAAAAATGCCCGCTTTGATACATTTTTATATCGTCCCAAAGCAATAGATTTTCATCATGCGTTCCACCGCGAATGTTTATGTTTGAAATAGTTTCATCCACACTTTCCACACCGGGCAGGGCTTGTGCAATTTGCAGTACATCGTTTTCCACTTGCCCCGGAAGGAGCCCAAAATGTTCTGTTGATAGCAAAATAGAACCGTCTAAGTTTTTATCAATCCCTTTAGTGAAAATATTTTGGACCATCACTGTTTCCAATTGAGAAATCGAAGGAATCAAAAGTATTGCAGAACAATCTTTCGATAAACTTGAAGTATTTTTTTTAATTGAACTATAACCAACAAATGAGACTGTGAAATTTGCATTTTTATATTTCGAAGGAATATAGAAAAAACCTTCCGCGTTTGATATTGTGCTGAATGAGTTGTTTTCTGAAACAATACTCGCGCCCTCCAGCGGCAGCTGGGTTTCAAAATCTATAATCCGTCCGCAGAGACTTTCTTCATTTTCCTTGGAAGTAATGGTGATATAGCGTTTGTTGATTCGGTTGTATAACAAAGGAGTATTTTCCTGAAGATAGGTAAGGATGTTATCGATAGAGTTTTCACCTTTTGAAAGTGTCTTTATCGTAATACCTTCCAATTCTTTCATTACGAAGGAAAACCGAACATTGTGTTCTTTTTCAAGAGATTTCAAATAAGATAAAAGTGTAATTTCCTCAGTTTCCTGTGCTATGGATTTTGATCCAAAAGCACAGAGAACTAAACAAAAAATCAAGACTTTGTAGCTACTTGCTATTTTTGGCATGAATGCTTACGACTCCGTTTTTATTTATATTATAGGTTAATTGAAGGGGCTCACAAATGGCTTTTAATGCAAGGTCAAGATTTTCGTGCGTGAAACTTCCTGTGAATCTTTTTTCGGAATCTACATCTTCCAAAGTAACCTTAATCGGGTATTGTCTTTCAACTTCTTTCAGTACAAGTGCCAGCGGCGCATTTTCAAAATTGCTTTCGTTGGCAAGCCATGCAGGCGAAGGGTTTTTGGTAGCTTCGTTTATCACTAATTTTCCGTTTTCAACCTGTATTTTGCTTCCGGCTGGTACTTTTAAAAGTGTATCGTTGAAAGCAACACTCACCAAACCTTCGTAACAGGTAACCGCAAAAAGCCCATCCCTTGCAGAAACATTGAACTGCGTTCCTAAAACACTTACAATACCTTCAACGGTTTTTACGCTGAATTTATTTCCTTTTGTAACTTTAAAATAGGCTTCGCCGTCCAAAGAAAGTTCGCGGGAATTCGCCCAGTTTTTTTTGTTGTATGTAATTTTTGAACCGGCATTTAGTACAACCTCAGAATTATCAGGCAATGAAAAAGTTTCGGTCTGTGCTATTTCAGTTTTCACCGAAGTGTCTAAAGTAGAAATGTAATAATAACCAGCGAGTAAAACTGCAAAGACTGCAGCAACCTTCCATACAACTGAAAAAATATTGGGTTTGTGTAATTGATGGACGGGTTGTAATTTGTTTGAAATAGCTTCAAAGTTTGCTTCGCTGTCCATTTTCGGAAGCTCAAAACCGGAACTGGCAACGGCAATCTGAACATACGAGGCATACTCCGGATCTGTTTTTAATTGTTCCAGTTCTTCGGGAGTAGCTTCGTTGTTGAGCCATTTGTGCAATAAATAGTCTTTCTCCATTTTCTTTGTATTCATAAGTAAAACAGCTGATGTGCTTGTTACCCTACCTTAATAATTTAAATATCTCCAATTTCTTTCCGAAGCATTGCCAAAGCTTTACTCATGCGCTTTTCCACGGCTTTCACAGAAATGCTCAGCATTTCCGCGATTTCCGCATATTTTTTCCCTTCTATTCTGTTTAGCAGAAAAGCGGTGCGCTGGGCTTCGGTAAGATTTTCAAGTGAGGTTTTAAGCTTTTCGTGAAATTGAGCTTCTTCCATCAAAAACTCTGGGGACTGGAAATTTGTGTGTTCGGTTTGAATTTTAGCGTGTTTCAAGACCACTTTTTTGTGTGCCACTTCGTTTAAAAAAGCATTATTGCAAACAGTATATAAAAAAGATTTTGCTTTTTCTTTTGCGACCTTTGCACAATTTTGCCACAATTTTATAAAAGCTTCCTGAACCAAATCATCTGCTTGCGCTGTATCGCCACATTTAAAATAAATAAACCGCCAAACAGGCTTCCCATGAGTT
The DNA here is from genome assembly GCA_963805885.1 of uncultured Flavobacteriaceae bacterium. GTDB lineage: Bacteria > Bacteroidota > Bacteroidia > Flavobacteriales > Flavobacteriaceae > Aequorivita. Next base: position 30,897 of record CAWDWC010000015.1, read on the forward strand.
TCATACAAATGGTTAAATGTATTTTCGTTACAAACGTCATCAGTTTTTTTCATAAAAGTATTTGTGGATTCAAATATATTTAAAAGTTTTTCATATTGGTGGGTAGGGTTTATTTTAATTTATTTGTTCTTAGTATAAACCAACAAATTTTTTTACGGTGAAAAAAATACAACTCTTACTTTACTTTATTTGGCTTATTGTGAGCATCTCACTTTTTTCTTGCCAAAAAGAAGAAAAAGAATACATAGACGAAACGCCTGCTGATACAATAACAGCAAGCTCTCCATTAACAGATTTGTTATTGCGCACTTCTCAAAACCCGGGCACTTATGATGATTTAATTGACGGTAATGGTTGTGCTTCAGTGATACTTCCAATTACGGTTATTGCCAACGGGCAGCAAATAACGATAAACACTCCCGAAGATATTTTGCTGATTGAGCAGATTTTCAATCAGTTTCCAAATGATAATGATACTTTAGAAATATCATTCCCGATTACGCTAGAGCTTTTTGATTTTACTCAAGTAATAGTAAACAACCAAAGTGAGCTCAATGCACTTGCCGACATTTGCGGTGCGAATGACATTGAAATTGGATGTTTGGATTTTGTATATCCTATTTCTTTTTTCACATACAATTCAGATCAACAGCAAACAGGGTCTGTGGTTGTGAATAGTGATTTAGAGCTTTTCACCTTTCTGCAAGCTTTGGGCCCGAATGATTTTATTAGCTTGGATTTCCCAATTTCAGTAATTCTTGCCGATGGGTCAACTTCGGAAGTGAACAGCAATCAGCAACTACAAACTTTGATAGCTGATTGTGTTGCAAATACCAATACCGACCCGATTGATATTTCACAATTTGAAGAAGATTTAACAACTGGACTTTGGTATGTTGAATACTTTTTTGATGATTATGACGAAACCGATAATTATGCTGGTTATGAATTTAGCTTCGCTATGGACGGAACGGCAGAGGCAGTAAAGTCTGGAATAAATGTCCCTGGAACTTGGGCACTTGTTGATGATTTTAAATTCGATATTTTCTTCGGAACAAATTCTCCTTTGGATGGACTTGATGAAGATTGGGAAATTCTGGAAGCAACTGCAGATATCATTAAACTGAAACACATCAGCGGAAGTGATGGTAGTACAGATTACCTAACTTTTGGGCGCAACCCAAATACAGGTGGTAATAATACGGAACTGAATCTTTTTATTGAAAACTTGAGTACGGGAAGCTGGTTTGTAAACTTGCTGGAGGAAAATGGGACTGACCACACTGCAAATTTCAATGAATATGAATTTACATTTTTAAGAAATGGTTCTGCAACTGCTGTAAGCAACAACAATACAATCAATGGTTTTTGGACGGCTGAAATAGATAATGGCACTTTGGATTTCATTCTAAACTTTGAAACGGGTACTAATAATAATTTTGCTGAATTGAATGATAATTGGGATGTTTTGGAAGCAACACAAAGCATAATTCGCCTTTCTGATGTGAGTGGCGGCGGAGGCGGAACAGACCTTCTCACTTTTGGGCGCGAGCCAAATGGTGGTGGCGGTGGCGGTCCAGATCCACAGGAACTCCGTGATATTCTGCAATCGGGCACCTGGTATATTGAAAAGTATCTAGACGATGGCGATGATGAAACTTCAGATTATTCTGGATATGATTTTACCTTTTTCAGCAATCAAACTATTTTGGCGACAAATGGATCAGAAAATGTAGATGGAATATGGATTGTAACAGTTACCGGCCAAGAATTAAATTTTGAATTTGATATGGACAGTCCCATAAATGGTGCGGATAATGATGAATACAAAGCCCTACAATATTCACCAACCTCGGTGACCTTTATCACAAGAAATAGTGACGGGAATATTGAAGACACCTTAATTTTTAAAAAGAACTGATAAAATTTAAATAATAAAATCAATTTATAAAAACAATAAAAACTATAAAAACTATAAAAACTATGAAAACTATGAAAATGAAAATAGCAAGTATGTTTGTAATCATTATGTATATTGTTACTGTTGCGGCTTGTAGCAAAGATGACAATACTAACAATCCGCAACAAAATACAACGGTGCAACAGACCGAAACCACTGCACAGACGGGCTCTTGGAAAGTTACTTACTTCTTTGATACGGACCATGAAGAAACGAACCATTTTACGGGTTATTCGTTTACTTTCAATGAAAACGGTTCTTTGGTAGCTGTAAATGGAAGTACGACAATTACAGGAACTTGGTCGGTAACTGATAGCAACTCCAGTGACGACGACGGAGGTTCAAGTGGTGCAGATTTTAATATTTTCTTTGCTTCGCCCCCAGATTTTGAAGACCTTTCTGACGATTGGGATATTATTTCGGTGACCAATTCAAAAATTGAACTAACCGATGTGAGTGGTGGCAATGGAGGTACGGATTTTTTAACATTTGAAAGAATTTAAAAATTAATTTTTATTTGTTAATTAAGACCACCCAGAATATGGGTGGTTTTTTATTCATTTTAATTGAAACTTTAATTTTATTTTAAAAAAAAGCATAAATGAAGGTAGGGTTTTCTCGTGATTACCTGTCTTATTTATATAAAACATAAAAAGAAACAATCATGAATAAATTAACCAACCTCACATTTTTAGCTTGCCTATTAATTTTTTTGGTAAGCTCTTGTACAAAAGAAGATTCACAACCTTTTGATGATTCAAACACAGACATAGTAGCCGTAAATTCCGAACTTGGAGATTTATTGCTTCGTACTTCAGACGATAACAATACTTCTTCAATCGATTGTATAGACTTCGTTTATCCACTTACTTTCTTTATTTACAATTCAGATCAGCAACAAACCGGAACCCAAACGGTTAACAACGATGGAGAACTTCTTGCATTATTACTTTCTTTAGAGAACGGAGCTTATATAGCCTTGCAGTTTCCAATTAATGTTGTATTGCAAGATGGCACTATTGTGGAAGTTAATAGCAATGCAGAATTAGTAACATTAATTTCCGATTGTTCCTCCAATGGTGGTGGTTTTCCTTCAGATTTTGAAACCATATTGACCTCGGGTTCTTGGTTTGTAACCTATTTTTTTGATGATGTAGATGAAACCAGTGATTTTGCTGACTATGAATTTACATTCGCAACAGACAATACAGCTCAAGCCATAAGTTCTTCCAATACGGTAGATGGCACTTGGAGCTTGACAAATAGTAATACACCTGATCTGAATCTTTTTTTCGGGACCAATAACCCTTTTGATGAGCTTGACGAAGATTGGGACATTATAGAGGCAACCCAAGATATAATTAAATTGAAACACATTAGCGGTAGCGACGGGAGTGTTGACTTTTTAACATACGAACGTACCCCGAACGGCGGCGGCGGAGGTGGTGGAAACACTTCTGAGTTTACTGATAATTTGACAAATAGTATATGGTATGTAAACCTATTGGAAGACAGTGGAAATAATGAGACCTGTGATTATGTGGCCTATGAATTCAAATTTAATGCTAATGAAACAGTTACTGCTACAAGCGTGAGCAATACGGTTAACGGTACATGGGCAGTTACTAGCAGCAGTAGTGGAATAGACCTTATTTTGAATTTCGAAATCACGGGAAGTGATGATCCTTTTGATGATTTAAATGATGATTGGGATGTAACAAGCTTTGATGCCCAAATAATTAAATTAATTGATGTTAGCGGTGGTAATGGTGGAACAGATTATCTGAATTTCGGAAGAAACCCTTATGAAGATTGTAATGGGGGAGGAAATACCACAGAACTGACCAATATTTTAATGGATGGGCAATGGTATGTGCAAAGCTATATAGACGATGGTGATGACGAAACCAATAATTACAACGGTTATACCCTTGTGTTTAATCCTGATGGAACTGTACTTGTAGAAAATAATAACAATACAATTAGCGGAACTTGGAATGTTGTTAACAGTAGCAATGGTCTTGATGTAATCCTGGATTTTGGAACCGCGATGCCTTTTGATGAATTTAATGATGATTGGGATGTTGTTACCTACACCAATACAAGAGTTGAACTCTATGACATTAGTGGAGGCAATGGTGGTACTGATTACTTAACATTTCAAAAATTGTAGCTGCCTTTTTTATCCCCACGATTAAGCCACGGTTTCCCGTGGCTTTTTTGTTTTTTATAAAATATTTAAAACAATTAATTTCCATATAAAGCTTTTCCAGTGGTTTCATACTTATCATTAGCTGTCCAAGTGGGAGTTATCGGGTCGTTGGCAATCAATCTTCCAGCCAAGACATAGCTCTGAAAAAATTTTAGCAAATACTCATAATCCAACGTATCAGCCTCATCACCAGGTTGGTGGTAATATTTGGTGACGTCGCCATCAAAAGATTTGAACCCTAAAGAGAAAGTAGGTGCAGGAATACCTTTTTTGGCAAATGCTACATTATCACTTCGGTCAAAAAGATTTTGTTCAGGAGCAGCATCATCAATTGCTTTTAGACCAAAGGTTGTGGCAGCTTCTTTTATATTTGCAAATGCCGTGGTTCTTGGCAATCCGATTACTGAAATTACAGAAGTATCGTTATAGCCCGCATTATCGCTGTTGAAACAATAAACCATTTTATTTAATGGAATTAAAGGGTTTTCAACATAGTATTGGCTTCCCAGCAATCCTTTTTCCTCTCCGGTGAAAAGAATGAAGAGCGCCGAACGTTTGGTTGGGTATTTCGCAATGTTTTCAGCCATACTTAAAACTGTTGTTGTTCCCACGGCATTGTCTCTAGCTCCATTGTATATCTCATCACCTGATTCATCGGGCTTGCCAATGCCCACATGATCATAATGAGCGGAGTAAATAATAAACTCATTTTTTAATTGTGGGTCAGTTCCTTCAACCATTCCAATTACATTTTGGGAAATGACAGTTTTCTTTTCTTCGCCTTCCATCATCAGTTTTACACTCAAGTTGTCTTTAGATTCAAGTATTTTGGCCTGGATATTATTTTCATCGTAAACCCAAAGATATGCGACCCCTTTTTTTCCATCATTGCTATCTTTCCCATCTGAAATTTCCATTCGATCACTATTAAAATTGTGGTCAATAAAACCCCAAGTTGTTTCATTGGTATCTACAAGTTCAATTACTGCAACTGCTCCATGTTGTTTAGCCAATTGTTCTTTTTGTTCAATCAAGCCAAAGGCGGCTCGGACATCAGTGACTTTAGGTCCGCCAGATCTTACAATTACAATTTTTTCAGAAACATCTTTATCTTTATAGTCGCTTTCAAGACCATACCCTAAATAAACAGCTTCGCCCGTAAACTCCATTTTGTTGGGTTTTATAACCACTTTTTTCTTAAACTCCTTTCCGTCTATTGCTAATAATAGACGTTTTATTGGGCTTATTTTATTCAATTTTATTTCTTGAAAATAACTTTCGGTATTGGAGCCTTTTAAAACGTTCTGCGTAACCGGTTTTACACCATAACCCCTAAGAGTGTTTGCAAGATAAGAAGCAGCAATTTTGTTTTCTGGAGTTCCAGTTTGCCTTCCTTTTAAAAGATCATCGGCTAAAAAGTATATGTGACCTTCAATCTTATTTTTTGTAATGGTTGCTTCAACTTTCTCTTTTTCAGATTGGGAATAAAGAGTAATTGTGCTTAGCAGTAACGAGATAAATAAAAGAGTGTATTTCATAATTTATTTAGAAAGATTAATTGATGCATAAAGATAGTTTTTGAATTGAGATTGCAAAATTACTTTTTAAAATATTTTGTTTAACTTTTAACGAAAATGCATAAACAAAAGTTAAAGTTCTTTTTGTAGGCTAGTTCATGCGATAGATTTGCTTTTTTATAAAACCTTAACAAACAAAAGACAATGAAAAATTTCTTAAAAATTTCTTTAATTTTTTTCATTACAATTGGTATAGCTTCTTGTAGTGATGATGACGATTCAAGCCCAGATCCGCAAACGAATACAATTGCAGATTTTGTAGTATCAAATGGCGATTACTCTTCCTTAAAAGCAGCTTTAGATAAAACTGGTCTTACAGCAACACTTGCAGGACAAGGAGAGTTTACTGTTTTTGCGCCAAATAACGATGCCTTCGCATCATTTTTGGCAGCAAATGGATTTGCCACTTTGGATGATGTTCCTTTAGATTTGCTTACGAATGTATTACTAAACCATGTTGTTGTTGGAAAGCTTATGGCTACGGATTTAACTACAGGTTACGTTAATACGTTAGCGACTGAAGCTTCTACTGGTTCTAATTTGAGTTTGTATGTAAACACTTCTTCAGGAGTGAAATTAAATGGAGTTTCTACCGTAACAACTGCAGATGTTGCAGCTGACAACGGTGTAATCCATGCTGTAAATGCAGTTATTGGTTTACCAACGGTTGTAACTTTTGCGACGGCAGATTCAACTTTTTCTACATTGGTAACTGCATTAACCCGATCTGATCAGCCAGATTATGTGGGTACTCTTTCAACACCTGGAGGAACAAGTCCGGCGCCATTTACAGTTTTTGCACCTACCAATGATGCATTTGAGAGCTTAGTTACTGAATTGGGTATAAACAGTTTGGCTGATATTGATGGCCCAACGCTTACGGCTGCGTTAAATACACATGTTATTGCCGGGGCAAACGTTCGCGCTGAGGATTTAGTGAACGGAACGGTAAGTACTTTAGGTGATGACTTGGTTATAAATGCACCCAATGCAACCATAACTGATCCAAATGGGCGAGTTAGCAATATACTAGTAGTGAATGTTCAAGCCGCAAATGGCGTGGTACATGTTATTGATAAAGTATTACTTCCCCAATTATAAAAAGGGTATTTAATAAAAAATGCTGTCTTCTTAAAAAGAAAGCAGCATTTTTTATTTTGAGGAAATTTTTAATCTAGGTGATAAATCTCCATTATGCCTTTCAGCACTTTATCAAAATCAATTTTTAAATCAATCAATTTTCCGGTTTCCATATCCATTACCCAGCCATGAACAGTTAAATTTCTGCTTCTGTAAGCAATTTGTACGTCTGCTGTTTTAATAACGTTTACACACTGTTCCTGTACATTCAGTTCTACAAGTCGACGGTATTTTTCTTCTTCTGTTTTTAACTGGTTGAGTTCTTGGTTATGCAATCTATATACATCGCGAATGTTCCGCAACCATGGATTCAAAATACCCAAATCCTGGCTTTGCATAGCGGCTTTTACACCACCACAGCCATAGTGGCCACAAACAATTATGTGGTTTACCTTTAAATGGCTCACGGCATAATTAATTACGCTCATAGCGCTGAGGTCCAAATTGGAGACCATATTGGCGATATTCCGCAGGATGAAGGCTTCTCCTGGTTTGGCGCCCATAATTTCCTCAGCAGTAACCCGGCTGTCACTGCAACCTATATAAAGAACTTCTGGGTTTTGACCTTCGGAAAGGTTTTTGAAATATTCGGGGTTTATCCCCAATTTTTCATTTACCCAGGCTTCATTGTTTTTGAAAATTTGATCGATATTCATGATTTTTTCTGAAGTTTTTTTCAGAATTTAAAGATAGGTAAAAGCCTTTGTGCCCACAAAGTGGAAATTGAAAATTTAAGTCAGATGCTTTTCAAAGTCTATAAACTCACATTATCTGTTTTGTGCTTTCTATTCCTTTTAAAACGCGTAACCTACCTGGTCCATTCTTTAGCGCAAGCTCGTATTGTTCTGCGGCTTCCTCATTTCTGTTTTGGGTGAGCAACCAATCTGCATAAAGTTCATGGGTAGGCTTTTGGATGTCGGGTGGTCCGTAACTATAGCTTATGCTGTTTTCAATATCAATTGATTTTATAAAATATTCTTCTGCCAATTTTGCATCATTATCCATTTCAGCTCGAAGTGCCATTAACTGATTTTGCCTAATTTCAGCTCCTTTTAAATCCATATTTGTGGCTTCATCACGGGTAACCCCGGAACAAAGTTTTGAACTGCCTTCCGAAATAACAAATGATTCCCTTTTGTGGTCTTGGTCCATAATATCGAGTATGCTGTCTAGTTTTTGGGCGTTGCCCGCTTTGAAAGCTTTCATACCTTCCAGAAAGTGATATTTTGAGCGGACGGAAATATTCAAGTCGGTAATGTTTACAGGAATTTTTGCTATTTCACCGTCCCATTCATCGGTCTCGGTTAAATACGTTCCCTTTAAAAATACTAAATATGCCCGCGCACTTTTTGATGGGGTTTGTGTTGCATACTTTTTCATATCGAGCACCATTTTTTTTGCTTCCTCATAATTTGCTTTTTGAAGATAGCCGTACTGCAACCAATGGAATGCGTGATATCCTCGGGCATCGTTGTCCAGTTTTTTTCGCTCCATTCTGTTAATACTTGCTTGGTATGAAGCAATATTCGAAGAAACTACATTATCCCACATTCCCATGGCTACATAGATATGTGAAGGCATATGCAGTGCGTGGCTAGCATCTGGCGCTACTTTTGAATAGGCATTAGCGGCGTCTAGGGCAAGAGTCGCATGGTTTGGGTCGTCATAGGAATGTATAAGGTAATGAAGTGCCCCAGGATGGTTTGGATTTTCCTTTAAAATACCTTTGGCAATCTTGGCGCCTTTTCCATAAAGATTGTCATCCCTACCTTCTGGCACGGAACCCAAAAGAGAAAGGGCATAAAATGCGGCTACCTCTTGATTGGCTGGATATTTTTTGTACAACTCTTCCATAAAGTTGGCATAGGCTACATCGCGTTCCTTTTTTGTTGTTTTTGGACTGTACAATATCTGTACGGACTCAATTAAATCGCGCTCCAGTTGCGTAGTGTTTTTGCTAAGGTCCATTTGGTTAATATGTTCCAAGGCAGTGGTTGCAGCCTCGTAATCTTGTTCCTGCCATAAACTGTGGTTATATGTCATAGCTTCTCCCCAATAGACCATGGCCATTTCTGGATCCTCTATTTTTGCCTTTTGAAAAGCTTCACGGGCGTCTTCATATTCAAAGGAATGAAGCAGCAACAACCCTTTTTCAAAGTGGGGCTGGGCACTTTTCTTTCCGCTAACAGTAATGTCCACTACGCCCAGATTTTTGGTTTCTTGTTCTTTCTGTTTGCAGGAAATTACAATGAAGATTGTTAAAAAAATTGATAGATACCTCATAATAAATGTATTGGATGGTTTTAAAGGTAATAATTTTGCCTCAGTTTTATATTTTGATTTTTTCTTAAATTGAATTGACTATTTCGCCAATGGCGTATTTTAGATAGTTGGTGGTCTTGCCTTCTTTTAAAAGGTTTTTTCGGGTGTTTCGGAATAGCTTAATCATCTTTTTTAGGATTCGTTGCTTTAATTATTTGATCTATTAGGCTATCGGTTTCTTCAAGCCTGTTAACAACTTCCTTGTGAAGCCATAATGAATTATCCAATAAATTTTCAAATGCTACATTTTGAAATAATGGATAGTAATTGGGTTTTACCTTAGATTTTCCTCCCCAACGTAGCTGTGCATTTGCATCCATTTCTTTAAATGAAATATAAGGAAGCAAATAGGGTAAAAAGATGTCGTTATTCCACGAGTCAAGTTTTTCGAATCTTATTTTACGAATTTCTGCCAAAGAATTCCATTGATAGAGCATCGTACTTATACTATCATTCTTAAAAAGATTCAATCGCCCATTTTGAACAATACTATTGACGGCATTATTGGCGAATGCTATTTCATTAGAAGGAAAAGATTCAAAGAGCAAGCTATCTATATTATACTTTAAAAGTTCTTCTTCTGGAAGACCAATTAAATTCATTAATGTTATGCTGGAATTCATCGCTTGTTCTTCAGCAATTCTATAGCCCTTAATTGCTTTTTTATTTTCTTTGAATTCTATGTGTAGCTTTGTAATCAACTCCTTTCTTTCTAAAGTATCCAGTCTGTTCTGATTCCAATTGTTAATTTGTAAGGCAATTAAAATCCCAATGACCACAAGTATAATTTCACCAATAGCATACTTTAGATAATTTGATAGTCTTTCCTTCAGTGATAAGGTTTTTGCGGATGTTTCGAAAGAGTTTTATCATTTTTTTCGTTTTGTCTCCTCGAGCGCAGTCGAGAGGTTAAACAATAGGTCTCGACTGCGCTCGACCTGACAATACCATTTTTCTAAAGAGCTTTATCAAACCGTTTTCTTTTTAAAAATTTTAATAACGAAAAAAATAATCGTTAATACACCAATAACTATTGCTGTTCCAATCATTTCATTTGCCGAAAGGCTTGATAAAAAGTATAGGATTATAGCAATAGCTAAAATAGGGACAGTCCAACCTCCTGGAATTTTAAACCCTCCAGAATATTGCTCTTTAGAATTGCGCAACTTAATTACAGAAAGTGCTACTCCTAAATAAAGAATCAACATAGCGCTACTTGCAATAATCACTAATTGTTCAAAACTGCCTGTAACAGCTAAGATAAAACCGATAGTTGCATATAAAATAATGGCAATGTGTGGTGTAGCAAAAGATTTGTGAATTCTAGATAATGCATTTATCGGGATTACCTTATCCCTAGCAAGTGCGTAAACTATTCTCGGGCTATTCAGAATGGTCCCACTCATATAACCAAACATCGAAATAACTGCGCCAACAATTAAAAGTATATATCCAAAAGGACCAAAAACTACCCTAGCGGTTTCAGCAAGTGGAGCTGCTTTAAAATTTGGCAAAGCCTCGCCTAAAACACCTTGAGAAACTGTCTGGATTAATGCATAAACAACCACAACTGTTACAATACTTATTAAAATAGCCCTTGGAATATTGCGTTTTGGGTTAATAACCTCTCCGCCAACAATAATTCCCGTTTCGCAGCCTTGAAAAGCAAAAAATAGAATAAGGGATGTTTCACCTAAAGTTTTAACACTCGGAAAATGTTGAAAATACAAATTGCTTAAGGAAACATCCTTAAAGCCTATGAAAATAAGTAAAAGCAAAGGTATTAGCTTAACGATGGTATTAAACTTCACTAAACCCATCCCTTGTTTTAAGCCAATTACATTTATGTAAACTAGACCGTAAAAAAGAATAAATAAAAACAAAAACCGAGGCCATCCATTTTCAAATATGGGATATGCCGAGGCAACAACATTTACTAGCGCATTAGAGACAGCGGCATCTGCAAACAAATTACTTCCAACGGCAAAAATACCAGCAACAAAGCCAAGATAATCACCAAAAGCGGTTTCAATATAGGTGTAGGGTCCGCCGGTGTTTGTTACTTTACTGCCAGCTTCTGCAAAACAAAGCATTATCATAGCCATTAACAATCCACAAAAAACATAAGCAATGATGCTAGATGCTCCCATATAACTAGCTACAATTGCAGGTAGTACAAAAATACCAGAGCCAATAATAATGTTAATGATGTTAGCCGATAAACCCAGTGCGCCAACTCTTCTTTTTAATCCTTCATCTTGGTTAATCATAATTTTACTTTTACGTTATAAATAGCTCAACCACCATTTATCTTTATTGTTTGCTTTATAAATCATATATTTTTTGCAAATAGGGTAGAGTAGAAGCACTACGCCAATCCAAACCAGATAAACTACAAAAAGGGAATAGCCATAAGTTGCGAGGCTAGCATTACTAAAATTTTCTGCTGTCAATATCATAAAATGCCAATTACCACCAAAAATCATCATGCCTACAATTGCTAAAACATGAATCACAAAAACATGGAGGAAATAGTAAAATAGGGGAACCCTTCCGAAGACCAAAAAGAAATCCGTCAATTTGTTTTTGGTATTTTCAAAAATGAAAAGGAACAGAAATGCAGGACCCATTGTGATGCACAGATATAATAACGAAGGTGGATATTTGGTTACATTAAATAGCGAAAGAATCGTTTTAGTTGCTGTATCCTGAATTGTCCACGGAACCAAATCGCCATAAACATTCAGTCCCCTTAAAACAAAAAATGTGATTAGGGCGCCAAAGCCTAAAATTAATAGCCATTTTCCACGAACCATTGCATTAAAATCCTTTTGATAAAATGTACCGAACAAATAACCCAAAGCCATTAGTCCTATCCATGGAATTAGTGGATAATGTAATATAACCAAAGAATTTGGCTCGAAAACCAAACCGTTTTCCTGGTGTAATAGATACCAAATGATGGCCTCAAAGGTTTTACCTTGCATCACAAAGCCGTCCAATAAATTATGTCCAGCAACCAGAACAATTCCTATTATAAGAATAATTTTCTTTGGTAAATAGATGAGAAACGAAAGGCAGACCATACTGAAACCGATGGCCCATATTACCTGAAAAATCTGAAGGCTATAAGTAAAATCGAAGGTCCAAATTAGATTATTGACGACTATTTCCAAAAAAATAAGCCAGATTCCCCGAGAAAAAAGAAATTTAAAAAGCTGCGATTTTGATTTTTTTCTTCCATACAGAAACGCTGATGTTCCTGCTAAAAACACAAATACGGGTGCGCAATAATGTGTAATGAAGCGGGTGAAAAAAAGTGCTGGAGTCGTGGTTTCCAGATTGGTTGGATCTGAAAAAAAAGCCCCATAATGAAAATAATCCCGCACATGGTCCAAGGCCATGATGACCATCACAACACCCCGTAGGACGTCAATGGATTCAATTCGGTTGGTTTTTGGTATCATTGGTTATTAGTTAGTTGATTGGAATGGTTTCTACTTCAAATGGCTTTATTTGATCTTTCTTTAAATTTCGTTTATACGGGTAAAACAAATATACCAGACCCAATAATAATGTTAACGGCATTCCCCGATAACCCTAATAAACCAACTCTTCTTTTTAATCCTTCTTCTTTTTGAATCATAATATTATTTTCTCATTATAAATAGATCAACCACTATTTTTCCTTTTTGTGCACTTTGTAAAGCATGAATTTTTTTATGCACAGAATTTTATTATTAAAAATTAAATCGGCATCCATGTTACTAATATGGATTCAATTATAAAGAGTACAATAAATGGAATGACCAAATAACCCATCACATCGCGTGCTTGAATTTTGATTCCGCTTCCCATAATTGGAAATACAAGTAATAAGTAAAAGGGCTGTAATATATTAGATAGGCTTTCGCCATACGCAATTGATAATGAAGCTCTTGAAATCATTTCTGTGACTTCATTTGCTGGCAATCCGGCACCAATTTCTTTTACGGCATTGATAATACTTGGACCGACCACTGCAAATTCGCCTCCAGCTGAAGGAATAGCAAAGTTGACCACTCCTCCTGTGATATAAGCATAAAATGGATAGGTTTCAATGGTCGCAACTGATGCTAAGAGTTCTGCAAGTTTTTCGCCTAAACCTGTATAGAGCATAATACCCATAATGCCTGCATAAAATGGATATTGATATAAAATCCCAGAAATATTACTACTAGAGCGTTTCATCGCAATCACATAGCGCATAGGTGTTTTGTGCAATGCCAATCCAATTATCAAAAAAATGAAAATCATGATGTTGAAATTCAATTGAAAACCATTAGTGTAAAAGTGAAAGATAATATAAGTCAATCCCATCAGCACAATGAGAATTTGAAGAACAACGCCATTGTTCAATCTATCGGAAATGGTTTTATATGATAAGTTGATGCTTAAGGCTTCATCTTTTATTGAAAGCTCTTTTTTCCCCGTTTTGTCTTCCAGCATATCATCCAACTGTTTAATGTTTTTCGTTTTCGGAATAAGGAGAATAATCATTAAAGGTGCGAAGATACATACAGGACCATCATGGCAATGTTTAAAGCTGAACCCAATGTATATGAAGTTGGAATGATTTCTGATAAAACTCCAGCTTCAATTAAATAATTTTTATCAGTGCCCAACAACAGCGGAATGGAACTCGAAAGACCTGTTACCCAACTACCACCACTAAAATAGACACAGGCCACTAAAAACGGATAATTGACGCCTTTAATACGAATGGCTAATTCTCTTGCCAAGACGCATGTAATTACAATCCACCCAAAACTTACAAGTGATAATAAAGCCCCAGGAAAACCACGAAAAAATATACCTGTCGTGGTGTTTTAATATAATTAGTTAGTTTATCAATACCTTTATTGACGAAAGGTGACAATGCAATGGCAAATCCGGTAATGATAATTAATACAATTTGCATCCCGAACTCCAACAAAGACCAAAACCCATCATACCACGCTTGAATGATTTTTAACGGTGTAGCATCCAACCAATACAAATGTTATTAATCCAGTTAATAGTGTTAGTAACATTGCAAAAACGAATGCATTTGGCATGTATTTTTGAAATAAAATTGTGCAGTTTTCTCCGAGTTTTGTAAGCATGGTTGGTTTTTAGTATTTTAGTTATTGCTTAAAATGAGCCATCATTTACATCTATTATAAACTTTATCAATCCCGGAAAATAGGTTTCGGGATCATCGTAATGTGACATGTGCCCTGAATTGACAGTTAGACTTCGTCCGTTGTTCACTTGGGTGCTCATCCATTCCATATATTTTGGATCCATGGTGTCATATTTTCCGCCAATCATCAAGGTTGGTGATTTTTAATTCCTTTAATCTATCGGAAACATCCCAGCCTTTTAAAGTTGCATTTCCGGTTACGCCAAATTCGCTGTAGCCTTGCATATAGATGTAAATATTTGGGTTAAGGTGTGAAAAAGAGCGATTGATAAATTCGGGCCATTCATCCAAAGGTATGCGAAGAATGTGTTCGGTGTAATAATGTGTTTCATCACCAATTCAGCATATCTGGGATTTGCAAAATCTTCTTTGGCTTCCATCTCTTTAATTTCTTTATAAACTTCAGGTGGTAATTTGGCTGCCAAAACTTCGGCATATGTTTCGTATTCAGGAATACTCGCCATCATATTTGAAATAATCAATCCTTTCAGATTGTCCTGATACTTCAATGCATATTCCATTGCCAAAATTCCACCCCATGATTGGCCGAGCAAGTAAAAGTTGTCTTTGTCAAGATTTAATGCTTTGCGCACTTGTTCCACTTCTTCCACAAAATGTTCGGTAGTCCAAAGGGTAGAATCGTTTGGTTTATCACTGTAATAACTGTCCAGCTGGTCATAATAGATGTATTCTATTTCTGCATTTGGAAGATAACCGTCAAAGTTTTCAAAAAGCTCGTGTGTAAAGCCGGGCCCGCCGTGTAGCAATAAAACCTTCATTTTTGGGTTGTTGCCCATGCGCTTTGTCCACACATTAAAAGTGCCTTTTGGCGTGGTAATCGGAATCATTTTGATGCCGCCCGTAATTTGGTCATCGCTATTAGAGTAATCGAAATAGTTAGAAGTAGGTGTTTCTTCAGTATTCGTTTTTGGATCATCAGCATTGTTTTTGCAGCTAGTCAAAAAACAGGCTGCAATGGTGATAGTGAAAATTATTTTTTTCATGATATTAGTCTTTTAGTACTGGTGGTGCCACCAAGGTGTGGTTTAAAATTACAAAGCTGTCAACTTTAGTTCTGTGGTTGTCAAAATGTATAAATTGTATGAATATCGCCATAATTACTGGCATAATTGCTATGATTAAAAATACAATTTCCCAACTGTAATTTGTTTTTAGAATTCCCAATGATGCTGCTCCTGCAGCACGTCCCATATTTGATATGGCCATATAAAGTGTGAATTGTGTAGCGGCAACCGTTTTCCAGCATAAATGCATTGCCAGATGCAAATACAGCAATACATAAAAATGTATAAAAAGTATAGTAGGTTAGAATAAAAGCATACATCACTATTTTATTGCTCCATAAATTGGTCATGAACGCAAAGGATACAATCAAAAAAGTGATGATTGCTAAATAGAGCGTAAGCATTTTTATTTTTCCAAAATAATCTACCAGATAACCACCTAAAAACATTCCTAAAAATCCACCAATTATTGTTGTTATGGAGAACACCTCTGAAAAAGAAGTGTTGGTCCAGCCTAATTCTTGAATGGTGAATATTGGCAAAAGTGTATCCATAAGGCCAAACATCATGCCAGTCGCCAAAACACCAATACTAAAAACAAGACTTGATTTTAGACTAACCACTTTATATAGACTTTTAAATATGTGCATCCAACTTCGCAACTGTGTTTGTTTAGAATCATGAGCTGCTTCACCTAGTGTCCATGGCATCAATTTTTCGCCTGGACGTTCCCTGAAGTGAATAGGAACAAACATGATGATTGCGACTGCAACTGATAGTGAAGAAATAGCTGTTGTAAAACCGAAGGAATTTATAAGTGCTGTACCGGCCACTAAAGCCAATGAGGTCCCCACTATTTTAGTTCCCCACATTAATCCATTTGCTCTGGCTTGTTCGTTAATTGGAATAACATCCACGGCCATTCCATCTGTTGCCACATCTTGAAAAGCTCCAAAAAAACTTATGAAAAATCCAGCGGTCATCAACCCAATTGAATTGTTCAAGGGATCGGGAATTAAGCCAATACACAAAAAACTTATTATTAAACCTAATTGGCCAAAAATTACCCAAGGACGTTTTTTACCCATTGATAATATTGTATAACGGTCCATTAGCGGTGCAATTAAAATTTTAAAGCTCCATGGAATACCTATCACTCCGAGAAAAGCGGCAATTTCTAGAGGAGACTTACCATTCATAGCCAGCCATGCCGGAATCGCAAAATAGGTAATGCCCTCTGGGATTCCTTGCGCAACATAGAGTGCAGAAAATGTGAAATATCTTGTTACGGAATTTTCAGTAAGATATCTGCTGAATTTTTTTTGTACTCTTTTTTCATCGGTTGGCATATTGTTGGTTTTGGTTGGTTGTCCTGTAATTTTTTATCTGGCCTGACCTACAAGGTTTCAAGAACCTTGTAGGTCTTCATTGTTGTGGTTCATTATCAGGTAAATCTAAATGGTTGAAAAAAGGCCTTGCAGGTTAGTATAAACTTGATTGAATGCCCAAATTGAAAATATAACAACTCGGCATATTCCAAATTTGGTTTTATCTAAATGGCGACATGTAGATAATTGATATCAAATAATTTAGGGGATACGTAAACCTAGATAATTAATAATTTGTAAACCAGAAGGTTAGGATAAAAAGGCTTCAAAACTTTCCGAAGCATAGCAAATCGTTATCAAAGAGGTATTATTTGGTGTTTAAACCAACTAGGTCGAAAAAAAGACTTTGCAGGTTTGGTTTTGCGGTATTTTGACTTTCACATTAATTAAATTTTATTTCATTTGTCTTTAAAACTCGCAGCAGATTTCCGCCAAGAATTTTATCGATATCTTTTTCGCTATAGCCTTTTTCCAATAATGCTTTTGTAATCATAGGATAATCGGTAACATCATCCAACTGTTTTGGTGGTAGAAAAATGCCATCAAAATCAGAACCGATACCAACATAATCCACGCCTACCAAATTGATGACGTATTCTATATGTTGAATAACAAAATCGAAAGGTGCACGGAGTTGTTGAGATTCATCTGCATATTTTATGTAGATACTTTCTTGTGCGATAAATGGATTCATCCCAGTTTGCGTTAATGAATCTATTTCGGTTTTGTGTTTTTCAAGAAATGCACTTTCCCTTGCATCCACAGATGGATCTATAAATCCCGAGTTAAAATTTATCTGAATTACACCCCCATTTTTGGCAATGGCTTTAATTTGATCGTCCTTTAAATTTCGCTTATGCGGGCAGAGGGCATATACGGAACTATGTGAAGCGATAATGGGTTTTGTGGTCGTGGCGATTACATCGTAAAAGGTTTGCTCCCCAACGTGCGAAACATCTACTAACATCCCCAAACTGTTCATTTTTTGAATTACTTGTTTCCCATAAGCCGTAAGCCCTTTTTTTCCTTCGGAATTTTTCGCGCCTTCGGGATTGGTTTCATCGGAAGCGCTTGTTGCCCAAGGAGTAGAATTGTTCCACGTAAGTGTGATATAGCGAACACCGCGATTGTAAAGCGCTTCAAGCTTGCTCAAATCGTTCTCAAATTGATGCCCGCCTTCCAAGCCAATTAATGCCGCAATTTTGCTTCTGTTTAACAGCCTTTAAAAGTTCTTTTGAATTGGCGACTTTCACAATTTTATCAGGATTTCGTTTTATAACGGCATCCAAACTATCTATTTGACGGTTGGCATAAGCATACGGATTTAGCTGTTTGCCATCGCTCCAAACTGAAAAGAATTGCACATCTACGCCACCTTTCTTCATCCTGTTGAGGTCGCTGTGGGTTTTGCCTTTTAAATCGGTGTCGAAAACAAAATTCTTCTCCATGGTTTGGGTTAGAAAATCATTGTGGGTGTCCACCAATATAGCTTTATTGTGGATTTTTTGATAGTCCTGGGCGCTTAGTTGAAGCGTTGCGATTAAGCTGAAGAATAGTAATTTCCTTTTCATAATATAGTTATTGATTGTTAGCTTTTTCTCATTTAGAAAGTTTTTGTCGGATGTTTTTAAAGAGTTTAATCATTTGTTCAATTCGGTTTTAATTAAAACAATTAAGTGCTTAATTTCTGTATCCAGATTTTCTCGATAATTAATCACATCTTGGGTAAAGGTCAATTTCATTCCCAAGAGATTTCTAACTCTTTTAATTTTTAATAAATCTTCATAGTTGTTTTTTGGCTCGCCTTCAATATTAATAGTAGGTATGTTGGATTTTATTAACGGAATGAAATTTATATCGTTTTCCAAAATATCATCTACTCGAATTTGATGGACACTTAATCGGTCTGCAAGTATATCGTTGAGCCTCTTTAGACGAAATTCCAATTCTGTAAACTTTTCATTTATTTTTTTGCTTTTAATTAAACTCAGCTTATTGGTGTTTTTTAAATTGTTATAAGCATTAAAAGTTGGCTGGTCGCTGTTTAAGTCCCATACTGCACTTACAAAAATTGAATCGGGAATTAATGAAGCGTTTGTTGAAGGATGGTTCGAATCAATTCTAAGAATTCTTATAAGTCTTACTTTTAAAGTGTCTTCTTCAGAAATCAATTCTTCTGACTGCTTTTTTGCTACACTTAGATTTTCTAATAAACTTTCTAAAACTGCTTTTCCCTCATTGGCATCTTTTCTGTTTTGATTCCAATTATTGATACTCAACGCTATCAAAATACCTATTACCACAAGAATGATTTCGCCTATGGCATATTTGAGATAGTTGGTAGTTTTGCCTTCTTTTAAAAGTTTTTTGCGGATGTTTCTAAAAATTTTAATCATTGTTTGAATCTTTTTTTAAATCATCATCGATCAATTCAATCAATTTTTGGAGGTGAATGGTCATTGCGGCATGATAATTTTTTAGCCCTACATTGTTCATCGCGGAAAGTTTTAACCCATTTCTATATTCCTTTTTCTTCAGTAAGTTATTATAATCAGGGATTGTAGTATCGATTGGAATTTGCGAAGGTTCGTTATAAGCCAGTATTCCAGTTGCGACTGTTTTTTGAATGTTCAATAAATTGAGCATCTCCCCATTAAATACAGAAACATTATAGAGGTACTCTTCATATTCGCGATACATATGATTTTCGAAAAGCGCAATGGACACATAGATTTTATCAAGTTCTAACAGATTATCCTTAATAGAATCGTTGGTAATGTAATTTAGATTGCCGGAACTGATTAGTTCTTTGTAAGTATTGTTTGTTGGGATAAAGCTCACCCTAGCATAAACTTGTTGAATGGTCTGTTCCAGTGCCAGTACGTCAGATGCGGTTTCGAGTGTTTTAAAATCGAGCATCCGAGCAGCTGCTTTAGCAGTTACTGCTCTATAATTACTCATGCTATCGTTGTTTTTAAGTTCTAGCTCAATATCTGCTCGCAGATTATTTAGATATTTCACTTCTTGCTTTCTAGATTTTCTATCCTCATTCCAGTTATTAATGCTTAATGCAATCAAAATCCCAATTACCACGAGGATGATTTCGCCAATGGCGTATTTAAGATACTTGGTGGTTTTGCCTTCATTGAGAAGGTTTTGGCGGATGTTTCTGAAGAGTTTTATCATCTTTTTATTCTATTCTTTTGAGTTCTTCCTTGATGGCTTCATTTAATTCATTGATTCTCTTTGAAAATTCTTTGTAAAATTGAATTTTATAACTAGTGAACCGAATTGTTTCTGCCAATACAATTTTAAATTCTTCGTCATTTTTAAGTCCCAAGGTGTCTGCAAGAATTAATTTGTTGCGCTGCGCCATTGGTGAATAATAATCCTCGCTGTTAGTGTTGAAATTTTCAACTAAAGCTGCCTTGTTTTTATAATGAAAATACTTAAGAAAATAAGGTCTTACTATTGAGTAGGATTGATAATCAATCAAGTCGTTTTCAATCTTTAATATTGTTTTTGAAAAGTTATCGTAATAGTTGGCTATCTGTTTTTTGAGTTTTTTGTTTGTAATTGCATTTAGGTCAGTGTTCTTTAAATTGGTAAAGGAAGATTCGTGAAGGGTAAGTATAATGGGGGTGCCCAGTGCAATTTCATAGGCAATGCTATCTTTTGGTTTGCTATTTGAACTCATTATATAGTCTAGCAATTCTTTTTCAGAGTTTATAGCCTCATTGTGGAAGTTTGTATTCCAATCTACATCGTTACGATCTAATATAATATCTTCCTGTATACCTTTAAGCTGACTAATTTCCTGAATTTTTGCTTTCCGGTTTTCGTTCCAGTTATTAATGCTTAACGCAATCAAAATACCAATAACTACCAATACTATTTCACCTATGGCGTATTTTAGATACTTGCTGGTTTTTCCTTCATTTAGAAAGTTTTGGCGGATAGTTCTAAATAGTTTAATCATTGGTCGGTTTCATTTGAATAGGTTTCTAGAAGTTCTAAAAACTCCGATAATGTTTTCTGCATTTTTTCAATTTTGTCTATTGAATATAAATCCATATTTATAAAAGTGTTTAAAGTGCCAAGAACTTGAGGATCTGATAGCATATTCTTAAAATGAGAATATGGCAAAGTTGGATTGGGTATGTAGAGTGACTTATAATATTTTATATTGAGTGGAGTCCCTTGATTCATTTTCAAATTATTGTCTATTGAAAGGGTTTTATCTACATATTCATATTGAAAAAAAACTTCTTGTAGTTTTTCTTGAATTTCACTAGATTCCATCATTTCAATGGTATTCGAATTATTTTTAACGACGGAAGATTCATATGCCCAAGTCGAATCAAATACAAAATTTTTTAATAACTTTATGTTTAGTATGGAGTCATTGGCCTTTCCCTCGCCAATCAAAAGGAAATTTTTATAGATTTCCACATCTTTATTAATGCCGTCAATTCTTGATTTATAAAAGAAAATATCCTTTTTGGTTTCTTTAATTAAACGATTTATAATTTTTACTTCTTCAATTTTTAATTTTCTATGTTCATTCCAATTGTTAATGCTCAAAGCAATCAAAATCCCAATGACCACAAGTATAATTTCGCCGATTGCGTATTTAAGGTATCTTGTGGTTTTGCCTTCTGCGAGAAGGTTTTTGCGGATGTTACGGAAGAGTTTGATCATAACTTAGGCTTTAATTCAATTCTTGATCAATATGCTGTAAAACGGTTTCACAGCTATGTATTAATTCAAGATAATAGCCATTGCTGGCACTCTGATTAAAAGCTGTTGCAGAAATGGCTTTTACAAACATTTTAAACCTTGGATCTTCTTTGTCGTTTAAAAAAGAAAAATCATTTTCATTTAGCATTTCAGGTTTTGTGAAAATATCTGAAACACCATCATTAAATTTAATAAAATCTGTTTGAATAGTCTCTGCTGTAGCAACTGTAATCATCCATTGACCTATGCCAGTAAACAATGCTTTCTTTTGGTCATATTCACTATATAAATCAACAATTTCTTCTTTTAATTCTATGTTTTGAATCAGTCCCAATGTTCCTGAGCTTATCATGCCTTTGTAGGTATTATCATTTGGAGAGAAAACCTGATCTAATGCGCTATCATAGATTGAGCCCATATATTTAACTTGCTTTATAGTATGAACCCCATGGTATAAAGTATCAAATAACCTTTTGATATCTTCTCTCAATGCATTATTAGAAATGATTATTTGTCGGAAGCTAATAGTATCCTGCACTAGATCGCGATGAATTCTTAATAAATAATCTTCACCTAGTTTACGGTCTTTATTTTCTTGGTTCCAATTGTTAACACTCAACGCAATCAAAATCCCAATCACCACTAGGATGATTTCACCGATGGCATATTTGAAGTATTTTGTTGTTTTGCCTTCTGCGAGAAGGTTTTGGCGGATGTTACGAAAGAGTTTTATCATAAGGTTAGGCTATAATTAATTTGATAAATACTCATTTCTTCAAATTTTTTGATTACCATTGATCGTTTTATTGGGAGCAAACGAATTAACTCCCAATAACATCTTTTTTAAGAAAGATGCTACTGGGAAGTTAAGATTCATTCTACGTAGAAACCTGCATTGACAATATAACTGGTTCCAATACCGTATGTTCGTCTTTCTTTGCCTTGGTCTTTGGATCGTTGATGATGGCACCAAGCATTTCTAAATCAGCATCTTCAAAAACTATGAGTATGGAATTAGGATCATCTGAATCTTGAAATGTCCTAAAACTGGATACGGCAGGAGCAAATAAGTTTACTCGGTCTTGATGGCCTTTAAGCCATTTGTCAAAATTTCCGACTTTATGTCGGCCTATAACGGTTTGTTTCATTTTAGTGTATTTACATTAATGCCTACTCTAATCGGTTTTCGGCTGACCCATATTTGTATGTGTTTATTTCTTATTGAAATCATCGATTTTCAGGAAATCTACCTCGCATTCAATCCAAAATCCTTTTCAACTGCATTATACCAATCGTCATCACTTGAAGCATTCCAGTCTACCCATTGTTCATCTGTCAAGGAGGCTCGCCATGCCATAAACGGTTCTGCATCTGGACCAACAGGATGCCTTAATTTCCATGTGTTACTGTCTGAAATTTCCAAAATTTTGTCTGCCACAAGTGAAGGTGGCGTTGGCGTTTTTAATGCTGCTTTGAAAAGACCAGCTTGACGTTTTGAATGTGGATAGATGGAGTTGCCATTGACTGAAATATCAGCAGCCATTTCGGTATTGATGATGCCGGGTTCTACGATAGCAACCCTAATGTTAAAGGGTTTTACTTCTTGTGCCAAAGCTTCACTGATAGCTTCAAGCGCAAATTTGCTTGCGGCATAAGCACCCAACGGACTATTGGCAATATGACCAGATATTGAAGCGACATTAATTATGCAACCATTTTTATTTTTTCGCATATGTGGTAGCAAGGCTTTTGTACATCTTAATACCCCCAAATAATTGGTGTTCATAACGGATTGAAAATCGTTCATCGACATTTCTTCTATAGAACCGTGACGTTCTATTCCTGCATTATTGACGAGAACATCTACCGGACCATTTTTTTGAATGATATCATCCATACATTGCTTTACGGAAGCATCAGAATCGACATCCATTTTAGATATTGTGATGTCTAAAGATTCATTTTTAATTTTTTGCTTAAAATCTGAAGCTGCTTCGGGGTTACGCATGGTGGCAAACACTTTATAGCCTGCACGACCAAATGCCAATGCTGTTTCAAGGCCAATGCCTTTACTTGTTCCTGTGATGAGCGCTGTTATCATAATGTAATTTTAAGTTGATTGACAAAAGCCAACTTCATTTATATAGTTGGCTTTTGTTAATTTTATTTCTTTTCCGCGTCTGCCAATTTTTTAGTATCCACATACTGCTGAAATGCTATTATTTTTCCGTCTTTCAATGTCCAAAGATGCGCTACTTGTGTATCAAATTTTTTACCTGTGGCTTTTACTGTAGCTTCATATCGCAATGTGGCAAGTACTTGATTATTGCTCATATCGTGAAGTTTAATATTCTTCAATATAAAACCGTCATACATCTCGCCAAGAGGAATAAAGACACCATTTAAAACAGCATCTGGACCTATGTAAGGATTTCCTTTTGCAAGTGAATTACCCTCAGCTTCGTTCCATTCAATTTTTGGATCCATTCCAGCGAGCACTGTGGGAATGTCACCAACTGCAAAAGCTTTGTACAGCCCATCAATAAGTTCCAAATTTTTATTCGTGTTTTCTTGTTTTATCTCTACCCGAATTAAACGTATTGGACTTGTTTGGCTCAAATTCACCACTGAATGTGGTGCTTCTGGATCTTTGTACATTGTAAATGGCATGGGTAAGGGCTCTGAGAGCTGGCGTGAATCAAAAATCACGTTGCCATCGCCATCGTAATCAATGAAATCGCCAGCTTCCTGAATGTACAATGCACTTGGCCAACGATGGTGGTGCAGGGCCTCTTTTTCACTAGGACCTAAAGTGACTTCAAGAACCCTTACTTTGTCATTTTCCAAAAGAATTTTATGATTTTTTGGAGCGGCCACTACGGCATCAAGTTCGGGCGGCCATTCTGCGGGGTCGCCAGTTTTGTATTGTAGTTTCTGGTCGGATTTATTTTCTTGGGAATATGCGCTACTTTTAATCATAAATAGCGCTATTAAAAGAAGAGAAATTTTAAGTGTTTTCATAATCTGTTTTTTTAATGTTTTATAACTATTATTTCGCTTTATGCACTTCCAACTCTATTTCAATCATAAATTCTGGAAGCGCCAGTTCTTTTACACCAAGCCAAGAACCTGTGGGGAAGTGATTTTTATAGATTTTTTCTCTATACGCTGCAACTTCCAAAAACTTGGGCATATTGGTAGTAAACACATTTTCAACAACCACATCGTCAAAAGTGCAGCCGTAGTGTTTTAGAATCTTATCTAAATCGGTATAACAGTTTTTCATTTGTTGCTCTAAATCGCCAACAGCTGTTGGATTGCCTTCATCGTCCATACTTACAGCACCAGAGATTTTTATGTCGTTGCCAATTTTTACTGCATGCGAATAGCCATACGCTTTTTCCACTTCGGGGCGAAGCAGAAAATAGTCTGGGGTTTCATTCACCACGACGGTTTCGGTTGGTTCAGATTTTTCTACTGTTGTTTCAGTTTTGGTTTTTTCGTTACAGCTTGATAGTGAAATTGCTGCTATCAAAGGGATTGCGAGTGTTTTAAGTTTTGGTATTTTCATTTCTGATTGTTTTTTAGTTAATTTTATTTTAGTCTTTAATACCATATTTAATCTGCCTGCTATATTCTTCAGCATCAAATGTCCCTTTAGATTCTTTTATCAAACCGTTGTCATCCAATTGCCAAAGTTCAAACCCACTTATGTTTACTTTTTTGCCAGTACCATTGGGTCCTGTGTTGGTTCCTCTCAAGGTCCAATGGAATTCAACACCTTTTGGAGTTTTTACCAAACTGTCAAAAGCTACAACCATATCATCCGGAAACGCATCCATAAAGGCTTTGGCAGATTGGGTAATTGCTGCTTTGCCAACAGCGGGAGTACCGTTATTTATATTCAATGAACCATCTTCGGCATAAAACATAGCTACATACTCGGGTTTCTTGCTGCACCATGCCTGTGCATAACTTTTAGCGAAGACGATTGGGTCGTAAATTCTTTCAGCTTCTGGAATACGGGTGGAGGTGAACGAAATATTGATAAACTTCCAAGCTTCATTTTCCTTTATCAATGTGAAATAATCAATGTTGATCAAAAGCGGAACTCCAAAAGCATGTAAAATAGCATCGGCTTTTACGAATGCCAAATGTCCATCGCTTACGTGGATTGTGTATTCTTTTACGGGTTCAAAATAAGGACGATTTGTTCTGTTTTTTCCCGCTTCAAAATATTCACTCATCAACTTGTTTTCGGTATTCCATTTGCCGTCCCTTAATCTTACGGTTGCTAGATTTGCATTATCTGACATCATTTCTGCCATAGCATCCAAATTGTAATTGCCTGCCACAATTAAAAATTGTTCGATGGTTGCTTTAACATCTGCTTCGTCTTGGGTGTAAACTTTTATTGTTGCGCTTGTTGTTTGTGATTTTTTGATTGCATCGGAATTTTGGCTAACAGCTTGATTTATTTGCATAAAACTGAAGGCAAGCCATATCAGCGAATAGTATTTTAAAGTGGTTGCCATTTTAGTAATGATTTGAATACCTGAAATTTGTAATTTAGGCGTTTGTTCTTATATCTTTTTATTGATATTTCTTTACGATAATTGATTTTGTTGAAGCCGAATTCTCCCTTAATTTCGCGACAGTTTTGTATTCTTCGGAAGCTGTAAAATTCTGAAGTTGTTCAATGGATTCCCATTCCAGAATAATGAATCTATTGGGGTTCCAGTTTCCTTCTACGGGTATAACTTTTCGATCGGGTTCCGAGTCAAACGCCATCCCACCTGAACGCACCAAATAGATTCCGCCATATTTTTCAATAAGAGGTTCCACTTTTGTCCGATACTGCTGGTATTGAATTGAATCGTTCACCGTAATATCTAAAACCATCAATATTTTTTCTGAAGGCATTCCCGTTATATGTGAATCAGCACTCCCATGGGGGTCATTTTTTTGGGCATTTAATGTAGATACACCCATACATAGAAAGATTAGAAGTTTAAGTATTTTTATTTTCATCTGACTTTATGGTTTTTTTGAACTAGGCGTCTTTTCCTGCTGTTCTTTTTCTTAATAAATTATATTTTCCAAAATTCTCCCAAGATTACTTTCAGGCCTGGCTATCTTTCGGTCTGCTGCGAAAACTTGTTGAATTTCATTTTTCAGGTGGCATAGTTCCAGTTCGGAATATTGATGCCATTCTAAGGCTTCTTGAATTTTTTCTAGACTCTCATCTTCGTCATCATTTTGTAATTTTCGATACATTTCATCGAAAATTTCAGCGGAAGTTTTGAGTTTTATGAGCTTTAATTCCTCATCGTTCTCAATTTGATCTGCTTTAGCGCACAACAGAAGGATGTATATTTTCAGTTCTTCTTTGCTCCAAGACGCTGCGTTAGTTTTCATAATCTTGTTTTTAGATGAATTCTTTTAAAGTGAAATGCACGGCACAGCATTGCCATACCGTACATTAAATTTCTTTCCTCTATTTTTAATTGGCAACTTTTACATCGCCACTAATACCACTTAAATCTGGACGGAAAATCCAAATTTCGGTTTCGCCGCCATTGGTTACATCCATCCAATCTTTTAAAAATTGATTCCAACTTCCGGCTCCATTCATTTCGTCATATTTTTTTGCTATGCTATTGTCTTGGCCCAACCAAGCAGATTTGTCAAAAAAAGAAATTACTGCTAAGTCTTTTCCTTCCTTGGTACTTCCAAATTCGTTGGTATAGATACCCCAAATTTCATCGGGCGCTTTTGCGGTGTACACTTTATTGACTTTTTCAACAAGTTTCATGGCATCTTCATATTTACCTCTTTTTATGTCCCAATAATCCACTGACATATTTTTTATGGTAAAATCCTTTGGAAAACGCGAAAGTTCAGGATGACTGCGCCAGTAGCTTTGGGCGCCACTTCCCACAGTCGTGTAAGGCGCTACATTTTTATTCCAATCGTTGTCATGACCATCTTTTTGGGCAGGTCTATTGTCTAAAGAGCTCCACGGAAACGGTCCCATACTCCAATGGTAACTACCTGTATTTGGTCCGTTTGCTACCCAATAAACTCTTACTCCGTAAGGTCCCTCGCCGTGATACTTCTTATTGTGTTCTGCTAACCCCTTTTCAAACTGGGTTACTTGCGCTGGGTTTGGAGTAATGTTTGCAGTTTCGAATACGCCGTATTCTGTATCGTTTTGCGATATTGCTAAAAAAGGCAATAAAAGCATTGTAAAAATTATTTTTCTCATAATGGTTAATTTGTGTCTCTGCCTGAGGCGGAAACGGGTTAATTTTCTTCATATTTAGTGCTTGGCGAATTTGCGGCTCTACGAGCGAAAAATTGCACGCAAAGCCGCGAAGGCGCAAAGTTTTTCATTAGTCTAATAGTTTCGCGTTGTAGTAGGCTGTTTCTGAAGTGATTTTCCCCTCTTCATTAAAATTCATTTGATAATGAATTGGCATGGTAATCGCTTTTTTGTCAGCTTTGCGGATAAAATTTATATTCCACCAAGAAAGAACTACCCCCATATCACCCATTTCATAATGTAAATAGTCTGGATAGCCTACCATGTCTATACTGGAAACATCATATTTCTCTAAAATCTTTTTGTCTATTTCTTTTTGTTCCGTTAAGGAAATGCTTTCCATAGTAGGTGAACTGGAATCTACAAACTCTACATCTTTATCATAAAAACTGTAAGCTTTGTCCCAATCATTGAACTCTATGGCATACATCATTTTACGAACAGTATTTATGTTTTCGTGATGGTTATAGATGGTTCCATTCTTCCTGTCGCTAAAACTTTGGCGAATTTCTGAACCAATATTGTCGTTGCTATAGGTTATAATGGTTTGTATTTTATTGTTTTTATTCACGATAAACAATCGATGCATAGGCTGGTTTATCTTAACGCCTGTTTTTTTGTGCACGCCTTTCATGTCTTCCCAGGTCTGTACCCACATAACATCTTTTTGGTTGTCATCTTTGTATTCCAATGCATCAGGATACGCTCCCGGGGAACGGCTTATTGAAAAATAATCAAGGGCGTCGTGCCAACCCTTTGCTGAATTTGAAAAACTTTCTTTATCCTGCCCTTTGTCATTTGAGTCGGTACTCGTACCGTTATAGGCCCTAAAGTCATCGGCCAGATAGCTCGCTACTTGTTGGGTGTCGCCTTTCACAAAAGCTTGTGTCATGGCCTCTACTGTGGTAATAGCTGGATGTTCTACGTAAATAGTTCCATTCTTTTTTTGTGCGAAGTTGATGAATGTACATAGCATCAATGCTACAAGTAATACTTTTTTCATAATGTTTAAATTTGTGCCAACCTAAGGTTGACTGGTTAGAATTAATTTGTTATTAATAATTGAGGG
The DNA here is from genome assembly GCA_963805885.1 of uncultured Flavobacteriaceae bacterium. Classification (GTDB taxonomy): domain Bacteria; phylum Bacteroidota; class Bacteroidia; order Flavobacteriales; family Flavobacteriaceae; genus Aequorivita. The sequence goes on from CAWDWC010000015.1 coordinate 59,879, forward strand.
GGTTTTTAAGCCCTTTTTGTTTAGCTATTTCCTAATGTTTTCTAGCGTTACATTTTTTTAAGTACAGTGGTAACAGGAACGCTAATTACACCTGCATTTTGCATTTCTTGTTGAAGTCGTGGGTCGCTGGTGAAAGTCTCTAACACTTCAACACTGGGGGCTTCAAAAATCATAGTTACATCGTTTGGGTTTTTAACTGAGGTATAAACCCCCAATTGCTTAACACCCACTTTGGAACGGTTGGGCTCATCGGCATCAAAATTTACTTTCCATTTTGAAAAGTCTTTTACTTCATGCTGCATTATTACTGTGATCATTATGTATGTGTTTTTATGGTTAATATTCTGTTTTTTTACTTTGAATAATTGTTTAAAGTTTCCTGAACGGGTCTGAATTTCATTCCCAAATCGTTCATGGCCAGTGTATTTTCATAAATCACCCTTGCTTTGTTTTTTGGGGCTTGGTGGTTCAGCATCAAGCTCATATCGCTAACTGGATAGCTTTCACTGCTCAACAAATAGTTTTTGCCGTGCAATCCTGAAGTTGTAGCAGCTTTAAAAACTGCTTCCGCAACATCCGCAACATCTACCGAAGCCATTTCCGCGTTGGTATCATAGAGCATTTGTACAAATGGATTGGGGGCAATCTTGTTTTTAAACAGAAATTGCAACCCAGTTGAAGTGGAATCTTCCCTATTTGACAACGATTTTCCCATAACTCCCACAGGTGAAACCGAAATGATTTCAAATGAAAGATTTGGGTTTTTCGCTATGAATTTTTCCACTGTTTGATTTGCAATAAATTTTGCCTGTGCATACGGATGGTTTTCTTCACTCATAAATGGCGTGTCTTTTTCGCTAAAAGTATCATGGGGCTTTTTACCTCCTGCAGGCAATGGAAAGTTGGTGTTATACGCTGCGACCGAAGCTATAAAAACAACATTTTCAATTAATGGTGCTTGCTGGATGGCTTCAAGAAAATTCTCTGTTCCTTTTATGGTTGGGTCAAAAAGCTCTGTTTGTGGATCTTTAACGTCCAGTTGAAATGGCGTACCGCCGTGGATCACAATTTCACAATCACTGATAAAATCTTTAAGGATTTCCAAATCTTCCACTTTTAATCCGCTTATGTTGAGGTTGTCTGAATTTTCCAGATTAAAAAGATGTTGATACTTTTCGCTCTTTTTAATGTCGGTTACAGATACTTTTACATTGTACCCTTCTTCCAGAAATTTCTTGGTTATGTAGCTTCCAATAAAGCCTGAACCACCTATAATGCCTACTGTTTTCATTTATTTTTCGATTTATAGACCTAAGCGATTTAAAATATTTTAAGTCTGTTTTTAATATTATTTAGAAGCTGTATCTTCAGCCATTGTATCATCCGATTCGTTTTTGTTAGCTTCTTGCATGGCTTGTATGTCTAGCATAATTTTTGAAAGATCCCAATAGCCAAACTCCTTCACAACTTTACCATCAACAAATTGTGCTGTGATGTGTGTGGGAATGCCGTATGTTTTGTTATTTGCGGCAAAGTTCCTTCCCATAGCCCCCAAAAGTTCACCCAGGTTTGGCCTTTATCGGTCACTACCATTTCATATTCACGATTCTCCATCCACATAGTCCCAACTGGAAAAATGTGTAGCATCATCTTTGCCCATCGCTACCAATTCGGTCAATGGTTGTGCATTCTTCCTCAGTGACATTGTTCATTATTTTTGCGGTATCAGCATAATGGCTGGCTAAGGCTTCCCAGTCCTGTTTTTCATAGGCGTCAATCACTTTTTTGTAGGTGTCGATTTCCGGTGATTGCTGGGTGTAGCGCTTTTCGGCTTTTTGGCAAGCTGCCATTAAAAGGACTATTGCAAGTCCTAAAAAGAATACTCTTTTCATAATTTTGAATGATTTAAATTGGTTAGTTAGTTGAAAAAAAATTCTGGGGAGTGCATCTAAGTAACTGATAATCAATGAAAATTAAAAGAGATTTAGGATGAACAGGCTTGATTTCTGTCCGAAGGGATGTTTTTTGTTGCCGAAGCTTTTCTGGAAGAGAGACAATAATCTAACTTAGGAAGTTAAGAAATCAATTTCCTGTTTTGGAGGGTTTTAAAAGTGTTCCGTACCTAAAGGTCTTCTAGATTGTTTGTAGACGTTTAAGCAGTTCTGTGCGCATCGCTTTGCTCATAGGGATGGCTTTTTTTGAAATAACCACGTGCGTACCGGCAACTTCATCTATTTGGGAAATATTGATAATATAGGAACGGTGAATTCTAAGAAAATGGTTTTGTGGAAGTTTTTCATCAATATCCTTCAAGGTCATTACCAAAAATATTCACGCCCTTGTGAAAAAATGCGACAATAGTTGCGATCGGCTTCAATATAGTAAATGTCTTTAATGTCTATTTTTAGCATCTTTTCGTTATGACGTACGAAAATACGGTCGTTCAAAATGAAATCAGTTGCATTTCCATTGGTTGCTGTTGAGTTATTTCCATTCCCATTTTCTGAAGTTTTTCTAATGAAATTCTATCAACCGTTAATTCAATAGCGCGCTGCAAATCCAATTTTTTGAAGGGTTTTGAAATAAAAGCATAGGGATGCGTTTCCTTGGCACGGTTAAAATGAGCTTCATCCGCATTGGCGGTTAAATAGATAATAGGAATATTGTAATACCGTTGAATTTCTTGTGCGGTTTCAACACCGTCCATCTCGCCTTTAAGTCGGATGTCCAATAGCAAGATGTCTGGTCTTTCTATTTTTATTTGTGAAAGGGCTTCTTCGCCGCGAGGCAAAATACCGGTTACTTCATAGCCCAACTCTGTTAACTGCAATGAAATATTGGCGGCAATAACCATTTCGTCCTCAACGATCAATATTTTTATTGCTTTGTCCATCAAGCTATTTTGAAGTTTTTAAAGTTGAAAAATACTGCGGTTCCGTTTTTATGGTCTTCGGAAATGGTACCGTTCAATTGTTGTGTAAGTAATTGAATTAACTGGGTGCCAAAGCCTGTGCCTTTTGGTTTTGAACCTTCCGTTTTGCCAATACCGTTGTCTGAGACTTTTAATAAAAGATCGTTGTCTTTTTTGGTAAGGCTTATGCTTATTTGTCCTTTTACTCCTTCTGGGAAAGCGTATTTCAGGGCATTTGTTAAGAGTTCATTCACAATAAGTCCGATGGGTACAGCGGTGTCCACGTCCAAGTTTAAATCGTCCATTGCACATTCAATTTTTACCTTTTCCTCGGCATTAAAAGTGTCCAGAATGCCTTCGCCTAGGTTTATAAAATAATCCTTCATTTCAATACTGCCCAAATTTTCGCCCTGATACAGTTTTTGATGGATAATGCCCATACTCTGCACACGATTTTGGCTGGCGAGCATGGCTTCCTTGCTGGCGCCATCTTCCAGTTTTGCGGATTGTAGGGCTATGAGGCTTTTCACCATTTCTAGATTGTTTTTTACACGGTGGTGTATTTCTTTTAGCAGCAGTTCGTTTTCCGCATTGCGTTTATCGAGCAACACATTTTTATCGGCTAGTTCTCCATTTAGTACTTTTAGATTCCGGTTATTTCTTTGTTTAAGTCTGTAATTACGATATAATAATCCGAGCAGTAAAGCACCAATAACTAAGGCAACACTATAAATAGTTTGTTTTTGCTGACCCACAGCAAGCTCTTTATCCTGTTTTAGAACATTAACTTGCAATTCATTTTCGCGAAGGCTTCTTTCGTTTCTTTCTACTTCAATGATATTGTTGGTCTCGGAATATTCAATATAGTTTTTAAGCGCATTTTTGTAATCTCCCATCAGTTCATATACACTATATAATTTCCATATAAAATAGGCCGTATTTGCCTTCGTGTTAATTGCAATGGAGGAATTTTTGGCTTTTTCATAATAGGCAATGGCTTCATTATACCTGCCCTCTTCCATAGCAATATCTCCTAGACGGGAATGTGCAAATTGATACGTATCAATGGTAGTGAGGTTGTATTTCTCTAACAGTTTTATGGTTTCAATCAGGTAAGATTTTGCTTCTTCACATTTTCCCCTGTTAATTAGATTATTACCCATTGAATAATAGTACCAAGTATGATGAAAGGGATTGGTGAGTTGTGGCAATAACTCCTTAAATTGGTTCATATAAAAATCCGTGGAATCATCACGGTTTGAATCTCCAAAATAATAAGCCAATACTTTATAGGATTTGACCAGGGCTTCATTTTTGTCCGGGTAATCAGATTTTTGATAGCCAATCATACTTTGCTTTATGAATTCCACTCCTAACTCCTCTTCTTCGGGCAAACCATATTGATAATAGAACCTACCCTTATCTTTCATTATCTTAAGTTGAATTTCAGGTCGGGGATCATCTTTTAACAAGTCCAAAGCTTTTACAAAAAGCTCAAGGCCTGGTTTTGGCTCTCCTCTAACAATTTTAATCAAAGCCCAATTGATCAATAAATCATAACCCAATACCTTATCTTTTTTGCTTTCCGGGATTTTTTCGTAGTAACCCCAACCTATGGGGGCAAGTGAATCTACTACATTAAAGTTATGAGACCTATTGGCTCTGTCTGTGATATCACGATATAAATCAGCCAACTGTTCATATTGAAGGGGCTGGCTATTTTGGAGGAGTAACGCAGCCTGATCAAAATAGAAAACAGTACTGTCTCGGTTAAAATGAGGCATTTCCCTAAACCACAATGCCTTGTCCTGATAGGCCCTGCTCAACGCAGCAACTTGTTTTGATGAAAGATTTTGACTAACATTCTCTTTTTTTAATTGCTGATTAAAAATTCTTGTTTGCCGAAAGGTATCTTCAACGATAGGAACTATTTTCGAAGTGAAATTTGTTAGCGTGTCTTCTTGTGTTTGGGAAGAAGCTTTGGGGGGTCTGCTCCACGAAACGCAAGCTAATACTGCAAAGAGTAATAGTCGTTTCATTATTTTGATGATTGGTTGTTAGTTGCTTATAAATATAGGGAGATTAATTTTATAACCAAATACTAAAAATATTTAAACTAGGTTTTTGCATTTTTTAAGTTTTGGGTTTGATTGTTTTATGAATAAAAATTACCGTGGAGAAAAATAACCGTACCTTCGCCGCTTATTAAAACCGTCTTCTTAGTTTTAATGGTTTTTAAAAAGACCGAATTCTAAAAGCGCCGCGATATACTATCTCCAAGCGCAGCGGTCTAAAAAATACAAAGCGTAATAGTTTCAGGGTTCTAAAAATCGAAGAATCCAAAAACCGAAGCGTTCCAATAATCAAAATACTATATGTCATTTAAATCACTTGGGCTGTCCGATGCCCTGCTGAAAGCAATCAGCAAAAAAGGATATGAAACGCCTTCGGCAATTCAACAAAAAGCAATTCCTTTAATTTTAGAACGAAAAGATGTACTTGCCTCCGCACAAACCGGAAGTGGTAAAACAGCCGGTTTTGCATTGCCAATATTACAAATTTTAAACAGTCAACCCCCTTTGCGACAAGCGGCCCGTTCGCGCTTTAATACTTAACCCCAACCCGCGAACTTGCCGCTCAAGTGCAAGATGAGTTTAGGGAATATAGCGAATTTACTGATTTCCGTTCCACCGTTATTTTTGGTGGTGTGGGTGCGAATCCACAAATCCGTGCCCTTCGTAATGGTGTGGATATTTTGGTGGCAACACCGGGTAGATTACTGGATTTGGAAAATCAAAATGCACTTTCTCTTTCAAAAGTGGAAATTCTCGTTTTGGATGAAGCAGACAGAATGCTCGATATGGGTTTTCTTCGCGATATTAAAAAGATACTTGCATTGCTACCTTCAAAAAGACAGAACTTACTGTTTTCCGCAACCTTTTCAAAAGAAATAAAAAAACTGGCCAATGAGTTTCTGCATCATCCCGTTATGGTGGAAGCCACCCCAGAAAATACCACGGTTGAAAAAATTGATCAAACCGTTTATAGGGTTGATAAAGCCCAAAAAACAGATTTAATTATAAAACTTATTTCCGAAGGAAATTGGCAACAGGTTTTGGTTTTTACAAGAACCAAACACGGTGCAAACCGTTTGAGCGAAAAGCTGGAAAAGGCAAAAATTACTTCCGCAGCAATTCACGGAAACAAAAGCCAAGGAGCGCGAACCAGAGCATTATCTGGATTTAAGGAAGGAAAAGTACGCGTTTTGGTTGCTACCGATATTGCAGCACGTGGATTGGATATTCCATTATTACCACACGTTATCAATTTTGAACTTCCTAACATTTCCGAAGATTACGTGCATCGAATTGGACGAACAGGTAGGGCAGGAGCAAGTGGCGAAGCACTTTCGTTAGTAAGTTTAGATGAAGTTGGTTATTTAAAGGATATTGAAAAATTGATTGGTGAACGCCTTCAGCCCAAAATTCTTCCAGACTTTCAACTCACCGAAACGATGGCCGATGTAAAAGCTGCCGAGGAAGAAAAGAAACAGCAAAAAGCGCAACGACACAGTCGTGGCAGGAATGCTGGGACTAAGGTGAATACGCATACTAAAACCAAAAGTAACAGAGGAAGGAACAAAAGATAATCCACTGCTGGTGAATTGTATTTATAATTTATCCAAATCTGGTACTCTAAGTTCCTCAATTTTCCAATTTGCGCATTTTGCTCCAGCTTGATACGCACTTTCCAAGAAATCCAAAACAGCCTTTCTTGGGTTGCTTGAACTTTTAACTGTTTCATAGCTTAACAGCGCCATTGGGCTTCCATTACTGTCTTGCCATGTTGCACCTTCAGGTTGCAAGGTTTCTTTATCAATACCTTTTGGAGAAGGGTAGGTGTATGAATAATACATAGGTTCTGGTACATTTTTATCGCCTATCCAAAACCCAAAACTGATCTGTTCATGCCGAATAAGCATCTTTTTCCAAAACTCTGGCAGAAGCGTTCATAGGTGGTAATTTCTTTCCTGAAAATCGTGTTACTACCAAATCCAAATGATGCCAATAGATATGAACGGGGCAGGATTTTCCATAAAACCTACCGCTAAACTCTTGGAAAATGCTGTTGTTCCATTGCATAATTTTCCAGAACTTTTCTATATAATTCCAATCAAAATGATGGTATTCGGTTATGCTGTTGAACGGTTTTTCAATATCGACATCAAAAGGTTTTTCAACAAAATCGATGCTTAGGCCCGTACCCTTTAATTTGGAAGTATACTCCTTATAAAAATCGGCAATGGTGGGGTTTTGCGCAAGAGAAATAACAATTTCCGCTCCTGCGCTTTGTGATATTATCACCGCTTTTCTGGCAATGTTAAACGTTATCTCAACACTGTCTATTCCTTCATTAACTGGAATATTGAACGTGCTGAATCCTTTTGGCGAAACGTAAAGGGTTATATTCCACCAATGATTTTTCCTTGGACTAGAAGCAAGCCTTGTTTTTCCTATAATTTGAAGAATTATATGAACTGTGATTCGTGTTTCATTCCAACTTTCAAAAGGTAAATTAGGTAGTTTTTCAGAATTCATGAGAGCTATTTTAGTTGGATTAATTGTCAGTTATTTCAAAGATACTCAAAAAAAATATTGGTTTTTACATGAAACAGAGCAAGCCTAAAAAGTTAAACTCCAATGAATTAATGTTTAAGAAATCTAAAGAAGCAGCTTAATTATCTTTTATTATTCATCACAATTAAAACTGTTACTATCTTTATACCCGTTCAAATTCTTTTATGCCCAAAAACATTGCCCAGAGTTTCTCTTTCTTTCAATCTGTAGATGAAATTCCACATTTACATTGGAACGATTTGGTGAGCGGGCAGCATGTGTTTTTAACCTTGCCTTATTTGAAAGCTTTGGAAAAAACTTTAAAAGGCACTCTTAAAAACTATTTATGTCTTAATTTATAATTCTGAAAAAAAACCTCTCGTTGCAGGTGTTTTTCAGATATCCACGTTTACCTATAAAAAAGCTACACAACAAAATGTGTTCATTAAACTTTTTCAGGATTGCAGGAATGCTGACGACAGCTTTTCAATTAGAGGATTGGTATGCGGAAATATTTTCGCTACTGGGGAGCACGGGTTTGCGTATTCAGAAAAAATTTCAAAACAAAAAGCACTCGAGCTACTTGCCAAAGCCGCAAAACAAATTCAAAAAGATACGCGTTGGGAAGATCTGTTTAAAGTGATTCTCTTTAAGGAATTTTGGCCGGCTTCACTAACAAACGCTAGTGTTTTGGAAAATCATAAATACCGCTCTTTTCAGGCTGATGTAAATATGGTATTGTAGCTTCATCCTTCGTGGAAGACCTTTGCTGACTATCTGCAAAGTATGAAAGCGAAGTATCGAACCAAAGCCAATAGTGCCTATAAAAAGTCAGAGCCCCTTTCCGTTCGTTCTCTAACTTCCGAAGAAATAATACTACATGAGGGTCAGCTTCATCAATTATTTTCAAATGTTCTCAATAAATCTGAATATCGTTATGGCGAAAACTATCCTGCTTCATTTGCGGCTTTAAAGGAAAATCTAGGGGATTTGTTTATTTGCAAAGGAGTGTTTTTGAATGATAAATTGATTGCATTTAGCACCGCTTTTGTAAATGGAGATACTTTGGAAGCTAATTATGTAGGCATTGATTATAACTACAATGCCAAATATGCGATTTACGAACGTCTGTTGTACGATTATGTGGAAGAGGCCATAGCGTTAAAAGTTTCGCAGTTACACTTGGGTCGCACTTGCGAACTTATTAAAAGTGCTGCGGGTGCTGTACCGGTTGAAATGACTTTATATGCGCGCCACACTTCCAAGCTTAAAAATATACTTTTAAAACCTGTTTTAGAAAATATTGAACCCAGTGCATTTGAGTTGCGCAGTCCTTTTGCCAAAAAGTTTTTAGAGAACTAAGAGGGGGTAGGTTTAATTTTTTGTTTAATGGAGGGGAATAGCACTTCTCGGTATCCTTGTGGAATGCTTCGCCAGAACTATTCCGAGTAAACCGAAGATAGGAAATTCCGCCGCAACGGTTTTGCATATGATACGGCGGGTCTTGAGCGGCAGCTTCGGCAGTGCCAACATTTTGCGTCAGCGAAAGTGGGAAGCGCAGCGTGCGAATCAGCCGTGGGCAGTGGCGCCGCCACTACGTATTTATCCGCGTGACTAATTTACAATTATTTTAGGAAATCCAATTCACTTAACCATCTAACCCGCTGTATTATATGCGTTGTTGGCAACTGGCTTTTATTCTTTCAGCAATCCATTCAAATTTTTAACTCTCCGAGTTTAGTTTTCATTTTTTAAATTGATTTTCGGCCATTTCCAAGCATACCAAACAATTAATGCGGTAATAATGCTTTCTAAAAATGCTAAAAAGACATAAAATAAATACCATTCGTTCGTTGACATAATTCCGATAAATATCATCATTATGGTAAATATAGTTCCAAATATTATATTGAGAATTCGGTTTATTTTTGGTTTAAGGAAAATTGAAAGCTGCAACCATTACAGATGGAATTGCCAAAATTATTGATGCTATTAGTAATGTAGTCGGACTATCCATAATATTGTCTACCTGTAATTAAACTGTTTACTTTATTTGGTGTGTACAGTTCAAAATAGTCGCCATATAAATAACAGAAAGTTGCGGAAGCCCACAATGAAGCAAGTTTGATTTTGATGTTTACTTTTTGATTTTCTAACATTTTGGTTTGGTCTTTATGGTTTATAGAGTGTCTCATATTTATAAATGACGTATATTCTGTTCAGAATGGTTTCTTGGTTTCTATAAAGTTCGATTTTCAGCTTGTTGCCAACATGTGTATATGCGAAATGCCTATTGCGCTTATCCCACAGTTGTGCGAAAGTTGTATTACCCAAATATAAGTTTTTAAATACATTTAATATCGAAAACCAGCCAACAACCCAACACCAACCATTCACGAATTCACAGATTCACAGATTCACAGATTCACAGATTCACAAATTCACAAACTCACCAAAAAAAGCCTACAGCATAAAGCTTACAGCCTACAGCTATTATCATTAACTTTGCCCGCAATCCAATTCATGAAAAACAGTATCACCAATTTTATTGACGCATTCTATTTTTTGTTTCGGAGGTGGCTTCCTTTAAAAACATACCGGTATGCGGTGTGTGGTGGAAGTAATCTGGTATTTGATATCTGCCTGTATTTTATTTTTTACAATTTTATTTTCGCCAAGCAGAATCTCGATCTGTATTTTGTGGCATTGAGTCCGCATATTGCTTCCCTCTTTTTTGTCTTTCCCATTACTTTCACCACAGGATTTTTACTGAACAAGTTTATCACTTTTAACGAGTCGAATCTGCCGTGGAATGTTCAATTTTTTAGATATTTAATTGTTGGAATGGGGGCTTTACTGTTGAGTTATGTTTGTATGAAAATCTTGGTGGACCTGCTGGAATTTTACCCCACGCCATCCCGATTTTTAACCGTAATTATCACGGTTATTTACAGCTATTTGCTTCAGAATAAATTCAGTTTTAAGGTTGGTTAAATCTATTTTATTTTAGTTTTTAAAAGCTCTATGTTAGTTTTTTATAAGTTTTTGGTAGCCAATATTTTTTCCGTTCTGTTTTAGGGAAACGAAATAAAGTCCGCTGGAAAGATCTGAAATATTTATTTCTGTTGTAAGTGAGTTCACGCTATTGGAAAATATTTTTTTTCCAGTAACATCGAAAATAGAGACACTTATATTTTCAATTTCACGGTTTTTTAGTTGCAGCGTAATGATTTTTTGGGCGGGATTGGGATAAAGAAGAAAGTTTGCTTCCTTCTTAAAATCTTCTATTCCCAAGAAAATGTTAGTAGTGAATATTGCTGGAGGTGTAATAATTATTACGACATCTCCGATAAGCAAATAGCCGTAATCATCATCAGCAAACGAAATGTCTGAATATCCGATTTCAGTATTACATCCGTTCATTCCAAATTCCTCTAAATAAATGGACTCCCAATTGGTGCCTCCATCATTGGTTTTTAATATTTCTATATAGCAACATTCACATACCAAATCTGCTGAATGAACTGCATAACCCTCATTGTCATTCTGAAAATGAAATCCTGAAATTGGCGCCGGTATTCCTAAATCCATCGAATACATATTCCAATCCACATTGTTGGAGCTTGCCAAGCCATTTTGCCCTTCCCTGAAAAGGTAGTCCCGCTCAGGTCCGGAAAGAACATGAACGGAATTATCCGTAACTGATGCAATGTAATAATTGTCAGTAGTGCCAGCATCAAGCGTTTGCCAGTCCGTTCCAGCGTTTTCAGTATAAAGCAAAGTGCCATTATCGCCAGCAATAAAAGCAGTATTGGCATCTTTAAAATTAATGTGGTTAAGCCTTTCGGAAGAAATTCCAGTTATTGTATTCCAGCTTTCACCCCCATCTGTTGATTGTAGCACCGTGCCAGCACTGCCTACTACAAAAATATTGTTTAAAGAGCCAATCCCTATTGCGTAAAGATCGTTGCTGGTTCCAGAAGCAACTTCTGCCCAAGTTTGGCCAGCATTACTGGTTTTTAAAATCTTTCCTTCTTGCCCCACAGCAAAACCTAAATTTTCATCGTAAAAGTTTAAGTCATAAAATTCAACGTTTACACCACTGTTATATTGATCCCAACTAAGTCCGCCATTTTCCGATTTGAAAAAATAGCCGTTATCAGAAACAACATACACCAGATTTTGGGAAAATCCATAAATGCCCCCGTGTTCATTTAGGTTCTGTCCTAAAACACCAACACTTGAAATTAGTAGTCCAACAAAAAATAATTTTAGTTTCATACTAAATGGATTTTTAAGAGAATTTTATAAATATATAAAAATTGATAAATTAAGAATGCAGTCCTGAACAATTAACACTAATTATAATAAACTTCACATTTTCTAAAGCGGAGGTTTGTAATTTTATAAAAATAGAAATTTTTATGGAAAAAAGAGAACTCGGAAGATCAGGATTGAAAGTATCCCCTTTAACTTTTGGCGGCAATGTATTTGGATGGACGGTTGATAAAAAACAGTCTTTTAAACTCTTGGACGCTTTTGTGGATGCGGGCTTTAATTTTATTGACACTGCTGATACTTATTCGTGGTGGGCAGATGGCAATAAGGGAGGAGAGAGCGAGGCGATCATTGGCGATTGGTTTGCTGAAAGAAAAAATCGCGACAACATTATTCTTTCAACCAAAGTAGGCTCCAAAAACAATGAACATCCCGTAAACGTCAGTAAAAAGTTTATTCTTAAAAGTGTAGAAGATTCCCTCCGGCGTTTAAAAACAGATTATATAGATTTATACCAAACCCACTTTGACGACGAAAGTACACCTGTTGAAGAAACCCTCGCTGCGTATCAGCAATTGATAAAGGAAGGAAAAGTACGCGTTATCGGCACTAGCAACATGTCGCCCGAACGAATTCGTGAGTCCTTAAAAGCTTCTGAAAAGGAAAACCTTCCAAAATATCAAACCCTACAGCCTTTATACAATTTGATGGAGCGCGAAAAATATGAAAAGGAATTACGCGGTATTGTTGAAGAAAATAATATGGGCGTTTTGAGTTATTTCTCTTTGGCCTCAGGCTTTCTTACAGGAAAGTACCGAAGTAAAAACGACCTCGATAAAAGTCAAAGAGGCGATGGGGTTGAGAAATATCTTAACAATAAAGGATTTAAAGTTTTGGAAGCCTTAGATAAAGTCTCGGAAAAGCACGATACTACACAAGCTACAATTTCATTGGCATGGTTAATGGCGCGACCAACTATCACTGCTCCCATTGTGAGTGCGACGAGTTTGAAACAAATGGAATCTATCATTAAGGCACCGCAATTAAAACTGGATGAAGAGGATATGGAGATTTTGAATAATGCGAGTGCTTAATTATTTTATGTTCCAAAACAAACCCCCATCAATTTCTTTTTCAAGAAATAGTGGGGGTTTTACAAAGGAACAATCTAATAAGTGGTTTAACCAAAACTACTTAACCAAAAATTTTATCCTTTTCAATCTAAATTAACTATTAACCAAACTTCTAACTTAATTCTGTAATAAATTCTTCTTTTGGAGTACGTACCTTTTTCATATTTACCAACCAATCCTCTCCTTCATCACGATAGCCCAACGTTAAGATTAGCACGCTTTTTAATCCCTGTTCTTTCAAACCAAGCAGTTCATCTACCGCTTCAGGAGTAAATCCTTCCATTGGTGTGGCATCTACCTTTTGCTCTGCTGCTGCTGCAATGGCCATTCCGAAAGATATGTATGCCTGTTTTGCTGCGTGGCTTGCTTGCCAATCCTGGCTTTGTGGTTTATACATACCCCAAAGCTTTTCTTTATAAGCGTCCATAGTTTCGCGTGGCAATCCGCGTTCGTCCAAGGTATAATTGAAGACAGATTCAATTCTGTCTAGGTTGTACCCATCCCAAGCTGCAAAAACCAATACGTGTGAAGCATCCAAAATCTGACTTTGATCCCAGGCTACAGGTTTTATTTTCTGCAACAATTCTTTGTTTGAGATTACGAATATTTTGTAAGGTTGAAGTCCTGAAGAGGAAGGAGCCAAACGGGCAGCTTCCAATATGTAATCCAGTTTTTCTTGTGGAATGGTTTTACCATTCATTTTTTTTGTGGCATAACGCCATTGCAAATCTTTTATTAAACTCATCTTTTACGTCGTCTTTTTTATTTGTTTAGTTTTTTCCAAAGTTTCTCGGCAACCAATTCCGAAGAAGCTGGGTTTTGGCCAGTAATTAAAAGACCATCTTCAACTGCATAGGCAGCCCAATCATCACCTTTTGAATATTCACCACCATTTTTCTTCAACATATCTTCCACTAAAAATGGAACAACATCGGTTAGTTGTACTGCCGCTTCTTCGCTATTGGTGAAGCCAGTAACCTTTTTGCCTTTTACCAAAGACGAACCATCAGTTGACTTCGCGTTCTTAAATATTGCTGGTGCGTGGCAAACCGCTGCAACCGGCTTGTTGTTATTATAAAAAGACTCTATAAGTGCAACGGAGTTTTTGTCTTCAGCTAAATCCCATAATGGTCCGTGACCTCCTGGATAGAAAACAGCGTCATAGCCTGCTTGGTCAATGGTTTCCAACTTTACTGTATTTGCAAGGATTGCTTGGGTTTCTTTATCGCCGTTAAACCGAACCGTTGCTGGGGTCTGAGCATCTGGAGTCGCGCTTTTTGGGTCTATGGGTGGTTGTCCTCCTTTTGGAGAGGCAATGGTAATTTCAACGCCTTTATCTTTTAACAAATAATATGGGGCTGCAAATTCCTCAATCCAAAATCCTGTTTTCTCGCCAGTGTTTCCCAATTCAGAATGGCTTGTCAATACAAATAATACCTTTTTCATCTTTTCTTTTTTTATTGTTTTTTGTTCTTCATTTCTTGATTTGTCTTCTTGCTTATTTCCGCAGGAAGCAACCAAAGCGGCGATTATCACCGCTAGAACTATGATTTTTTGTTTCATAATAGCTATTGAAGTGCTGAAAATCAGTATAACATATTGACTATGATTGCAGCTACTTTTGTTGAATACAAAGTTAGGAGCCATAACTGACAAAAAAATTGACCTATGGTAATTAAGCTATCCTTGCACCAATTCCTTACGGATGCGGCTCAGGCTTTGGGTTGTAACGCCTAGGTAAGAAGCAATATGGTAGTTTTTAACGTTTTGTTCTATGTTTGGGTAGGTGTGGATAAAATTTAGATAGCGCTCCGTTGCTGATTGGGATAGGTTGGCAATAATCCTTTTTTGAAAGGAAGCAAAAGCACGTTCCATCTTCTTTCGGAAGTAAGACTCCAGCCGTGGCATGGCTTGATATAGCAATTCCATATCATTTTTAGATATTTTGAAGAGCGTCGCATCCTGTATGCATTCAATATGCATTGAGGCTGTGCTGCTATTGAAGAAAGCAGTGTAATCGCTTATCCACCAATCTTCTATTGCAAATTGTACAGTGTGCTCTTTTCCAGAGGGATCTATATAGTAGGTACGCAGACAACCATCAGCCACATAATATTGGTCATAAACATGCTGACCAGCTTCTAGTAGCAAGCTATGCTTAGGTAGGTAAAGTTTTTCAAAACTGCGCATCAATAGTTGACTTTCTTCTGGAGTGAAGGAAAGGTCTTTAAAAATAGTGGTTATTATTTCCGAATCTCTCGTCATTGCCGAATCTTACTTTGAAGTTATAAAAATACAGTAATCAATAGAGATATGAGGATAAGTAGATTAACTACAACCAGGAATATTTAAATTTTTAACTGACTTTGTTTTCAGAAATTCGCTGCTTTCGAACCTGCACAATAAGCGCAACGGTATACATAATAGCTGCAAAAAACCATAAATATTTAATTTTTTCCTTCCCCATAAAATAGTAATCAAAAGCAACACTCGCTGCCACAAGAATATTCAGGATAAGTATAATGTAGTTTAAGGTTATACGTTTTTGTGGCGAAAGCGTTTTTAGCAACATAAAAAGGTTGAAAAGCGCAGTAACAAACTGGAGGATAGCAAGGGCATATTTACCTTCCTCTAAAAGACTTAACCCGCCAGTAAAGAAGATAAAGGCGTTTATCAGAAAGCTGAATCTGAATAGTTTGGCTTTTGTTTTCGCATTCATCCCACCAAAATAAAACATTTTTTTCATTCAAAGCCAAAACTCAGATTAGGAGTACTTCTAAAATGTTTCTTTCCTGAAATACTTCTTCCGCAACCAAAATGACACCCTCACTAATATAATAAGTGCCGGAACTTCCACCAAAGGACCCACCACTCCCGTAAAAGCTTGTCCCGAATTCAATCCAAAAACAGCTATAGCTACAGCAATGGCCAACTCAAAATTGTTGCCGGCTGCGGTAAAGGCTATTGAAGCGGTTTTATCGTATGTTGTGCCCAAAGCTTTTGAAAAGAAGAACCCAATAAGAAACATTATACTGAAATAAATTAGTAGGGGTACAGCAATGAGCAATACATCCATTGGGATTTCCACTATCAATTCTCCTTTCAATGAAAACATAACAACAATGGTAAATAGCAAAGCTATAAGCGTAATGGGTGAAATGGCAGGAATGAACTTAGTAGTGTACCACTCAGCACCTTTCCAATTCACCAGAATCAGTCTACTCAATATGCCCAGAACAAAAGGAATTCCTAAATAAATTGCCACACTTTCGGCTATGGTGGCTATGGAAATATCAACAATTGCGCCCTTAAATCCAAAATAGGGAGGCAATACGGTAATAAAAATCCATGCGTAAAAACTATAGGCAAACACCTGAAAAATACTATTCAGCGCTACCAATCCCGCACCGTATTCACTGCTTCCTTCTGCAAGGTCGTTCCATACCAAAACCATTGCGATGCAACGGGCAAGGCCAATTAAAATAAGCCCTACCATATATTCTGGATAATCCCTAAGGAAGGTTATTGCCAGAATAAACATGAGTACCGGTCCAATAATCCAGTTTAAAACCAAAGAGATAGAAAGCACTTTTACATCCTTAAATACTTTTGGCAAAAGGGCATAATTGACCTTGGCCAGGGGCGGATACATCATTAAAATCAACCCGATTGCAATGGGAATATTTGTAGTGCCGCTACTGAATGAATTTAGGATGTCTGGAAATGAAGGAACAAAATAACCAATTCCAACACCCAGAAACATTGCAATGAAAATCCAAAGTGTGAGATAACTGTCAAGAAAGCTTAATTTTTTGGGTGTTGCCATTTTATAAATTTATTTTTGAGAATACGAATTTTAGTTCTGTGGCAATCTGCTCACTGCGATCTTTATAAACCTGTTGTTGGTGAGGGGTTCCGTCTGAAACTTTTGGGTCTTCATACATAATGGAAATACGCTTTTCCGATCCTGCTACAAATGGACAGCCGGCATCAGCCTGGGAGCAGGTCATTATCGCTGCAAAACCACTCTTGGGATTAGAGTCGTCGTCATATTTTTTTGAAAAAGCAAGTAATGGGGCTCTGCTTGCGGTGTATGTTATCTGATAAACGGGGTTTTCTACTGAATTTTCTTTGGAAATTTGAAATCCAGCATTTTCCAAAGTTTTCACTACCATGGGATACACCGCGGTGGCTTCCGTACCGCCAGAATAGCATTGAATATTTGGAACTTTGAAATATTCAGACATTGTCTGTGCCCAAACCTGAGCCAAATGGCTGCGCCGCGAATTGTGTGTGCAGATAAAGTTCAGCTGAATTATTTGATTTGTTTGTACTTTTAAATTTACGTAGTCAACGAGAGGTTGTAAAATGGTTTTCCGTTCTTCGGAAAGACTTGCTGTGTCTAGCGTTTCAATGTAGTCTCGTATAGGTTTTAATAGTTTCATTTGACAGATGAGGTTTTTAAATTCCAACTATTTTACTGCGTCGCTCCAAAAGCACGTTGTCTTTCCAAACGCCGCGAAGCTGGCCAACTTTTTCTTTATATCCAATTTCCCTAAAACCACATTTTATGTGTAATTTATGGCTAGCCATATTGTCGCGAAAGATTCCAGATTGAAGCGTCCAGATATTATTAGCTTCGCTTATTTCAATTAAGTTTTTTAGAAGGAATTCTCCAACACCTTTTCCTCTCGCAGATTCTGATACGTAAACGCTTACTTCGGCTACGCCGCCATAAACGCAGCGACTTGAAACAGGAGAGAGGGCAGCCCAACCTAAATGGTTGTTTTCTTCCAACGCCATTATTCTTCCGAAGGAAAGATGGCCACTATCCCACTTTTCCCAAGTAGGAATAGTAGTTTCAAAAGTTGCGGTACCCGTTTTTAAGCCGTCACCATAAATTCTGGCGACTTCAGGATAGTTTTCTTTTGAAATTTCAACCACTATCATATTAGCAACAATTGCCGTCTGGCGAGCAGCAGGGTTCATCATCTATTTCCGCAAGATTAACCTTTGGTTTTTCCTCTTTTGTTCCTGGTTTTTCTGCATAAACAGTGATGCTGAAAATGCCCGTATCCGAATTGTTGAAGGTTTTTACTTCTTCCGCAGAAAGATACTTTTCAAGGATATCATCTGGAATTACAATTGGTTTTTCTTTCTGGATTTGTACATTTTGAAAACCTGTATCTTTTATGAATTGTAAGTATTCCGTTTTTTGGATTGCACCCGCTACACAACCTGCGTACATTTCGGCATCTTCCTTTAAGGCATCGGGAAGGTTTCCAACCAAAACAATATCGGAGATACTAAAATGTCCGCCGGGTTTTAAGGTCCTGAAAATTTCACTAATTACCTTCTGCTTATTAGGTACAAGGTTTAAAACACAGTTGCTCACTATTACATCAGCAACATCATTACTAACAGGCATTGCGTCTATATCCCCTTCACGGAATTCTACATTGTTGTAGCCCAATTTCTCTGCATTGGCGCGGGCTTTTTGCACCATTATTGGTGTAAAATCTACTCCAATTACTTTCCCTTCACTCCCTGTTTCATGGCGTGCCACAAAGCAATCATTTCCAGCACCAGATCCCAAATCGATTACAGTATCGCCTTTTTTTATTTTGGCAAATTTAGTTGGGAGGCCACAGCCCAATCCTAAATCGGCATCTTCAACATAGCCACCCGTTTCGGAGTAGTCGTCCATCATAATGTTGTACACTTTGTTGGAAGGAGTTGTCGCGCCACAACAGGAGGAAGCATTTTCAGTTTTGCCTTGTTCGGCAATTTTTGCGTAACGTTCTTTTACGATTTCTTTTAATTCTTGCTCTTTTTTCATCTTAATATTTTTTTAAATGAGTTTTATCCTAGCAGCATCCTGAATTGGGCGAACAAGACTCCGTTTTTTGTAGTTCTGAAAGTCTTGTTTTAGACTTCCCGGATGGAATGCCACAATTCTCTTTAGCTAGGCAGTCTGTGTGTTTGGTGGTAAGAAGGAAATTGGTGCCGTCAAAGTCCAACCCAAACTTTCCAATAGTGTCTCCTTGATATTCTACTTCAATCTCTAAATCTTCAAGTTCAAGTACTTTTTCCGAAAGTTCTATGATGTGTACAAGCTTTTCAGGATGCAAACGATGGTTGTAATCATCGGCATTCCACAATTGGAAATTGGCTACTTCCTCATTGCGAACCGTTCCTCCACAGTCTATAAAGTGTTTGGTAATCTTTCCTACTTCGGTAACGTGAAAATGGGTGGCTACCAACTCACCGTTTGGTAGCATAAATGTTATTTGCTCCAAACTATTTAAATGGTTTTTTACTTCTGATAGCTTCATAATGTTATGATTTTAAAAATTAACAACAATTGATTTTATTTTCTATGTCTTGGTCTAAAAATTGGCTCATCACTGCCTTCATTGCAACCCAGTTTTCTATATGTATGCAATAGCAGATGCTAGTGCCTTCAATATTTCCCTTTATCAAACCAAGATTCTTAAGCTCCTTTAAATGTTGGCTAATAGTAGGTTGGGCCAAACCAATTTCTTCCACCAAATCGCCGCATATACAAGCGTTTATTTTGAATAAATGCTGAAGAATAGCTACTCTTGCAGGATGGCCAAAGGCTTTTGAGAAAGTAGCGACTTGGTTCTGTTGGTCTGTAAATATTTCTGTTTTGGTGATTCCCATGATCGTTATATATATTTATTGCAATATTACGATTAAAGAATGAAACTAATGCAAAAAAAATTAAAAAAAGTAATGTTTTTTATTGATTTGGTTTTTGTTCGTGTTTTTTATAAAGCCATTCTACAAGGAAACATATGCAGATAACCCCAAGTGAAATTGATACTCCCAAAAAATTTGAAGTTGATTGTTGGACTATCAAAACAACAAACGCCAAGGCCGAAAGTATGGCTCCTATCAAGCTTATGGTTTTACTTGCTTTTATCGCTTTCGCTTTGTTAAAACTTATATAATTTACCACTGCAAAAATAAGCAGGAAACCAGCACTACCCGAAGTTGAAATGCTTTCTAGATTCAGAAAATTAGCTATTAGTAATGTAAATATTACGGTAATTATTAACCCTACGGGTTTGTTCCAAAATTGGTCTGTAAAGGAATGTGGAAGCTCATCGTCTTCAGCAAGTTCATAACTCACCCGACTACCACCGTAAAGTGTTGCATTGATTGCTGAAAAAGTAGAAATAAGTGCAGCAACTGTCATAATGGTAAAACCAATTTGGCCAATCATTGGCTTGGCTGCAGCGGCCAAAACATAATCTTTTGCGGTTGCTATTTTATCAAAACCCAAGGAACCAACGGTAACCATTGCAATAATTATATAAAGTAAAACCACGAATCCCACAGATATAAAATACGCTCGGGGAACATTTTTCTTTTGGTTTTCCATATTGGGAACAGCATTGGCAATAAGTTCAAAGCCTTCGTAGGCAACAAATATTACCATCCCGCCCGTAAGAAGTTGCAATGGACTTTCCCAGTTTGCAGGATTCAATTGGGAAATATTTACATTACCGAATAGACCATAGATTCCAATTCCCGCAAAAGCCAATAAAATAAACAGTTTTACAAAAACCACGAGGCTTTCAATTTCGCCCACCACTTTTAAGCTGTAGTAATTAATTAAGGTCGCCAATAAAACAACCCCGCTCACAAAAATATGGGTGTCTATAGCTTTTGAACCAGTAATGGAAATAAGATTTGGAGCATAGGAGCCAAACGCACTGGCGTAAAGTGAAAGCATAATTATATAGCTAATCCACAAAACGTTATTGATACCGCCACTAAAAATACCTTTCCCAAAACCTTCATTCACAAACCGGACTGTTCCACCTCTGTCTGGAAATGATAATGACAGCTTGGAATAGCTATAGGCCGTAAACAAGGCAATAATTCCAGCAAAAAGAAAAGCTAAAGGTGTTCCTCCTTTTGCAAGTGAAACAGCTAAGCCTAAAACTGCAAAGATCCCGCCGCCAACCATCCCGCCAATGCCAATGGCGATGGCATCTTTCAATTTTATAGTGTCGTTGGATTTTTTCATTGTGATGGACTTTTTCTATAATTAATTATAAATCCAGTAATTTTTCAAAAATATCAAAATGATGTTTTTCCGTTCTAAGTGAAATAGTCAAAATATTATTTCTAAGAATAATGGAATAGATTTCTTTAGAAATGAAAAGGGGCTTTAGTCTTTGGTGCAAATTCTCTACTAGTGAAACGTTATTTGTTGCATCATTAATTAAATAATCTTTTGATAATTTATAAATTTTTAGTTCTTTTTTGAAAAGCCTTTTCATCAAACCAATACTATCCTTTCTTCTTATTGCAAACTCGGAGTTTTGCGACCCCGCCCAGGGAGTTGACCATTCTGCTAAAGTAAGAAGGTTTTGTTTTTTAGAAGAAAGTATCAAGTTTCCCGTTGAAGTATAAGTAGCTTTTTTATACTTTAAATGCCATTGCTTTGGAGCCAATATTTTACCCTGAATAAAATAGGACCACGCGTTGTAATTCCCTTTTACGTTACCATTTTTGCTGCCAATATAATTTTCAAATTCTCTGCAAAATTCCTTATTTATTTTATAGAATGGAGATGTTAGTTCGGCCGAGGAAGCGTTAGGTTTTATTTTCATTAATTTATTCTTTTCTTAAAAGCTTCTCAAAACAAACACTGTTTTCCACCCCAGCATATTGGCCATAATTATCCACAAATTTATAACCGCATTTTTTATAAAGTGAAATGGCTTCCGGTTGTTTGATGCCAGTTTCCAATATACACTTTCTATTGCCCAGTTCCATTGCCCAAATTTCAAGTTCTTTTAAAATTTCAACAGCTATCCCTTTTCCACGTAACTCCAAAGGAACGAACATGCGTTTCACTTCCATGACACTTGGTTCAAATTGCTTGATGGCTCCACAGCCCACTGCGCAGTTGATTTCGTTATAAGCAACAACTGTATATTTAATAGAATCTAATTGGTTGAATTGGTCGTAAAAAGGATGATCATCCCCATCGCGAATAGCGAGATCTGCATCAAGTTCTTTTACTAGTTTTATGAAATCTTCGTTTTTTGAATTAGTTCGGCGTAAATGAATCATCTATAATATTTGTTAGGTTGTTGAGTTTTGTTTTTTTAAATATTTTCTGATGAGAATCTAAAGATAATAAAGGTTTTTTATCTTAGCCTATTCCAAGAATACTTAAAATTTAGTTTTAATTTCCTATCCAATTTTTTATGAAATACTACATAGCCTTTCTTTTTTCCTTTTTATTTTTTCTTAATGTTGATGCACAACAAAAAGAACTGACTCTAAAAGATGCCGTCCTTGAACAATTTGGTAAGTTTTACCCAGAGCACATTCAAGGGTTTCAGTGGATTCCCGGCACAGCTTCCTATACCTATCTTGAAAATGGAACTACCCTTAAAAAATCATCTGTAGCGAACAGTAAGGAAGATGAAGGACTTTCAATTAGTGAGGTAAACCAAACATTAAAGAGCGATTTAAAGCACTTTTCAGGAATGATTTGGAAAAATGGTGATTCCTTTTATTTGGTGAATAACAATTCCTATTACTTATACAATTATAAAGAGAAAAAGGGTCAGTTAATTTCTAAAGTTGACGCTTCCGCAGAAAACAGCACCCTTCAAAACGAGACCGGAAACATAGCATATACCATCGAAAACAATTTGTACATCCAAAAAGCAGATGGAACAAGCGTTGCGGTTACAAACAATTCTGATAAAAATATTGTTTCTGGGCAAGCCATTGCGCGCAGTGAATTTGGAATAACCAACGGTATTTTCTGGTCACCAAAGGGAAACCTGCTTGCCTTTTACCAAAAAGATGAAACTGAGGTTGCAGATTATCCACTTCTGAACATCAATCCAACTCCAGGAGAGTTAAATTCTATTAAATATCCGATGGCGGGACAGAAAAGTGAGCGTCCAAAAGTGGGTGTTTTTAATTTAGCGACTAAACAAACCATTTTTATTTCCCCCACGGGAAATGTTGACGATTATCTAACAAACTTATCTTGGACACCCGATGAAAAAAATGTAGTAATTGCAGAACTGAACCGCGATCAAAACCACATGAAACTTCAACTTTTTGATGCTTCAAACGGAAAACTAGTGCGGACTATTTTAGAAGAAAAAAATGATAAGTGGACAGAACCGGAGCATCCTGCATATTTCTATTCAGATTCTCCCGAAGATTTTATTTGGATGAGTGAAAAAGATGGATTTATGAATTTGTATCTGTGCAATACTTCAAAAGGAATTGTAAAACAATTGACCAATAACAAATGGGTTGCTGAAGAAATTATTGGAGCCAATTCAAAAGGAACTGAAATATATTTCACAGGAACTGGCGAATCGCCTTTGGACACTAAAGTGTATTCAGTAAATATTTTAAACGGAAAGCAAATCTGTCACACGGAAGCAAGCGGTACTCATAATGCCAGTGTTTCTGCCAATGGGAAATATATTTTTGATCAATATTCAAATCATGAAACCCCTAACGTTGCGCAGTTATTGGACAACAAAGGAAAAACGATCCAAACGTTTTTAAAAGCCGAAAACCCAATTGCAAATTATAAAATTGGAACAACAGAGATAGGAAAATTAAAATCACACGACGGTTTTGATCTTTACACACGTTTAATTAAACCGTCCAACTTCGACCCAAATAAAAAGTACCCAGTTTTAGTTTATGTTTACGGAGGCACGCATGCACAATTGATTACTAATGCTTGGAACGACGGAGAATCGCTATGGATGAAATGGATGGCAGAACAAGGCTATCTCGTTTTCACTATAGATGGAAGAGGTTCCGCAAATAGAGGTTTTGCCTTTGAAAGTGTAATCCACAGAAAATTGGGAACCGAGGAATTGAAAGATCAATTAGTAGGTGTTGAATATTTAAAATCGCTTCCATATGTTGATCCAGATCGTTTAGCAATTCACGGTTGGAGTTTTGGTGGGTTTATGACAGTGTCCATGATGCTTCGAAATCCTGATGTTTTCACTACAGGAGTTGCTGGCGGACCGGTAACCGACTGGAAATACTATGAAGTAATGTACGGCGAGCGTTATATGGATACGCCGCAACAAAACCCAGAAGGCTACGAAACCGCAAGCTTGTTGAACAAAACACAAAACCTGACCGGAAAATTAATGACAATTCACGGCTCAATAGACCCAGTAGTGGTGATGCAGCACAATTTGTCTTTGATTAAATCTTTTGTTGACAACGAAAAACAAATGGACTTCTTTGTTTACCCAATGTACGAGCATAACGTGCGCGGAAAGGATCGGGTGCATTTAATGACAAAAGTGTTAAATTATGTAATTGACAATAACCAATAATTCTTGATTTTGACTTGTCTGCAAGGTTTTTTTGATCTTGTAAAACTTCAATAACAAAATAATTTACGCATCTAACCTTTTGGAGAATGATTAAAATCACGCTTTGCTGTATTGAAACGGAGGATTCCAAAACCAATAATAGCTGAAATAAAGGAGCCGATTAGGATTCCAATCTTTGCCGAATCAATATATTCAGGGCTGCTATTAAAAGCTAGACTTGCAATAAATATGGCCATAGTGAAACCAATTCCGGCCAAGAAAGAGACACCGATTATTTGTTTGTTGGTAATATCTGATGGCACTTCGATGATTTTTAGTTTTTTCGCCAAAAAGATAACTGCAGAAATACCAATACTCTTCCCGAGAACTAAGCAAACTACTATGTTAACTATTAGCGCCATTTCCAATCCGCCATCACTGTTTATAGCTACTCCGGCGTTTGCAAGAGCAAAAATTGGAATTATTAAATAAGCCACCCAATTGTGAAGTTTGTGTTCCAAATGCTGCAATGGAGATCGATATTTATCGGACCAATCTTCCAGTTCGTCTATTAGTCCCAATTGTTTTGTGGAGAGTACAGGTTTTTGAAGAATTGCGCTTTCTTTGATTTTGTCCACGATGCTTTCCAGCTTGTTAGTAAACTCGTGGGTGCTTATTTTTTGCCTAACGGGAATGGCAAATGCCATTAGGATTCCAGCCAAAGTAGGATGGAGTCCCGCTTTCAAAAACAATAACCAAACTATAATTCCGGAAACAATGGTTAAAAATTCAGAATATAAGCCTTTATAACTCAAGAAATAAATAATCGCCAATAACCCCAAAGCGGAACCGAGTAATACTAAATTTAAACTGCTGCTATAAAAAATTGCAATTACCAAAACCGCACCCAAATCATCAACGATGGCAAAGGCTGTAAGAAATATTTTCAGGCTCAATGGCACTCTATTGCCCAAAACTTTTAAGATTGCCAATGAAAAAGCAATATCCGTAGCCATAGGTATTCCCCAACCTTTCAATGTTTCGGGATTTTGATTTAAAATTATATAAATCAATACAGGAAGTGCAATTCCGCCGATAGCTCCAAAGAGCGGAAACATAATTTTTTTGGTTGAATTGAGTTCTCCAATCAAAAATTCCCTTTTTATTTCCAACCCTATCAAAAAGAAGAAAATAGCCATCAGGCCATCATTCACCCAAAGAATTAAAGGTTTTTTAAGTTCAAAACTGTCAGAAATAAAGCCAATCTCATATTGCCAAAATGATTGATAGCTTTCTGAAAAAACTGAATTTGCCCATACCAATGCAATTATGGTTGTTGCCAATAAAAGAATCCCACTAAAACTTTGAAGGTTGACGAATTTTTGAAAAGGGGAGAGTATTTTTTCTTTTATCATGGCTTTTTCCTAATTCGCAAGATACAAAACCAACTTAAATTTTTTTACTCACTATTTTAAGAACAGCAAACAAATAAATAGTGCCGCTGAATACTGAATACTTTTTTTGATACTCCCTTTCAGAATGTTATCTTTGCAACTCTTAAAAAGATAGTAAGATTATGTTCGATAATTTAAGCGATAAGCTGGATAAAGCACTGCACGTTCTGAAAGGTCACGGCAGCATTACTGAAGTAAACGTGGCCGAAACTCTAAAAGAAGTGCGCCGAGCCCTTTTAGATGCCGACGTTAACTTCAAAACCGCCAAGGAATTTACCAATACCGTAAAAGAAAAAGCTTTGGGTCAAAACGTATTAACTACGTTGCAACCTGGCCAATTGATGGTGAAGTTGGTAAAGGATGAACTTACCGAATTGATGGGTGGTGAAACAGCTGGTATCAACTTAAGTGGAACGCCAACAGTTATTCTAATGTCCGGTCTACAGGGTAGTGGTAAAACCACTTTTTCTGGGAAGCTTGCTAATTACTTAAAAACCAAAAAAACCAAAAAACCACTTTTGGTTGCTTGTGATATTTATCGACCAGCAGCAATAAACCAATTACATGTAGTTGGTGATCAAATAGGGGTTGAGGTTTATAGCGAGCCCGAAAATAAAAATCCAGTTCAAATTGCGCAAAACGCTATTGAACATGCAAAACAAAATGGCTTCAATGTTGTAATTGTCGATACAGCTGGTCGTCTAGCTATAGACGAAGCTATGATGACTGAAATTGCGAACGTTCATAAGGCTATCAATCCGCAAGAAACACTATTTGTGGTAGATGCAATGACGGGACAGGATGCGGTAAATACCGCAAAAGCTTTTAACGAAAGATTGAATTTTGACGGGGTTGTACTTACAAAATTAGACGGTGATACTCGTGGTGGTGCCGCTATTTCTATTAAAAGTGTGGTTGATAAACCCATTAAATTCATCGGAACGGGTGAAAAAATGGATGCCATTGATGTGTTCCATCCTGCCCGTATGGCTGACCGTATTTTGGGGATGGGAGACGTTGTTTCGCTTGTTGAAAGAGCGCAGGAACAATTTGATGAAGAAGAAGCAAGAAAACTTCAAAAGAAAATTGCGAAGAACCAATTCGGGTTTGATGATTTCCTTAACCAAATACAACAGGTTAAGAAAATGGGAAGCATGAAAGATTTGGTAGGAATGATTCCGGGCGCCGGAAAAGCTTTGAAAGATGTAGATATTGATGATGACGCATTCAAGGGAATTGAGGCCATTATTCATTCTATGACGCCTACCGAAAGAACCCAGCCTTCCGTAATAAACGGTAGCCGCAAAAAGCGAATAGCAGCTGGAAGTGGAACAAGTGTTCAACAAGTGAATCAGCTTTTAAAGCAATTCGACCAAATGAGCAAAATGATGAAGATGATGCAAGGTGGTGGTGGAAGAAAGATGATGCAGGCAATGGGAAAGATGCGTTGATTTAGTTTTCAGTCTCAGTCTCAGTTTGGATCTCAAATGCAGATATAAGATATGACGTTTAGATAATTATGGATTTTAAAAAACTAATGGCCTACCAAAAATCATTTGATTTAGGAATGGCAATCTATAAGGTTTCAAAATCATTTCCAAATGAAGAAAAATATTCACTGACAGACCAGATACGGAGAAGTTCACGTTCAGTTTCTGCTAATATTGCAGAAGCTTATAGAAAAAGAATGTATCCTCGACATTTCATTAGCAAATTATCAGATTCTGATGGTGAAAATTCGGAAACAAGTGTATGGTTGGATTATGCTTTTGCATGTGAATATTTAGATGAAAAAGTTTATAAAGAATTATGTCAGGAGAATATTGAAATAGGAAAATTGATCAATTATATGATAAATAATCCAGCTAAATTTGGAGTAAATGAGGAAGGTGTTTAACTAAATTTTGACACTGTAAACTGCGACTGCAACTGAAAACTAAGAATATGACAATACTAGACGGAAAAAAAGTAAGCAACGACATTAAAAACGAAATTGCAGCTGAAGTTGATAAGATGAAAGCCAATGGCGAAAAAGTTCCACATCTTGCAGCTATTATTGTGGGAAATGATGGTGCTAGTCTTACATATGTTGGAAGCAAAGTAAGAGCTTGCGAACGCGTTGGTTTTGAATCAACATTGGTAAAGATGCCAGTTACTACCACCGAATTAGAATTGTTAAAAAAGATCAAAGAACTTAATGAAGATGATAATATTGACGGTTTTATCGTTCAACTTCCATTACCTCCACAAATTGACTCACAAAAAGTACTTCTTACCGTAGACCCTTCAAAAGATGTAGATGGTTTTCATCCAGAAAACTTCGGAAAAATGGCGCTGGATATGAGCACTTTTATCCCAGCTACGCCTTTCGGAATTCTTGAATTACTTCAGCGTTACAATATTGAAACGAAAGGAAAACATACCGTGGTTATTGGAAGAAGCCATATTGTAGGCCGTCCCATGAGTATTTTGATGAGCCGCAAGGGTTCGCCTGGAAACAGTACGGTTACCCTTACCCACAGCAACACAAAAAACATTTCAGAAATAACCAAACAGGCCGATATTATTATTTCGGCATTGGGAGTTCCCAATTTCTTAAAAGCCGAAATGGTAAAAGAAGACGTAGTTATTATAGATGTTGGGATTACAAGGGTAGAAGATGCTAGCCATCCAAAAGGCTATGTAATAACTGGCGATGTTGATTTTGAAAACGTGAGCAAAAAAGCATCGTTCATAACCCCCGTTCCTGGTGGTGTGGGGCCTATGACCATTGCGATGCTTTTAAAAAATACACTTTTGGCGAGAGCGCAGCGAAAGGATTAAGCTTTTTCTCCTTCCGCTAAACGCCAATCCAAATATTTATGTAAATCTGTTTCTATCCAGCCCATACTGATAGAGAGTACTGCCAAATCATCTATGTACCCAATGCCTGGAATAAAATCTGGAACCAAATCAAAGGGATTAAAAACATACAATAAAGCAACTACAATAGATGCAATGGTAAACCATGGAACATTTGGATAATTCCCTTTTTTAACGTCTTTCAACATTGCAAACATAATTTTTCCAAGTTCGGCAAACTTTCGCAAAGGACTGGCGTTGCTCAATTTTTCTGAAATAGCTTCTTCATTGTCCATGACTATTTGGACATCTTCGTCTTTAATTTTAGTCACTTTTTCCTCAACGTAATCTTCGTTGATTTTGGAGTCCATCATAGCAATATTTGAAGATTTTTTGTTTTTATTTTTTCCGAAAAGCATGGTTTTAGTTTTTTATTTTAAAAGTAATGAATGGAAATGCGAATACTTTTAAAATTATGTTATAAATACTTTTGAAAGGACAAATAAATTATTTGTAAAATAAAATTTACAGTTTTTCTGCTTTTAGTGTTATTTCTTCTTTTCCGTATTCTTTCCTATATATTCGTACAATCACTATAAAAAGACTCAGGAGTAATGGGCCAAAAATCAACCCAATAAAACCAAACAGAGGCACACCGACAATCACTCCTACAAGTGTAATAAGCGGGTGAACATTATCAAGTTTTTTTAGTACGTACAGCCTGATTATATTGTCCGTCGAACCCACGACCACAAAGCCGTAAAGTAGTATTCCCCATGCCTGAAAACTGTTTCCTGTTGAAAGTGTGAGTACAAAAACAGGTAGAATACCCACCAAAGTTCCCACAAATGGAATCATACTACCAATGGTAACAATAACAAACCAGAAGAAAGGATCTTCAATTCCGAAAATAAGAAAACCTATAAGCGCGACAAGTCCCTGAGCTACAGCAACTAAAGGGATGCCTAATGCATTTGAGCGTACCATTGCCTGCACTTCAGTACCGATTTCCTTTAGATTTTCCTGGCCCATTGGAATGTATACCTTGAGAGATTCTCTTAAATTAATACGGTTTGTAAACATATAATAGAGCATAAAATACATTAACCCAATAGCGATGAAAGCATTGAAGGTGCCGCCTGCCAAATTTTGAAGATTTTCAGAAAGCCAACCCGTTATTGCAGAAGGGTCAATTTGCGAAGTTAGATCATACCCTATCTTATCTTCCATTTTGCACAATTGTTCCTTTACCGCATTTACTACTTCTGCAGAATTTTGAACGGCTTTCCCAATTTTGTTTGTCAGCATTAAAATTATTCCGGCAATAGGTATAAGAATTAAAAAAAAGGAAATCACCATTAGAACCGCAGCAGCTAAAGAGGGCTTCCATTTTTTCTTGTTGACCAATATTGCCATCCATTTGCGCATAAGAACATAAATGGTTATCGCACCCAAAACGCCCGTGAGATATGGAAGCAATTCCCTAAAAATAAGACTGCCCATTAATAAAATGAGCAAAATAACAAATATTTGTCTGATTATTTGAGGGGGTATTTGCTTAATCATTTGGCGAATAATTGAGTTAAGTCGTTAAATGCTTTAAATTCCAATGCGTTTCCGGAAGGGTCCTTAAAAAACATTGTGGCCTGCTCTCCCACTTGCCCTTCAAAACGTATATATGGGGCGATAATGAAGGTAATTTTTTTTTGAATTAATTTTTCTGAAAAATCCTTAAAGGTTTTCATGTCCAGCACTACCCCAAAATGTGGTATCGGTACGTCCTTGCCATCCACAGGATTTATAGTTTCTTTTTCTTCAGATTTTTTTTCCTTTAGATGAATAACTAGCTGATGTCCAAAAAAGTCAAAATCTACCCAATGGTCGCTGCTTCTCCCTTCTGAAAGTTCCAGAACGTCCCTATAAAATTTTCTGCAAAGTTCCAGGTTGTCAACAGGAATTGCGAGATGGAAAGGTCCCAATTGGTTGCTCATTAATTGTTTCTTAAAGCATAGATTAGTTCTTTCTTCTTCATTTTTGAACGGCCTTCGATACCAACTTTTTTTGCTTGTTGATATAGCTCTTCTTTGGTCCATTCTTCATAAGGCTTAGCTTTGCCACCTTTTTTTCCAGCATTTGGAGTGTTTGCAATACGAGCAGCTTTCTCTTTACTATAGCCTTTATCGATTAGAGCTTCGTATTGATCCTCGTTCTTTATTCGTGAATTTGGCATAACAATTGGTTTAAACAAAAAACCCTTTGTAATCCAAAGGGTTTTTAAAATGAATAACTATGTTTGATCTGTATCTTTCCTATGTTTTAGCAGTCCAATTCCTGCAAAAAAGAATACAATTCCTAGAATTATCAATGCCCAAGGGCTCATTCCAACTTCCATACTGCCGAATACTCCAAGTATTCCCATTACCAAACCTATTCCGCCCGCAATGGTTAAAATAAATCCTAAAATCTTAATCATGATTATAAATTTGATTGGTTAATTAAGTTAAAATTAAAGGAATTAGTTCATTCAGTAATACACCTTAACAAAACATTTACAGGAAAATATTATTCATTAGAAGGTTCCCACCCAATCATAAAATATTTAATAGGGGCATTGTCGGGAATTTGACTGGCTTCAATTTCAATGTCCATATTGTAACGAAGCTCTTCCGGAAGGCTTTTCTTATCAATCGTTAAATAAACGTCTGTTTCTTTTAGAAAAATTACCACTGCATTAATGGTAGTTTCAATATTGTCTATAGTATAATTGGCTTTAACATCCTTCCAAGTGCTTCCAATGTTTAGACCTTTTTCGGTTTTATATCTCGCATCAAAAACTTGTATGTTTTTAATGGTTGAATTCGGACTCATTTTCATCATCGGGTGAAAGCAATAAAAGTTTTTTCCCGCCTTTTTCATAAATTTCTACTTCACCTTGTGTTTCTAAAGCGTTGGGGGATGAGTTTATTTTTACAATGGAATCAGTCGCGAAAATAGAATCGATTTGCTTGATTTTTATTTCATTGTTCAGGTTACCTATTGAACCATTTTTAATTGCGAAAGGATCGCTGTCCTTCCCGCATTGAACAAAAGCAAGTGAAACTATTCCAATTATTAAAAGTGTCTTTTTCATTTATGTTTTTTAGTTATTAAGTTATTTTAAAAAATTACTACTGTCTAATTAATTATCGCATCATCTTTCCCAAAATTCCCAATACACTCCTTATTACAGTCGGGCTGGAAAGTGTTTTTATCCAAGGATTTGTAGTACTCCTTCGCCTTGAGGAACTGCGGCTTGAAGTAGTTTTTCTTGCTGCTTCTTTTTCTTTTTGAGCTTTTTCCTTCGCTTCTTCCTTATTGGCGATCTTTATTTTTTCCGTCAACATTTCATAAGCACTCTCGCGGTCGGTTACTTCGTTGTATTTTGGGATGAGTTTTGAATTTTTTAATAGATTTTTCAATTCGCCATCCGTTAAAATATCCATACGGCTCATCGGTGCGCGTAACATTGTTCTGGCTAATGGAGTAGGGATTCCTTTTTCATTCAAAGCGCTTACCAAAGCTTCACCAATTCCCAAAGCTGTCAATACTTCATCGGTTTTATAATAGTCTGAAAGTGGATAATTTTCAGCTGTCAATTTGATCGCTTTTCGGTCTTTTGCTGTAAATGCTCTAAGAGCGTGCTGAATTTTCAAACCCAACTGGCTCAAAACAGCATCGGGAACATCTGTAGGGTCTTGGGTTACAAAATAAAGCCCGACTCCTTTGGAGCGTATCAATTTTACAATGCTTTCTATTTGGTTGAGAAGTGCACTGCTTGCTTCGTTGAAAATTAAATGTGCTTCATCAATAAATATAACTAATTCGGGCCTGCCACTATCGCCCTGTTCTGGAAAGGTTGCATAAATTTCAGCCAATAGGCTTAGCATAAATGTTGAAAAAAGCTTTGGGCGATCTTGAATATCAGTCAAACGGAGGATATTTATATAACCCATTCCGTTTTCGTCAATACGAAGCAAATCGTCAGTATCAAATGATTTTTCACCAAAAAAGAGATCGGCGCCTTGTTGTTCCAATTCTACCACTTTACGAAGAATGGCACCTGTTGATGAAGAAGAAATACGACCGTATTCATCTGCAAATTCCTCTTTCCCTTCATCGGTGGCATACTGCAATATTTTTTTGAAATCCTTTAAATCTAGCAACGGCATTTTGTTGTCATCGCAATATTTAAAGATTACCGAAACAATGCCCGATTGTACATCGCTCAAGTCTAGAATTCTTGAAAGTAAAACTGGCCCAAACTCACTTACGGTAGCGCGAAGCCGGACGCCTTCTTGATCTGAAAGTGAAAGTATTTCGCATGGAAACTTTTTTGCTTCATACGGAAAACCGATGGCTGCGTGGCGTTCTTCAATTTTCGCATTGTTGGTTCCTGGTTCGGCAATTCCGCTTAAATCGCCTTTTATGTCCATCAAAAGTACGGGGATTCCTTTTTCGGAAAGGTTTTCGGCAATTATCTGTAGCGTTTTTGTTTTCCCCGTTCCCGTTGCACCAGCTATCAGTCCGTGGCGGTTTAGGGTTTTCAATGGAATTTTCACAAATGCATCTTTTACAGTTTCCCCATCAAGCATAGCGGCACCAAGGGTTATAAAATCACCTTTTGCTGTGTAACCGCTATTTATGTAATCGAAAAATGCCTGTTTATCTGCCATCTCACTAAAGTTTGTTCAAAAGTAATAATTTTTAAAGCACCAACGTTTTTAAAGCACCAAAATCAATAGACTGTATAAATTTGGAATTTGGAGCTTTATATATTAGAACTTTAGGCATCAATAATTGTACTTTTGCACGGATGAAAAAGGAAGTACAGATTTTAGTTGATAAAGGAGAGATGCTCCCGTTAATGGAGGAATTCTACACCATTCAAGGAGAAGGATTCCACAAAGGAACTGCCGCTTATTTTATAAGAGTTGGCGGTTGTGATGTGGGTTGCCATTGGTGTGACGTAAAAGAAAGTTGGAATGCAAAACTGCATCCCCCAACGGCTATTGAAAACATTGTTGAAAATGCTTCGAAACATTCAAAAACAATCGTAATTACAGGTGGTGAGCCACTTACTTGGGATATGGGCCCTTTAACCGAAATGCTTGAAAAAAAGAGGCATGCAGACCCATATTGAAACTTCGGGCGCTTATAAACTAACAGGAATTTGGGATTGGATTTGCCTTTCGCCAAAAAAAATGAAACTGCCTACTAAAGAAGTTTATAAAGCCGCCAATGAATTAAAGGTAATCGTTTTCAATAAAGATGATTTCCGATTTGCGGAAGAACAGGCCGCGAAAGTAAATAAAGATTGTATTCTCTATCTTACAGCCCGAATGGAGCAAACGCGAAAAAATGAGTCCGCTAATTGTGGATTATGTAATGCAAAACCCAAAATGGAAAGTTTCGTTACAAACACATAAGTATTTGAATATTCCTTAAAAATTAAACCCCAAAAAAACAAATCCCAAATTCCAACCTTTTGTTTTTGTGAATTTGGGATTTTTGATTTGGAAATTGAAATTCTATCAAAAATTCTAAGACTTTTTTGAAAGGAATTTCCACATAGTGGTCATCCCAGCCAATCATCAAAGTTGTTCCTTTGTTATCTGTTTTAAAAATCATAGAGAGTGATTCAATAGGCGCAGCTGCCTGCAAGCAGGGCACCGTAATTCTTGCAACATCTTTATCCTTTTTATAGCTGAAAGCGCCCCAAACATTGGTGTCGCTATTTATGATGATCGGTCCAATTTTCTTCGTCAGGAATTGTGTAAAGTGTATAAGTTCCGGGCTTTAATAGTGTATTTCCAAATTTCAAAGGAGTATAAATAGTTAGTTCCGTTGCTTCATTAGCGCCTGTTCGCCACACTTCGCCATAAGGAACCAGGCCTCCAAAAATATCGCGACCTTTTTTCTGGGGACGACTGTAAATAACTCTTGCCAAGGGCAGACTTTTTTTGTCAAGCCTTGCCATTGTTAAATCCATTGGAGAGGAATCCATTTCTGGAAAATTTTGTGCTTGGAGGGTTTGAAAAGCGAAAGGAGAAAAAGAAATAAAAACTATTAAGAGTATTTTTTTCATAAATAGAGGGTTTTAAATAAACGCAATACCAATATTAAAAATAGGACAAATGTTTAAGTGAAAAGTTTAAATGAAATTAAAATTTTATAAAATACATACCAGTAAAACGTTTAATAAGTCGAAAATAGTGCGCAACTATTACGCCAAATTCTGATTCTCTTACTTAAGGCTTCAAATGTATCGTTTTTCCACAGCAATTTGTTAATAACTTGCGCCTTATAAATTACGGAAACCCTTAATTTTATTGGGGATTTGGTTATATTTGTTCGTTACGAAAAAAATCGAAAATCATTCAAAATAAAATATGAGCGAAGAACAGAAAAAAGGCGATTACGGAGCCGACCAGATTCAGGCTTTGGAAGGAATGGAGCACGTGCGCATGCGCCCATCCATGTACATTGGAGATGTTGGAGTGCGAGGATTGCACCATTTGGTTTATGAAGTAGTTGATAACTCCATTGATGAAGCAATGGCCGGTCATTGCGATACGATTGAAGTAAGGATAAATGAAGATAATTCAATAACAGTAAAAGATAACGGACGTGGTATTCCAGTGGACATTCACAAAAAAGAAGGCGTTTCTGCACTTGAGGTGGTAATGACCAAAATTGGTGCTGGTGGAAAATTTGATAAAGATTCATATAAAGTTTCCGGTGGTTTGCACGGGGTTGGTGTTTCGTGTAAATGCACTTTCCGAACATTTAACGGCACTGTACATCGAGATGGTAAAATTTGGCAACAGGAATATGAGCGAGGAAAAGCACTTTATCCTGTAAAGCGATTGGTGAAACAGATAACAGGGGTACTATAGTTACTTTTACACCAGACCCGCAAATATTTCAACAAACATTGGAATATAACTACGATACTCTTGCAAGTAGAATGCGCGAACTTTCTTTTTTGAATAAAGGAATCACCATTAACTTAACAGATAAAAGAGAAAAGAAGAAAATGGAGAATTTGCAACAGAAACATTTCACAGTGATGAAGGATTAAAGGAATTTATTCGATTTTTGGATGGAAACCGAGAGCCAATAATTACAGATGTAATTGCTATGGAAGGTGAAAAAAATGATGTTCCTGTTGAAGTTGCGATGGTTTATAACACTTCTTATAGCGAAAATCTTCATTCCTATGTAAATAATATTAATACCCATGAAGGTGGAACCCATCTTTCAGGTTTTAGGCTGGTTTGACGCGTACATTGAAAAAATATGCAGATGCTTCTGGGATGCTGGATAAATTGAAATTTGAAATTGCTGGTGACGATTTCCGTGAAGGATTAACGGCAATTATTTCGGTAAAAGTGCAAGAACCACAATTTGAAGGGCAAACAAAAACCAAATTGGGTAACCGAGAAGTTACTGCGGCAGTAAGTCAAGCGGTTTCTGAAATGTTGAAGATTATTTGGAAGAACATCCGAATGATGCAAAAATAATTGTTCAAAAAGTAATTCTTGCTGCGCAGGCACGCCACGCAGCGCGAAAAGCACGTGAAATGGTGCAGCGTAAAACCGTGATGAGCGGTGGCGGATTGCCCGGGAAACTTTCCGATTGTTCGGAACAAGATCCTACAAAATGTGAAGTATTCCTCGTTGAGGGAGATTCTGCGGGTGGAACTGCAAAACAAGGTCGTGACCGTGATTTTCAGGCTATTCTTCCACTTCGAGGAAAAATTCTGAATGTTGAAAAAGCCATGCACCATAAGGTTTTTGAAAACGAAGAGATTAGAAATATTTATACTGCTCTTGGTGTAACCATTGGTACCGAAGAGGATAGCAAAGCTTTAAACCTTGAAAAATTGCGCTATCACAAAGTAGTTATTATGTGTGATGCCGATGTGGATGGTAGCCACATTGCAACTTTTATTTTAACTTTTTTCTTCAGCTATATGAAGGAATTGATTGAAAATGGTTATATTTATATTGCCACTCCACCCTTATATTTAGTTAAAAAAGGAGCCAAAAAAGAATATGCATGGAGTGATAAAGAACGCGATGACTTTAAACTTAGAAATGGGAGGCAGTGCATGCTATTCAACGTTACAAAGGTTTTGGTGAAATGAATGCTGAACAGCTTTGGGATACCACTATGAATCCTGAATTTAGAATTCTTCGTCAAGTTCAAATAGATAATGGTACTGAAGCAGATAGAATTTTCTCAATGTTGATGGGTGATGAAGTTCCACCAAGACGAGAATTTATTGAGAAGAATGCTGTTTATGCGAATATTGATGCATAATTAAATATAAATAATCTCTAAGAGCCCATTTCTGAAATAATCAGTAATGGGCTTTTTAGTTTTAACCCTTTATTATCATTATTTTAAGCAGATATTGGTACTTTTGTACAACTTTTCAAGGGTGCTTGAAAATAGAAAAAAATAATTCCGATTTTCGTCGGAAAAACTATAAACCATAAACATTTAATATGAAAGTAACAGTTGTAGGAGCAGGTGCTGTGGGCGCGAGTTGCGCAGAGTACATTGCCATCAAGAATTTTGCAAGCGAAGTAGTTTTGTTAGACATCAAGGAAGGTTATGCCGAAGGAAAGGCGATGGATTTGATGCAGACAGCTTCTTTAAATGGTTTTGACACCAAAATTACTGGAGTAACAAACGATTATTCCAAAACCGCCGGTAGCGATATTTGCGTAATCACAAGTGGAATTCCACGTAAACCTGGAATGACGCGTGAAGAGCTGATAGGAATCAACGCTGGAATTGTGAAGGACGTTTCTTCAAACCTGGTAAAAAATTCTCCTAAAACTATTATAATCGTAGTGAGTAATCCGATGGATACAATGGCCTATCTAGTTCATAAAACTGCTGGCCTTCCTAAAAACCGAGTTATTGGTATGGGTGGTGCTTTGGACAGCGCACGTTTTAAATACCGTTTGGCAGAAGCATTGGGCGCTCCAATCAGCGATGTGGACGGAATGGTAATCGGAGGTCACAGCGATACCGGAATGGTGCCATTAACTCGTTTGGCAACAAGAAACAGTGTTCCCGTAACAGAATTTATTTCAGAAGATAGATTAAACCAAGTTATGGAAGACACCAAAGTTGGTGGTGCTACATTGACTAAACTTTTGGGAACTTCAGCTTGGTATGCTCCGGGAGCGGCAGTTTCGGCCTTGGTACAAGCCATTGCTTGCGACCAAAAGAAAATGTTCCCTTGCTCCGTAATGCTTGACGGTGAATACGGATTGAAGGATATCTGCATTGGTGCCCCAGTTATTTTGGGTCGAAATGGTATCGAAAAAATTGTTGAACTTGAATTGAGTGATGCCGAAAAAGCACATATGAAAGAAAGTGCTGAAGGTGTTCGTAAAACAAATGATTTGCTTGAGTTATAGTTTGAAGCGAATTATTTATAAAATTGAAAAAGCCGGCAATCGCCGGCTTTTTCAATTAAATTTATTCTTGTTACATCCAGTGCAGTCAAAAATTATCCGCACTTCGAGGAGCCGCAATCCTTGCAAGTCAAGCAACCTTCCTGATAAATAAGAGAAGTACTATTACAGTTTTCGCATTTCTGCTTTCTGGCTTCAGTACCATCAGCTACGTAACGCTTCAAGGCACGAGCAACACCGTTTTTCCAAGTATTTATGCTTTCGCTGTCAAGTTGCAAGCTGTTAATCAATTCCACCGCTTTTTCAATCGGCATGCCGTGGCGTAGGGTGCTGGAAATCAATTTTGCATAATTCCAGAATTCTGGATTGAATTTATGGGAAAGTCCTTCAATAGTGGTTTTATAGCCTCTTTTGTTCTTGTATTGAAAATCGTAACGAGAGGTTCCATCCTCGTTGCGGTTTTTGATTATAACGCCTTCATTTACCCAACGCGGAATCAAAATTCCATCTTCATCATCGGCAAAACCGGTAAATATTTCATAGGGTTTTTCATCAATCAATCCGATGAAAGCAATCCATTTATCTTTGCTGTTTTGGAAACGAACTACATCTGCCTCTAAAACTTCCGGACGTTTGGTAGGGAAGGCGGTCAATGTTTCATTGTCTTCTTCTTTCTTTTCTTCATTAGAAATTAAAACCCCAGAACGCGAACCATCGCGATAAACGGTTACACCTTTACAGCCGGCTTGCCAAGCTTCCAAATATAATTTTCCAACCAATTCCTCAGTGGCATCGTTCGGTAAATTAATGGTCACGGAAATGGAATGATCCACCCATTTCTGTACAGCGCCCTGCATCCGCACTTTGCTAAGCCAATCTACATCATTTGAAGTGGCTTTGTAATACGGCGATTTCTTTACAATTTTATTCAGCTCTTCCTGGCTGTAATTTTTGTCGGTATCAATCCCGTTCACTTCCATCCATTGCTTGAAACGATGGTGAAAAACAACGTATTCTTCCCAACTGTCGCCAACCTCGTCCACAAAATCCACTCGCGAATTTTTGTCGTTTGGGTTTACTTTTCTTCTTCGTTTGTATACTGGCATAAAAACAGGCTCAATACCAGAGCTGGTCTGCGTCATTAAACTTGTTGTTCCAGTGGGTGCGATAGTTAACAGTGCAATATTTCTTCGCCCATATTCAAGCATGTCGTAATAAAGCTTTTCATCAGCTTCTTTTAGGCGAAGAATAAACGGATTGTTTTTTTCTCTTTCAGCATCAAAAATCTTGAAAGCACCTCTTTCCTTCGCGGCATAAACTGAAGCGCGATACGTTTCAATAGCCATTTTTTTATGAATTTCAACTGAAAAATCATTGCCCTCTTTACTGCCGTATTTTATTCCCAAAGCGGCAAGCATATCGCCTTCCGCAGTGATTCCAATTCCTGTTCTCCTGCCTTCTTCGGCTTTTCTTTGAATGTTTTTCCAAAGGTTTCTTTCAACTGCTTTCACTTCATCACTTTGTGGATCTGCGTCGATTTTTGCAATTATGGCATCTACTTTTTCAAGCTCTAAGTCAATGATATCATCCATAACTTTTTGGGCGATACCGATGTGTTTTTTAAAGAGTTCAAAATTGAATTCAGCTTTTTCCGTAAACGGATTTTCAACATAGGAAAACAAATTGATAGCCAACAATCGGCAGGAATCGTATGGGCATAGCGGAATTTCTCCGCATGGATTGGTAGAAACTGTTTTGTATCCCAAATCTGCGTAACAATCTGGCACGCTCTCTTTAATGATAGTATCCCAAAAAAGAATGCCGGGCTCGGCAGATTTCCACGCGTTGTGTACTATTTTTTTCCAAAGTTTTCCAGCTTCAATTTCTTTCGTATTCTTTGGGTTTTCACTGAATATTGGATATTTCTGAGTGTATTTATTACCATCTTTTACGGCTTGCATAAAGGCATCGTCCATCCTTACGGAAACGTTGGCGCCGGTTACTTTTCCCTGCTCCATTTTCGCATCAATAAAATCTTCAGAATCAGGGTGATTTATAGAAACTGAAAGCATTAAAGCCCCTCGGCGCCCGTCTTGAGCCACTTCGCGGGTTGAATTGGAGTAACGCTCCATAAATGGAACAATTCCAGTTGAGGTTAAAGCCGAATTTTTCACCGGTGAACCTTTTGGACGAATGTGAGATAGGTCGTGTCCAACACCACCACGACGTTTCATCAATTGAACCTGCTCTTGGTCTATTTTCATAATCCCACCGTAGGAATCTGAGTCACCGTCATTTCCAATTACAAAACAGTTGGAAAGTGAAGCAATCTGATATGGATTGCCGATACCTGCCATAGGACTGCCTTGTGGGACGATGTATTTGAAGCCTTTTATTGCTTCAAAAACTTCCTCCTCTGTTAACGGATTTTCATAACGCTGCTCAATTCTTGCAATTTCTTTTGCGATGCGGCGGTGCATGTCGTCTGGGGTTCTTTCATAAATATTGCCTTCGGAATCTTTCAAAGCATACTTATTCACCCAAACACGGGCGGCAAGATCGTCGCCTTTAAAGTATTCAACCGAGGCGTTGAAAGCTTCTTCCTGTGTGTAAGTTTTTGGGGTAGGGATGACGGTTTTTACTTGCATATTTTTGGAAAATTTTGGTTGTTTTGAATTCTAATTTAAAGTAGGTAAATATAACGAATTAGCAACCCTGATTTAATATTTAAAATTTAAAGTTGTCAAGAATGGATTGTTAATATGCTTATTATCAATTAACTAAAAATTTATTAACATCAAAAAGTTGACAAATTTTGAAAATAGTTTTGTTTGAAGACGTTTTTTATATTTTAATTGATAAATACATATTATTCAAAGACTTTAGATATACAGTCTTTATTTTTTTATATTTGGCGAGTGAACAAAAGATGGTACTTTCTCGGAATAATAATAGCCCTTGCTTTTTTTGGAATAAGCTTGGAGCAGTCTGCTGTGCCCAATCAGGAAATTGTTGTTCAGTTCAACGCAGATTCAATAACTGTTGATGAGGCCGAGCAAGCTATTTCGAATATCACAAGCCAATTAAAAGCTGTTGGCATTGAGGTGCTTCAAGTTTCAGAAATATATGACGGAAAGCTAAAAGTAACTTATTACAGCAACGTTGATGTTGCTATAATAAAAGACTTGTTTGACAATCAGAACAAGCTTAAGCTTGGTTATAGTACTTTTAATAATCATGGAGATTCTTCTAAAATCCCTTTTGGTGATGAATCCAACACCTATAGATTAGCCGTTAGCAAAATCCAAAAGGATTCTGGTTCTGACTTGGGACTTCACGGGTTGCCTGTAGAAGTAAAGAATGTAAAAGACCAGTATTTAAACCCAATTGTTTCTTTGGGTGCTGCTGAAACTAACTTCAGTTTTAAACATAATATTGAAAGTGTAGTTTATAAAAACTATCGCGATATTGTATTTTTAATAGATAACTCTTCATATAAAATTCCAGAGGTAAGGGCAGGGCCTTTGTCTTAAAAAACTTCACAATAACATTTAAAGGTGAGGTTTAACTAATCTTTTTCGCCTTTAAAGTTGGCTTCTGTTTTTCAAATTACGAAGCAACAAAAAATTAATTTTATATACCCACGATAATTGTCAGATCTAACAGCAAATCATATATTTGCCCGTTTTTAAAAATCTGACCAAAAAACATATATCATGCAAAACAAAGGACTAATTACCATATTTGCCATCCTTTTTGGATTGGTAAGTATTTACCAGCTCTCTTTTACATTTGTCGCGAACAAAGTAGAAGACAGCGCTAAAGAATTTGCCAACAGCAAATTTTCTGCAGAACAGCCTCATGAAAGAGACAATGCAGAAGCTCGTTACCTAGATTCTGTGGGTAACAATACCGTATTTTTAGGAATTGACTACAATACCGCTAAAGAAAAAGAACTGAACAAAGGTCTTGACCTTAAAGGTGGTATCAACGTAATTCTTGAGGTTTCCGTGAAGGATATCTTGAAAGGCCTTGCAAACAACACCAAGGACCCTGCATTCAACCAAGCGTTGGAAAATGCCACTGTTCTTCAAAAGGATAGCCAGGATACATACTTAGAGTCTTTTTTCAAGGCTTTTGAAGCACTTCCTGGCGAAAATAATCTTGCATCACCAGATATTTTCTTCAACAAAAATTTAGAAGATGTAATTAACATTGGGATGACCAATGCGCAAGTGAAACCAGTTATTGAAAAGAAAATTGATGAGTCAATTACTTCTGCTTTTGAGGTATTGAGAAAACGTATTGATAAATTTGGGGTAACCCAACCAAACATCCAGCGCTTAGGGAAATCTGCACGAATTCTTGTAGAACTTCCTGGCGCAAAAGATGTTGACAGGGTGAGGAAATTGCTTCAAAGTACTGCGCAACTTGAGTTTTGGTACGTTTATAAATTTGAAGACATAGCAGGCTTCCTTCAAGCTGCTGATGCCAAAGCAGGTGAAATTGCTATGGCGAAAACTGCTAATGAAACAACAACATCTTCAGATACCACTCAGACTGTTGTTGATTCTACAAAAACGGAAGAAGATGATGTTAGTAAACTATTGGGTGGCCAAGACGTAAAAGATTCTCTTGCCAATGACAATAAAACAAACCCAATACTTTCAAAAATGGTTTCATTGGGTACTCAAGGAGGTCCGGTTATCGCTACCTTCAGATTAAAAGATACTTCAGATATTAATGGTTATTTACGCAATCCGCAGATAAAATCATTGTTGCCGAACGAATTGCGTTATCGCAAAATTTATGTGGGGATTACCAGAAAGCAGCCCACAGCTTAATGGCGAAGAAATCACATCATTGTATGCCATAAAAAGTGAAAAGG
The DNA here is from genome assembly GCA_963805885.1 of uncultured Flavobacteriaceae bacterium. GTDB lineage: Bacteria > Bacteroidota > Bacteroidia > Flavobacteriales > Flavobacteriaceae > Aequorivita. The sequence continues at coordinate 102,842 of CAWDWC010000015.1, forward strand.
ACAGTCTTCCTCCATTGGGCGGAAGCGTAGTTGTGGATGCAAGACAAGAGTTTGACAATTTGAGCCGTGTTGTTGTATCGATGCAAATGAATGGCCAGGGAGCTAAAGTTTGGGAACAAATGACAGGCAATGCATACCAAGACCAGAGCCAGATCGCTATTGTGCTTGATAATATTGTTTATTCTGCACCTGGCGTAACTTCAGGTCCAATTGCCGGAGGACGTAGCCAGATTTCAGGAAACTTTACCGTGCCACAAGGGCAAGATTTGGCCAATGTATTGCGCGCCGGTAAATTGCCTGCCTCTGCAGAGATTATTCAAGGAGAGGTTGTAGGACCAACATTGGGTCACGAAGCAATAAGCAGTGGTGTAATGTCTTTCTTAATTGCACTTGGAATCGTTCTTTTATGGATGATCGGCTACTATGGAAAAGCTGGTATTTTTGCTGACATTGCTTTGTTGGTAAACATTCTCTTCATCTTTGGAATATTAGCAGGTCTTGGCGCGGTACTTACCTTGCCAGGTATTGCAGGTATTGTTTTGACCATAGGTATGTCTGTGGATGCGAACGTACTTATCTTTGAAAGGATCAAGGAAGAACTTGCAAAAGGGAAGGCCCAAAAAGATGCTATTAAGGATGGTTTCAACAATGCGTTGTCTTCCATTCTTGATGCAAACATTACCACAGGTTTAACAGGTTTGATTCTTTTGGTATTCGGAACGGGACCAATTCAAGGTTTTGCAACTACGTTATTAATAGGTATTGCTACTTCATTGTTTACTGCAATTTTTATTACAAGATTATTTATTGACAGTTATACAAAAAATGGAAAACCATTGCCTTGTTCAACTTCTTTTACAAAAAATCTTTTCAAGAATGTAAATATTGAATTCCTGAAAAAACGTAAGATTGCTTATGTAATTTCTGGAATAATGATATTGATAAGTCTTGGTTCATTATTCACCTTGGACTTAACCAAGGTGTTGACTTTGTGGGTGGACGTACGTACACGGTTCGTTTTGCGAAAGATGTAAATTCAAACGAAATTCAGAGTGATCTGATAAAAACATTTGGTAGTGCCGAAGCAAAAACATATGGTGGTGACAACCAATTGAAAATTACAACCAAATATAAAGTTGATGAAACTGGAACTGATGTAGATGAAGAAATAGAGCATATGCTTTTTGAAACTGTTAAAAAGGATATGCCTGCTGATATGACTTATGAGAAGTTTGTGGGCGATCAAGAAGGAAAAAGCATTGGTAGAATGGAATACTATAAAGTGAGCCCTACCATTGCAGATGATATTAAGAAAGACTCTTTCTGGGCAGTATTTGGCTCCTTGGTTGTAGTTTTCCTTTATATATTATTGCGTTTTAGAAGATGGCAGTTCAGTTTGGGTGCGGTTGCGGCTGTATTCCACGATGTACTTATTGTTCTTGGTGTTTTCTCTTTAACCTATAAATTTATGCCATTCAGCATGGAGATTGACCAAGCATTTATTGCGGCGATTCTTACCGTAATTGGTTACTCACTGAACGATACGGTAATTGTGTTTGACCGTATCCGTGAATACTTTGGCGAGCATCCAAGTTGGAAAATGAACCGTATTATCGATGTTGCTTTAAGCAGCACGTTGGGAAGAACCTTGAACACCTCCTTCACCACGCTTATCGTGTTGTTGTGTATGTTCTTCTTTGGTGCAGAATCTATCCGCGGATTATTGTTTGCAATTATCGTTGGTATTGTAGTAGGTACATATTCATCGTTGTTCATTGCAACGCCAATTATGTATGATACCGTGAAACGTAAAAAAGTCGAGGATTTGATTGATAAAAAAGAAGAAGATGAGGTTGCGTTAGAAGCGTAGTTTCTATTTCTTCGGAATAAATAAAAAAGACCTTTCCAATTTGGAAAGGTCTTTTTTATTTGTCAATTTTTTAGAATGCTAGTTATTTTTTGTAAACTGAAACGTATCCCCTTTCTCAATTTTCCATTTGTCGGAAAGGCCTGCGTTTATTTCCAAAACATATTGCGAAGCCGCATCTGAAGGCAGCGAAGTTTCATCAAATGGCTTCGCGTTTTTTTGGATGCTTATTACTTCCTTTTCGGAATTAAAATACAGTATATCCAGCGGAATTTCGGTATTTTTCATGTAAAACGAACGCTGTCTTGAATCGTTAAAAATAAAAAGCATTCCTTGGTTTTCGTCCATAGAATGGCGGTACATTAGTCCAGTTTGGGTTGAGTATTCGTCATCGGCAATTTCAATTTCAAGTTTTACTATAATTGAATCAGTTTCGGCCTTTAGTAAATAAAGTTCCCCTTCATTGGTGAACTTTATTTCTTTTGTGAGGCTTTTGTTCTCTGAATTTGTATTGTCTTTGCAATTGTAAAGGGAGAAAAGTGAAGCTACAATTGCAGCGGAAATAAGTATTTTTTTCATTTAAAGAAATATTAAAGACCGCGAATACTTTTTTAAAAAATAATTCGTGTATTCGCGGTTGTTTTTTTATTCAGTAATCGGTTTTTTTGAAGCTTTCCACATAATATAAATTCCTGCAATTATAAAAGGAATACTAAGCCATTGGCCAGTGGAAAGTAGCCCCAGTGCAGATTCAAACCCACCTTGGCTTGCTTTTACATATTCCACTAAGAAGCGGACCATAAAAAGAAGGATCAAAAACACTCCGAAAATGTATCCGATCTGCTTTCTGCGCTCTGTTTTCCAATATAAATACCAACATACCAAAAACACAATTACATAACCAGCGGCTTCGTAAAGTTGTGCTGGATGACGAAAAGGAACGGAGTTCAGCAATTCTGAAAATTGTGGATTGTTTACTATAGCATCATATGCTTTGCTTGGTTCTTTAATTCCGGTTGCATTTACGGCATCCTGTTTTCGAATTCCTTCGTGTACAAAACGAACGCCCAAGCGGAAAGTCTCCCGAAGGTTTTCCGATGATTTCAGAATTCATAAAATTTCCGATACGAACAAAAATACCACCAGCGGCCACTGCAATGACAATGCGGTCCATAATCCATAGGAAAGGTTTTTTAATAACGTTTTTCGTGTAAAAATACATTGCAATTAAAATAGCAATTGCTGCTCCGTGGCTAGCCAATCCTTGAAAACCTGTAAATTCAAATTCGGGAACAGTTTGTATTGGTAAAAAAACCGAAAGCGGATCTTGCACAAAAAGCTCGGGCTGATAAAAGATAACGTGGCCCAAACGCGCACCAGCTAAAGTAGCAACAACCATGTAGATAAACAGACTGTCTAATTTTTCTTGCGAAAGACCTTCCCTTTCATAAATCTTTTTGGTAAGAATCCAGCCCAGCGTGAAAGCAACTACGAACATCAAACTGTAAAAACGGATCATAAAAAAACCAAGGTCAATTCCTTCGGAAGGATTCCAGGTAAAACTTAAATAGTGCATAATAGGGATTTTATTGAGCAGGGTAAAGATAGCAAAAGCGAAAAAGTATTGTGGACCAAATCTTTCATTTGTCTATTATTTCTTTTTTTGGTGGAACAGGGTCGTAGCCCGAGCCACCCCAAGGATTGCAGCTTGCTATTCGTTTTGCTGCAAGCCAGCCACCTTTTAATATACCGTGTGTTTGTAATGCTTCAACTGCATAATGAGAGCAAGTTGGTGTATAGCGACAACTAGAAGGCAGAAAGGGCGATATAAAATTTTGATACCCTTTTATTAACAAAATGAACGGATATGTAAAAATTTTTTTCATAAAAAAGACCCTTTGAAAAGGGTTAGGGGATATTTTAATTCAACGAAAAAGTAGTTCCGTCTTTTCCGTCTTTTAGTTGAATTCCTTTCGCCGAAAGTTCATCGCGAATTTTATCGCTCATCGCGAAATCCTTATTAGCGCGCGCTTGATTTCTTAATTGAATGAGAAGTTCCATCGCAGCCGAAAGTTTTTCGCCGTCCTGTGAATTTTCTGAAACACTATCTTCCAATCCCAAAACATCAAAAAGGAAATCGTTCATAGTTTGCTTAAGCAATTCCAAATCGTTTGCTGAAATGGTTCCTTTTTCTTCCTTTAATGAATTCACAAATTTCACCGCTTCAAAAAGATTGCGCAATCAAAATTGGGCTGTTGAAATCGTCATTCATTGCATCATAGCAGGATTTTCTCCAGCTTTCAATATCAACACTGCTTTTTTCTGAGGCAGTGATTTCAATCAGCATTTTATGAGGCATCCATCAACCGGTTAAATCCTTTTTCCGAAGCTTCCAATGCTTCACTGCTGAAATCTAAAATGCTTCGGTAATGAGCTTGATACATAAAAAATTTAGTAACCGTAGGGGAGAAGGGCTTGCTTAAAACATCGTTTTCACCAGTAAACATTTCATTCGGAAGAATATAGTTTCCCGTGGATTTAGACATTTTTTTCCCGTTCAGAGTAAGCATATTGGCGTGCATCCAATAATTTACGGGCGAAGTGTGATTACAGGCTTCTGCTTGCGCAATCTCACATTCGTGATGGGGAAATTTTAAATCCATTCCACCGCCGTGAATATCAAAATTATTACCCAAATATTTGGTGCTCATTGCGGTACATTCCAAATGCCAACCTGGAAAACCTTCGCTCCAAGGCGATGGCCAGCGCATAATATGCTGGGGTTCAGCTTTTTTCCAAAGTGCAAAATCCTGTGGATTTTTCTTATCGGTTTGCGCGGAAAGTTCGCGAGTGTTGGCAATCATATCTTCCAATTGTCTTCCGCTTAATTTTCCGTAGTTGTTGGTTTCATTGAATTTTAAAACATCAAAATAGACCGAGCCGTTTTTTTCGTAAGCAAAACCTTCTTTTATTATTTTTTCAACAATATGAATTTGTTCGTATATATGTCCGGTAGCTGTAGGTTCAATGCTTGGTGGCAGCGCATTGAATTTTGCCATGGTAGTGTGGAAATCAACAGTATATTTTTGAACAATTTCCATCGGTTCCAATTGCTCAATGCGGGCTTTTTTAAGGATTGGATCATCCCCACTTTCGCCGTCATTTTCCAAATGGCCAGCATCAGTAATGTTTCGCACATAGCGGACTTTGTATCCCAAATGTTTTAAATAGCGAAAAACCAAATCAAAAGAAAGAAAGGTTCGGCAATTGCCCAAATGCACATTGCTATAAACGGTAGGGCCGCAAACGTACATTCCTACTGCGCCTTCGTGAATCGGTGTGAATTTTTCTTTGCTTTTTGAAAGGGAATTGTATATGTAAAGGTCTTGTTGTTTCAATTTTTGGAATTCAAGGTTTAAAATTTAAGATTCAATGCTCAAAGTCTAGAATTTATTTGAAATTTGGGTTTTAAAATTTGAGTGTTGTTTGGAATTTGTAATTTTCTTTTAAAACTCAGTATCCATTTTTATATAATCTAAAAATTCCCTTCGTGTTTCGGAATTTTTGAAAGCACCGCCAAATTCGCTAGTTACAGTGCTGCTGTCAATATCGCGAATTCCACGGGAATTTACACAAAGGTGTTTTGCGTCTATTACGCAAGCAACATCTTCTGTATTCAGTACCTGTTGGAGCTCTTTAACGATTTGCATAGTCAACCGTTCCTGAACCTGCGGTCGTTTTGCATAATAGTCAACAATTCTGTTCATTTTTGAAAGTCCAACCACGGATCCGTTAGAAATATAGGCAATGTGTGCTTTCCCAACAATTGGCAGCAAATGGTGTTCACAGGTAGAGTAGAGGGTAATATTTTTCTCCACTAGCATTTCCTGATACTTATATTTATTATCAAAAGTAGAGGCTTTTGGTTTTCTATCTGGATGAAGACCTCCAAAAATTTCTTGCACAAACATTTTTGCAACACGAGTTGGAGTGCCTTTCAGGCTATCGTCATTAAGGTCAAGTCCTAAAGTCTGCATAATATTTTGGACATCTTTTTTGATACTGGCAATCTTTTCAATATCGCTCATCTCAAAGGCATCTGTCCGCATAGGTGTTTCTGTAGAGCTTCCTATATGGTCATTCCCCATTGCTTCAATCTCTTTAAGTTGTTTTTCTAAATCCATTATTCAAATATGTAATAAGCTTGCAAAGATACATAATAGCATTTTGGTACTGAAAACTCGATCTTCTTATTTTTAAGGCTTAAAAGCGGATATTTTCATAAAATTTTCTTAATTTTCGCGAAAAATTATTTTAAACGTCATGAAAAAGCTCCTCACTTTAATAACTCTCCTTTTGGTATCCTTTGTTTATGCACAGGAAAACACTATTTTAGATTATGATTCAACAATTTCAATGGAACCTTTAGAAGTTGTTTCCAGTGCAATATTAAATTTTGAGTTTATTGAAGCCAATACAATAAAATATATAATAAGTCGAAATGATATTGATATCTTGACAAAAGATATCAATAAAAACAACGGTCCTCAAATGGTCAAAACTGATCTTTCTACTTTAGAAAATGGAATGTATGAAATACGTTTTATAATAGATGCTATGGAGGTGAAAATGATCTCTTTCAATAAGATTTAAATTAAAAGCCCCCAATTGAACTAATATCCCCCTCAATGAAAAATTTTTTATTTTTACTTTTACTTTCTTTAATTACTTTCACTACTGCACAAGCTCAAGTTTGTGATATTTTGATCCCTATTTGTGACAGTCAGGATGGATTGGAGAATAATGCTATAGATCCATCTCCAGTAACTATTGATACAGGTTGCCAAACATTACAGGGAACGCGAACTATCTGGTTTCGATTGGCTATAATACAACCTACCAACTTTACCTTCCAAATTGAACCTACTGGTACTGTGGATTATGATTTTGCAGTTTGGTTAAATGCAGATTGCAACAACTTAGGTGTTGCCGATAGGGCGAGTTATGATGCTCCAGGCCCAGGTGAATATAATACAGGTTTAAACCTTACTGCAACTGATTTGTGTGAAACAGCAGTTGGGGATGGACAAGTTCAATTCATGAGTTTGGTTCCTGGTGATGAGATTATAATCGTAGTAGATAGATTTAGTTCAACGCCTGATATTTTTAACTTAACATTTGGTGATCCTGATGCTTTTGATTGCTCCATAGTGCAAACAACTGCTTGTGAAGGAGAATCGGTACTACTAGATGCTACTGATCCAAGTGCATTAGGGTATGAGTGGTTTTTTGAGAATCCTATAGGATCAGGAACTTATTTCCCTTTTGTTCCAGCTGAAACGTCCCCAACATTAGTAGTTACTACAACTGGAAATTACAAGGCAGAGATTTATTTACCTATGGGTGTTACTGATTTGCAGTTTTATGATGTAGTTTTCTATCCACAGCCTATAATAGCAAGCCCTCCCTTGGATCTTTCGATCTGTGATGACGGTACAAATCCGGGTATTTTTGACTTGACCCAGAATGATGACGATGTTCGGGGAGGTCAGGACCCTTTATATAATATAACCTATCACCATAGCCAATTGGAGGCTTCTACCGGTGCAAACCCAATTGTTCCTGCAAATGCATATCCAATAGTTGGATCTTCTGAAATTATTTGGGTTCGAATTGAAGAGCCTACAGGTACCTGTTTCGCTATCGATTCTTTTGAAATTATCTATGCTGCGGCTAGCGCAACAGCTCCTGCAAGTCCTCATTATGTATGTGATTTAGGAGCTAATGGGCAAGAGTTTATTAACTTAAACACCACATTTGATACGGTAATCTTAAACGGGCAAAGCCCTTTACAGTATACCGTTACATATCACAGTAATCCAGCTGATGCTATTTCGGGGAACAATCCGTTGCCACAGCCTTACCTAGTTACAGGCTCTGTATTCATTTTTGCACGTGTGGAAAGCAATACTTCTTCAAGTTGCTTCGCTACTACTCAGTTTAATCTTGTATTGGCAACCCAGCCCATAGCGAACCCTGCGGTAGATTTGTTTCAGTGCGACGACGGCACGACCTCTGGGGTCTTCAACCTGACGGACAACGACGCGAACATCTTGGGCGGCCAGGACCCTGCGCTTTTCACGATCAAGTACTACCAGAGCTACCAGGACAGTTTTGACGATGTCAACGAGATACTGGGCGGTGTGCACATCATCGTTCCCCCTTCTCCCCAGACGATCTATGCGCGCATCGAGGACAACACCGGGTCCTGTTTTGATTTGACGGACTTCAAGATCTATTTCAGCCGTTCGATCGCCGGGCTTGTTCCCGCGAACGCGAGCTATTGCGACTATGACGGTGACGGGGGCGAGTTCGTAGACCTTTTTGTGGAGTTCAACGCGTTCGTTCTTGACGGGGAGCCCTCGTCGAGCTACAACATTACCTACCATGGCAGCCAGGCGGATGCTGACAGCGGCGCGAACCCCTTGCCGAACCCTTATTTTGTGACCGCCCCGGGCGAGACGGTGTACATACGTTTGGAGAACCGCGACGACACCAGCTGTTTTGACTCCAGCCAGCATGTTGACATTATCATAGACAGCCTTCCGGCGGTCAACGCCTCGCCGCCTAACCTGGTGGTCTGCGATACCAACAACGACGGCTTCGCGGCCTTTGACCTTACGCTTCAGGACGCGGTGATCACCCTTGGCGACCCCGCGCTGACGGTCAGCTACCACGGGACCCTTCTGGATGCCCAGAACGGTGTGCTCCCCCTTCCCAACCCCTATGTGAACGACCAGATATACCTTGATTTCCCCATCACCGACCCGCTGGACCCCAACTATGGCACCGGTGGCGTCTGGGCCCTTGTGGGCAGCAGCACCAGCAGCTGTACCGTTGTGGTCCCGTTCGCGCTTGAGGTGCGTTTTTCGCCCGTTGGCACGGTCCCTGCCGAGCCGCTGAGAAAGTGCGATGACGCTGTGGCCGATGGGCAGACCTTTTTCGACCTTACGGTGGTGGCCCCTGAGGTGCTTGGCACCCTGGACCCGCTGGGCTTTGACCTGTACTATTACGAGGACTTCAACGAGGCCGTTGCCGCTGGCGACGTTGCCATCTCTGCGCCGGACTTCTCGCAGGCGATCCCCGACCCGACGAACTTTTTCAACTCCACCAACCCGCAGACCATCTATATACTGATCGTGAGCAATGCGGGCGGAACCATCCCCCCGAACCCCAATAGTGCCGAGGGCTGTTACGATATCGTGGAACTGGAGTTGATCGTGGACCCCCGCCCGGCCAACCTGGGCCCCTTCGCGATGTCGCTCTGCGACGACGAGCTGCAGGGCAGTACCCTGGACGACGAGATCTCCACCTTTGACCTTACCAGCCAGGACGTGCTTGTAACGGGTGGCGACCCGACCATTACCGTGACGTGGTACGCGAGCCTTGCGGACGAGGCCGCGGATATCCCGATCCCCAACCCGTCCATGTACCAGAACACTGCGACCCCGCAGACCGTTATAGGGCGTGCCAGTTCCCAGTTTGGCTGCAGGACCCTGGTGACCCTTACGTTGACCGTGCTTCCGAACCCGAACCCAAATACCACTCCAGATCCGTTGGAACTTTGTGATGACGATGATGATGGAATCGTTGGCGGCTGGGACCTTAGCCTGGCGGATCTCGATATCATTGCCGGCGAGCCCGACGTTTCCGTACTCTATTATGAGGACATCAACGATGCCATTGCGGGTATTCCCGGTACGGAGATCACTATGCCCTATACCAACACGGTGCCCTTTGTGCAGACCGTATATGCCCGTGTGGTAAAGAATATTCCACCGGCCAGCGTTGGCTGTTTCACCATTGTGGAGCTGGAGCTGCACGTGATCGACCTTCCCGATATGCCCCTTTCGCCACCGTTCGCGGACCCTTTCATTGGGTGCGACGAGAGCGGCAGTGGCACGGCCATCTTCAACCTGACCCTTCAGGATGACGGCGTGCTCGGTACCCAGGACCCGGCGGACTTTGTGACGCCGATCACCTATTATGAGGACCCACTGGATGCCCAGGCGGGCACCAATGCCATCCCCAACCCCTCTACCTACATAAGTTCGGGCGGGCAGACTATCTGGGTGCGCCTGGAGAGCCTGGTCACGGGCTGTGCGCGGATCACCCCCTTTGAGCTCGAGATAGAGCTTTTCCCCACCATCGGTGTAGGGAACGACCTTACCCTTTGCGACGACCTTGTGAACGGCAGTACCGCGGACGATGGCCTTTCCACCTTCGACCTGACGGTGAACACCCCGTTGATCACCCTGGGCGATCCCACCCTTGAGGTGTTCTATTACGCCACGGCCATCGACCAGTTGAACAACAATCCCATAGCCAATCCCTCGGCCTACCAGAACATCATCAGCCCGCAGCAGGAGATCTTTGTGACCGCCTATAGCGGGAACGGCTGCAGGGCCATCAACACCTTCTTTATCATTGTGGAGCCTACCCCGTTGGCGTTCTCGCCCGGGACCTTCATTGCCTGCGACTCCAACCACGATGGGTTTGCGCAGTTTGACCTGGGCACCCAGACGGACATTATCACCGGGGCGGACCCGAACCTGAGCGTTAGCTACCACGGGACCCTTTTGGATGCCGAGAACAACAGGCTCCCGTTGCCGAACCTCTATACCAACGACCAGATCTACCTGGACGCACCGATTACGGACCCCTCGGACCCTGCCTATGGCACTGGGGGCGTATGGGCACGAGTTGAGACCACGGCGAACAGCTGCCACCGCACGGTATCCTTTGCGCTGGAAGTACATGACTCCCCCGTGGCCACCGAGCCGGAGCCCTTTCGCAAGTGTGACGATGCCGTTGCCGATGGGTTCACGATCTTCGACCTGACGGAAGCTGAGCCCGAGATCCTTGGCACCCTGGACCCGTTGGGCTTTGACCTGTACTATTACGAGAACCTTGCCGATGCCCAACTGGCCGGCGACCTGGCACTGATAGCCCCCGATTTTTCGGCTGCCATCGGCAACCCCGGGGCCTATACCAACACCGCCAACCCACAGGACATCTATGTGCTGGTGGTTGGCAACGCCAACAGTACCCTTCCCCCGAACCCCAACAGTGGTGAGGGCTGTTATGACATTGTGACCCTGACCCTTATCGTGGACCCGATCCCGTTGGACAACGGTCCCTTCGAGATGATGCTGTGCGATGACGAGCTTCAGGGCAGCACCCCGACCGACGAGATATCGACCTTTGACCTGACCACCCAGGACATCCTGGTCACCGGGGGCGTTCCCGGCCTGTCCGTGCAGTGGTACGCTACCCCTGCTGACGAGGCCTCGGACAATCCCATCGCCGACCCGACGATGTACCAGAACATTGCCACCCCGCAGACGGTCATCGGAAGGGTTACCTCCGAGTTCGGTTGCTCCCTGAGGATCACGCTGACCCTTACGGTGCTTCCGAACCCCAATGCGAACCCGGACCCGGAGCCCATACGCATCTGCGATGACGATGATGACGGGATCGTGGACACCTTCGACCTTAGCGTGCGCGATATCGAGATATTGAACGGCGAGACCGATGTGACCCTCTTCTATTACGAGACACTGCAGCAGGCAGAGGCCGGCGTTCCGGGAACGGAGATACTGAGCCCCTATACGAACATAGTGCCCTACAGCCAGATCGTGTTCGCGCGGGTGGCCAACAGCGTTCCGCCCGAGATACTTCCGTGCTATACCATTGTGGAGCTGGAGCTTATCGTGGTCCCCTTGCCGGACAGCCCGGACGCAACCCTTCAGGACCCATTGTTCGCGTGCGATGAGGACGGCGACGGCACGGCCATCTTTGACCTTACCGTCCAGGACAGCGCTGTCTACGGCGTACAGGACCCAGCGGATTTTGCGCCCATAACATATTATACCAGCCTGGCCGATGCCGAGGCGGGCACCAACTTTATTGACCCGGCGGACGCCTTTGTAAGTACGGGCCGGACTGTTTGGGTACGCTTGGAAAGCTTGGCGACGGGCTGCGCAAGGGTGTCCTCGTTTGAGATCGAGATGGGCATCTATCCCGGATCGGGAACCGCGGACGACCTTGTCCTCTGTGATGATGAAGTTAACGGCAGCACCAACGATGACGGTATCTCCACCTTTAACCTAACGTCGAACACCCCAATAATTACGGGTGGCGACCCTAGCCTTACGGTCTATTATTACGCCAGTCAGGATGACCAGGACAACGACATCCGCATTGCGGCCCCGGGCGCCTACCAGAACGTTGACACCCCCCAACAGGAGATATTCGTTACCGTACTGGGGCAGAACACCTGTAGGGCGACCCTGAGCTTCTTTATAATCGTAAACCCGAACCCCGCTCCCGTGGTGCCGACCCCCTTGGTTGCGTGCGATGTGGACGGCAACGGCTTTACCTCCTTCGACCTGGAGAGCAAGACCGCCGAGATACGCGGCGGTGACCCTACATTGGCCATTACCTACCACGAGAACCTATTGGATGCCAATAGCGGCAATTTTCCGTTGGCAAGCCCGTACGAGAACATAGTCGCGTTTAACCAGACACTATATGTCCGTGCGGCCTACAATAGCCCGCCCGCGGGCACCGGCTGCTATACCATAGTGGAGCTGGAGCTAGTGGTGAAGCCTTCCCCGGTGGTCCCACAGGACCTTCCGGACCTTGTTGCCTGTGACGACAGCGGTTTTGCGGAATTCGACCTTACGGTCCAGGAGGAGCTGATATTGGGCGACCCACCGCAGACGGACGTTGCCATTACCTACCACCTGACCCAGGCAGATGCCCTTGCGGGGATAAACTGGATCGTGGCCCCCGAGGCCTATACCAATGCCACGAACCCACAGACTATCTGGGTCCGTTTGGACGATGACCTGACGGAATGTTTTGCGATAGGCCAATTCGACCTGGTAGTGAACAGTGGCCTTCCGATAACCGACCCGAGCCCGTTGGAGCTTTGCGATGACCTTGGCGAGGAGAACGACGGTACCACCACCTTCGACCTTACGGTAAAGAACGCCGAAATAACCAATGGAGTGCTTACGCAAGGTGTTTCCTATTTTGAGACCCAAGACGATGCCCAGAACAATACGAACCGTATTGACCCTGAGACTGCGTACGTCAACCAGGCCAACCCCCAGATATTGTATGTTAGGGTAGAGGACAGCAACAGTTCCTGTTTATCGTTTACGACACTGACACTAAAGGTACTGAGCAATCCAAACCCAACAGTTCCCGATCCGATAGAGCTCTGCGACGAGAACGTGATCGTCCCTCCGGGGCCCTACGACGGGGTGGAGCTGTTCGACCTTACCATCCGTGAGGCACAGATCCTTAACGGCAACAACTGGACAATCGGTTACTTTGTAAGTTACGATGATGCCGTTAACGGGGACAACGAGATTGTAGCGCCGGAGGTTACCGCCTACCAGAACACCAGTAACCCGCAGACCATCTATGTGCGCACCACCAATCCAAACTCATTATGTTTTGAGATCGTGGAACTGGAGCTGATCGTCAACCCATTGCCGGACGATACCGCGATCGTGTCGCCGTATATTGCCTGTGCATTTGGCGGCAGCGAGATAGGTATGTTTAATTTGGAGACAAAGGTTGGCGAGATTTTGGGCGGACAGCCCCAACCGCCTTTTGAGGTGAGCTTTTACCTGACCGCACTGGATGCCGAAGCTGGATTTCCCCGTATCGTCGGGACTACCACGTTCCAGAACTCCACAAACCCACAGACTATATATACGGGCATATTGAACACGGAGACAGGTTGCTATATAGGAGGGGTGCAGAGCTTTGAGCTCATCGTGCAGCCTGGCGCCATCGCGGTCGCCCCCGCGGAGCCCTTCGTGATCTGCGACAACCTTCCGCCGAACGATGGCTTTGCGGAGTTCGACCTGGACGATGTGACCAACCAGCAGGTCTCCGATCTGCGTGCGGGGATATTGGCGGGCCAGGACCCGGCCGACTTCAGCATATCCTTCTACGAGACCCTTGAGGGTGCGGAGACGGGCGTTGGGGCCATAGCCTTCCCGTACGTGAACATCATCAACCCGCAGCGCATCTATGTGCGGGTGACCAATGAACTGAATGTCTTTGAGCCCAGGTGCTATGCCGTGGTCGATATGCTGCTGAAGGTGGAGAGCCTTCCGGACGTTGTCCTCGGGGACTACCGCCTGTGCGTGGACGCCAACGGCAACCCCATCGCGGCCGAGGACGGCGGCCTATCGCCGCCGGTCATCGACACGGGCCTTGACCCGTCGCTGTACACCTTCCAGTGGGACCTTGACGGGGTGATCCTGGTCGGGGAGACCGGACCGTCCATTATCGCACTGCAGGGCGGGGTCTACACGGTGACCATCACCGAGCTGGCCACCAACTGCGAGAGCACGGCCAGTGCCACGGTGACCGTATCCTCACCGCCGCTCGAATATGGGGCGGTACTGTTGAACGGCGCCTTTGCCGACAGCCACACCATCGAGGTGACCGCAGTGGGCGAGGGGGACTATGTGTACCAGCTGGACGACGGCCCGTTCCAGGACAGCAATATCTTTGAGGACGTATCGCCGGGAGGGCACACGGTGACCATCCGCGACGCCAACGGCTGCGGCAGCGTGACCATCGACGTCGGGGTGATCGACTATCCGCCGTACTTTACCCCCAATGCGGACGGCTACCACGACACGTGGAACATCATCGGCATCGCCACGGGCGACCCTACGGCAAAAATCTATATCTTTGACCGCTTCGGCAAGCTGCTCAAGCAACTGAGCCCACTGGGCCCGGGATGGGACGGAACCTACGGGGGAAGCCCGCTGCCCTCCAGCGACTACTGGTTCCGAATCGAGTACACCGAGGACGGAAAAACAAAGGAATTTAAAGGACATTTTACCTTAAAACGATAAATAAAAATTATGAATATTAAACGAATCTCCCTCATCCTACTTTTGTTATCATCCTTTTATGGAATTTCCCAAGATGGCATACCAATATATTCAGATTATTTTTCAGATAACCTTTATTTGATCCATCCATCTATGGCAGGTGCAGCTACGCATAATCAATTGCGATTGACTGCACGCCAACAATGGTTCGATCAAAGTGAAGCTCCAAATCTTCAAACGCTAAGTTTTAATGCGCGCCTTGGAGAGCAATCCGGGGTGGGAGTTATTTTATATAACGATAAAAATGGGTATCACTCACAAACTGGAGGGTATATTACTTATGCCCACCATATTATGTTTTCCAGAAGTGAAGCAGACCTTAATCAGTTATCGTTTGGTTTAAGTGCGGGGTTAACTCAATCAAGACTTGATGAAACCCAATTTGACTTAACAGATTTTGACCCTGTAATTGCGGGAATTATCCAAAGCACATCTTATTTCAATGTTGATGCAGGCCTTTCGTATAACTTCTTAGATTTCTCGGGGCATTTTACCGTGAAGAATATTATATTTCAAAATAGGTCGATTTACACTGAGAAATTCGAATCAAACAATCAACGTAAGTATTTAATTTCTGCAGCATATGCAATTGGTAAATATGGAGCCGATTGGAGCTATGAGCCTTCTTTCCTTTTTCAATGGAGCGAACGCACTGGCGAGCAGGCTATTGATGTTAATTTTAAAGCCTACAGAACAATGGATTTTGGCCAACTGTGGGGTGGATTGTCATACAGAAGAAGCCTTGATGGAGCTGAATATCTTAATGGAGAAGAAGTTAAAGTTCAAAAACTGCAGTATTTTACACCTGTTTTGGGAATTAATTATAAGAACTTTATGTTCGCATATACCTATTCTTATCAAGCTGGAAATGTAAAATTCCAAAGTGGTGGTTTTCATCAAATTACTTTGGGATATGACTTTTTGGGCGGAAGGCCAGAACCGTATGACTGTAATTGTCCTGCTATTAACTAATCAATTTATTTCATAAAAGAAAATGCCTGGCATTCTAAAGAGTGTCAGGCATTTTTTGTTTGTAGAAAAAAATTATTTCCAAGTGTAATTCTTTTTTTCAGCCTGTTTTTTTATGGCTTGCACCATTGCATTTTCCAAACCGTTGTCTGTTTGCTTGCTATTTTCTGAAATGTATTGTCTGCGTTGTTCATTCAATTCCTTAATTTCATTTTGAATTGCTTCTCGCTCATTTCGTTTTGTTTCAAGATATTTTTTTATTTCCGAATTATTCTTTCCTTTAAGTTCCTGTGGTAATTCGTCTTTTTTCAATTTATCATAACTGAACCCTGCTTCTTCTTCGGCATCTACCAAATCCCAAGTACTGTTGGTGTAAAGATGGCTTCCTTTTGAAACGGTTCTGCTTACGGCGTTTGCTTTGCTATATTCCGCAGCGTTCGCATCCTGTTCTTGTTGTACACGACTTTTATCTTTACCAGCGCTTCCATAGGGAACGTATGTGTTGTTGAGTTTCAAATTTAATTGTATAATAATATCGTCATAGGGCGAAGGCACATACACGGTCTGTTGGTTTTGATTGATGGCCATATAATCACCATAGGTAAGCTGTGCACCATCTTTCCAGTAACTATCTATGCCGTGACGGTAATCACCGCAAAAAATAGTATTCACAACCACACCTTCTTCTTTAGCATGTACAGCAGCGTCTTTATAATTAATTCCGCCTTGATCAAAAGGTTCGTTACCAGCAATAAAAACCATTTTCAAGTCATCCGCTTCATTGCCCCAATCCAGTTTATTTAATGATTCCTGAATTACCGCTCCACAATATTCGCTTCCGCCATTGGTTGTTAATGAAAAAAGTTCCTTGGAAACATCGTCCAAATCTTCAGTGAAACTTAAAATCTTTCGTATGTAGTTATCGCGCGAACTCAAATTATCATTTCCATATTCGTATAAAGCAATTTGAAGTTTCGGACGGTCGTTGTGGCATTTGGCATAACTAAGTTCGTTTACAATTTCCCAAAGTTGGGCTTTGGCCTGGTCTATCAAACCATCCATACTGTTACTTGTATCCAACAGCAAAGCCACTTTTATGTAATGGTCTTTTTTGGGAGTTTCAATTTCCATTGCAGCAAGTAATTGTTTGTCGGTTTTTTTTGTGTCTGCTTTACAGGAATATGTAAGTGCAAGTATTGCGGCTAAAAGTATAATTTGAGATTTTTTCATAGCGTTCTAGTTTATATTTGGGTAAACCTAAGACGAACTTTTTCCTAAAAAAACATACTTTGAGGAAACGCTTTCTTTCAATTAGTGAAAAGTATTTTTGGGTGAGTGAAGTATTCTTTTTTCACCTTTACAAAAGCTATTTCAGAAAATCGTAATTTTAATCATTGCCGCAAAGTGCGTATGTTTACCGTTTTAAAGACGAAATGAAAAAACTTGTTTTTCTCTTATTGATAGTTGCCCTTTTTTCTTCGGTAGAAAGCTTTTCACAAGTGAAGCGCTCTTGGGAAAGTAAATCTTTTATGCTCAAGGGCGAAGTAATTGATGGCGAGACAAACATGCCAATTCCGAAGGTGAACGTTGAGATTTTGGGCGGCCAATATACCACGACAAATTTTTCGGGAAGATTTGCCATTTCTGCCAAAATAGGTGACGAACTGGTGATAAAAAGTGATGATTTTGTTACGGTTTACTATACAATTAAGGAAAACGATTTTGTAACCGTTCGGGTTGAAAAGGCAAAATCTGATGCCGCACCAATTACTTCAAAAAAATCCAAAGATGATGGACAGGCAGGTTTCAATGTTTATTTGGATTCTGCTAAATTCTTTCTGAAAAAAGATGCCCAGAAAAGTATTGAGTATGTTACTAAAGCTCTGGAACCGAAACGTGGAAAAACCATATCAAAAAAAGAAAACGGTTTGGCGTTTGAAATTTTGGGAGATATTAATTTGTTTTGGAGTCAACCAGATCTAGCGATTGACAATTATAAGCAAAGTCTTCAAAATAGCGACAATACAGATATTGCCATTAAATTGGCGAAAGCATTTGCGCAAAACAAAAACTATCAGGAAAGCATTTCGGCATTTCAGAAATTGTTGAATGGCAATCTCTCAGCATATCAAAAAGTAGAAGTTTACGAAGGTTTGGGCGATACCTTATAAAGCTATTGGCGATGGCGTGAAAAGCGTTTTTAATTACCAAAAAGCGTTGGATGCGGCAAAAGAGAATAGGATTACGCCGAAAATTACAAACTTAAATTCGAAGATTGGCGAAGCTTATGCCCAAAGTGGTGCTTTAAACGAAGCGGAGGAATATTTTGACAATTCGCTAAAACTTGCCAAAAAGGAAAACAAGCAACGCGCTGTTTCAGAAAAGAACAAAGTTGCAGATTTTTACAACCAAAATCGAGATTACGAAAAAGAAATAGAGCTTCGCGAAGAAACTTTAGAGGAATTGAACTCTATGGGAAAAACATGCCACCGTTGAAGATGAAGCGCTAACCCCCCAGCGCCAAAACTATAAAATCGCCAATGCTTTTGTAGCGCAGGAAAAATATAAACAGGCCATTCCGTATCTTAGAAAAAAGTATTGCGGAAGCCGACAAAAAGGAAGATTTAATTGTTCAAAAAGATGCCGTGCGAAAACTTTCTGAGATTTATCGGGACATTGGCGAATTTGACAAAGCCACTGAAAGCTACCAGCGTTATGTGGAAGTTGTGGACGAGCTTTATATAAAAAAAGAACAGGAAATTAGCCAGGCGGCACGTTTCAGCAAAGAAATTACACAGAAACAAAACCGTATTGCAAGCCTGGAAAATGATAGAAAACTCAATGAAAGCCGCTACAAACTCGCGTTTGAAAATCAAGAATTAATAGAAAGAAACAGCCAAATTCAAAAATGGGTTATTGGTTCTTTAATTGTAATCGTATTGCTTTTATTTTTTGCGGCATATACGCAGTACAAAAACGTGAAACAGCAAAAGTTTGCCAATAATGTTTTGGCATTGAAATCGCTTCGGTCACAAATGAATCCACATTTTATTTTTAACGCACTTGAATTCTGTAAATAGTTTTATTGCTGTAAATGACGAACGCACTGCCAATAAATATTTGACAGATTTTTCATTACTTGATGCGTTCGGTATTGGAAAATAGCGAAGAGGATTTTATTCCTTTGGAAAAGGAAATTGAATTGTTGGAACTTTATGTGAAATTGGAGCATTTTAGATTTAAGGATAAATTTGATTATAAAATTACTATTGACGAAAACATAAAGCTTAACGAGTTTGTAATTCCGCCGATGTTGCTTCAACCGTATGTGGAAAACGCCGTTTGGCATGGACTTAGATATAAGGAGGAAAAAGGTTTATTGGAAATCAATTTTCAGCAAATCAATTCCGAAACCATAAAAATTTCCATTATCGATGACGGAATTGGTCGTTCAAAATCGAACGAATTCAAAACCGAAAACCAAAAGAAACAAAAGTCAAAAGGGATGGGCAATACAAAAAAACGAATTGCTATTTTGAACGAAATGTACAAAGACAAAGTAGACGTGAAAGTGGAGAATGTTTTTGAGAATAACGAAGGTACCAGAGTTGAGCTTATTTTGAAAAAAGATTAAAACGGCAAACACACAAACTCGCAAATTAACCAATTATACTGATGAAACTAAATGCAATAATTGTTGAAGACGAAGAAACCAGCCGGGAAATCCTCAGAAATTATCTGACTAAATATTGTCCCAGTATTGTTTTGAAAGGCGAAGCCGCCAATGTTGATGACGCTTTGGTTTTAATACGAAATAATGATTTGGATGTTGTTTTCCTAGACGTGGAAATGCCTTACGGAAATGCCTTCGATTTGCTCGACAAAGTTGGGGATAGGCAGTTTGAAACTGTTTTTGTTACTGCTTACAACCATTATGCAATGGATGCTTTAAATGCACACGCTTCCTATTATTTATTGAAGCCTATTTCAATTGACAAGTTAATTGAAGCTGTAGATTATGTGCAGGTGATAAAGGAAAAGGAGAACAGCCTGCAGAATTCAATTTTAAAGCCTTTGCAGACACAAGTTGCGGGTAAGATGACAATACCTTTGCAAAACGGCTTTGAAGTGCTTCAAATGGAAGATATACTCTATTGTCAGGCCGATGATAATTACACCCAGATTCATTTAAAGGTTGGGAAACGTTTAGTGAGCAAAACACTTAAATATTTTGAAGATTCCCTTTCGGAAAATGGTTTTGCCCGTGTCCATAAATCATATTTGGTAAATGTGAACGAAATTACCGAATATAAAAAAGGAAAGGGCGGAAGCGTTGTACTTTCAAGCGGCAAGGAAATTATGGTAAGTCCTTCGCGGAAGAAGGAATTGTTGGCTTATTTTGGATAAAACAAATAAAAAAAATGATAATTAAACCCGTAAACGGAAAACACCCACAAATTCCTGAAGATTGTTTCATTGCTGAAAACGCCACCATTGTTGGCGATGTGGTAATGGGTAATGAATGCAGCGTTTGGTTCAACGCTGTAATTCGCGGTGATGTCCACTTCATAAAAATGGGCAACAAAGTGAACGTGCAGGATGGAGCAGTAATTCACGCAACCTATAAAACTTCTCCTACAACCATCGGCAACAACGTATCAATTGGTCATAACGCTATTGTTCATGGTTGCACCATACACGATAATGTTTTGATTGGAATGGGGAGTATTGTTATGGATGATTGTGTGGTGGAAAGTAATACGATTATTGCTGCTGGAGCAGTGGTTTCAAAAAATACAAGGGTAGAAAGCGGAAGTATTTATGCAGGTATTCCCGCAAAAAAGATAAAAGATATAAGTCCCGAACTTACAAAGGGGGAAATTGAAAGAATCGCCAATAATTATGTAATGTATTCTTCGTGGTTTAAAGAATAATTTAGAAGTTCATTTTTTCCACGGAAATCTTTTCTGAATAATCTTTCAGTAGAAATTTTAAAGTGTCAGTTTGGGCATTAGTAAAAAATTGTAATGTTGGTTTAGTATTCTCTTCGCGAAGCAAATTCAAACTTTGCAAAACCGTTTTTGTCTGCCGCGCAACAGCTTCGCCGGAATCAATAATTTTTACGTTTTCGGGAAGAATTTTTTTCAACTGCGGAATAGTGTATGGGTAATGACTGCATCCCAAAACCAGATAATCAATATTAGCATCAATCATTGGTTTAGTGTGCTTTTTCAACAATTCAATCATTTCGGGACCGTCAAGATTCCCTGCTTCGATAAGTGGCACAAGGCCTTCGCCAATAATCTCTACAACGCTTATGTCTTTTGTGAATTCACTGGTAGTTCTGCTGAAAAGCGCACTGCTGAGGGTTCCTTTAGTGGCCAAAATTCCAATGCTTTTTGAAGTAGTCTGGAGTGCAGCGGGTTTTATTGCGGGCTCTATTCCAATAAATGGAATGTCGTAATTTTCGCGAAGGGTAGCTATTGCGTTTGTAGTTGCAGTGTTGCATGCAACAACAATTATTTTTGCTCCCAATTCAAGCAATTTTTCTGTATTCTTAATGCTAAGCGCTGTAATTTCTTCAGCAGTTTTATTTCCATACGGAGCATTTTTACTATCTGCGAGATAGATGGTATGCTCATAAGGCAAGAGTTTGTGAATTTCCTGCCAAATGGACGAACCACCAACGCCTGAATCAAATACACCTATGGGGCAGTTTTTATCCATTTAGTAAAAGTAGCCAAT
Organism: uncultured Flavobacteriaceae bacterium; assembly: GCA_963805885.1. Classification (GTDB taxonomy): domain Bacteria; phylum Bacteroidota; class Bacteroidia; order Flavobacteriales; family Flavobacteriaceae; genus Aequorivita. Next base: position 124,415 of record CAWDWC010000015.1, read on the forward strand.
TACTTGAAATATTGCATAAAAAAACTGCCCGTTACAAACGGACAGTTTTAAATTTTATAGTTTAAAAAAGGAATTACATTCCCATCTCTTTTTTAACATCAGCCATAAGATCTTTACCATCGGCAAGGATAACTCCACTTCCAACAGTTGAATCCAATACATACTGATATCCTTGAGCTTTAGCTACTTTTTGGATGGTAGATTGTGCTTTTTCAAGGATTGGCTTAAATATGTCTGTTCTTTTCTTGTCAAGATCTTGAAGCGCTTGCTGTCTGTATGCTTGAATATTGTTTTGCATACCTTGAACTTCTTCAACTCTTTTTTGATTTTCCTCGTCAGTTTTTTTAGAAGCTTCTCCGTCGTATTGCGTCATTTTAGTTTCAAGCTCTTTGGCCATAGCCTTAATCTCGGTATCGTACGTTTTTTGCACTTTTTCCAATTGGCTTTGAGCTGCTTTGTATTCTGGCATAGCCTCGATCAATTCTTGTGCGTTAATATGGGCAATTTTTGATTGGGCGTTTACAAAACTTGTAGCTCCCACAAAAAGTACCATTGCAACTAATAATGTTTTCATTTTTTTCATTGTAAGTGTATTTAATTTAAGTGTTATTTTTTTTAAAGTGGTATTAATTATTTGGTTGAATTTTTGGACAACTATTTTCCGCCGCCTTCATCACCGTCGCCTTCGTTTCCACCAGCCGGAGTGTTGTTTCTATTTTGGCGGGCATTCATAATAGAATCTCTTCTTTGTTCTCTTTCTTCAATTAAACGTTGTCTGCGCTCTTCAAACTCTTGCTTTTTAACGGCACGAATAGAGTCTCGCTCCCTTTGGCGCTGTGCCATCATTTCTTCACGTTCCGTTTTTTTAGCTTCAATTGCTTCTTGCCGCTCTTCCTTTACTGCTACTCTTTCTTTTTCTTCGGCGGTTATTGGTCCATCAAGTGGATCCTCCTTTTGGTCAATTTGTCTTTGTTCCTTTTTGTTTGCAGCTTGCACTCTTCTTCCGGCACGCTCAATACTTCTAAGAACAACATCGCTAATATCATTTCTTTTTGCTGCGAAAAGCATAACTACATCTGCAGATTTATCAAAAATGAAATCGTACTTTTTGGCTTCTGCAACTTCTTGTACAATATTGAATACTTGATCTTGAATTGGCTGAACCAATTGTCTTCTTTGAATCATCAAATCTCCATTGGGACCAAATCTGTCCTGTTGGTATTGAAGCATTTCGTCTTCCTTAATTTTAATTTCCTCTTCGCGTTCATCGATCAATTCTTTGGTAAGTAGAACCCTTTCGTTAGATAGGTTCAATTTCATTTGATCAATTTCTTTCTGTTTTTTATCGATATCCTGTTTCCAGCGTTGTACTTTTCCCTCTAATTGGATGGAAGCCTCTTTATATTCCGGAACACTCTCCAGGATATATTCCATATCAATATATCCTATTCGAACGCCTTTTTGAGCTTCAGCCATAAAGGTGAAGCAAAAAAGGAAAATGGTAAAAATTAGTATTTTTTTTGTCTTCATATTATTTGGTTGTTGTTTAAGAAAATATCGTGCCAGTTTTTAAAATTGTTGTCCAATAATAAAATGGGTTTCCCATCCGTTCTTTTGAGTTCCGTTCAAAACAGGATCAAATCCATAGCCAAAATCGATACCCAAAAGTCCGAATGCGGGCATAAATATACGTAATCCTGCTCCAGCTGAACGTTTTAACTCAAAAGGATTGTAATCCCTAAACCCATCATAAGACGCTCCACCCTCCGCAAAACCAAGCACATAGATAGATGCAAGCTGCTTTAAGGTTACTGGATATCTTACCTCTAACGAAAATTTATTGTAAATCGTATTTCCATCTACATCAGATAATGATTGGTTTGGGTACCCTCTTAATTGAATTACCTCACGCCCATCCAAACTATATGCTCCCAATCCATCGCCACCAACAAAAAACCGTTCGAAAGGTGGAACGCCGCGGTCTTGGTTATAGGCTCCCAAAAATCCAAATTCAGTGTTGGTGCGAAGCACCAATTTACCGATCATTCTTGTATACCAAGTTCCTTTAAACTTGATTTTATAATATTCTAACCACTTGAAACGCTCTTGATCAATTTCGGAAATTCGTTTGTTGTCGTCAATGTATTCTGGATTGTCTGGAAGTGTTTGTGAAAGCAAACTTCTTTCATTGGCAAGTGCTTTATAATCTACACTGTTAAAGGCAGAATATGGGATTGTAAGTTTTGCAGTAATACTAAAATCAGATCCCGAAGTAGGATAAATAGGATTAGTTGCGGTATTGTTTCGGCTTATGCCAATGGTGTAGGCAAGGTTATTTGAGTATCCATCGCCAAACGTAAATAATCCAGTATTGTAATTATTAAGGTTATAATGCTGAAAGCTAACAGCGTTAGACCAAACAAAATAATCATCAGGCCATTTTACCTTTTTTGCAAGACCTACTGAACCACCCGTTATTGTGAAACTCCTGGATTTGTCAGCACGTCTATTGTTGTAGTCGTAAAAATTCTGGATGGTGTGAGAAAAAGATGTTGAGAATTGCACTGGTTTTCTTCCACCCAACCAAGGCTCTGTAAGCGATAGACTGTATGTTTGGTAATAACTACTTGCCTGTGCGCGAAGTGAAAGTTTTTGACCATCACCCATTGGTAACGGCTTATATGCTTTTAAATTGAAAATATTTCGAAGCGAAAAGTTATTGAATGAAAGTCCCAAAGTACCCACAAAACCACCTCCACCATAACCTCCTTGAAGTTCAATCTGGCTGGAACCTTTTTCAACTACGGAGTATTCCAAATCTACAAGCCCATTGTTTTCATCCACTTTTTTAAAGTTTGGAGAAAGCTGTTCTGGGTCAAAGAAGCCTAATTGGCCCAACTCACGAATGGTTCTTACCACATCGCGTTTGCTGTATTTCTGTCCTGGACGTGTTCTTAATTCTCTATAAATAACGTGGTCGTTGGTTCGGTCGTTTCCTATAACAGTTACATGGTCAAAATAGAAAAGATTGCGCTCCATGATCCTGATTTCAAAATCTATGGTGTCATTGCGCACGGCTACTTCCACAGGGTTTATACGCGCGGCAAGATAACCGTTGTTTTGGTAAAGGTTAGTAATATCGTTTGCTTCTGGATCACTATCGTCTTGAATTCTCTCTTGTAATAGGGTTCCATTGTATACTTCTCCTTTTTTGACGCCTAATATTTGGCGCAATTGACTATCAGTAAAAACACTATTCCCGATGAATTTTATATCTCCAAAATAATATTTATCGCCTTCCTCAAGTTTTATATCCAGCGCCACATTCTTTTTGTCCAACGCTATTAATGTATCACTGATGATTCTTGCGTCGCGATATCCGTTTGATTTATATTTTTTAAGAAGCGATTCTTTGTCTTCCTCATATCCTTCTTCTGTATATTTTGAACGTTTCCAAAGGCGGATAAAGTTTTTGCGCTTTGTCTTTTTCATCGAACGGCGCAATTTACCATTGGTAAAATGTTCATTTCCTTCAAAAGTGATTTTCTTAACTTTAACACGCTTTCCCCTATCCACGGAAATAAGCATGTTTTTTGAAACTTCAACACCCGAAGAATCTATATAGGGAGTGGTGCTTATTGTTACCTCTGTGTTTAAAAAACCTTCTTTTTTGTATTTGTTGGCGATATAGTTTTTTGTAGTAGTAATGAGGTTTTCGGTAATTTTTGCCCCAGCTTTTAAATCATTGTCCTTAATGATTTCTTTTTTCTTGGCTTTGCGAATACCTTTACCGTTGATAACTACCTCGTTGAGTTTTGGCAATTCTACAATGTATAATTCCAGGTCTACACTTTCGCCTTCAATATTTGTAACATAAAAGGCTATATCGCTAAAGAGGTTTTGCTCCCAGAGCTTTTTGGTTACTTGGCTCAGTTTTTCACCTGGAATGTAAATGCGGTCTCCTTTTTTAAGACCTGTGAAGGCAATAACCGTTTGTTCATTAAAGTTTTGCGCGCCGGTAACCGTTATTTGATTAATGGTATATTTTCTTCCGCTGTCAAGTTCTTTTTGCTGCGCTTGTAGTGAAAAAACGGAAAGTATTGTAAATAATAAAATACAATAAGATTTTCTGTATTTATGCAAAAGGGAACTATTGATTGAGTTGTTCACTGGTTTTTCCAAATCTTCTTTCTCTGTTTTGATAATTTAATATTGCTTCAAAAAGATGGTTTTTAGTATAATCCGGCCAAAGCGTTTCAGTAAAATACAGCTCGGCATATGCTATTTGCCAAAGAAGAAAATTACTAATGCGCTGCTCGCCACTGGTGCGGATCAATAAATCTACATCTGGTAAATTTTGCGTGTAAAGATGATTATTTATTACCGTTTCATCAATATCATGCGGCGAAATTAGGTTATTTTTAACTTTAAGACTAATCTCTTTTATTGTTTTTGTTATTTCTTCCCTTGAACCATAACTGAGAGCAAGTGTAAGGGTCATTCTCTTGTTGTCCTTGGTTTTTTCTATAACGTCAATTAGTTCCTTATGTGCTTTTTTTGGCAAAGCTTCTAAATTGCCAATTGCGTTAAGTTTTATGTCATTGTCCGTTAATGTCTTGATTTCTTTTTTAAGCGAAGAAATCAATAGTTTCATCAACAGTTCCACTTCCAATTTTGGGCGGTTCCAGTTTTCAGTGGAAAAAGCATAAAGTGTTAAAAATGGAATGCCAATTTCGGCACTTCCTTCCACAATTTCACGAACAGCTTTGGTGCCGTTTTCGTGGCCAATGGACCGAAACAAACCTTTCTGCTTTGCCCAACGCCCGTTACCATCCATGATTATGGCAAGGTGCTGTGGTAATTTGGTTTTGTCTATTTGGTCTAGTAGGTCCATCTCCATTTTAAAAGTTGCAATAGCAAGGCTTTCTTCCAAAGGCAAAAGTAACAGTTATACCTGTAAATACATACCAATCGTCACTATTGATGTTTCCAAATTTAAAATTCTCATTATCTGCCAGCCCTTTTACTGGATTGCTTCCATCCAAATCGTCCGTAAACGTATAGCGGGCGCCAATTTCAAAACCTACCATCGCATTTCGGCCCATATTTGCTTTGTAACCTAATACCATTGGAATTGCAACGCTGCTGGCTCCATCATAATCTGTTATAACATCATTGCCTCTTTTATATAGGGCATCATACCAGAAATAGGTAAGCCCAGTATATAAATAAGGGGTAGATATTGCTTTTTGGGCGTGAACATCAAAATCCCAGAATGTATACTCAATCCCTATGGAAACTTCCTTCACCGTGTTTTCAAATGAATATCCTCGTTCTTTTCTGCGGTTGTTGGAGCTTTTGGAGTCATCGCCTTTTATTTTCGCAATCATCACCGAACCCCTAAAAGCGTGTCTTGCACTGCGGTTCCATTTAAAAAGACCACCAACTGCTAAGCTATTGGGATTTATATAATTGGTCTTCCCAACATCACCAATATAGTTGGCGCCACCAATCATTCCACCAATTTCATAGGTTTGCGAATGAGCCAAAAATGTTGTTGAAAGTATTATAAATACTGTCGCGAAATACTTCATATTCTTTAAAAGTTTGCAAATATAACAATAAACTTGGCTTAACGATATTCTAAGCCCATTTGTCTCTGTTGATTAACAAATTTTGGAGCGTTTTATTGTTTAGTTGCGTTTGTCTTCACCCCATAAAAGTTTTTTTCGAAGGGTTTTTATAAAGCTATCATCATGTAGCTGAAGTAATTTGATAGTGAAAGGAGCTTTTTTTATTACAATACTTGTTTCGTTTTCCAAAGTTGCAATGCGCGAATCCATAGAAACCAAAAAACTGTTTTCCCTTCCGGAAACTTTTAGAGTAATTGTGTAAGAATCTGGTATAACCAAAGGACTTGCATTAAGGTTGTGTGGTGCAATTGGGGTAAGTACAATATTGTTTGCTTCTGGGTCTATTACAGGTCCGCCGCAACTTAGCGAATAGCCCGTAGAGCCTGTAGGTGTGGCAACAATAAGCCCATCGGACCAATAGGAGGTAAGGTATTTGTCGTTTACCAACGTTTCTACTTTTATCATGGAAGTTGTATTCCGTCTGTTTACAGCTACTTCATTTAAGGCAAAATTAAGCGGTTGTATTTCATCGCTCTGCGGGAAAGTTTCTACGGTAAGCAAGCTTCGCTCTGAAATAGAATATTCGCCTTCTAAAATCTGATTCAGGCTCTCGGTCATTTCTTCTTTTTGAATGGTAGCCAAAAAACCAAGTCTTCCCGTGTTTATTCCAACAATCGGAATGCCCAAATCTCCGACAAAAGTTACTGATTTTAATATAGTTCCGTCGCCGCCAATACTAAAAAAAAGATCAAAACTGGAGTCCAGTTCAGTAAAAGTGGAAAAGCCTGAAAAGTTTTTTGTAATGTCCTGGTGTTCGATTTATAATTCCTAAAAAGTTTTCTTCAATAAGTACTTCGGCTTCCTTTTTCTGAAGCGCATCCAATAGCATCTGAATGTATATTTCAGAATTTTCGTGATAAAACTGGCCGTAGATTCCTATTTTCATTGAAATTAAATTAAAAAATAAAATTTTGATATTAAATGAAAAAGAGAATATAGAATAAAGAGGGATATACTTTAATCTTTTTTTCTTTTCTCTTAAAGTTAAATATTAAGGTATTTGTCTAAGTACTCTGGAACGCTCCTTTAAATCTTCCAAGAATTTATCTTCTTCGTGATGGCTAATCACGTTGTAGTTATACCTTCTAAAAGTCTGCACGATACTGTTCATGGCAGTGTGGCCTATTTTCACTGTAAGCTGAACGTTTTCATCTGTTATTTTTGAGATAAATACGCCGAATATTCGAGTTCCATTAGATTCAACAATTTGACATACTTCGCTGAACGAATAATCCTGAAGACCTTTTTCAACTACAATTATTCCTCCGGTTTCGTTTAAAAAAGGAGTGTTGTTGAAAAGGCTCATAATATCGCCCAGCTCATAATACCCCAAATATTTATTCTCTGCTCCCAAGACTGGCATGATGTTGCTGTTGTTTAGGGCAAAAGCTTCTAAAATATCTAGCCAGTTGGTGTCTTCCAGCACATGAAATGGTTCTAGCGCATATTGAAAATCGCTGAGCAATTTTTTATTGTCAAAGCAATACGCATCGTTTTCAGAAACACAACCTATGTAATGTCCGTCTTTTTCAACGGGAACATGGGAGTAGGTAAGCTGATTGAAAACAATTTGCACATCAGTTATCTTCGCCGAAATGTCAAACGGTTCAATATCGTTAATGATGTAATTCAAGGTTTCCATTGCAATTTATTTTTAATGCAAATTACTTAAAATAAAGGTTCAGTAAGCGATGTAAGGTTTGTATTTTTGTTAATTCTAACACAAAGAAATGACAAAATTAAGCGTAAACATAAACAAAATAGCCACGTTGCGCAATGCACGCGGTGGTAATGTGCCAGATCTTTTAAAGGTGGCAAAAGATATTGAAGAATTTGGAGCACAGGGCATCACAATCCATCCCAGGCCCGATGAACGTCATATTCGGTACCAGGATGCGTACGATTTAAAATCCATTGTTTCCACGGAATACAACATTGAAGGTAACCCGATGGATAATTTTACAAAGATGGTTTTGGATATAAAACCTACGCAAGTTACTCTCGTTCCCGACGCTGTTGATGCAATCACTTCCAACGCGGGTTGGAACACGGTAAAGCACAAAGATTATTTGAGAGAAATAATTTCTGAATTCAAAAGAAACGGAATCCGCACTTCAATTTTCGTAGATCCAACATTAAAAATGATTGAAGGTGCCGCTGAAACCGGAACGGACCGAATTGAGCTTTATACCGAAGAATTTGCCAAACAATATTCCTTAGGAAACAAAGAAGCCATAAAACCCTATACAGAATGTGCAATTCTAGCGAACAATCTGAATATAGGTATTAATGCAGGTCATGATCTTTCATTGGAAAACATTGCGTATTTTAAGGAAAACATTCCAAATCTTTTGGAGGTGAGCATTGGGCACGCACTTATTTGTGAGGCGCTATATGATGGGTTGGGGAAAGTTATTGAAGAATATTTAAAAAAACTTTGTTGATGATTTTACATTCTCAAATTTTAGGCAAAGGAAAGCCTTTCGTAATTCTCCACGGCTTTCTCGGTATGAGTGATAACTGGAAAACCTTGGGTAATCGCTGGGCCGAAGATGGCTATGAAGTACATCTTTTAGACCAACGTAACCACGGCCGTAGTTTTCATAGCGATGAATTTTCGTATAAAGTGATGGCAGAGGATTTAAAGAACTATTGCGAAGAACACAATTTAAAGGAAATAATCCTTCTCGGTCATTCCATGGGCGGAAAAGTAGCAATGCAGTTTGCTGTAACCTATCCTGAAATGGTTTCAAAATTGATTATTGCAGATATTGGCCCAAAAGCTTATCCGCTGCATCATCAGGATATTTTGAAAGCACTTTCGCAATTGGATTTCTCAAAAATAAAATCCCGTGGCCAGGCTGAAGATATTCTTTCAGAATACATAAAAGATGAAGGAACAAGGCTTTTTCTTCTGAAAAATCTTTATCGAAAGAATAAAAACGAATTAGGGCTTCGCATAAACTTACCAGTTCTTTCGGAGAAAATTGAGGAAGTAGGAGTGGCCCTTCCTGAAAACACTGTTTTTAAATGTGATACGCTTTTTTTAGGAGGTGAAAAAAGTGATTATATAGAACCTATGGATGAGCTTTTAATTAAAAATCATTTTCCAAAAGCAAAAATAAGAACAATTTCCAAAGCTGGACATTGGCTGCACGCAGAAAATCCTGACGAATTTTATGATAATGTTATGAATTTTTTATAATATTGTAACAATATATATTATGCATGCATAATAAATGTTTTAAATTTTTAAAAAAAAGATTCCTTACAATTTTAATTTAAAAAATAAACGATGAAGAAAGTATTATTAATTGCCGTTTTTGTATTTGCAAGTGCGGTGACTTATGCGGGAGGTTACCGCGTAAGTTTACAAGGCAATAAAGCCTTGGCGATGGGCCACACGGGTGTTGCGGTTGTAAATAGCAGTGAGCTAGTGTTTTTTAACCCTGCCGGTTTGGTCTATTTGGAAGATAAATTTAATATTTCAGCCGGTGTTAGCGGCGTGTTTTCAAATATTGCTTACCAGGATACCGAAACCGGTGCTAACGCCCGAACAGACAGTCCCGTGGGTACGCCGCTCTATTTGTATGCTTCTTATAAAGCTACAGATTGGTTGGCTTTTGGGGTTGGAGTTTACACACCATACGGAAGCTCTGTGGAATATCAAGACGATTGGGCTGGTTCGCATTTGGTAAATAATATTGACTTAAAAGCAATCTATATTCAACCAACAGTTTCTTTTAAAATCAACGATAAGATAAGTTTTGGTGGAGGCCCTATTTATGTAACTGGTTCGGTAAACTTTAACAGAAACCTAAACCGTACCCTTACCGATCTTGAAGGAAACCGTTCAAATGTTACTGTTGATGCCTCAGGTGTAAGCAACTGGGGATGGGTTGCCAGTACAATGGTTAATCTTACGGAAGATCTTCATATAGGTGCTACCTACCGTTCCGAAATTATTCTTGATGCAAAGGATGGTGATGCAACTTTTGAAAATGTACCTAATTCACCTTTAACTCCTTTTGAGGATACTAAATTTGATGCTTCATTGCCATTACCTGCAGAAATGACTGTAGGGATGTCTTACGATTTCTGTGAAAAATGGACATTTGCTTTTGATTACAACCGTACTTTTTGGGACGTATACGAATCGTTGGATATAGATTTTGCAAATCCAGATATTCCAGATTCAAAGAATGCGCGTAACTATAAAAACGCTTCTATCTATCGTTTTGGAATGCAATATGACGCTACAAAAATGTTTACTTTGCGTGCTGGATATTATTTTGACGAATCTCCAGTTCAAGATCGGGTATTTTGCTCCCGAAACCCCACGTAACGACAGCAACAACTTTACTGCTGGTCTTAACAGTAAACCTTGGTGAGCATTTGCAAATAGATGCTTCTTTCCTTTATTCACAATTTAAGGAAATAGATGCTTCCTATAATTATTATTTTGAAAATGGACAGGCAGTTCCTTTTAAGGGAACCTATAAAACCAATGCCTTTGTTCCAGGATTGGGGCTTACTTATAAACTATAATTGAAAAATTCAGAAAAGATGAAAAATATACTATAAATATACATTCGCGCTTTTAGCCATAGGCCTAGTAAGTTGCGACCCAGAATTTGACAGCCCAGTAACCGATGAAGGTTTTTACACTAGCGGAACTGCCGATCTTTCAAAATATGTTGCCGTAGGAAATTCTTTGACCGCTGGATATGCAGATGGCGCACTTATACATTACTGGACAAAAAAACAGTTATCCAAACATTATGGCTCAGCAGTTTGCTTTTGCAGGTGGTGGTGATTTCACACAACCTTTAATGAATGACAATCTTAGGTGGTTTATTGTTGAGACGGAACCCAAATTACTGAAAACAGATTTGTATTGGCTGTTGGACGCAAATGGAAATCCTGGTCCAGTTCGTTTTGAAGGAACTCCAACAACGGATATTGCAAATCAAATTAACAGGACCATTCAATAATATGGGTGTTCCGGGAGCAAAAAGTTTTCACTTGGTGGCTCCTGGCTACGGTAATGTTGCTGGAGTTCCAGCAGGTGCTGCAAACCCTTATTTTGTTAGATTTTGCAAGTAGTGAAAGCGCAACCGTAATCGGTGATGCCGCGGCACAAAATCCAACTTTTTTCAGTCTTTGGATTGGTAATAACGATATTTTGAGTTATGCCACTTCTGGTGGATGCTGGTGTTGACCAAACAGGAAATCTTGATCCATCAACTTACGGTGGAAATGACATAACAGATCCAAATGTTTTTGCTTCGGTTTACAGCCAAGCAAGTTGATGCTCTTAACGGCAGACGGTGCAAAAGGTGTTTTGGTTAATATTCCTGAAGTAACTTCCATTCCATATTTCACTACAGTTCCAACAAATGCAATTCCTTTGGATGCGGCTACTGCAGCTGCGTTAAATGCACAGTTTGCTGCCTATAACACACAAATTTTGCCAGGATTGGTAGGTATTGGTTTTATAACTCCTGAAGAAGCTGCCTTCAGAATGATTAACTTTTCTGCGGGACAAAACTTCCCAATAATGACTGATGATGATCTTACAGATATAACCGCTAGTTTTGCAAGGTCCTCCATTTAATCTTGCCTGCTCCTTTAGCGGCATTGTTAGGTCAATTGCGTCAAGTGAAGTCTGATGATTTAATTGTTTTACTGCTTCATCTGTATTGGGAACAACTCCAGACCCAAGCAATCCACAAGGAGTTATAGGAGTTTCAATTCCGCTTAGTGATCAATTTGTATTGGCTGTTTCAGAGCAAGCGCGAGTAACAGCTGCAAGCACAGCATACAATGCTACAATCCAAGCCCTTGCTGGTGCAAAAGGACTTGGCTTATGTTGATGCAAAATCTGCTTTGGCAAGTGTTGCAAACGGAGGCATTCCTTATGATGGAGGTATTTTAACTTCTCAGTTTGTTACGGGTGGCGCATTCTCTTTAGATGGTGTTCACCCTACGCCAAGAGGATATGCTTACACGGCAAATCTTATTATTAAAGCAATCAACGATACGTATGATGCAACAATACCAATAGTGCACATAGGTAACTATGCAACTGTTACGCTTCACAACAACTTAATAAATAAAAATTAAGTTTACTGAAAAACCGTTCTCGTTTTGAGAGCGGTTTTTTTTATCTTTAAATTCAACTTAAACCTTATAAAAATGAAATTATTAATTAAACTTTTGCTAACCGCTTTGGCTGTTGTTATTTTAGCTAAAATCTTGCCCGGTGTTGCCGTGGAAGGTTATGGCGTTGCAATTATTGTTGCCATTGTTATTGCCTTATTGCGATTATTGGTTAGACCAATTTTAGTGCTTTTAACCTTGCCAATAACCATTGTTACATTTGGACTTTTCCTTCTTATAATAAATGCGATTATTATTTTGATGGCAGATTATTTCGTAGGTGGTTTTGCGGTGGCATCAATATGGTGGGCACTTCTTTTTAGTTTGTTGCTTTCGCTTTTTCAATCTATTCTTTTTTCAATTTTGAAGGACGACAAATAATTGGCTGAACAACAGTCTCTAAATGTTTGTTGAATTTTGCAAAAAGCCGTACTTTTGCATCCCGAAATTCAGAAGAGAAAAAATGAACATTACAAAAAAAGACATCGATAAATTAAACGCTGTATTACAGTGGAAATTTCAAAAGAAGATTATTCCGGCAAAGTTGAAAAAGTGCTGAGCGATTATCGAAAAAACGCCAATATTCCTGGTTTTAGAAAAGGTCAGGTGCCAATGGGAATGGTTAAAAAACAGTACGGAAAAGCCGTTTTGGTTGAAGAGGTAAATAAAATTTTACAGGAAGCACTTCATAAATTTCTTACCGAAGAAAAATTGGACGTTCTTGGAAATCCACTTCCGAAGAATGAGGCGGATATAAACTGGGATGCCGATGATTATTCGTTTGAATTTGAATTGGGTCTTTCACCAGAATTCAATGTAGATGTAAAAGGAAAAGAAGTTGTTCAATATAAAATCGTTGCGGATGATGAAATGCTGAACAACCAAGTAAAAACCATCCGTAAGCAATACGGAAAATTGATTGCTAAAAAAGAAGTTGAAAAAGGTGACGAAATTACTGGAACTTTTACTTCAACTGAAAAAGAAATCGAAAAGAAAACCACACTTTCCACAGATGATATTGCTGGAAAAAAGCAACTTGAAAGCTTGATCGGCGCAAAAGTTGGCGATACTGTTACTTTAAAAACAAAAGGAATGTTTGCCGATGACCACGACAACCAAAAATATTTGGGCGTTGCGCACGACGATGCACACGGTTTGGATATTGAGGTTTCCTTCAAAATCGAAGAAGTGAACAAACGTGAAATGGCCGAACTGAACCAAGAATTGTTTGATAAATTATTTGGTGAAGGCGTGGTTACTTCCGAAGAAGAATTGAAAGCGAAAATTAAAGAAGATGCCGAAGGACAATTTGCGCAACAAAGCGATCAAAAATTGCTGAACGATGTAGTTGATTCTTTATTGGAAAACACAAAATTTGATCTTCCCAAGGAATTTCTTGCAACGTTGGATTGCAATGTCCGGCGAAAAAAGACTTTCTGAAGAAGAAGCAAAAGAAGAATACGAAAGAAGCGAAAAAGGACTGCGCTATCAATTGATTGAAGGAAAAATTCGCGCGGAAAACAATCTGCAGGTTACTTTTGATGAGTTGAAAGAATATTCAAAAAATATGATAAAAGCGCAAATGGCTCAATTTGGCCAAATGGATCCTTCAGAAGAGGAATTGGAATCCATCGCTGCAAGAATTCTTTCAAACAAAGAAGAAGTGCAACGTTTAAACGAACAAATGAACTCGGATAAATTGCTGAATTTCTTTAAGGAAAATGCAAAACTGAAGACTAAAGAGGTTACCTACGATAAATTCATTAAGGAAGCTTACGCATAATTCAGCGAAGAAATAGTTATCTTTAGGCGTTGAATTATTTGATTTAACGCCTTTTTGATTTAAACCTTTTCCTGTTCAGGAAAGTATATTTTTAAAACGAACAAACATTTATGAACTACAGTAAAGAATTTAGAAATTTTGCTATAAAAGATCAAGGCATCAATAATATGTATTATGACAAGATCATAAGCAGTATGTATCCACAAAACTTGACTCCGAATATTATTGAAGAGCGCCAAATGAATGCAGTAGCAATGGACGTATTTTCACGTTTGATGATGGATCGGATTATTTTTCTCGGTACTGGAATCAACGACCAAGTGGCAAATATTGTGCAGGCACAATTGTTGTTTTTGGCAAGTACAGATGCGGCGCGAGATATTCAAATTTATATCAATTCGCCGGGTGGAAGCGTTTACGCAGGCTTGGGAATTTATGACACTATGCAATTCATAAAACCAGACGTTGCAACTATTTGTACTGGAATGGCAGCTTCAATGGCGGCCGTGCTTTTGTGCGCTGGTGAAAAAGGAAAACGCAGTGGTTTGACACATTCCCGTGTGATGATTCACCAACCTTTGGGCGGGGCGCAAGGACAGGCGAGCGATATTGAAATTACCGCCCGTGAAATTATTACCTTAAAAGAAGAGCTTTATAAAATAATTGCGAAACACTCTGGCCAAACCTATGAAAAGGTTTATGAGGATAGTGACCGCGATTACTGGATGAAAGCAGACAAAGCTATGGAATACGGAATGATTGATGAAATTTTAACCCGAAGCTAAATTCAGATTTTTTGAAAAAAGATAATATGTCGAAAGAAGATTTAGAATGTTCCTTTTGTGGCCGTAAAAAGTCGGAAACCAATTTGCTGATTGCAGGATTGGACGCCCATATTTGCGATCGCTGCATTGAACAGGCGCACGGAATTGTGGTCGAGGAAGCATTGCATACAGGGCAATACCGAATTGTCCAAGGATTTAATGCTGAAAAAACCAAAACTTATAAAAGCATTTTTGGATGAATATGTAATTGGACAGGAATTCACCAAAAAAGTAATGTCCGTTGCCGTTTACAATCATTACAAAAGATTGCTTCAGCCCAAGAGTGATGACGATATTGAAATACAAAAAAGTAATATCATTATTGTTGGGCAAACGGGAACTGGGAAAACATTGATTGCTAAAACAATTGCGCAGAATGTTGAATGTTCCTTTGGCAATTGTTGATGCCACGGTTTTAACCGAAGCTGGATATGTGGGTGAAGACGTGGAAAGTATTTTAACACGTTTGCTACAGGCGGCGGATTACAATCTCGAAAAAGCCGAAAACGGAATTGTTTTTATTGATGAAATAGATAAAATAGCCCGTAAAAGCGACAATCCTTCAATTACCCGCGATGTTAGTGGCGAAGGGGTGCAGCAAGCATTGTTGAAACTTTTGGAAGGAACAACAGTAAATGTTCCGCCAAAAGGAGGAAGAAAACATCCCGACCAAAAATTTATTGAAGTAAATACTGAAAACATTCTTTTTATTGCAGGTGGTGCTTTTGATGGCATTGAGCGTCATATTTCAAAACGATTGAATATGCAAGCGGTTGGTTTTACTGCTTCTGTGAAGGAAAATCAAATGGAAAAGGACAATATGCTTCGCTATATTATTCCGAAGGATTTAAAGGATTTTGGATTGATTCCTGAAATAATTGGGCGTCTTCCTGTCTTACCTATATGAATCCGTTGGATAAGGAAACACTTCGCGCAATTCTTACAGAACCTAAAAATGCCATTATAAAACAGTACAAAAAACTGTTTGAAATGGACGGGATCGATTTCGTAATTACGGAAGAGGCGTTGGATTTTATTGTTGAACAGGCCATTGAATATAAACTAGGCGCCCGTGGGTTTGCGTTCGTTTTGTGAAGCGGTTTTAACCGATGCTATGTATGAAATGCCCGGTACCGATGAAAAAGACTGTCCGGGTCACAAAGGAATACGCAGAAGAAAAATTGAACAAATCAACTCTTAAAAAGTTGAAGGCGGTTTCTTAAATTGAAATACACCTATAAAATTAAAAAACCTCGGGAAGTCCCGAGGTTTTTTATATCTGCTTATTAAATGCTTAAGGTGTTGCGAGCAAAGTTTTATTTTTATTGTGAAGAATTTTATTCTGCATCTGCTCTTTTTTGCTTTTCAAATTGTAGCCAGCTACTTCATTTTCTTTTTTATTTGCTGATTGCGTAGTTGCGCAAGAAGTAAAAAGAACTGTAAAAGCTAAAAAACTTACTATGAAAAAAACTTGTTTCATTTTGAAATACTAATGATTTTATGGGTCAAAAGTACTGCTGAAGTAAAGCGTCCACAAAAGTTTTAGTTGAACTTACTGGTAAACTCGTTGAAATGCATCTTTAAAAAAAACAAATCGATAAAGTGTTCAAAATGCCCGATTTACAACACGTTACAAAGATCCGAATTTTCGAAAATTAAGCTATAAATGTGCTGTTTAATAGCAAAAGTTCTTCCAAATAATCACGCGTATTGGAAAGTCGTGGAACTTTATGTTGTCCACCAAGTTTGTTTTTTTCCTTTAGCCAATCATAAAAAAGACGTTCCCGAGCGTGGTGGATTTTTGGCGCGTTAAGAGTGGTATTATTAAAACGTTTTGCTTCGTAATCACTATTTAATTCCTGTAAAGCGGAATCAAGTAGTTGTGTAAAAGAGTTTAAATCTTTTGGCGGACTTTTAAATTCAATAATCCACTCATGCGCTCCTTTTTCCTTTCCATTCATAAAAATAGGAGCTGCGGTATAATCTACAATTTCGGCATTGGTGAGTTGCGAAGCTTTTCGCAGAGCGGTTTCAGCATTTTCAATAATCAATTCTTCACCAAAAACATTAATGTGGTGTTTTGTTCTTCCGGTAACTTTTATTCGGTAAGGGTCGGTTGAGGTGAAACGAACAGTATCGCCAATTTTATAACGCCAAAGTCCAGCATTGGTGGTAATTACAACGCATAATTTTATCCTTCCTCAACTTCGCTCAACGGAATTACTTTTTCTTCGGAAGTGCCATAATTATCCATTGGAATGAATTCATAGAAAATTCCGTAATCCAGCATTAACAGTAGTTCCTTGTTTTCATTCCGGTCCTGAATGGCAAAAAATCCTTCTGAAGCATTATAGATTTCATAATATCTGAAATCACTTTTCGGCAACAATTTATTGTATTGATCAATATAAGGGTCAAAATTTACCCCTCCGTGAAAATATACTTCCAGGTTTGGCCAAACTTCAAAAAGATTTCCTTTACCAGTAGTTTCCATTACATTATTCAGCAAAACAAGCATCCACGAAGGAACGCCGGCAAGACTGGTTACATTTTCTTTGATGGTTTCGTTCACAATTGCCTGCATCTTGGTTTCCCAATCGCCCATTAGCGAAACTTCATTGCTTGGGGTACTGCTGAATTCTGCCCAAAAGGGCATATTGTCAATTAAAATTGCGGAAAGATCGCCGAAAACGGTTCCATTTTCTTGGTACAGTTGTTTGCTTCCGCCAAGCCGTAAACTTTTGCCCAGAAATAATTGCGCACTTGGATTGTTGTTGAGGTACATGCACAACAAATCCTTGCTGGCTGCGTAATGGCAGTCTTCCAATGAATCGTGAGTTACTGGAATAAATTTACTTTTGGCATTGGTGGTGCCGCTGGATTTTGCAAACCATTTTATGGGTGTTGGCCAAAAAATATTTGTTTCTCCGCGTCGCGCCCTTTCTATTCTCGTTTCATTTTCTTCGTAAGTGGTAATTGGGATTCTTTCGGAAAATTCACGATAGGTTCTGATTGATGCAAAATCATATTGCTTTGCCAATTTCTGTATTTTTTGCTTTTTGAAGCAAATTGAAAAGTAGTTCTTCCTGAACCTCAATAGGGTATTTCAAAAAAAGGTCTATTTGGTGGAACCGTTTTTTTAAAAACCAAGAAGCAATGGAATTTACAATGGGGATTGGCATATTTTTCTGCTATCTTTATGCTATAAAAATAACGATTTTATAATTACGATTTTCCCTTTTTTTGAAGCGATGTTTTACAGCATTCCTTCGGAAAAATATTTCGGCATAAATATATTTTGAATAAATGAATTACGAAGGAGTACTCACCAAAATGCAAACTGAAAACGGTTCGCCCATTCAATATTATCTTCGTTTTTGAAAATGATTTTTTAAATGTAAACCAATTGTTGGATAAAAAAATGGCCATCAATTTTCTGCACTATCAATGTTTAAACTGCGGACTTCAGAAAAAAATTTATCGACAGGGATATTGTTATGATTGCTTTTATGAAATTCCCCAAGCAGCAGATTGGATTATTAATCCCGAAATTAGCAAGGCACATTTGGGGATTGAAGACCGCGATCTTGCTTATGAAGAAAAAGTACAATTGCAGCCGCACGTGGTTTACCTCGCAAACAGCAGCAGTGTGAAAGTTGGCGTTACGCGAAAAAGCCAAATTCCCACACGATGGATTGACCAAGGCGCGCACGAAGCAATTGAAATTGTGGAAGTGCCCAACCGTTATCTTGCAGGAATTACCGAAGTGGCGCTAAAAGATCACGTGAGCGACAAAACTAATTGGCGCACCATGCTCAAAAACGATATTAAAGATGAAAATTTGGTGGAATGGCGAAATAAATTAAAACAATTTATTCCCGCGGAAGCCGCCGAATATTATTTGGAAAACAATGCTGAAACCAATCTGCAGTTTCCAGTTTTAAAATATCCCGAAAAACCAAAATCCCTAAACCTTGAAAAAAATCCTTTTTACGAAGGAGTTTTAAAAGGAATAAAAGGGCAATACCTCATTTTTGAAGACGATACCGTTTTTAATATTCGCGGTAATGAAGGCTATGTGGTTTCAATTACTGTGAATTAATCTAGTTCCCCGATTTAGTTTTTGTAGTGTCGGTATTCTTCTTTCCGCCCAATAACCCACCCAAAATATCTTTTATAATTTGTGTGTTTTGCTGCTGGGTAGTTTGCTGCTGGTTATTGGTTGGTATTCGTTTTTGTAGAATCTTGTATGGTTTCACCTCCCAATAATCCACCCAAAATATCGGTTCCTTGATTAATCAGTTTATCTTTTTGTTTCGCCAAAATTTGCTGGGTCAAGTTTGTTGATTGCGGCTTCGGCGTTCAGTGATACTTGCGGATTCGTAAATGTTCCTTTTAACCCAATGGGTAACGCAACGCTCATTTCGTCGGCTTCTTTCGGGCTAAAATTTTGAAGTAATTTCGTTACTTCGCTACCCAAATATTTTGCAGGAACATCAAGCGTTAAATTATAATCGATAGATTTATCCAAACCGTGCGTTCCCGCTACTGCAACGTCAATTCCTTTTACGTCAAAATGAAAGGGTTTCACTTCAATTTTTCCATTGTTGAAAGTGAAATTGGTACTCACATCTCGCAAACTTAACCTATCCAAATTCAAAAACGAAACTTTGTCTCCAAGCGCGGAAAGTAGCGGAGCTTGCTGTGGATCAACTTCCGCAGTAATTATTTGCGCCAAAGCGGTTCCTGCAAGTGTAGAAAGTATTGGCGAAAGATCGTTTGTCAATTCCCCGTTCAATTGAAAATTTGTATTTAAACTTCCCTGTAAAGCTTTTGCAATCGGCACTAAAAACTGAAACATCTCCAATTCCTTGAAAGATTGGTCAATATCAATCTTACTCAAATCAAGATCCATTGCAAAGGTTGGCGTTTCGTTTTTGGTAGAAACGTTTCCAGAAAGCGCAATATTTCCTCCAAAAATATTGGAGGTGAAATTGCTTATTGTGATGGTTTCATTTTTAATTGCGGCAATCCCTTTCGCATTTGTTAATTCTAGATTGTCGTAAATAACTTTATTTGCATTAAAATCTAATATTGCATCCAGAAAATCTGGAATTTTCACAGCTTCCGGTGAAGTGGTTTTCTGGGGAGTGTTTCCTGATCTTTCGGAATTGCTTTTAGCTGAATTGTCATCCGAAGCCATAAAATCGTTCACATTAAAAGTATTGGATTGAATGTTAAAACGACCTTTCAAATCTTGTTTGCTCATCAAAAAAGGGATGAGGTTATGTATATTTCCCGAAGCTTTAATATCGGTTTGGCCTGTTTGTGCATTCAATTCCTTTAAAGTTATCGTACCTGGCTGAAGTGTTAAATTTGCGTTCAAAACTTTCAATTCATTTTTAAAACCACCGTTATAATTGAAATTCGTCAGACTTGCTGTTCCGCGCGCATCTATTTTTTGGTACTGTTCCTTATCAACCGAATCCATATCGAAATTTGCAATAATATCTGCCTTAAAAATCCCGCTGAGGTTCTTGTTCCATTTCCACAGGCAATACTTTTTTAATGTTTGCAAGGTTTAATGTGCCTTGCATTTCCATATTTACAAACGGGTTTTCGGTCATATTTTTAATGCTTCCATGCAAGCGAAAAGGTTCGCCGTCAATTCTGAATGTCAATTTTGGAATGTTGAGGTAGGTGTCTTTCGGCAGCCCTGTTTCGTTTTTCAATTGCGCATCAATCGTAATATTTTCAACCGCTTTCGGAAGATCGGGATATTTAAACGAAGCATTTTCACTCGCCACTTTTATGTCCATCATCGGTATGTGGGTGCTATCCACAATGCCTTTCAGCATTCCGTTTACGGTGAAATTTCCTTTGGTTTTCACATCATTTATTTGCTTTACATAAGTTTCTGGAAGAACGGCGAGGAAATTTTTAAAGTCCGAAGACGGTGTTTTGAACGTAAGGTCCACTTCATTATTTGTTTCGTTCACTTTTACAAAACCATCAAAAGTCAAGGGAAGTTCGTTGATTTTGGCCTCGTTTTCGAGGAAGGTGTATTTTTGGTTTTTTAAATCGAGTTTGAAAACTGCATCGAGTGAAATTCTGTTTTTGCTAAAATATTCGGCACTGTCTATTCGTAAAGAAGCCAGCGCTTCTGTTTTTGTGTCGAGGTTGCTTATTTCCTGAGAAAGATCGCCACTACCTTCATGCTGAACTTCGGTAAGCATTAAATAGGTTTTGTTGGCTTCGTCCAAATAATTGATTCGTGAATTTGTTATCTCATATTTTTTCAATTCAAAATTAAAACCGCCGCTTTAGATGTGTTCGCACTCTGTAATTACAGGGGCATTTTTTTTTACGGCAATGTCATAATTGGCGTTTCCCAGTGAATCAATTTTAATATTTACAAAAGCCTCGCCCATTTTTACGGCGTCAATTTTTATGTCTTTGGATTTGAAAAGTTGCATTACGCCCATATCCAATTTTAAGCTTTTTCCGCTGGCAAGCGTATCTCCTTCAAAAGGAGCTTTATTGATAACACTGAAATTTTCCAATTGAAGTGAAGCATCCGGAAAACTGCTAAAAAGACTCAAATCTAAATTTTCCCAAGTTACCGTTGCGTTGAGGTTTTCATTGATGGTGCGGTTGAGTATTTTCTCAAGACTTCCTTTAAAAATAAAAGGTGCCGCAACAGCAGCAGAATTATAATTCCGATAATGATTCCAATTATTTTTAGTGTTTTTTTCATAAAGGATTTAAAAATTTGTTTTAGATAATTTATTTGATAACAACTTCTTAGAAAATTGCATTAAGCAAAACTTACATCTATACACAAATTTACTTGGTAGTCTTTTTCTTTTCCTTAATTTCGTCTTAAATGTTAAAATTGGATTCACTAACTCCACTTCACAATATCTATTTTTCCCTTGGCAGCAATTTGGGGAACCGTTTTGAATATCTTCAAAATGCGGTGAACTGCATTGTTTGAAGAAGTGGGAAGCATCATTAAAATATCTTCGGTTTACGAAACTCCAGCATTTGGTTTTGAAGGTGAGCCATTTTTTGAACTGTGCGGTTTGGCTGCAAACCGACTTAAAGCCTTCAAAAGTTCTGAAAACAATTTTGGAGATTGAAAAAACAATGGGCCGAAAGCGAAATACTTCAAAAACCTATGCTTCCAGACCAATCGATATTGATATTATTTTTATTGACGATTTGGTTATTGAATCGGAAAAACTAACCGTTCCACATCCTGAAATGGAGAAGCGAAAATTTGTGCTGCAGCCATTGGCAGAACTCAATTCACAATTGATTCATCCTATTTCAAAAAAAAATATAATTAAACTTTTGGCAGAAACTGACAGATAAAAGTGTACTTCAAAAACAATCCAAATGGCTCAGTAATCCTGATGAAGGATTATAATATTTCACAGTACAATTATATTGCTATTGAAGGAAATATTGGTGCGGGAAAAACAAGCCTGGCAACAAAAATATGCGCAATGATTTTAATTCAAAATTAATTTTAGAGCGGTTTAAAGACAATCCTTTTCTTCCGAAATTTTATGAAGATGCCGCACGTTATGCTTTTCCTTTGGAAATGTCTTTTTTGGCAGACCGCTATCAACAGTTGGTGGATGATATTACCCAATTTGATCTATTTAAGGAATCTGTTATCGCCGATTATGACGTGAATAAATCCTTGATTTTTGCAAGCATCACATTGCCAGAGGAAGAATATGCACTCTATAAAAAACTATTTCAGGTGATGCACAAGGAGCTGCCGAAACCCGATGTGTATATTTATTTATACCAAAATACCGAACGCCTTTTGGAAAACATAAAAAAGCGAGGGCGTAAATACGAACAGAGCATTGAAGCCTCTTATCTTCAAAAATTGAATAAGGGTTATTTGGAATTCATTAAAAACCAACATTCCGAAAACATAAAAATCATCGATATTTCTGAGATGGATTTTATGAAAAATCGTGCAGATTATTTAAAGATTTTAAAAGAAATTACTTTCCTAAATACTGAAATATTGTCGCTGTAAAATTATTTTTACTTCCTTGAAAAATTGATGGTTGAAAGCATATCTGCTTTATGTACCTTTGCAAAAAATATTAAATGAGCACACAAGACAATTACGATAAGGGAAGAGGTTCCAACAAGCCTGGAAAAAATGCACGAAAGAAAAGTATGGCTCGTGGAAATGCTCCATTAAAATCTGATACTTCACAAAAAAATACTGGTCGCCAGCAAGATCCAACAAAACCAAAGTTGAAATTTGATAAAACTGGAAAGGAAATTGGCCGTCGTGAAAAACCCGCTATACAAGAAGTGAAGAAAAGCAATCCCGAAGATGGAATTCGTTTAAATAAATATATTGCCAATAGTGGTGTTTGCTCGCGTCGCGAAGCAGATACATATATTGCCACTGGTTTGGTTACTGTAAATGGAAAAATCATTAATGAAATGGGCTATAAAGTTCAATTGAACGATGATGTTCGTTTTGACGGCCGCCGATTAAATCCAGAGCCAAACACCTATGTTTTACTGAATAAGCCAAAAGGTTTTGCAACCACCGATAGCAACGCCAAAGGAATGACAGTAATGGATTTGGTTGCCAACGCTACCACTGCCAAAATAAAACCTTTCGGCCGTTTGGGAAGAAATGCTACGGGACTTTTGCTTTTTACCAATGATGACGAATTTGTTCAGAAATTCACCAAAAAAGGAATTTCACGTTTGTTCCATATTGAATTGGACAAAAACCTAAAATCTGAGCATCTTAAAAAAATTAAGGAAGGGATCACAATTGAAGGAAAGGAAATAGCTGTAGAAGAAATAAGCTATGTAGATAATTCGCCAAAAAGTGAAATAGGTTTAAAGATAAAGCACACAGGAAACAGCGTTATCAGGACCATTTTTGAACATCTTGGTTACGATGTGGTTCGAGTAGATTGTGTTACCCTCGGTCCGCTTACCAAAAAAGATTTGCCTCGTGGCCGCTGGCGAACACTTACCGAAAAGGAACTGAGCATGTTCAGTATGATTTAATGGAAAATGAAAATTTCTTGCCATTTCATTAATTATTGAATTTTTTTTGGCACATTTGTACTGTAAATAAATAAATGATAGTATTTTTAAAATGGTTGGTTTTTGAAAAATTTCAAAAACAAATATTCTAAATGAACAACGCATTTTTACTTCAAATCGGCTGTAATGCAGCAGGTTTCGGGCAAAAGTTCCACTATAAACGCCTTGCCTATTCGCATTTAAAATTCAAGTTAATTTTTTGTTATACTTCTACTTTTTTTTGGGGAATAGCAAGCAAGAATTTTTAATTTACACCATTCAACGAAAATAAAAGAATGAATACCAAATATATAGATTTAATAAACCAAACGTATTATTTTCCGCAGGAAGAATTCCGATTGGGCGATAATGGACTTGAGTTTCACGGCGTGGATCTTATGGCGCTTGTTGAAAAATATGGAGCTCCGCTGAAATTTACCTATCTTGCCAAAAATTTCGGAAAATATCAATTTGGCGAAAAAATGGTTTGCAAATGCTATTGAAAAAAACAATTACAAAGGCAGCTACAACTATTGTTATTGCACAAAAAGTTCACATTTTAAGCACGTTTTAAACGAAGCCTTAAAAAATGATATTCATATAGAAACCTCTTCGGCTTTTGATATTGATATTGTGGAAAGCTTGAAGGAAACGGGAAAAGTCACTGATAAAACATACGTTATCTGTAACGGTTTTAAGCGTGAGCAATACATTACAAACATTGCCAGGCTTATCAATAACGGCCACGAAAATTGCATTCCTATTATTGATAATTACGAAGAAATTGAACTGCTTTCAGACAATATTGAAGGACATTTTAATGTGGGAATTCGAATTGCTTCTGAAGAAGAGCCAAAGTTCGAATTCTATACTTCTCGTTTGGGAATAGGGTACAAAAATATTATTCCTTTCTATGAAGAACAGATTAAAAATAATGATAGAGTGGATCTTAAGATGCTTCATTTCTTTATAAACACTGGTATTCGTGACACCGCTTACTACTGGAACGAATTGGTAAAGTGTTTAAAAGTGTATGTTCGCCTTAAAAAAATCTGTCCTTCCTTGGTTAGTCTCAACATTGGCGGAGGTTTCCCAATAAAAAACTCACTGCACTTTGAGTACGATTATCAGTATATGATAGACGAAATTCTTAACCAAATAAACATTACCTGTGAAGAGGCCGATGTGCCAGTACCAAATATTTTTACAGAATTTGGAAGTTTTACAGTTGGCGAAAGTGGAGGTGCTATCTATGAAATTCTTTATCAAAAACAACAGAACGACCGTGAGAAGTGGAATATGATCAATTCCTCTTTTATCACAACCCTGCCAGACACTTGGGCCATCAGTAAAAAGTTTATAATGTTGCCAATCAACCGTTGGAACGATGAGTATGAAAGAGTCCTTCTGGGTGGATTAACTTGTGACAGTGACGATTATTACAATAGCGAACAAAACATGGCGGCTATTTATCTGCCAAAATTCAGAAAAGAAAAACCTTTGTATATTGGCTTCTTTAATACAGGAGCATATCAGGAATCTATTGGCGGTTTCGGAGGCTTGCAGCACTGCTTGATTCCTTCGCCAAAACATATTTTGATAGACAGAGACGAAAATGATAATATAACAACCAAACTTTTTTCAGAACAACAAACAAGCGAGCAATTGCTAAACATTTTAGGTTATGAGCACTAAGACGTACGCCGGAATCCCGCAAAAATATGCGGCCCTTGAAACATCAAAAATTGTATTAATTCCAGTTCCGTATGATGGAACCAGCACCTGGCAAAAAGGTGCCGATAAGGGTCCAGAAGCATTTTTGGACGCTTCGGAAAATATGGAACTTTATGACATTGAAACCCAAACTGAAGTTTACAAACAAGGCGTTTACCTTGCAGATGCAATCACGGAAAACTCCTCTCCGGAAGCAGTGGTTTCTGAAGTGCATAAAACAACAAAAGACTACATAAAACGAAACAAATTCGTAACAATTTTTGGTGGCGAACACAGCATTTCCATCGGTACCATCCGTGCTTTCAATGAATGTTTTGATGACCTTACCGTTCTTCATATAGATGCACACGCAGATTTGCGCAAAGATTTTCACGGAAGCACTTGCAACCATGCCTGTGCCGTTTACGAAGCTAGCCAAACCACAAACTTGGTACAAGTTGGAATTCGCAGCATGGACATTGCCGAAACTCGCGTAATGGATGAAGAAAAAGTATTCTTTGCGCACGATATGGCAAAGGATGAATATTGGATGGATAAAGTAATTGAAGCTTTGGGCGAAAACGTTTTTATTACCTTCGATCTTGACGCATTTGATCCTTCAATCCTTCCTTCAACCGGAACGCCTGAACCAGGCGGACTTTTTTGGTATGAAACCCTTGACTTTCTAAAGCAAGTTTTTGAAGAAAGAAACGTGGTAGGTTTTGATATTGTAGAACTTTGCCCAAATGAAAAAGAAAGAGCTTCAGATTTCGTGGCGGCAAAATTGTACTACAAAATGTTGACCTATAAATTTGCAGGAACCGAAGAAGGAGACGAATACGATAACCATTTTACCGAAACCAAAAAAGGCGTTTCAAAATTTAATACAGAAGAAGATGAGTACTAGCAAAGGATCAATTTCCCAATTTATTGAAAAATATTATTTACACTTCAACGCCGCAGCCCTTGTGGATGCCGCAAAAGGTTATGAAGCCCAGTTGAACCAAGGTTCAAAAATGCTCGTTTCTCTTGCAGGTGCTATGAGTACTGCCGAATTGGGAAAGATTTTTGCCGAAATGATCCGTCAGGATAAAGTGCATATCATCTCCTGTACAGGCGCAAACCTTGAGGAAGATATTATGAATCTCGTGGCACATAGCCATTACAAACGTGTTCCAAATTACAGGGATTTAACTCCTCAGGATGAGTGGGATTTGCTTGAAAAAGGAATGAATCGTGTAACAGATACTTGTATTCCTGAAGAAGAAGCTTTCCGAAGAATCCAAAAACACATCGTAAAATTGTGGCAAGAGGCCGAAGCGAAAGGCGAGCGCTACCTTCCGCACGAATATATGTACAAGCTACTTTTAAGCGGTGTAATGGAAGAGCATTATGAAATAGATTTAAAAGATTCTTGGATGTATGCCGCCGCAGAAAAAAACTTACCCATAGTTTGCCCAGGTTGGGAAGACAGTACTATGGGCAACATTTTCGCAAGCTATGTTCTTAAAGGTGAATTAAAAGCTTCCACAATGAAAAGTGGTATTGAATACATGACCTTTCTTGCAGATTGGTACACGGACAATTCAGAAAAGGGAATCGGTTTCTTCCAAATTGGTGGAGGGATTGCCGGAGATTTTCCAATCTGCGTCGTGCCAATGCTTTATCAAGATATGGAGCGAACAGACACCCCATTTTGGAGTTATTTCTGCCAAATCAGTGATTCTACCACCAGTTTCGGTAGTTATTCAGGAGCCGTTCCAAATGAAAAGATTACTTGGGGAAAACTGGACATACACACTCCAAAATTCATCATAGAAAGTGATGCAACCATCGTAGCACCTTTGATTTTTGCGTACCTTTTGGGTATGTAGGAACAGGTAAATATTATTTGCGCACAAATACTAATTACAGAAAGATAGAAATCGTTTCCATCGGCTATAATAGTTGGGGGAAGGGATTTTAGATTATTTAATAAAATAACAGCATGGAACCACAAAAGATTGAAAATATAGAACTGAAATTTTTAACGCTTAAAGATTATGAAGCGTTGAAAGAAGCCACCATTCAATCTTATGGAGGATTGCCAAACAGTTATTGGAAGATAAACGAGATAGGTAATCTCATAGACATATTCCCAGAAGGACAAGTTGTAATAATGGCCGATGGCGAAATAGCCGGTTGTGCACTTTCTATCATTGTAGATTATGATGAAATTGAAGACCAGCATACCTATAAAGATATTACAGATGATCCCACCTTTAGCATTCACGACCCTGAAGGCGATGTGCTTTACGGAATAGATGTTTTCATCCGTCCAGATTTTCGCGGATTGCGCTTGGGAAGAAGATTGTATGATTACAGAAAGGAACTTTGTGAAAATTTAAATTTAAAAAGCATTGTTTTTGGCGGAAGAATGCCAAATTATCACCTACATGCTGATAAACTTTCTCCAAAGCAATACATGGATAAAGTAAAGCGCAAGCAGATTGATGATCCAGTGCTAAACTTTCAAATATCAAATGATTTTCACCCAGTTCGTGTCTTAAAAGGCTATTTGGAAGGCGATAAAGCCAGTGGCGAATTTGCCGTTTTGATGGAATGGGATAATATTTATTTCACCAAACCTGAGAAAAAGCCAAAACCCAGTGCTATTAAAAGCGTTGTCCGTTTGGGCCTTATTCAGTGGCAGATGAGAAGTTATAATGGGATGGAAGATTTAATGCAACAAGTGGAATATTTTATAGATAGTGTAGCAGGCTACCGCTGTGATTTCGCAATGTTTCCAGAATTTTTCAATGCCCCGCTTATGGCAGAATACAACCACATGAGCGAGCCTGATGCAATCCGTGAATTGGCAAAGCATACCAAGGAAATTACCGAGAAAATGGCGCAACTTTCCATTTCTTATAATATCAATATTATAACTGGCAGCATGCCAGAGATGGTGCGCGGAAAACTGTATAACGTAGGCTATTTATGCCGTCGTGATGGAAGCGTGGAACGGTATGAAAAAATTCACGTAACCCCAGACGAAGCAAGAGTATGGGGAATGGTAAACGGAAATTCACTTCAAACTTTTGATACTGACTGTGGAAAAATAGGAGTATTGATTTGTTATGACGCAGAGTTCCCAGAACTTTCAAGATTACTTTCAGATGAAGGGATGGATATTCTTTTTGTCCCATTCCTTACAGATACCCAAAATGGATATTCTCGCGTAAGACTATGTACACAGGCCAGAGCCGTAGAAAACGAATGTTATGTTGCTATTGCTGGAAGTGTAGGAAACCTACCAAAAGTACACAACATGGACATACAATACGCCCAGAGTGCCGTATTCACCCCCTGCGATTTCTCTTTTCCCAACAACGGAATTAAAGCTGAAGCAACCCCAAATACTGAAATGATTTTGGTGGCCGATGTTGATATTCGATTTACTTCGTGAACTTGCATACTTTCGGCGCCGTTCGGAATTTGAAGGATAGAAGGAAAGATTTCTATAGATTGGAACGTGTGCAAAAAAAATAAAACTGGACCTGCAAAGGTATTCAAAACCTTGTAGGTTTAAATTTTGTTTGAAGAAATACCTCCCAAACGGCAACCCCAATTACCAAAATATATTCCAAAGCCACCAGCCATAGCTTTTCATCAAATCCCTCTTTTCCATACGCTGAATAACTCAGAATAACCATAAAACTCCAAACAATTGGAAATTTGTATTTGGTAAAAACCGAAAGCAGTAATGGAGTTGCAATGTACCACGGGTGCACTGTTGTTGACAACAAAAAGTAAAACGAAACTGCAAAGAGCATCGAAGTAAACAATTGCTGAGGTGTTTTGTTTTTTCTAAAAAAAGCCATGACGAAAATAAAAAGAAAGACTAAAACGGGAAGAATCTTTCCAGCGGTTGCAATAACATTCCAACCTACAACCTGAAATCCAACCCACCGAATTAGATAATAAACACTCGCATTAAACTCAAAATTCTGAAACCAAAGCGCAATGGTTGCCGAAAAATGCTGAATAAATTCCGAAGAAAGAAAGGGTATAAATGTAACTGCTGCAGTAACTAATGCTACTACATAAAATTTAATCAAAGATGTCATACTGAGTTTGTGGGAGCCTTGTAGAACATTAGAAGTGTCCTTTTTATTTATAAAATATTTCAAAAATAAAGGCAAAAACAATAGTGGAATCAACTTCACTGAAACAGAAATACCAATCAATATTGCAGCCCAAAACCATTTCCCATTAAAAAGTAAATATAGCGCCCAAACGAAAAAGAAAAGCATCACTCCTTCAAAATGAAGGTTTCCAGTGAGTTCGATAATGATGAATGGACACAGGAAATACCAAAATATGTTTTTAATTGGGAGATTAAGTTTCTCTAATATTTTTTTTCCGAAGTAAAGAATCCCAAGATCTGCCAAAATAATCAATGCACGCAAAACAATCACCGAACCTAAAATACTCTTCCCCGCAAAAAGTGCGGCTAGCGCAAAACACAATTGGTTAATAGGTGGATAATTGCTGAAATGGCTCGCATTCAGTGCGCCCATTCCTTTGATGAGTTCTTCACTTTGAGTTATAGTAACCCCAATGGCAGTAGAGTGATCAGGAGTAAATAAATAGGGACTAATACCCTGCAACAACAACCGTCCATCCCACAAAAACCGATAAAAATCCTGAGAGAGATTTGGAACAGCGGTAATAAGTATAATTCGGAAAAAAATCCCAAAACTTGCCAACAACCAAAAGTTGATCTTAAACTTTTCTATAAAGAGATAGGCTGAAAAAAAAAGCGAGGCATAAAGCGTCAATAATTTTACATAATCACTTCGCTCTAAATCGTAGGTAAAACTAAAATAAAAAGCAATGGAAAGAACGGCAAATAAAAGTGGGATTTTATATAATTTAATGAAATTCAAAAGCAACTATTTAAGCATTAAATCAAAAAATCTAAAATCAGCAATCCACAATCGTTTATCAACTCAGTCTTGCCATTCAGCAATAAAAAGATTGGTGTCGCGGCCGCCGCCATTATTTCTGTTACTTGAAAACGCCAATTTTTTTCCATCATTTGAGAAAACAGGAAATGCATCAAAAGTTTCACCGTGGGTTACACGCTCCAGGTTTTTCCCATCGATATCAATCAAATACAAATTAAACGGAAAACCTCGTTCCGCCTCAAAATTGCTGGAAAACAAAATCTTTTTTCCTGAAGGATGAAAGAAGGGAGCCCAGTTAGCGTTGCCCAAATGGGTAAGCTGTCGAAGTTCACTGCCATCGGCATTACATATAAACAGTTCCATTTCGGTGGGTTGCACCAAACCTTGAGCTAACAAATCTTTATACTCTTTTATTGCTGCTTCTGTTTTTGGGCGGGAAGCTCGAAAAATTAATTTACTTCCGTCCGGTGAAAAGAAAGCGCCGCCATCATAACCTAATTCATTGGTAATTTGTTTTACATTTTTCCCGTCAAGATCCATAGTGTAAAGTTCTAAATCGCCACTTCGCATAGAGGTAAAAACAATTTTATCTCCTTTTGGCGAAACGGTAGCTTCAGCATCGTAACCAGGTTCGTTTGTTAGCTGTGCAGTAATATTTCCCTCTAAATCTGCAACAAAAATATCAAAACTATCATAAACTGGCCAGACGTATTTTCCTTCCTTTTTAAGTGGAACTTCAGGGCAGTTTTCGTCTTTTAAGTGGGTGCTTCCGTACACAATATGCTTACCGTCAGGTAGAAAATAACTACAGGTAGTTCTGCCTTTTCCAGTACTTAGCATTGGTGGCTTTTTATCTTTAAAAGTTTCATCATGCATTCATTAAAAATATTTGGTCGCAGTTTAGGCCCCAATTCTTATAATTGCTTTGAAAGATGAGTTTACTGTCGTCAAAGCTCCAATAAGCTTCGGCATTGTCGCCGCCAAATGTCACTTGCCTAATGTTTTTCAAATGCTTTTCTTCGGAATAAATTAAAGTATCTTTTGTTTGTGGATCTAGAACCGCATGTGAAGTTTTTTCGGTTGAGTTGGGTAATTCTTTCTCAGTTTCTTTCACTTCATTTTTACAACTCGTAAAAGTTGAAACAATCAATAGTGTATATATTATTTTCATTTTTAATGTACTTTTGAACAAAAGTAATGATATGCGTGCAATTTTAGTATTATTTATAGCAATGCTTGTTTTTTCTTGCAAGGAAACAAAAGTGAAATCTGTTAGTATGAAGGAAGACGTCTCCGTTTTGGCTAACGATAGTTTGAATGGAAGAAAAACTGGTTCAGAAGACGAAAAAAAAGCTGCAGAATATATAGCAAAAAGGTTCACTGATTTAGGATTGCAACCAAAAGGAACTGATGGCTATTTTCAAAAATTCACTTTTAAAACCAGTAAAAACCCACACCAAGAAGCAGAATTTACTTCGGAAAAATCTGATAGTACAGAAATTGGGGAAAACGTAATTGCATTTTTAGATAATAAGGCTGAAAACACTGTTGTAATCGGTGCGCATTATGACCATTTAGGAATGGGAGGCGAAGGTTCACTTTACCGTGAAGGTGAAGCAATCCACAATGGGGCCGATGATAATGCCAGTGGCGTGGCAATGATGTTCCATTTAGCAGATTCACTTCAAAAGAAAGGTTCTCCAAAGAATAACAACTATCTTTTTATTGCTTTTTCTGGAGAAGAAGAAGGATTGTTGGGTTCAAATTATTTTGTAAAAAACCCAACGATCGATACAAAAAAAGTAACCTATATGCTGAATATGGATATGGTGGGAAGATTAAATGCTGAAAATACTATTGGCAGTTTATGGCTTGGGAACTTCACCAATTTTGAAACAAACCGTGAATGCAAACGCTGGCGATTTAAACATTGTAGAAAATGAGAGTGGGGTTGGGCCAAGCGATCATACTTCTTTTTATTTGGCAGATATTCCCGTACTTCATTTTTTTACAGGACAACACGAGGATTATCATAAACCCAGCGACGATACTGAAAAAGTGAATTTTGGGGGAATGCAAATTGTTTCAAATTATATTTTTAGTATCATCAAAGATTTGGATAGCCAGAAAAAACTTCCTTTCAGAAAAACCAAAAATGAAAGTGAGGCAGTACCCGATTTCAAAGTGACTTTGGGTGTTGTGCCCGATTATCTTTTCAGTGGAATAGGAATGCGCATTGATGGTATCAGTGAAGACCGCCCTGCTCAAAAGGCAGGCCTTCAAAAAGGTGATATTGTTGTAAAAATGGGCGAGTTTGAAGTGAAAGATATGATGAGTTACATGAAAAGCCTTTCAAAGTTTGAAAAGGGACAAACTACCAAGGTAACTATCGATAGGAGCGGTAAATTAATGGAGGTTGAGGTTACTTTTTAGCTACCCATTATTCCGCAGACACCCAAACCTATAATAACAAGTACTATTGAGGCTATAACTAAAACTTTGCCTGTTTTCTTTTCTTTCTCGGTGGTTTCTTCTCTTATAAGGACTTGACCCCAAATAAAAACAACAAAGGGAATAAAAACAAAAACAATAAATAAAATCATCTTTTTAATATAAATATTACATCATCATAGTTCCACAAATGCCAAGGCTAATAATTACATATACTATAGCAATGATGAATAGTATTTTTGGAGTTTTACGTTTTCCATTATAGTATAGTGCTCCACCTATAATACTAAGTATGATTGCAGGTGACAGAATTAACAAGATGACTATTACAAAGATTATGGTGTAATCTGCTTCTAAGTAGATCATAACGCTTCAGTTTTAAGTTTTTCCAAATATTCTTTTTTGTCATCGCGATAAAAAAGATTCATAGTTTCAAAGGGGATTATTTTATAGTCTTTGTCTACAATATGAACACAGGATTTTTTGATACTACGAACGTCGAAATTATATGCATCAATAAATTGCATAATTATTACTCTGAAAAGATTGTCGTAGCTTAATTCCGGAGCATCTATATTTGGCAAGCAACACAGAATCGATTTTAGATTTTCCTGTGCACATTCCACTGAATTTCCCGTGCTGAAAAGCTCGATCATTTTTCCCTTCAACATTTCGTCTTGTTCGTAAACAATGGTGTTTTTACTGTTGTCCAGCAAATCTTGCGGATTGATATAACGCGTCAACGGAAAAACTTCATCCCCCAATTTCAATGCATAGCCCATCACCAAAGCGTCCGGGTTGCAAGGAACTGGAAGTAAATCTTCGGCATTAAAAACATCCGTTTGTTCCAAGATTTTCCTTCGAACTTCAGTGAGAGTAATTCTATCGGTCTCAGTGTTGAAACCTTCCAGTCTTCCCGCAATTTGCGTTGGCTGAAATGTTACGCCGCGAACACATTTTTGTTTTAAGGCGAAGTCGATAGTTTTTCCAATTTCCCCATCATTCAATCCTTTTTGAAGTGTAACAACTAGAGTTGTTGACAGATTCACATCATTTAAATTGGCAAGAGCTTGCTTACGGATTTTACTTAAATCTGCTCCGCGAAGAGTCTGCAAAACTGTATCTTCAAAAGAATCAAACTGCAAATAGACTTCGAAATCGGGAGCGTATGTTTTCAGTTTTTCGGCAAAATCTTTTTCTTTCGCAATCCTAATTCCATTGGTATTTAGCATTAAATGTTTTATTGGGAGCGTTTTCGCATAATCCAAAATTTCAAAAAACTGTGGATGGATCGTGGGTTCACCGCCACTAATTTGAACCACATCCGGTTCCTTTTCATTCCTGACCACGGCATCCATCATTTTTTTTATTTCATCTAAACTTCGGTGCCTTCCATAAGTTGGGGACGACCCTGCGTAGCAAGTAGGGCAGGTGAGGTTACAGCGGTCTGTTACCTCAATTATCGTCAGGCAAGAGTGCTGTTCGTGGTCTGGACATAAACCACAGTCATACGGGCAGCCATAATGCGTTTTTGTATTGAAGGTATAAGGCATTTCTGAAGGCTTGTTGTAATTGCGAATATTTTTGTAGTATTCTGCGTCGTCTGCAATCAAGACTTTGCTGTTGCCGTGTTCGGGGCAACGCTTCAGCATAAAAACATTGTTTCCCTCAAAAACTATTTTGGCATCAATTCTTTTTAAGCATTCCGGACAAAGACTTAATGTGAAATCATAATAGGTGTATTTTCTTACCGGCATAGGGAATTGATTTTAAAATTATTTTGTAATAATATAACAGGCAAATAATACAAAGTATTTGAATGCTGCTCAGTCCCAAAATCAAAAATTCATTTGGTTTTAAAAATTCTATAAAGAAGCGAAAACTGAAATAGCTGATCATAAACCATTGAAACATTTCGCCGCTTTTCAACCCCGCAACCTCGGGGTTTTTCTTCTGAATTTGTCTTAGTACTATTGCTAAAAGTATCAAAAAAACGAGTTCGTACAACACAATTGGATGCCGAGAAATGCCATCGCCCAAATCCATTCCGAAGAGAGATGAGGTTTCTATACCATAAGTGAATTCATTTGTGCCCGAAAGGAAGCAACCAATTCTCCCGATAAAAATTCCTAGAATTATGGGAAACGTAAACAAATCTCCCGACGAACGTTTTTCGCCGATTATTTTTTTTGAAATTTCAACACCCAAAAGTCCGCCGAACAAACCGCCCATAATTGATTTTGCGTTTAGTAATTCAATCCAAGTATTTTCAGAATAGCTAATAAAAGGATATTCCAAGAAACCAATAATCCTTGAGCCAATCAATGCTCCCAAAGTTGCGCCGATAATAATGGAAAGTCTGTTGTTTGAAGAAATTTCATCCGTGCTTCGTTTCCGAAGAAAGACGTAGTATCGAAAACCCACGATAAAAGCAAGATATTCCAAAATAAGGTGAATATTCATTTTTATTCCGAAGAGAATGGGCTCGAAAGGGATTTCCAAATTGTGGTAATTTGGTATAAATGTAGTCAATTTTGGAAATAAAAAAACCTCACAAATCTTAAAGACATGTGAGGTTTATTTCTATTAATCACTTTTGGGAATTACATCATCCCAGGCATTCCACCGCCCATACCGCCTGGCATTCCACCACCGGCATTTTCTTCTTTAATATCTACTAAAGCACATTCGGTAGTAAGAATCATTCCAGCAACCGAAGCAGCGTTTTCAAGCGCGATACGGGTTACTTTTTTAGGATCGATGATTCCTGCCTTTAGCATATCAACATATTTTTCAGTCTTGGCATCATAACCGAAATTTTTCTTTCCTTCCAAAACTTTATTGATTACTACAGAACCTTCTCCACCACCGTTTTCAACAATGGTGCGAAGCGGTGCTTCAATTGCACGGGCTACAATTTGTACTCCCGTTGTTTCATCTAAAGTTCCTGTTGTAAGCTTTTTAAGCACTTCAATAGCACGAACTAGAGCTACACCACCACCAGCAACAATGCCTTCTTCTACAGCCGCACGGGTTGCATTAAGTGCATCGTCAACTCGGTCTTTTTTCTCTTTCATTTCAACTTCAGAGGCAGCACCTACGTAAAGAACAGCAACCCCGCCAGCCAATTTAGCCAAACGCTCCTGTAATTTTTCTTTGTCGTAATCACTAGTAGTAGATTCTATTTGAGACTTTATTTGGTTTACACGGCCTTTAATATCTTTTTTGTCTCCTGCACCATTTACGATGGTTGTATTGTCTTTATCAATAGTAACGGTTTCTGCAGAGCCCAACATGTCGATTGTTGCATTTTCCAAAGTGAAACCGCGCTCTTCAGCTATAACGGTTCCTCCAGTCAAAATTGCGATGTCTTCAAGCATTGCTTTTCTTCTATCGCCAAATCCTGGAGCTTTTACAGCTGCAATTTTCAAAGACCCGCGAAGTTTGTTTACTACCAAAGTAGCCAATGCTTCGCCATCAACGTCTTCAGCAATAATCAATAAAGATTTTCCTTGTTGCGCCACTGGCTCAAGAATAGGAAGTAAATCTTTCATTGAAGAAATTTTCTTATCGTAAAGCAAAATCATTGGGTTGTCCAATTCAGTTTGCATTTTTTCGGTATCGGTTACGAAATATGGGGAAAGGTATCCTCGGTCAAACTGCATTCCTTCAACAACATCAACATAGGTTTCAGTTCCTTTGGATTCTTCAACGGTTATAACACCTTCTTTACCAACTTTTCCGAAAGCCTTAGCAATCAGTTCTCCAATTAGTTCGTCGTTATTTGCAGAAATGGAAGCAACTTGCTTTATCATTTCTGAAGAATTACCAACTTTAGTGGATTGGCTTTCCAAATTTTTAACGATGGCTTCAACAGCTTTGTCAATACCGCGTTTCAAATCCATTGGATTTGCGCCAGCAGCTACGTTTTTAAGACCTTCTTTTACAATTGCTTGCGCAAGAACGGTAGCGGTTGTAGTTCCATCACCGGCAAGATCGTTGGTTTTTGAAGCTACTTCTTTCACCATCTGTGCACCCATATTTTCAAGAGCGTCTTCAAGTTCAATTTCTTTTGCAACGGTAACGCCATCCTTGGTCACCTGTGGTGCACCAAAGGATTTACTGATAATTACGTTACGGCCCTTTGGGCCTAAAGTTACTTTTACTGCGTTTGCCAATGCGTCAACGCCGCGTTTTATAGCGTCGCGGGCTTCTACATCAAATTTTATATCTTTTGCCATTTTTTTAAATGCTTTAAGCTTTAAGCTGTATGCTATAAGCTTTGATTAAACTAATTTTGAATTTATTTATGAAATGTTAGATGATGGCTAAAATATCATCTTCACGCATAATGAGATAATCCTTACCATCAAACTTTAGCTCGCTGCCAGAGTACTTTCCGTAAAGAACGGTATCACCAACCTTCACGGTCATTTTGTGGTCTTCTTTACCTTTGCCAACAGCTACTACTTTGCCTTGTTGTGGTTTTTCTTTTGCAGAATCTGGAATGTAAATTCCCGAAGCTGTCTTGGTTTCTGCCTCTTGTGGCTGTACCAAAACGCGATCGGCAAGTGGTTGAATTTTTAATGCCATTTCAATTTTATTTTTTAGTTGTTAAACTTGAGTTTAAATGTTTTGAATGCTAATTGGCAGAAACTGTGCCACTGCCTATAAACTGACACATTACAAAACAAAAATGCCAGCTTGTCATAAGCTGGCATTTATAATCTAATAAAACATTAGAAGGAACATTTATAGTAACAAGAAAATATATCCTGTTTTTGGAAAGTTAAGTTAAAGAAATCTTAACTTTTGATTTGAAAATTTTGGTAATTCGGCGTTTTTTTTTTACTTTAAACGAGATATTGCGATTGTCACGCCAAAAATAAAAATGATTTTTATTTGCTGTTTACTTTAATAAACGATAAAAATACCATTTTGTATTATTGGCAAAAGCTATGGCTTTCAATCGTAAAGTCAAAGAATTAATCTTTTTAGAATTGCACAAATATTAATTAAGATGAAAAACCTCTATTCCACGATCCTTTTTACAATATGCTTTTCCTTTTTAGGAACCATGCTGCTTACGGCACAGATAGTCAACATACCGGACCCAAATTTTAAAGCGGCGCTTCTCTCGGACAATAACATTAATACCAATGGCGACGGTGAAATACAGGTTAGCGAGGCAGAGGCTGCGGTTGATGTGAGTGTTGTTGGCAACAATATTTTTGATCTAACAGGCATCGAAGCATTTATCAACATAACTTTTTTAGAATGTTCCAATAATAATTTAACATCCATTGATATTAGCAACAATCCTGAACTGGAAATTTTAGAATGTTATAATAATCAACTCACAAGTATTGATGTAAGCCAGAATACGGCACTGTACCAATTTGAGTGCAGGTTCAACCAACTTACGAGCCTGGATTTGAGCAACAATCCCAATATTGTGCTCTTATCAATGGGCAATAATGAAATTATGGAGTTGGATGTGGCCAACAACAATATTTTGGTCATTTTGGAATGTACCGAAACACTATTAGAAAGTCTTGATTTGAGCCATAATAATGGGCTTATCTCATTAATATGTAATGATAATGATGCATTGTCATATATAAACCTTAAAAATGGTAACAATGAAAATTTGGTTTTTGATGGATCTTTTCCGAGCAATTTTGAAAACCTACCGAGCCTGGAAACCATCTGTATAGATGATATTAATAATACGGCACTGATAGATGAAATTACTGGTCAAGTAGGCCATGAGGTAGATTTTACGGAGGATTGCATGCTAAGTACGGAAAATGTGGATTTTAATGAAGTAAGAATATATCCAGTACCCATTGGAAATAAATTATACATAAGTGCTATAACACCAATCGTACAAATTGATGTTTATAATTTATTGGGGCAAAAGGTGCATTCTATGACTCAAGAAGGCCCGATCCTGGAAGTAAATACTGAAAAGCTGCCCTTGGGTGTTTATATAGTTATGTTACAAGACAGTAACGGACATAGTAGTACCAAAAAAGTAGTAAGGAGATGAATTTAATATAAGAAATTATGAAAAATCATGTACTGATTTTATTTTTTTCCGTAGTAACTTTTTTGAGCTGCTCAAAAAAAGATGATGGCAGTTTTACACCCACGTTACCGCCCATAACCCAGACAGGGGAAAATACTTTTGGATGTTATGCAAATGATATATTAATAACCCCGCGGGATGGAACGGGTACTTTTAACTCTCCTGATAATGGGATGAATCTCATTGCTGGGCCTAATTCCAATAATATTGAATATCATGAAATTGATGTACACGATTTTGTGAGTCAACGTACTGCAAAAATCATAATACATATTGTCGGTTTGGACTCAATTGGCATTGGACAGTATAACGTGAACGAGAGTAACTGTATGGATGGGATTAACAGCCCCATGACAAATAATATCCATTGTAGAATCTATGATTTTAACGAAAAAGAATATAAGTTTTTCTGTTCCACGGAAAACTCAGGATCAATCAATGTTACTCGTTATGACAATGGAATTCTAGCCGGGACATTCAGTTGTACTGCCGTAAATCGAGATGATCCTAATGAATATATAGAAATTACCGAAGGGCGTTTTGATATTAATGGATATACATTGCCTACCACAAAATTTCCTTAATAAAAAGGGTGCCACTGCCATGGCACCCTAACATACATAATAAATAAAACCAGATATAATTATTGTTTCACCTATTAATCTTTCAAAGTTATGAGATATCATTTACTTACCGTAATTATGATGCTTATTTTTTCCAGTATACATTCCCAAACCCCACCACAGACAAAGGTGGATAGTATGCTTGTAAATATTGACAAATCCGAATTCTCTACCGGAATTTTATACAACAGAACAGTGCCATGGGCTAATCTTAGCGAGTTCAATGAAAACAAAAACGTGTCTAATGCCAAATATTTTGAACAGGCTCTGGAGGAACTTAACAGAGCCTCCAATGGGGAAAAACTTATGTCCCATCTTGCTTTGCGTAGCCGTTATACCCATGATTCAATAAGGAATAAAGTTGATATTGGCATTATCAATGCGACTTTTGATCAATTATTTTATATTGAAGATAAAGAGGAAGAAGGAGCATTACGGATTGCTGATGGAAAGTTTGAAAAAATACCCAATGGCAAGCCTGCTTTTATAAAAAAGCAGGCCTTCATAGCCTCGCCTTTAAAGGAGTATTTAGTTGGCGATGAAATAATCTATCATTTTGATAATTTTTTCTTTATGGAATCCTATCCAGGCAAAGAGATTGTTAAGATAAGCGCGAATTTTGATACATCTACGGATTATGTTGTTTTTGACAATGGACAATTTATTCACGAAACTCTACAGGTTCGATATGGAGAATCCGGTTATAAAATATTGACTTTTACGGCAAATTTTAGTGACGGTACAAGCCAAAATACCCAGGCCGTTCTGCACGTAAAGTTGGTAGAACCCCAACCTACTTCAAATTTTCCAGTTGAAAATGGAGTTGTAGATGCAAACATTCCTTTCCAAGGGATAAATGGCCATTTAGAATACAGAATATTCTATAGCAATCCACAGGGGCAGCTTTTAAAACCTGTAGTCATCATAGATGGTTTCGACCCTGGGGACAAACGGAAAATCCAAGATAGTGATTCACCGAAACCCCCAGATAAACATCGCTCTATTCAAGATATGATGGTTTATTATATAGGCTCTAATAAAATTGAAATTATTGATGAATTAATTAGTTATAATTACGATGTGATTATAGTCAATCATCCGACCTATACAGCGGATAACGGAGAGGAGATAGATGGGGGCGCAGACTATATAGAACGAAACGCACTTACCCATATAAAACTGTACCAAGAACTAAATACAGAACTGGCACAAAACAACAGTCAGGAACAATTGGTAATCGTAGGGCCGAGCATGGGCGGACAAATATCGCGTTACGCTCTTGCTTATATGGAAAAGGAAAACATCCCACACAACACTCGCCTTTGGGTAAGTGTGGACAGTCCTCATCTAGGAGCGAACATTCCCATTGGTTTGCAATCATTAATAAATCAAGTAGCTGAAACGGGAAACACCATGGCTCAGGATTTTGTGAGTAAGGATTTGGGGTCTCCAGCCGCCAAGCAACAATTAATTGAGCAGTTTAATGGCTGGAATGGTTCTCAATTAAAACATGACTATTTAAACGCCCGTACGCTTTCTCAGGGTTATACAATTTCAAGAGGAAGACCATCTTTTATTGGTTTTTATAATAATCTGTTTTATAATGGATTGTACGGAAGTAACGGGTATCCTCAAAATTTACGGAAAATAGCCATTGTAAATGGTTCTTTAAATGGTAATAGAAAATTTTACAATCCGTTTACACAACAACAAGATAGTTATATTGGCCATAATGATATGGGTGTAAATGTGAGGGCATTCCAATACATTTGCGTTCCCTTTCCCTGTTGGGCATTACATATTGGAAGTTTGGAGGCTTACAATATGGCAAATTATAATAGTAATGGTAAAGTATCAAGATTTAAAAAAGCTTTTAATGATGATTCAAAATATACCACCAATATAAATTCCAGAGGCAATATGGATAATGTTCCTGGTGGCTGGTTCCCAGGTTACGATGAGGTTGCTTCTCCCATCGATGGTACAGATCCACTTCCTCCCAATGGGAGTTTTTGGTCGGGTTCTTGGTTTGACAATATTCTTTCAGATATTTCAGATTTTTTCGGATGGGCCACAATGACTGTATATAAAAATGAGCATGTAAATTCTTTTATCCCAACAGTTAGTTCCTTAGGTTTTAAAAATCCGGACTTTAATTGGTCGCAAGCTTTTAAGAGGAATTTGGTCTGTACAGGAGAAATTCCATTTGACAGTTACTTTGGACCACGCAACAATGAACAGCATACTTCTTTTACTGAGGAAAGCGTAGCTTGGTTATTAGCAGAATTAGGTACACCTGGAGTACCTCCGGCACCACAACCGCCCACAGTCCGTCTAGACCCTGAAGATATGAGTGGTCCGACTGTTATTTGTGGTACCGATACGGTTACGTACAGTTTCGACTTTTGCGAAAGTCTTCCCGTTATAGCATGGGAGGTTTCAAATAACCTAATAAAAACAACTCCTTTAGTTGATTATAACCGTAGCATTATCGTACAACCAGTGCATGCTTCAACCAATGGTTGGGCGTACGTAAAAGCTATTTTCGCAAGCCCGAATGAGCCAGTGCAAAAAAATATCTGGATCGGGCCGCCCAAGGTAGATTTTGTTGAAGACGTAAACGTAACGCAAATAAATCACACTATGCCTATTGTTCCCCAAGGAAGTTGCGATGAATTTGGATTAAAAGTGAATATTTCACCTTCCTTCAGCAATGTACAAGAAATGGAGTGGGAAAAAGTATCCACAAATTACCAATGGTCCCAGGACCCTCCGGGCTACAATGATCCTTATGTCATTATTGCTCCCTTGTGTGAAGACCCCGTTCAGTTTCAAGTACGCATGCGGAACGATTGTGGTTGGTCTGATTGGCAGCAAATTGAAGATACGAATTCCGAATGCCAGACAAATTGTGGAGGAGGCGGTGGTGGAAGCGGAACTATCACGAGTGACTATTTTATAATTTATCCTGTTCCGGTAGACACTACCCTGCACGTTATTATGATAGGTTCAGAACCCGGCGATCTTCTGATGGCGGGCGAAACGTTGAACATCAAATTGTTCAACGGTTCTGGTGTTATGGTGAGGAACATCAACACCATTGCTGAGCAAAATCACATCGATGTTTCCAATTTGCCCGCAGGGAGCTACACCTTAGGGATAACCTATAGTGAGCAAAGCCCTAACCTTCAAACTTTTCAAATAATAGTGGAGTAAATTTTTGTTATAAGAAAAAAATGTCACTAAAAAAATGCCAGCTTGTCAGAAGCTGGCATTTAAAAATATTTTATAATTCAATATTAGTTTGTAGTATCCGTTGCCGTAGGTGCTGGAGTTTGTGTTGTTGGTACGGCAGGAATAGCATTTTCGTCAAAAGTTTTTGACTGAATGGTATTGCTTCCCATTATAAAAATATTGGAGCCTAAAATCAATACGAGCATAATGGTTGCAAGTGTCCAAGTACTTTTATCTAAAAAGTCGCTTGTTTTCTGCACACCCCCAATTTGTGCGCCACCACCACCGCCGAACGATGATGAAAGACCGCCACCTTTTGGGTTTTGAACCATTATAACTACGACCAACAAAAAGGCCACTATCATTATCAAAATTAAAAATATTGTAAAAGTACTCATGATTGTTCTGAATTAATCAATTTATCTATCGCCCGAATTTGGTCTGCAAAGAAACCACTTTTTTCGGGATTTTTCAAAATTAAAATTTTATATGCTTGAATTGCTTTTTTA
Source organism: uncultured Flavobacteriaceae bacterium (assembly GCA_963805885.1). GTDB lineage: Bacteria > Bacteroidota > Bacteroidia > Flavobacteriales > Flavobacteriaceae > Aequorivita. The sequence goes on from CAWDWC010000015.1 coordinate 167,537, forward strand.
TAGTTCTTTTGTTGTAAGTAAACTTTCGCCAAAGTCTCCGTCATCAGCGAATCCGAAGGTTGTGAATAAGGTTTAGCTAAATTATTATTTTCTTCTTTTGGCGTTTTATTTTCTATTTCTGAAGTAATTATTTTCGGGCGTTCCTGAATAAACTTGTCTATTAACTCAAACTTCCGCTCCTTTTCCTCCTGCGATGAAGCTTCCTCCTGTGCAGATTTTTTGGAAATTAAGTCCTCCTGTGCAGAATTTTTAGTTGCTAATTTTGACGATTCTTCCGAGCGTTCAATAGGCTTTGCTTTTGTCAGTTTTAACCATTCGGAGAAGGAATGTGTGTCGCTTTTTGTGAATTCCAACGGTTTGTCCGGTTGCAGTATTTCCCAGGTTCTTCTTCTCTCTTTTCAGCTAAATGTGTGACAGATGCTATCTTTCTTTGGAAAAGCTCTGGATTTAATATATTCTCGGCCTTTTGCATTTCAGCCTTCAGTTGCCTGTCTATCTCAAGACTAATTTGTTCGGAAACATTTTCTGAAATAACTTTAATTTCATCCACCGAAGCATCGTGCTGCAAAATGTTTTGCGAAATTTCATTCTGAATAAATTTTTCCGAAGTGATATATTCAAACAAAATATCACGGTCCGTGGTGTGTGCTGCGGTAAGTTTTAAAGCATCGTTGTACAGAAAACTGTCCTGATTTTTTAAACCTTTTAGCTGTAATGCACGCGCACTTTGAAAATAAGGATATTTTTTAACGAGCAAATCCAAAGCAATCAAATCCTCAGAAGTTATTTTCTGTGGATTAGCGAGTAAATATGTGAAATTTGAAGTGTTCAAAATGCTACCAATTTGCAAGGGATTTGTTAAAAATATCCTGCGTTAACCGTTCAAAAATAATATCAACTGCAGCATCCAGCTTTGAACCCGTTAACTGCGTTGTTCCAGGGTAATCATAATAAAAACTGAAAGGCTGCTCAAAATCTTTCAAGGGGTCTTTTGTGTTATAAAAACGCACGTTTATTGCAATAGTAAGCCTGTTTTGGGCTGCCGTACTGTTTGATGTTGCAGTAATCGGTGCGATATAGAATTGTGTAATTTCCCCTTCATAAACCAAATCGCCGCTACTGTTTACTAAATCTAAACTTGTTTGGTTCAATAATAAATCTTGTAATTTTTGTGTAAAATCTCTTGCGATTCCGGGCTCAACGATGGGGGCGTTATTTTGAAAATAGTTTACCTGTACCGTCTTTGTAGTACTATAATTAATATCTGCTCCGGTAAATGAATAAGGTCCGCAGCCCTGAAAAAGTAAGGTAAAAGTTGCTGCTATAAAAAAGGTTAAAATGTATTTCATGTTTGGTTTTTAAAGATAAAAAAGTAATTACAAATCGTACTGTTTTATCTTTCTGTAAAGCGTTCTTTCAGAAATGCCAAGCTCGTCCGCGGCATCCTTTCGTTTTCCATTGTATTTTTCGAGGGATTTTTTGATGAGCTCCAATTCCTTTTGCTGAAGGGAAAGATTTTCTTCCTCCTCGATTTCTTCGGCGTACTCATATTTGTCTTTTCGAGAATCTGAAGCGTTTTCGGGAATGCTGAAAACTTCAACATCGTTTTCCTCGTTGTTATTTTCTTCTTCAATTATTGAAGCTAATTCCTCTTCGGCATTGTTTTCTTCATCATATATTTTATTGATAAGTGAAGATTGTTCTTCTTTTACTTTGGCAGCGTTGCCGGTTTTCATCAATTCCAAAGTAAGCTTTTTAAGATCGTTTACATCGCGTTTCATATCAAAAAGCACCTTGTAAAGAATCTCGCGTTCACTGCTGAAATCGCTTTGTGCCTTTTTGGAGTTTATAACCGCCGGAAGGTTGCTGCCCATATCTGGCAGATAATGTTTTAAAGTTTCATAGGAAATCTCCCGGTTTTGTTCTAATACCGAAATTTGCTCAGCCACGTTCCGCAGCTGTCGAATGTTTCCACCCCAGCGATATTTTAACAATAAATCTGTTGCTTGATCCGTCAGTCTGATGGTTGGCATTTTGTATTTCTGCGCAAAATCTGCCGCAAATTTCCTGAAAAGCAAATGAATATCTTCTCTTCTTTCGCGAAGTGGAGGCAAGTTGATTTCCACAGTGCTCAATCTGTAGTACAGATCTTCACGGAATTTTCCTTTTTCAATGGCATCAGCCATTTTTACATTGGTGGCGGCCACAATGCGTACGTCTGTTTTTTGTGCTGCGGAAGAACCTACTTTTAAGAATTCGCCATTTTCCAATACACGTAGTAAGCGGACTTGGGTTGTGAGAGGCAATTCGCCAACTTCATCAAGGAAGATGGTTCCGCCATCGGCTACTTCAAAATAACCGCTTCGGGTTGCAGTTGCACCCGTAAACGATCCTTTTTCGTGACCGAAAAGTTCACTGTCAATAGTTCCTTCTGGGATTGCACCGCAGTTAACGGCTATATATTTTCCGTGCTTTCGGTGCGAAAGTGAATGGATTATTTTCGGAATACTTTCTTTTCCCACGCCGCTTTCACCCGTTACCAATACCGAAATATCCGTAGGTGCAACTTGAATTGCCTTTTCTACGGCACGGTTTAATTTTGGGTCGTTGCCTATTATTCCGAATCGTTGCTTTGTTGCTTGTATGCTTTCCATATATTCATTCCCGCGAAGGCGGGGATCTCATCGTTTATTTTTCTTAATAATATTCGTAGGTTAATTCATCCGAAAGAACCCCATCTTTTTTCACAATTGCACTTATAGGGTAGCCATTTTCGTTGTATTGGAATGTTCTAAGAATCGTAAAATTTCTCTCCGGACTGAGGGTGTTTGTATAAATTTCGCTAATAAAGTTATTTGGCGAAAGAAATGGTTTCCAATAATCTAAAATAAACCAGTATTGCCCCATTAAATTTAGTGGGTTTTTATTGAATGCGGGATAGAGTGGATTCGTTTTATCGTCGTATTGGTAGCTGTTTTCTACGAAATATTCAGGCTCACCATTTATCCCACCCATAACTATTGGTTTTTCCAAAATATTATTGGACGCATCATAGATTAAGTTTTCTGTTGAATATCCGCCTAAGTCAGCCAATCTCTCTATAGATGTTAGAATTTTATTGCTATAATTTAAATAGTCATAAAATCCAGGTGAGCGATATTCAATTGAAATTTTATTTGGCTAATGTGTCAATTCAAAATAAATTACAGGATTTGAACCGACATAAGATTCTGTTATATAATCCAGGTTATTTGCAGTATCATAAAAATATGCAAGTTTTCGATTATAATTGTCGCCTACAAAAGTTCTATTACTTTCTGTTAGCTGTCCAAGTTGGTTATACGAATAATAGATAATTTCAGTATAATCGGAGATTGCTTCATCAATTTTTTTCTGTGCTAAAGTACCATCTTCATTAAATGAATATTCAGTCCTATCTCCCGTAGGATTGCCATTGGAATCAACCTCAATACTTGTAAATTTTTTAATCTTCAGCTCCGTGTTCTGTTCTTCGGTCAGTGGGTTTTCATCATCATTGGAACACGCCAATAACAATAAACTTGCTGTAAAAAGGAATAGTTTTGTTTTCATAATTTATTGGTTTTATGAATGCCCCAATTGTATTGCTTTTTCCCGGCCCGCTTCAGCTTTGGAATGTTGCCTATTATTCCAAATCGTTGTTTTGTTGCTTGTATGCTTTCCATAAAGTCATCCCTGCGAAGGCAGGGATCTCATTATTTATTAATATTTTATGCCTACAACTTCACCAATCAAGAGTAGCAGTGGTACAATCGTTTATTTTTACTTTTACGAAATCTCCAGGTTTGTAATTTTCCTTCGGAAAAACCGCAACATTGTTTTGCTCTGTTCTTCCGCTCCATTCGTCTTTGTTTTTTTTCGATTCTTTTTCAATTAAAACAGTCACTGTTTTACCTAAAAATTCCGCGGTGCGAATGGCGCTATGCTTTTGTTGAAGATCTACAATTTCGGTCAATCTTCTGCTTTTTGTTTCTTCGGGCACATCGTCTTCCAGTTTTCGGGCAGCCATGGTCCCGGGTCTTTCGGAATATTTGTACATATAACCAAAACCGTATTTCACATATTCCATCAAGCTCAAGGTTTCTTGATGATCTTCCTCGGTTTCAGTTGGAAAACCAATAATCATATCTTGCGAAATGGAGCAATCTGGAATAATTTCCCGAATCCTGTCAATCAACTTCATATATTCTTCACGTGTGTGCTGACGATTCATTTCCTTTAAAATCCGTGTGCTTCCACTTTGAACCGGAAGGTGAATATGGTTGCAGATGTTGTCGTGTTTTGCCACAATATGCAACACTTCTTCGTGCATATCTTGCGGGTTGCTAGTTGAAAAACGAATTCGCATTTTTGGATGTGCAGTTGCAGCCATATCAAGCAATTGTGCAAAATCGGTTGCAGTGGCTTGTTGCATTTCAGAAGCATTTTTGAAATCTTTTTTCAGCCCACCGCCGTACCATAAATAGCTATCCACATTTTGGCCGAGCAAGCGTGATTTCCTTATAGCCTTTTTCGGCTAAATCATTTATTTCGCGTAAAATGCTTTGTGGGTCACGGCTTCGCTCACGACCTCGGGTGAAAGGCACTACACAAAACGTGCACATATTGTCGCAACCGCGTGTAATGCTCACAAAAGCGGTAATACCGTTTCCGCCTAATCGAACCGGTGAAATATCACCATAGGTTTCTTCTTTGGAAAGAATTACATTAACGGCATCACGGCCTTCTTCAACTTCTTTAAGTAGATTCGGAATGTCTTTATAAGCGTCCGGCCCAACAACCAAATCGACGATTTTTTCCTCTTCGAGAAATTTTTCCTTTAAACGCTCGGCCATGCAACCGAGAACGCCAACTTTCATTTTTGGGTTGATGCGTTTTACGGCGTTGTATTTTTCAAACGCTTGCGAACGGTTTGTTCGGCTTTATCGCGAATGGAGCAGGTGTTTACCAAGACCAAATCCGCCTCTTCCAATAAATTTGTAGTGTTATATCCCTGGTCTGCAAGGATGGAAGCCACGATTTCGCTATCGCTAAAATTCATGGCGCAACCGTAACTTTCAATATATAATTTGCGGGAATTGCCATCGCGAGCTTGCAATGTTAGCGTATTTCCCTGAGTATTTTCGTCAATTATCTTTTCCATAAAAAATCAAAATTCAATGTAATTTTCAAGCTAAAACCATTGAACTGGCAAATATACAATAATTGCAAGCAGTGACAAAGTGGCAGAATGATTTAATAGAAATCTTAAACAGCTAAGAATTTTAGTGCAATTTATAAAACAATATTCGTGTTTTTGGGACTAAAACTCCCACCCGCGATTTTCAAATTTCACGGCCGAAATGATTCGTATTAAAAAATTCATATACTTTTGCAATTATAACAATATAGGTATATGGCAAAGAATTTAGTGATAGTTGAGTCCCCGGCAAAAGCAAAAACCATTGAAAAATTTCTTGGGAAAGATTTCAAGGTTTCCTCCAGTTTTGGGCACATTGCGGATCTTCCATCCAAGGAATTGGGTGTAGACGTAGAAGGGGATTTCACACCTAAATATATAGTGAGCAGCGACAAAAAGAAGTTGGTGGCAGAGTTGAAGGCGCTTTCCAGAAATGCCGATATGGTTTGGCTGGCGAGTGATGAGGACCGAGAAGGAGAGGCCATTGCGTGGCACTTGGCCGAGGAATTGAAACTGGATAAAAACAAGACCAAGCGTATTGTTTTTCATGAAATTACAAAATCTGCCATTTTAAAAGCCATTGAAAATCCACGACAAATAGATTATAATTTAGTAAACGCACAACAGGCACGTCGTGTGCTGGATCGTTTAGTGGGTTATGAACTTTCACCGGTTCTTTGGAAAAAAGTAAAAGGCGGACTTTCCGCAGGACGTGTACAATCTGTTGCTGTGCGTCTGATTGTTGAGCGTGAACGGGAAATTGAAGCGTTTACACCAGTTGGTTCTTACAGAATTGATGCAGAATTTACCACAGCCGATAGCAGTAAATTCAAAGCGAAACTTCCAAAGAATTTTGACACCGAAGCAGAAGCCCGCGAGTTTCTTCGGAAGAATTTGGGAGCTTCCTATAAAATTTCAGATTTAACAAAAAAACCTGCCAGCAAATCGCCCGCAGCACCCTTTACCACTTCAACATTACAGCAGGAAGCAGCGCGTAAACTGTATTTTTCAGTTGGGAAAACGATGACAATTGCACAGCGGTTGTATGAAGCAGGGTTTATAACCTATATGCGTACCGATAGCGTAAACCTTAGTAACGACGCTAAGAGTGCCGCGCAAAAAGAAATTATTTCTTCCTACGGAAAAGAATACAGCAAACCACGCGATTACAAAGGAAAATCAAAAGGTGCACAGGAAGCTCACGAAGCCATCCGCCCGACGGATATGTCCATGCACAACATCACTGGTGACCACGATCAAGCACGTTTGTATGATTTGATATGGAAACGTACGTTGGCTTCGCAAATGAGCGACGCTGCTTTGGAACGCACCAACGTGAAGATTGATGTGCTTTCAAAGGAGAAAGTTTCAGAAAACTTCACCGCAAATGGTGAAATGATAAAATTTGACGGTTTTTTAAAAGTATATTTGGAAGGAACCGATTTTGAGGAAGAAGAGCAGGAGGGAATGCTGCCGAATATGAAAAACGGCGATTCGTTGGAGAATAACTACCTTACCGCAACAGAAAGATTTACGCGTCCACCGTACCGATATACGGAGGCTTCTTTAGTAAAACAATTAGAGGAACTCGGCATTGGCCGACCTTCAACATATGCGCCAACCATTTCAACCATCATCAGCAGAAATTATGTTGAAAAGGGAACTGTAGATGGGGTTGAAAGAAAATATATTCAGCTTATACTTCAAAAAGAGAACATTAAGGATAAAACCTTGACCGAAACCGTTGGTTCCGATAAAGGAAAGTTAGTTCCCACAGATATTGGCATGATTGTGAACGACTTTTTGGTTGAACATTTTGAAAACATTCTCGATTACAATTTCACGGCAAAAGTAGAGCAGGATTTTGACGACATAGCCGAAGGAAAAGAAGAGTGGACCAAAATGATGAAGGACTTCTACGGAAAATTTCATCCGCGAGTAGAACATGTAGAGGAAAACGCAGAACGCGAAAGTGGTGAGCGTATTCTTGGCGAAGATCCACAAACAGGGAAAACTGTTTTGGTTCGCCTCGGAAAATATGGTCCTATGGCACAAATTGGTGCACCGGATGATGAAGAGAAAAAATTTGCCAGTCTTCGTCCAGACCAGCAATTGCATTTGGTTACTTTTGAAGAAGTGATGGATCTCTTTAAACTTCCTAAGACTTTAGGGATTTATGAAAAAGAAGAAGTTGAGGTAAATAACGGTCGTTTTGGTCCTTACGTCCGCTTCGGAAAAACCTTTATTTCGCTTCCGAAGGGAATGGATCCGTTGGAGGTGGATATGGCTTTTGCAAAAGAGCTTATTGAAGAAAAGAAAAAAGCCGACGCTCCTATATATATTTATGAGGATCTGCCGGTTCAGAAAGGTGTTGGACGTTTTGGGCCATTTATAAAATGGAACAATATGTTCATCAATGTGAACAAGAAATATGATTTTGACAACCTCTCCAAAGAAGATGTAGAAGAACTTATTGAAGACAAAAAGCAAAAAGAAATCGATAAGCTTATCAACGAATGGCCGGAAGAAAAAATACGTATTGAAAAAGCACGTTGGGGACGTTTCAATCTAATAAAAGGAAAAACAAAAGTGGAACTGCCCAAGGGAACAGAAGCTGACAAAATAACGTTGGAAGAAGCAAAGGGTTTGCTTGAAAAGAAAAGTCCGAAAAAGAAAACTGCTGCTAAAAAGAAAACCACAACTAAGAAAAAAGCTACAGCCAAGAAAAAATAATGATAGAGTTTTTATCGCCAGTTTCAAAAAAAGTAATGGCACATCGGGAAATTCTGCCACCTGGGACCTTGGGAAAAGAAATTGAAACCCATCGCAAAGCAGGGGAGTTGCCTAATTTAAAAGATGTAAAGTTTGCGATTCTCGGAATTAAAGAAAACCGAGCTGATGTAAATTTTATTGGAGGTGAAATATCTTTTGACCCTTATCGAAAAGCACTGTATTCATTATATCCTGGCAATTGGAATTACAAGATAATTGACCTTGGCGATATTGAAAAAGGAGAAACTGCCGAAGATACCCGCTTTGCTGCCAAAGAAGTTATAGCCGAACTTTTGAAAAAAAACATCGTCCCACTTATTCTTGGGGGAAGTCAGGACCTGGCTTATGCACAGTATCGTGCTTATGATGGAATAGGCGATATGGTTAATATTGTTAATATAGACAACCGATTTGATCTAGGAAATGCTGAGTTGCCAATATCAAATAAATCCTATGTAGGCAAAATGGTTATCGACAAGCCCTACAATCTTTTTAATTACAGTATTTTGGGATATCAATCTTTTTTCAATGCGCCACAGGAAATTTTATTGATGGATAAACTTTTCTTTGACGCATACCGATTGGGTGAAATTTCAGCAGATACTACCATAGTTGAGCCAATAATGCGTGATGCCGATATGGTGTTCTTGGATGTTACAGCAATAAAAAGCGCAGAATTAAGTTATAGAAACAACGAGAGCCCCAATGGTTTTGACGGTCGTGAAATTTGCGCCATTTCCCGTTATGCAGGTATTAGCAATAAAGTGAAGTCTTTTGGCGTTTACGAATTAAGCGATTCCATAGAGAATAAAAGTGGGGCAATGCTAGTAGCCCAAATACTTTGGTATTTTATTGAAGGCTTTAATTTTAGGGTTGAGGATGATGATTTCGATAATGAAAAGCTCTTCACTTCCTATAAAGTACCAGTTGAAGATGAGGTTTTGGAATTTAAAAAAAGCAATAAAACAGAAAGATGGTGGATTGTTTTGCCATTTATTTCAAATGTTAATAATAAATTAAAAAGACGAACGTTATTACCTTGCACTTATGGCGAATATTTGAGTGCATGCAATCAGGAAATTCCTGAGCGGTGGTTAAAAGCCCGCCACAAGAATGAAGTATAATCAAACAAGCCAAGTAAAAACTGCGATTGAGGGTTTTTCAAAAAAAAATTGTTTTTTTGAAATTTTATAGATAGGTTTACGCCCTTGAATCTCGAAATTTAACCTAAATACCTATGAAGAAGTTTATTGCATTAACTGCGATTGTTGCCTTTTTGTTCAGTTGTAACTCCGGAGACCGGGGAGAACTAGTCGGGGCAAAAGGTAAAAAATGGTATCCTCAAAAGCCTTATGGAATGACGCTAATACCAGGTGGGTCATTCATCATGGGTAAAAGCGATGACGATTTTGTTGCTGTAAACGATGCGCCAACAAAGACCGTTACAGTTCGTTCTTTCTATATGGACGAAACCGAAATAACAAATGCCGAGTATCGCCAGTTTGTAAATTGGGTAAGAGATTCCACGGTTAGATTACGTCTTGCAATTATGGCTGATGAAAATGGAGCAACTCCTGGAGATGGGGGAATAGGTGAATTTGCTTTTGTTGATCAAGAGAATGAAGAAATGACCCCGTATCAACAATATATGTATGATAATTATTTCGGGATGGGGGAAGATTACTACGCTGGACGAAAGTTAAACGATAAAGTTGATTTAATTTGGGACACTGCCGAATATCCTGACGAGTTCTATTCTGAGGTTATGGATACTATGTATATTCCTACGGAAGAAGCTTATAATGGGCAACGTACCATTGATGTTAGTAAATTGAATTTCCAATATACCTATATGGATATTCAATCTGCAGCAAGAGATAAAACTAAAAATAGAAAAGATTTCATTAAAAAAGAAGAGCTTAATATTTATCCTGACACCACTGTGTGGATTAAAGATTTCAACTATTCCTATAATGAGCCAATGCACAATGACTATTTCTGGCACGAAGCCTATGGAGATTATCCTGTAGTTGGTGTAACCTGGAAACAGGCAAAGGCTTTTTGCGCATGGAGAACACTTTATAAAAATTCTTACCAAAAATCCAAAAAACAAAATTTCGTGAATTCATTCCGTCTTCCTGGCGAAGCAGAATGGGAGTATGCTGCACGTGGCGGTCTAGAATCCGCAACCTACCCTTGGGGTGGTCCGTATGCCAAAAATGATAGAGGTTGTTTTATGGCCAACTTTAAGCCATTGCGTGGTGATTATGCTGCCGATCAAGCACTCTATACTGTTGAGGCCGATGCCTATGAGCCAAACGACTTTAACCTGTATAATATGGCTGGAAATGTGTCTGAATGGGTAGCTTCTTCCTATGACCCTGCTTCTTATGACTATACTTCTACAATGAACCCGAATGTGAACGATCCAGACAATATGCGTAAAGTTGTTCGTGGTGGTTCATGGAAAGATGTTGCTTACTTTCTTCAAGTAAGTACCCGGGATTATGAATATGCAGATTCTGCAAGAAGTTATATTGGCTTCAGAACTGTTCAGGATTATATGGGTACAGACGTTACACTTAATGATAAGCTAGGCGACGCACGTTAAACAATAGGCCAATAATACCAAATCAACCTTAAATATTTAAACCTTAACTAAAAAAACCTCAATTAAAAATTAACTTATTATGGCACAATCAAGATCATCTAAAAAACTATTTAACATGGCCTATGGCCTTGGAGCTTCTATTGTAATTTTAGGAGCGCTTTTCAAAATTCTTCACTGGGAGTTAGGACCTCTAAACGGTGGTCTTCTTTTGGCAATCGGACTTATTACCGAGGCAATTATTTTTGCTATATCAGCTTTTGAACCGGTAGATGACGATTTGGATTGGTCATTGGTTTACCCAGAATTGGCTGGTGGAGCCGCAGCAAATAGAAAAGGCGCAAAAGAGCCTGAAGATGCTCAGGGACTTTTGTCTAAAAAATTGGACGAAATGCTAAAAGAAGCACGCATCGATTCAGAATTAATGGATAGCCTTACAACCAGTATTCGTTCTTTTGAAGGTGCCGCAAAAGGTATGGCCCCTACTGCTGAAGCTATGAGCTCTACTAAAAGATACAGTGAGGAAATGGCACTTGCAGCAGCCCAAATGGATTCATTAAACAGTTTGTATAAAGTTCAAATTGAATCAACAAGCCGTCAAACTGAAGCAAACGAACAAGTTGCCGAAAACGCGGAACAACTTAAACAACAAATGCAGCACTTGGCCACCAACCTTTCTTCATTGAATGGAGTTTATGGAGGTATGCTTTCTGCAATGACTAATAGAAACTAAGATAGGTTTTCACCTTAATTAATAATCTTTAAAAAAGAATTAAAATGGCAGGAGGAAAACTATCCCCAAGGCAGAAGATGATTAACCTGATGTATCTGGTTTTCATCGCGATGCTTGCATTAAACATGTCCAAAGAAGTATTATCTGCTTTTGGATTATTGAATGATAAGATAACAAAAGCAAATGTTGCTTCAGATCAACGAAACCAAGCTTTTCTTGCTGGTCTTGATGAAAAAGTTGATGAACAGCCAGATAAATACAAACCTCTACAGCAAAAAGCACAAGAGGTTAATGCCCTAGCGGCTGATTTTGACTCTTATATTAGTGAGTTGAAAAGTGGTATGATGTCTACTATAGAAGATCCAAATGATTACGAAGTACAAGACAAGTCAGATTATCTCGACCAAAAATTATTTGCAGGTGATAATTTATCACCAGCAGGTAAAGAATTTGTTGACAAAGTTGATGGATTCAGAGAAGGAATTGTGAATATTGTTGGTGAGAGCTATCCAACTATTGCAGCAGATGTAAAAGAAAAATTCAGTACTGAAAAGGAAAAAACTAGAGATGGTATTGAAGTAGATTGGTTAAAATATAATTTTGAAGGTTTTCCATTAGTAGCTTCACGAACCAAACTTACTCAAATGCAGGCAGATATTAAGACTACACAAAGTGAATTACTTTCTGCGCTTTTAGCTGGTGAGCAAGTAAGACAGTTGTCTATGTCAAACTATCAAGCTATTGTAGTGCCAGATAAAACTGCTTTTTTTAGCGGTGAAAACTTTAAGGGACGTGTAGTACTTGGTCGTTTTGACAATACTTTAAACTTTGATAAAGTAACAGTAAATGGCAGAGAACTTGATAATATTGCCGCTGGTCAAGTGGTTCTTGATTTTCCTGCAGGAAATGTTGGAGAACAAGAATTGAAAGGTGAGCTACAATTTAAAGAAGGTGATTCCATAGTAACTATTCCAATTAGTAGTAGTTATGCTGTAATTCCAAAACCAAATTCAGCTGTAATCGCTGCTGATAAAATGAACGTAGTTTATCGTGGAGTTAGTAACCCTATGACTATTTCAATTCCTGGTGTTGGTGCAGTAAACGCAAATGCTCCAGGTTTAAGCCCCGCTGGTGGTGCAGGAAAGTATGTTATGAATCCCGGTAGTGGCCGTGAAGTAAAAATTTCAGTAAGTGGTAAACTCCCTGGCGGAGAAACTGTTTCTGACAGTAAGACATTCCGAATTAAAGATATTCCACCACCTGTAGGCGCCATTCGTGGAGAAACTGGTATTGTTCGTATGGAACGTGGAGGTCTTGAGATCTCAACTGTTTCTGCTATATTGGAAGATTTTGATTTTGAACTCAATATTAATGTAACTGGATTTAGCTTTAAAGTTTCTGGACAGCCAACCGTTAAAGTAAACGGAACAAGACTGGATTCCGCTGCTAAGGGTGCATTAAGAAGAGCACAGCGTGGAGATGCTGTTCAAATTTTTGATATAAATGCAAATCTTGCGGGAAATTCCGGTTATAAATTGAAAAAGATTTCTCCTGTAATTATTGAATTGACAAACTAGTATTTGTATAAAACCCCTATCGATATGAATTTGAAAAATGTTGTTTTATGTGTTTTCGGCCTTGGAATTGCTGCTGGTGCAAGTGCACAGGTAAATATTCTAAATGCCAAGACCCCTGAAGATATAGGCAAAAAAACTGAAGCGCAAATTGCTTATGATAACGATGAGCCGTTGCCGTATGGATATACGGACGAGCGCGATGTTTTATGGTCTAAAACAACTTGGGAAATTATTGATCTTGATGAAAGAGTAAATTTTCCATTGTATTATCCTATTGATACAAACAACATTGGCGCAGACAGACGTTCTCTTTATGACGTTTTGGTGAAAAACATCAAAAATGGCAAAATTGATAACGTGTATGCAGATTCCTATTTTACTGAAAAACGTACCTTGAGTGATATTGAGGCCTCTTTGGTTTACAGTGACACTACAGATCTTGGTATTGAGCAATACAACGCTGAAGGTACAGTAGATCCACAATATGTGCGTCGCTTTTCATTGGACGCGGGTGATATTGAAGCATGGCATATTAGAGGTTATTGGTATTTAGACAAACGCCAAGGCGAGCTCAAATATCGTTTATTGGGTATTTGCCCAGTGGCGAACGAAGCGCGTTCCAAAGCGTATCCAGAGGATGGCTTAGATTCCAAAGTGGAGCTTTTCTGGGTGTGGTTCCCTGGTGCTCGTGAAGTATTGCACGAAGCCAAGGCTTTCAACCGAAAAAATACCTCGCAACCAATTTCTTATGATCACTTGTTGAATTCAAGACGCTTTAATGCTGTTATTTACAAAGAAGATAACGTTCAGGGCGATAGAAACGTGAAAGATTACATCAATGACAACGCACTTATGCAATTGTTGGAATCTGAAAGGATCAAAGAACAAATACGAAATATTGAAATAGATTTGTGGAATTATTAATCAGTTAATAGGTCCATAAGTTGAAGAAGACCCTTCAAGTTCCATTTCGGAAACTGAAGGGTTTTTTATTTTTATAAATTATGATAGAGAAAGATTATTTAATCGTAGGCCTCGGCATTGCCGGAATCAGTTTCTGCGAACAACTTCAAAAGCACGGGAAGAGCTTTGTAGTGATCGACAATGGTGAAGAGGGTTCTACGGCAAAGTCTGGTGGCGTTTTTAACCCTACGGTGCTTAAACGCTTCACAGCGGCTTGGAATGCCTCTGCTTTTTTTCCAGTTGCTGTTGATTTCTACCATCGGCTTTCCGAAAAGCTTCAAGAAAAAATATTTGTAGAAACGTCAATTCTCCGAATTTTTAAAAGTATTGAAGAGCAGAACAATTGGACCGTTGCTAGCGACAAAAGAGAATTGCAAGACTTTCTTTCTTCAAACTTTTTAAAATATACAAATAGTGTTGTTGATGCTCCCTTCGGTTTTGGTGAAGTTTTGGGAACAGCACAGATTCTTACCAATAACTTGATCTCCAGCTACCGAAATCATTTAAAAAAGCAAGATGTCATGCTCACTGAAAAATTTCAATATGAAGTGATTCAGCAGAAAAAAAATAGCTTGATCTACAAAGGCATTTCTGCTAAAAAAATCATTTTTGCGGAAGGTTCAAAAGTAATTGACAATCCTTTTTTTCCGAAGCATGCAATTATCGGAAACAAAGGTGAGTATCTAACCATAAAGGCTCCTTTGTTAAAATTAGAGGTACTTTTAAAAGGCTCCATGTACGTGATTCCCCTGGGAAATGACGAATATAAAATTGGCGCAACTTACAGCCGGGATGATTACAGCCAAAATGCAACAGACCAAGCAAAAGATGAAATTCTTTCGAAAGTAAAAAGTTTTATTAATTGTCCCTTTGAACTAATCGGGCAAACAGCAGGAGTAAGGCCCACAACCAAAGACCACAGACCGCTCTTAGGAAGTTTGGATGAAAATCCGAACTTGGTTTTCTTTAATGGGTTAGGGTCGAGAGGGTTTTTGATGGCGCCACTACTTTCTGAAATTCTTTTTAATTTTTCGGAAAATGATGTACCGCTTCCAAGGGAAATGGACATTAAACGAATGTTGTAATTTTTATGGATTTAGGACTTTGCTTTATTTTCGTCAAAATCAACAAATATATTAATCCAGATATTTCTCGAAATTCTAACAATAAGCGGAAATAAAATTGCCAAAGTTAAAATTATTGCTAGAAAAGAATAATTTCTGTCAATCCCGATAATGAGATAGGAGATTATAAAAGTTGCAACTGCAATTGCAACGCCAACACCATAACTTACATACATAGCACCGAAAAAAAAGGAAGGCTCTATCTTAAATTTTTTCCCACAGTGGCTACAATGATCGTGCATTTCCATGATTTTGGAAACCTTGTATGGATTTTTTTCCAAATACATTTCGCCCTTATGGCACACGGGGCATTTTCCGGTAAAAATGCTATAGAGCTTTGTGCTTTTGAGGAATTGCATAATGTGTTTTTTTAGCACCGCAAAAATAAGCATCTTTGCAAAAAAATTAGTCCTTTTAAATGGTCAATATTCATAATCTTTCGGTTTCCTTTCAAGGTGACTATTTGTTCGAGAAAATAACCTTCCAATTAAAACCTGGCGATCGGGTAGGTTTGGTTGGTAAAAATGGTGCGGGCAAATCTACCTTGCTTAAAATTATTGCCGGAGAGCAGGAATATGATACAGGCCAAATAGCGACCGACAAGGAAATTTCAATCGGTTTCCTAAAACAGGATATCGATTTTGAAAAAGGACGGACCGTTTTAGAAGAATCGTATGAAGCCTTCACCGAAATAAAAAAGCAAGAAAAACAACTTGCAGAAATAAACAAGCAGCTTGCTGAACGAACCGATTACGAAAGTGACACTTATCACCAGTTGATGGTAGATTTGAACGAGGTACAGCACCAATACGAAATTCACGGAGGCTATAATTATCAAGGTGAAACCGAACGGATTTTACAAGGCTTGGGGTTTCAGCGAGAAGATTTTACGAAACTCACGGAAACCTTTTCCGGTGGTTGGCGTATGCGAATTGAATTGGCGAAGCTTTTGCTACAAAACAACGATATTTTGTTGTTGGATGAACCTACAAACCACTTGGATATTGAATCGATCCTTTGGTTGGAAGAATTTTTAAAAGGCTATGCAGGCGCGGTTGTAATTGTTTCCCACGACAAAATGTTTTTAGACAACGTAACCAATCGCACCATCGAGATTTCTCTAGGAAAGATTTACGATTTCAACAAACCATATTCGCAGTATTTAGTGCTTCGGAATGAATTGCGTGAGCAGCAATTGGCTTCGCAAAAAAATCAGCAAAAGCAGATTGAACAGACTGAAAAGCTAATTGATAAGTTTCGAGCCAAAGCAAGCAAAGCGACAATGGCACAGTCGCTCATAAAAAAATTAGACAAGATTGACCGTATAGAAGTTGATGAAGACGACAACAGTGTTATGTCGTTGCGTTTTCCGGTTTCCATTACTCCGGGAAAAGTGGTGATTGAGGCTCAAAATATTTCGAAGAGTTACGGCGATAAAAATGTTTTGAACGACGTAAATCTTTTGGTGGAGCGAGACACAAAACTTGCTTTTGTGGGTCAAAACGGACAGGGAAAATCTACTTTGGCAAAAATTATTGTCAAAGAAATAGAATATAGCGGCAAACTCACTTTGGGTCACAATGTGCAGATTGCTTATTTTGCCCAAAATCAAGCAGACTATCTTGATGGTAACAAAACAGTTCTCGATACGATGATTGATGCTGCCAATGAAAAAAATAGAAGCCGTGTGCGCGATATTTTGGGTTCTTTCCTTTTTCGTGGCGATGAAGTGGAAAAATATGTCCGCGTGTTGAGTGGTGGCGAACGAAACCGTTTGGCACTGGCGAAATTATTGTTGCAGCCCTTCAACGTTTTGGTAATGGATGAACCTACCAACCACTTGGATATAAAATCAAAAAACGTATTGAAAGATGCCTTGAAAAGTTTTGAGGGCACTTTGCTTTTGGTTTCCCACGATCGGGATTTTCTTCAGGGTTTGACCAATAAGGTTTATGAGTTCAAAGACCATCACATCAAAGAATATTTGGGTGATATTGATTATTTCCTCGAACAGCGAAATCTACAAAACCTTCGCGAAGCTGAAAAGCGAACCGTTGTTTCCGAAGTAAAGCAAAAGAGAAGTGCTGGCGAGGAATATGAAATTCAGAAAAAAATAAAATCTGCAAAAAACAAACTGAGCAATGTAGAAGCTTCCATTTCGCAATTGGAAAAGGAAATAGCAAACATAGATACTGAATTGCTTATCAATTACGAAGAAACCATTGCCAAACCCCACTTTTTCGATAAATACCAAGAAAAGAAGAAGAAGCTGAAAAAGCTAATGGAAGAGTGGGAATTACTTCAAGAAACGGTAGAATCCCTATCCTAAAAACAGGAAAAATCCTGTAAATTCTTTCAATTATTTGTTTTAACTTGTTCTTTTTTAATAAGTTAAAAATTAATTGTGGGGATTATGGAAAACGAAAATACTTTTAAATTGTGCATCACTATGGCGGGTGCCGTTTCTGCAGGAGCTTATACCGCGGGCGTTTTGGATTATTTGATTGAAACACTAGACCTTTGGGAAAAGGCCAAAGAAAAAAACCGAAAAATTGGAATCACCCATCCTGATTACGACCACACTATTCCGATGCACCAAGTTGAGATTGACGTAATCAGTGGGTCTTCTGCTGGTGGCATTTCGGGCTCGCTGACTTTTATGGCCTTGGCCGATAAGCATTTCAAAAGTTTTAATAAAGACAATCCCACGGGGAACAATAATATTTTCTATAAAAGCTGGGTGGATATGGGCAACACTGCAGAAAATAGCACCGTAGACAAATTGCTTAATAATGACGATCTAAAAGAATATGGTGAGGTACGTTCTTTATTGAATACCCAGGCAATTGATGTAATTGCGGACGAAGCCTTAAAAGTTCGCGAAGAACGCGAAATTCCAAAATATGCTTCCAATAGTTTGGATGTTATTTTAACCACCACCAATCTGCGCGGAATCAATTTTATGGTAAATTTTGACGATAGTGGCCGCGATACTTCCAAAGGGACTGTAATAACAAACCATGGTGGATTTTTTAGGTATAAACTTAAAAACGAAAAATTTCCTCCCGGAATTCCCGAAAAGAAAGACGAGCTTTACTACGTACTGGATATTTCAAAGGAAAAGCACATTCAGTATTTGAAAGATGCTACGCTGAGCACTGCAGCTTTTCCAATTGGCTTAAAGTCACGCGAAGTTGCTATATCTTCCGAATACATAAAACGGTATCCCAAATATTTGTTTAATAAATCAAAAGGTATAGAACCGCTTTTGCCGGAAGGTGAGATTTATAAATTCAATTCAGTGGATGGGGGCGTAATAAACAATGAACCATATGGAATTGGGCTAAAAGTGTTGAAGGAAAAGAATCCCAAAAGTATTGAAAGCTGCAAATATGGAGTGATTATGATTGACCCATTCCCCAATAAAGATCACGATGTTGCGGAATCGGGCAGTGGCATTTTGAGCATTGCTGGCGGATTATTTAAAGCGCTTCGCAACCAAGTGATGTTCAACCAAGACGGAATTTTGGACGCTTTGGATATGACCGATCGGACCAAATTTTTGATAGAACCTGTTCGTAAAATTGAAAAAGATGGGAAATGGATACGACCTAAGAATGATTTGGCCGCTGCACCCATCGGAGGTTTTGCAGGATTTTTGAGCCGTGATTTTCGGGAACACGATTTTCAATTGGGAAGAAAAAACTGTCAGGTTTTCTTAAGATATTACTTTGCGGTGGCTTCCGAAGATATTGAAAAACGGTTGAGCATTACTGCCAATAATGCTATAAAAGACCGCTATCAATTTTCGGTACCGCCAAAAGACCCCAACGGAGAAAAATTTTTCCCAATTATTCCCGATATGCGGATGCTCCGTAATTTTGACAATCAGGTTGATAAAATAAATTATGGAAAGGATGCTGAAATTCAAGAGTTGCCATATCCCAAATTGTCTTTTTCAGATTTTGAAAATCGATATAAATCTAAAATAAAAGAAAGAATCGGACTGATTGTAAAACATATGTTGAAAAACAAATTTCTTTCTTTTTTGGCAAATTTCTTTTATGCAAAAAACGCAGGTTATAACTTTGTAAAAGAGGCACTTTACAAAGAGCTTCACGAGAATGATTTGCTGAAATAAGAATTATGTACGAACATTTTTTTCAATGTCCCTACTGTTGGGAAGAAATTTCGATGTTGCTGGATACTTCTGTCCGGAACCAAACATATATAGAGGATTGTGAAATTTGTTGCAACCCCATCCAACTTGAAGTTTCCTTTGAAGATGGCGAACTTATTGGCTTTTCGGCAAATGATATTGGTCAATAGAATTTATTTCCCTAAATTTAAAAACCAAAAAAACTAAAACTCCTCTATGCTCTCCTCTTTTACGCTTGCGGATAATATAATAGGATTTATTGTTGATGGACCCTATGATGAGCTAGCGGTTGAAAAAATACAGTTTGAAGTAAATGAAAAACTACAGGTTTACGATAAGGTAAACCTTTATTTAGAAGACACGATTAATGCCGAAATTTCCTTAAAGGCAATACTAAAAAACCTTCCTTTTAAACTTAAAACAGGAAATCGCTTCGAAAAAGTAGCCGTAGTCACAGATCGAAAATGGTTACAGGCTTTTAGCAATTTTGAGAAGCTGTTTTTTAATGCAGAAATTCGCACTTTTGCAAGTCATGATAGGCTTGAGGCCATCCAATGGATAAGCCATTAATCTTTTTTATTGCCTCCAAGCATGATTTTTACGAGGGCATTTTTCACACTGAGCCATAAAAAATTGAATACAGATTTTGTTTTATTTCTTTGAGCTTCAGCGGTTCCTTCGCGATAATTGTCATTTTTCTTTTCACTGTTTTTAGATATAAATATATTTGCTAGTGCAGAAACCAGCTTGTTTTTTCTTATTCCATCTTTTTGAAGTACAGTAACCTTAAAATCTGAATAATTAATTTTCATATCTATATTGGAAGTCTCGTTATTTCCATCAATAGTAAAATAGGTTCTGTTGGTGTGTCCTTCCAGTTTTACTTTTAAATTTGGCTCGGTAAAACTGTTCATTCGGTCTGCCACAAGAGACCCTATGTCTGCTCTAAAGAGAAATTGATCATTTTGGTTCTGGACATCAAAACTCCAATCCACAGAAATGGGAGTCTTCCCCATAAAATCTGCCATGATTTTTAAATTTGTTTTTTCTGGGCTTTTGTATGTATTGCTCACATTTGAAATAGACGCATCCAGATTTTCAAAGTTGATGGAGCCGCCCATATTTTCTGGATTCTGTCTTTCTTCATATTTTATTTTTGCATCGTTTATTTTTAAGGAATCAACAGTTAACTCAAAAGGGAGATCGCGTAGCATCTTGCTGTATAGAGGTTTTATTTTTGGATCATCGGCAACTAATTTGTCCCTGTAAATTTCAAGAGAAGGATTGGTTAAGGAAACTTTCTTGCTTTTTGCGAAAAAGCGATTGTGGTTAAAGCCAAAATCAAAATTAGCTATGGAAAGTGATTGCAACGAAAGATTGTAATGGTCCCGTTCCTTACTTATAATTCCTGAAAGTTCTTTTTTGGAATATTTAGTTTTAAGCGCTAAGTTTTCAAAAATGGCGTTGTTGTTTTTTAATGAAAAGCTTTCAATAGTCAGGTTTTCATAAGGACTTACCTTAACAAAAACAGTATCGCTTTGGGCTTCAAAATCTTTGTACTCAAAAGGTATTTTGCGAATAACGGTTTCATTGTCAACTTTTACTCCGTCCATTTCAACGGTTAGATTATTTGTATAAATTTTTGTGGGGTATTCACCTTTTTCATAAATGACAAATTTGGTATTTTTTATTAGAATACGGCCCACTGTAATTGGTTTGTAAATTCGCGCTACTGCTTGGCGAACGGAGTCCTTGGAATGTTTCATCCGATCTTTATAATAAGCAATTTTTGGATTTTCAAGTGAAATGGCCTCAATGTTAATTTTGTCATTAAACAAATAATCCCAATAACTTATGTCCGAAATTTTCAATTTTTCAACATTTATAAAAGTATGTTTAACGCCGTCTTCCTTATTTTGGATGATTAGCGAAGCATTTGTAACAACTAGTGAACCGTCAAATGAATCCACGGTAATATCATCATAAGCGCGGACCATGTTTTCGGGCAATCGTTCTTGGATGAAATTTTCGAGCTTGCTTTTTAAAATCCCATTTATAGAAACTGAGCCAATAATAATTACCGCACCTAAGGCGAGTAATACAAAAACTATTGTCTTAAAACGTTTGTTCATAATTTAAAGATAGCTAAAGATAGTTAAGCAAAAAGTACTTTATTTGATTTTAAAAAAATTTATGTTTTCGGCCTTGTGGGGTTCAAAATCCTTTGTATCTTTGCAGTCCAATATTTCTATCGGTATTATGAACCGAAAGTTAAAAGCTAAAGATGGAATATTGAAAATATATATCGCGGGATAGAGCAGTAGGTAGCTCGTCGGGCTCATAACCCGAAGGTCACTGGTTCGAGTCCAGTTCCCGCTACTAAGGGCAAAGTGCCATAAACAAACGGCTAGGTTCATTCCTAACCGTTTTTTTATGCGATCTATTCTCGAATTTCTTACCTTGGAACACAGAACTGAACACGATTTGGAACACAAAAAGCAATTTTCCACACCAAAAATCCACAACTTTTTAGCTAAAAAGTATTTTAATGCATTTTAGGTTTTGTTATATGCTGTTTTTTGCCAACAAAACGAATCACTTTGCCAGTTCCATTATGGAATTTACCTTCATTCAATTTAATCTCAATTTCTTCGAGTTCAATTATTTCAAAACCTGAGAAATCTCTTTTAATAGTGTCTTCTGAAAATAGCATTTCTAGTTTATCTGGACCTCCAACTTTAGGATTTTGCTTTCTTAGTTCTAAATGCCCAGTACTAAAACCTTCAAGGACTATGTAACCACCAGGCTTTACTAGTTCTGCAATTTTCTTATGATAATTAGATAGGATAGGAGGAGGGAAATGTGCGTAAATAAAAGCTACACAGTCATATTGATTATTTATGATATCTAAATCAAAGAGATTACCAAGCTCATAGTTAATTTCTACATCTTCTTTCTCTGCCAATTTTAAGGCTTTCCCTTTGCCTTCTTTACTAATATCAAATGCAGTTACATTTAAACCATTCTTTGCAGCATATACAGCATTTCGCCCTTCCCCTTCAGCGGGTAATAGTATTTTACCAGCTAGTTTGTATTTGTCAATTGCGTACTTAAAAAAATCATTCGGAAGGATTCCATAGGCGTAATCCTCACCTGAATATCTATTATCCCACATTTCCTTCATCTTCTATAGTTATTTAATAGCATAAAACGGTTTAGCCAAAAAAACAGCGATTTTTTCATGAGCTGTTACCCAATAATTTTTCAGTTCAATTGTCTTTTAAAACTGCAAAACAAAAAATTTTGTTTAGTATCAAATGGTGTTAAATGGTCTTCTGTTAAACATCGAATTTTTTCAAAACCATCTTCAAATTCCGATGTTAATTCTGCTTCATTATATTGTTTTATTTCCAGCCCACTACATTTTTTCGGTCCATTTTGCGAAAAAGTTCCTAATATTAAATAACCACTTACAGATTTTCTCGCCGTTTTCAAATATTTTTTAATTTGTTCAGACGTTGTGAGAAAATGAAAGGCCGCTCTATCGTGCCAAATATCAAAAGTCATGTTTGGTTCAAATTCTAAAATATCACTAACGAGCCAATTTACTTTATTTGCTCTTTTCCCAAGTCTATTTTTTGCCTTTTCAAGGGATTTAGCAGAAATGTCAAGAACAGTAATATTCTCAAATCCCTCATTGAGCAAGTAATCTACAAGCTTACTGTCGCCACCGCCTATATCTATAATTTTAGCAGTTTTCTTTAGCCCAAATGACTGTATAAATTCAAGCGAAGTTTTCGGAGTTTCTTGCGTCCAACTTACTTCGTCTGGATTTTTAGTTTCATAAACTGTTTCCCAATGTTTCTTTTTATCTAATTCCATTTTTATGAAGCTTTTTCAGCTTGTGGCTAACGGTCTAGTATTTGAAAAGTAGCTGATTTACAAATACTTCTTTTCGGTTTATAACTGACCCTAATATTTATACTTCTCAAGTGTGATTATCTAAATGGTGGTCCTGACACCCAGCCAACAATTGATTGGCGGGTTCCCTTAGTTATTGGAGTAACTCTATGTATAATAAATGATGGAAATATTACAATCGTACCTTTTTCCCGTGGTGCATTTACTATTTCCTTATTGATCATAAACTGTAAATCGCCTCCTTCATAATCATTTTGATCTGATAGTTGAATAGTCATACTCAATTTCCTTGCAGAAATTTCCCCAGCGCCAAAATCTAAATGCCAGTCAAAAAAATCCCCTTCAGAATATCTTGTAAGCTGTAATTCTTGATGAAATCCTAATAAATCAAACCAATAGTTTTCATTGTTACAGTTTATTGCTAGCGATGCTAATTTACTATATATCCATTCGTTTTCAGGGGTATTGTCGATGAACATAACAGAACTTTTCCGCAAGTTGTCATTGTATTTCTTATCTCCACTTAATGTAGCTTTAATAGTCTTGTCCTCATCCCAAAAATTAATGATTTTATCAATTTCATAAGGAAGAAATAGACCTTGATAATAAATAAATTCTGCGAAGTTGTGTTTAAGGGGTAATCCAAAGGAATAATTAAATGGCATTTTAGTATTGTTTTATTGGGTTGCAGTGAGTGATTTGTGCATGGTTTCTTTGTTAGAAAATCTGTGAGGATTTTCAGATTAAGAAACCAAGATATGAAAATCAGATATAGTAAACTTGCAAAGTCCTTTGGTTAAATCAATCTACGGTTTAAAATTAAAATTGAAACCAGCTATTTTATTTATAATCTAAGGGTTATGAAGGCTTATAATATTCTGGGCATAATTCTCTAGGGACTGACCTCAAGTGAATTAAAAAAATAAGTTTGTAGATATTTTCAATAAAAAGCAGTCCTGCTTTGGGAGGCTTATAGCGTAGATTAGACTCTACCGCGATAAAAATGAACGGCACTTTGAGGTGCAGCCAAATCAAGAGCACCTGAATACATTTAAACGCTGCCTATATAAGTTTCTCTTTTCTGAGAAACGTATTCAGGCTTTCAGCAATTTTAAGGCAATTGCTGACTTTTGAAATTTCATTGCAACTTCTATTATCCATTGATTGAGCCTTACAATCAAAATTTGCCAGATTAACTTTCTCAAATTTTTTATTGATTTTTTTGCATTCTTCAAAAAGGACTTCAATTGTTTTATAATTACCCGTTTCAACTCCGTGTTGCAGCAGGAAACCCTTTTAAATAGTTCTCAATGGCATACTGTGAATTTTTGCAGACTAAAAAAGATACAACATCTTCTTCCGGTCTATGTAATTCCAGGTTGGCTTCATTTAATTTTTTAGTTGCGTGATCAAAAAATCTATTGTCTTTCGCTTTCATTTTTAGGTTATTAATTAATATTGCTATGGTAATATTCAAATCAATAAAATCCTTTAAACCCAAATTTAACTGCCTCTAGGGAGGCAGGAGTCTCCGGAGAATATTTTCATTTTTAGATTCTTATTGTTTTTCAATGGCGATATGTAATTTGAATATCTTCCTCGCTTCTTGCACTAAGTTTCCGTTATGCACATTTAATATTAAGTTACATATTCCTATATAGTTCAAGCCTTTCCCATCTTGTATCTACTTCTTCCTGTGCTTTTTTCAGCAACTCTGCTCCTAATTCTGGGTCATTTTTCACCGCCTGGTTAAAACGCCCTTCGTTATACATAAATTCGTTTATAGGGGCGGTTGGTGGTTTGGAATCCAATTTAAACTTTTGCCCTTTTGGTTTGGAAGGATCAAATCTAAAAAGTGGCCAGTATCCTGTTTCTACAGCTTTCTCTTGTTGAGAAACTCCATGTTTTAAATCATATCCGTGCTCACCACAGTGGGAATAAGCAATTATTAATGAAGGTCCTGGATATGCTGCAGCTTCTTCAATGGCTTTTAGGGTTTGCAAATTTTTTGCTCCTATTGCCACCTGTGCTACATATACATGCTCATAAGAAATTGCCTGAAGTGCCAAGCTTTTTTTACTGTTTCTTTTACCTGAAACAGCAAATTTAGCGCTTGCTCCCATTGGAGTGGCTTTAGACATTTGCCCGCCAGTATTAGAATAAACCTCTGTATCTAACACCATTATATTGATGTTTTCCCCGGTTGATAAAACATGATCAACACCTCCATATCCAATATCATAAGCCCATCCGTCACCGCCAACTATCCAGACAGCTTTCTTGCGAAGGTATTCGGTTAATTGATTTAACTTGAAGGCATTATCATTATTGTCAATAATAGCGAGGGTTTTTTTAAGGGTTTCAATTTGAGCAAATTTCTCCTCTTTTTGAGCCTGCGTTTCTTCAGGATTATTTAATAAAGCTTCTACTAGTTCGCTTCCAACTAGTATTTCTATGGATTTTAAAAGATCTTCTGCTATTTCCTGTTTTTTGGTCAGGGCCAATTTCATCCCTAAACCAAACTCCGCATTATCTTCAAACAGTGAATTGGCCCAGGCAGGACCCCTTCCAAATTGATTGGTTTTGTAAGGAGTTGTTGGCAGATTACCTCCATAAATAGAGGAACATCCAGTGGCGTTGGAGATTAAAATACTGTCGCCAAACAATTGGGTAAGCAATTTAATATAAGGTGTTTCTCCACAGCCGGGACAAGCTCCTGAAAATTCAAATAAAGGTTCTAAAAACTGAGATCCTTTTATGTTGGATACTTGCAATTCTGCTCTGTCATAATAGGGCAAATTAACAAAATAGTCCCAGTTCACATTTTCTTCTACATCAACATCGAGTTTTTTCCTCATATTGATGGATTTAAAATTTTCGATCTCTTTGCTCTCAGCCGGACAAACTGCTACACAAAGTTCACAACCAGTACAATCCTCGGGAGAGACCTGTAAAATATATGATTCTTTCTCGCTTGAAAAAGGTCTTCCTTTTGCCGAAACGGTTTTTAAAGATGAAGGCGCACCCTCTAATTCTTCATTAGGAAGGACCTTCGCGCGAATGGCAGCATGTGGACAAATCACGACACATTTATTACATTGAGTACATATGTTGGCGTCATCCCAAACTGGAATAAAATCTGCTATCCCCCGTTTTTCGAATTGTGTTGTTCCCATTGGGAAAGTACCATCAATGGGGAAAGCACTCACTGGAAGTTCATCGCCCAATCCGGCTAAAATCTTTCCAAGAACTTCTTTTACAAATGGGTCTTCGGCACCGGTCATCATTGGCTTTAACTCCCTATTGTTTGTAGACCTTAGCGGATAAATAACCTTTTGAAGATTTTCCAATGATTTATCCACCGCATTAAAGTTCATTTTTACAATCGTATCCCCTTTTTTGGAATATGATTTTACAATGGCATCTTTTATTTTCTGAATGGCTTCATCTTTTGGCAATATGCCCGAAATAGCAAAGAAACAGGTTTGTAGAATCGTATTTGTCCTTTTGCCCAGATTTGCATCCTGCGCTACCTTTGTGGCATCAATAACATAAAATTCCAATTCGTTTTCAACTATTTTTTCCTGCAATTTTTTGGGTAATTCATCCCAGACTTCTTCATTGGAAAAAGGGGAATTCAGAAGGAAGGTTCCTCCTTTTTTAATGTTCTTGAGAATGTCATATTTATCGACAAAATTAAACTGATGGCAGGCTATAAAATCGGCCATATTTATTAAATAGGTAGAATATATGGGTTCTGGTCCAAAACGAAGATGCGAGACCGTTTGCGAACCTGCTTTTTTTGAATCGTATACAAAATAACCCTGTACATAATTATCCGTAGTTTCGCCAATAATTTTAATTGAATTTTTATTTGCTCCAACGGTGCCGTCAGATCCCAGACCATAAAAAATACAGTTAATGGTTGTTTTTTTGGGTTCAAAATCAGGATTGTAGGATAAACTTGTAAAACTCACATCGTCGTTTATTCCGATAGTAAAATGGTTTTTAGGCTTGTCTTTTAAAAGCTCATCGTAAATGCCTTTTACCATTGCAGGTGTAAACTCTTTGGACGACAATCCATAACGTCCGCCGATAATAACTGGCATTTCCCTTTCGCTTTCCGCAAAGGCGGTCACGACATCCAAATATAAAGGCTCACCTGTACTTCCGGGTTCTTTTGTTCTGTCTAAAACCGCTATTTTTTTAACTGTCTTTGGCAATTTTTCTATAAAATGTGAAATAGAGAATGGTCTGTATAAACGAACGATTAGCACCCCTATTTTTTCGTCGGTATTTGCTAGGGTTTCAACTGTTTCCTTAACAGGACCTTCTCCGGAACCCATAATTATTATAACGCGTTCCGCTTCGGGATCTCCAAAATAATTGAACAAACTGTATTTTCGTCCGGTATGTTCGTAGAATTCATCCATTACTTCCTGAACTATTCCTGGAACTTTATCGTAATATAAGTTTGCAGCTTCCCGTGATTGAAAGAAAACATCGGGGTTTTGAGCGGTTCCTCTTACAACAGGATGATCTGGATCGAGGGATCTTTTTTTGTGGTCCATGATGTTTTCTTCCGGCATCATGGCTTTAATTATATCATCGGGAATAGAATCAATTTTCGCAATTTCATGTGAAGTTCTGAAACCGTCAAAAATATTCAAAAATGGTATTCTGGACCGCAAAGTTGCTACTTGGGAAATTAATGCAAAGTCCTGCGCTTCCTGAACAGAACCTCCAAACATCATAGAAAATCCGGTTTGTCTTGTAGCCATTACATCTGAATGATCCCCAAAAATAGAAAGGGCATGAGTTGCGATGGTTCTGGCTGCCACATGTATTACTGAAGGCAGTAATTCACCTGCTATTTTATACATATTTGGGATCATCAATAACAAACCCTGTGAGGCCGTAAAGGTCGTTGTTAAAGCTCCAGCCTGAAGAGATCCATGAACAGCACCTGCAGCGCCGCCTTCACTTTGCATTTCTATAATTCTAGGAATATTACCCCAAATATTTTTTTGAGATTTTGAACTGTACACATCTACGTGTTCACCCATAGGGGAAGCTGGTGTAATAGGATAAATGGCACAAACTTCATTGGTCTTATGTGCAACTCTTGCAACCGCTTCATTCGCGTCGCAAATGAGCTTTGGAAATTTTTTTTTCATTTTGAATATATTAGTTTAACTCGCCTGATTTTTAAAAAAGAACATTCCATTAATTAACTTAATGCATTTCTCAAATAAAAATTAGCATAGTTCTTTTTACTTCATGAAATGCTAAGACATGTTTTCCGAAATATTAAATGATAATTATTCGGAAAATATTTTTCTTTAACTTCTTATTCAGCGTGCAGCCAAGCTTTTTTTGCTAAAAGTTCCGCCTCAGATTCCTCATGATCCTCATCTGGAACACAACAATCTACCGGGCATACTTTTGCGCATTGAGGTTCATCAAAGAAACCTTTACATTCGGTACACTTGTCAGAAACTATAAAATAAAACTCGTCTGAGATTGGCTCATGTTTTTCATCGGCATCAACCTCTTCTCCCCCTGGTGTAGTTACAGTTCCGCTTAAAGATGTTTCATCGGAATAAGCCCATTGCTCATCCGGTTCATAAATTGCATTATTTGGACATTCTGCGATGCAGGCATCACAGTTAATACATTCGTCTGTTATTGTAATAGCCATAATTCCAATTATTTAAAAATTATTTTAGGTAAATTTAGTCTGATTCATCCTGTCTTTAAATGACCATTGTCATACTTTTTAAGAAAAAGTGAATTTACATTTGGATTCTATTAAAAAAATTCAAATTATGATTACAAAGACAGAAACAGGTGAAGTAGAACTTCAACCAGAAGTACTGGAAGCGGTAGTCGTCCGTTTTGTGGGCGATTCAGGAGACGGAATGCAGTTAACAGGAACACAGTTTACTGATACTTCTGCCATGTTTGGTAATGATATCGCTACCTTTCCAAACTATCCTTCTGAAATCAGGGCACCTCAGGGAAGTTTGTATGGCGTTTCAGGATTCCAAGTACATATTGGCAGTATTGAGGTAAGTACCCCTGGTGACAATGTAGATTTGCTTGTTGCCATGAACCCCGCTGGATTAAAAACCAACCTATACTCAGTAAAACCCGGGCACACAATAATTGTGGATACCGATTCATTTACAAAAAAGAATTTAGAAAAAGCAGCGTATAAAACAAATCCGTTGGAAGATGGAAGTCTTGAGAACTATCGGGTTATTAAAGTAGCAATGAGTTCTTTGACCAAAGAGGCATTAAAAGATGTTGAAGGATTGGATAACAAAACCCTTTCCCGAACCAAAAACATGTTTTCTTTAGGTATGATCTATTGGATGTACAACCGTTCTACAGAACATACTATTGATTTTTTCAATAAAAAATTCAAATCCAACCCGGATTTAATTGAGGCAAATACGAAAGTTTTAAATGCAGGTTTTTATTATGCCGAAACTTTAGAACTTATCCCTAATTCTTATACAATTTCTCCTGCCAAACTACCCGTTGGAACCTACCGGATCGTTATGGGGAACACCGCAACTGCTTGGGGATTATTGGCCGCTGCAGAAAAATCAGGTTTAGAACTGTTTTTAGGATCTTATCCAATTACTCCGGCTACCGATATATTGCACGAGCTTGTTAAACACAAACATTTCGGAGTTAAAGCTTTTCAGGCAGAAGATGAAATAGCTGGTGTTACATCGGCAATTGGCGCTTCTTTCGCAGGCGATTTGGCTGTTACAACCACTTCAGGACCAGGCTTGGCATTAAAAGGCGAAGCAATTGGCCTGGCGATGATCATCGAATTGCCCTTAGTTATCATTAATGTACAGCGCGGCGGTCCTTCAACAGGATTGCCTACAAAAACAGAACAATCAGATCTTCTTCAGGCTATGTATGGCAGAAATGGGGAAAGTCCTGTAATTGTTATTGCAGCGAGCACTCCTGGGAACTGTTTTAATTTTGCTTATGAAGCCGCTAGACTCGCTTTAGAGCATATGACCCCAGTTATACTTTTAACTGATGGTTATATTGCAAACGGATCGGCTCCTTGGAGAATTCGAAATGTAGCCGATTTACCTGAAATTAAAACTCGCAAGGTTACGGAAAGCAAAGAAAATTGGCATCCTTATGACCGGGATGAAAAAACCCTTGCAAGAGATTGGGCCATTCCTGGAACCCCAGGACTAGAACACAGAGTTGGTGGTTTGGAAAAAGACAGTGTAACCGGAAATGTGTCACACGTGCCGGAAAACCACGAAAAGATGACTCATATAAGAGCTGAGAAAATCAGATTGGTACAAAATAATATCCCCGATTTGGAAACTGAATTTGCAGATTCCGGAGATTTACTGGTGATTGGATGGGGAGGAACTTATGGTGCTTTACATTCTGCAGTGAAACAAATAAATCAAGAAGGCTATAAAAATATTGGCCTAGCACATTTTAACTATATAAATCCGATGCCTAAAAATACGGAAGAGGTTTTGTCTAGATTCAAAAAAATCATCGTTTGCGAACTAAACAGTGGTCAATTTGCTAGTATTTTAAAAATCAACCATAGCAAATTCGAATATTTCCAACACAACAAAATTCAAGGCTTACCATTTTCTAACGTCGAATTAATTGAACAATTTAAAAAACTAGTATAATTATGGAAACTACAGCTGTAAAAAAATATACCTTCAAAGATTTTACAAGTGATCAGGAAGTACGGTGGTGTCCTGGTTGTGACGATTACGTAGTTTTGCGTTCAATGCAAAAAGCTCTTCCCGAAATGGGAATTGCTAAAGAAGATGCCGTATTTATTTCTGGTATTGGTTGTTCTTCACGTTTTCCTTATTATATGGACACTTATGGAATGCACAGTATTCACGGTAGAGCTCCAGGGATTGCTTCCGGAGTAAAATTAGCCAATCCCAAATTAAGCGTTTGGGTAATGACCGGGGACGGGGATTCCATGGCCATTGGCGGAAATCATTTTATCCATGTATTACGTAGAAATATCGATTTAAATATCGTGATGTTCAACAATGAAATATACGGATTAACCAAAGGACAATTTTCTCCAACTTCTCTGATAGGCCAAAAAACAAAATCATCTCCATACGGAAACACTCAGCCTCCTTTTTCTCCGGGAGAACTTGCTTTAGGCGCTAATGCCCGTTTCTTCGCCAGAATTGGCGGGAATAATCCAAAAGCTATGACCCAAATTTTTATCGATGCACATAAATTCAAAGGAACCTCCTTGGTGGAAGTTCTACAAAACTGTGTAATCTTTAATGATGGATGCTATTCTAATGTGACCGATAAAGATGTTAAAGAAGACAAGCAAATTTATCTTGAACACGGTAAACCTATGATTTTTGGTAAAGAAAGTGATAAAGGTCTTGTTTTAAACGGTTTAAAATTAGAAGTAGTAACTATTGGTGAAAACGGGATTACCCAAGAAGATCTTTTGGTTCACAATGCTAAAGAAGAAGATAAAACCCTTCATCAAATGCTAGTGAGATTAAAATATCCACTTGCCACAGGAATCATTAGAAGTTTTGAGGATGTTACCTTAGAAGAAAGGGAAGATCACTTAACAGCTCAAGTAAAAGCAAATTCCAAATTCAAAAAAACCGATGATCTGTTCTTTTCTGGAGAAACATATCAGGTAAAATAATTTTAAATCTTCATAAACTGATTTCCGTCAGTTATAAAGTGAAAGAATGCCAATAATTTTACAGAGTAGTTAAAGCTAAAAAAATGGGTTCAGAAGCAATTATAGTATTCTTAATAGCAGGTATTGTGCTGGTTGCCGGTGCAAACTTTCTGTCAAATTTAATTTCACATAAATCCGACAATCCACAAAAAAGGGAGCCTTATGAAAGCGGGATGAAAACTGTGGGGCCTACTTGGGTTCAGTTTAAAGTTGGTTACTATTTGTATGCGATTTTATTTTTGGTTTTTGATGTGGAGATAGCATTTCTATTTCCTTGGGCCGTAGTATTCAAGGATGTTGGATTTATAGCACTTATTGAAATTGTAATATTTTTATTCATACTGGGATTAGGTTTAGCATACGCCTGGAAAAAAGGAGCATTAAAATGGGACTAGATAAAACAAATACCCCTGATAGAAGTCCGGGAGAAATCCCAGAAGATTTCCCTGGAAAGGTTATTCCTGCAGGAAATGGAGCAAACGTAATTGTCACTTCCTTAGATAAAATAATTAATTGGGGACGTTCAAATTCACTTTGGTCACTTTATTTTGGCACCAGTTGCTGTGCTATTGAAATGATGCAAACAGGAGCTGCCCGCCACGATTATTCAAGATTTGGTTTTGAAGTTGCAAGACCTTCCCCAAGACAAGCCGATTTAATTATAATAGCTGGCACCATTGTCAATAAAATGGCTCCGGTTTTACGTCGTTTATACGATCAAATGGCCGAACCTAAATATGTAATTGCAATGGGAGCTTGTGCAATATCAGGAGGTCCGTTTTTTTACAATTCCTATTCGGTTGTAAAAGGCGCAGACCACGTTATTCCTGTAGATGTTTATGTGCCGGGATGCCCTCCCCGTCCGGAAGCTTTATTGGAAGGCATGTTGATGCTTCAGGATAAAATACGAACAGAAAGCATGAAGCATAAAATAAATCCTATAGACGGATTTGATGAAGGTTTATAAAACTGAAGGTTATGACGAACGAAGCATTACAATATTTAATAAACACCTGGATTCCAGATCCTGTAACCTCCGAATTGGAATTTACCGAAGAAGAATCCCAGTTTCTAAACATACAAGTACAACCGGCAGACCTTCATCAATTAATGTTTCAGTTAAAAAACAATACCGAAACCAATTTCGATTATTTGTTTTGCTTAACTGGGGTTGATTGGGGAAATGAATTAGGAGTAGTTTACCATTTAGAATCTACTGCGCACAGACATATAGTTGTGGTTAAAGTAAAAACCGAAGAAAGGGAAAACCCGGTTTTCGATTCGGTTTGTGATATTTGGAAAACAGCCGAATTTCACGAACGTGAAGTATTCGATTTCTTCGGAATAAAATTTAATAATCATCCAAATTTGAAAAGACTCTTTTTAACCGAAGACTGGGATGGATTTCCGCTTAGAAAAGATTATGTAGATGATATTAATATGATTGTTAAATAAGTAAACATGGAAACAGCTACTGTAAATAACAATTTTAAATCTGAAGAATATTTCATCAACATGGGGCCTCAACACCCTGCAACTCACGGAGTTTTGCGTTTATTATTAACTATAGATGGTGAAATAATCAAAAAAGTAGAACCGGATTTAGGATATATACACCGCTCCATAGAAAAAATGTGCGAACGGGACAGCTATCAGCAAATAGTGCATCTAACCGATAGAATGGATTATTTGTCTTCTAATATTAATAATGAAGCTGTTTGTTTAGCTGTTGAAAATGCACTTCAAATTGAAGTTCCGGAACGTGTTAAGGTTATTAGGACAATAATTGGCGAATTGACCCGGATTGCATCACACAATTTATGGTGGGGTGTAATGGGAATGGATGTTGGCGCATTAACTACTTATTTCTACGCTTTCAGGGATCGTGAAATGATCAACGATATTTTTGAGGAAACCTGTGGCGCCCGACTAACAATGAACTACAATATTCCTGGAGGTTTAATGTTTGATATCCATCCAAATTTTGTGAAAAGGGTTAAAGAATTTATAACTCATTTTAAAACAAAACTTCCCGAATACGACACGCTTCTCACTAATAATGTGATTTTTCAAAAAAGGATGAGAGGTGTTGGAATGTTGTCAAAAGAAGACGCCATCTCATACGGCGCTTCCGGTCCTGTTGGCCGCGGCTCCGGATATTCCTGTGATGTCAGAAAACATCATCCATATAGTGCCCTAGACAGAGTAACTTTTAATGAAGCCTTGAAAACTGAAGGCGATTCTTTTGCGCGATACGAAGTTAGAATCCAAGAGATGTGGGAATCCATGTCTATAGTTGAACAATTGATAGACAATATTCCTGAAGGAGATTATAAGGTAGAAACAAACGCGGTAATTAAATTACCAAAAGGAGAATTTTATCAAAAAGTAGAAACCGCCAGAGGAGAACTTGGGGTGTATATTATAAGTACGGGAACTAAAAACCCGTACCGACTGAAATTCCGCTCTCCCGGATTTTCAAACCTTTCATTATTAAATCATATTGCTGTGGGTGGCAAAATTGGAGATCTGGTTGCATCAATGGCAACTTTAGACCTTGTAATACCAGATATTGACCGATAAAATAATAGCAATGAACCTATCATTAAGCATCACAAAAAATATTCACGACTGGCTTTTTAATATGATGCCCGAAACTTTGGCAAGCCTTGTTGAAATGACTTTAATAGCCTTGATATATCTTGCCATTTTTGCGGTTACTGGTCTATTTCTGGTTTTGCTGGAAAGAAAAGTTGCTGCCTGGTTTCAATTGAGAATTGGTCCAAACAGAGTTGGTTATCACGGAATATTACAAACCATGGCCGATGCCTTAAAATTGGTGTCGAAAGAGTTGACAGGAACTGTAAATGCCGATAAGTTTTTATACAATTTAGCCCCATATTTTGTAATCATTACAGCATTAATGGCTTTGGCTGTTTTCCCTTTTTCCCGCGAATTTCAAGCCTTCGACATTAATATCGGGATCTTCTTTTTAATCGCTATTTCCTCTATTGGAGTGATTGGAATTTTACTGGCCGGATGGAGCAGCAACAACAAATTTGCCCTGATTGGCGCGATGCGTAGCGGGGTGCAAACCATTAGCTACGAGCTTTCCGTGGGATTATCCTTATTGACTATGATATTGATTACAGGGACATTACAGCTTTCAGAAATAGTTGAAGTTCAAAGAAATGGTTGGCTAATTGTTCAAGGACATATACCCGCCATTTTCGCATTTATGATCTATATGATTTCCGGTACTGCTGAAACAAACAGGGCCCCATTTGATCTTGTAGAGGCTGAATCGGAATTGGGTGCAGGCTTTCACACAGAATATTCAGGGATGAAATTCGCTTATTTCTTTCTAGCCGAATTTATAAATATGTTTATAATAGCTTCCATTGCCACAACCATATTTTTTGGAGCTTGGTTATCCCCTTTCGGAATTACCGAGTCGCATTCCCTGGTTAGGAGTATTCTGGTTTTTAGGAAAAACATTGATGCTGATATTTTTGATGATGTGGTTTAGATGGACTTTCCCACGATTGAGAATTGATCAGCTTCTAACTCTAGAATGGAAATATTTACTCCCTTTAAACCTAATGAACATTGTACTTATGGCATATAATTGTTTGGCTTAACCTAACAATTCAATTTTAGAAATTATGAGTTATTTTTCAGAGATATATAAAGGAATAAAAACGCTGCTTACCGGTATGAGTGTTACCGGAAAGTACTTTTTACATTCCCGAAAAGGAGCTATTACCCAACAATATCCAGACAACAGGGAAACCTTAAAAATGTTTGAACGTTTTCGCGGAGAAGTGGTGATGCCTCACGATGAGAACAACGAACACCGTTGTACCGGTTGTCAAAAATGTGAGTTGGCTTGTCCTAATGGAACTATAGAAATTATCTGGGACCGGCAAGTGGATCCTGAAACAGGAAAGAAGAAAAAACTAATAGAAAAACACATTTACCATTTAGGAATGTGTACGATGTGTGGTTTATGCATTGAGGCCTGCCCAACCGATGCTATTAAATGGGCTCAAAATTATGAAAATTCTGTTTATGACAGAACAACCCTTACCAGGGTTTTAAACAAACCGGGATCCAAATTAATGCCCGGAGTAGAAGACTAAACTTATGGAACAAATTGTATTTTACATACTAGCATTTATAATGATCGTTATGGCAATTGCTTCTGTTTCCAGTCGTAAAATGCTTAGATCTGTTGTCTATCTATTATTTGTACTTATTGGAGTTGCCGGAATTTACTTTCTGATAGATTACAACTTCTTGGCCGCTGTTCAATTACCGTTTATGCGGGAGGAATTGTAGTGCTGATAATTTTCTCTGTTCTTCTGGTCCATCATATGGAAATGGAGATGGAGATTGCAAAAAAATCCAAACAAATACTAACGGGATTAGCCTGTTTAATAGGGCTTGGCGTTTTTTTAACAACAATTTATTCCCACCAATTTACGGTTATTGAAAATACACTTACCACAACAACCGCCGAAATCGGAATGGGCCTTTTAAGTTATGATGCCGGTGGATTTATTTTACCGTTCGAAGTAATTAGTGTGCTTTTATTAGCCTCGATGATTGGAGCGATAGTTATTGCAAAAGGAGTGAAACTTGAAAATGAAGGAAAGGAAACGGTCGGAAATCCGGAGACCGGAATTGAAAATAGTCAAGAGACCGAAGACGGAAATTGAAAAAATATTGGGTTAGAATAATATCGTTTAGAGAAATTATTGATTGATGAAAAGAATTATAGCCCCCAAAATTCGGGCTTTAAAAAACAAACATTATGATAGCAGGAATTAGCATTTACGAAATACTCACACTAACCTCTATCCTTTTTTTTATAGGTGTCTACGGATTTATCACTCGAAAAAACCTGATTTCAATTTTGATTTCATTGGAATTAATTTTGAATGCTTCAGCTGTAAATTTTGTGATTATCAATAAATATTTATTCCCAGAGAACTTACAAGGTGTTTTCTTTTCAATTTTTATTATAGCGGTGGCCGCTGCTGAAACTGCCCTGGCTGTAGCAATAATTATTAACCTTTACAGGCAAATTAGCTCTGTAGAAGTTGAAGACACTGAAATTATGAAGTATTAATATTTTGAAAAAATGAATTTAAGTTACATCTTTTTAATTCCGTTAATTCCTTTAGCTGTTTTCTTACTGTTGGGAGTTTTTAATAAAAAAATTAAACCAGCGTTTTCTGGATATATTGGCGTATTGGGTTTGTCAGCTTCAGCTTTGCTTTCATTTTATGCGGCCTACCAATACTTTTTTGTTCACGGGAAAGTAGATGGCGTTTTCCAAACTTTTGTTGAAAAAAACCTCTGGCTCAACTTTACAGAAACCTTACATATTGATTTGGGGATTTTAATTGACCCAATATCGGTAATGATGTTGGTTGTGGTTTCTACGGTCTCATTAATGGTGCATATATACAGCAGGGGTTATATGAAAGGTGATGACGGATATACCAGGTTCTTCGCCTATTTATCGTTATTCTCCTTTTCCATGTACGGATTGGTTTTAGCTACAAACCTTTTCCAAATCTATATTTTCTGGGAATTGGTTGGGGTTTCATCCTATTTATTGATTGGATTCTATTACACAAAAACTTCAGCCATTGCTGCCGCAAAAAAAGCATTTATCGTAACCCGTTTTGCGGATATGGGTTTCCTGATCGGAATTTTGATCATTGGTTACTATGCCGGCACATTCGATTTTCAAACTTTAAATAATCCTGAAGGAAGTGTTATTTTACACTGGGCTTCCACTTCATTTATGGGATTATCGGTTTTCACCTGGGCATTGATTCTAATTTTTATTGGTGGTGCCGGTAAATCGGCAATGTTCCCGTTGCATATTTGGTTGCCAGACGCGATGGAAGGTCCAACCCCAGTTTCGGCTTTAATTCACGCGGCAACAATGGTTGTGGCCGGTGTTTATCTTGTGGCCCGACTATTTCCGATGTATTATTTTGTGGAAGATGGCTTTGTCTTAAATATTGTGGCCTACGTGGGTGCTTTTTCCTGCATGTATTCGCCGCCATAATAGCCATTACCCAAACCGATATAAAACGTGTGCTCGCATTTTCAACCATGTCGCAAATTGGGTATATGATGTTGGCTTTAGGTGTTTCAAGTTACGATGGACATGAAGGAGTTGGTTATATGGCTTCTATGTTCCATTTATTTACCCACGCCATGTTTAAAGCCTTGTTATTTCTGGGTGCTGGTTCAGTTATCCACGCGGTACATAGCAATTTTCTGAAAGATATGGGTGGCTTAAGAAAGTATATGCCCATTACAAATATCACTTTTTTAATTGCTGCATTGGCAATTGCTGGAGATACCCCCATTTGCAGGATTTTGGAGTAAGGATGAAATTTTAGT
This sequence comes from uncultured Flavobacteriaceae bacterium, assembly GCA_963805885.1. Lineage (GTDB taxonomy): Bacteria > Bacteroidota > Bacteroidia > Flavobacteriales > Flavobacteriaceae > Aequorivita. The sequence continues at coordinate 205,790 of CAWDWC010000015.1, forward strand.
AGCTGCTTTTGAACACAATAAGCTCATCTATTTTGTTGGGTTATTCGTGGCAGGACTTACCGCATTTTATATTTTCAGAATCTACTTTGGAATATTTTGGGGCAAAGACAAAAAATATGGGCACGCGCCTAAAGAATCTCCATTATCCATGACTATTCCCCTAATAGTTTTAGCAATAATGAGCATTGTGGGAGGATTTATTCCTTTTAGTGAATTTATAACTGCCGACAGATCGGGATTTGAAGCGCATTTAAATTATCCTTTGGCGGCCGTCGCCGTATCCGTTGGATCGATAGGGATCATTCTCGCCTGGATTTTCTATAAGAAAGAAAATGATCTTGCCGAAAGATTTTCAAATGCCTTCGGAATATTTTACAAATGGACTTTTCGTAAATTTTATTTCGATGAATTATATATGTTCGTCACCAAAAAAATAATATTTAAACGTGTATCAGCGCCAATTGCCTTTTTTGATAAAAAATATGTGGATGGAACGATGGAAGGGATTGGAAACAAAACCGTGCTGATCGCTAAAAAAATAAAAGGCATGCAATCCGGAAGATTTCAGGATTATGCATTCTCCTTTATCGCAGGAGCGGTAATTCTTGCATTGGTGTTTATTTATATGTGGAACTAATGGAAAAATCCAAATCAGATTAGTTTGAGCATTGAGAATTGAGATTGGTTAGTTGAGATTTGAATTTTTATTTAGAATAAATTATTATGGATATTTTATCGCTTTTTGTCTTAGTACCTGTACTAACAATTTTAGCCCTTTTTGCTACAAAAGGATTAAAACAGGCGCGCCTGGTTGCCATGTTTGGAAGCATAGTTCAGCTTGGAATGGCAGTAAATCTAATCTTCGCTTATTTTAGGGAAAGAGCAGTTAATACTGATATTATGGTTTTTACCAGGGATTTTGTCTGGTTCAAATCCTTCAATATCCATTATGCAATTGGTGTTGATGGTATTTCGGTAGCTTTATTGACGTTGACTTCAATAGTTGTACTGGCAGGTGTTTTTATTTCTTGGAAAATGAAGGATCTGCCTAAAGAATTTTTTGTTTCACTCTTGGTTTTATCAACCGGAGTTTATGGATTTTTTATTTCAATTGATCTTTTCACAATGTTCCTTTTTTATGAGGTTGCTGTAATTCCAATGTTTTTATTAATTGGAATTTGGGGATCGGGTCCAAAAGAATACTCTGCAATGAAACTAACATTGATGTTAATGGGAGCTTCAGCAGTTTTATTGGTTGGGATTTTAGGAATTTACTTTAATTCAAATGCCGACGGAGGGGCCTTAACCTTCAATATCCTGGAAATTGCCAAAGTGAGTATTCCATTTGAAGCACAAAAAATATTTTTTCCGCTCACTTTCTTGGGTTTTGCTGTCCTTGGAGCTTTATTTCCATTTCATACCTGGTCGCCAGATGGTCATGCTTCAGCGCCTACTGCAGTATCAATGTTACACGCGGGAGTTTTAATGAAATTAGGAGGATACGGCATATTTAGAGTTGCAATGTTCCTGTTACCACAAGGTGCCATAGAATGGTCCTGGGTGTTTATAATTTTATCTGCAACAGGAGTGATTTACGGTGCATTCGCGGCATTAAGACAAACCGATCTAAAATACATAAATGCATATGCATCCGTAAGCCACTTGGGAATGGTAATGTTCGCATTATTAATGCTGAACAAAACCGGCTGGAACGGGGCTATTTTGCAATCCCTCTCCCACGGTTTTATGACAGCCCTTGTTTTTGCATTAATCGGGATGATTTATGAAAGAACTCACACCAGAGACATAACAAGATTAGGAGGCTTATTGAAGGTAATTCCCTTTATCTCCGTGGCTTTTGTAACAGTAGGACTAGCGTATCTAGGTTTGCCTGGATTTAGCGGATTTGTTGCTGAGATGAACATTTTTGTCGGTGCATTTCAAAATGACGATATGTTTACAAGAGTTGCCACCGTCATTGTAATATCAGCAATTGTGGTAACCGCAGTATTCCTATTGCGCGTAATAGGAATCATGCTAATGGGAACGGTAAAAAATCCTGAATACTTAAAACTCCGAAGGTAACCTGGTACGAAAGAACCGGTATTATTTTATTATTCATTCCAATTATCGGAATCGGTATAGCTCCGCTTTGGTTGAGTGATATGATATTGGAAAGTTTAGAGCCGTTTATTCGGGGAGTCTTGTAGAGAAGACTAGAGGCGGAAGATATAAGTTAGAGAAAATTAAAAGTATTCCTTTGTATGTGGTTAATAAATTCAGCAAATACAAAAAGGATGATTATATAAAAGAATTTAAATAGAAAAAAATGAGTCTTAACAGTTTCCTTTTAATGAGACAAGAAATTTTACTTCTGGCAATACTATTATTGCTTATTGTAGGTGAGATTTTTATTCCTAAAAACAAAAAAAGCAGCGTGGTACACCTTGCGCTGTTTTTATTTGGAATTCATACCGCTGTGGGATTTTTAGGTATTGAAGAAAGCAGTTTATTTGGTGGAATGTTTCAAACCAATAACCTAATTCATTTTTTTAAAAATGCGCTGAATATTGGAGTATTGGTATTACTGCTGCAATCGGCTGATTGGATTCAGGAAAAAATAGTTCAAAAAAATAAAGGAACAGAATTTTTTATACTTGTTGTTCTCTTCCCTTTTAGGAATGTATTTTATGATTTCTGCTGGGGATTTCTTAATGTTTTACTTAGGATTGGAATTGGCTACTTTACCAGTTGCGGCATTGGCAGCTTATGAAACTTCGAAGAGAATTTCCAGTGAGGCAGGGATAAAATTCATCCTCTCTGCAGGATTTGCTTCAGGAATCGCTCTATTCGGAATTTCATTGTTGTATGCAACCACCGGTTCTATTTATTTTAATGAAGTTATGGAAGTTATCACTTCCAACAACCTCACAATATTGGCATTTATCCTATTTTTTACAGGGCTTGCCTTTAAAATATCCCTTGTGCCATTTCACTTTTGGACCGCCGATGTCTATGAAGGTTCACCCATTAGTGTTGCATCCTATTTATCGGTCATTTCAAAAGGAGCTGCTGTATTTATTCTAATGATCTTATTATTTACTGTTTTAAAACCATTGATGCACGTTTGGGAAAACATCATATATGTTATCGCAATTGCTACAATGACTATAGGTAACTTATTTGCATTGCGACAAAAAAACATGAAACGCTTTCTGGCTTATTCATCCATTGCCCAAGCAGGTTTTATTCTGTTAGGACTCATTGCAGGAACACAACTGGGAGCAGCAACCGTGGTTTACTTTGTATTGATCTATATATTCTCAAACCTTGCAGCTTTTGGAGTGGTACAAGCAATTTCATTAAAAACCGGAAAGGAAAATATAGACGACTACAACGGCTTGTACAGAACGAATCCAAAGTTGAGCTTAGTAATGATGCTGGGCTTGTTTTCACTGGCAGGAATTCCGCCAGTAGCAGGATTCTTTGGTAAATTCTTCCTGTTCACAGCCGCCGCGAGCCACGGGTTATTATTTCCTGGTATTTATAGCCGTGGTGAACGCAACGATTTCCCTTTACTATTACTTATTGGTAATTCGGGCGATGTTCATCAGAAACAGTAATACCCCTATTCCGTATTTTAAAAATAAAATATATATGCGTTTGGGATTGTTAATTACTGCAATTGGGATCCTTGTTCTTGGACTATACAGCCCTTTGTATGATTACATCTATGAATTAACAGGGATATTTGGTTAAATAATAAGCAACAAATCCTATAAAGTTAAATCTTGAATTTTTGGATTATGAATTCACATATTTGGAATTTGGACCTTTAAAGAAAAAATTATGGAATTAGAAGGAAAACATGCGTTTGGAAACATCGGGGAAACACGGGTTACTTTTGTTGAAAAAAAGATTGGTGAAGACCGTAAAGATTTTTTAAAAAAAATATTGGAGCATAACGGATTCGAAGTATTAATCGATGAAGAAAAAAGAAAAACAGAAGAAGAACCTCAACTTTTTACTGTTGGAGTAACCGGACATGGTTTTTAACCCCACCATTTATATTTTTGAACGCAGGTTAAATACTTTTGAAGGGAAAAAAATGACACAGGATTATTGGTTTCAACGAACAGAGGATACAAACCCTCACTATTGGAACAACGGATCAAAATAAAATTAATTGGCTTTATAAATTTTAAAGCAACCCTGCATTATTCTATTTTGTGGTCTTTGCATATAAAAACAAATCCTTCGAAAAGCCTTTAGTAAATATGCTTCTCACATCTTGTTCTATACTGCTTTTCTAAGTTTGGTATTAAAAGGAAACGTGGGGGTTTAATTATAAATTCCGTAAGTTTAAGGAATATATTCAACCAAATTATATGCTGTGGATTACTTTCTAATCATCACCATCATAATTACGCTTGCGGCAACATTCGGCTATATAAATGTGCGATTTTTAAAACTGCCCAATACAATCGGACTTATGCTGATAACAATTGTGTTTACCTTTCGGCGTTTTTGCACTTAGCTATATTAACCCTACACTTTTAAATGCCGAAAAATATATAATCACCAAAATAGATTTCCGGACGGCCTTGCTGGATATAATGCTAAGTTTTCTGCTTTTTGCGGGCGCGCTCCACACAAATTTTGAACAATTAAAGGTACAGCGCTGGCCAATTTTGATTTTTTCAACACTTGGGTGTTTTGGTTTCCACTTTTTTGGTGGGTACATTTTTTTATATATTCTTGCAGTTTACGGGCTTGGATGTAGAGTACTTATACTGTATTCTTTTTGGAGCACTTATCTCTCCAACCGATCCAATTGCGGTATTGGGAATTATGAAAAAAGCTAAAGTGCCAAAAAACCTCGAAGCTAAAATTGTTGGCGAATCACTGTTTAATGATGGGGTAGGCGTTGTGGTTTTTCTTACCATTTTTGAAGTCGCGAATTTGGGTCGATGAAAATGTAAGTACTTTGGGAGTTTTAAAATTATTTGGAATAGAGGTAATTGGCGGAATTGCACTAGGCTTACTTTTAGGGTGGATTACATATCGCCTTTTAAAAACTATTAATGATTATGATATTGAAGTGATAATTACCTTGGCTGCGGTAATGGCGGGTACGGTTTTGGCTGAGCGCCTTCATGTTTCCGCTCCCTTGGCAATGGTAACAGCGGGTCTTTTTATAGGTAACGATATTGTAAGGCAGGGAGCCATGAGCGAATTAACGGAAACCTATGTAGACAAATTTTGGGAACTTATGGACATTCTACTCAATACCATTTTGTTCGTTTTGATTGGTATGGAAATGCTTGCACTGGAGTTTAAGGGAATCTATATTTTGGCAGGGCTTATTGCTATTCCTGTGGTACTTATTAGCCGATATACATCATTAATTTTACCCGTAAATTTCTTTAAAAGAAAGTTGAACTTTGTTCCCCACACGGCAAAAATTATGACTTGGGCTGGCCTACGCGGAGGAATTTCCATAGCCTTGGCTCTGGGGCTCACCGAAGTAATGCATCGCGAATTGTTTTTGGTAATAACCTATGTGGTTGTTGTGTTTTCAATATTGGCCCAAGGCCTTTCTGTAGGCAAAATGGTTAAAAAATTGATTCCCGAAAAATCAAATCAAGATCCGTCAAATTAAATATACTCAGTTTTTGCTTCTACATAAATCCATCACTTTGAATGACCAATTGTTTTAACAAGATTTTTACAACTCATTTATTAACTTCGCAATCTCCTTTTAATTAAAAAAAAATGACATACTCAAAAAGCAGCTTTCTTTTCTCGCTGCTCCTTTTTACTTTCTCTGCTGTAATTGCACTGCACAGGAAGTTAATCCCAGACAACCAACATCTTTTCGATAATTTTAGCTACCGACAAGGAAATGTCTACCGTTCAGCTTCGGGAAAACCTGGTCCAGAATATTGGCAGAATTCAGCCGATTACAATTTGGAGGCAACTCTTGATGAGAAAAACCACACCGTTTCAGGGAATGTAACCATTCACTACACAAACAACAGCCCTGAAACACTCGATTTTATTTGGCTTTATTTGGAACAGGATCGTTTTACCGAAAATTCTCGCGGAACATTAACCACACCCATTCAGGGAAATCGATATAATGGAGATATGGAAGGCGGTTTTAAGTTGAATAATATTTCTGCAAAAACCAAAACGGGCACTTCTTCAAAATATTTAATTACAGATACCCGTATGCAACTTTGGCTCGATAAACCCTTGGCCGCAAAAGGTGGCGAAGTTGATATAAAAATGAATTTCAACTTTAAAGTTCCCGTTGAAGGAATGGACCGAATGGGAAGACTGGAAGTAAAAGACGGAACCATTTACGCCATTGCGCAATGGTACCCTAGAGTTTGCGTTTTTGACGATGTTGTAGGTTGGAATACCGATCCCTATTTAGGCGCAGGTGAATTTTATTGCGAATATGGAAATTATGATGTAAAAATTACTGCTCCAGCTGACCACACCGTAATTTGTTCCGGTAAATTGGAAAACCCAAACGAAGTGTTTGACCAAAACGCAACAGGACCGCTTGGCAGCAGCTGCTAAAAGCGACAAGACAGTCTACATTATAAAACCAGAGGAGGTTGGTAAACCAGCCGCCCACACCAAAACAAGTGGAATGGTTACTTGGCATTTTAAAATGGAAAATACTCGAGACGTTGCTTGGGCATCTTCAAAAGCATTTATCTGGGATGCAGCAAAAATTAATCTTCCCGAGGGGAAAACTGCGCTTGCACAATCGGTATATCCTAAAGAAAGTGATGGAGAAATTGCGTGGTCACGTTCTACGGAATATACAAAGGCATCTATAGAATTTTACTCAAAAACCTATTTTCCATATCCTTATCCAAATGCTATCAATGTAGCCGCGAGTGTTGGCGGAATGGAATATCCAGGCGTTAGTTTTTGCGAATATAAAAATAGTGGGGCAGCCGATCTTTGGGACGTTACCGATCACGAATTTGGTCATAACTGGTTCCCGATGATTGTTGGTAGCAACGAGCGCCGCTACCCTTGGATGGATGAAGGTTTTAATACTTTTATAAACCATTACAGTCACAAGCTTTCAATAATGGTGAATTTTCTCAACTCAGGATGACAATCCGCGCAATTTGGTGCAATACCTTACGTATGAAAACCGAGAAGGGATTGATACCTATCCAGATGTTGCAAATTCCCGAAATCTTGCATATACCGCTTATTATAAACCTGCTGTTGGACTTTATTTGCTTCGTGAATACATTCTCGGACCTGAACGTTTTGACAATGCTTTTAAAAGCTACATAAATACTTGGGCATACAAACACCCGCAACCAAATGACTTTTTTAATCATATTGAAAACGTGGCAGGCGAAGACCTTGCATGGTTTTGGAAAGGCTGGTTTTATGGAAATGGCAATATCGATTTGGGTATAACTGAAGTAAAACCCTATTTGGGCAATTATTTAATTACAGTTGAAAACGATGGGCAAATCCCGATGCCTGTAAAAATGCAGGTAATTTATGCAGACGATACAACTGAAAATATTGAGCTTCCTGTAGAAATTTGGCAACGCGGAAATAGCTGGACACATCTTTTGAAAACTACAAAACAAGTTAAACGTGTGGTTTTAGATCCCAATAAAATGTTGCCAGACGTGAATGTTTTAAACGATACTTGGAATAAAGTTCAAAATATTAAAAGTTTAAAAAAAAGACGCCTCTAAACTTTAAAGTTTGGAGGCGTCTTTTTTTTGTCCGTTCGAGCGCAGTCGAGAACTAAGCACTTAAAGTTAACAACCGCCCAAATGTACTACTGGATATTTACTTACATCAATGGTAACTTTTTTGCTTTTTTGAACCAATTCAATGGCTTCATCTGTACTGTATTTATGCGGGCCTATATAAAAAGTAGCGCCGCGTTTCCCCAATTCCTTTATATATTCCACAGGATCTGAATTTGGCGCGGGAGGTGCTTCGGCTGCCATATATAAATTTCCATTTTCTGCTGAAGGTGCTTTAGCTGCTTTTGGAGCTGGTGGCGGAATGTATGTTGCTTCTTTACTTTTGAATCTGGAATTTTGGAGGGAGGGTAATTTTCTTATCAAAAGGCTTTTTATTATGAACTACCCTTCCTTTCCTCATTTGTCTAATATATTCCAAAATCATTTTTTCTTTGAGTAATTCATTTGGTCTTTTTTTAAAAGTGATTCGCTCTCTTTATAGTAAAATTTGCTTATTTTTTTTATTGTTTTTGTCTTAGAGAATGGTGGTGGCTGAATACATTCCGGAAAAGGCTCTGCTTTTGCTTTTTGCGCATCGTTCATTTTTCGGTAAATGGTTTCCAGCTTTCCAAATCTTTCTTTTTAATGATTCGTTTTTCAATGTCCACTGCATTGTATTTTCTTGCCAGTTTGTTGTATTCGGCAATTTCGGCTTTAGTGGCTTTTTGTTGAACAATCTCTGATTGAATTTCCTTTTTTACAATTTCTTTCGTGCTAAACCCATAAATTAATACGGAAAGCAATGGCAAAATCAAAAACTTCGAAGCCAAATGGCTCTTTTTGAGGTGTGTGTTTTCATAACGGTAAATCGTTTTTTGATTGATGAATAATTGATGTGAATGTGCCAGTGAAGGCGTTACGTGCATTTGATGAGAATGCCAATAATATTTTTTGATAGTCTGAAGTTTCCACACCAGCTTTAAAACAGCGCGATCTGCTAAAAATTCGTGGTTTAGTTTTATGCTTCTTTTTATAAAATAAAACAATGGATTAAACCAAAATATAATCTGCAAAAGTTCAACAAAAAGAATATCCAAACTGTGTTTTTGACTTGCATGTGCTTCTTCGTGAAGCATATACTTCCTGTGGAATTTCATTGTTTTCAAATTGCTGTTTATTCAGAAAAATATAGCTGAAAAATGTATGCGGAATGACAGTTTCACTTAAAAGAACATTGATAAAATTACTGTTTCGGTATTTTGGATTTTTCTGAATTTTGTTGAATTAAACTGAAAAGATTTCTAAAAAATTTCACACTAAAAAATAAAACGCCCAATCCGTAAATCGTCCAAAAATATAACGGCCAATAGTTGGTGGTTTGTTCGGTTTCAGTAAAAACTATTTGTGGGGCTCCTTCCGTAAAAACAGGAATGATTGGCGAAATTTCTACATAAGTTGTAAAAGTGATCAGTGGAATTAAAAAAGATGCCAATAAACTTCCGAACAAGTAAAAACGCTTAAAACTGTGAATGGAAGTGTTTTCCAAAAATAGTTTGTAAAAAACGAAAAACAGGGCGAGGCAAGCTGCGGATTTTAAGAGGTAGAGTTCCATACTTATTTCTTTTTAATTTCAGAATCGATTAACGTTTTTAATTCTTCCAACTCTTTTTTGGAAAGATTGGTTTCTTCGGTAAAAAACGAAGCAAATTGCGAAGGACTGTTATTGAAGAAGTTTTTAATCAACCCATTTACGTGTTTTGAAAAATAATCCTTCTTTTTCACCAAAGGAAAGTATTCGCGTGAACGCCCAAGTTGTTTGTAATCCACAAAATTTTTGTCCTGCATTCGTTTTAAAAGTGTTGCTACGGTTGTGGTTGCAGGCTTTGGTTCGGGATAGGCTTCCACTAAATCTTTCATAAAAGCACGTTCCTGTTTCCAGAGGAGTTGCATTAATTGTTCTTCGGCGTTTGAAAGCGTCATTTCTTTAATTCTTATAATTAACTCTACAAACGTAGAATAAATATTTTAATTCTACAAGTGTAGAGATTGAAAATTTTCAAATAGTAAATCCCAAATTCCAAAAAAGCTACCAAGGCCTATTTAAAATTATAAGCATGGTTTCAATTTCGATTTCGATTTCGATTTCAAAAAGAATATCTTTGCCAAAATTAATTTAAGATGAGTTTAGAAAAAGAACTGCAAGAACGCAGTGGCAACAAATGTGAACTTTGCGGTTCGGAGGAAAATCTAAGTGTGTATGAAGTGCCCAATTCTCCAATAGATGTGGCAGAAACTAGCATTTTGGTTTGCAACCCCTGTAAAGAACAAATAGAAGATCCAGAAAAAGTAGAGGTAAACCATTGGCGTTGTTTAAACGACAGTATGTGGAGCACAATTCCCGCAGTTCAGGTAATGGCATGGCGTATGCTGAACCGTTTAAAAGCAGAAGGCTGGCCACAGGATTTACTGGATATGATGTATTTGGAAGATGAAACAAAAGAGTGGGCAAAGGCTGGTGTTGCAGAAAGTCAGGCGGAAGCTGTTATTCACCGCGATAGCAACGGCGTTATTTTGGAAGCGGGAGATTCCGTTGTTTTAATAAAAGATTTGAAGGTGAAGGGAAGTAGTATGGTTGCCAAACAAGGAACCGCCGTTCGCAGAATTTCACTAGATCACGAAAATGAAAAATATATTGAAGGCAAGGTCGATGGACAACAGATTGTTATAATCACAGATTTTGTGAAAAAAATATAAGTCATCCCCTCCCTGCCTCCCCTTCAAAGGGGAGGAGTTAGCGGGGGAAGATTATTTGCTCATTTCCGTAAAATAATGGTAAAACTGAGGTATGGTTTCAATTCCTTTTAAATAATTCCAAATTCCAAAATGTTCATTGGGTGAGTGGATAGCGTCACTGTCCAAACCAAAGCCCATCAAGATTGTCTTGCTTTTCAGTTCTTTTTCAAACAAAGCTACAATAGGAATACTTCCCCCACTGCGTTGTGGAATTGGCGTTTTACCAAAAGTTTCTTCATACGCTTTTTCAGCAGCTTTATAGCCCAAACTGTCAATTGGCGTAACATATGCTTGTCCACCATGGTGTGGTTTCACTTTTACGCTAACGCCTTTTGGTGCGATGCTTTCAAAATGTTTGGTGAAAAGCTCGGTAATTTTTTTCCAATCTTGGTTTGGTACCAAGCGCATACTTATTTTTGCAAATGCTTTGCTGGCAATAACTGTTTTTGCGCCTTCACCAATGTAACCGCCCCAAATTCCATTTACGTCCAAAGTAGGTCTGATGGAATTTCTTTCATTTGTTGAATATCCTTTTTCGCCATACACTGAATTAATACCGATTGCTTTCTCATATTTTTCAAGGTTAAAAGGTGCTTCGGCCATTTTATCGCGTTCCGTTTTAGAAAGATTTTCCACATCGTCATAAAAACCAGGAATGGTGATATGATTGTTTTCATCGTGAAGCGAAGCTATCATCTTGGTAAGCACATTAATTGGATTTGCCACGGCACCCCCATACAATCCGCTGTGAAGATCACGGTTTGGGCCGGTAACTTCCACTTCCACATAACTTAGTCCGCGTAATCCAGTAGTAATGGAAGGCACATCTGGTGCGATCATTCCAGTGTCGCTTATTAAAATTACATCGTTTGCTAATTTTTCGCGATTTCTGTTCCACAAACCATCCTAGACTTTCACTTCCCACTTCTTCCTCGCCTTCAATCATAAATTTTACATTGCAAGGCAATTGATCAGTCTCGGTCATGTATTCCAACGCCTTTACATGCATATACATCTGGCCTTTGTCGTCACAACTTCCGCGGGCAAAAATGGCGCCCTCAGGATGCAGTTCTGTTTTTTTGATCACTGGTTCAAATGGCGGGCTCTCCCACAAATCCATAGGATCTGGCGGTTGCACATCATAATGGCCATATACTAAAATCGTTGGCAAATTTTTATCTATTATTTTTTCGCCATAAACAATTGGGTAACCTGGTGTTTCACAGATTTCTACTGAATCGCAGCCTGCTTTTTTAAGTTGGGTTTTAACGGCTTCTGCAGTTTTTAAAACGTCTTTTTTATAGGCAGAATCAGCGCTGATGGAAGGTGTTTTCAACAATTCTATCAATTCATCTAAAAATCGTTCTTTGTTTTTTTCAATGTAAGGTTTTGCACTTTTCATTTATAAATAATTTTTTCTAAAAGTACTAAAAATGCCGTAATTTGGCAGGCAAACCAAAGCTTTCCTTTTATGAAAATCGTCTTTTTAAAGCTACCTTTTCACTTTTCGGAAGAAAATTTACTGACGGACTTAGCTACTTGCAAAACCTATAATTTCACTACCCATTTCAATAAAAATGATTATTCTGGCGATTGGACGTCTATTTCCTTACGTTCCCAAAATGGCGAAATGAACAATATTTTTGCGCTTTCGCAAGACGGGGAAAAATATAAAAACACGGAACTGCTTCATAATTGTGGATATTTCAGAAAAATTATTGATTCTTTTAATTGTGAAAAGGAGTCTATTCGACTGCTGAATCTAAAACCTGGCAGTGTTATTAAAGAGCATACCGATTATAATTTGGGTTACGAAGACGGTATTTTCAGAATTCACATTCCCATTACTACAAATGAAGAAGTTCATTTTTTTATTGATTCCAAAGAAGTGAAAATGCTTCCCGGAGAATGTTGGTATGGAAATTTCAACCTGTCGCATAGTGTTCGAAATGATGGAAAAACGGATAGAATACATTTGGTGATGGACTGCCTGCGCAATGCCTGGTCTGATGCCTTATTTTTGGAATCCGGCTATGACTTTGAGGCAGAAAACAACCAGCCTGAATATTCCATTGAAACAAAATTGCAAATGATTGAACAGTTGAAATTAATGGATACCGAAATTTCTAGAGAAATGATAGCGCAATTAAAAAATGAACTTTAATGAAACAGGATAATGCACGCGAGTTGGTTTTAGAAATGATTTTTCAGTTTTTAGAAGAAATTACCATTCCTTATAATTTTGCTGAAATTCAAGGAGAAACTTTTTTACCAGGTATTCAAATCAAAAAGGGAGTCTTGCAAATTGATTTACAAAAACTAAAATATCCCGGTGATTTGCTTCACGAGGCAGGGCATATTGCAGTGTCACGTTCCACAGATCGCGAAAAGCTCAATGACAATATTATTGAAAACAATAGTGAAAAAGCTGGCGATGAAATGGCGGTTTTAATATGGTCTTTTGCCGCTGCTCAAAAAATTGGTTTGCTAACAGATGTTGTTTTTCACGATGAAGGCTATAAAGGGGAGGCAAAATGGCTTAGGGAACAATTTGAAGGCGGGATATATATTGGACTCCCACTACTGCAATGGATGGGCTTGGCCGATGCGGAAGGTGAACATGCGTTCCCAAAAATGAAGGCCTGGCTTCGGAAATAAAAGCTTCAAAAAAATTTCGGAATAAGTTAGCGAACATTTAGAAGTATTATTTATATTTGCACTCCTTTTACAATATGTCCTAAGTGTTGTAAAGGATTTTGATGCAGGCGTGGTGGAATTGGTAGACACGCTAGACTTAGGATCTAGTGCCGCAAGGTGTGAGAGTTCGAGTCTCTCCGCCTGTACAAAAGTAGAAAGCTGACTTCAGAAATGAAGTCGGCTTTTTTTGTTTTTAAAAAAAGTTTGTAGATGTGAGAGTTCCCCCGACGCTTCGGGGTCTCCGCCTGTACAAAAGTAGAAAGCTCTTCAGAAATGAAGGGCTTTTTTTGTTTTTAAAAAGTTTGTAATGTGAGAGTTCCCCCGACGCTTCGGGGTCTCCGCCTGTACATTTTAAAAGCTTCCCATAACTGGGAAGCTTTTTTTTTGCAATTTTGAATCACTAAAAATATAGCGGAGAGACGAGAAGTTTATACTGAGCGCAGCCGAAGGGCCTGTACATTATTAAAAAAGCCTCTCAATTTTGAGAGGCTTTTTATTTGGTGTTTTAAACATTTACAGGTTGGGAAGATGTTTTGCCATAGATTAGACCTACAATTAAGCCCATAATTCCATAGAATACAATTGTAATCAAAACATTGACCAATGTGGCTGTAATGTCTGCAACGTTGCTGGTAGCAAAATTTACAAGTCCTTCGCCCAGACCAATTAGGATGGCAATCCAGAATCCGAATGTAAAACCGCTTCCCATTCCATAGTTAGGTTTAGCCCATTTTCTATAAATAGTTGAAAAAGCAAAGGCAACTATAATACATCCCAAAATAAGATGTACCATATCAGGAATATCTCTCATCACTCCACTTGCTGAACCTAAGTGGTCGTTAAAAAAATCAACGGTGAGTATTCCCCAAAGGAGATACCCGCCGAAATAGGCCCAGATAGCTGCAGCCAGTGTACTTAAAAGATTGGTTTTTGAAAACATAATTAATTGGTTTATTGATTAGTAGTCAGCAAGTTAATAAAATAATCAATATGTTTTTGTAATTAAAAACGTACAAGATTTTTTTTAAACCTAGCTTTCACCTTTTTTAATTAAATCTTCAATATCCTCTTTGTCATCCCCGTTTAGTTTCGGGTTTTTTGGGGTTTGGACTTTTTTTTTATGATGGATTTCATAATACATTGCAAAGTGATCGCTTCCAAAATTTTTGGAGCGAACCATTTTCCCAACATACAAATCGCGGGTATGAAAAAGATGATCCAACGGAAACCGAAGAAAAAAGTAATTGGCACTATAGGTTGAAAAAAAACCACGGCCAACACGCGGATCGATCATTCCCGTCATTTTTTTGAAGAGGCGTGTGGTTCTACTCCAAACCACATCGTTCATATCACCACAAACTACGATGGGTTTGTCCAATTTACGGATTTTTTTTCCAGTCAGCATCAGTTCGGCATCGCGTTCTTTTGAGGTTTCATTCTCAGTTGGGCTGGGCGGTGCAGGATGAAGGCAACAGAAAAAAATTGGAGTATTTCCTTCAAGGTTAAAATCGAAAAAAATGGAGGGTTTGTCGTCTTCAATTTGGTATTTAACTGCTACGTTTTGTAATTCTTTTTTAGAATAAACATGCATTCCGTAAAAATTTTCCAAAGGTACTTTTACGGTAAACGGATACTCTTTTTCAATCTCAGAAAGGCAATCTTCCCAATCCTTATTTGATTCCATAGTCAATACCAAATCTGCATCAAAACGCTTTACTTCCTTTAAAAAATCTGGATAACAAGAATTTGTCTGCAAAACATTTCCGGCCAAAATAGATACCTGACCATCGCTTTCAGCATGTAATCTGCTTCTTCTCGGGAAGAGTGAACTGTAGGGAAATACTTTATAAAATTGATAAAGCATGGCAGCAATCAGCGTCACAAGCAGTATCCAACTAAAAACCGAGTAGTTTTCCTCTAAATAGAGAAATAAACCCAATAAAATTACTTGAATGAATAACGATTGGAGCCTAACAAAATCTGCAGTACGGAAAAACCAATGCGGATTTCCAGTCGCAGGAAAAAAGGGGCTTATTATAAAGAAGATTATTAGAATGTATAATACCATTATTCAAATTTAGCGTTTTTCAAAATGCTAAACCTAACAATTATCTTTTTTGCTTAAGCACATATTCCTACTTTTACGCCTTAAAAAATAAATCTAATTATTATGAAAAAAATTATCCTCAGCACTTTTTTACTCTTTATAACCTTTATTGCTTTTGCGCAGGATTACACTACACCAAATACGGGTGTAACCTGGACATTGGACGATATTGCTGCCGCAAGTCCAACAACCATCACTATATCCGGAAGTGATTATACCCTTTTGGGAAATTTGACTATTGCAGCGAACGATACGGTTATTATCGACTCAGACTTAACACTTTCCATTGACGCCGATAAATTGATTACAGTTTTCGGGGTATTTACAGTAGACTCCAATGCGGTAACAATCACAGCCTTGGATGAAAACGCCCCTTATGAAGGATTTCGTTTTGAAGAGTTTTCAGAAATAAATATTCAAAATGCAACTATTCAATACGGCGGCGGACTTCGCGTTTTAACTGAAACATTTTCAATTGATAGTTGTACTATTACCAACAATGTTTCTGGCGCTACAACCAGCGCGGTTATTCAACTTTCTCGTGGCATGCCGCAAATCACAAATAACACTATTTCCCTAAATGAAAATCCTGCAATTGGTTCGGCTGCAAATTCTGCCGTATCGGCCTATATTTTTAACAATACAATTGAAGGTAACAACCAAGCCAATGCCAACCGTCCCCAAATAAATATTGGGACCACTATGGCTAATGATCCTTTGCAGATTATTCAAAACACAATTATCGGTAATTCTACCTTAGATCAGGTTGGTGGTATTGCCATTGCTAACTTTGTAGGTGGTGATATAAATGTAGTTATAGATGGTAACACGATAACCGATAACCGTTACGGAATTACTATTCTTGGACCAGTCAATTCGGCTGAAATTACAAATAATGTTATTGAGGATAATAATATTCAAGGAGACCCCAACCTTGGTGGTAGTGGTATCAATCTAAATACTTCAACTGCTGGGTCAGATGTGATCGCATCTGGTAACGAAATAAGAAGAAACCTTTGGGGCATAACATTGCAAGGCTCAGCCTCCATGAATCTGGGGGACGACGCTAACAATCCTGGAAACAACGTATTTTCTGAAAACGGGAATGGAGGCGAAATATATGCGCTTTACAATAATACTGCAAACACTATTTTAGCAAAACATAACTGCTGGATCGAAGGCCAACAAAGTACGGCCCAACAAGTGGAGGACGTTATTTTCCATAGCGTGGACAACCCGGCTTTGGGTGAAGTAGTTTTTGATCCTTTTGAATGTGGCGTTTTGGGTATTGCAAATAATACTTTTGAAAATTTCAGCTTTTATCCGAATCCTGTGAAAAACGAAATCAACTTCAACAACATCTTTTCTTTTGAAAAAGTTGAAATCTACGGAATTCACGGCAATTTAATTGCTTCTGAAACCATTTCCGAAGGGCAGGTCACATTGCCAATAAACCTTACTTCAGGCTTGTATTTTGTGAATTTCAGCAATGATGCGCAAACTGTTACAAAGAAAATGATTGTTCAATAATTATTGTAAAATAATTAAAAATGTCAATTATATGCATTATGTCAGTCTGAGCTTGTCGAAGACACGTTTGGGTTGCACTTCTACAAGCTCAGTGTGACAATACGATATCTAAAATTTCATCATATCACAATTTTCATAAAATGCCTTGGCTTTTCGTCAGGGCATTTTTTATTGGTTTAAAGTCTGTAATTCCTTTGTTAAAACGTAATTTTGCACTTTCAAAAAATACAAAAAACAAACACGTGAAAATTCAGAATAAGGCAACGTTGGAGTTGAGCCACGAAGAAATGAAGACCTATGGTTATGAAGTAGTTGATGCCATTGTGGAACATTTTGCAACACAGAACAAAAAACTACCTGTAGTATCGGGGTCAAGGGAAGAAATGGAGGACTTGTTTCTTGAAGATGTTCCTGAAAAACCGAGCGATCCAAGAAAGGTTTTAAATTTTGTATTGGACGAAGTGATGACCAAAAGTAACATTGTTTCGCATCCAAAATCGTATTCCTTTGTTCCAGGGCCTAGCAATTTTATCAGTGCGATGGCAGATAGTTTGGCTTCTGGTTTCAATATATTTTCTGGTGGGTGGCAGGCTTCTCCCGCCGCGGCCGAAATGGAAATCGTGGCGATGAACTGGTTGTTGAAAATGTTTGGTTTTCCACAAAAAAAAGGTGGAGGAATCTTCACAAGCGGAGGTTCTATGGCAAATTTAACAGCTTTGGTTACTGCACGAAAAGTGAAATGTGGCAATGATTTTAGTAATGCGGTGATCTATCTTTCAGACCAAGCGCACTCCTCCAATATTAAAGCAATTCGCGTGCTGGGTTTTAAAAAGGAACAAATTCGTGTAATTCCAACAGATAGCGAGTTTAAATTTTCACTCAATAAATTAAAGAACGCAATCGCAAAAGATAGATTGGAAGGTTTACAGCCTTTCTGTCTGATCGCAACTGCCGGAACTACAAATACAGGAACAGTCGACCCACTCTCTGATATTGCAAAAATTTGTAAAAAGGAAGACATTTGGTTTCATATTGATGGTGCCTATGGCGGTTTTGCAATTCTTGCTGAAAACGGAAAATCACTTTTAAAGGGAATTGAAAAGGCTGATTCGCTGACTATTGACCCTCATAAATGGTTTTTTCAACCGTATGAAATAGGTTGCTTGTTGGTTAAAAAACACAAGTGGCTGAAAGGTACCTTCACAGAAAAACCTGAATATTTACGCGATATTGAAGGCAATACTTCTGAAATAAACTTTTACGATCACGGTATTGAATTGACGCGTCGTTTCAGAGCTTTAAAGTTTTACATGTCAGTGAAAACGTTTGGGATGGAAGAATTCCGAAAAGCGATAACCTATAATGTTGAATTGGCAGAGGCTACCGAGTCTTTTCTCCGTAAAAGTTCCAATTGGGAAGTGATTTCACCTGCTACTTTGGCGGTGATTAATTTTAGATACAATCCGATTGGCAACAAGCTTTCAGAGAAAAAACTGGATGCACTGAACCAACGCATTTCTAAAAATGTAGTAGATTCTCAACGGGCGTTGTTGGTGACTACGGTACTCAACAAACAGGTTGTGCTGCGAATGTGCTTGATAAATCCAAGAACAACACTGGATGACGTTAAAGAAACCATCGCCCTCTGCGAATCTTTTGCTGAAGAAAAAATACTAGCTTGAAACAGGCCGATGTCATAATAATTGGCGGTGGCGCTGCAGGGTTTTTCACGGCAATTAACGCTGCGGAAAACAATCCGAAACTTAAAATTATTATTCTGGAGCGTGGAAAGGAAGTGCTTACCAAAGTTAAAGTTAGTGGTGGCGGACGTTGCAACGTAACCCACGCCGAGTTTCTTCCAAAAGAGTTGACGCAGAACTACCCACGTGGGGAAAAGGAATTGTTAGGACCTTTCCACACTTTTATGACTGGCGATACCATTGAATGGTTTGAAAAAAGAGGCGTGGAGCTAAAAATTGAGGAGGACGGAAGAATGTTCCCGGTTTCGGATTCTTCACAAACCATAATTGATTGTTTTCTTTACGAGGTGAAAAGATTGGGAGTTGAAATTCACCTCAATCAATCTGTTAAGGAGATTCAAAAAGAGACGGATCATTTCACAATAAATACAACAACCGATACTTTTTCCGCAGCAAAAATTGTGGTTGCCACAGGTAGCAATCCGAAAATCTGGCAATTGTTGGAAGGTTTTGGACATACGGTTGTTCCTGCCGTGCCTTCACTTTTCACTTTTAATATCAAGGATGGGCGGATTATGGATTTGCCTGGATTGAGTACTGAAGCTTCTGTGAAAGTTATGGATGCAAAAGGAAAAACATTACTGGAGAGTAACGGTCCACTTTTAATTACCCATTGGGGAATGAGCGGCCCTGCTATTTTAAAACTTTCAGCTTGGGGAGCCCGTATGTTAGAACCTTTGCAGTATCATTTTGCTATAGAAGTGAATTGGTTGAACAATCTTTCCGAAGAAGATGCTTTGGACGCTTTAAAGAATTTGAAAATAGAACAAGGCAAGCAGACCATTTATAAATACGCGCAGTTTGAATTGCCAAAACGGCTTTGGCAAAGTATTGTAAAAGCTTCGGGAATTGACGACCGACTCACTTGGGCAGATGCTACGCGCGAAAATCTTCAGAATATGGCAAACCAATTAACGGCTGGAATTTTTGAGGTAACTGGGAAAAGTACTTTCAAAGAAGAATTTGTAACCGCTGGCGGTGTTGATTTAAAGGAAGTGAACTTTAAAACGTTTGAAAGTAGGAAGGTTGATGGACTTTACTTTGCCGGGGAGGTTTTAAATATTGACGCCATTACAGGCGGCTTCAACTTTCAGAATGCGTGGACTGGTGGCTTTATCGTTTCGCAAAATATCTAAATGTTTTATTGATTTTTATTAACGCGTTGTATATATTTGATATATATAATCTATATATAATGGGAAAGACAAAAAAATTGATCGAACTAGACGATAAAGCCATTGTTATTCTTGAAGAACAGGCAAAACTTCAAAAGCGCTCCTTAAAGAACTATCTTGAATTTATGATTGAAGATGTGGCTCGTAACTTTAGTGAACCTTCGGAAGAATATAAGGCAATGATGGATGATATGATTGAAAGGGATAAAGATGGAACGCTAATAACCCATTCATTAAAGGATATTATGAAGCAATATGGGAGGTGAGGTAAGAGCTACAGATGAAGCAAAAATCGAACTTCACAAAGCGAAATGCTTTTTTGAATATAACAATAAAGAAGATGAGTTTTGGGAAGATTTTAATCGACAAATAGATATGCTTGTTCTAATGCCAGAAGCGTTCCAAGTTCGTTATAGAAATGTTAGAATAATTACTTTGGAACGGTTTGATTACTCTATTCATTATGTTGTGAAAACCTATGGAATATTAATTTATAGATTTCTAAATCAACGCCAGAACTATTAATATGCAAACCCACATCGCCCTCCTCCGCGGCATAAACGTTGGCGGCCATAAAAAGCTGAAAATGGCGGACCTAAAACTTCTTTTTGAGGATTTGGGTTTTCAGGATGTAGTTACTTATATACAAAGTGGGAATGTGGTTTTTTCTGCGAAGGAAACAGATGGTTTGGCAGAAAGGATTTCAAAGGAAATTGAAAAACGGTTTGGCTGGCAGGTTCCTGTGTTGGTGAAAACGGCCGCTGCGGTTGCTAAAATTTTAGCGGATTGCCCTTTTAATAAAGAGAAGAAGGCCGACGCGTACTTTATGCTGCTTGCCACCCAGCCCCAAAAAAAACTTATGGAGGCCGTGAGCGAAATTAGCTACCCAAACGAAGAGTTTGTACTAAGCCCAGAATGTGTTTACATTCATTATGGCAACGGAGCGGGAAATGCAAAGCTGAATAATAATTTTTTTGAGAAAAAACTGAATGTTGCCGCTACTACGCGTAATTATCGAACGCTTGTGAAGTTGGTTGAGTTGGCTGGGTAAGTTTTACAAACTTTTCTTTTCTTTTCGAATTTTTTGCGTTGCTCTTATCGCATCCATTTTTTACTGGGTTTTCTTCCTGGTGAAAATAGATAACTATTTCGCGGATCAAAGAATCAGTTCAGTTATAGTATATTCATATTGCCCAAATTGCTTCATAGTGATCTTTCCATATAGATTTGTAATTGTCCGTTCGAGCGCAGTCGAGAACTCTTTATCAATTTTTTCAACTGCACTCTAGAGGACAAAAATCAACACTAAACAAACAATAATTTAAAAGTTGTATTTCAAATGAAGTCCGCCATAAAAAACGGTATCCAATGGTGCTGGAATGTATGCGTCATCTAACTGGTTCAAGAAAAGCATTAGGTAATACTTCTCGCCAGTAATATTG
>CAWDWC010000016.1:0-38783 GCA_963805885.1 uncultured Flavobacteriaceae bacterium
AGCTTAAATGTTAGCAGCAACTTAAAAAAAGACGATGAACAAAGAAGCTTTCTTACGGGAATTTATGACTGAAATTTGGAATAAAAAGAATTTTGATAAAGTTGAACAATATGTTCATCCAGAATATACGATTCATCTTGACACAACTGATCCTTGGGAAGGACAAACTTTATCTCATTCAGAATTCAAAGAACGATTGAATTTTTCATTCAACTCATTTCCTGATATGAATTTTGAAATAACATCTGCAATTCCAGAAGAAAATCACGTTGCTATAACTTGGATATTAACTGGAACAAACCTTGGTATGATAGGGGAATATCCACCAACTAAAAAGTCTATAAATACAAAAGGGGTAACAATTTATCATTTCAAAGACAATTTGATTAATGGACATACTCAAGTTTTTGACAGAGTAACTGTTATGAAACAATTAGGATTTATGTAATATGAAAACAAAAAAAGAACTTAAAGAAGAGTACAAACAAATGAAAATTCCAATGGGAGTTTTTCAAATAAAAAACATTAAAAACAACAAAGTTCTGATTGACCATAGTATTGATATGGAATCAAAATGGAACAGGCATAAAATGGAACTCAAATTCGGAAACCATAGGAATAGAAGTTTCCAAAAAGATTGGAATGAATATGGAGAAGAAAATTTTGTGTTTGACGTTTTATCAGAATTAAAAAAGAGAGAAGAAGAGAATATTAACTTACAATAAAGAATTGAAAACCCTTCAAGATATGGTAATTGAAGAGTTGGATATTGAAAGTATCTATAAATAAAAAGCATGCTAACACCCTATACAATACATTAAACTAATCAAATACAACACTTTATAGGCAACCACAAAAAAACAAATATGGCATTAACAGATACAATAGATCAAGTAGTCAATCTGACGAAGGATGAAAAATTAGCTATCGAAAAATATTTTAAGGTTAAACCTTTACCCAAAGGAGAATTATGGATTAAAGAAGGTCAATACTGTAACCATATAGCTTTTATTAAAAAAGGAATTTGTCGGATATTCTATAATGACCAAGACGGGAATGAAATCAGTTGTTTCTTTATGCCTGAAAACAACTTCATTTCTTCGTATACGAGCTTTTTAACGCTAACCCCAACCAAGGAAAATATTGAAGCCGTAGAGGATGTAGAAATGCTGGTTATTAATAGAGAAGATTTAGAGAAATTATCTAAAGAGGTTCCAAAAGTTCAAATCTGGAGAAGAGTTATTGCTGAAAACCTATTTATTCTTTTGGAAAGACGTATTTCAATGCTTCAATCCAAAACGGCACAAGAACGTTATGAAAATATGATTAAAGAAAATGGCGATATCCTTCTAAAAGTACCATTACAATACACGGCTAGTTTTCTTGGAGTTACCCCACAACACCTTAGTAGATTAAGAAAAAATAGTGTAAAGTGATTTCTTAACATTTGTTCAGTGGCTAGACATTTAGCTCACCTACCTTTGTAGTGCAGTTAAATAGTAACACTCACCTATAAAATTAGAACAAATGGAAAGTCAGATTCATACCGTACTTGGAGCGAATGGAGCAATTGGAAAAGCCGTAATAAAGGAACTAGAAATTCGTCAACTTCAAATAAGAAAAGTTAGTACAAAACCTACCTGGGTTCAAGCAGATTTACTTCGTAAAGAAGATGCTGAGAAAGCCATTGATGGCAGCAGTTACGTTTATCTCTGTATAGGCCTTCCATACAATGCTAAGGTTTGGGAAACTCAATGGCCTCAGATAATGCAAAATGTGATTGACGCCTGTGAAAAGGCTCAAGCTAAGCTGATATTTTTAGATAATATCTATATGTACGCTTCGCCTTTACCTGTTCCGTTTGATGAAAGCACGCCTCAAAACCCTAATTCAAAAAAAGGAAAAGCTCGTAAACAAACTGCTGATTTAATGATAAAAGCCTTAAGAGATAATAAGATTAAAGGACTCATTGGACGCTCTGCTGATTTTTACGGAGAAGGTGCAGTAAACAGTCCCTTTTATATTTCTTTTTTGGAACGAATGCTACAGGATAAAGGGCCACAAACCCTCGTTTCGGCTGATATAGAACATACATATGCCGATGTTCTTGATAATGGACGAGCTTTAGTGGAATTGGCTTTGAATGATGATTGCTATGGTGAGGTATGGCATTTACCGGTTGGAGAACCAATAACGACAAATGGAATGCTTGCAATATTTAATGAAAAATTGGGTAGCAATTTTAAAGTGAGTGTGATGCCAACATTATTAAAAAAAATACTGCCCATTTTTATACCTATTATAAAAGAAGCTAAAGAAATGGAGTATCAGTTTGAACAGAAGTACGTCATGTCTGATAATAAATTCAGAAAGAGATTTCCCAATTTCAAAGTTTCTTCTTATCAGGATGGAGTTAATAGAATGGTGGAATGGTTTAAAGTCATTGAAAAATAAAATGCCAGCTGCTACACAATTTATAAAAGCAATAGCGGTTCGGGTGTAAACTCAAACCATAATTTTATTTAATAAAGTATATTGCTATCGGAAAAGTATGTGTATTAAATCCGTTACTGCTATTATACTAAACGTAGCCATTAATTAATAAAATGCAACATTTAATTAACCCTATAGAGTCTTATAGAGAAATCCAAACAATGAAAACAATAAAAATTATAGTATTCGTTTTATCAATCCTCCTGATCAGTTCTTGTCAAAGTAATACAAATGACAAAACAAAATCCTCTTCAAAACAACTAGAAAATGAAATAGAATCCTACCTAAAAGAACAGATAAAAGTTCATGAAATTCCAGGTTTAGCAGTAGCAGTTGTAAAAAATAATGAAGTTATTTATAAGGGCTATTTTGGAACAGAAAATTTAGAAAACAACACTCCAGTAAACAATCTAACTATGTTTCCTGTTTATTCAATATCAAAACTAATATCGGCAACAGCTGTATTTCAGTTGATAGAACAAGGTAAAATTTCGTTAGATGATACTATTTCAAAAGACATTGAAAATTTACCCGAAAAATGGCAAAATATTACCATTGCTAATTTATTAACGCATTCTTCTGGATTACCAGATTTTAGTCTTTTTGAAGGAGATTTATCCGATGAAGAAATGCTTTCAAAAATCTCAAAAGACAGTATTCATTTTGAAAAAGGAAATCAATGGGAATACAATCAAACAAACTTTTGGCTACTTTCAAAAATTATAAAAAAGGTAACAGCAAAAACATTCGATGAATTTGTTTTAACAAATCAGTTTTCAAATTCCAAAAGTAACGTATTGTTTTCATCCAATTTGACAAAAATAATTCCTCATAGAGTCTATCGCTATGATTTTAATGATGAATTAGGTGTGCTTAAAAAAAGGAATTTTGTTGGTGGAAAGAGAGCTCATGCTTGTAATGGACTAAATATTACTCTAGACGAATTAATTAAATGGAATACTAAATTAGATGCTGATGTATTTCTAAAGCCGGAAACTAAAGCAAAAATGTGGCAACCTTTTGAATTCACCAACGATAAAAGAGCTTTTTTATACGGATGGGACTCATACCTCACTAACAATATAAAGTCATATGGTTTTACTGGTGGAATGCACACTGGTTTTAGAAAATTTATTGATCAAGATATTACAATTATTTACCTCTCTAATGGTCATAAATATTACCCCATCCACAATACGGTAATCGAACATATTGCTGGAATAGTGGAACCTAAATTAATAAATAAGCCTGCTTTATCTGATGAAAAAATAATAACAGAATTTTTGAAAATGAATTTCGAAAAGGCAAAAAGCAACTATTTTAAAGTAAGAGATGAAAATCCAGAATTGGGTTATGAAGCCACATTAAATAATCTAGCTTATGCTTTAATACCAAAAAAGAACATCGCCTATGCCATTAAAATTTTTGAATTAAATATTCAAGAACACCCAAATTCTGCTAACGCATTTGATAGTTTGGCTGAAGGTTATTTCTTAAATGATCAACTTGAATTATCAAAAATTAACTATCAGAAATCTTTAGTGCTAAATCCTGAAAACACTCATGCTGAAGAAATGATTGCCCGAATTGAAAAAGAAAAAGTCAAAAATAACTAATGGCCACACCGTTTTTAATTAATTGCTCGGTGGTCTGTGTGTACTCGAAACCCCGAAGCGTTGGGGCTGCGGATTTTCTTAACGGTGGGCTTCATTTTGTTAACTTAGTTCTTCCCATCGCAACCAACCATACACGAACACGTTAGCAATGTTGACTCACTCTTAAATATATAAACAAACCTTTCAATTGGTGTAATAATTTAAAATTATTGCCACTAACAAAAAAAAGCAATCCTGAGCAACTATTTTTTTATAGAATATCTATTAAACCCTGTTCGGAAATAATGCTCAAATTATGTAGGAAATTTACAATTCACAGGAGGTTTTTGAAGATAATTTTAGTGAGGAAATGGAGTGGAATACTTAAGTTTTCAGAGTAACCTTTCATGTTTGTTATTTGAAAAGCATAGTAATGACCAATAAAGATGTATGATTAAAAATTTTAATGGAGACCATCAGATTTTATTTTATGGTGGTGAAAACCGACTAAATCCAACGAGACAAATTTAAAACTAAATGTATTTATACAGAATAATTTCGGATAACGAATGGACACAGAGTAAAAAGGAAGGAAAAGTTCCAAGGTGTAATTCAGATAGACGTGCTGGTCACGTTCATTTAAATAAGTTTGAGGATATAATAACTGTTGCTAACAAATATTTTGAGCCTGCCGAAAAACCTGTTGTGTTAGAAATCGAGATGTCCTCAGGTTTAGATGAAAAATTGATATGGGAGCAACCAACTGATGAAAAAAACTGGGAACAAGCAAATTTACAAATTGAGAATATCAATATGAAAGATGTAAAAAGATTTTCATATCTAGGTCTAAAAAGCAATTGCGAATTTGAAATTAGGCAATTTTCTGATTTCACAAATTATGATATTTAGAACCCTTAAAACATCAATTATAAACATCGAAAAGTGACGTTTACTTAATAGCAACTTTTCATGCCAAAACCTTTATTAGTACCAACTTAAAATCGATACAAAAGGCAATGAACAAAGAAGCTTTCTTACGAGAATTTATGGATGAAATTTGGAATAAAAAGAATTTTAATAAAGTTGAAAAATACGTCCATCCTGAATATACAATTTACCTCGATGCAACTGATCCATGGGAGGGAAAAACACTATCTCATTCCGAATTTAAAGATCGATTGAATTTTTCATTCAACTCGTTTCCTGATATGAATTTTGAAATTACAACTGCAATTCCAGAAGAAAATCACGTTGCTATCACTTGGATTTTAACTGGAACAAACCTTGGAATGATAGGAGAATATCCACCAACCAATAAAGCTATCAAAACAAAAGGTGTAACAATTTATCATTTCAAAGACAATTTAATTTGTGGGCATACTCAAGTTTTTGACAGAATTACAGTAATGAAACAATTAGGGTTCATCTAAATAGGAAAACAAAAAAAACTTAAATATTTTAGTAGAATAATAAGTATATTATTTGAAGCTTTTCATGCTATCAACCTTTGCCAAACACAGAAAAAATGATTCATTTAATAGTAGGAAATACAGGTTCTGGAAAAACAACTTATTCAAACAAGTTAAAAGAAACAACTAAAGGAATTATTTTCTCGATTGACAAATGGAATAATATATTATTTCTTCCAGATAAAACAGAGAAAGACGGACTTGATTGGTTTTTAGAACGCATTGAGCGTGCAGAATCTATAATTTTAAGTTTAATATTACAGCTTGAAAGAACTGGAACAGACGCTATTCTTGATTTAGGATTGTCAAAATTTGAACATCGGGAAAAATTTAGAAAATTCGCGAAAAGTAATAATATTGAGATAAAGATTCACTTTTTGGATATTCCAAAAGAAACAAGATTGCAAAGAATATTTGAGCGCAATAAAGAAAAAGGAGAAACTTTTGAATTTGAAGTAACTCAAGAGAATTTTGACTTTATGGAAAGCTGGTTTGAAAAACCGACTAAGAAGGAAATGATAGACGGAATCTTGGTTACGGAATAAAACATTTAACTATACCTCATAAAATTTTCACCTCCAGTTAAACTAAACAATAAATTTATAGTTTAAAAATATTGTTAAACAAGAACTTAGCAAAATGCTCCAGCGGTCGTATTTATTATGGTTAATCTAAAATTAAAACCAAACACTACAACTGTAGTTAAAGATACTTGAAAAACACACAACTAAACAACAATGATAAAAATTGTTGCACTTTCAAACAAATAAATCACCAAAGCTCGGAATGAATTGACAACGAGCATATTCGCATAAAAATAACCGGGTTTATACTTCGTTAAAAAAAGAAATGATAACTTTGAGAATTGCACTAAAAAATATCCTTGATAGGAAAGTGACTACCTAGTACAGCCTATCTATTTGCCCAATAATTTGAGTGGGAAGTAATTTTAAAGACGGATTTAAGAATTATAAACTTGAAAGACAAAACCATAGCTGTACTTCCGTTCGTAAACATGAGTTCCAATGTGGAGAATGAATATTTCAGCGATGGGATTACAGAAGAAATCATTAATGCATTGGCAAAGATTGAGGGGCTCAGGGTTACTTCGCGCACCTCTGCCTTCTTCTTCAAAGGGAAAAATATCCCCATTACAAACATTGCAAAACAACTTAACGTTTCTACCATTTTGGAAGGAAGCGTTCGATTGGCAGGGGAAGCAATACGAATTACTGCCCAGCTGATTCAGGCTGAAAAAGATTTTCATTTCTGGTCTGAAACATGGGACAGAAAACTAGAGAATATTTTTGAAATTCAGGATGAAATAAGCCTTATTATAGCTGATAAATTAAGAGAACAGTTTGGCCATTTCGAAATTAAAGAACATCTGGTGGAAACGCAGACAGATAACTTAAATGCTTACGAATACTCTTTAAAAGCTAAATTCCTAAGAAACAAATGGAACCCTGATGATGCAAAAACTGCACTCTCTCTTTACGAAAAAGCTTTGAAATTGGATCCAAATTATACAGAAGCACATTTAGGTCTTGCCGAATGTTACAGTTTTTTGGGCACAACAGGATTTATGTCTTTTGAAGAAGCTTGGGGAAAAACGATTCAATATACAAATCAGGCTGTTGAATTAAAGGATAATTCATCCGGGGTTCATTACCAACTATCCAATTTGGCATTTTTTATTGAATGTGATTATGATAAATCGCTGAAAGAAATGAAAAAGGCGATTGAGATTAATCCCAATAATGCCGAAGCACAGCAATTCATTTCTTTCTTATATATCATTGCAGAAGATAGAAAAAAATCACAGCAACATCTTGATATTGCCCTTAGTATTAACCCACTTTCCGAGGAAACTCATTTTTTTAGAGCTTATTACCATTACATGATTAATGATTATGTTAAATCGCTGGAAATGCTCGACAACTGCTTATTTGCAAACCCAAAAAATATTCCTGCCCATTCGATTAAAGTTGTCTGTTTGCTTAAACTCGGCAGATACGATGATGTGATTAATTATTTCAATACCATTCCAGCAGATGTTGTTGTTGAAGATGAAAAAACCGGTGCTATTGCGCTGGCTTATTCTTTAAAAAAAGATGCAGCGAATGCAAGCATATATTTAGAAAAACTTAGCACGCGGGCAAAAGAAGCGAATGGATTTACTGCAGACTCCTACCTGTTTTTACTGTATGCTGTTAGCGGAGAAATAGACAAAGCTTTTGAATGGGTGGCTCAAGCAATTGAGAAACGTTCTTCGTTGTTGTTGCTTAGATATACTGACCCTTTGGTTGATGTATTAAAAAATGACAACAGATATGATGAGTTTCTGAAAATCATCTATGAAACCGAAGAAATTGAAGAAGTTACAGAGGAAAGGACCGCTTTAATGGATGCCGATAAAGCTGCGGAGTATTCAGAAAAATTATTGGCATATCTTTCTGAAGCTAAACCTTATTTAGACCCTGACTTATCTTTACGCAATCTTGCTAAAGGAATAGATATCCATCCGAACCAGCTTTCATGGTTACTTAACTCTAGTATCGGCAAAAATTTCAACGAATTTATCAATCACTACAGAATTGAAACATTCAAATCCATTGCAAAAGACCCAAATAACGCTCACCTTACCATTGAAGGTTTAGCCTATGAAAGTGGATTTAATTCTAAAACGGTTTTCAACACCTACTTCAAGAAAGAAACTGGCTTAACCCCTAAGCAATTCCTTACACAGCAGGGATAAACGCTTCTTTTTTCAATAAATCCCTTAACCTATTTTGTACGGAATTATAATTCCGTACTTCGTATTTATAATTCGGAACAGCTGCACTTCTTCACTGTTATACTTTTGCTTCATAATTATTACAAAACAATTACAAGATGAAAGCAGTTGAATGTACAAAGTATGGTGGAGTTGAATTTCTTAAACTGGTTGAAATTGAAAAACCTTCTCCAAAGGAAAGCGAGGTATTAATAAAAATTCACGCAACTTCTGTTACTTCTGGTGATGCCAGAATAAGACGTGCCGACCCATTTTTGATCCGACTGATCTTTGGATGTAAGAAACCCCGAAAATCTGTTTTAGGTGTTGTTGTTTCCGGTGAAATTGAGGCAGTAGGAAAATCAGTAACAAAGTTTAAAGTTGGTGATCAGGTTTTTGGTTCCGCAGGAATGAACTTTGGTGCGCATGCAGAATACGTTTCGGTTTCTGAAAATGGGGTACTTGCTTTAAAACCTAGCAGCATAAGCTACGAAGAAGCAGCGGCTATCCCTTTTGGGGCAACGGCGGCTTTACATTTTCTTAAGACAGCAAACATCCAGCAAGGTCAAAAAGTACTTATCTATGGAGCCTCTGGTGCTATAGGTACCCTAGCAGTTCAGTTGGCTAAAAATCAGGGGGCAATAGTTACCGGGGTATGCAGCACTTCAAACATTAAGATGGTGAAAGCTTTGGGGGCCGACAAGGTTATTGACTACACCTTGGAAGACTTTACTAAAAATGGAGAAACTTATGATGTAATTTTTGACACCGTGGGCAAGAGTTCATTTTGGGGAGCGCTAAAATCGCTGAATAAAAATGGGCACCTCCTAATGGCAAGTGCAGGGATGGGATTATTGATGGGTAGTGCCATTGTATCACCCTTTATCAATAAAAAAATTGCTTCAGGGATAATCGAGGAAACTGCAGATGACTTGAATTTTATAAAACTATTAATTGAAAGCGGAAAATTGAAAGCGGTAATTGACAAAACCTATTCCTTAGAGCAAATTGCTATGGCTCACAATCATGTTGACCAAGGGCATAAAAAGGGAAATGTAATTATCCGTATACTTCCTTAAATTTGAACATTAAATGAAACAAATGGAATCACTTTTTAAATCAGAAAAAGGAAAGAAAGAAATTTTAAGTCTCTATGACCAAAAATTAGATGAACTCAATATTGAATTTGAATACATAAAGATTAATACCAGCTTTGGGGAAACGAATATCATCGCAACAGGAAATTCATCAAATCCGCCAGTTTTAATTATTCACGGCTCAAATGGTTGTGCGCCAATAGCACTGGAAACCTATCAAAATTTAAGTAAAGCTTATAGCGTATATGCCGTTGATGTTCTTGCGCAACCTAACAAAAGTGCTGAGACGAGACTAAATATGAAAGATGATTCATACGGAAAATGGATGAATGAAATAATTACTGCTCTAAATATTGAAAATGTTACTATGGCAGGTTTTTCATTTGGAGGATTGATCATATTGAAAACGCTCGAATACGACGAAAGGAAAATCAAGGAAGTATTTTTATCTGCACCAGCCTACATTGTAAACGGAAACCCAATAAAAGCTTTATTCAATATTTTCATTCCAATGAAAAGGTTTATGAAAACGGAAAAACCCAAATATGTTGAAAAATTTTTGGCAGAAGTTTTTACGGAACGAGACGAATTTGCCGTCAAATACTTATCAAAAGTGTTTTTGCATTTCAAAATGGATTTTACACCGGTACCAGTTATTAAAAAAACAGATGCAGCATCAATAAAAACTCCAATTACCCTAATTGCGGCAAAAAATGACATTATGTTTCCTGGGATAAAAATGCTAAAACGCGCAAATAAAATTTTCCCTTCGTTAAAAAATACAGTTTTGTTGGAAAAATCTAAACACGTCCAAAACAGCAGGGATAATTACAAAATTGAAAAAATGATACTAAACAGTATTTTGCTTCAGCACCAGAAATAAAAAAAGCAATGAACAAAGACGATTGTTTTATTTTAATAAAAGGAGTGAATCACCAAGTTTCATCTGATGAAGAGTGCGAAAATGATGTTGATAAAAAATAAAACTACCGCACATAATAGAGATGTTAAACCTAAAATAACAAAAAGTATTTCAGGGCAAAGGCAATGCTTTAACTAACTTTAAAAGATATCATAGATTTTGTGCTTATGCATAACAATGTAACATATGTAAGATACAAGCGTCTTAATAAGAAGTTAGTCAACCTTAATGACTTCAGAATCTATTATTTTATTAGCTCTAAAAAGAAATCAATCTCATTTATCGATTTTAAATTTTAAAAGAAAAAGAATGCGTTCATATACATACGCGGTCCTATTGTTGTTAATCTGCTTAACCCCCTCACAAATACTCGCTCAAGCTGAAACCCAGTCAAGTGTTGTGGATCAAATTAACTTAGGGGTTAAATACTTATCTGAAAAAGAGCATATTAAGTCCATTGAAGAATTGATTGCAGCAAAAGAAACAGCCATTCGAAATGAATGGTACACCCAAGCCTTTAATGCCACCTTAAATATTGGTACCAACTATTACTTAATGTTGGATTATGGCGAAGCATTTCAGTATTATTTACAAGCTTATGAAATAGCAATAAAGCATCTTGGCCCAAGGCAGGAGATGGCTGTTTTTAATAATATTGGAGTTTTATATATTGAAGAAAAAGACCAGCTAAAGTCCGAAGAGTCGTTTTTAAAAGCCTATGAAATAGCCAAAAAACTTGACGATAAAAAGCAAATAGGTACCTATGGTATTAATTTGGCTTTGGTTTTGAACAAAATGGGAAAATTGGATCGTGCCGAACAATATATTGAAGAGGCGCTGCCCTTGTTAAAAGATACTCCTAATGTGTTGCTACTGGCCAAAATTGCAAAGTCTGAAAATCTACTTTTAAGAAACCAATATATTAAAGCCGAAAAACTGGCCTTGGATATTCTACCGCAAATAGAGAATTTATCACTATTAAAGGAACAAATTACGGTTAATGATAAAATCACCATTTTATTAATCTTAACCGATATTTATGAAAAGCAAAACCAGTTTAAAACTGCTCAAGACTACGCTTTACAAGCCCGTTCAGCTCAAGAAAACATAGAGGGGCGCATAGAGATTTACAATCGCCTTGCTACGCTATATGGTGAAACAAATGATTTTAAAAAGGCGATGGCCTATAAGGATTCGGTTATCATAGCTACAGATTCGCTTTACTCCATTAAAAACAGTGCGTTATTTAAAAGTGAGAAAGTAAAGTTCCAAATCCAGAATTACCAGCACGAACTTTTAGAAAGTAAAAAAGCACTAAAACAAGAAAAACAATTTTTCTACACTTTAATTATTGGTGTAATACTCATTATGGGCTTTTTAATTTGGGTGTACAAAAACAATTCTCTTAAACACAAACAACGGAAAAGAATTGTAGAGCTAGAATTGGCAAAAGAAAAAAGTGATCACTTATTAATTGAAGAACAACATCGTGAAAAAGAAGCCATAGAATTGTTGGAAAAAGAACGCCTTAAAAATGAACTGGAAATTAAAAACAGGGAATTGACCGCAAAGGCCATGTATCTGGCTAGTAAAAATGAACTCATTGAAGAAGTAGTTCAATCTTTGTCTGTTAATACCCAAATTTCAACCAATACCCCTTTAAAAAATCAAGTAAACGATTTAAAAAAACACTTAAAAAAAGACACCCAATGGGATAGCTTTTTTGTGCATTTTGAAGAGCTAAACCAAGGTTTCCTTGATAGGTTAAGAGCCCAGCACCCCAAACTAACTTCCAATGATATTCGGTTTCTTACCTTCCTATATATGAATTTGAGTTATAAGGAAATAGCATCCCTACTAAACATCACTCCAGAATCCTGCAGAAAGAGAAAAGAACGTATTTCAAAAAAAATGAATGTACCAGATGATCTTCCACTTCATGCCTATCTTTCGGCTATATAAAACATTGTCACACATTTAAACAGTACATGTCACAAAATGTCTGATTCCTTTTTGGGTCAAAAATTTAGCTTGTATCTATTTTTATCGAAACTTAAAAAGAGATTGCTATGTAATCTTCAAACCTTCTTATTTATTCAATTAAAAAATTTAATTCTAAAATTTATCAAATGACAAAAATTAACATTACTAAATGCGTTTTTATCCTTGCTTGCTTATTTGGGGGTACAACTGCAAATGCCCAATTTACCCAAGCAGCTAAAATTGTAAGTGCAAATAGAGAAGGTCGTGCCGAATATGGAACTTCCGTTGATATAGCTGAAAACTTTGCCATTGTTGGTGCTTCAAGAGAAACTATAGCATCAGGTGCAGCATATATATATAGTAAAGATAGCCAAGGGACTTGGAGTTATTCACAAAGATTGGCAGCTACTGATCCCAACGAAGGAGCAGAATATGGTGGCGGTGTAAAACTTTCGAATGACTTCTTAGTGGTAGCGGCTGGAAGAGCAGACGTAGGAGGTACTCAAAGAGCTGGAGCTTTGTATGTATACGATTATCAAAATAATAACTGGGAGTTCGGCACAAAATTGATAGCCTCCGATATGAGTAATGATGCAAAATTGGGGATGAACCCTACCTCCCTAGATGTTGAAGGCAATACTATTGTTGGGGGTGCTCCCGGCGAAAATGGTTGGACAGGTTCGGTATACGTGTTTACCAAAGAAGCAGGAACTTGGTCGGAAACCCAAAAAATTCTTAGTCCTAACCCTCAAGGATCAGATGTTTTTGGAGTAGGAGTAGCCATATCGGGTGATTACATAGTAGTTGGCGCTAATGAAGTAGATGGGCGTAAAGGCGCTGCTTATGTGTATTTAAAAAATAGTGGTGGAACTTATGACTATGTGCAAACCCTTATGGCATCAGACGCAGCCAACGATAATTTTTTTGGTACCTCAGTTAGCCTATCTAATGATCAATTGGTAATTGGGGCTTATGGCGCGAATATGGAACAAGGGGCGGTATATATATTTGAAAAGGACAATCAAGGAACTTGGTTAGAAGTACAAAAACTAAACGGCAATGCGTCAACTGAAGGCACTCAATTTGGTTGGAGTACAGATATTCAGCAAGATTATCTTATTGTAAGTGCGCCACATATTTTTGGACTTGAAGCAGGTGAGGTTTACTTCTATATCAGAGATAGTTCAGGAACCTGGACGGAAGATCAAGTGATACAAGGTGCCGACACTGTAGGCGAAGATTTTTATGGATGGAGTGTTGCAATGCATGAAAATCAATTGATAGCTGGAGCCCCTTGGGAAGATCACGATGAAAATGGAGAGAATGAAATTGACCGCGCTGGATCTGCTTATATTTTTATAGATCCTACTCTTTTGGGCGTAACAAACAATGGTACTATTGAAAATGCCATTGCTGCCTATCCTAATCCAGTAAAAGATATGTTGAATATTGAAAGCCAGTCTAAAGCTATTGCGAATCTAAAGGTATATGCAATAAGTGGGGCACTTTTACAGGAAATGAAAGAGGTCAACAAAAGCAATATTACATTGAATATTTCAAACTACACAAATGGGGTTTATTTTGTGAATCTTACGCTTGAAGACGGTTCAGAAGCTATTCAGAAAATTATTAAAAACTAACAGCTAAAAATAGCACCCTTCTAAAATTATTTAAATGAAAAGAATAACAGTTTTAAGACTTGTTATGCTCCTTTGCATAACAGGCTGGCAGGCCTCTGCCCAATTTTTAGAAAGTTTTGACACGGAAATTCCGAGAGAATGGACGGTTATTGATAACGACGGACAAGGAACAACATGGCATTATCATGCCGGAAATGGCTATCGTGGGGCAGGAGGAGCACGGATTAATTTTGAAACAAATGCACATGACGATTATTTAATTTCTCCGCAATTTACAGTGAATTCAGGTGTTTCAGACCAAGTTTCATTCTTTGCTGGAGGAACTGGGGAAACTTTTCCAGAATCTTTTGATGTAAAATTATCCACTACGGGTACAAACCCTTCCGATTTTACGGTTCTATTGGGTACAGAAACCACAATTTCTGATGTTGATGATTTTGGGGAATATATAAATTATACGTATAATCTAACTGCCTATGATGGACAGCCCGTTTATGTAGCTATAGTAGCCACAGCTACTGCAGCATTTCATCTTTATGTGGATGAATTTTCTGTTGTTGCCTTGCCAAGTTGCCCGAAACCTTCGAATATAAGCTTTGAAAACCTGACGGCTAACTCTTTGGATCTAAACTGGACTGCAGGAGCTACTGAAACGGAATGGACCGTTAAATATGGCTTACAAGGTTTCGATCCAGAAATTGAAGGAGAATTAATGGCCGTTAATGGAACTCCAAATACCACCATCACCAATTTACAGTCTGGAACTGTTCAGGATATTTATGTGAAAGCTCTATGTGGAAATGGAAATGGAGAAAGTGAATTTGCTGGCCCATTGAGATTTTTTACACCTTGTTTGGCAGCGACAATTCCTTTTTTCGAAGGATTTGAAAGCGGCTATTCTCATGGCAATAATCTCAATAAATGCTGGTCGCAGGAATTAGTAACTAATGCCTATTGGAAAGTCAATAATTCCATTACCGCAAATAATAGAGCTCCGCGCACAGGCGATTGGGATATATATTTAGCTTATGGTAGCGAAGCGTGGATGTTTTATCCAATAGAAGTACAAAGTGGCGTCAGTTATACCCTTACCTTTTATGCCAGACAGAGCAATAACTCTGGTGCAGATATTTCTGCAAGTTATGGTATAACAGATAGCGCTAGAGATATGATTAATGAAATAATTCCCACTACTCAAATAACAGATGGAGATTATCAGGAAGTAAGCGGTAATTTCACTCCTGCAACATCGGGTATATTTTATGTGGGTATTAAAGGATATTTGGTTGGAAGCTATTTTCCTTTTTATATGACCGTAGACGATATTTCCATTACTGAAACACAGTCTTGTTTAAAACCAGTAGATGTGCTGATTGACGCTACTACCGATACCAGTGCCGATATGAGCTGGACACCACAAGGGTCGGAAACGGATTGGTTAGTAAAATATGGAGAGCCTGGCTTTGACCCTGCTACAGAAGGAGAGTCCTTACAAGTAAGGGACAATCCAAGTGGTACCATCACGAACCTCATCCCAGCACATATTTATAGTGTTTTTGTTCAGGCCCAATGTGGTGGCTCAGACGGCAACAGCTTTTTTACGGGGCCTATAACACTTAAAACGCGTCCTGTTAATGACTATGTTTGTAATGCTACACACTTGATAGTAGACACAGGCTGTAGTGGCAGTAACTATTCAAACGTCGGCGCTACCCTAGAAAACAATGAACCCCAAGGTACATGTTTTGACGCTGCTGGAGAACAAACGGTTTGGTTTAGTTTTGATGCTCCCGTGAGTGGTAACGTTACCGTTACTACAGACTTTGAGGGAGGAACGCTAGAAGACACTGAGGTAGCTGTATATGATGCTCCCGCAGATTGCAGCAATCTTTCCACATTAGGGATGGAAGTAGGCTGCGATGAAGACGGCGGAAATACAGGAACAGGTTTTTTATCGGTAGTAACTTTAACTGATTTAACGGCGGGCAGTACCTATTATATTCAGGTGAATGGATTCATTAGTTTTTATGATGGAACCTTAGAAGGCACATTTTGTATTGAAGTTCAAGATAATGGCGTAAGCTGTCCTGAACCCACCAATATTACTTTTGAAAATATAACAACAACAACTTCGGATGTTAGTTGGATTCCTGGCGATAGAGAAATCGAATGGGAGATTGTCTATGGAGAATCAGGTTTTGATCCCACTACCGGAGGAACTTCTGTTATTGATGATGATGGTGCCTTAGGAGAAACCCTAACAAACCTCAACGCTGATACTGCCTATGATGTATATGTTCGTGCACTATGCGGTATTAATGATGTGAGTGAATTTAGCCAAGTAGCTTCATTTACAACCCTTGTGGAGCCTCCTGTTAACGACAATCTTTGCAGCGCAATGCGCTTAATAGTAGATGAAGCCTGTACTGGAAACACATACACAAACATAGCAGCTACAGTTGAGCGTGATGAACCCGAGGGCAGTTGCTTTCTCCAATTGCCTACCAATACGGTCTGGTTTACTTTTGAAGCACCCAATAGCGGAAATGTAACGATAACTACAAATATTACTCCGAGTGATTTGGTAGATTCACAAATGGCGGTTTATGAAGCACCTCTAGATTGTGCTGATTTAACGACCATGGGTCCTGAAATTGGCTGTAATGATGATGTGGATTTTGGCAACAACGAATTGTTATCTACGGTTGTGTTAACAGAGCTTACTGCTGGTGAAACATATTATGTTCAAATTAATGGAAACGCTGGCGAGGAAGGTACCTTCTGCATTGAAGTGCGTGATGATGGTATAGCATGTCCACCACCAACGGATATTTCAGCTTCCAATATTACCGAAACTACTGCTGAAATAAGTTGGATAGCCGTAGGAAGCGAAACCGAATGGGAAATTAAATACGGACCCTCCGGTTTTGACCCAAATACCACTGGGGTGAGTGTTACAGATAATGATGGCGTGCCCGGCAAGACCTTAAATGGCTTAGACCCTAATACCAATTATGACCTTTATCTTCGTGCTGTTTGTGGCGCAGATACCGAAAGTGATTTTGTGGGACCTGTATCCTTTAGTACTATGGAATTATCGGTAGCAAGTGAAAGTTTTAATAACTTTAGGTATTACCCCAACCCAGTAAAAAATCAACTAACTTTAACGGCAAGCAACCCCATAGAAAAAGTGCTAATCTATAACCTACTGGGCCAAAATATCACAAAGGTTAATTCAAATACATCACAATTACAATTAAATACAAGCAATTTGCAACAAGGTGTGTATTTTATGAAAGTAACGATTGATGGAGCTGAAAAAATCTTCAGAATAGTTAAAGAATAATGTCTGTTTTTCCATTTCATTTTAAGAAATGAGATCATTAAGTAGTTAAATATAGTTTAAGAGACTGGCCCTCTTGGGGCAGTCTCTTTTTTAATTCGACCCATTTAAAAGCACTTTGTTTAAGCATCAAATTAGATTACCCATGAATCAAATCAACCAAGATGTAAATCAAGCTTAATAGTGTTTAATCTATTGCATTAACCTAATTCTATACCAGAAGAATGATATTAAACGGCATTGTTTGATATTATAAAAAACAAAAAGTGATGAAAATAGACATAAAAAAGTGCCTGAATGTTCACTAAAAGTGGTTAATGGGAATAACAGGGATCTGAACTTGCCCAATTCGTTGAAGCGCAATAACTTTAATGCCTTCGATGTACAATTGTTACACCTATAAAAAAAAGGCATCCACAGGATGCCTTTTTACTTAAAGTCGGGATGACAAGATTTGAACTTGCGACCCCACGCCCCCCAGACGTGTACGCTACCAGGCTGCGCTACATCCCGAAATTGATGAGCAAAAATAAAGAAATTTAAAAGTATGGCAAATTGTTTTTTCTATTAATTCTTCCTATTTAAAGGGAAATTAATAAGCACTTACTATTAATGTTTTTTTAAGTCTTTTTAATTTTAACAATGATTAATTTTGATAAAAATCATCAAAATGAATCAACAAAAAAGAATTGAAGCGCATTATGATTTAATATGTGTGGGCGGAGGAATTATGAGCGCTACACTTGCGCTGATACTGAAATTGATAGATAAAAATCAAAAAATCCTAATTCTTGAAAGATTGGATAAAGTGGCTTTGGAAAGTTCAGCAGCTTGGAACAATGCTGGAACGGGACACTCTGCTTTTTGTGAATTGAACTATACTCCCGAAGTCGCAGATGGCTCAATAGACATTTCAAAAGCCATAAAGGTTTGTGGACAGTTTGAAAAGTCGAAACAGTTTTGGTCTTTTTTAGTAAAAAACAATCTAATTGAAAACCCTAAAGATTTTATACACGCAGTGCCACATCACAGTTGGGTTGAGGGAGAAGATAATATTGAATTTTTGAAGAAACGAGTTGCCGAAATGAATAAAGCATCCTATGTTCGAACAAATGAAGTTTTCAGATGATTTCAACGAAATGGCAAAGTGGTTTCCATTAATAGTGAACAATCGCGATCCTTCGGAAAAAATAGCAGGCTCACGAATGGAGTTGGGTACAGAAGTAAATTATGGCGTTCTTACCCGAACTTTTTTTAAAATTTTGGAAGAAGAATTTG
Organism: uncultured Flavobacteriaceae bacterium; assembly: GCA_963805885.1. Lineage (GTDB taxonomy): Bacteria > Bacteroidota > Bacteroidia > Flavobacteriales > Flavobacteriaceae > Aequorivita. Next base: position 18,597 of record CAWDWC010000016.1, read on the forward strand.
ACACTCCAGTTTTTACAATGCACGAAGTTGAAGATGTGGACCCCACGGAAGATGAAGATTGGCTAGTTAAAATTGAAAATCTAAGTACGAAAGAGAAAATACATTCTGATGCAGAACACGTTTTTATTGGTGCTGGTGGTGGAGCCTTGCCCTTGCTCCAAAAAGTGGAAATTGATGAAAAAGAAGGTTATGGAGGCTTTCCAGTTAGTGGGGAATGGCTGATCTGCAAAAATGAAGTAATAATTAAAAAGCACCATGCAAAAGTGTATGGTAAAGCTGAAGTTGGCTCGCCACCAATGTCTATGCCTCATTTGGATACACGCTATATCGACGGCAAACAAGAGCTTTTATTCGGTCCTTTTGCAGGTTTCAGTACTAAATTTTTAAAGGAAGGATCGTTTTTTGATCTTTTCAAAAGCATAAAATGGGATAATATTCCGTCTATGTGGGGTGTTTTTTGGCATAACATTCCGCTTACAAAATATCTTATAGAACAAGTGCGAATGGGCCACGAAGATAGAGTAGATGAGCTTCGGAAGTTTGTGAAAAATGCTAAAAGCGAGGATTGGGAGCTTAAAGTTGCCGGACAACGCGTTCAAATAATAAAGCGCGATGAAGAGGAGGGAGGCACCCTGGAATTTGGAACTGAAGTGGTACACAGTAAAGATGGTAGAATAACTGCACTCTTGGGGGCTTCTCCCGGAGCATCGGTGGCCGTAGATATAATGATTGACTTGCTGCATTTCGCATACCCAGAAAAAGCAAGGACCGAAGGAGTGGCAGCAAAAACTTTCTGCAATGATACCTTTTTGGAACATGGAAATAGAAACAAATAAAGAAGAGTTCAGAGCTATTCGCTTAAAATGTTCAGAAATACTTCAAATAAATCTTCCTAAATAAATAGATAAGATTGCTTAATGGAGATAATAACAATTCTTCATAACTTTTTGGTACATTCTTTTGAAAGTTACTATTTTTACACTTCGAAAAAATATTGAATAAATATATCATGAGCGAAACTATTGAAAGAATAAAATGCCTTATTATTGGCTCTGGGCCAGCTGGATATACTGCGGCAATATATGCCGCGCGTGCAGATTTAAAACCTGTTATGTACACAGGAATGGAACCTGGCGGACAACTTACAACTACCACTGAAGTTGATAATTTTCCCGGCTATCCGGAAGGAATTGACGGCCCGACTATGATGGTTCAATTGCAACAACAAGCCGAGCGATTTGGTACCCAAGTGAGAATTGGAATGGTTACGAACGTTGAGTTTAGCGATACGGTTGGTGGAATTCATAAAGTAACTGTTGATAACTCAACTAAAATTGAAGCGGAGACCGTTATTATTTCAACTGGGGCTACTGCAAAATATCTAGGATTGCCAAGTGAGCAAAAATTGCGTGGCGGTGGCGTTTCTGCCTGCGCAGTTTGTGATGGTTTTTTCTATAAAAATCAAGATGTGGCAATCGTTGGAGCAGGAGATACTGCAGCGGAGGAAGCTACGTATTTGGCAAATATTTGTAGAAAAGTTACAATGCTGGTTCGTAAAGATTATATGAAAGCTTCAAAAGCGATGCAACATCGCGTTAACAACACCAAAAATCTGGAGGTTCGCTACAATACTGAAGTAGATGAAGTTTTGGGTGAGCAGGTTGTAGAAGGTTTACGCATGATAAACAACGAAACTGGAGAAAAGGAAGAGATTAAAATTACAGGTCTTTTTATTGCAATAGGCCACAAACCAAATACTGAAATTTTCAAAGGTCAGTTAGATATGGACGATACGGGTTATTTGATAACCAAAGGAAAAACCACAAAAACAAATAAGCCTGGCGTTTTTGCCAGCGGTGATGTACAGGACAAAGAATACCGTCAAGCGGTTACGGCTGCGGGAACCGGATGTATGGCGGCATTGATGCGGAACGTTATTTGGCTACTGTTGAAACTGAGGTTACAGCATAATATATATCTATATAAAATAAAAAAAGCCTCTTCCTGAAGAGGCATTTTTATTTTTGTAAATCTATATTTTTACAAGTTTTGAAAAGGTAAGAAGTTCCGCCTTTCCATTATTTCCGCTGGCTACGGACAATTCAATTTTTGTGCTAGCTTACAGAAATAATACCCCAGTCCTCGGTTATTAGATCAAAAGGAGTGGTTCACTCAAATGCCAGCAATAACCTTTCTTCGTTACCCGCGGATTATCTCGGAATTTTGATATTCCCAGGTTCCATTTTCCGTAAAAAGATCATTTTGGGCTATTACAGTTCCGTCTTCGTTAAAGGTAAACACGAAGCTTTCAAAATCCATGGTTCTATCGGTATTCCCTTCAAAATAGGAGCTTACCTCCCAAGTTCCCTGGGGTAGAATGGTTTCAATATTCTTGAAATTGGTCGTCATTTACGTCGCCCGAATCATCATTACTGCTACATGAAGCCAAAATCGTGATGCGATAAAATAAAGAGTATTTTTTTCATAACAATTGTTTTTATTTTTAATATCGCAATTTTTGATTTTCTTTTTCCTAAAATTTTTGTAAAATAAAAAAGGCCTCTATGGATGCGAATCCAAGAGGCCTTTTTTACAATTCGGGATATTGTGGTTTCTATAAATACTTGTCGATAGCTTTACATTTTATTTACACTCCCCGAATGACTTTTGTTCGAGTTTACGGAAACAGGATTTCCGTAATAATTTATATTGCCGCCACTGCTAACGTGGCTTTCCAATTGTTGTTTTACATTTACAGTAATCTCTGCACCGCTGGAGGCTTCTGCGTTACAGTTTAGATACCAAAAGTTCCTGTGCGTCCAGTTCACTTCCGCTGGAGGCAGTCTGCCTTAAGCGAAGAGGCTTTACCGTGAAATTTTCATTTGTGAGCCGCTACTGGTTTTTGCGGTAAGGTCCTGTGCAAAAACTTCCAAATTCAACTGTGCCCCGCTACTGCTTTTTAGGGAAAGATTTTCACTTTTTATAACAGATTTTCCAGTGTACATCTGCGCCGCTACTGGCTTCAACTTTGTTTAGTTCTTTAAAGGTTACATATACTTTTTTGGAATTGGATCTCCAATATTTTCCGAAGTTGTAATATGTAGCATTCCGTTTTCTACCTCGGTTTCTATATATTGCATTAGGTTTTCATCTGCTTCTACCACCACTTTATTCTCATCTCCTTGGGTAAGAATACATCCAGTCCAGCACTGCCTTTTACTTGGTCGAAATCTGCTATTTAAGGTTCTTTCTTCGGTTACTACATTTCCGTTTCCGTCTTCCCCGATGGTGAAATTAAAATGGCAGGAACTTAAAAGTAACTGCGGAAAAAAGGGCTATTAATATCGTTTTTGTTTTCATAATCAGTTGGTTTTTTGGTTAATCAATCAATAGTTAAAGTTAAGGTTTTTGTCGTTTTGTTGTCTTGGCGCCGGTGTTATTTCCACTTTCATTTAGTTGTCGCTCTACACGCGTTCCCAGTTTTCTTTTTTATTGGTTTTTAGACTGTCGCTTTATTTTTCGGAATTATTATTTAGGGAATCAGTGATTATCTGATAGATTCTTCCATTTCATTGCAGTCAAGACATTTGACTTTATTTTTTGAAACCTTCAAATAATGGGCGTCGTTGTTCCAGTCTATCCACTCATCATAATTGGAACTTTCGTAATAAGATGAAGTATTTTCATCTGCATAAACCACAGTTCCCTCGGGCAGATAAATGGTGATTTCTATTGCTTGATCGCGATATTTATTGGCGGTATCGGTAATAAAAAAACCATCAAGCACCAAGTTGTTATTTTCCATTTCGATAATTATATTCAATGGCTTCTGCGCGATCGTGCGCCTCGAGTGAATTGTTGCCTTCCGCTTTTTTTTCAATAATTATTTTTCCAACGGAATCTTTGGAAGATTTAATGGTCACTTCGATATCCCGGGAATAAATAATTCTTTTCTTCTGCTTGGTGTATTTTATTTCCAGTCCGCTGTCCTGTCGCATATCATAACCATATTGATTATCGGAACGCATCATCAAGTGCAGTGTATCGGCTGTGCTTATGGCAAGACTCTTTTCGATTATAAAATTACCATCAAAAGCTTGTTCCGTAGCTTGTTTTATTCCTAGAACCGATAAGCCAATTATTGAAAGAGCCCAAAGTACAATAAGTGAAATTTTAACAGTGAGCTCATTGATTTGAGATTGCTGATAAGCAGTTTCAATCCTAAAATGAAAAGTGCAAAAAATGGAATTCCAACGGCAAACAAAGTCAACAGGGCGATAAGCCACAGTGGGAAGTTGGTGGTGGCAACCATAGAAATGTATTCCGTTATTTCATTATTTCCCCAAAAATCTACAGAACCAAAGGTGAAAAAGCCAACGATTAACCCTATCAATGTACATAGTGAAACTAAGATAATAAGAACTCCCAAAAACTTCACAAAAACCTTAAAGAGCGTCACAATTATGTTACCCAGGCTGTCAAAAAAACCGGAAGCTCCGTTTTTTACTTTTCTTCCATATTTGTCATAATCTGCATTTTTTACACTATCGGCAACATTATCAAATCCTTCTTTGAATTTTCGTTCAATGTTTGAAATATTCACGGGTTCACCAGTCATTTTCAGTTTATCTGAAGTAGTAACCGCTGCCGGCACCAAAATCCAGAATAATATATAAACTATGATGGGTGAACCCATTCCTGCAAATAGCAAAAGACCCATAAAAGACGAATCCAGATGGCATCAACACCAATATAGTGGCCGAGTCCGGAAGAAACTCCGGATATAAATTTATTGTCAATATCTCTAAACAATTGTTTGTGCGAAGTTCTCCTCTTATTTTGGATATTTTTGGAAGAAGGAGGAACGTCTTCAAAAATTTCTTCGTCCACTTCATAATCTTCCGGTTGTCCCATTACTGCAATCACTTCATCGAGATTTTTCAGGGAAATGACTTGTGCATTGGTTTCCATTTTTTCAGAAAAAAGTTCGGCGATACGAGCTTCAATATCTTGCATAATTTCTTCACTCCCGTCAGCACCTTTTAGCGATTTTCTAATGGCATCCAGGTAGCGTGAAAGTTTCCCAAAGGCATCTTCATCTATATGAAATAAAGTGCCTGCCAAATTTATGTTTACTGTCTTGTTCATTTTTTGTTTTTTTCGCTGGTTACTTTGTTTACTGCCTGTTGCAATTCGCCCAGGTGTTGTTCAATTCATTTAAAAATAATCTTCCGGTTTCGGTAAGTTCATAATATTTCCGTGGCGGTCCGCTGGTAGATTCTTCCCATCGGTATGAAAGCAAACCTGCATTTTTAAGCCTTGTGAGCAGCGGATAGATTGTGCCTTCCACTACGAGCATTTTTGCGTCTTTTAAGGTTTCAAGAATATCTGAAGTGTACGCTTCGCCGTCTTTTAAGACGGAAAGGATGCAGAATTCCAAAACCCCTTTTCGCATTTGCGCTTTTGTGTTTTCGATTTTCATAATTCCTATTTACTTGTTTTAATTCCGTTCGTTTTTATATGATGAATAAGCAATGTGCTTGTGGTTTCTTCGCATTGTTGATGGTTGCAATATTCATAGCGGTCTTGCTGTTCCTCTGGAATGTTCTACCCTAAAAACTTAAAATTGCTGCTAATAGGAAATTAACTAATGTGCTCATTTTTTGATTGATTAAGATTGGTTTTAAAAATGGTATGCAAAGTGGATATTGTAAAGTTGGCCTCGCGAGCATGCATGGAGGCGTTGATTACAGCATAAAGTTCAAACACAAACAACCCAAACAATAACAAGATTGCAATGCCGAAAGAGAAAAATATATCCTGAAAGATTTTGAATGTTATTCATTGAAAATTCTCCAATGTTGTGTTCCATTGTTTGAATAAATGAAATAAAATCTGAAGCAAAAATGAGAAAAACGGAAGGCAAATAAGCCCAATCAATAGAGTATAACAAAACACTCAATTGAAAATTGATAGCTTGTTTTCCGTGAAAGTCCACAAAAGATTTTTCTTTATTGAATGTCCAAAAAATAAATGGAGCAATAAAATTAGCGAACGGGAAAAAGTACTTTAAAAAGGTGCACAAGTGAATCGGATGCACTTGTGTTTTTTTCGTTTTCTGAAATTGTAGTTTCCATAACTTATTATTTTCTTATACAAATATATGTATAAAAGATAGTATTATGTAACACATAGTACTAAAATTTAACATAATTTTAACAAATAGGAAGTCAGTGAATATATTGAATATCTTCGTTAAATATTTCAGCAAAAATGAAACTCAGCCCAAGTAAAATCAATACTTTCTTGTTGTTCAAATTACCTTCTGCTTAGTTCACAGGCGTACGTGTAAAATCTATTTCTGAGAATACGTGTGTTACTACAGTAAGGCATCGATGGATTAATCAAAACCCATTTAAGTCCATGTTTTGGGCTGTTCAGGGAATGGCTGCCGAACTTAGTACTGGGGCACTGGTGATGGCAGCTATTAAAGAAAGCGATCAAAATATTTCTATGCTGGTGGCAAATAATAAAGCTACATTTTCTAAAAAGGCAAAGAGGAAGAATATCGTTTACTTGCAAAGATGGTCAACTAGTAAAAGAAGCAATCGAAACAGCTATTAGAACTGGAGAGGGTCAAACCTGTTGGATGAAATCAGAAGGAAGAGATTCTGCAGGAGATATTGTTTCGACATTTGAATTTGAGTGGACGGTGAAAGTTAAATAGATTTAGATGGCAATGTTTTCGATAGCTATATAAGGATACTCCGCTTGTTAACAAAATTTTAACAGGTTTTAAAAGAGCACAAAGAGAATTTAATTGACATTTATTTGTTATATTTAAATCAGATTAATTTAAAAAAAACTTTGCCTATTGTAAAAAGCTACTTAATTTTTTACTAAACCTCAATTAACTATGGCAAGAGCAATGTATGATTATACCAAGGCTGTACTTGCAAAAGTAAGTTTTGATGTCAATTTGTTCTGCAAAGAGTTGAAAAAAGCGTTAACCAGATTGCTACCTTACGAAGTAGAGGAGCTTAAACTCTGGATTGATTCGCTTATCAAGCAGAACCCCCAGTTAAATCAATGTCTAATCTATCTAAACACATAAAAAAAATCCCACCGAGAAATCGGCGGGATTTTTTTATTTGGTTATTCAATAACTGAATATGGCAAGCTAACTACTACTTGGTTGGACTGATTATTTTTACATCTTGAAATGCAATAGCGCCCCGTATTACTCCAGAAATTATATCGTGGAGTGCATTTATAATTTGCATTTTTAGTTCACTTTTACTATAAATAAGGCTAACTTCACGAGCTGGAGATGGCTCTTTAAAATATTTTATATTTTTGGTTTGGGAAGGTAGAATATCCAAAGTATGTAAATATGGGAGAAGCGTCATACCTAAACCCTCATCTGAAAGTTTTATAAGGGTTTCAAAACTTCCGCTTTCTAATTGAAATTTTTCACTGCCGTTAAGTTTTGAAGCTTTGCAAAGATTTATAATTCCGTCTCGAAAGCAATGACCATCTTCTAAAAGGAGTATGTCTTCAATATCAAGGTCACTTACTTCCAGTTTTTCTTTTGAAAATAATCTATGGCTCTCGGGAATATAACCCACAAAGGGTTCGTAGTATAAAACTCTTTCCTTTGATTTTTTCATGTTCCAGTGGTGTGGCCGCAATTGCTGCATCTAAATAACCATCATTAATTTTAGTAATTATCTCGTCCGTGTTCAGCTCTTCAATTTTCAATTGCACTTTTGGGTATCGGTTTGAAAAATTCTTGAGAAACATTGGTAATAATGTGGGCATCACCGTTGGAATTATGCCCAGTTTAAATGTTCCTCCAATAAATCCTTTTTCCTGATCTACAACATCCTGCATCCGTTCAGATTCATTGACGATATTTCTTGCCTGTTCAACAATTTTTTTCCCTACGCCGGTAAGTTCAATAGGTTTTTTGCTTCTGTCAAAAATCTGGATTTCAAGTTCGTCTTCCAGTTTTTGAATCTGCATACTTAAGGTAGGTTGTGTAACGAAAGTCTTTTCAGCAGCTTTTGTGAAATTTTGATGTTCGGCAACAGCTAAAACATATTTAAGTTGGGTGATTGTCATTGCGTAAAGTATTTGTGCAAAGATAGTTTTTATATCAAAAAAAACTATCGAAATGTTTAAATATGAAGATTTTGTTTATAGCAAAAAGCGCGTTGTAAAACATCGGGCTTTTAAAATTTTATTCTTAGTAGTTAAAATTATGTATCAAATGCCTAAATGCTCCACTTTGGAAAGAAAGAGCATTGCCCCAACTGTTAAATTTTTACGTTGAAATATTACAAAAGTCCTCTCGCTTTTATTTCTAAATATTTGTTGATGGTGTTTACCGTAAGATCTTCCGGTGCTGTCAAGATTGTTTGAATGCCTCGCTGTTGAAGTTCCCGTACCATTACTTTTTTGTCAAACTCAAATTGTTGTGAGATGGTTTGATCAACAATTTCAGAAAGGTTTTTCGCTTCAGAATTGCTTAAACTCTTCAATTCGGTATTTTCAAAAAAGATAACCACCAAAACGTGTTTTTTTGCAATGGCAAGTAAATAAGGCAGTTGCCGGTGAAGCGCCGAAATATGTTCAAAATTTGTATAAAGCATCAATAAGCTTCGATGTGTTATTTTTCTTTTGACCAAAGATTGCAACACGCCATAATCTGCATCCAAAAACTTTGTATCGATGTTGTAAAGGGCTTCGAGTATATTATTTAAATATGTTTTTTTTGCTTGGGCAGGAAGAAAATTTCCTGGTTTATTTGAAAAATCGACCAATCCAACCTTGTCATTTTTCTTTAATGCAATGTTGGAAAATGCAAGCGAACTGTTTAAAGCATAATCCAATAATTTCAAACCGTTAAATGGCATTTTCATCACACGGCTCGTATCAATAACCGAATAAATTGGCTGCATTTTTTCATCCTGATACTGGTTTACCATCAGTCTTGCGTGCTTTCCGGTTGCTTTCCAATTTACAGTGCGCACATCGTCTCCAGCTACATATTCCTTTATTTGTTCAAACTCCATAGTGTGGCCAATACGTCTTATTTTTTTCAGGCCAATATGTGAAATTCGATTGTCAATGGCCAGAAAATCATACTTTTTCATTTGAATAAAAGATGGATATACCTTAACCATTTGCTCATTATTGAAGGTATATCTTCTTCGCACCAAACCAATGGGTGAAGAAACATAACAATTCAGGTTTCCAAAAATATATTCACCACGCTCAACGGGCCTTACTTCGTATTGAAAGGTATTTTTGTTTTTCCCAGCGATGGAAACAATTCTAAAAAAATCCCTTTTTTGAAATTGAATTGGCAATTCATCAATAATACCGACAAATATTTTAAAAGGATATTTATTTATAAGTAGTACAGAAACGGGATTATTATCGCTGTTCGAAAATTTTTCCGGTAAAATCCGCTCACCGTCCAAGTTGTTTTTGTTGAAAACCATCATTATTTCAAACAAAATAAAAACGACAAATACCAAAACCAAAATCCAAACAATTCCAAAGAGCCATTGCCACCAATACGAAAAAAGAAAAAGCACCGCCAGCGCTGCCATTATGTAAAAAAAGCGCGGAGTTAAATAAAAGGATTTTAGGAATTTAATCACTTATCTCGGAATTTCTATGGATTGACTAATGAGGTCGATCACCGTTTCGGGTGTCATTCCTTCCATTTCGCGTTCAGGTGAAAGAATAATCCTGTGGCGAAGCACCGGTGCTAGAGTTTTCTTTATATCGTCCGGAGTTACAAAATCTCTTCCGTTAATGGCTGCATAGGCTTTTGAGGCATTCATAATTGCAAGCGAAGCCCGAGGCGAACCACCCAAAAATAAATGCGGATGGTTTCGAGTTTTATCTACCAACTGCGCGATGTATGTAAAAATCTTATCTTCAATCAATACTTCTTGCACTTGAGCGCGGAAGGTTTTTAGCGTTTCGGGAGTTAAAACGCCTTCAATCTCGTTTTCAGGAATTACCTGTTTGCGGTCGTGATGGGTTTTTAAGATGGTTATTTCCTGATCTAAAGTGGGATAATCTACTTTTATTTTGAAAAGAAAACGATCTAATTGTGCTTCAGGAAGCGCGTAAGTTCCTTCTTGCTCTACTGGGTTTTGTGTGGCGAGCACGATGAATGGATATTCCATAATATGGCACTCTCCGTCCATGGTTATCTGTCGTTCCTCCATCACTTCAAAAAGTGCGGATTGCGTTTTTGCTGGCGCACGGTTTATCTCGTCAATTAGTATTACGTTTGAGAAAATTGGACCTTTTTTGAATTCAAATTCCGAAGTTTTCATATTCAGAACAGAAGTTCCCAAAACGTCGCTTGGCATCAAGTCTGGTGTAAACTGAATACGACTGAAATCTGTTTCCAACGTTTTTGCGAAAAGCTTTGCGGTAATTGTTTTTGCAATTCCCGGAACACCTTCAATGAGCAAGTGACCATTTGCCAAAAGGCCTACAATTAGCATTTCAATAAAATCATCCTGCCCAATTATTATTTTGGAAAGTTGCTTTTTTATATTGTCCACAGCCATTTTCAGCTCGTCCAGAGGGATGCGGTTATTAAATTGTAAATCGTTGTTGTATTCTTCAGGATTTTCCATCGGTTTTCTTTTTAAATTTTTTAATTTCTTGATAGAGTTTCAGCAATTCTTCTTGGCTGGTATTTTTTTGAGTGTTCACTTTTTCAATAAAGGTAAATAGTTTCAAAGTATCCCCACTTGTGTTTCCGCTTCGTTCGGCGACTGCTTTGTAAAAACGTTCGTTTATATTCTCTGTTGGAACACGCAATCGTGTTCTAATAAATTCCAAAAAGAGAGCAATCTGTTTTTGGGCTATCAAATGGTTTTCTTTTTTATCCAAATACATTCCAGCGATTGTGCGGGTATACTCGTATGTTTTATTGGTAAGCGGTTGTACAATTGGGATGCTTCGCTGTTTTCTTCTACCTTCAAAAATGATGAACAACAAAACACCAATCAGTACAAAATAGTAAGCCCATTTAAAGTATTTGTTGTTTAGCAAAACCCGCAATGGCGATATATCAAGATGCTTTCCCGTTTTGTAATAATTATCCCAATAAATAGGTTTTCCATCATTCAAATAGGAAAAAACTTGGGAGGTATGCTTTGCATTTTCTTTGAAAAGAACAAAAAAGTTTGAAAAAATTTCAGGCTGGGAGTGAAGTAAAAAATAACCTTTTCCAATTGGAATTTTTATGAAATTGATACGAGGCTCCTTAATTTTCAAAGAATCAATATATCCTCCAGAAACCCCCAAAACCGTTTGGGAAAGTGTATCAATTTCTGAAAAATAACGAACGGGCAAATCTTTTTTAATGTGAAAAGGTTCCTGTGAAGCAAACTTTTTATTTACCAATTTCAGCAAGGGTTCGGTGCCTATTTTTTCAACGTTTACTTCAGTTGACATTTCCAATTTTAAGGTGTCGAGTAATTTTTCACCCAAATAATTCGCTGAAACGAAAACAGTATTTCCCTTTTCCGCCCAATGCATAAGCGAATCGAGTTCGGCTTGGTCAAAATTAATTTCATTATTTATGAAAAGATAGGTGCCACTTAAACTGTCTTCTTGCAAAATTTCAAATGGAGGAGCGTCTTTTTCTACAAATTTTTCATTGAAAGATTCCTTCAGCAAATCGTGCAGCACATAGGTTCCCAAGCGGAATTTTGTCTTCTTTGCTATAGCTTGGAAACCAATTTACAGGCTGTGGTTTGTTCGCTTCCATATACACCAATCCCGCTAGCAATGAGCAGGAAACTGAAGAGAAATATTTTTTGAAGTTTAGTCAATGGTTTTTGGGATTTGGTTTTCCAATGAATTAAATGTTTTTTGTGCTTTTAGGAAATCTTCTTCGGTCACGGCGAAACTTCCATACCAAATATAATCGTATAGCTTTGTGACTTTTCGAAAGCCAGAATTGATTTTTTCGGAAGTTATTTCAGTAAAATATTCACTGTTTGTTTTGTCAAATTCGTAATTGATAAGTTCGGCATCGGTCAGTTTTTTCAGAATAAATAAATAATAATAGCGGACGGCGAGTCTGTAATCCTTGTTTTCCAATGCCTTTTCAATTAGTTTTTTGATGTTTTTGCTTTTGATTATTTCTTCTTCTTCTGAAAAGAAAACCCCTGGCTTTTCTTTCGATTTAAAAAATGTAGCGCCGGGATTCAATTTGTAAAATAGCCAAACAACAAATGCCAAAATTGCGAAAAGAATGAGATAAGGTAGTATGTGGACCAAAAATGAAATGAAGCCTCCAGCTTCAAAATCGCCGACCAGCCAATGCCAAAATTTTAGCCAGAGCTCCCAAACCCAATTTTTGAACTGAGTCCACCAGTTTTCTTCAACAGGTTTTTCGGAATAATCGAAATCTTTTTCGTTTTTATATTTTTCAATGGTTTGTTTGTTGAAAATGGGGGGATTCAAGTCTTCGGTTTCATCATATTGAATTTCTTTTTCAGCTTGTGGCGTAATGGTATCCTGCAAAATAGGTGAAGCAATGACCAAGAGCAACAATCAATAAAAAAATAAAAAAGAAAACCGATTTGCGCATATTTATTGTTCCTGTTTCCCAATGGAATCTATTGTTTCCATTGTTCCCGTAAAGTTTTTCTTTTCGTTTAAATTGAAATAAATAAAAGCGGAACAGATAACTATTATTGCATAAAGCAAGATATTGAAAAACCATCCCGATTGTGGTGAGCGAAATATATACCCAATCAAACATAGATGTAGGATCTGCCGAAATTTCTTGGCCCATTGTAAATGCTTTTATGAAGAAATAGATGTACTGTGGAATTTGAAAGACGATCATTATAAAATAATATAGCAGCCCGTAACCAGAAGAGTTGCAAAGGTTATCCACCATTCATCTTTAATCAGATTGAAACAATAGCTTATGGTGTCACCTACTTCTTTTCCGTCAAAAACTACAACTGCATATGCGGTTGAAAGCACAACGCCAAAATAAATTCCAGGAATAAAGCAAAACATAGCGCCAACGAAAACAATAATACCTACTAGAAAACTAGTTCCTATTAATTTCCAAAAATCGTTTTTTACTCCTTGGGTAACTTCTTCTTTAATAACAACGCCATCATTTTTAATATACGATTTTATAAAATGGAGCACCACACCATTAAGCAGCGCATAGTAAACAACTCCCGAGATCAATAAGACTAAAAAAGATAAAATCATGTTTGTAGAAAAATTCTGCAAGGATCCTACCGCTCCAATCATGTCTAAACCACCCAAAAATAGATTGCATGTAAAATATAAAGCTGCCAAGCATAATGAGTAATGCCGGCCCAGCAATTTTAAGAATCATTCCGAAAAGCAATTTCCAGTTTAACCGGATGAATTTGAAAATATCGGTCAATATGCTTCCCAGTTCGCGCTGTTTTTTAAAGTTTATTGTTTCGTTCATCGTTTTGATTTCTGTAATACTGTTGATATTAAAGGTACTTTGAATCCTATTAACTCTATGTTTTTTTTATTAATAAACTATTAATTTATCCATTCCTCAAACTCTTTTTCAATTTCAAGGGATATAATACGTAGTAATAAATAATTAGAAAGAGTGAGCTTCCAATAATAACTATTGCAAGCCAATCTGGCATTTCGGTGTGGCGTGTTACAAAACCTTCCAAAAATCCTGCAATGATGAAAAAGGGAACGGTACTGAGCATTATTTTCAGCCCGTCTTTTGCACCGCGTACAAAGGATTGCAAACGGGTATATGTTCCGGGAAACAAGAATGCTATTGCCCAAAACCAATCCGGCGCAGGCCGCAATAATTATTACTGAAATTTCAATGGTTCCATGAATCCAAATGGTTCTCGCTGATTCCCAAAGTAATCCTTTTTCATAAAAGAAATACTGAAAAGAACCGAGCATAATGGCATTCCGCATAATGATGAAAATGGTTCCGAGACTTAAAAACAATCCATAAACAAAGGCATAAAGTGCCACAGTAATATTATTGATCGTGATTCCGAGAAACATATTGAGTGCTCCCATTTCTTTATACACAGCCATAGGGTCTCCTTTTTCAATATTTGCCAGCGTCATATTCACATAACCATCGCCCAAAATGAGCCGAACAAAATTGCCATCTGTTGCTGCAGAGTAGGCGCCAACAATGGAGAAAAGCAGAAATACAACAAAAACAATAAGCAGTTGTTTGTGGTATTGTGAAAAAAACAGTGGAAATTCCTTTGTATAAAAAGTGATAAAACGAGTTCGCGATTCTCGTTTGGTTTTGTATATTTTTTGATGCGCCAAAACGGAAAGTCCGTTTAAATAGTTAAGTGTATTGCTGTTTGGATAAAAAGTTCGGGCGTAACTCAAATGGTCAGTTACTTCAATGTAAAGTGCACTAAGTTCATCGGGATTCATTTGAATATTATTCCGAAGAACACTTTCAAATTTTAACCATTTATCTTTATTTTGCTTCGCAAAGGCGGCTTCGCGCATATTGTGCAGTACTTTTGCCAAAGAAACATATTTAATGGATAATTTTCAAATAGAAACCGCCCAAAATGTAAACATTCTTCAAAATGTTGCTGGCGTTGGTGAACGCATTGTGGCTTATTTGGTTGACATGCTAATTATGGGGTTTTATATTTTTTTTATCATTATGGTTTTCAGTAATGTTAACCTGTCTGATGATTATTTATATGATTGTTGGACTCACCATTGGCTTGCCGCTTTTTTTATATCATTTGTTATGGGAAACGCTATGGAACGGAAGGAGTCCTGGTAAAGCCGTAATGAAATTACGGGTTGTAAAAACGGATGGTTCAAAACCTGCTTTTTCAAATTATTTATTGCGGTGGTTATTGCGAATCATTGATATTACAGCAACTAGTGGTGGGTTGGCGCTTGTAACTATCCTTTTGAACGGAAAAGGCCAACGCTTGGGTGATATGGCTGCTGTTACAACAGTTATCACCGAAAAACAGATTGTAAGTTTTTCACAAACTATCTTAATGGACATTCCCGAAGACTATGAACCAAGTTATCCGCAAGTTACCGTATTCAGTGATTCGGAAATTCAAACCATTAAAAGTGTTTTTACAGAAGCTCGCTATAATGGAAACCACAATGTAATTTTGAAACTTGCAAATCGTGTTTCGTCTGTTATGGAAGTAAGACTGGAAGAAACCCCTATAAAGTTTATAGACAAAGTGATAAAGGACTATAACTATTATACCCAGAACATGTGAAACTGATACTTATAATTGACATACTGGGAACTGTAGCATTTGCTATTTCGGGAGTGCTCACGGCACTTAACAAACGGTTGGATCCATTTGGGATTTTGATAATTGCGTTTGTTGCAGCCGTTGGTGGCGGAACTTTAAGAGATATTCTAATTGATGCTCCTGTATCTTGGATGCGCAACCTCACTTTTATATATGTTATATTTGGTTCCACCATTTTTGCTGTTATTTTTAGAAAACGGCTTGGTTATATTCGTCGGTCACTATTTTTGTTTGATACTATTGGGATTGCGCTTTATACTATTGTTGGTGTAGAGAAAGGTATTGCGGCTGGTTTTCATCCTACCATTTGTATTGCCCTAGGTACAATTACGGCTTGTTTTGGCGGTGTGCTTCGCGATATTCTTTGTAATGAAATCCCTATTATTTTCAGAAAGGAAATTTATGCCACAGCTTGTATTTTAGGAGCTTCCGCATATTTCTTATTGCATTATTCTCCAATTCCTGAAGATTTTATTGTTGTTATTTCGGGTTCTATTGTAATTATTGTTCGGTTGCTGGCAGTTTATTTTAAGCTTTCGTTGCCGAGTATTTATACGAATAAGGAAATGGAAAATTAATTTACTCTAAAACCTTCACAGTAATATAAATATTATTCAAAGGCCAATCGCCATCATCTGCTTTCACTTTTGAAATTTCCTCCACCACGTCCATTCCTTTAGTTACTTTCCCGAAGATGGTGTATTTTCCGTTTAAGTGTGTTGTTGAGGATTTTGGGCCGAGGAAGATGAAAAATTCATAGGGCGCAGTTCTGTTATCAGGGTTTTCACGATATTCCTTCGCGCCGGAAACCGTTCCATATTCGTGAACTCGACCGGGAACAATTTCTGCAGGAAGCAAATACTCTTTTCCCAAAGCGGCGCGTTTTTTTTGGGTTGAAACTAGGTCGCTGTTGCCAGCTTGAATTATAAAATTTGGAACCACTCGATGAAAAAAAGTTTCATCAAAATAATGTTGCTTTACCAAATAAATAAAATTGGCGCGGTGCAACGGGGTGTCTTTGAAAAGTTCAATTTCAATATCACCAAAACGGGTATTTATTAAAACCTTGGTTTCGGGATTTTTTTTGCCGTATTCAGTTAAAAAAGAGACTACATTTTCATTGGTAATTTCGGGGTAATTGGTTGAGTCTTTTTTTTCGGTTTCAACTTCAGCTTCTTTTTTGATTTCGGTTTTGGTTTCTCCTGAAGTTTCGGGATCAGTTTCGTCCTGATAGCTATCGGGATTGGAAGCCTTTTTATTATCTTCACAGCTTCCTAAGAACAGAACAATTCCAAAGAAATAAATTAACAACTTTCTCATAGATGGATTTTCGCGATTTTGAAAAACGGATTGTAAAAGTAACAAAAATGGAACTTCCTGGCGAAGCTGTTCAATTTAAAATGGCGCCGATTGAACGTTTGCAGGAATTGAAAAGAATAGCCAGAGAAAAAGATACTGCAAAGCGGGCTGGTGTTATGTCGCTTTTTTATCCTTCTGAAAATTTTGAAACCAAGCTGATTTTGATTCTTCGGAAAACATATAAAGGTGTGCATTCTGCACAGGTTGGTTTTCCCGGAGGAAAGTTGGAAGAGGAAGATGATTCCATTCAAGATGCGGCGCTTCGGGAAACGGAAGAGGAAGTAGGGGTTTCGCGTGAAACTATTTCAGTATTAAAAAAACTTACTGAAATATACATTCCTCCGAGCAATTTTTTTGTGCACCCTTTCTTGGGAATAACTACAGAAACGCCAAAATTCGTTCCCCAGGAAGAGGAAGTGGAAGCACTCATAGAAGTGGCTTTAAAGGATTTCATGAATGATGCAAACATTATTAGCCAAACGCTTTCCACATCATATGCCAGCAGCATTCAAGTACCCGCTTTTAAATTGAACGGCCACATAGTTTGGGGTGCTACAGCAATGATGCTCAACGAAGTGCGCGAATTGCTTAAAATGGCACTGTAATGGCTTATTTTAGTATATTTGTCAAGAATGAATAATGATTATTGAAACCACTCTTGCCTAAAGCAACTGGTTACTGAAAATGAACACTGAACACTGAATACTGACCACTGAAAATGAGTCTCTTCAAAAAAAACCCATTCGGGCATATACTTTTTTTAAAACTCTGGTTAATACGGATTGCGGGCCTTATGACTCACAGACGGTTTAAGGGTTTTAACGATCTGCAAATTCACGGCAGTGAGATTTTGAAAAACCTTCCCGAAAAAAATGTGCTCTTTGTGAGCAACCACCAAACTTATTTTGCCGATGTTGCTGCAATGCTCCACGTCTTTAACGCAAGTTTAAGCGGAAGGGACGACAGTATAAAAAATGTTGGCTATTTGTGGCGCCCAAAGCTCAATATTTATTTTGTCGCTGCAAAGGAAACTATGAAAGCGGGTTTGCTTCCTAAAATTCTTGCTTATGCAGGCTCTGTAAGTATAGAGCGTACTTGGCGCGAAAAAGGTAAGGAAGTGAACAAGCAAGTGAAAATGAGTGATGTTAGTAATATTACGAAAGCACTGAACGATGGTTGGGTGATTACTTTTCCACAGGGAACCACCAAACCTTGGAGGCCCATTCGCAGAGGAACTGCCCATATCATTAAAAAGAATAAACCTGTGGTTATACCCATTGTAATTGATGGTTTTAGAAGATCTTTTGATAAAAAGGGAATCCGTATTAAAAAGCGCGGCATTCTTCAATCCATGGAAATAAAACCACCATTGGATATAGATTATGAAAATGACACGATGGATGAAATTGTTGAAAAACTGGAATATGCAATTGAGCAGCATCCTTCTTTTCTAAAAGTAATTCCCACTTCGGCAATTCAAAGTGAGGAAGAGCTTAACAAAGAGCGACAGTGGCGCTATTAAAAAAGTGTTCAGTATTCATTAACCGTTGGTAGTTATGCAACGTACATAAATTGAATAATGCCACTGCAAACTGTTACCTTTTTCAGAATTCTATTTTTTCCAACTCTTTATAGTTTTTGCGTAAGTCTTCGCAATAAAATTCCATACACAAGTCTGTAAAAGAGCAAGACGAAACCAATCATCACAATTCCAAAAAGGATTTGAATGGCAAAAAATATTTTCATAAATCTTTCCTGAGAAATGTTTGCGATGCCATAGTCTTCTAGTCATAAACCTAAAGACAATATCTTGGTTTAAATAGTAGTAAATATTGATTCCTATAATAAGTAAAACTGAAGTGGTTACATTATAAATCACAAAATATTTTACCGTTTTTCGAGTGCGCAATATGTTTCCCATCAATTCTTTTATGGAATCTGTTGTTGATATCTTTCGATAATTTCTATAAAAAAGAAATATAAAAAAACCGAAAACTAAATAGTTTAAGACATTAATGGCTACCAAAATATTGTGCAAACCAATATCATCGCTGAATTTGGTACTTGATTCTGGCACAAATAAAGCGAGCACTGTCCAAAAAAGAATTTCGGCTATACTAATGTAAAAGATCCACTTCACGATAGAAGAGGATTTTTTTAATAGCATGTTATAAATGTCGCTATAAGACAAATGGGGAAGCTCCTGTTCCCTAGTTTGCCACTGTTTTTTTAATAATTCAAGTTCATCCATAGTGATTTACGGATTTAAGATAGTTCTTAATTTTTCTTTTATTCTATTCATTTTTACTCTCGCATTTACTTCAGTAATACCAAGTGTTTCAGAGATTTCTCTGTAATTTTTGTCTTCCAAATAAAGAAAAACCAATGCTTTGTCAATATCGTTAAGATCTTTTACTGCACTGTACATTAATTTCAACTGTTGCTCAGCTGTATCGTCATAAGGCTCTGAAGAAATTTTAAAACTTACTCCTTCAAAATCTTGTGTTTTTATACTGCGTTTTGACTTTCTATAAAGTGTTATTGCTGTATTAAGCGCGACGCGGTACATCCAAGTGCTGAATTTTGAATCGCCCCTAAATTTGGGGTACGCGCGCCAAAGCTGAATGGTTATTTCTTGAAACAGATCGTTGTGGGCGTCACTGTCGTTTGTGTATAACCTACAGATTTTGTGCACAATGTTTTGGTTCTCTTCCAGTTGGGTAACAAAACTATGTTCAAGTTCTTTGTTCAATGGTTCTGTGTTGTCTTCCTAGTTAGTGTTCTTAAAAATTGCTTTGTTACAAAAATCTTAAAAAATACGGTAACTCGATGAACAAATTGTATTTTTATAACTTGTAAAAAAAAGATGAATATTCCCGAAAACGGTGTGCCGCGAATTGTTATTATAGGTGGCGGATTTGCTGGTATTTCCTTCATAAAAAAGCTTCAAAAAGAAAAGGTGCAGATAGTGCTTTTCGATAGGCACAATTATCATACTTTTCAACCATTATTATATCAAGTTTCCACAGCTGGCTTGGAACCAGATTCAATTGCATATCCGCTTCGGAAAATTTTCAGGAAAAATATGGATTTTCACTTTAGAATGGCTGAAGTTGAAAATATAAACACTGATATTAATACTATTTCAACTTCCATCGGAAGTTTGAAATATGATTATTTGATTATCGCTACCGGCACAAGAACTAATTTTTTTGGAAATGAAAGCATTGCCGAAAATAGTATGCCAATGAAAACTGTGCCCCAGGCATTGAATATACGAAGTTTGATGCTCCAGAATATTGAAAAGGCAGATATAACTGCTGATGAATTGGAAAGAAAGCGATTGCTCAATTTTGTTATAGCGGGAGCCGGACCTACGGGAGTTGAACTTGCCGGAGCTTTAGCAGAGTTTAGAAAAGGAATTCTTGAAAATGATTATCCCGAGCTCGAGGAAGAAGAAATGTGCGTCCACCTA
>CAWDWC010000017.1:0-118403 GCA_963805885.1 uncultured Flavobacteriaceae bacterium
GCAAAAGGTGCATCTACGTGAGGCTTGCGAAGCTCTTCTTTTTCTGTATCAGGATTTATCCCGATAATACCTTCTTTATCTGTTGGAGCAGGCAAATAACGACATACTGCATCCAAAAGAAATTGAACACCTTTATTTTTAAAAGATGACCCACAAATCATTGGAATAATAGACATATCCATTACTGCAGCACGAAGCGCAGCGTGCACTTCATCTTCAGTAATTGAATCTTCATCTTCCATATATTTTTCAAGCAAATTCTCGTCATAAGCAGCAACTTCTTCAATAAGTTTACCACGCAATAATTTTGCTTCAGCTTTCAGGTCTTCAGGAATTTCAACAACGTCGAAAGTTGCTCCGAAAGAATCCTCATGCCATACTACAGCACGATTCTTTACCAAATCAACAATTCCTTTGAAGCTATCCTCTTCACCAATATTTAATACGATAGGCACCGCATTGGAACCCAACATATCTTTTACTTGCTGACAAACCTCCATAAAGTTTGCACCTTGACGGTCCATTTTGTTAACGAAACCAATACGAGGTACTTTATAGTTATCTGCAAGCCTCCAGTTTGTTTCAGATTGTGGCTCAACACCATCTACTGCACTGAAAAGGAAAACCAAACCATCAAGAACACGCAGCGAGCGGTTTACCTCTACGGTAAAATCCACGTGGCCAGGAGTGTCAATAATGTTAAAGTGGTAGTCTTTGGTTTCAGGAAGCGGTAAAGCGTTCTCCATAGGAAACTTCCAAGTACAAGTGGTAGCAGCCGAAGTAATGGTAATACCACGCTCCTGCTCTTGCTCCATCCAGTCCATGGTTGCAGCCCCATCGTGAACTTCACCAATTTTATGGCTTACCCCTGTATAAAAAAGGATACGCTCTGTAGTTGTGGTTTTACCGGCATCAATATGCGCAGCAATCCCAATATTTCTTGTGTATTTTAAATCTCTTTGTGCCATTTTTTAGAATCTGAAATGTGAGAATGCTTTGTTAGCCTCTGCCATTTTATGAGTATCCATACGTTTCTTTACAGCAGCGCCCTCTTCTTTGGAAGCAGCAAGAATCTCACCGGCAAGTTTAGCGGCCATGGATTTCTCGTTTCTTTTTCTTGAATAAGTAATTAACCATTTCATTGCAGTTGCAATCTTACGGTCTGGGCGTATTTGCATAGGAATCTGGAAGGTTGCTCCACCAACTCTACGACTACGCACCTCTACGTGAGGCATAACATTGGAAAGTGCATCTTTCCAAAGCTCCAACGCAGTTTTTTCTTCGTCTTGTTTCTTTTCATCCACAATGTCAATTGCATCGTAGAAAACTTTGAAAGCCACACTCTTTTTTCCATCCCACATCATATTGTTTACAAAACGTGTAACCAACTGGTCGTTAAACCTTGGATCTGGTAAAAGGGGTCTTTTCTTGGCCTGTCTTTTTCTCATTTGTTGTTTGTTAATGGTTAAGAATCAATTTTCAATTTATTCTTAACCCGTTTTCATTTTTACTTCTTTGGGCGTTTTGCACCATACTTAGATCTACGTTGTGTGCGGCCTGCAACACCTGCGGTGTCTAAAGCTCCACGAACAATGTGATACCTAACTCCTGGCAAATCTTTTACCCTTCCACCTCTAACCAATACTATCGAGTGCTCTTGGAGATTGTGTCCTTCGCCTGGGATGTATGCGTTTACTTCCTTACCGTTTGTAAGCCTAACCCTCGCTACTTTACGCATAGCAGAGTTTGGTTTCTTAGGTGTAGTAGTATATACACGCGTACAAACACCACGACGTTGTGGGCACGAATCCAAAGCAACCGATTTACTCTTCTTGGTTATTTTGGTTCTTCCTTTACGTACTAATTGTGAAATTGTTGGCATATAAAATATGTATTATTACTGTTTAAAAATAAAACACCCCTATTTTTAGGGGATGCAAATGTAGAAATATTTTTCCACTAATCAAACCTTACTGAATTAATTTTCAGCTTACTTTCATTATTTTTTTAATTTGAATATGAAATGCTAAGTTGAAACGTTAGTTTTACACAGCTAATTTCGCCCTTTTTGAAAAAATTCCTATATTTTTTTATATACCTTAATATATATACCTGTTTTTTCTTCGGAATACACGCACAGGAACTAACGCTTTCAATAAAGGCCGAAAAGCCTATCTCCCAAGGAGTAAAAGATTCACTGTTAATGCAAAAATCATTTAAAGATTTTGCAACGCTTAAAAAGGGGGCAGACACATTGCATTTAAAATTGCAGCGCATGGGTTTTATTGAAAGCGAGCTGCTTCAGCTTTAAAAGAAAATGACAGCAGCTATGTTGCAGACTTTTTCCTCGGAAAAAAATATAGCGAAATAAAGGTCTTTTATTCCGAAGCAGATTTCAGCAAAAAAGGAACTACAAAGGGTTTCTTCTGAAATTACCGACGAATATTTTAGCCTTCCTTTTGAAACAATTCCCACTTCACTGAGAAAGCTTACCGCACTTCGAAATCAAAAAGGAAATGCATTTGCCAAGTTAAAACTTACGGAACTTGAAAAAGATGAAACGAAAGGTTTGAGCGCAACACTATTTGTTGAGAATGGAAACATACGCACCATAGACTCTATAGCGATAAAAGGATATGATAAATTTCCAAGATCATTTTTAAAATATTATGCCGGGGTTAAAAAAGCAAAGGTATTCAATCAAAAAAAATTGGTGGAACAAAACGAAAACCTGAACAGTCTTAGGTTTTGTCAACGCAATTAAACCTCCAGAAGCACTTTTCAGAAAAGATTCAACCACTGTATATTTTTATTTGGAAAAACAGAACAACAACCTTTTTGACGGAATATTAGGTTTTGCCACTAATGAAGAAACCCAAAAACTTGAGCTAAATGGCTATCTCAATTTGGAACTGAACAATAACCTAAATTACGGAGAGCAACTTTTAATCAATTATAAGGCAGATGGACAGGAACAGGTAAACTTTAGAGCCAAGATAACTTTGCCTTATTTATTAAAGACTCCATTTGGATTAAGTGGTGAATTGAAAATTTTTAAGCGCGACAGCACTTTTATAACTACAGCGCAAGAACTTCGAGCTACATATCAAATAAATCCAAAGTCAACAACATTTATTGGTTATAAAGGATATGACTCCAGCAATTTACTTGACGAGGCAATTGCGGGGACTCCAATTGAAAATTTTAAATCGAAATTTTTTATTTTAGGCGCTACGTATATAAAACCACAGAACAGAACGCTTTTTCCAATAAAAACTGAAATATTATTTTACACAGGCATTGGTTCCCGTGAAAAGGAAAGTGACGTAGAAAACCAATTATTTTTTGATACCACTCTCAACAACATATTCAACCTAAATTATAGAAATTCGATTTTCGTGCAAAACACAACCAGTGTTCTTTTCAGTGATACGTATCTTGTTAACGAATTATTCAGGTTTGGCGGCATAAACAGTATACGCGGCTTTAACGAGAATAGTATAGACGCATCACTTTTTTCTGTGATAAATACTGAATACAGATATCAATTTAATGATGGCGTATACCTTCACAGTATAATAGATGTAGGATATTTTGAAAACCAGACTATTTCATTGAAACAAAAACTATATAGCTTTGGTCTGGGCCTTGGAATGAAAACAAAGGCAGGACTATTTCGTTTTAATGTTGCGAATGGTAATTCTGAAAATCAGCCCTTCAGCTTTTCAAACACCAAGATACACATCAGCGTTTCATCAAAATTTTAACACATATCCCTCAAAACACTCCTCATCGCTAAATAAAACTTAAATTTTGGGATTAAATACTTGTGTAATTAACTTTTTATTATGATTTTTGCCGTTGGCTAATTCAAATAATTTATAAAAATGAGAACAAAGTTTAGTGGAATTTTAACGCTATTATTAGCGTTAGTTGTGCAGCTTACCTTCGCACAGCAAAAAACTATTACAGGTACGGTGACGGACGATACAGGTCTGCCATTGCCTGGTGCAAACGTTATAATTAAAGGCACAAGTTCTGGAACACAGACAGATTTTGATGGAAATTATACCGTCTCTGCAAATGTGGGACAAACGATTGCTTTTAGTTATGTAGGTTTCAGCGCCAAGGAAGTAAAAGTAGGATCTCAGAATAAGATTGACGTTTCTTTACAACCAGATGCTGCTGCTCTGGAAGAAGTTGTTGTTACTGGGTATTCTACACGAAACCAAACGGTACAGACTTCGGCAGTTGTTTCAATTTCTGCTGCAGAGCTTTCCCAAATGGCACCCACCACAAGTATAGACAATATGCTACAAGGTAAGGCGGCTGGTGTGCAGGTAACTGCGGCCAACGGTAAGCCAGGTCAAGGAGCTTTTGTTCGTATTCGTGGAACAGGATCTTTAATTGCAGGAGCATCTTCACCTCTATATATTGTGGATGGCGCTCCAATTAGAGAAGCAGGATCTTGCAAACATTCCTAATGAAGACATTGAAAACATTACCATTCTTAAAAGATGCTGCTACTACAGCTCGTTATGGATCTCGTGGTGCTAACGGTGTTGTTGTAATTACAACAAAAAATGGTAACAGAAATAAAGATGCTGTAATTCGTTTTAGTTCTAGATATGGTACTTCATCAATGATAGATCCAAACTACACTATGATGAATGCATCTGAAAAAATGCAATATGAAGCAGAGCTTTATGCATTGGGTGTAACTGGTGCTGCAGGCTTACCTGGGGTTACTACTGAGCCTGGTTCTCCAGAACGTCAGCAACTTTTAGATAGAGAAGTTGACTGGGAAGATCTTATATTAAAAGATGGTATTATTCAAAACAACAGTGTAGCTATCTCTGGCGGTGCAGAAAAAGTAGATTACTACTTTTCTGTATCTAACGACAGAAATACGGGTATTATTGATAACATTGATGGGTTCGAAAGATTAGGAACACGTTTAAATGTTAATTTTGATGCCAAAGAATGGCTTACAGTTGGTGTTAACGTTGGTTACTCAAGATCTATGAGTGATGAACCTAGAGATAGAAACAACACTCAAAACCCTTTCCGTGGTCATGCTTGACTATAATGGTTATGAAACAGAATTCCTACTTAACGAAGACGGAACTGTTCAAGTTGATGATAACGGAAATCCTATCTACAACCCTACACATACCGGTTTTCCAATACGTGGAGCTTTATTATCAGAACCTTCAGAAGATATTGACAACCAAACATTAGGTAATATTGATGCTGTAGTTACGTTCAGCAAAAACTGGAGTTATGGTTTTAACATTGCTGTTAACTGGGGAGCTACAAGAAGAGAGAGCTATTCCAAACCAGGAGGTATTCTTGATGATCTTATTGGTAGACCCTGACAATCCAGGAAATAAATTTGACGATCAACAACACAGATTGGACTTTACAGTAAGTAACCGATTGGTTTATAATCTTAATAAGAACAACCATAACTTAAATGTATTGGGTCTTTATGAATATAACATGAACGAGTTTAACCGTGCCTTTGTAAGAAGTATTGGTTTCCCATCTGCATTGTTAACCACTCAGGAAAACGCTGCAATACTTACTGATGGATTTACAAGAAGAGATAGATTAACACTTGTATCATACGGTGTTTTTGCCGATTATGACTATAAAGAAAAATACCTTCTCTCAGCATCCGTTCGACGTGATGGTTCATCGAACTTTGGTAGCGATGTACAGTTATGGAACATTCTATAGTGGAAGTCTTGGTTGGAACATTGCAAAAGAAGATTTCTTTTCCATTGACGCTGTCAACGACTTTAAAATTAGAGCTGCTTATGGTACTGTTGGTAATAGACTTGGTATTGGTAGGTACGCCTCTCAAGGTACTGTAGGTTTTGACTCCTATCCAGGTGGATCTGCAACTATCCCAACTCGCGTAGCAAACCCTGAACTTCAGTGGGAAACTACTGAAACTTATAACTTGGGTCTAGAACTTAACATGTACAATAAAAGAGTTACGTTTAGTTATCTGATTACTTTATCAGAAATACAACAGAATTGCTTTTCCCAATCCCAACAGCCTATGAAGCGGGAGTAGGATCTATTGCTGGTAACCTTGGTGAAATTCAAAACAAAGGTCTTGAAATATCATTACAAGCAGATGTATTCCGCTCACCAGATTTCACATGGACTTTAGGAGGAAACATTATATTCTTGGATACAGAAGTTGTATCGCTGCCTGAAGGTGAAGATGTTACCCCAGAAGATGCATTTAACATTCGTTTCGCTGAAGGAAGAAAAATTAACGAACATTTCTTAGTGCGTTATGCTGGCGTAGATCCTGCTACAGGGAGATCTTTATTCTATGGTGCTGATGGCAACACGTATTTTGCTTCAGACTTACCTACTGACGAGAACGACAACCGTGTATTCCAAGGTAAATCAACCATTGCTGATAAAGAAGGTGGATTTTTCTCTAACATAACCTATAAAGGATTTCGGTCTGCGTACAGATTTTGTTTTTAAAGCTGGAAACTGGATTAATAACTTTGTGAGAAGCGATCGTGAATCTGATGGATTGGCAATATCTGACAACCAAGCAGTAGGCGCATTCAATTATTGGCAACAACCTGGAGATACCGGTGTATTGCCAAGCCCGATATATGCCACTGAGGATGCAACTGTTACAGGAAACTCTGACAGATGGCTTGAAAAAGGTGACTATATTAGAATGCGTAACATAACATTATCCTATAGTTTCCCAAACAGGTATTTGGAGAAAACTCCCATTAGCTCTTTAAGAATTTATGCGCAAGGACAAAACCTTTTGACCTTCACAAAGTTTTGGGGAGATCCTGAGGTAGGTCTTTCATCTGGAGAAACTATTTCTTTTGCAGATGCGGTGGCTCCTGGTGAAGCCACTTTATATAGCTATCCAAACACTAAATCAATCCAAGTAGGTTTGGATGTTAGTTTCTAATTCTTAAAAAAAAATAAAATGAAAAATATATTTTATAAAATAACAGTTTTAGCACTAATTATAGGGGGGTTTACCTCTTGTGATAAAGAACTGGATCAAATACCCTTTGATGAATTTGGTACTGAAAATGCTTATGTAACGGCTGCTGACTATGAGAATGCTATTCGTGGAGTTTACAGAACTCTAGCTTTCGGCTCTTTTTACGGCGGAAGTGATGGTGGAGGAATGCTTGATGCACCAGATGTATTATCAGACAATGTAACTTTTGCGCAACGATGGCCGTGGTACAAGAAGATCACTGCACAACTGGCAATATGGAGCTTCTGATGAACCAATGGGAGGTTTGTATCAACGTGCTTATCGAATTAATTTATCGCGCTAACGTACTTTTATCTAAAAGCGAAACCTATGAAGGTGAAAATAAAGCAAACATAGTTGCGGAAGCAAAAGCGCTGAGAGCATTGGCGAATTTTGATTTAATAACTTTCTTTGGGAAAATACCAACCCAGTCTGGTGATGCTAATGGAAGTTTAGGTATTGCATACGTAACTGAACCAGAACCACTTATTGAGCCAGCAAGAGAAACCGTTGGTGCTGTGTATGATAAAATTGCACAGGATTTGAAAGATGCTTTGGCGGATATCAATGACACTAATGGTGAAGGTAGAATGGGTAAAGACGCTGTGAGAATATTATTATCCCGTGTATATTTATATATGGGACAATGGCAAAATGCTATAAATGTAGCTAATGGCATATCTATTCCTGTAGCTTCACGTGCAAACGTTGTAGGTGTTTGGGAAGATACAAGCCGCGATGGTGTGGCCTTCTATATCCCAAATCAATTACCAATTTTAGGATTAAACATAGGTGTTACTTGGAGCCAAGGTGGTCTTACTAACCTTATTCCAGAATATGTTGTTTCGTATGAATTATTTCAATTATATTCTAGCGACGATATTAGAAAAGAAGCATACACATTTCAAGCTGCGAACAATTCTGACAATTTGCAATTTAATGCAATAAAAAAACTTTATGGTAGACCAGGACAATCAAACGGTCAAGTTGATATGAAAATTTTCAGATCTGCCGAAGCGTATTTGAACAAAGCTGAAGCCCTTTATAACCTAGGTGAAGAAGGTCCAGCAAGAACTGCTCTTGATGCCGTAAGAAGCAAAAGATATACTACTCCTCCAAGTGGTGAAACAGGAACAGCTTTGCGTGATGCAATACGTTTAGAAAGAAGATTGGAATTTGCATTTGAATATCAGCGTTTCTTTGATTTAAAGAGATGGGGACTACCAGTAGAACGTGAAAGTTTTGGTGACTTAGCTGACGGTTCTGGAACTGCTTCAGATCAATTAACTTTACCTGCAGGCAGCAATAAGTTTCAAATGCCAATACCGCTAACTGCTATGGATTTAAATCCAAATCTGATACAAAATCCTGGGTATTAATAATTTTAAAATCTATCAAAATGAAAAAAGTTAATATATTACTTGTTATACTCGCCATAGCTCTAGTTGCTGTTTCTTGTGAAACCTATGATGACTATAACACAGATCGTAAAACGGTAGTAGGTTTTATTACGCCTACGAAGAACATTAATAATGTTCCAGAAGGTGGTTCAAAAACGGATAGCGTTTCGCTTTTTGTATCTGATATATCAAGTTCTGCAAGAACTTTCACGGTTATTACTATACCGGTAGATACATTACCGACTGCTCCTGAAAACTATACTTTTGACAGTACAGTTACATTTCCAGCAAATACACGTGAAGCAAAAATTGGTGTTACTGCTATAGACAATTCTATAGATGACACAAGACGTTTCTTCCGTCTTGCAATCCAAGGAGAGGCGAATGTGGTTTCTGGAGGTAGATCTCTTGTTGGTGTTAAAAATTAATTTATAACACTCAATTTATTTAAGCACCCCTTATTTAATAAGGGGTGTTTTTTTTTACTGTCTATTTATATGAAATACATTCGTTATTCTCTTTACCTTTGCAATCAATAAATTTAAATTGAAGTACTAAAGCTTAAACTATGCGAGATAAAACAAACACCATCTTCGGAATTTACCCCGTAAAGGAAGCTCTGTCTTCAAAAATTGTTTTTGATAAAGTCTTTATTCAAAAAGGAGTTGATAGCGACAAAATTGAAAGCCTCATTAAAGATCTTGAGAGACAAAATATTCCCGTAAGCATTGTTCCTTTTGAAAAACTAAACAGACTTACAAAAGGAAATCACCAAGGGATTGTAGCAGTTACCTCGCCAGTATCTTTCCATTCATTGGAAGATGTAGTTGAAAAAGCTTTGGAAGGTGAAAAAACACCACTGTTTCTAATTCTAGATCAAATAACTGATGTTCGTAATTTTGGAGCTATTTTACGTACAGCTGAATGTACCGGTGTTGATGCCGTTATTATACAAAAAACAGGAGGCGCACCTGTTTCCGGAGATACAGTAAAAACCTCAGCAGGCGCTATTTTTAAAATTCCAATTTGTAAAGTAGAGCATATAAAAGACGCTATTTTTTATTTGCAAGGGTCAGGAATTACCACTATTGCCGCTACTGAAAAAACCCAATCGGAAATATATTCTTTAGACTTAACCGCGCCATTGGCTATCATAATGGGTTCTGAAGATAAAGGAGTTTCTAAATCTGTTTTGAGCTTGGTAGATCAAAAAGCCTCATTACCCCTACTCGGAGAAATAAATTCATTAAATGTGTCTGTGGCCTGCGGAGCATTCCTTTATGAAGTAACACGCCAAAGACGCTTATAATTTATTCAGCTTTATTTTCGGGATTCTTTTTTAAGCTATATATTATTTTAATACCAAGAGGTTTTCGTTCGATGTTTTCCTCTTTCGGAAGTTCCTTTGGCAATTCAATAAAATTACCATTTTCATCAAACTGTCTTAAAAATGGATCATTTTCAGGGTTATAATCTTCTTTTTCCCAATCATATTTTTTGTTATCTATAGGAATTTCCTTGTATATAAACGCAAACAAAATTCCAACAAAAAAACCTGAAAGATGTCCTTCCCAAGAAATATCAGGATTTACAGGAAACACATACCAAAGCATTCCACCATACAGAAAGACAACAACCAGTGCCAGTGCTGTAAGCTGGAACTGTTTGGAAAAGATTCCCCTAAAAAATAAAAAAGCCACAAGTAAATATATTACCCCACTTGCACCAATGTGCAAAGACGCCCGACCAATGCACCAAGTGGCAAAACCTGTCAACAAAAGACCAAAAAACAAAACCTTCCAACGTACATTTCTATAAAAATAAAATAGCGCAGCGGTCAAGACAAACAAAGGAACAGAATTGTTAAATAGATGCTCTAAATTGCCGTGAATAAATGGGCTAAAAATCACACCGCGCAGACCTTCCATCCTTCTTGGGTAAATTCCATATGAATTGAAATTATACCCAAAAACGCTTTCTACCCAAAAAACTATCCACAACACCATTACAAAAAGTAAAGGATAGAGAATAACCGAATTAGAAAATTTCAATTGATTTGACATAACTACTTTATTACAAAAACAAACCCAAAATCAAATTTATGATAAATTGTCAGTGAAACCGATTTATTAAAATTGTAATTTTGTAAATATATGAACGCTCCACTCGCCGAACGAATTCGCCCTAATACTCTCGAAGGATATTTAAGTCAGCAACATTTGGTTGGACCAAAAGGTTCGCTTACCTCCCAATTAAAAACGGGAATGATTCCTTCCATGCTATTTTGGGGACCACCAGGAACGGGAAAGACCACGCTCGCAAACATAATTGCCAATGAAAGTGGAAGGCCTTTTTATACGTTAAGTGCAGTAGACAGTGGTGTGGCCGCAGTTAGAGAAGTGATTGAGAAAGCGAAGAAAAGCGACACACTGTTTTCTACAAAAAACCCAATTCTTTTTATTGATGAAATACATCGTTTCAGCAAATCGCAACAGGACTCGTTGCTCGGCGCTGTTGAAAAAGGCTGGATAACACTTATTGGAGCTACTACTGAAAACCCCAGTTTTGAAGTAATTCCTGCACTTTTATCGCGGTGTCAGGTGTATGTTTTGGAAGCTTTTAGCCGCGAAGATTTAGAAACCCTGCTTAAAAAGGCCATAAAGGAAGACAAACTTCTATCTTCCAAAAAAGTAAAACTGCAGGAAACTGAAGCGTTAATAAGGCTTTCAGGCGGTGATGCAAGGAAACTGCTTAATATATTGGAGCTGGTTATTCTTTCGGAAAGCAGCGAAAAAGTTTCAATCACCAACGAGCTAGTAATGCAAAAAGCGCAAAAAAACACGGTGCTTTATGACAAAACCGGCGAACAACATTACGATATCATTTCGGCTTTTATAAAATCAATTCGCGGCAGCGATCCAAATGCAGCCGTATATTGGCTGGCACGAATGATTGAAGGCGGTGAAGACATAAAATTCATCGCGCGAAGAATGGTCATCCTCGCTTCTGAAGATATTGGGAATGCAAACCCGACCGCGTTGGTGTTAGCGAACAGTACCTTTCAGGCCGTCAATACCATTGGCTATCCGGAAGCACGAATCATTTTGAGCCAAT
This sequence comes from uncultured Flavobacteriaceae bacterium, assembly GCA_963805885.1. Taxonomy (GTDB): domain Bacteria; phylum Bacteroidota; class Bacteroidia; order Flavobacteriales; family Flavobacteriaceae; genus Aequorivita. Next base: position 11,560 of record CAWDWC010000017.1, read on the forward strand.
GTGCTATTTATTTGGCAACCTCCCATAAAAGCAATGCTTCATACAAAGCCATTGGCGAGGCGCAACAAACCGTTCGGCAAACAGGCGACCTATCCGTGCCTTTGTCCATCAGGAATGCCCCAACGAAGCTTATGAAGCAATTGGGCTACGGGAAGGAATATGAGTATGCGCACAATTATGAAGGCAATTTTGTTCCGCACGAATTTTTACCCGAAGAAATAAAGGGAACTACGTTTTATAAACCCGGGAATAATCCAAAAGAAAATGCCCTGAAAAATTATCTAAAACAGCTTTGGAAAGAAAAATACAACTTTTAGTCTTGGGACAGATAGATAGTTTTAGAAGAACTATTCTTAATAACTAGATTTCCCGAAGGGTCAAAAGAAGCATCAAATAGATTTCCCGAAGTATCCATATACTTAACCAAATTATCCATGACGATTAATTTTCCTTTCAGCAAAAGTCCATCTTCCGAGCCGGTAGATTCTTCATATAAAGAATAACCTTCTGTGGTTTTTCTAAGTAGAAATGTTTTTCCGTTACTGGAATAATTTGAAAATTTCGCATCGGGAAGCAGATTTCCTGAAACTACTGAAACTTTTGGTTTTGTTAGTTCAGCATCCTCCGAAATTGTTTTTTTTTGTTTAGAAATTGAAGTATTGTTAGCGTATCGCTTAAAAGCACCACATCTTTTTGATTCACACCCATTGCTTCAACGCTATTAAATGCTTTTCTAAGCGCATCTTGATATGTTTTATCATATTCTTTATACTTGCTTTTTCCCTCTTGGCTTCTGTATATTTCGTTATCGTTACAGTCTTTTAATACTATTTGCAGTTTCGTCCCAAAAATACTTTTAAGCTCTTCTACATTTGCATAAAGGCCATCACAACGATTGGCATTTGGCGCCGAGTCTGCCAAATAAGCATTGAATCCACTTTTTTCGAAGTAGAATTTTGACATAGAGTTCATTTGAAACTGATCTCTTCCTTTTAAAAAATCAAATTGTTCAGGAATAACAACGTAGCTATAATCACTCAAATTTGTATTCTGTGAAATTGCATTGGTCGCTAAAAATAAGGAAATGGAAAGTAGTAAAAGTCGTGTCATTCTTCGTCAATTATAATATTAAAACCTAACTGTAAAGATACATTTTTTGCTTTTGCCAAATTACCATAATTTACCAGATTGTCCGCAGCTAGATAAACATTAAATTTCCCAATATCTGCAGAAACACCCAGCCCGACATTGGAAAAAGAGTAGGAATCCACAGTATAAGTTGCTTTAGCCGATAAATAATCTGTTAGCCTTCTATGATAAAAAAGGGTCCCCGCCATTTGGGGTCCCTTCGGCCTAAAAATAGAATAGAATTGAAATCCCACATTCTGCTTATGAAGTGTACTTCCTTCCGCATTCAAACAATCACAAGCGCCAGAGGAGTTAAACCTACCAAAACCAAAGCTCAATCCTGCATTTATCTTGACGGGACGAAACTGTGTATATGAATTGTGCAGTGTATCTATTGGGATTTCCTGCTCTATTTCATTTTCAAGATCATCGTAATACGGGAAAGTACTTTCCCCTTGATTCAATGGAGGAAAAATTAGGTTTATCCCGTTCAACGTATAATCGCCGTGGGCGCGATAAGTTTCAACATCTTTTGAATGAAAAATCGCTCCAACATCCTGCGCGCTTGCTGAAAGTGTAAAGGCTTCATTAATATCATAATTAAAACCTAAGTCCACTCCTACTCCAATATTGCCCCCAAAAAAAGCACGTCCCAAAATTTCACTTGTAACCTGCGAAGCACCATCCAATTCCCGCAATGAAGCATAACCAGAGGTTTCCACAATAACATCAGCATTTCGCACTGTATGCTCGTAGATATTTTCAGTATTTTCATTACCCAAAGTGGTTACAAAGGTTCCCGTATTATTAACACTTCTATAGCTAAACATACTGGAATATACTTTAAGCCGTGCGCCCACTGTTAGTTTTTCCGTAATCTGTTTGTTCACCCCAAAATGATAAACGGTCATAAAATCACCAGTAGTACTTATTTCCCCTAAATCGAATTCATAATTCAAATAATCGCGGTTTCCCTCCCAGGCAAGAATTGCCAAATCTCTTGGGAAGTAGGCTATAAAATCAAATTCCTGATAGATCCCTCCAGAAAAATATATTTCATTCTTTGCGCGCCACCCAAAATTAATAAGTTCTAACTGCTGTGTGGCCGTGAAGAAATCAGTATTCTTCATTTCGAATATTTTTTTAGTTATCCGGTCGTTTATATTGTCATTTCCATCTTTAAAAATGTCATATACCGATACTCCAGACGAGCCTCCATTAAAGTGTATTTGGGACAAAAAAGGGATTCCATAGTGTTTTTTTTGAGTCACTTTGCCTCCAGGATTAATCATCAATGACTGGGGAACGTCATCAAAACCATAGAGTATTTGCTTATTTTGAGAAATAGCAAAGAAGCCCGAGAGGGATAGTATGATAGTTAAAAAATTTCGCATCGTATTAGTATTCCAAAAAGTAGGTGGTTTTGGATTTTAGATTCAATGTACCTTCCAAATTTTCATCGGAAGAAGGTATGGTTACAGAAACCACAACTTTATTTGCTTGCGTAATTTGCAAAATATTATCGCCTTCTACATTTTCAACAAATTCGGTAATTACTGGTGCGGTTGGGGTGCCTTCGGAAACAGAGGTTCCGGCAACGTATGTTGTATCGTTCGTTTCACTTAAAAATTGAAAATCTACTTGAAAACTTCTAGGAATACTATTGGTAAACTTAAAATAGAACTCTGCTCTTTTCAGGCTCTCCTGTAAGCTACTATCATCCAAAAATTTAATCTCAGTAGTATCGCGAACAGTAAAGACAGGGTTGGAATTTATGGTGTCAAAAAATTGATCTGCCCGAAGGTTGAAATAAATCAAGTCCAGTTCAACAACTGGCGTAAGGGCAATATCCTCGGCTTGGTCAAAATCGGTATCCTGTATACAGGCTGTAAAAAAAAGGCATACACATACCACAAAAATAGGCAGGGATAGGGTTTTATTCATAAGTGGGGATAATTTACTTGTGGTTAACGTATACTTATGCAGGATTATTACTACAAATGCCTTTTAATTTCTGAAAGTTTATTAACAGCAATATAGGTTTCAGCTACAATTTCATTTCTATAATTAAAAAACAAAGTACGCATTCCAACATTTTCTGCTCCAATAATATCAGCTTCAAAACTGTCGCCAATCATTATACTTTTTTGTGGCACGGTGGAAGCTTTTATAAGAGCGGTTTTAAATATAACAGGATTGGGCTTCTTTAACCCTACCTCTTCGGAAGTGGTAATTGATGCAAAATACTTTTTTATGTCGCTATTTTTAAGCTTGAGATGCTGTACTTCCTCAAAACCGTTGGTAATTATGTGAAGATTATATTTTTTTGAAAGATATTCAAGAATTTCAATTGTATCTTCAAAAAGGTGGTTGTCTATAGGAAGCTCTTCAATGTAGCAAGTTGCCAATATATCTATTGTTTCAAGTGGAAACTTTATATTGAAAAGATCAAAAGTCTCGGTGAGTCGTCCCCTGCGAAGTTGTTCTTTTGTCACCGTTTCTTCCCTGTATTTTTTCCAATAAATTAAATTAATGGGCTCGTATTCTTTCAAAAAATCGGTCACTGGCAAGTCAATTTTATACTTTTGAAAAACTCGTTCAAAAGCCAAAGCAGAATTCTTGTCAAAGTCCCAAAGAGTGTGGTCGAGGTCAAAAAAAACGTCTGTAATATTACTATTGGGCATATCCGTCTAATTTTTCAGAAAATATGTTTCGCCAAACTTTATTGTTTTCCGTAAAAGCAAAATCCTTGTTTGAAAAAATCATCGTGAAAGTTCCATTAACTTTAGCCACAGCAGCAATGGTAGTAGTTACCGTTTTCTCAATATCTGAAGCATATTTTTTTTGAAAAGCAAATGTGGTCATAGCTACTGGATGAACCACCAGAGGTGTTTTAATTTCGTAATCTAAATCATAGAAAAGAAAAGGTGTGCAGGTACCGGCCCGAAAGCCAACCGTATCCCGAAAAACCATTGTATAGTCTTTTTTCACTTCCAGTTCTACTAAATGTCGGTATATATCAGGTAGGTTCACCAAATATTCAGAGTTCATGGAGCTGCCCAAAGAACGGTTAGTAATTTCCTCCATTCTGCGCTTTTCGCTTTTCAGCATTTCATAATTACTTAATGCGCCAAATGAGAAAATAAGTCCCACTTCTTTATAATCAGACACATACTTTATAAGCATTTTGAACTTCTGCCTATGGGTGTTCATGCTTTCGTCAAAGATTAATGAATTTCCCAAAAGAAAGAAAACGGTAAGGTTAAACTTGCTTCTTGTTGCTTTGTTTACAATCCATTTAAATGTGTCCAATGGATCACGTTTTAAGCCCGATATTACTTGAGTGCGAGCTATAATGTTTCGAAACTTCCCTTGAAAAAAATTATTTGCATAGCCCACAAAAGAACGAAAAATACCTTTTTGTTTGTAGGCATAGGGTTGGGCAGCCTCAATTACGGGATGAACCGTTAGATTTTTTTCTGGAAAAATCATTTCGGGAAAAGTTTCCAAAAGTTTTCCCTTGAAAATATATGCCCAAATATCCACAACAGGTTGATGGAGAAATCCTTCTTTAAAAGCCAAGCTTTCAGAGGCCATAAAACGGCCTGTTTCATCTTTTACGTGCGGTAGATATTCCTCATAGCGTGAAATCATATAAAAACTGGCAGAAAAGATATCAAATGGCAAATGGCTTTGGGTTGAAACCGAAAAAAAACCAAACGTGTCATCCCATTTTTTTACAGTTATCTCAATGGACTCAAAACCTTGTTGTTCCAAAAGACCATAACTTTGGAAGAAAAGTTCGTTGCCCAGAGGCTTTTTCCCGTAGGAAATTTTAGGGCCAGTATGTGAAATAAATTCCTCAATAACGGATGTAAACAAAACATCAATTCCCAAAATACGCAAGCAAATATGCTTAAAGATATAGGAAATTCGCGGGGTGAGTTTTTGGGTGTAGATTAAAAGCATATTGAGATTACAGCATATTTTCATCGGCAAAGCTAAAGTACGCTTTTTCGGTAATTATAAGGTGATCCAGCACTTTTATGTCCAGGCTATCTCCTGCCAATTTTAATTTTTTGTAAGCTGAATATCTGCCTGACTGGGTTTCAAGCGTTCCAGAGGGATGATTGTGTGCTAAAATAATTCCCACAGCACCTAACTGCAAGGCTTCCTTAAAAGCCAATCGAACATCTACAACCGTTCCGGTTATTCCGCCCTTACTTAATTGGGCGCTCTTGATGATTTTGTTGGAATTATTTAAATATAAAATCCAGAATTCCTCATGCGGAAGTTCGCCAATAATGGGTTGCATATATTCAAAAACAGAATTGCTGGAAGTAATTTTCTTTTGTTCCAAAGCTTCCGCTGCTCCTTCTCCTCCGGCCTAGTTCCATTGCCGCAGCTATGCTGATAGCTTTGGCTTCACCTATTCCCTTAAACTTCCATTAAATCAGAAAAGGAAAGCCTACCAAGTTCGTTAAATTGTTTCCGACAGAAGCAAAATACGCTTTGGCTCAGCGAAACGGCGCTTTCATTGCGGCTACCGGAACCAATTAAAATAGCAATAAGTTCTGCATCACTTAATGCAATGCGGCCTTTTAGCAGAATTTTTTCTCGTGGGCGGTCATCTTCGTTCCAGTTTTTAATCGAAAATGAATTGTTTTCTTCCAAAATGATTTCTGTTTCCTTAAAGATAATAATGAATGGTATATGGGAAATATTTTTCCAAATAATATTCTATTGTGAAAATCAGTTTCAAATTAAAATTGAATAAATTTATTCGTTTAAAATTAATTATTAAAGTATGAAATCACTTTTTGATGAAGAACCCTATGCCGAAATAAAGAAAAGAATTAATCGCTTAAACCGGACAGTGAACGTAAGTGGGGGAAAATGGACATTGGCCAAGCACTTCACCATGTCAGCAGCCTTTGAATGTTTCTTTAGAAAAAGGAATATAAAAAAACAGTACTTTCCTTTGGCGTTTCTTTTCAAGAAATCACTTTACAACGATAAACCATGGAGACAAAATTTACCTACCGCTACGTCTTTCAAAATTATTGGAAAACAAGGATTTCGAAACCGAAAGAGCAGCGCTTTTACTATTAGTTGACGAATTTCACACTAAAAAAAACCAAACACAATGGCATCCACATCCCATATTTGGAAAATTTACACCACAACAATGGGGTCAGATGCAGTACAAACATTTGGATCATCATTTAAAACAATTTGGCGTTTAAGAATGATGAAAAGTCCTTACGCTTTTTGTTTTTTTAACCACGCTAAGGCTTCTTGGCGTTCATGCAGTTCAAAACCTTTAGTTTTCATTCCTGGAATAATTGAACCAAAAGCCTCAATGGATTTTTCCAACCATTCTTTGTCTGTAACTATCGCTACAGTTTTAATGTCTCGCCAATAGTGGAGACCTACTTTAAAATCTTCCCACATAGCTTTTGCAGTATAATTCAACTCATCAATTTCTACAAAAAACTTAATAGTTCCGTGCATTGATTTGTGCTTCTCTAATAGTGGATTGAGTTTATCGTAATCTTCTTTAGTGGTTTTCCCAGAAATAACGACACCTAAAATATCTTCAGGAAGTCCATTTACAATGGTAAACATAACTTTGATTTTTAAATTAAACCTATTTAAATGATAAAGTTAATTATTGATAGCCGCTATCGCAATTAATGTACTGCTAATTAACACATTTTTAATTGCTTTTGAGTACATTAGGATGGGTTCGGTTTGCTTTACGCATCCCTCAAAGCTCCGCTTTGAAAATAGAAAAGGAAAATTTAAAATCTTGAGCAAATATAACCTTGTTATTCCACGATTAGGATTACCTTCGGTGATCCCTCAAAGCTCCGCTTTGAAAATAAAAAGGGAGAAAAAAGTTTCTTGAGCAAGCTCAAAACTTTTTTCTCCCTTTTTATTTATTCGTGACCGCGAAGGGATTCAAACCCCCAACCCTCAGAGCCGAAATCTGATGCGCTATTCAGTTGCGCCACGCGGCCATTAAAGCTATTTTAAGACAATCTAGATTTTACTACTGTTGAAATGGTTTTACCATCAGCTTTTCCCGCAAGCTTTGCACTAGCCAGTCCCATTACCTTTCCCATATCTGCCATTGATGACGCTCCGGTTTCGGCAATTATTTCATTTACGATTTCACTTACTTCTTCTTCGCTTAACTGTTGTGGCAAAAACTGTTCAATAACTTTAGCTTGAATCAATTCTGGTTCCGCAAGGTCTAGGCGGTTTTGCTGTTTATAAATAGTAGCACTGTCCTTTCTTTGCTTAACCTGTTTTTGAAGTAATTTTATTTCTTCATCTTCTGTCAATTCTGCCTTAGAGCCAGTTTCTGTCTGTGCCAAAAGCAATGCAGATTTTACCGAACGCAACGCCTCTAAAGATTGTGTGTCTTTTGTTTTCATCGCGGTTTTCATCGCCTCCATTACCTTTTCCTGTAAGCTCATTTCTGTGTGTTTTTTTATAGAGTGCGAAGATACTCAATAATGCGGAAATTCGAAACAGTAAAATTTAGATTATTGGAAGCAAATATATCACCTAAAAAAAAGCCCGAAATCAAAACTGAAATTCGGGCCCTGCTTTAAGTGAAAAAGTATCACTTAGTCTACATTATCATGTAGAAATGAATTGTTTTTACGCAACTCAATCTCATCGTCATCCGTATTCACGGATGTTCTCGAAATATTCGTTTCATTTTTGGTTTCGTTCAGATCGATGCCCATACGTTTGTATGCAGGCTGCTTTTCAATCTCATCGATACGTGAAGGACTATTCTTGAATTTATAATTGAACTCCTTCATTTTTCTTTTGCGTTCTTCGGTACGATCACTCAAAATTTTTGAGATTGGAGAATTTAGTGGGTCTGCCTCGCTTTGAACGTTTGAATCGTTTGTACTTGGCTCTGAAACAGTTCTTTTTTCAAACACAATTTCTTCATCATCCATTTCTTCGGCAACTACTTTTGAGGGCTTTGCATTGGTTAAACGATTTTCAACTTCTTGATAATCATCTAAACTATATCGCTTTATTCCCTCTCCGGAAACTTCTGTTATAGGTATAATTTCAACGTGATCTTGAACTTCAATTTCTTCAAGGTTAAAAAAGACTGCTTCTTCCTTTTTTTCGCTTTCTGACGATTTTTTAGAAGAATTTATTGGAAGATCAAACATAAGTATCTGTTCTTCTGCGTCATTTTCAGATGTACCCTTCTTTTCTTCTTCCAGCTTTTTTGGCGCTTCAAGGATCACAAATTCGTTTACATTTATCTTATTGATTTCTACTTGATTAAATTCCTGAATGTTTTCAACTTCAACCTCTTCGTAAGAAACATTTAAGTTTTTTAGCAATTCCGAAGTTTTTATATAACCATCAAAAGGAGATTTTTCCTCAATTTCCGAGTCATCAAAAAGGGTGTGCTTCACAATGGGGGGTTTAGCCTCAGGCACTACATTTAAAGGCTTCTCAGGCAAACGCACTGACGTAGCTGTAGCTTTTGGCATAAGGTTTTGTTCCGCCTTTTGTTCATCTTCTAAAGTGTGGATTATTTTTTTTGTTTCTGTATTTACTATTTCGTTCTGTTGCTCAACATTAAAACCCGTGGCAATCACGGTGATAGAAATAGAACCTTCAAGGCTTTCCTCTTCGCCCACACCCATAATGATGTTTGCGCTGTGGCCAGCTTCATCTTGAATATGATCACTGATTTCGCCAATTTCATCAATCGTAATTTCATCGGAACCTGAAACAATTAGCAGTAACACGTTTTTGGCTCCTTTAATTTTATTGTCGTTCAGTAAGGGTGAATCCAAGGCTCTGCCAATGGCCTCTTTTGCTCTATTGGCTCCTGAAGCTGTGGCGCTTCCCATAATAGCAGTACCGCTATTTGCAAGCACGGTTTTGGCATCGCGAAGGTCAATGTTTTGGGTATAGTGGTGCGTGATTACTTCGGCTATACCACGAGCAGCGGTGGCCAAAACTTCATCTGCTTTTGAGAAACCTGCTTTAAAACCTAGGTTTCCATAAACTTCACGTAATTTATTGTTATTGATAACCACTAAAGAATCCACATTTTGGCGCAATTTTTCAACCCCAATATGGGCTTGGTCATTTCTGGTTTTTCCTTCAAACTGGAAAGGAATGGTTACAATCCCCACAGTAAGAATATCCATATCCTTGGCCATTTTTGCAATAATTGGCGCGGCACCCGTACCTGTACCACCTCCCATTCCGGCAGTAATGAAAATCATTTTGGTATTTGTGGTAAGCATACTGCGGATCTCTTCCATACTTTCCACAGCCGATTGCTCGCCAACTTTTGGGTTCGCACCTGCACCCAAACCTTCAGTAAGGGAAACTCCTAACTGAATTTTATTTGGCACTGGACTGTTTTCCAATGCTTGTGAATCTGTATTGCATATTACAAAGTCAACTCCCTTTATGCCCTGGCTGAACATATGGTTTATGGCGTTACTTCCTCCACCACCTACACCAATCACCTTAATCACGTTTGATTGGTTCTTTGGCAGGTCGAATGAAATGTTGTCAAATTCTGTTTTGCTGCTCATATTTTTCTATTTGTGGTCCTTTTCTTTTTTCAATTCTTAATTACTCGGCGTTATCCAAAAACTCTTTGAATTTTTCGGCCCATTTATCAAAAAACTTTTTTGATGTCTTCTGTTCTTTTTCTTTAGATTTTTCTCCCTTTTTTTCAACTTCTGGTGTTTCAACTTTTCCTTCTTTCTCCTGTTCAGTTTCTTCGTGCGGAAAACGTTTCATTAATGAAGATTTTTCTTTACTTTCCAAACTGTTCAGCACAAGACCCACTGCGGTTGCATACATTGGGCTGGTAGTTTCTGAATCACTATCACCTGCTAAGTGCTCGTTCGGATAACCGATTCGCGTGTCCATTCCAGTGATGTATTCCACTAATTGTTTTATATGCTGAAGCTGCGCTCCACCTCCAGTAAGCACTATTCCAGCAATAAGCTTCTTTTTTTGATCCTCGTGTCCGTAATTTTTGATTTCCATGTACACTTGCTCGATAATCTCGATTACACGTGCGTGGATTATTTTTGAAAGATTTTTTAAACTTATTTCTTTCGGTTCCCTTCCGCGAAGTCCAGGAATAGAAACTATTTCGTTGTCTTTGTTTTCACCGGGCCAAGCGGAACCAAATTTAATTTTCAGTAATTCCGCCTGCTTTTCAATAATAGAGCAGCCTTCTTTGATGTCTTCAGTAATCACATTTCCGCCAAAAGGAATTACTGCCGTGTGACGAATGATTCCATCTTTGAAAATGGCTAAATCAGTCGTTCCGCCTCCTATATCAATCAGCGCTACCCCTGCTTCCTTTTCCTCTTGGCTTAAAACTGCTTTTGCAGATGCCAAGGGCTCTAAAGTAATTGCAGAAAGCTCCAATCCTGCACTTTTAATACATCTTCCCACATTTCTGATGGAAGAAACCTGTCCCACAACAACGTGAAAATTGGCTTCCAAACGTGCGCCATACATTCCAATAGGTTCTTTTACCTCAGCCTGTCCATCTACCTTAAAATCCTGTGGCAATACGTGCAGTATTTCTTCGCCCGGAAGCATTACAAGTTTGTGGACTTGGTTGCAAAGACGGTCAATATCTTCTTCGCTAATAACATCTTCCCCGTTTGGACGGGTAATATAATCACTATGCTGAAGGCTTCTAATATGCTGACCTGCAATACCAACAACTACTTCTTTTATCTTCATTCCAGAAGAAGTCTCAGCATCTTGCACAGCTTGCTGAATGGATTGAATGGTCTGGGTAATGTTGTTCACCACACCGCGGTGCACACCAAGGCTTTTTGCCTTTCCAATTCCCAATACTTCCATTTTGCCATAATCATTTTTCCTACCAATCATAGCAACTATCTTGGTAGTCCCAATGTCCAATCCTACAGCAATATTATCGTTTTCCATGGCCTTACTTTTTTGTGGCTATTACTTGACTGTTAAATTTCAGGTTTACCATATTGTACAATTTAGCGTACTGTCCTGTTTTGTTTTTTTATAAAATGCCTTAAAGTTTTGAAACTTTTTTTCAATGTTTTCAGGTTTTCCGAAAAGAACTTTAAAATCCACTTTTCGAAGCTGCAACTCAATGTCGCCATCTGTTTTTCGATTTAGACCCACCACGCTGCTTCTCATAAATTCATCTTTTTCAATTTTAAGCAACAATGGGGTAACTTCGTTGAAATTATTTTTTGAAGTTCCCGTAATTATTGGCACTCTCGCTGAATAAACATCGGACAACGGCATCTTCATTCCGTCTGCATCTAAATAATAATCCGGCGAAGCTGATACTCTGCCTATAGGTTTACGCTGTTCAATTTTTGCCCCCAAAGTACCAGCAACCGATACATAGACCTGAGCATCACGAATCATAGGGTTTTCCCGAAGTCTTTGCTCCATCTTCTTCAAAACTAAAGTTTCTTTACCTACGCTCGTAACCTTCTCTTGATTTTGTATCAACAATTTATTAACTGAATTGTAGGTAATGAAAGGGCTATTTTCATCCACAAATTCAATATCAATTTTCGTGATTTTCCGAGCGTCGTTTCGCTTTTTACTAAAACTGAAAAGAAATGCCATCAACCCGAGCAATAAAATAAATTTTATGAATTCAATACTACGCTTCATTCTTTAATTTTTGGGTTATATTATTTACTTCGGCACCAATGTCTCCGGCACCTACAAGTAGTTTTATCCTGCATTTCGATTTCAATAATACTTCAGGCAAAGCTGATTTAAATACCAACCTTTTATATTGCGCATCCACTTGATTTAAAAGCCATTCTGAGGTAATTCCTTCAATAGGCTCTTCACGCGCGGGATAAATATCCAACAGCACCACTTCGTCAAATTGCGAAAGACTTTTGGCGAAACCTTCTGCAAAATCTCTTGTTCTACTAAAAAGATGCGGCTGAAAAACAATCTGTTTGTGATCATTCGGATACATTTCATCCACTGCTTGAAATAATGCATCAATTTCTGTGGGATGGTGCGCGTAATCATCTATCAAAACCAAATTCTCTGATTTAATTTTATAGGAAAAACGTCGTTTCACACCTTTAAAAGATGCCAATGCTTTGGACAGGCAATCGGTTGGGGAGCCTGCTAAAATTGCCATGCCCAAAGCCATAATGGCATTTGTAAGATTATGGTGACCGGGAAGATTGAAAGTTAAATTTTCCAAAGTTCCGTTCGGTGTTTTTAAGTCAAAAATATATGCCCCGTCTTTTATTTTTACATGCTGTGCTTCGTAATCTGCTGGTTCTTCAACTGCAACAGTCATTCCATCCAATGGAAGATTCTTTTTAATAAACACATTTTCTTCTTTTTCAACCAAACCCGTAAAAGTTCTAAAAGCATTTTCTATTTCAGCGGCATCTCCATAAATATCCAAATGGTCTGCATCCATAGAGGTTATACAAGCAATATCTGGACGTAGCTGAAGAAATGAACGGTCAAATTCATCAGCTTCCACTACGGTTATTTCACTGCCTTTATAGATAAAATTTGAATTGTAATTCTCAGCTATTCCGCCCAAAAAAACAGTTACCGGCATGTTGCATTCTGCCAATAAATGGCCCAAAATAGCCGAAGTTGTTGTTTTTCCGTGCGTTCCAGCGACTGCGAGACAAAGTGTGTGCTTTGAGACTTCGCCTAAAAGTTCGGCGCGTTTCATAATTGAAAATTCTTCAGAAAAGAAATGATTCAAGATTTTATTTGCTTTCGGAATTGCTGGCGTATAAACTACCAACACATTTTCCTTTGAGAGGACTTCTTTTTGAATTTCCGAAATTTCATCGATGAAAGTCACGGGAATTCCTTCAGCAATCAATTCCTCCGTTAAATCAGTTGAAGTTTTGTCATACCCAAAAACAGCTTTGCCCTGCATTTTGAAATATCGTGCAAGCGCACTCATTCCAATGCCGCCGATACCGACGAAGTATAAGGTTTGTATTTGGCTTAAATCTTTCAATTTTTTGTTTTCAATAATTTTTCAATCTCTTCAACTATATCTTTTGTAGCATTTGGTTTTGCTAGTTTTTTAATGTTTTCCGAAAGCATCCGTTGTTTTTCTTCGGAAGAAACCAATGCTGAAAAATCATTTTCAAATTTGGAATCCAGCTCACTTTCTTTAATTAACAACGCAGCATTTTTTTCTGAAATTGCCATTGCATTTTTGGTCTGGTGGTCTTCGGCCACGTTAGGTGATGGAATAAAGACAACAGGTTTGCCCACTAAACACAACTCAGAAACGGAAAGCGCACCTGCTCGTGAAATGATGAAATCTGCGGCTGCGTATGCCAAATCCATTCGGTTTAAAAAAGGATGAATTTGGACAGTTTGGGAACCTTTATTTTTATATGCTTCTTCATAATATTTTCCACATTGCCAAATGACTTGTAAATTGTTTTTTTCAAAAAAGGGCAATGATTTTTCAATCAACTGATTTATTCGTCGAGCGCCCAAACTTCCGCCCAAAACCAATAACGTTTTCTTTTCTTTTTTCAAATTGAAGAAAGCCATTGACTCTTCTTTTTTAGAAGAAATTACCAATAAGTCCTGACGTACGGGATTGCCCGTGAGTTTTATTTTTTCAGAAGGGAAAAAATTTTCCATCCCTTCGTAAGCCACACATATTTTTTGAACTTTACCGCTCAGCCACTTGTTTGTGATTCCAGCATGGCTGTTTTGTTCTTGAATTATACATGGAACGCCTCGTAACGCTGCCATTCGAAGTAACGGGGCACTGGCATATCCGCCAGTTCCTATTGCAACATCAGGCTTGAAATCCTTTAGGATTTTCTGAGATTTACGCAAACTAGAAACAAGTTTTAAGGGAAACATCAAATTTTGAAGTGATAAACTTCTTTGTAAACCTGAAATCCAAAGACCTATAATTTTATAACCTGCCTGTGGCACTTTTTCCATTTCCATTCTATCCTTTGCTCCAACAAACAAAAATTTAGCCTCAGGGAAACGAATTTTTAACTCGTTAGCAATAGCAACCGCAGGGTAAATATGACCTCCGGTTCCACCGCCTGATATGATGAATTTATGTTTCAAATTGCTTCGCTTAAAATATCCAATGGGTTTTCTTCCTTTTCTTCTTTAACGGCTACTTCTCTTTTTGCACTTACACTTAAAACCATTCCCAACGCTAAACACGTCATCCAAATGGAGGTTCCTCCACTACTTATCAAGGGTAAGTTTTGACCCGTTACGGGGAATAATTCCACGGCAACTGCCATATTTATCATTGCCCGAAAAACAATAGGCAGACCAACGCCAATGACGAGCAATTTTCCAAAAATAGACGTTGATTTATGTGCGACTACTACAATTCTGAAAAGCAAAAACAGGTAAAGAACCATTAAAAATAGACCTCCAATAAGTCCAAATTCCTCAACAATTATTGCGTAAATAAAATCTGAGGAAGACTGTGGCAAAAAGTTTTTTTGAACACTTTTTCCAGGTCCCATACCTGTAACACCACCAGAGGCTATTGCTATTTTCGCTTTTTCTATTTGGTAATCTGCTTCAGTATCTTCATTATCACTAAAACTTTCAACACGGCTAATCCAAGTATCTACCCGGTTTGGAAAAACGCCGGGAAATGCCTTTGCCGCCAGTACAAATAGCGTTAGAAAAATCAAGCCTGCGCCAAGTATAATTCCCAAATATCTTAAGGGATAACCGCCTATAAAAACCAACATGACAATCATTGCAAAGAAAATGGCAGTGGTAGAAAAGTTGGCTGGCAAGATTAAGGCTAGTACAATAAAAACAGGCACCCAGAGCGGCAATAGCGTTTCCTTGAAAGTAACAGCTTTGTCCTTTATTCGTGATAAATAACGCGCAACATAAGTCATTAAAACCACACCCGCCAATGTTGATGTCTGGAACGTAACCCCAACAAAAGGCACCCGAATCCAACGGCTGGCGTTAGCTCCTTCAATGGTCGTTCCTTCTGCCATCGTTATAATTAAAAGTAAAATAACTACAGGAATTGCAATTATAGACAGCCCCCTGAAATAATGATACGGAATTTTGTGTACGCCATACAAAATTGCAAAACCCAACACCAGATGGGCAAAATGCTTGAAAAGATATGGTAGTGTACTTCCATCCCCATACAAGTATGCAAGATTGCTACTCGCGCTGTAAACAGGCAAAAAGGAAAACAGCGCCAAAAGGCCTACTACTCCCCAAATTGCTCTATCGCCCTGTATGTATTGAAAAATGTTTTTCACTAGAAAATATCTTGTTTTTAAAAAAAATTATAGATTTCTAACTGCTTCCTTAAACTGTCTTCCGCGGTCTTCGTAATTTTCAAATAAATCAAAACTTGCACAGGCTGGGGAAAGAAGAACGGTGTTATTTCTTTCAGCCAGTTTGTATGCAACTTGCACGGCCATTGCCATAGAATCTGTCTCAATTATCGTGTCAACAACGTTTCCAAAGGCGTTAATGATTTTTTCATTATCTACCCCCAAACAGATTATCGCCTTTACTTTTTCGTTTACCAATGGTAAAAGTTCGCTGTAGTCGTTTCCTTTGTCCACCCCACCTAAAATCCAAACGGTTGGGTTTTCCATACTGTCTAAGGCGTAAAAAGTTGCATTCACATTTGTGGCTTTGGAATCATTGATGTACATCACATTATTGATTTTCAAAACTTTTTCAAGACGGTGTTCAACACCTTGAAATCCTTCCAAACTTTCACGAATTGTCTGCTTTCTAATTCTTAATAAAGTGGCTACAGTTGAAGCGGCCATTGCGTTTTTTACATTGTGTTCTCCTTGGATTCCTATTGTTGCGATTGGCATAGTAAATTGATTGTTATCTATTGTTATTATTATTTCGTTGTTTCTTTTGAAAGCTCCCTGATTCAGTTCTTTTTTTGTTGAAAAAGGCAGCGGTTGCGATTTTATGGGGTTTTGTGAAAGCCATTTTATAATTTCTACATCGTCTGCATCGTATATAAAATAATCCTGCGAGGTTTGGTTCATTGTTATCCTGAATTTTGAAGCGATATAATTTTCATATTTGTAATCATATCTATCCAAATGATCCGGACTCAAATTGGTCAAAACCGCAATGTGCGGCGCAAAGGTTTCAATTCCGTCAAGCTGAAAGCTGCTGAGCTCCAGTACAAAATTGTCATACTTTTCCTCGGAAACTTGTTCAGCAAAACTCTTACCGATGTTTCCTCCCAAAGCCACATTCAACCCTCCGTTTTTTAGCAACTCGTAAGTCAGGCTTGCTGTTGTGGTTTTTCCGTTGCTTCCGGTAATTCCAACTATTGTCGCTTTCGTATATTTTGAAGCGAACTCAATTTCAGAAATAACCTTCACTCCTTTTTCGTGCAGCTTTTTAACGATTGGCGCCTTATCGGGAATTCCCGGACTTTTCATCACAATGTCTGCGGAAAGGATTTTTTCTTCGGAATGGCCTTCATCTTCCCATTCAATCTCATTATTTATAAGAACTTGTTTGTACTTCTCTTTTATTTTTCCAAAGTCTGAAACAAACACTTCAAACCCTTTCTTTTTTCCTAAAATGGCTGTTCCCACTCCGCTTTCGCCTCCTCCCAAAATCACCAATCGTTGTTTCACTTTATCTTATTTTTAGTGTAACAATGGTGATAATTGCCAAGAAAATGCCCACAATCCAAAACCGGGTTACAATTTTGCTTTCGTGGAATCCCTTTATTTGATAATGATGATGTAGCGGCGACATTCTGAAAATCCGCCTTCCTTCACCGAACTTTTTCTTTGTGTATTTAAACCAACTCACTTGCAAAACCACAGAAAGGTTTTCCATTAGAAAAATTCCGCAAAGGATTGGTATCAATAATTCTTTTCGAACTGCAATTGCTATTACTGCTATAATTCCACCAATTGTCAAACTTCCCGTATCGCCCATAAATACTTGTGCGGGATAAGCATTATACCACAAAAACCCAATAAGCGCTCCGACGAATGCTGTGATGAAAATGGTCATTTCGCCCGTATTCGGGATGTACATAATATTTAGATAGTCAGAAAATATCACGTTGCCCGAAACCCAAGCAAAAAGCGCGAGCGTAACTCCAATAATTGCCGAAGTTCCCGCAGCGAGTCCATCTATTCCATCGGTGAGATTTGCCCCATTTGAAACGGCTGTGATGATAAAAATTACAATTGGAATAAAAATCAGCCAGACATAGCTTTTATAGTCTTCTCCAGCCCAACTGATTAATTTAGAATAATTAAACTCGTTTTCTTTCACAAAAGGAATCGTGGTGAGCATCGCTTTGTCTTTCACATAAAATTCATTGGTTGGCCCTTTGGCTATTATTTCAGTCTCTGTTCCTGGATCGACAATATTTCGTTGAACAACAATGTCTGGATGAAAATACATTGTCGATCCTACAAAAAGTCCTAACCCAACTTGACCGATAATTTTAAATATTCCCGGCAAGCCTTGCTTTGTCGTTTTTGAATTTTTTGATGTAATCATCAATAAAGCCAATTGTTCCCATCCAAAGCGTGGTAACTATCAGGAGAATTACATAAATATTTTCAAGTTTCGCAAAGAGCAAAACCGGAATTAGTGTGGCAAGAATTATAATGATCCCACCCATAGTCGGGGTTCCCGCTTTTTCGTTTTGGCCATCTAAGCCAAGATCGCGGATTGATTCACCAACTTGTTTTCTTCTTAAATAATTGATTATTTTTTTTCCGTAAACTGAAGCGATAAAAAGAGAAAGTATAACCGCCAAAATAGCACGGAACGTAATGAAATTGAACAATCCCGCACCCGGCAAATCGTATGTTTTATCCAAATATTCAAAAAGATAATAAAGCATTGGCTATTTGTTTAGGGCTGTTAAAAGTTGGTTTACTATTTTAAAATCATCAAAATCAAAGCGTTCTCCATTTATTTCCTGATAGGTTTCATGGCCTTTTCCGGCAATTAAAATAATGTCATTTTCCTGCGCCATTTGGCAAGCCGCTTTTATAGCTTCCTTTCTATTTGTAATTGAAATTGTTTTTTTATAATGTTCGGCAGGTACACCTGTTTCAATTTGTTCTATAATTTTTTCAGGATTTTCGGTGCGTGGATTGTCACTTGTAAAAACCACTTTTGTGCTCATTGAAGCAGCGATGTTTCCCATTACTGGGCGTTTCTGTGCATCGCGATCGCCGCCGCAGCCAACAACGGTAATAACTTCTTCATTTCCAGTTCGGATACTATTAATGGTTTCCAAAACATTTTTCAAAGCATCTGGCGTATGTGCATAATCAACAATTGCGGTAATTTTCTTTTCTGAAATTAAATATTGAAAACGTCCGTCTACACTTTCCAAAGTGCTCATAATTTGAAGGATTTCAAGTTCCTTCAATCCCAAAAGTTGCGCAGTTCCGTAGATTGCCAAAAGATTGTAGGCATTGAAACCACCTATTAATTTTACCCATAATTCTTGATTGTTAATTTTCAGAAGTTGCCCTGAAAATTGACTTTCCAAAATTTGAGCTTTATAATCTGCATAGGTTTTTAAGGCATAGGTTTGTTTTTTCGCTTTCGTATTTTGAAGCATTACCAAACCGTTTTTATCATCCACATTTACCAATGCAAAAGCAGTTTTTGGCAATTCATCAAAAAATGATTTTTTTACATCTCGGTATTCAGCGAAATCTTTGTGATAATCCAAATGATCGTGTGAAAGGTTTGTGAAAACCCCGCCCACAAAATGAAGTCCTTCGGTTCGTTTTTGATGAATTCCATGAGAACTTACTTCCATAAAACAAAATTCCACACCAGCATCCACCATTTCCCGCAGATATTTGTTGATTGTCAACGAATCGGGGGTAGTGTGCGTTGCTTTGAATTCAGTATCGCCAACCATTATTTTTACTGTGGAAAGCAATCCAGCCTCCAATCCCGCTTTTTTGAAAAGTTGATATAAAAGAGAAGAAACAGTTGTTTTTCCATTGGTTCCTGTTATTCCAACAAGTTTTAATTCTTCGGAAGGGTTTCCGTAATAATTTGCGGCCATAATTGCCAACGCCTTGTGCTGAATCTGAAACCTGGACGTATGTAATTCCATTCACAATATTTTCAGGTAACGTTTCGCAAATAATAGCCAAGGCACCTTGATCTGCAGCTTTTTTTATGTAATTGATGACCGTCTGAAACCGTTCCTTTTATTGCAATAAAAACATCATTCAAAGAAACTTTTCGCGAATCAAACTCCAAATTGTTTATTGCCACGGAAGTACTTCCTACGACGCTTTCGATGGTAACTTTATACAATATGTCTTTTAATAATATCACGATAAATTCAATGTTATTAGTTGTCCTTTTTTAAGAGTTTCTCCAGATTTTATGGATTGGCTTGAAACAGTTCCATTGCCTACAACCTTTACTTTCAATCCCAAATTTTCCAATAATGAAACCGCATCCATTCCCGCCATTCCCGTAACATTAGGAATGGTTTTGGCAGGTTGCCGTAACTTTGCATAGTACTTTTCAAAATCTTTTTCAATAACTGGATCGGTTTTCTCCACTCCTTCCACAGAATCAATATTTGGAGAATCTGTAAATATTTTTTGTGCTATTCTTTTAAATACCGGCCCGGAAACATCAGCTCCGTAAAAGCCTTTTTTGGTACTTGGTTTGTGAATAATCACAATACAGGAATATTTAGGGTTTTCCGCTGGAAAAAAACCCGCAGAACGAAGAAATATAGCGACGGTTGCTTTTCCAGTCTGGCATCCAATATTCGGTTTGGGCCGTTCCTGTTTTTCCGGCCATTGAGAAATCTGGAGAATAAAGTGATTTTCCAGTTCCACGCTTTACGGTATTTTTAAGAATTTCCCGTAATTTCTTTCAAGGTTTCGTCCGAGCAGATTTTGGGGTTTATAACTTTCGTATCATAAGTTGTCACCTTTTCATTCCAAGCCCTCACTTCCTTGATAAAGCGTGGCTTCACCATTACACCGTGATTCGCAATGGCGTTATAAAAGGTAAGGGTTTGCAAAGGCGTCAGTCTTAAGCCATAACCGTAAGACATAGAAGGCAAGGCGTTCCTGCTCCACTTTTTGTCGCCTGGCTGAGGAATCATTGGCACTCCTTCACCTTTTATCGCAACTCCAGTCTTTTCATTTAAATGCCAACTTTTTAAACGATCGATAAATTTATTCGGTTTTTTAGAATAGCCATTATCAATAATTGTGGCCAAGCCAATATTTGAAGAAACTTCCAAAGCGCGCGCCGCAGATATTTTCCCAAAACCGCCTCGATGCGAATCGTTTATAGCCTTTCCATAGAAAATTTTTCTACCATTTCCAGTATCAACAACAGTACTGGTATCGATAACCTTATCTTCCAAAGCGGCCATAAAAGCCATCACCTTAAAAGTAGAACCGGGCTCGTGGGATTCACCAATAGCGTAATTAAGTTTTTCATAATAAGTTCCGCTCGAAGTGCGACCCAAATTTGAAACCGCTTTTATTTCGCCTGTAGCAACTTCCATCACGATTACGCTTCCGTGCTCAGCCTCATAATATTCTAACTGTTTTAACAGAGCGTGATGTGCAATGTCCTGGATATTTACGTTTATGGTTGAAACTATATCGTAGCCATCCTGAGGCTCAATTTCGTTTTCGTCATAAACTGGCTTCCACTGGCCTTGAGCTATTTTTTGCTTTAAACGATGGCCTTCCTTTCCAGTCAATAAATCATTGAATGCTCCTTCAAGTCCTACTGCATAATAGCCGGGACGGTCAAAAGCTTCGTCGCCAACGGTGCGCTGTGCAATTTGCCCAATAGGATGTTCCCGAACAGTTCGTTGTTCCACGATAAGACCTCCTTTGTAGGGTCCTTTTCGAAAAAGGGGCAAGTTTTTTACTTTAATATAATTTGAATAGCCCAAATTTTTAACCACCAACAGATAGCGATTTTTATCTGCGCGGGCTTTTCGAAACATGTTTTGGTAATAGGAAACCGGTTTTCCAAACATTTTGCTCAAGCCTTCGGAAAGTGGCTGCAAATTTTCTTTGAAATCTTCGGAAGAAACCGTTACCGCATCAAAACGAATGTCATACTTCGGAACGGAAGTTGCCAACAGACTGCCATCATCTGCATAAACATTCCCTCTATTTGCAGGAATTACAAAATTCTTTGTAGTGTTTTCCTTTGCCAGTTCGCGATATTTTTCGCCATCTACAAACTGAATATTCATCAACTTTATGCTTATTGCAAGCGCGAAGAGAAACATACATCCGGCAACGATGTACAAACGGTTCAATATGTTTTTTTCTTCAAAAGCCATTTTCAGATATCAATTCTTTTTTTATTCCTTCTTTTTAATAATGCGTATTCGCTTTGGTGGTGTTCCGGACGGTTGCAGGCCACGACTTTCCATTGCGGCTATTATTTTGCTTTCCATTCTGGCTTGCATTAACAGCATCCGAACATCCACATATTCACTTTTTAATTCTTTTACTTCGGCATTGAGTTTTGAAATTTTATGTACTTTTTTATCTGCAGTGTGCGAACTGCCAATCATTACCAAAGCCAATACTGAAAGAAAAATGATAAAGCGCCAATTTTTTAACGCATCGTCACTTACCAAAAATTTTCCTTTTATTATATTATAGAAACCGTCTTTCATTTTATATTTTCTCTGCAATGCGAAGTTTTGCACTCCGCGCCCGGTTGTTTTGTTTAATTTCTTCTTTGGAAGGAATTATAAATTTTCCAACTGCTTTAAATGGCACTTCCACCCTTCCAAAAACATCTTTTTCTGGCTCGCCCTCAAACATTCCGTTACGGATATATCTTTTCACCAATCTATCTTCTAAAGAATGATAGCTTATCAAGCTTATCCTCCCACCAGATTTTAAAACTTCATTTGTTTGAAGTAAAAATTCCTTCAAAGCCTCCAACTCTTGATTCACTTCAATCCTGATGGCTTGGTAGATCTGGGCCAGAATTTTGTTTTCCTTATGTGCGGGCAGAAATCTACTCAACACTTTTTTAAGCTGTTCGCTGGTTTTTATTTTTTCTTCCTGTCTTGCTTCAACAATCACATGGGCCATCCCAGCAGCACTTCTCAATTCGCCATAATTTGAAAGAACATTTCGCAATTGCACCTCTTCATATTTGTTGACAACCGTATATGCCGAAAAGTTTGTGTCACGATTCATACGCATATCCAAATCAGCCTCAAAGCGTGTTGAAAAACCTCTTTCAGCAACATCAAATTGATGCGATGAAACGCCAAAGTCACCCAAAATTCCATCGACAGTTTTATAGCCATGGAATCTTAGAAATTGTTTCAAAAACCGAAAGTTTTGGTTAATTAGCAAAAACCTTGGGTCTTCAATTGCGTTTTCTAAAGCATCTTTATCTTGGTCAAAAGCAATAAGTTTTCCGTTGGGCCCTAATCTATTCAATATTTCTCGGGAGTGTCCGCCGCCACCGAAAGTAACATCCACATAAACGCCATCGGGTTTTATGTTTAGCCCTTCGACAGTTTCGTTCAGCAAAACCGCATTATGATATTCCATCACCATCATTACTTTTGTTCCCCATTACTTCTTCGGCCAGATCGGCAAAATCATTTGCAGCATTATCAATGGCCTGCTCGTATTTATCTTTGTCCCAGATTTCCACAATATTTATTGCGGAAGAGATTACTATTTCCTTACTAATGCCTGCAAAAGAAATCAGGTCTTTAGGAATTAACAAACGGCCTGTAGCATCAAGCTCTACGGTTTTTACGCCAGCAGTAAACCTCCTGATAAAGTCATTGTTTTTCCTACTAAAGCGGTTGAGTTCGCCCATTTTCTGCATTAAGGCATCCCATTCTTTCATTGGGTACATTTCCAAACAAGGCTGAAATACGGCTCGTTTAATCACAAACCCTTCTGGTGCCACCGATGCTAACTGCTTTTTTAAAGGCGCGGGCACCATGAGCGCGTCCCTTTACGTCTGCTTTACATTCGTATGTGCCTATTAGATTGAGCATTGTGGAAATTTCCTGTTTGCAATTTGTTATTTCAAATATATATAACTTTTACCACAATTTACCACATCTTACCACTTTGTTGATAAGTTTTACCACATTGTAGATAACGTTGATTTGATATAACAAACAACAATGCCTAGTTTTAAATAGACCATATGAAATAATTTTGTTTACTTTTGTCATTCTAAATTGCACCAACCAAGCATGTCGGAAAACTTAAAAAAAGAAGGAAAATTTTCATATTTAGAAATAGGTGAAGGCACTCCAATAATCATCCTTCATGGGCTTATGGGCGGGTTGAGTAATTTTGATGGGGTTGCTAATTTCTTTCCGCCAAAAGGTTACAAAATTCTAATTCCAGAGTTGCCCATTTATAAAATGACGCTATTACGCACCAACGTGAAAAACTTTGCGAAATACGTTTCACAGTTTATCGACCATTTGGGCTATGAAGAAGTAATTCTTTTAGGAAATTCTTTAGGTGGTCATATCGGTTTGTTGTGCACAAAAATGTATCCTGAAAAGGTAAAGGCATTGATAATCACTGGAAGCTCGGGACTGTACGAAAGTGCCATGGGCGAAAGCTATCCCAAACGCGGCGATTATGAATATATAAAACACAAAGCCGAAAACGTTTTCTACGACCCTGCCGTTGCTACCAAAGAAATTGTGGACGATGTTTACGAAACCGTAAACGACCGAAACAAATTGATACGCACCCTAGCCATAGCTAAAAGCGCCATTAGGCATAATATGGCGAAAGATTTGCCGAAAATGCATACACCAACCTGTATCATTTGGGGGAAAAACGATAATGTTACCCCACCGGAAGTGGCAATAGAATTTGATGAACTTTTACCGGATTCTGAGCTTTTTTGGATTGATAAATGTGGTCACGCAGCAATGATGGAGCACCCAGATGAATTTAACGAATTGCTTAATTCCTGGTTGGAAAAACGAGGGTATTAAGGGGCTCTTTTTCTAAAAAACATATTTTCCCAAACAATTCATAATTAAAAAACAATGCAAATAAAATCTGCGGAATTTGTGATGAGCAACAGTGATGTTGCCAAATGTCCAAAAGACCGTTTGCCAGAATACGCTTTTATTGGCAGAAGTAACGTGGGAAAATCTTCCCTGATCAATATGTTGATGTTGCGCAAAAGTTTGGCAAAAACCTCAGGGAGACCGGGAAAAACACAACTTATTAATCACTTCCTAGTCAACAAAAACTGGTATTTGGTAGATTTGCCGGGTTATGGTTATGCTCGCGTCTCAAAAAGCAGCAAGAAAGTTTTTCAGAAATTCATTACTGATTATTTTGAAAAGCGGGAGCAGATGGTGCTCTCCTTCGTTTTGGTAGATTGCCGTCACGAACCTCAGCCCATAGATATGGAATTTATGCAATGGATGGGCGAAAGTGGAATTCCTTTCAATATAATCTTTACAAAAGCAGACAAGGTAAAACCAAAAGCTTTGGAACGAAACATTGAGGCCTACAGTGAAAAAATGCTAGAAACCTGGGAAGAAATGCCGCCTTATTTTATTACTTCAGCGAGTGATTCTTCAGGAAGGGAGGAAGTTTTAAATTATATTGATGAACTTAACAATTCAATTCAAGCTTCGGAATTCTAATGTGTGTTATTCCTTCTTCAACTCTAACTTTTCAGCAAAATAATCACAAAAATCGCGCATTGTGGCGCTCATTTTATCATCATTTGTAGCGCGTTGAAACGTATCGGCCATAGCGCTCAAGGTTTGGTGAAAAAAGATTTTCATTTCATCCACAGGCATATCTTTGGTCCAAAGATCTATTCTAAGCGATTCCTTTTTTTTACTGTCCCAAACAGAAAGCATTACCGCCTTTGTTTTTTCATTTGAAACACCACCGTCTTCCGCAGTCCAATGAATGGTTTCGGGAATCTTGTTTTCGTCAAGATCTACATTTAGTTTTATTTCAGAAGTATGTTTTATTGCCATTATTTCTTTGGTTTGTATTTTGATTTTCTGAATATTTCGTCAGCATCAGTAATCATTAATTGTTGGATTTCGGTGTCGTTATTTTCCATATAGGCACGCACAATTTTCCAGCCCAAGTAACGCCCCAACATTCCGGGAGAATCGTTGTCTATTTCGAGGTAAAATTTTGAAAACGGCGCCGGACTTATAAAGCGTGCACCAAGTTTTGGGTTTGTGCTATAAAGCAATTCTTTCTCCACAAAATAGCGCCACATATATTCTTCATTTTCCTCAGCCCATTGGAATTCTTCTTCGGTATAACCTATTTTTTCGGCGTCAGAAATATTGGGAAGCCAAAGATCCTTCAAATAAAGTTCTTTGCCATAATATACAATTTGCCCCAAAAAAGTAGCTTTGTTTGGCGGTTTTATATATTGTCTTGCATACGTATCCGCTAAATCGGGAGCAATTTGCGAAGGTTTCATTTCCTTTGAAATATATTTATCAATGCCTTCATAAAAACGATGCTCACTACCCAGATAATTGTCTAAACCAATTACCAGCATACTATCTGCTAGAATCACTTTATTGCGATAATCTACGTCTGAAGTTGTGGTTACAACAATGGGGGTCTGAAATTTTGGAAAATAATATTTTATATGCTGAAACAACGGAACAAGTACCGCATCCAATTCTTCATTATTTGGAAACTTCTTTTCAACCTCATCCTCCAGTTGGTCTTGAAGCGTGTCCGTCAGTTTTTCCAACCAAATACTGTCGCTGTATTGCTTTGGAAAAAAGGCCGGGTATTCCGCCTTCAGTTTTGAAAGATTTGCCGGAGTTGCGTTTGCAAATTCTTTGTCAAAACGAATTATTTCAAAATCCATAGGAATTTTTTCAATTTCCGCTTCAACTTTGCTTTCATTGTTACACGAAAAAAAGAGAACTCCAAGAACGACCAATACGCAATATTTCATCTTTATAAATTATTTAAGAAATAGGAAGATGGAATGCCCAAATTAGAAATTTGAGTTAATTTACAATTTGCTAAAGAGCATTCCATTGTAGAAAAAATGTTATTGCTGGTTAACGCCATTCCTTTATATTAATTTTATCTTTAACAACTTTTGCGTTGCAAAGGTATTATTATAAAAGATTAAAAACACAGAAAATGCAAACCGAAAAAGTAATAGATTACATTGTAAATTGGTTAAAAACTTATGCAGTAAACGCAAAAATGGATGGTTTTGTAATTGGTATAAGCGGAGGCATTGATTCTGCCGTAACCTCAGCTTTATGTGCAAAAACTGGGCTTGACTTGGTATGTATTGAAATGCCAATACACCAAGCTCCCTCTCAGGTTAGTCGTGCATACAACCATATAGCTTGGCTAAAAGACAATTTTCCAAACGTTATAAAAATTGAGGTAAACCTTACCCCAGTTTTTGATTCAATGATTGACGCACTTCCAAAAGTTGAAAAAGAAGAAGATCGTTTTATGTCACTCGCAAACACTCGCGCCCGTTTACGCATGACCACACTTTATTATTTTGCTGCACTGCACAAATATTTAGTGGCAGGAACTGGTAATAAAGTGGAAGATTTTGGCGTGGGTTTTTATACAAAATATGGTGATGGAGGTGTGGATTTAAGCCCGATAGCCGATTTGATGAAAAGTGAAGTTTATAAAATTGCTAAGCATCTTGGAATTAATAAAGAAATCATAGAAGCAGCGCCAACTGATGGATTATGGGGCGATGACAGAACCGACGAAGATCAAATTGGCGCAAGTTATGACGAATTGGAATGGGCCATGAAGGTGAAAGAGATCGGTAAAACCAGCTCAGATTTTTCTGGAAGGGAACAAGTGGTTTTTGATATTTATAAGAAACTCAACAAAGCCAATCAGCACAAAATGGTTCCGATTCCCGTTTGCGAAATCCCCAAAGAACTGAAATAATATTGTAATTTATCGAATAATTTAACCATTAAACGAAAGGTTTATTATTCTTCTCCTTAAGATTTTATATATCCAAAATGTAGTCTTACTATTACATTCTTAAAACTAAATATCTCCCCAAGGTCCGAAGTTTTTATATGTTGAAAATCTATAAATACAATAAAATGAAAAAAGTTGTAATAGCAGACCACCATCCCATAACAAGAAAAGGAATTGCCGTTTTACTAAATAGCACAAATGAATATACAATAGTTGGCAAAGTAGGACGAGGATCAGAATTATTGAAATGTTTAGAAAATGAACGTCCAGACATTTTGATTTTAGAGCTTGACATCCCTGAAATTAATGGTTTTCATGCGCTGAGAAGTATTCGTGAAGAGTTTCCAAAAACACGAATTGCCATTTTTTCATCACATCCGGAAGAAATTTATGCACTTCGCTCCATAAAATCTGGTGCTGCTGGCTATATCCCAAAAACATCCTCAAAAGAAGTATTTCTTCAAGCCATTAAACGAATAGCGATGGGTGGAGTATTTTTGAACGAGGAGCTTGCAGCCGCATTAAACAACAAAGCTATAAATGATAATACTATAGTAGGTCGTTATAAAAAACTTTCTGCACGTGAAATTGAAGTGCTCAACCTACTATCTAATGGCAAACGCAACAAAGACATTGCCACCCTTCTTGAAATAAATGAAAAAACCGTAAGCACATACAAAACACGTCTTTTGAAAAAACTAAATGTTACGAGCTTGGCTGATTTGATTAACCAAGCACGGATGTTCCAGTTTAATTAAATTACAATACTCTGTTCAATTTTTCGGAAAGCACTTTTTTTAGACTAATATAATCTACTATTTCCTGCAGGCCTGTTTCCTTTTCGGAATTATTTTCCTGCTTCATGGTTTCGGATAATTCATTTATTTTTTGGGAAACCAAATGTCTCCGAAGATTAAGAATAGTTTCACTAACTATTTGGGCAATGGTTTTTTCTTTTTCCTTTACATAAATTTCCTTCCGCTCCCAGTTGTGCAGGATATACCTTTCCTCTTCCATCAAAACGTGAGTAATTGCAGACGCCATTTCTGGCTCAAGTTCATTGATAAAAGTTTCTGCTTTGGCTTCTGGGTTTTGGGTAAAACGGTTTACCACTTCGTAATACAAATTTTTAAATTCTTGGTTCGTAAACTCTATTTCGTCTTCCTGCAGATCTAAAAATATTTTCTCGTAAACGCGTGATTTCTGAATCTCTGGTTTTAATGAGATTTCACCTTTATCATTTGCTTCAAGAATTAATTCCTCAAAATCTTCTTCCACATTGCCATAAAGCAGCAACAATTCAATTATTTTTTGTTCTAATTGAAACTGTACATCTACTTTTTCAATCTTTTTTTCTGAAGAGATAACCTCAAAAGCCTCTCTGGGGATTTCAGCTTTTTTGGAAGCATCCTTTCGCTCCTTTTGAAAAATCTGCGCAAGTGTATTAAAAAGCACCTGTTCTGAAATATCCATAATTCGCGAACATTCCTTTATATAAACTTCGCGCTTAATTACATCAGGAATTTTGGCGATACTATGTACCATATCGTGTATGGTTTCAGCCTTTTTTATAGGATCATTTTTGGCATCTAAAGCGAGCAGTGAAGCTTTGAAAGTAATAAAATCCTTGGCATTTTCCTCCAAGTAAAGCGTGAGCTCCTGCAATGAGTTTTTGCGTGAAAAACTGTCTGGGTCTTCTCCTTCGGGAAAGGTGCAGATTTTCACATTCATTCCCTGCTCCAAAATCAAATCGATACCGCGGAGTGACGCCCGAAGCCCAGCCGCATCCCCATCAAAAAGAACAGTTATGTTTTTGGTAAGCCTATTTATCAACCTAATTTGTTCCGAAGTGAGAGCCGTTCCTGAAGAAGAAACTACGTTGTGAATGCCCGTTTGATGAAATTGAATAACATCGGTATAGCCTTCCACTAAATAGCAATTGTCTTCTTTGGCAATGCTCTGTTTTGCGTGAAAAATGCCGTAAAGCACTTTACTTTTATGATAAATATCGCTTTCGGGAGAGTTTAAATATTTCGCCGCTTTTTTATCGGAAGTTAAAATCCGTCCTCCAAAACCAAGTGTACGGCCACTCATACTGAGAATTGGAAACATTACCCTTCCCTTAAAACGGTCGAATTGTTTTTCTTCCTTTACAATAGATAAACCTGTTTTTTCGAGGAATTCTAGCTTGTAGCCTTTCTTGATTGCATGGCTGGTAAAAGCATCCCAAGAATCGGGTGAATAGCCTAACTCAAACTTTTTGATGGTTTCTTCAGTAAATCCACGTTCCTTAAAATAGGAAAGACCAATGGCTTTACCTTCTTCTGTTTTTAACAATGTGCTGTGAAAATAATCCTTTGCGAATTCGCTTACCAAATATAAACTTTCACGTTCGTTGGCCTGCTCTTTGTCTTCAGCAGTCTGTTCGGTTTCATCTACTTCAATCCCGTATTTTTTTGCCAGATATTTTATGGCTTCGGGATAAGTAAAGTGTTCGTGCTCCATCAAAAAAGCAACCACATTCCCTCCCTTTCCGCTACTGAAATCTTTCCAAATCTGCTTTACGGGACTCACCATAAAACTAGGCGAACGCTCATCAGTAAAAGGACTTAGCCCTTTAAAGTTACTGCCAGATTTCTTCAATTGTACAAAATCACCAATAACCTCCTCTACGCGGGCGGTCTCAAAAACGTTGTCTATGGTGGTTTTGGAGATCAGCTTATTGAAATTTTGGATTTTTAGATGTGTAAAAATAGGGATATTAAAAAATAAACCTGCACGGAATTTAAAAAATCCATACAGGTTTTAAACAATCAATAATGAAACCGTTTTGGCTAATCCATATCAAAACGCAGACCGAGAGATACGTTGTGTTGATCTACGGGATTGTCTTTAAAAATTGTGTTTAGGTCGTATTTGGCATATACAGCCACACCTTGCCAGCCAATGTATCCACTTAATCCGTAGATAAAGTTATTTGTATTGTAATCTGCTTTCAGCTTTAACTTCTGGTCTTCACCGTCTTCCTCAAATTTCAGTTTTTGGCGCGCACCCAAATTGATACCTGCATAACCGCCGAGACCAACTCTTATTTGGTTTTCGGTGGAATAACGGAAATAATCATCGTGTTCTATTTTTTTGGAAGGGCCAAACTCAAAATGAATTGGCACTACCAAATTGTCCATTCTGAATTTTGATTTATCTAAATTTAGCGGGTATTCCTGAAGTACAGATTCTGAACCAGTATCTACATAAAAACGGTTGTCCGTGGGTTTCAAACTATTAAATTGAAAAGACACACCATACTTAACCCGTAACCAATTGGTGTTTTTGAAAACCCGTGTTTTCCATGCCCAGCCAATTCAGCAAAACGGCTTCCTGCAACCTTAAAGTCTGAATCCTGCAAAGACTCTCCTTCAGTAATTACATTGTTCAAGCCAAAAGCAAATACCAAGTCTGAGGTCGTGCGACGGTCATATTTGCGTTTTTTGTTTTTGGGACCGACATAAAGAACATTGTCATTCTCATTGTTTTTGCCACTGGAACCAATACGTATAACCATACCACTTTCTTCGTCTTCTTCAACACTTCCGTTTCGTTTTAAAAGTGCTACTTTATTATCAATTATTGCAAGTCGATTTTCAATATTAAGCGCGTGCCTTTCTGCAGCTTCCTGCTTTAATGTCTCGGCTTCTTCTTTTGTAATTGCCTGGTTTTCCAAACGGGCGTTGATGTTTTCCACATCAGTCAAAAGGGCATCTTTTTCTTCCTGGATTATTTTTTCTTTTAATTCCGTTAGCTGCTCCACAGCAGTTTGGGTGTCGTGGTCCATTTCCTGTGCCTGTGCATACATTGCCGCAAATAGCCATAAAGAAAAGGCAATACTGATTGTAATTAATTTCATAACTGTTCGATTTTTGATTAATGATGATTTATTGATGAATGTTGTTTATTATCTCTACTTTGCTTGAGGAGATATTTGATTAATCATTTCTTTCCGTAACTGCCGTGCGTACTTTTTGAAAACCCTCTCCAAGGGCGTCAAACACTTTGTCGCGGAAGCTTTTTTCGAGCTCCCACTCTACATCCTGCAACAATGCCGTAGCATCTACTTTTGGACTGTTTAGAATCCGTTGGGTCTGTATTTCGCGGCGAGCGTTGTTAAGCAGCGCTTCCACTTCTACCGTGGATACTTCTGCATTATTTTCCTGAAGTTTTTTTACCGAGGCTACTACTTCGTCCACTTTCGTATGAAAAGTTTATTTTCCTAAGTTTGCAGATTCGGAAGATATTTCCGCTTAATTGGTTTTCCCTTCTTTACAGTTTTGGCATTTCCTCATTTGTAACTTGCGATGGCATCAGTCTTTTCAATTTTTTGTCAATTGCAGATTTTTTCTGAGGAAGTGGTTTCAGTTGAACCGAATTTGATTGTTTCTTTTCAGGTTTCTTTTTTGGGAACATTAGTTTCAATTTTTTCTGAATTATCGGTTTCAGAGGCAATTTCTTCAACTTCAGAATTATTCGGAATAATTTCAGATTCAGTTTCGATTATTTTGCTGTTGCAAATTTTCATCAACTATTTGATTGTTCACTTCAGAATTGTTTTTACTAAAGAAAACAGAAGCAAGAATTAAAAACCCCACAAAACTTGCGGCAACATAATACCAAAGCACTGCTTTCTTTTTAGGCTGTTTTGCCTCCAATTTTGCTTCCAATTTTTTCCAAGCCTCTGCGGAGGGTTTCATTTCCCTCGCTTCTAGCTTTTCGCGGATGTTTTCTTCCAGTTTAATGGGTGCCATAACTTAAATTGTTTTGTTGTTTGACCATGTTTTGAAGCATTTTTCGGGCTTTAAAAAATTGTGTTTTTGAAGTGTTTTCACTTATCTGCAATAACTCTGCAATCTCTCCGTGTTTGTAACCTTCAACTGCATAGAGTACAAAAACTGTTTTGTAACCTTCTGGCAAGCTATCTATCATTTTTTGAATTTCAGCTGCTTCCAATTCGGTTTCAATGTAGGTGGAATGTTCGGTCGTGTTTTCTATTTCAGTTTCAGAAATGAATTGTAGTTTTTTGTTTTCCGAAGTTGAGAAATACTTTCGTTAACCATTATCCTGCGTATCCAACCTTCAAAACTACCTTCGTTTTTAAAATCGTTTAAATGGGTAAACACTTTTAAAAAATCCAGTAAAGCATCGCTTCTTCTGCTAAATCATTATTTTTTAAATATTGTCTGCAAACCCCCAGCATTTTTGGCGAAAACATTTCAAACAATTGTTGCTGCGCTCGACGGTCGCCGTTAGACGCTTTTTCAATTAACTTTGAATAGTTTTTATGTAATGATATAATCTTCACGCAAGCTTTGTGTTTGTGCTTCTATTTTAATAGACGCAGGTTTTTGCAGAATGGTTGCCTGAGGAGTATAAAAATTTTTCAGTATTCAGTTTCAGATTAATGACAGTCTTTACTGACTAACTGCTACTTTTTCCTATCAATAACATAATTAACCATCAACTCCAAAGATTCTTTATAGGGTGAATCGGGATAGGTTTCAATAGTTGAAGCGCTTCTTGTTGGAATTCCTTCATTTTTGTAACAGCATAATCCAGGCCGCCATTATCTTTCACAAAAGTGATAACTTCTTTAACTCGTTGTTTGTCTTTATTGTGATTTTTAACCGAATTGATAACCCATTTTTTTTCTTCTGAAGTGGAATTATTTAATGCATATATTAAAGGTAGCGTCATTTTTTGCTCCTTAATATCTATACCTGTGGGTTTGCCGATGTGCTCATTTCCATAATCAAAAAGGTCATCCTTTATTTGAAAAGCAATACCGATAAGTTCCCCAAACTTGCGCATTTTTTCAACTTCTTCATCCGGAGCCATTACGGATCGGGCACCCATAGCACAACAGGCAGCTATTAAAGTTGCTGTTTTTTGACGGATTATTTCAAAATAAACATCTTCAGTAATATCTAGGCTTCGGGCTTTTTCAATTTGAAGTAATTCGCCTTCGCTCATCTCGCGAACGGCGACAGAAATAATTTTCAGCAGATCAAAATCATCGTTATCTATGGAAAGCAATAGTCCTTTGGACAATAAGTAATCGCCCACAAGCACGGCAATTTTGTTTTTCCAAAGTGCATTTATGGAGAAAAAACCACGCCGACGGTTACTATCATCCACCACATCATCGTGAACCAAGTGTTGCTGTGTGAATAAGTTCGATCACCGAAGCACCACGATATGTTCGTTCATTCACTTCGCCATTGCCAGTCATTTTCGCAATAAGAAAAACGAACATGGGGCGCATTTGTTTTCCCTTTCGGTTAACTACGTAATGTGTAATTCTGTTTAGAAGTGAAACTTTTGAAGACATGGAAGTCAGAGAACTTTTTTTCAAAAAGCTCCATTTCCTTTTCAATGGGAAGTTTGATTTGAGAAACTATCTTCATAAGGCCCAAAGATAGTTAAAATTGGATGATGGTTTAAATGCAAAAGCCAAGTAGAATTGATTGTTTTCTGACTACTGAACTATACATTTAACATTTTTTTACAACAATGCATTAAAGAGGTAAAACAAAATAGGCAGGCAATGGCAATCAAAAAATAGATTGCCTTAAAAAAGCTGTTAATATACTTGCTGATAATTTAATATTCCGACAATATTTTGATGATTTTCAAAATAGCGTTAAAATCACTGGAAATCCTATGTTTCAAAGAGAGTCGCCCTATTTTTGGGGAAAATCATTTTTAATCCCTAATTAATAATTACAATGAAAAAAATTACATTATTGGCCGCACTAGTTGCCGGCTTTGCTATGAATGCGCAGACTACAATTTTTGAAGACGATTTTGAAGCTTACGATGACTTCATAATTGAGAATGTTGGAGATTGGACCTTAGTTGACCTTGATATGTTACCAACATATGGTTTCTCCGGTATTACCTTTGATAATTCTGGTTACACAGGAGCTTTTATCGTATTTAACTCAACAACTACAAATCCCCCTTTAGATCCAACTGTTGATTCTGATTGGACTGCATACAGCGGTGTAAAGGCAATGACTTCTTTTGCTGCTGTTCCAGATGGTACCACAAACGCAAACAATGATTGGCTTATTTCTCCACAAATGACACTTGGAACAGCTGGAAACCTTTTGTCTTTTTGGGCTAAAGCAGCTGATGCTACATATTCGGAAGAAACTTTTAATATTTTAATTTCAACAGTTGATACAGACCCAAGCAATTTTTCACCTCTTGAAACAGGCTTGGTTCCTCAAGCAATTGATTGGGAAGAATTTACAGTTGACCTTGATGCATATGCTGGGCAAGATGTTTATATCGCTATTAACCACGTAGGTGCTGACCAATTTGGTTTCCAAGTAGATGACTTTAAAGTTACCGCTGATGTATTGGGAGTTAATGATGCAGTTTTCCAAGGCTTCAACTATTTTGTTGCTAACAACCAATTGAACCTTTCCGCAAACACTTCAATGGAGAAAGTTGCACTATACAATATGTTGGGTCAACAAGTTGTTTCCCAAAAATTAAACAGCAACAACGAAACTGTTGAGCTTTCTGGATTACAGTCTGGAGTTTACATTGCTACTATTTCTATTGACGGTGCACGTAAGTCTTTTAAAATCGTAAAAAACTAATTTACGTTTTATATTGAATTGAAAAGAGCGGCCTAAGGCCGCTCTTTTTTTTATTGCTTATTAGCCAACTGCCCGCAAGCAGCGTCAATGTCTTTTCCACGGCTTCGGCGAACAGTCACGGGTATTCGGTTGTGCTCTAAAGCTTGAATATAATCATCGATTACTGTTGAAGACGCTTGCTGAAAATGGCCATCGTCAATTGGGTTGTATTCAATGATATTTACTTTACACGGCACATATTTGCAGAAAGTAACCAATGCTTCCATATCTACCCATTTGTCATTGATGCCTTTCCAAACGATGTATTCGTAAGTTATTTTGCGTTTTGTTTTGCTATACCAATATTCTAAAGATTCGCGGAAGTCTTCCAAAGTAAAATTTTTGGCAAAAGGCATAATCTGTTCCCTTGTTTCTTGAATTGCGGAATGAAGAGACACGGCAAGGTGAAATTTCACTTCGTCGTCAGCCAATTTTTTTATCATTTTCGGTACTCCGGAAGTGGAAACCGTAATTCGTTTTGGCGACATTCCCAAACCTTCATTAGAGGTAATCTTTTCAATAGATTCCAGAACGTTTTTATAATTCATCAGCGGTTCGCCCATTCCCATAAAAACAATATTTGAAAGTGGTTTGTCGTGATACAGGCGACTTTCTTTATCGATTGCTACTACTTGATCGTAGATTTCATCGGGGTTTAGGTTTCGCATTCTTTTCAGCTTTGCAGTGGCGCAGAATGTACAATCTAAACTACAGCCCACTTGCGACGAAACACAAGCAGTAGTCCTTTTCTTTGTTGGAATCAAGACAGACTCAACAATAAAATCGTCGTGAAGTTTTACTGCATTTTTTATTGTACCATCAGCGCTTTTTTGAAGATGGTCTACCTTTATATGATTGATGACGAAATTTTCATTTAAATGTGCACGTGTTTCTTTTGAAAGATTTGTCATTTCATCAAAACTGTGACTGCCCTTGCTCCAAAGCCATTCGTAAACCTGAGTTCCCCGAAAGGCTTTATCGCCAATGCGTACGAAAAAACTTCGCAGTTCTTCTTTTGAAAGTGCTCTTATGTCTTTTTTTTCTGAAACCATTTTGCAAAACTACTTTATTTTAAAGTAAAAAGCCCCTTTCCTTTTCAGAATAGAGGCTTACCAATAAATAGAATTATGGCTTACTTTTTTATTATTACTTTTTTTGTGATACTGTCTTTACTGTCTTCATCTAATAAATAAAGAAAATAAACGCCCTCTGCAAGGTTATCAACAGCAATGGTGTTCATAGTATTGGCCAATGACCCAGAATAGATCCGTTGCCCTATTACATTTATCATCTGAAAGGACAAATGCGGGTATCTATTATTCATAACAGTAATGGAAGTGCTTGCAGGATTCGGATAAATCTTGAGGTCACCAAGAAGTTCAAATTCTGGAGTGTTCAAAAGATTTTGAAGTGTTTCTGCCGTAGTGTGTCCAGAATTGGTTGGATCCAACCAATCCATTAAACGGGATTCTGGGGTTGTTCCTGCATTCCAAGAAACACCAAACCTTCCATAAATATCATAATCGTGATTATTCTCTAACCCGTTACAAGCAGATTGTCCAGCATAAAGTTGGCCAATAATTCTACCATTTTCATCAAATAAAGGAGAACCCGAAGAGCCGCTTTCAGTAGTGCCTATCTCCCAGCCATTCCCAGTACCGTGTGTTCCTCCGCCAATTAACCATACTTGAGTGCCATTGGCATCTATTTTTTGGGCTCCAGAATCATCACGGCAAATTTTCATAATATCTCCGTTCGGGTGATGGATTCCCACTTCATATAAGGGGTTGGTGTCTGAATTATCCCAACCGGCAAAAGCAACATCCCAAGATTCCGGAATGGGATCAAAAAGTTCTACCAAAGCAAAATCACTTTTGCTATTATTTGCTCTTAATTCTGCCCCACTAATGGTAAAATTGGTTTGTAGGTCTCCACTTTCATCGCCTGTTCCACAAACTGGAACTGGGCTTACCCAGTTAAACCGAATGGTCCAAAGACTTGGATTACTATTCTCCAGGCAATGGTTTGCAGT
The DNA here is from genome assembly GCA_963805885.1 of uncultured Flavobacteriaceae bacterium. Classification (GTDB taxonomy): domain Bacteria; phylum Bacteroidota; class Bacteroidia; order Flavobacteriales; family Flavobacteriaceae; genus Aequorivita. The sequence goes on from CAWDWC010000017.1 coordinate 48,480, forward strand.
TAACAGATATGGAGTTTTGTCATTTGCAGTATTATTCACCAAAGCTGCAGAACATAAATACCCATTGCCCAGATTTAAAAGTGCGACTGTCTTTTTAACCAAATCCTTTTTTGAATCAAAATCACTACCGATGGGACAATTTACATCGTAATTGCATTCTCCGGAATCATTTAAGCCACGGTCTCCTTGAAATAGCGTATTTACCCTTCCCATTCTGTAACCGTGAATAACACTGTTAATCTGAAGTCTTGGAGAGCCTTGCGTTCTTGGAGGTTGATAATATTCTACCCAAATAATTTCACCCTCAACAAACCAAGTACCTAAATTCCCATCTATTCTATTTTGAGAATTGGTATAGGTATTTGTAATATCAGTATGATCTTGATTGTAGAGCTGAAGACGTGAACCATGTGGCAAATAATAATCGTCAAAATTTACACTAAGATTCAATGCTCCGGGTGATTTTATAACAGCTTGCCAAATTTTTCCGCCATCAGGCAAAACAGTCCAAAGACCTCCTTGTTGCATATTTAGAGCAACGGATCTTTCAATTCCGTAACGCCAAGGCATGCTTTTGTCTAAATCGTTAATGCTGTCCTGCTGTATAATCAATTCAAAATCTAAAGCGGGAAGACGGACAATATTGGGCTGTTCAGTTAAATTTAGACCCCAGCTTTCAGGTAAGTCGCCACCGCCACCTTGTGAGAAGGCAGAGAAAAAAGCAAAACAAAAAATGAAGAAAAGTAACGTTTTTTTCATTCAGACAGCCGATTGGTTTTCAAATGAAAGACTAAGGTAAATTATTATTTTGACATTTGAAAACCAAACGCTTAGAAAATAAAAAATCCTGATTGACATCAGGATTTTTAAGCTTTAAGTTATATTTATTAGATAATCAACATTGCGTCGCCATAAGTGTAAAATCTGTATTTCTCTTTAATCGCTTCAGCGTATGCTTCCTTTATAAAATCATGGCCAGCAAAGGCGGAAACCATCATCAACAATGTAGATTTTGGAGTGTGAAAATTGGTAACCATTGCGTTTGCAATACTGAAATCATAGGGAGGAAAAATAAATTTATTTGTCCATCCCGTATATGGATTAAGTGAATGGTTTGAAGACACTGAACTTTCCAAAGCACGCATCGCAGTTGTTCCCACTGCGCAAACACGTTTTTTCTTTTTTATACCAGTGTTTATAATATCTACGGCGTCTTGGAGGATGCTCATTTCTTCAGAGTCCATTTTGTGTTTTGACAGATCTTCGACCTCCACAGAGCTGAAAGTTCCCAAACCTACATGAAGTGTAACTTCTGCAATGTTTATACCTTTAATTTCAAGGCGCTTTAAAAGATGCTTCGAGAAATGTAGACCAGCTGTTGGGGCAGCTACTGCTCCTTCATTCTTTGCAAAAATAGTTTGATAGCGCTCTGCATCTTCTGGCTCTACTTCTCTTTTTATATATTTTGGAAGTGGCGTTTCACCCAATTCAGTCAATTTATTTCGAAATTCTTCATAAGAACCGTCAAAAAGAAAACGAAGCGTTCTTCCGCGGGAGGTTGTGTTGTCTATAACTTCAGCCACAAGAGTCTCATCATCGCCGAAATACAATTTGTTCCCAATTCTTATTTTTCGTGCTGGATCAACCAAAACGTCCCAAAGACGGGTTTCAGAATTTAATTCTCTCAAAAGGAAAACTTCGATCCGCGCACCTGTTTTTTCTTTATTTCCAAATAAACGCGCAGGAAAAACCTTGGTATTATTGGTTACCAACACATCATCTTCTTCAAAGTAATCAATAAGATCCTTGAACATTTTGTGTTCAATGGTTTTCGTTTTTCTGTTAAGTACCATTAGGCGTGCTTCGTCCCGGTTTGGTGCAGGATATTCGGCTAATAATTCCTCTGGAAGGTTAAAGTTGAAATTTGAAAGTTTCATTCCCATAATTCGTTGCGTCTTTAGATTTTAAAAGGGTGCAAATATACAACCTCCAAATAGGCGTTGTCAAGTAAATGACTGTTTATTATTTAGAAATGTGTATTGTTGGGCATTGGGAGCTAGAAGAAAGAAACCAAATAGCTATTTTAAAGAATCCACAAGCTCACATTTAATGCCAGTTTTTTGCAAATCTTCCCAAAAAAGGGGGTACGATTTTGAAACTACTTCGGTATTTTCTATAATGATGTTAGTTTTTACAGCTAGGGGGGCAAAAGCCATAGCCATACGGTGATCTTGATAGGTTTCAATTGTTTTATTTTCAAAAATCTGATTTGCTTTTTCAAGATTTAATGAATTGTTGTCCACTTGAATTGTAGCACCGAGTTTTTCCAATTCGGTTTTTAAAGCCAAAAGCCTGTCCGTTTCCTTAATTTTTAAAGTGTGAAGACCCGTAAGCTTGCACCCAACCCCCAATCCAAAACAGGTTACGGCAATAGTCTGCGCCAAATCTGGAGTGTCTGACAGGTCTAGTAAAAGCGAATCTGAAAGTTCTGTATCTTTTTTTGTAAGTGAAATGGTATTTTCAGAACTATTGAAAATAGTGCTAACTCCCAAGGATTCATAAATCCCCACCAAAGCGGAGTCGCCCTGCAAGCTTTCTTTTGAAAAACTTCCGAGAGTTATTCCAAAGCTTTCTGAAAGAGCAACCAAACTATAAAAATAGGAGGCAGAGCTCCAATCTGACTCAACAGTCAAAGCCGTTTCCCCTACATTATTTACAGAAGGAATAATAATTCTGTTTTTGTTGAAATTGCCTTTTACTCCAATGCTTCTCAGTAATGAAAGCGTCATTTCAATATAAGGAACTGAAGTGGGTTTTCCTTCCAAGGAAATTTCAAGACCGTTGGGAAGCATAGGCGCAACAAGCATCAACGCTGAAATATACTGACTGCTAACATTGGCTTTGATTTTCACCTCATTTTTCTGAAGCGATTTTCCTTTTATTTTTAATGGCGGAAAACCATCCCTTTTAAGATATTTAATATCTGCACCTAAACTTCTTAGTGCGTCCACCAGAATACCTATGGGCCGTTCCTGCATACGCTGACTTCCGGTGAGTATTATTTCTGCTCCTTCTTTTGCAGCAAAATAAGAAGTCAGAAAACGCATGGCCGTTCCAGCGTGGTGAATGTCGACTATTTCTTTTGTTAATTTCAGGCCTTTTTGAAGCACTGAGGTATCATCACTTTTGGAAAGATTCTCAATATAAATATTCGGAAATTGCGCTTGTAGAATCAACAAACGGTTCGATTCGCTTTTGGAGCCTCCAATTTTAATTTTTGCATTTTTTAAAGGAAAGTCTCCCCGTTTAAGAATGGCCTTCATCGCCCAGAATCCTTTTCTTTCAACTTGCCCCTAAATTTTCCAAAGGTTACAAAAAAGCCATAAACAAAACCAGCCAGCAGAATTGTGAGTATAAACATTACTGGATTTCTTTCCGTAAAATATGCCATTTCAAAACCTTCTATTGCCCATTTTATAAAAGTAAAAAGCACAGCGAAGGCAAGGGCCAATGAAAAGACCGATTTCCAAAAACCTTTTGTCTTTATTACTCTTTTGAACATTTATTTCAGCTTTTTGTTATTGTGATGCCTATCGTGATCGCGTTTGGTTTTAATCTCCAGCTTTTTTTTGAATGCTTCCTCAAGATCAACACCAGTTTGATTGGCGAGACAAAGCACTACAAAAATAACATCGGCAAGCTCTTCGCCCAAATCTTTGTTTTTGTCGGATTCCTTTTCGCTTTGTTCACCGTAGCGACGAGCAATGATGCGCGCCACCTCGCCCACTTCTTCCGTGAGCTGTGCCATATTTGTCAACTCGTTGAAATAGCGAACGCCATGTTCCTGTATCCAGCTATCAACTGCTTTTTGTGCGTTTTTTATATCCATTATGCCTTTGAAAGTACAACTTTTTCGTTTTCCTTAGCTATCAAAAGTTCGAAGAATTTTTTTAGGTTTCCATATTCTTCTGCTGCGATGAAAGATTTATTAATGGAAAACTCTACTGAAAGTTGAAGTTTGTTGCCAATCTGAGAAATTAAATAACGATAGCTCCCAGTATTTTCGCCTAAATTGAAAACCGCATTTTCAGGCATAGATTCTACTTTATATCCTTCGGGCAAAGCAATATTTATGATGTATCGATCCTTCATAGGGAAGCCAAAATCTATTGGATATTGACGGGTTTCAGGTTTAAAGGGACTTTCCTTTGTAGCCAAAAAAACCATTGGCGAAAAATATAGCTTTCCTGCCACATCTTCTACTGCGTCCAGCGATTCAAAATCATATTCCAGGGAAACCGGTTTTCCTACCGTATCCAAGTTTTCAAAATGAAGCGCCGAAAGTTCCACTTGGTTACTGTTTTTTTCTATTGCTTTTCGCTGTGCGTCCTCGTTTAAGCTTTTAAACTCTGTTCGATATTAAAAAGCATAATTGCCAGTGTACCTGTTTTGTGCTTTTCCAGAAACTGACATATCTGGTTTGATTTCAGCATTTACCATTGCACTCTTTACAGCTGGGGTTTGTGGGGTTAAAGAAACCCAGTCAGAAGAGCCATCTTTCTTTATAATTCGCCCTTGCCAGTTCATTATCCTTGATCTTAAAATACCCATTTCTGCATCTTTGCTGGTTGCATCAAGCAGCAATGCCCCCTGTGGCAAATTCTACTGCTGCAATAACATAATTGAAGCCATTTCGGGTTGGGAACAATGGAATTCCATGTGAGGTTAGTGCTCACCAAAACAGGGTTGGCATTCAAGTTTGCGTGGCGCAACATAGCTATAAGCATTAGGTTTATATCTGCTACATTTCCGGAGCCTTTTTTATAGGCTGTTTTAACGCCTTCATTGGTATAATAACCTTTAATAGCCATTCCAACGTCATTTTGTTTACAACATATGAAAAAATACGCGCCATCTTTTCTTCAGGATTGCTTACGCCATTCAATAGATTGTTTAAATCATCTTCAAAATAATTGTTTCGCTCTAACTCTGCTCCAAACAAATCAACTTTATAAATACCTTTGGAAACATCTTCCCAAGTGGTGGAATAAGTTTTTAAGGGCTTCCAGGAAAATCTATATAACTCATTTCAAACTGAAGAGCGGTAGCATAATTGTTTATATTTCCGGCATAAGCTTCCTCCTTAATTGCAGGAACATTATCCAATTCTACGGTATAAATATCTTCTTTAAATCTTACTTCCCTAGTCGTAGTTTGAGGAATTCCAGACCCATGTAATGCGGTCAAATCCTGAGTAGTTTGGCGATAAGTCATTGTTCTATCTTGAGATTTTGCATCCACTTTATAAGGAACCCATCCTCTTTGATGGGTTTTATAAACAAAATATTCTGGCGAGGCAAAACTACTTCTACCTTATCAACAGGAATGGTTTCCTGAAATTTAAATTCATCAATATTGAATATAAAGGGAGAATTGATTGTGTATTTATATTCAATAATGCAGCCCTCCCTTACATCGGGCATCGTAATTTTTGTTTGTGTAAGATATTTGTTGGTTTCCTCCTCAAAAATACCATCGTTTTTAAGTTTTACTTCTTCTACTTTATCATCACCTCCCAAATAATAGGTATAGCCTTTAAGCCTGATAAGTTTGTCTTCGTCCATCCCCTTGTGTAAAGATCTATAGTTTCATTTGCCCAGTCAAACCCTTCCTTATTATAAATTTTTATCCGCTCAAAGTAATCTGTAACCATATACCATCCGGCATCTTGAGTATATTGAAATTCGGTATTGGTTTCGCTGATAAAGAATTGCGGCATCTGCCGATGGATCAGTGGGATGTTGCTTTTGGAGCAATTCTTCTTTGGAAACTTTTCCGAATTTATAGTTTTGGGCAACTGAAATATTCAGAAAACACAAAACTGTAATTGCTGTAAGTATATTTGTTTTCATTAGTTGGTGTTAATTATTGAACGTTTTGTTTTAAAAGGATTTTTGTTTTGTCCAGCCTCGCAATGGAGCGTAAAAAATCACGATAGTTTTCATATTCCGCAGGAGGGTATTCTCCTTTGTTAATGAGTATTTTTCGGGTGTAGATTAATTTATTATCTGAAATTTTACTGAAGCCCATTTCATATTTTCCAAATTTGGTTTCCAAAACAGTTGCTTCCGGAAGCCCAGCAACACTAAAATTTTCAGGTATTTCAACTTCTACAGTGTCTATATCTATATATCCATGTCCTATATAAAGATTTTGTTTTCTGTTTTCAATACGCGGGGGAATATATTGGTTTTGGTTAAAAATATTGGCACAGAAAAGATAGTCATTGCCCACAGCATTTGCATAATTGGGGATGTTCAGCGATAAGTTTTCAGTAAAAACTACTTCCTCCCTATCGTTATTTAATTTCAGGTCGGTTATGGAAAAACCATTGATATAGCTCCATCTGTTTTTGTAATTTTTCGTCCAATATCTTCCTTTTTTTCCTTTGGAAGCAAATATTTGTCATCATATTGAAGCCCCTTTGAAATACCTTGAAAACTAGCAGTTACGTTTCCTTCCTCATCAACTTTTACCTTTGAACTATTTTCTTGGGTAGTTTTCTTCGGTTTTGTAAATTTTTGTATGCGCAATTTTTCCGCCTTCGGGCGTAATTATCAATACATCCCTATCATCCGTAAAATCACCAATAAAGCCATAGGGCGTATCTTGACTTGTACATTCCAGCCAAGTCATTTCTTCGCCATCGGGAATGGCCAAAATCATATGGTTTCCCTGTAGCGATGAAAAATCCGAAATAATATTTCTTTCACTGGTATCACCATACAAAATGGTATAATAAGACGGAACGCCAACAGCTTCAAGCATAGCTTTTGTATAATTTGTCAATGCTTTGCAATCGCCATAACTCAGTTTGTCAACATCGGAGGCAAGCATCGGTTTCCAACCCCCAATGCCAATTTGTATGCTTACATATCGCACTTTATCTTGGAGGTATTGATAAATTTTGCGTGCCTTTCCTTCATTGGTCGTTTCATTTGCAACAAGGCTTTTTATCCGTGCTATAGTGCCTTCCGGCAAATCACGGACATCTGAAAGTAGGCTTTTGTCCATCCAAGTTCCAAATTGTTGCCAATCCTTTCCCGAGCCAGAAGTACCTTTCAGCCGGAAATTATCAAGAGCGATGGTTACGTTTGGAAAAATATCGCTAGGTGAAGGACTGTGTTCCTCATACCGAATTGCATTAAGATTTGATGCCGAAAAAGTGATTTCTTCAGGAGTTTCCGAAATTGTTATATCAAAACCTTCTAGATTTTGAGGCTTGTATTTTGGTTTATTTAAGGGATCATATTTAATTTTCAAAACACTTTTTTGGGTGCTTTCGGAATATCCGCTTAATGGATACCACGGACCTATAAATGCAGAATCACCAGTTTCAGTTTCACTGTCAAAAACAACAATATAAGGATAGGTTGTGGGGGTGTATTTTAAATACAATGCTCGTGAATCCATGTACATATTACTGCCCGTGCGGCTTACGTCCATAAAATCCTTTTTTTTGAAATGCTCAATTTCCTTTCCTTAGGCATTATAGATTCGCACTTCAACATCTTTTACTCGTGAATTTTCATTATAATATTCATAAAGATTTGATATCATCATCGCCAAGCTTGTTAAAAACAGCTATAGCCCGATGTGCTTTCTCCTTCATTTTGCCAACATCGGTAATATCAATTTCTACTAATTCATCTATCAAAACACTGTTTGAATATTCCTTTAATTCTTTGGGAATGGACGTTATAGAATAGTCCTGCTGGGAAAATATATTAACTGAGCAAAGCAGAATTGCAAAGCAAAAAATCTTTTTCATGTGGGTCATTTTATCGGCTTGGCAATATATAAAATTTATGAAAGGTTAAAAAAAAGTTAAAGAGTTTATTCCTTTCTTTTTGAATCAATCCAAATAGTTACTGGACCGTCGTTAACCAAAGCAACATCCATCATAGCTCCAAAGCTTCCGGTATATACTTTTTTATTAGTCTCATTTTCAAGCTGAAGAACGAATTTTTCGTAAAGGGGAATAGCCGTTTCTGGCTTTGCTGCATTTATAAAAGAAGGTCGGTTGCCTTTTTTGGTATTTGCGTGGAGTGTAAATTGACTTACCACCAAACAGTCACCATTCACATCTTGCACTGAAAGATTCATAGTATCATTTTCATCAGAAAAAATCCGCAAACGGGCAATTTTTCCAGCCAACCAGTTTATGTCTTCTTGGTTGTCCTCGGCTTCAATTCCCAAAAATAGGAGCAGCCCCTGATTTATTTCGGAAAAAATTTTTCCTTCAATGGTTACGGATGCATTTTTTACTCTTTGGATTAAAACGCGCATTTAGGTAATTGGATTGTTAGACTCTTAGATTGTTGGGTTTGGTTTGTTATTGATGGTGTGAACATTGTTTCATATTAAAATACTGCATATTGAACTCTGAACTATAAATATTATTTTTCGTAAATATCCTTTCTGAAATGTTCTTCCTCGCCTTCTAAAATCTGCAGATAGCTTTTATAGCGAGACCACGCTATTTCTTCTTTTTCTAGCGCTTCTTTTATCGCGCATTGCGGTTCTTCCAAATGAAGGCAGTTATTGAATTTGCAATGTTCCTTTAGCTCAAAAAACTCTGGAAAATAATCACCCAGTTCTTCTTTGTCAATTTCAACCACGCCGAATCCCTTGATTCCGGGAGTATCAATTATTTGCCCACCAAAAGAAAGATCGAACATTTCTGCAAACGTGGTGGTGTGCTGGCCCTGCAAATGTTGTTCGGAAATTTTTGAGGTTTTTAAACCCAGTCCAGGTTCCAAAGCATTGATTAATGTAGATTTCCCAACCCCGCTATGGCCTGAAAACATGGTAACTTTATCCTGCATCAAAGCTTTTACCTTATCGATATTTTTCCCTGTGATTGCAGAAATTCCGATGCACTCATAGCCAACTTTTCGATAAAGTGCTGCAAGAAGTTTTATTTCCAATAATTGATCTTCGTTGTATGTATCAATTTTGTTGAAAAGAAGCACCGCTTTAATGTGATATGCTTCCGCGGTAACCAAAAACCGATCTATGAAAGTTGTAAATGTTGGTGGATTGTTCAAGGTTATCAAAAGAAAGGCAATGTCAATATTAGCTGCAATAATGTGTGTTTGTTTGGAAAGATTAACGGATTTGCGGATGATGTAATTATCACGCTCCTCAATTTGTGAAATTACCCCAACGGTTTCATCGCCTTTTTTTTCAATTTCAAAACCAACATGATCACCCACCGCTACGGGATTAGTGCTTTTTATTCCGCCAATCCGGAACTTGCCTTTTATACGGCAATCGTAAAATGTGCCATTTTCGGCTTTTACGCTGTACCAGCTCCCGGTAGATTTATAGACGGTTCCATTCATGCGATGTAAAATTCAGGAAATTATTGAAGGTATTAAAAATATTTGAGGATGAAAATAAATTAATTTTTACGATTTTGCCCTCAGTATCATTGTACTTTATCAAAATCAGTAATTCTAGAAATTGAAATTTTTGTAGAATATCGTGTAAAACTGTTGCTCAAGCCAAACCTTTTTCGCTACAAAATAAATTCCTACTGCAAAACAATCTCGAGCTCATGTTCGCCTGCTGCCATCTTTTGCACTGGTTTCAAACAAGACTAGCATCAATGTTGAGTTGGGGCGTTGTTTTTCCACCGTCACGGAAAATTTAAATTTACCCCATTCGGGCGCTCCCGCATCAGTCATTTCAAAACCTTTTTTAAGTTCATTGTGACCGTCCTCAATTATCCAACTAAAACTAGCCTCAAAAATTTGTGCTTCCCCTTGTATCGTATAAGTATGGGTACCAGTTTTTTCCACAGTAACCTTCCGAAAGGTATTATTTGAGTAGCTTTTCACAATTGAGGTGTCATTGCTTTCCTCAATACCTCGCTGTTCTACGGAATCATTTATTTGCTCCTTTATATTGGGCAATTGTGTTGATTTTGACTTTTCGACATTGTTTTGGCAGGCAAAAAGGGAGAGGACGATAAGGACATAAATTTTTTTCATAAATTAAAATTAAAATTTTTTCATTACAATGCACAACTTACCACATAAACCTTAGCTCACTTCCCCATCACTCGCTTTTGATGCTCAATTGATTCTTGATGTATTGCTTTGTACAATTTTAGGACAAATTCCTCGCTTAGTTTATTCTGCTCGCCCTCCAAAATCATTCTACCTAAAACCTCATTCCACCGTTTTACCTGAAGAATAGCAACATTATTCTTCTTTTTTAGATGGCCAATTCCGTCCACAATTTTCATTCTTTTCCCTAGCATGTCCATAATTTGATCATCAATTAAATTTATTTGTGTTCGCATCGTGTTTAATTGATTCCTGAATTCAATCTCGTCACCTTCAACCTTCCGAATTTTAAGATCAACGGTCATTTTCTCTAACACAGCGGGTGTAATTTGCTGTTTGGCATCACTCCATGCATTATCTGGATCAAAATGGGTCTCTACCATTAAACCGTCATAATTCAAATCAAGCGCAGTTTGGCAAAGTTCAAAAATTATATCACGCCTACCCGCGATGTGTGACGGATCCAAAATAAGCGGCAAATCTGGAAACGTGTTTTGAAGATCAATAGGAATCTGCCATTCGGGATTGTTGCGGTATCGCGTTTTTTCATAGGTTGAAAAACCACGGTGAATAACGCCGAGTTTGGTAATTCCAGCTTCATAAAAACGTTCCACTGCGCCAAGCCACAAAGCCAAATCTGGATTTACCGGATTTTTCACCAAAACAATTTTATCGGTTCCTTTTACGGCATCTGCAATTTCCTGTACAATAAATGGCGAAACCGTTGTGCGGGCCCCAATCCATAAAATATCTATATCGTGTTTTAGCGCTAAGTCTACGTGATTGGCATTTGCCACTTCAGTTGTTGTAAGCAACCCTGTCTCTTCCTTTGCCTTCTGAAGCCACTTTAAACCCAAAGCGCCCACGCCTTCAAAATTTCCGGGACGGGTTCTGGGTTTCCAAATTCCGGCACGTAAAACCGACGTGTCTGTATCTTTCAGCTGATGTGCAATTTTTAGCACTTGCTCCTCCGTCTCGGCACTGCATGGCCCAGCGATAACAAGTGGATGGTTTAAACCAAAAGCATCTAACCAACTGCGCAATTCTTTTTTGTTTTCCATAAATTCAATTTCATAAAAAAAGCCCCAAGAATGGGACTTTTCACAGTATATTTAAAATACAATAACCCCACTAGCGAATGCTTCTGAATATATGCCACCACGCCTTGGAAAGATTGTATCTAAGATTTGTATTCATAATGGCTAAATTAGCCAATAAATGTGATTTTTAAAACGTTTTATGAAAAATTTAAAATCGAAGAGTAGAATCACTTCGGAAGAAATTTATGTAGCTTTGTTTTCGTAAAAATGTCTATAAAAGTTGAAAATATAACCAAGACCTACGGCGAACAAAAAGCGCTGAACAAGGTTTCGTTTTCCATTGAAAAAGGAGAAATTGTTGGTTTTTTAGGCCCAAATGGTGCTGGAAAATCCACAATGATGAAAATTTTAACCACTTTTCTTCCTGCCTCCGAAGGTGTGGCAATCGTAAACGGTTTTGAAGTGACAAAAGATGATATTTCAGTAAAAAAAAGTGTGGGATATCTGCCGGAACACAATCCGCTTTATTTGGATATGTACGTTCGCGAATACCTTCTTTTTAATGCGGGAATTTATAATATTCCAAAATCTGAAGTTAAAAACGTCATTGAAAAAACAGGATTAATGCCTGAAGCAAATAAGAAAATTGGGCAACTTTCCAAAGGGTACCGACAACGGGTTGGGCTTGCGAATGCATTGTTACACAATCCGGAGGTTTTAATTTTAGATGAGCCAACCACAGGTTTGGATCCAAATCAATTGATTGAAATTCGTCAACTCATAAAAAATGTTGGAAAGGAAAAAACAGTTTTGCTTTCCACGCACATTATGCAGGAAGTGGAAGCCATTTGCGACCGTGTTATTATTATAAATAAAGGTGAAATAGTTCTAGATAAAAAACTTTCAGATTTAAAGAACAACAAACAGCAAATTATTGAAGTAGAGTTTGATTATCGTGTGGAAGAAGTAGCGCTGCGAAAGCTTCCGAAGATTGAAAAGGTTGAAAACTCAATAGGATTTGTTTATCAGCTTTATTTTGAAACGGAACAGGATATGCGCGGAAAGGTATTCGATTTTGCACACGACAATGGTTTAAAAATACTTCAACTACATCAAAAAAACACTACTTTGGAAAAGCTTTTCAGTGAGCTTACTATTCAAAAATAAGTTTCCCCCGATACAATTCCTCCACCTCAATAATTGGCGGTCTTGTTTTTGAAATCACGTTACCCAAACCCACTATTTTACCTCTAATGGCCTGTTGTGGATTCACTATCATTTCTCCTGTACTTCTGTGAAAAATAAACAGATTCTGAACGATTAAATTTTCAGAAAAAATTCTGCAATCGCCTGCATATAGCCCAAAACTGGCACTTGTGGCACTTCCGCTCAAATAAAATTTTGAAAGACCATTCGCCACAACATTTAAGTGTCCAACGTCCAGATTCATTTTAAAATCGCCGTCCGTATGGTATTGGTCCTCGTTTTGTTGATCTTCAGATAAAAGCGTTAAAGATGGATATTGAAGAACGCCTATACTTTCAACTGGCAAGCCTGTGCTACTGCGTATTTCAGTAATATTTGGAGAAGTTATATACACTTTCGTAAGCCCATAATCGCGGACCAAATTACAGGAGTTGTTGTTGTGGATTTCAAGTTTTCCATCGATAACCGAAACTTCAACATCGCTCATTAAATTTTCACCTGTTTCAACAACTACTTTTTGTTCTTCACCCTGTTTAACAAATAGTTGGATTCGTTCCCAAACAAGTATTTTTGTAAAGGGCTGTACAGTGAATTCCGTTTCCACAATAGCACCAGCTTTTTGTGTACAGTCCCAACCATTTTCCGAATCGCATCCGGCAAAGAGAAGAATCAGTATAACGTAAATTATATTTCTCATAATTAGTATTTCGGAAAAAACAAAATTGTTATAATCTATAACCGACCCCAAATTCCACGGCTTCCGCTTTAGCCCAGTGTGCATGGACTGTTACTGAGGCGAATATGTTATCATCAAAGAAATAACGTTTTAGACCCAAACGATTGTAAACGCGATTTTCAAAATCATAAGGCCAATACACATAATAGCCCAACTGTGAGACAAAAGCCAGTCGATTGAAGCGCCATTCATGGCCCACAAAAACTCCAACACGTTTGTAATCTTCATCGCCGGAAAGTCCGTCTTCGGGATAAGCAATGGAGCGATAGGTAATCAATTCCTTTAAAAAAGTTGAAAAGAAAACATCTACCCCTGCCGTAAGTGTACTTTTATAATTAAGGCGTTTATCTACAAAAAAAGACAACTCATAAAATGGCTCTTGACCGAGGCCCACAACATCACTTTCGTTCAATCCGGTTCTAAAGGCAAGATTGTATTTAAATCTTTCAGCGTGGGTTTTACTGAGCGAATCTTCTTTATGAACGTATTCCGGAAATTTTTTATAATCCAATTGGTAGCTTATCCCGGCATTAAGCAAAAATGAATTAGTACTATTATTTGGCGCTTTAAAGTTGGCATTGCTGTAATGAATGATTGTGAAACCAGTGTGAAATCCAAGACCCTTCCATATGTTTTCTCTCACGTAGTTCCCTTTTAAAAAAGTGGTGCTTAAAAGTTGTGTGCCGTAGGCGTTATTATTATAGTTGGATTGTGTGTCAAAAGAGTTTCCGGAATATCCTATTCCCTGCCCCACACGAACCATTAGGTTCCTGTTTAGGAAATACCAATTTAAGTGTCCGTATGCGCCTATTACATTACCCAAATATTCGTTGTGCAAGTTCTGATAGGCCACTGTAAAGCCCCAATCTGGGTAATTATAGCGCCGCTCCCATTCATTAAAACCGTATGTTTTTCTGTTAAAGGAAAAAATAAAACCCGTGGGATGACCCGTGATTAAATGTTCAATATCTGGGTTGTGCTCCAAAACACTTCCGTAGAAAAAATCAGCCTCTAAAGAAACTGGCTTCAATTCTTTTTCCTGTGAAAAAAGTGGAAAACTTATAATTAAGATTGTAAATACGGAAAGAAGCTGCTTCATATTTTTTTCAACGCCAGTAAAGATAAACTAATCTTCAAACAATAGCCTACCTGTAAATAATTCTTTTACATCTACCAATGGAGGGCGATTATAGCTAACAATATCGCCCGTTGCCAGGATTTTCCCAATGATACTTTGTTGCGGATTCACTATCATTTTATTTGCACTTCTTTGAAAAACAGTAAGTTCATTTATTAAAAAATCCTTGCCTTCAAAGCGGGGCATTTCATCGGCAAAACTCAAAGTGGCTTTTTGAGTAGTTCCCGAAATGTAAAAAACGCTTTGTCCATTAGCGGATACCCGAAATTCGTCGCAAATAATATTTAAATAAAAATCGCCACTCTTTCTGATAGTTTCGGGGCCAGCAGTAGTATTACTTACCAATGTCAGTTCCGGAAAATTCAAGATTCCTTCTCCAATAACATCGTAAGCCGAACTATTTCTAATTTCTGTGATGTTCGGCGCTGTAACAAAAACTTTTGTAATTCCGTAATCGCGAACTAAATTGCAATTGTTATGGTCTTTCACTACAAGCGTATTTTCTTCAGTAGTTATGGAAATGTCGACCAAAAGGTTTTCGCCAGTTTCAAGTGTTACTTTCTGTACTTCACCTTGTTTTAGGTATAGCGTAACATCGTCTTCTATTCTAATTTTTGAAAAATCTGAAACAAAGTATTCTTTGGAAACGGAATCTCCAGCTGCTTGAACGCAATCCCAAGAATTTTCGGAATCGCACGAAAACATCAAAAACATCAGTCCAATAAAAAATATTTTATTCATAATTTATATTCTAATTCCCAGGCCAAACTCTACGCCTTCTACTTTGGCACCGTGTGATTTTAATGTGATTGCGCTAAAAAGTTTATCGGTTATATAATATTTCAATCCAGCTCTAAAATAAGTTCTACCTTCAAAATCATACGGATAATAAACATAATAGCCTACTTGCGAAACTATTGCCAAATCACTGATTCGCAATTCGTGTCCCGCAAAAATTCCAACTCTTTTAAAATCTTCATCACCTTCAACTCCTGTGTTAGGAAAAGCAATGGAAAGGTATTCTATTTCCTTTTTCAGAAATGGTAAATAGAAAAAATCTGCACCCAACTGAAGCGTACTTTTATAGGTC
Organism: uncultured Flavobacteriaceae bacterium; assembly: GCA_963805885.1. Taxonomy (GTDB): domain Bacteria; phylum Bacteroidota; class Bacteroidia; order Flavobacteriales; family Flavobacteriaceae; genus Aequorivita. The sequence continues at coordinate 63,826 of CAWDWC010000017.1, forward strand.
ACTCGCTTGTCCACAAATCCTGAAATCACAAAGAAGGGATGTTGTCCAAGATTTAAATAATCACTTTCATTCAGTCCGCCTCGAAGTACAAAATTATATTTTATAGGTTCAGAAACTTTATTTGGAATTGAATCCGAAATATATTCGGAAGTATTTTTAGTTGTAACGGAATATTGCAAACCTACATTTACAGTGAAAGCATTGGTGCTAGAATTCGGCGCTTTAAAATTTCCATTGGAATAATGTACCAAAGCAACCCCAGCCTGTACCCCTATGTTTTTAAAAAGATGTTGCTTGTTGTAGTTCAGCATCAAATATGTAGAACTCAAAAAATGGCTGCCGTAAGCGTTGTTTTTGAAATTGGTTTCAAAATCAAACGGATTGGTATTGTAGGCAATGCCCTGCCCTATTCGGAAGAAAATATTTCGCTTTAAAAAATAAAAATTGAAATGTCCATATAAACCATAATTTTCACCCAAAACATCATAATGTGCGTTTTGATGCACAAATGAAAAGCCCCAATCGGGATAATTATACTCTTCATGCCAACGCTCGGTTCCGTAGGTTTTTTGGTTGAAGCCCACAATGAAACCATCAGGATGGTTATTCACCAAATGTGAGATATCCTTATTATGTCGAAGAATAGTTCCGTAGAAATAATTTGCATCAATAAAGAAATCCTTTTTGATTTTTTCCTGTGAAAAACCAATAGAAGTGCTGAACAAAAATAATAAAAGCGCAATTCGGGACATTGCCACAAAATAAAGCAATCTTAAAATATCTGCGAAGCTATTTCCTTAATATTGCTGCTTTTCCCCATAGAATAGTAATGAAGAAAAGGCACGCCAGCTTTTACAAGTTCCTGACTTTGCTTAATACACCATTCAATCCCAATTTGCCGAACGGATTTATTATCCTTTGCTTTTACAACTTCCATAACCAAAGCATCGGGTAAATCTACTTTAAATCTATGTGGAATCAAGTTTAAGTGTGAATTTACTGCAATTGGTTTTAGTCCAGGAATAATGGGCACGGTAATGCCTTCAGCTCTGCATTTTTCAACAAATTCGAAATATTTTTCATTGTCAAAAAACATTTGGGTAACAATGTATTCTGCGCCGTTTTTGATTTTCTTTTTTAAGAAATGGATATCGCTCTCACTGCTTGGTGCTTCCATATGCTTTTCGGGATATCCTGCTACACCTGCGCAAAAATCGGTTGGAAAAGTATTTTGAAGTTCATCGTCCAAATATATTCCTTTGTTTAATTCATTAATTTGCGAAACGAGGTCGCAAGCGTATTTGTGACCATTTTTTTCAGGTGTGAAATAGGTTTCACTTTTTACCGCATCACCACGCAAAGCCATTACATTATCAATCCCCAAAAACTGAAGATCTATTAAAAAATTCTCGGTTTCTTCCTTCGTAAACCCGCCACAAAGAATATGCGGTACAGCATCCACGTGATAACGGTTTTGGATTGCTGCGCAAATGCCAACCGTTCCCGGACGTTTGCGAACGATTTTCTTTTCAATTAAACCATCTTTTAATTCCTTAAAAACATATTCCTCACGATGATATGTTACATTGATATATGGCGGTTGAAACTCCATCAACGGATCAATATTATTCAAAAATGGAATGTATATTTTCACCCTTTAAAGGTGGTAAAATCTCGAACGAAAATTGTGTTTTCCCTTTTCCGTTTTTTATGTGCTCGGTTACTTTCATAGTAATGCCCGCGCAGGCGGGTATCTTTTTATTATTAATCCGCTACGTTTGTTTTTAACCAATTGGTAGCTTCTTCTAAATTCATATTTTTTCGGGTTGCGAAATCTTCAATTTGATCTTCCTTAATTTTTCCGAGTCCAAAATAGCGGGCTTCGGGATTTGCAAAATAATATCCCGAAACCGAAGCCGCTGGCCACATGGCCAAACTTTCGGTCAATTCCACCCCAATATTTTCTTTCACATTTAAAACTTCCCAAATGGTCAGTTTTTCCAAGTGATCCGGACAAGCCGGATAGCCAGGCGCGGGACGGATTCCTTTGTACTTTTCCGAAATTAAATCTTCATTAGAAAGTTTTTCTTCGGAAGCGTAGCCCCAATAATCCGTCCGCACTTTTTTGTGAAGGTATTCCGCAAATGCTTCTGCCAATCGGTCTGCCAAAGCTTTTACCATTATGGAGCTGTAATCATCGTGCTCCTTTTCAAATTTTGAAGCCAACTCCTGAGTTCCAAAACCAGTACTCACACAAAAGCAGCCTATGTAATCTTGAATTCCACTTTCTTTTGGCGCAATAAAATCTGCCAAAGCTATATTTGGTTTTCCTTCTGCTTTTTTGGATTGTTGGCGTAAAGTTCTGAAATGGAATTTTTCAGATGAAGCAGCGTTCTCGACTGCGCTCGAACTGACATCCAATAATTCAATGTCATCATCATTCACAGTGTTCGCTTCAAAAATTCCAAAAACGGCTCTCGCCTCCAATAATTTTTCGGAAATTATTTTTTTAAGCATTTTTTGTGCATCCTCAAATAATTCCGAAGCTTGTTCGCCCACAATTTCATCCTTTAAAATATTTGGATATCTGCCGTGCAATTCCCAACTTCTGAAAAATGGCGTCCAATCTATATAATCCGCTAATAGATTTAAATCGAAATCCTTTTTAACCTGAACTCCAAGTTGGTTAGGTTTGACTATTTCCGAAGTATTCCAATCAATTTGAAACTTGTTCTTCCGTGCTTCAGAAAGAGATAGATAGGTTTTTACACGTTGGCGTTTCAAAAAATCTTTTCTGAAAGTATCATAATCTCTTTTCAAATTCTCTTTATACAGAACCGAAGTTTCCCTTTTCAGCAAATCACCAACAACCGTTACAGCCCGCGAAGCATCATTTATATGCACCACAGCGCACTCGTATTGCGGATCAATTTTTACCGCCGTGTGTGCTTTGCTTGTGGTAGCTCCACCAATCAACAACGGAACTTTAAAATTTTGACGTTGCATTTCCTTTGCCAAAAAAACCATTTCGTCCAACGAAGGTGTTATCAATCCGCTTAAGCCAATGGCGTCAACATTTTCTTCTTTCGCAACTGCAATTATTTTTTCTGGCGGAACCATTACCCCCAAATCGATGATTTCATAATTATTGCACGCTAAAACAACGCTAACAATATTTTTTCCAATGTCGTGAACATCTCCTTTCACTGTTGCCATCAATATTTTTCCCGCGTTTTTTGAATCACCTATTTGTGGGTTTTTCAATTTTTCTTCCTCAATATACGGAAGTAAATACGCGACGGCTTTTTTCATCACCCGAGCCGATTTAACGACTTGAGGCAAGAACATTTTCCCACTTCCGAAGAGGTCGCCTACCACATTCATCCCGGTCATTAAATGCCCTTCAATCACCTCAATGGGTTTTGAAACACTTTGACGCGCTTCTTCAATATCTTTTAAAATGAATTCGTCAATACCTTTTACCAAAGCTCGTGTAATTCGATTTTGCAATGGTTCTTCTCGCCAGGAAAGGTCAATTTTACTTTCTTTTGATTTCCCTACAACTGTTTCGGCAAAATCCAACAATCGTTCGGTAGCATCATCTCGACGGTCGAACATTACATCTTCCACTCGATCCAAAAGATCCTTTGGAATATCATCATAAACCTCGAGCATCGCAGGATTTACGATACCCATATTCATTCCGGCCTGAATGGCGTGGTACAAAAACACCGAATGCATTGCTTCGCGAACGGGATCATTTCCACGAAAACTGAAAGAAACATTACTTACTCCCCCACTTACACTTGCATATGGCAGGTTTTCACGAACCCAGCGCGTAGCTTCTATAAAATCGATTGCATTTTTTCTGTGTTCATCCATTCCAGTTGCAACCGGAAAAATGTTTAAATCGAAAATGATATCCTCTGGGGCGAATTTTACTTGATTCACTAAAATATCATAGGAGCGTTTCGCAATTTCTATTCTTCGTTGGTAATTATCGGCTTGGCCCGTTTCATCAAAAGCCATCACGATTACTGCAGCACCGTAACGTTTTATGAGTTTTGCGTGATGTATAAATTCTGCTTCGCCTTCCTTTAAGCTGATGGAATTCACAACACATTTGCCCTGCACAACCTGCAATCCGGCTTCTATGATTTCCCACTTGCTGCTATCAATCATAATGGGAACTCGCGAAATATCCGGTTCGGCAATCACGAGGTTCAAAAACTTCACCATCGCTTCTTTCCCATCAATCAAACCATCGTCCATATTTATGTCGATGATTTGCGCGCCATTTTCAACTTGTTCGCGAGCAACGGAAAGTGCTTCCTCAAAATTTCGCTCTTTTATCAGTCGAAGGAATTTCTTTGAACCTGCCACATTGGTGCGTTCCCCCACGTTTATGAAATTGCTTTCGGGGGTGATTATCAAGTGGTTCTAAACCTGATAAGTTTTAAATATTTTTTATTTTCTGTATTCATTTAGTTTGTTCCTAACGTCAACTAGTGCTTCGACAAGCTCAGCATGACATTTATACTATTTCTTAAATTGACAATTAATAAGCATTTGTCAGCCTGAGCTTGTCGAAGGCCTCGTCAGTTTACATAATATTAAAAAGGCAATTTCTTCAAATCCACATTTCCGCCAGAAATGATGATTCCAATTTTTTTATTTTTAAATCGTTCTTTTTCCCGAAGCAATGCCGCAAAAGCAACCGCACTGCTAGGTTCCACAATAATTTTCATCCGTTCCCAAATCAGTTTCATTGCTGAAATAATTTCGATTTCTTCAACTCGTAATTATTTCTGAAACCAATTCTTTTATGATTGGAAAATTAACATCGCCCAAGAAGGTTTTCAGTCCGTCAGCAATGGTGTTTGTGGTTTCATTGAATTCAATTTTTCCAGATTGAAGACTTCTATAAGCATCATCAACCTCAAAAGGTTCACCACCGATTGTTTTGCAAGCAGTTCCAAAATATTTCACCGAAAGTGAAGTCCCAGCAATCAATCCGCCGCCGCCAACAGGGGCGAAAACATAATCCAAATCAGGATGCGATTGAAGCAATTCCGCAGCTGCAGTTGAATTTCCGAGAATCACATTTTTATCGTTGGAAGGATGAATAAAAGTCGCCCCGGTTTCTTTCTGAATACGTTCCGCCTCATTTTCACGGGCAATTGGCGTTGACTCTGACTCTGTAATGATTCCACCGTAGCCTTTTACTGCTTCTTTTTTTACTTGTGGAGCATTCTCAGGCATTACTATGTATGCTTTTACATCAAGGTTTTTAGCCGCCAATGAAAGCGCCTGCGCAAAATTTCCAGAGGAATGCGTTACAACACCAGCTTTTTTCTGTGCTTCGGAAAGTTGAAGAATTGCGTTGGTAGCGCCTCGCATTTTGAAAGCCCCCATCTTTTGAAAATTCTCACATTTAAAGAAAACTTCAGCACCAGAAAGTTCATTTAAATAGGTAGATTTCAATACTGGCGAATTGTGAACGAATGGTTTTACACGTTCGCAAGCTTCTTCAACTTCTTGTTTTGTGGGAATCATATTATACTATTTTCAGTTTGAAAAAAAGGTCGGGGTTTGTATTGAGAAGCAATTTCGGCAATGGCTTTTATGTGCTCGGGAGTGGTTCCGCAACAACCGCCGATTATATTTACCAGCTGTTTGTCTAAATATTCCCGAATCTGTTCAGCCATTTGCTCCGGGCTTTCATCATATTCGCCAAATGCGTTTGGTAAACCTGCATTTGGATAGGCGCTCACGGCAAGATTGGTGCGGTTTGCAATCACTTCAAGATGAGGGGTGAGTTGTTTGGCGCCCAAAGCACAATTGAAACCTACACTCAACAGTGGAATATGCGAAATGGAAATTAAAAATGCTTCTGCCGTTTGGCCCGAAAGGGTTCTGCCGGAAGCATCTGTTATGGTTCCGCTTATCATTATTGGAATGTCGATATTTCGTTCTTCCTTAATTTCATCAATGGCGAAAAGTGCGGCTTTCGCATTCAAAGTGTCAAAAATAGTTTCAACCAAAAGAAATCCACGCCGCCATCAATCAAAGCTTCGCATTGTTGTTTGTAGGCAACGTCGCAATTCTTCAAAAGAAATTGCACGAAAACCCGGCTCGTTTACATCGGGACTCATACTTGCCGTTTTGTTTGTTGGGCCAATGGCTCCAGCTACAAAACGTGGCTTGTTTGGCTCTTTTAAAGTGAATTCATCAGCAACTTTTTTAGCAATTTTGGCGGATTCATAATTCAGTTCGTAAACCAAATCCTGCATATCGTAATCTGCCATCGCGATGGTGGTGCTGGAAAAGGTATTTGTTTCAACAATATCTGCACCTGCTGCAAAATATTTTGAATGGATTTCGGCAATTGCCTGCGGCTGTGTGATGGAAAGCAAATCGTTATTTCCTTTTACCGATTTATGAAAATCCTTAAACCGTTCGCCACGAAAATCTTCTTCGGAAAATTTGTAGCGTTGTAGCATTGTGCCCATTGCGCCGTCAAGAACTAGGATTCGATTTTGAAGTGCTTGTTGTATTTTATTCATTTCTTGATTTTAAAAACATCCCTCCCCAGCCCTCCCTTCAAAGGGAGGGAGCGAAATTATAATATATAATTCGATACTCCCATGAACAATGGAAATTAAAATTATATCAAGAAAAGGTGAAGGAAAAACCTGTTTGTTGTTATCTATTCCGCCTACGGCGGATAGAATGTAGCACCTTCATTCTGGCGAAAGGGTTGCTAAGGCGTCAAAGGGTCTAGTCCCTCGGCCTTTCTTGATAACTTTTAATTATGAATATGAACTATACAAAGTAACATTATAAAGTGTGACATCAAAAATTTAAAGCGATTTTCCATTAAGAACAATGCTATAGTAATTTTCACCGAAGCTTCGATTGTTATGGAAACCGAACAATATTTTTCAAAACTTAATTCAGCGGCTCGAATTGCCTTTGCTTCATCAATTTTGCCTTCCAAATAGATTGTTACATGGATTTTTTCAAATGGTTTAGCATCGCGTACTTCCTTTCGCTGTCCCTCCACTTCCATTTTATAGGAAGTGATTTCCTGCCGTTGTTTCTTTAAAATCATAACAACATCTATCGCACTGCAACCGCCAACGCCCATCAACAAAAGTTCCATAGGGCTTGCGCCTTTTGAGGGTTCGTCGGTTTTGTTATCGATTAAAACAGGGACTCCTGAAGCGCCTTTTGCCTCAAAAAGATAGTTATCATTAATTCTGTTCAGTGAAACTTTCATTGTTCTTTGAGTTACCGTGCGAAGGTACGAATTAGTTTTTAGCTTAAAATATTATGTTTTGGAATTTAGTTTAAATATGTACATTTGTGCCCATCAACGAGGAAAGATTTGACTGATTGCAACCTCAATAAAAAATGCTAAAGGCAGTGAAAACTTCCTCGTCGGCATTCGTCAAATCTTCTGAAAATATAAATTTTAAAACCATTTTATGGCCTATTTATTTACTTCGGAAAGTGTTTCTGAAGGACACCCAGACAAAGTAGCAGATCAAATTAGCGATGCACTATTAGACAACTTTTTAGCTTTCGACCCAGAGTCGAAGGTTGCTTGTGAAACGTTGGTTACCACCGGCCAAGTTGTGTTGGCAGGTGAGGTAAAAAGCAATACCTACCTTGATGTGCAAACTATCGCTCGCGATGTGATCAACAAAATTGGTTATACCAAAGGAGCCTATAAATTTAGTGGTGATTCCTGTGGGGTTATTTCATTGATTCACGAGCAATCACAAGACATAAACCAAGGTGTTGACCGTGAAAACAAAGAGGAACAGGGCGCTGGAGACCAAGGAATGATGTTCGGTTATGCTACCAATGAAACCGAAAACTATATGCCGTTGGCATTGGATATTTCGCATAAAATATTGATCGAATTAGCCGCTTTACGCAGGGAAGAAGATGAAATAAAATATTTGCGCCCAGATTCAAAAAGTCAGGTTACAATTGAATATAGCGACGATAATATTCCGCAGAAAATTGTTGCAATCGTAGTTTCCACCCAGCACGATGAGTTTGATGCGGATGAACCGATGTTGAAAAAAATTAAAAAAGATATTGTTGAGATTTTGATTCCAAGAGTGAAAAAATTACTTCCGGAATACGTTCAGAAACTATTCAATGATGATATCGTTTATCATATTAATCCAACTGGAAAATTCGTGATCGGTGGACCACACGGTGATACTGGACTTAACTGGAAGAAAAATTATCGTTGATACTTACGGCGGAAAAGGTGCCCACGGTGGTGGTGCATTCAGTGGAAAAGATCCGAGTAAAGTTGACAGAAGTGCTGCCTATGCTTCGCGACATATTGCAAAAAACCTTGTTGCAGCTGGTGTTGCAGATGAAGTTTTAGTGCAGGTTTCTTATGCGATCGGCGTTGTGGAACCAACTTCAATTTTAGTGAACACTTATAATCTTCCAACATAAAGCTTTCTGATGGCGATATTGCAAAAAAGGTTTCAGAAATTTTCAATATGCGTCCAGCGGCGATCGAAAAAAGGTTAAAATTGAGAAATCCGATTTATTCTGAAACAGCTTCTTATGGACATATGGGAAGAAATCCTGAAGTGATTACCAAAACTTTTGAAAGTCCATACAATGGGCAAATTACAAAAGAAGTGGAACTTTTCACTTGGGAGAAATTGGATTATGTTGATGCAGTGAAGAAAGCTTTCCAACTTAAATAGTTCTCGACTGCGCTCGAACTGACAAAATCAAATAAATAACAAATCCCAAATTCCAATTATAACTTTTGGATTTTGGGGTTTTTTATTTGGCACATTACGGAAATTAAACTCCTTCTTTTCTCTTTAGAAGGTTTGGTGTTAGTATGGATTGAGGTTTATTGGCTTTTTAGTAATTGAAAGTTATTTGTTCCCTAGAAGTTTTGAAATAATCTTATTTAGGCATATATGTTAAAGCTGAGTATTGCATAACAATAGTTGCCATTTAAATAGTCAGTTTCCAAAGGCCTTCCCTTAATGCCAAAGAACTAAAAGCAGATGTTCATAAAACGATTCTTAAATATGAATTAAATACGTATAAAGACGTTAAATACACGCTAAATAAATATACTATAAACTTACTATATATATGCTGTATATACAATTATTCTTACGCTTATTATTCTTTTTGACAAGTGGTTGACTTACTTAATCTAATTGAATGTTTATATTACGCCAAAGCATAATGTCGCGCCTTGAATTCGTATAAGGAATAATTATAAGTTGAATTTAAAGAAGAGAGTGAGTATGGAACTTTATTATTGTATTGGAAGCTATATTCAAAACTAAAATAGAACTATTATTTGGGTAAACACCCAGTAGCTTCTCTAAACTATGGTTACTTTGTAGGGCAAAACAATTTGAGAAGACAAAATTGAAAATCCCCAAATCCCTAGAGTGTATTTGGAATTTGGGGATTATTTTTTGGTGATTTAATTAACTTTTACATTCCACCTTTCCTTTCCGGAACCCTTGGTGTTGGCCAAGTTTGAGGTTCTCCTGTTTTTTCATCGATTGGCAAAATAACTTGCTCCCGTGATGTTTTGGAATCATCTTCCGAAGCCATATACGCTAAAATTGCCGTGAGAATTACATTGCTTTTCAGATCGTCAAAAACTATTTTATCGTAGGTATCACGATTCGTGTGCCAAGTATAGTTCCAATAATTCCAACTTAATGAACTGAGACTAAATGCTGGTGCTCCCGCAGCCACAAAAGATGCATTGTCCGAACCTCCTCTTGCTGGTGCGCCAGGAAAAGTGGTTTCAATATTTTTTCGGATTGTATCTGGAACTGCACGCAACCATCTCGACATATAATCATAAGACTGAAGAAAACCTGCACCATTTATGTTGGTAACCCTTCCTGTTCCATTGTCTTGGTTAAAAACCGCTTGAATATTATTGACAATTTCAGGATGGTCTGCAACAAAAGAAGACGATCCGTTCAAACCTTGCTCTTCGCTTCCCCAATGCCCAACCAAAATGGTCCGCTTTGGATTTGGATAAACTTTTTTCAGGATTCGAATGGCTTCCATCATTACCAAAGTACCAGTGCCATTATCGGTTGCACCCGTACCGCCATCCCAAGAGTCAAAATGAGCGGAAAGAATCACGTATTCATCAGGTTTTTCAGTTCCCTTTATTTCTGCAATTGTATTGAAAGTTGGTACGATTCCCAAATCTTTTGATTCTGCTACTACGTGTATTTTCGGCTTGTCGCCATGTTCCACCATTCTGTAAAGCATCGTGTAATCTTCCAATTCAATATCAACTGAAGGGATTTTTTTGGTGCGGGCGCCAAAGATTTTATTCACGCCAAAACCTTTGGACCAATAGGAATCAACGATTCCAACCGCACCCGCTTTTTCCAATGCGGGAATTATACTTCTTCTATCATAACCGCTTCGCTTTATGTTTTCATTCCAATCTTTGGTCATGGCATCGCGTTCTTTCTTCATCTTTTCAAAAGATTCAGGTGTAGCGAATTCTTTCCAGTTATCATCAGGTCTTCCTGTGGGTTGTTTCATCGCGATCATCACAAATTTTCCTTTTACATTCGGCAACCATTTCTGAAATGAAATTGAATCTTTTATTTCGGGAAGTACAATCAATTCAGCTGTTACTCCTTTTGAAGAAGTTCCGGGATTCCAAGCCAATTGGGTTCCATCCAAAGTCTGCACTCTGGGCGAAACCATATCAATATGAGTAATGCCCCGCTCCCAGCCTTTCCACTCGCCCCATTGTTGGTTTTCTGCAGCAATGCCCCAAGCTTTATATTTTGCAACGGCCCAATCATGTGCCCGTTGCATTTGTGGAGTTCCTACGAGTCTAGGACCAATATCATCAAGCAATTCATGTCCAAGAATTTCAAGTTGTGAATTATTATAAGCTTCTTTAACTATGTTTTCCACAACAGGATTTTTTTCCTGTGAAAACATTAAAAGCGTTGAAAATAAAAGAAAAGAAAGTGTAAAGAAGAATAGTTTTTTCATAGTAATAGATTAATATTCCAGGTATTTTTTTTCAGAAATGAAATATAAAGCTACAACTATTTTTAGAAAAGATATTCTTTAAATAATATTATGATTTCGGGCTTTTTGAACCGCTTCAATCTTGCTGTGAACTTGAAGTTTTTTGTAGATATTTTCAATATGTTTTCTAACAGTACTCGGCGAAAGGAAAAGATGCTCTGCAATTACTGTATAGCTCAAACCTTTACTCAGCTGTTCCAAAACTTCCACCTCGCGGTTAGAAAGTGATATTTCTTCTTGGTCTCTTAGGTTTTGAATATCGATTGGATTGCGGAGCAGTTTCAATGTTTTCATCGCTATGGAAGGATTCATAGCTGCTCCACCATTCAGCGTTTCCTTAATTCCTTCATATAAATCTTTTGGATTTATTTCTTTAAGTAGATAACCGTCGGCACCTGCTTTTATAGCGTTAAAAATATGTTCGTCATTGTCAAAAGCGGTGAGCATGATTATTTTGATGTGTGGGTATTTCTGTTTTACAATTTGTGTTGTTTCAATCCCGTTGAGCACAGGCATTTCAATATCCATCAAAATTAAATCGAGATTGTGATTTTCTTGGAGTTTTGTCAGCAGTTCGCTACCATTCAAAGAAGTATGTTTTACAATAACATCGTTAAAAAAGGAGAGCTTTTCCTTAATGGCATTTATAAGGAAAGAGTTGTCATCAACAATTGCAATCTTAAGCATCTTTGGATAGTTAGTAGTTTAAATATACTAAAATTAGGTTATTAAAATTACAATAAAATAGGGCAATTGCCTTATTAGGCGGTTACCAGTAAAATAACAGTTCCCTTTTTGGATGATTTTATTTTAATTGTTCCACCTATCTCCCGAGCGCGCTTTTTCATATTGTTTATACCATTGCCCATTTCTATTGTATTGGTATCGAAACCTTTACCGTTATCGGTAACATTAATGTGATATTGCTTTTCTTCTTTTGAAATATTAACTTCAATTTCGTCTGCAGAAGCATATTTCAGTGCGTTGTTTACTGCCTCTTGAATGATCCTATAAATGTTCATTCCTTCCACGGAAGAAAATACTTGGGCTTCATCCACATCTTTGTCAATTTGAAAAGAAAATTCAGTTGTTTCCGAAGCATTTTTGGCGTGTTCTATAAAGTTTGCAATGCGAGCCTGAAGGTCTTCAAAAGTGATGTTTTCTTTGTTCATCGCCCAAATGGTATCGCGAAGCTCATAAATGGTTTGCGATGTGAAATTGCTGATGCTGGTTAGTTTATTGCCCAATTTTTCACTGATATCCGTAAAACCATATTTTAAATTATCAATACTGGAAATGATAAAGGTAAGCTGTGCGCCAATGTTATCGTGAAGGTCTCGGGAGATTCGCAAGCGTTGTTCCTGCAGTTTGTTTTGGGTTTCAATTTGTGACAAAGCCGCTTTCAATTCTCCCTCCTTTTGAAGTTGACGGTTTTTTAATTTTTGTTGGTTGTAAAATAGATAACCCAACAAGCCAAGAATTAAAGCCAATCCCAAACTGCCAAAAAGAAGCGTGTTCTTCCTTCGCACTTCCAAATCTTTTTCGGCCAGTTGAGCACGTTGTTTAAGGATTTCGTTTTGTTTCTTTTTGGTTTCAAATTCAATGTTTAGTGCCGCAATGCTTTCTTGAACCTTTATACTGTGAACACTATCTTTTACTGTGGAGTATTGCTCAAAATAATATAAAGCCGAATCTGTGTTGTTCAATTTTTTGTAGATATCTGAAAGCATTTTGTAATTGTACTGGGTAAGGTTTTGATATTTTTTTTTCAGCGAAATGGGCAATGACTTGTGCATAAGCGGAATGGCATCGTTCCATTTATTTTCAGCCATAAAAACCTCTCCTAGCTGAGTGTAGTTTTCTGCAATACCTAAAGAATCTGCCCATTGAAGTCTCTGCTGAAGTGATTTATTGAAATATTCACGTGACTTTGAAAAGTTTTCCTGCAATCCATACACGCCAGCCATGTTGCTCCAGCTATACGGAATACCTATTGTATCATTTAGCTTTTGTTTAATTTGGAAACTGCGATCATAGTAAAAAAGAGCACTGTCCAGTTCCTTATTTATTTCCTTTAAAACGCCATAATTGTTGTAAATGTCTTTAAGCACAACTTGCATTTTGTTAGCTTCTGCTATTGCTTTTCCTTTTTGCATATAGTAAAGCGCGCTTTTCAAGTCGCGATATTTCATACTATAACCCAAACCAGCATAGTAACCCGCGATTTTGTCTTTTTGATTTAGGTTTTCATAAATAGATATAGCTTCAATAGTACTTTTGGTGCTTTCTTCATATTTTCCTTGATAGCTATAAACCAATCCAAGCTGCGAATAGCCATCTGCAATACCAAGTTCGTATGCAATCTTCTCGGCATCTTTTATGTTTTTCTTAAATAGTTGAATAATGGAGTCCTGCGGAATATTAAGCCCTTGAACGTATAGCTTATTAATTGAATCAATCCTTTTTTTATCCTGTGAATAAATGTTTGTGAAACTGAATAAAACTGAAAATAAAAGTAGAAGTCTAATCATAATTTATAGTTCTATTCCCGGTTGAACCACCAAAGCTTCCTGCAAGTTGAATTTCAATAAATCATATTTATTAAGATGGTATTTTCTGAAATCAATTTGATCCCGATTATTGGCAATAGCTCCTTCTAGGGATGAAATGTTTTCATTATGCGATAAGTTCATCGTTCTTTTTGCATTAAAAAACCAAATCACCGATCCAATAATTGAGACCAGCAAAATCAAGATGATGATAGTTTGCAAAGACATATCTTTGAGTTAGGTTGTAAGCATTAAAGATATATTTCTTTTCTAATTTACTAAATAGGGCATTTGCCTTATTTTGCAAAACTACTCCGAAAACTGTTGGTATTTTTTCTTCATCTCCAAATAATGGTCGTGGCTATTAGAATATTTCTTCATCGCTTTGTCAAAAACCGGGGAATTTTTCTCTATTGCAACCATAGCGAGATCCACAGGTAAACGAAGCAAGATTAATAATAGCGCAGCAACATATGGGGCCGAAAAAAACACAAAGAAGAATGCTGAAAATAGCACTACAAACTGTTGTATAAAAATACGAACATAGGGGTTAAAGAAAATTTCGTTTGCGGAATATTCCCGAAACTTTTCATTTGCCAAAAAATTATTATAAAAGTAGGTGAGGTTTGAAAAAAAGATAGAAGTCAATAGGACCCCCATCCCCTTTTCATTGATCAAAATTCCGAAGTTATGAAACAGGTTAAAAGCATTGTCTATGCCAGGAATGGACGATTCAAAAAAGCTAAACGCAAAAATAGACTGCACTACCACGAACATTCCATAGTGAAAAATAAAAAAAGGAATTAAGCGAAAGCCTTTGGCTGTATTGCTATTCTCATTGTTCGCATTTCCTTTTGCAATAATCAACCATAGTTTTAAAATATGAAAAACACCTATAATAATTGTTTCAAAAAAATATGCAAAAACAATGGTAACTGGTTCCACAAAATTAACTGCAAGCAAAAAAAAGAGAAAAACGCTATTGCCCCAGATATAGAAATTTTTAGTATTTGGAAAAAAAACATCTTTTAACATGGCAGATAAATTAAAAAAATAAACCCCATAGTTGAACATGGGGTTTCTAAACCATAATCGCCCTCAATACGTTTACGGTTTGAAAAATAATCTAGTTAGCAGTTTACTTTTTAAGATCGTATGCAAAGATGGAGTTGTTATCTGCTTTATAATAAAGTATCCCTCCTATTTCATCTACTATATATTCGGGTTGTTTGTCTTTAAGAACAATTTCCTTTCCCTTTTCACCTGTATCTTTGCTCAATTTCACAAGGCCTACGCCATCTTCAAGTTTGGTAAGTATAAACTGGTCATCTTTGGTGGCTGCTGTTGCTTTAAAACGTTTGAGCATTTCAGAAATGGAAGCCCCTGTTGCGGCGGCCAAACCTCCTGCTAAATCGGCCTCACGATCTGCCCTGCTGTTATACCCCTGCAATCTATTATTTACGGATGAATTGGCAGCAGCGGTTGCGGCAGCGGCAGAAGCCACCGCGGAAACTCCAGCTAAAATTGCCCCCATAGCACTTTTACCGGGTGCACGATAATATTCCTGCCATTGTTTTCCACCGCTCCAGTCCATCAAAAGCATATTTTGGTCGCTGGTCAATAAAATTCCGCCATCTCTAATTTCAACGTGTGAAGGCGCTTCCTTGCCTTCAAATTTTGATTCAGCCAAAGTGCTCACTTCGCCCGAGGTGGCATCCACGGCATATAATTTTTCGTCTGCACTTATAAGATAACGATTGTTTTTACTGTCCAAAGTTGAGCTTACCGCACCAGCTCTTTTATATTTTAATGGCTTGTCCCAAACCTGATCGCCGGTTTTAAGATTAACTATATTGGCATCTTCAGAAGTTATATAAATTAACCCCTGTGGCGTTTCAGCCATTGTTAAAATATTTTCGCCTGTCTTCAAGGGTTTTTTGAAAAGTGTTTGACCGTCGAAAGAAATTTTGTTGATTCCTCCTTGATAAATTCCGAAAAGGATTCCATCATCCATTATGTAGAAATGCTGAACATAGCCTTTTGTTTTAGGGGCTTTTTCCCAAAGGTCCTCGCCGTTTGATGCACTCAAAAATGCAATGTTTGATTCGTTGCTTGGCGCAAAAACACTATTGCTTCCGCCATCGCTTTGATTACTTACAACTGCAATTCCATTGGGAAGAATCTCAAAATTAACTACTTGTCCTTTCACTTTATGGTCATCTTTCCATAGCTCAGCCCCATTTACGCCCACTTTATGGATACGGGTATTTTTCCCTTGGTTTACGCTTTCAAAAGCATAGATTTCTTTTTCAGAAGCATCTGCCACCATCCAGTTAATATTTTTCATATCATTTTCCCAAAGGGTCTCGCCGGTTTGTGCTTTTTTGGCCAATAATCCTTTGGTTGTAGGAACAATTAAATAATCCTTTAATAAAAGTACGGCTCCACTGGGCTGCATACCAGCACCCATTGTTACTTTTCCAGGATCACCCAGATTGAATCTATAATCTTCCTTGCCAGTATTCAGATCGTAAACAGCAACCGCAGTGGCAAATTTTTCTTCTGAACGGCGTTGTCCCGTAACCACCAATTTGTTTTGTGGCATTTTCACATCACAGCTATAGGCTATTTTCCAACCGTTGCCTTCTGTATTGAAAAGCGTTTTGCCGGAAATATAATCGATCACAGTTTTTTTACCAGTAATACCTGCAAATCCCCCTTGCGCAACTATTACATAAGGCGCATTTGGAACAAAAGTCAGTTCCTCTGGTTTTACCCTTCCGTATTCAGTAAAATTAAACAACAGTTGGTTGCTACCTGGTTTTATCCCCACAAGACCATCGTTGGTAGCAACCACCATTGTTCCTCCTTGCGTTAGTGCCATTTCGTTTATTTTCGCCCCAGTATCATATCGGAAATCTGGTTGCTCTGCTTTTTGGGCAACTATGGTCAAAGTCATAAAAAAAGTAAGACCGACCATAGAATAAAGTTTAATTGAAGTTTTCATAATTGTGGTTTTTAAATGTTGATGGTTCAAAGATGTTTCATTAAAAAGATGAAATCAATAGGGCAGTTGACGTATTTGTCCCCCTAGCCCCCAAAAGGGGAATTACATAACTGCCCATCAATAGTTTCTCCTCCCCTTTGGGGAGGCTGGGAGGGGACAAAAAAACCGGAGAAAAAACTTGCGTTTATCCCCCGGCCCACGTAAAAACCTCAACATGGAGATTTTCTTATTTGCGGTTAATTTTTTAGAAATTAAGATTAAAAGAACCGTCAGTAATATTCT
The DNA here is from genome assembly GCA_963805885.1 of uncultured Flavobacteriaceae bacterium. Classification (GTDB taxonomy): domain Bacteria; phylum Bacteroidota; class Bacteroidia; order Flavobacteriales; family Flavobacteriaceae; genus Aequorivita. The sequence goes on from CAWDWC010000017.1 coordinate 80,761, forward strand.
TCAAAGAATTATCTCCATTTACGTTCTTACCAGTAAAATTGAAAGTTCCTTTGATGCTTGTCTCTGTTTTTTCAGAAATTTTAACCTGGCCTATTACGCCGCTACCTTCATAAGGAGCTGTCCAAGTTTGGGAATTCTGTGGGTTATTTATATTGGTTTCAACATAAGTAGCCACCAAAAACACATTTGAATCCGAGAATTCATAAGTGCCCACACCATCAAAATTATTCATGGTAATAAATATGCCCTTTCCGGAAGCATCAGAACCTTGAAGGATAATGGTAGTGGATCCACCGCCTGTTGATTGTGTGGCTCTTGACGCAACTTCCATAGAGGTGAAATTAGAACCGTTCACTTTGGCAGTAATTGTTCCCGAGCTAGCGCTTCCGGCACCTCCCCCATCGTCATCTTTTTTACAAGAAGTGAAACTTACGGCAACAACTGCCAATAATACTAAAATTGTTTTGTTGAATGTTTTCATTTTGTTTGGTTTTAATTTCCGCCGAAGCGGATACGTGATTATTGTTGAAGCAAAATTGCCGCAAAACCAAAGATTTCACAATAGGGCAATTGACGTATTCTATTTTAGAAGCACGAATTTTGAAATGCGATGGTAGTTTAAAATTGAATGTGTGGAAACTGTTTTTTAATTGCAGAAATTTTCTGTTGCAGTTTTCTAAAAATTGAAGATGTTCAGCGCTTTGCGGATTGAAAGATCTGTGAAGTAAACCACTTTGAATGTTAGGCGATTTCTTTTTGAACGAATTGGTTTCGGAAGAAATCCACACTTCTGAGAATTTCTGCCAAATTATTTCAATTGCAGTTTTGTTTGGGTGAAGCATATCTTCGGCATAAAAACGATAATCGCGAAGTTCATCCATCATAATTTCGAAAGAAGGAAAATAACAAAGACTTCTCGACTGCGCTCGAAGTGACAAAGAATGGTGAATTGCGGAAATTAGGTGTGCTTTACTCAAGGTATTTTCCGTAAAACCATCTTTAATATGTCGAACTGGTGAAACCGTATTTATAATAGTTGCATTTGGATTTATTTCTGAAATTCGATCAAAAATATTTTGAATACTTTTTGAAATCGTTTCAATGGAAAGTAGCTCTTTCGTAAAATTTTGTTGTGGAAGTTTATGGCAATTGGCTACAATTTCATTGCTTTCAGTATTTCTATAAACCCACGAAGTCCCGAAAGTAAAAATAATATGAGTTGAAGAAAAAAATGCTTCACGTAAATTTTGAAGTGCAGTGTTTAAGTTGTGAAGAAATTCATTCATTTCCAAAGAAGAAAGTTCGGAATGTGCTTCAAAACATTTCCAAATTTCGTTGTGTTGAAAAATGTCTTCTTCAGAAAAAGCTACATTATCAATAGCACGAACAATCAATCTCTCAATGGAAACAGGATTGAAAATTATCCCAAATGGATTCTGTAGATTCTGAAACTTATAATAATCAAACTTCCCTCCAATATTTTCCGAAAAACAACTTCCCAGCAAAAGAATCTTCGAAGAATAATCTATTTGATTTTCTTCGGGTTTTAGTGGTATTTCGGTTTGAAGTTTCATTTTTTTAGTATTCAGTTTGCAGTAGCAGTTTGCAGAACTGAATACTGCAACTGCAAACTGCTACTTTATATATTCCTGTGCTTTTTCCAAAGCCTCATCTATTCCCGCAGGATTTTTACCACCTGCAGTTGCAAAGAATGGCTGTCCGCCGCCGCCGCCTTGAATGTATTTTCCAAGTTCACGGATAATTTTTCCAGCATCAAGTTTTTTTCAGAAGCCAATTCTTTTGAAATATAGCAAGCCAACAACGCTTTTCCATCGTGTTCGGCGCCAAAAACCAAAAATAGATTTTCGGTTTCACCGCCCATTTCAAAAGCTAAATCTTTCATTCCACCAGCATCCAAATCAATTTTTTTGGCAAGGAAATTTATGTCGTTTATTTGCTGTATTTCAGCTTTTAATTCACCTTTTAAATTCTTGGCTTTGTCCTTTAACAATTGCTGAATCTGTTTTTGCAGATTGCTATTTTCTTCCTGCAAACTTTCTACAGCTTTAACAGGATCCTGTGCATTGTTTAAGGCTTTTTGAAGCGTTGCGAAAGATTCACTTCTATCAATAAAATATTGCTTTGCGGCATCGCCGGTAATGGCTTCAATCCTTCTAATTCCAGAAGCAACCGCCCCTTCCGAAGTAATTATAAAATGCCAAATATCATTTGTATTGGGTACGTGTGTTCCACCACACAAGTTCCATCGATTTTCCAAATTTTATTGCCCGCACGCTATCGCCATATTTTTCTCCAAAAAGTGCAATTGCACCTTCGTCAATAGCTTGTTGGTAGGGAATGTTTCTTTGTTCTTCCAAAGCAATTCCTTCGCGGATTCTTGCGTTTACAAAATTCTCAACTTGCTTTAATTCTTCATCAGTCATTTTAGCAAAATGTGAAAAATCGAAACGCAAATTTCTAGCTGTGGACCATACTTCCTTTTTGCGCCACATGTTCGCCCAAAATATTTCGCAATCCTTGGTGTAGCAGATGCGTTGCGGTGTGGTTTGAAGCGGTTCGGCTTCTTTGCTTTTGTCAACTATTGCTTTAAAAGTAGTCTTCGGGATTTCGCGGAAGTGTTTTTGTGAAGTGAATAATTAAATTGTTCTCCTTTTTGGTATCTAAAATATAAGTAACGCCACCATCTGTAGCTTCCAAATAACCTTTATCGCCTACTTGTCCGCCTCCTTCTGGATAAAAAGGTGTTATGTTAAAAACCAATTGGTACATTTCGCCTTCTTTTTTAGCTTTTACTTTTCTATAACGGGTAATTTTCACTTGGGTTTCAAGAGTATCGTACCCTACAAATTCCTCTTCATCATCTTTTCTCAAAACAACCCAATCGCCAGTTTAAACTTTGTTAGCTGCGCGGGAACGTTCTTTTTGTTGAAGCATCATCAAATTCTTTTTCATAAAGATAACCGCTTTCACGCAAAATGAAAGCCGTAAAATCTATCGGAAAGCCAAAAGTGTCGTACAATTCAAATGCTTTTTTCCTGAAATTTCTTTAGAATCTGCTGTTTAATCACATTTTCAAGCAAAACCAAACCTTGGTCCAACGTTCTCAAAAAGGATTGTTCTTCTTCCTTGATTACATTTGTGATAAGTTCTTTTTGCGAAATAAGTTCTGGGAAAGCTTCTCCCATTTGTGCGCTCAGTGTGTCAATCAATTTATAAATAAAAGGCTCTTTTTTGTCTAAAAACGTAAATCCGTATCGTATTGCTCTTCTTAAAATTCTACTAATAACATAACCTGCTCCCGTATTACTCGGCAATTGACCATCTGCAATTGAAAATGCAACGGCACTAACGTGATCGGCAATTACCCTGATTGCGATATCTTTCTTTTCGTCTTTTCCGTATTTTGAATTTGTTATTGCTTCAATTTCACGAATCAATGGCGTAAAAACATCGGTATCGTAATTGCTTGTTTGTTTTGCAACACCATGCACAAACGCTCAAAGCCCATTCCCGTATCAACGTGTTTATGCTGGAAATTTCTCAAGACTACCATCAGCTTTTCTGTTGAATTGCATAAAAACCAAATTCCAAATCTCTACTACTTGCGGATGGTCATTATTTACCAAATCTTTTCCTGGAATTTTTGTTTTTTCTTCTGCCGATCGAATATCTACATGTATTTCACTACATGGTCCACAAGGGCCTTGATCGCCCATTTCCCAAAAATTATCTTTTTTATTTCCGTTTAAAATGCGGTCTTCTGGCACAAATTGTTTCCAAAGATTATAAGCTTCGGTATCGCGTTCCAGACCTTCACTTTCATCACCTTCAAACATGGTGACGTAGAGAATGTCTTTATCAATTTTAAAAACTTCGGTCAAAAGTTCCCAAGCCCAATCGATGGCTTCTTTTTTAAAATAATCGCCAAAACTCCAGTTTCCGAGCATTTCGAACATGGTGTGGTGATAGGTATCCATTCCCACTTCCTCCAAATCATTATGCTTTCCGCTAACGCGAAGACATTTCTGCGTATCGGCAATTCGGTTGCTTTTTGGTTTTCCATTTCCCAAGAAATATTCCTTAAACGGAGCCATCCCACTGTTAATAAACATTAGAGTAGGGTCATTTTTCACAACCATTGGCGCAGAAGAAACAATAAGGTGTTGTTTTGACTCGAAAAATTTTAAAAACTGTGAGCGTATTTCCTTGGACTTCATTTCTTATAAAATTATGCTAAAATTAAGGGTTGGGCACACTGGTAAACAATTTCTATATTTGTAAAAACGTTACCTTTAATTCGCGCAACAAGTAAGGCGCAAAAATAGCAATTTTTTAACGCATGTCTAAGGTTAAATATTATTACGATAGTGAAACGCTTTCGTACCGAAAAATAGAAAAGAAAAAAGGAAGAAAACTGAAGATTTTCGTCTTAAGTCTTTTGGGAATGTTCTTGAGCGGTTTTTTATTACTTTTAATTTATATAAACCTTCCCTCAGTTCAAACCCCAAAGGAAATGTCACTTCAAAGAGAACTGAACAATATGCAACTTCAGTTTGAGCTTTTAAATAAAAAAATGAACCAAGCACAAGCAGTGCTTGCTGAAGTTGAAGATAGGGACAACAATTTGTATCGTGTTTACTTTGAAAGCAACCCTATACCTGAAGAACAAAGGAAAGCAGGTTTTGGAGGAATAAATCGCTATAAGGATTTGGAGGGCTTTGACAATTCGAAATTGATTATAAACGCAACACGAAACCTAGATATTTTGACGAAGCAAATTGTGGTTCAATCCAGATCTTTGGATGAAATAGCAAAGCTTGCGGAAAAAAAGGAAAAACTTCTGGCCGCCATTCCAGCAATTCAGCCAGTAAAGAATGAAGATTTAACACGTATGGCTTCAGGATATGGCTACAGAACAGACCCTTTTACAAAAGCTAGAAAGTTTCACTACGGAATGGATTTTACCGCGCCACGTGGAACACCTGTTTATGCAACGGGTGACGGGGTTATTTCGCGTGCAGATAATACCGCAACTGGCTACGGAAATCACATTGTAATTGACCACGGTTATGGCTACGAAAGTCTTTATGGACATCTTTACAAATACAATGTACGCGCCGGTCAAAAGGTCCAGCGTGGGGATATAATTGGTTTTGTGGGTAGTACTGGAAGAAGCGAGGCGCCGCACTGTCACTATGAAGTTTTTAAGGACGGTGAACGCATCAACCCAATTAATTTTTATTACGGAAGCTTAACTGCGGAAGAATTTGCAGAAATACTTATAAAAGCACAACAGGAAAATCAGTCTTTAGACTAACCTTTCAAAACTCACAATTGAAAAAATGCACATAGACCTACCCGAAAGATTATATTACAGCATTGGCGAAGTGGCCGAGGCTTTCGGTGTTAATACCTCGCTGATACGTTTTTGGGAAAAAGAATTTGATGCATTGAAACCAAAAAAAAACGCCAAAGGCAACAGGAAATTCACGCCACAGGACATTAAAAATCTGGAACTAATCTATCATTTGGTTAAAGAGCGCGGATTTACACTGGAAGGCGCAAAAATCCATTTAAAGGAAAACAAACAAAAAACACTGGACCAGTTTGATATTATACGTAAATTGGAATCGGTTAAAGCAGAACTTTTAAAAATCAAAGAACAACTCTAAAAACATCCTTATCATGAAAAAATGGTTACCCATTATTATTATTCTTGGAATTATTCTTCTCCTAGGTGCCTATATGGCCAGCCTAAACAATAAATTGGTTGTATTGGATCAAAAAGCAACAGCACAGTGGGCGAATGTGGAAAGTTCCTACCAACGCCGTGCAGATCTTATTCCAAACATAGTAAGCACCGCAAAAGGTTATGCCGAATTTGAACAGTCAACTTTAGTTGCTGTAACCGAGGCAAGAAGCAAGGCAACTTCCGTAAATATTGACCCTTCAAACATTACACCCGAACAATTAGCGCAATACCAAGAGGCACAAGCAGGTGTTACCTCTGCCCTTTCGCGCTTGTTGGCCGTTTTTGAAAGATATCCAGATTTAAAGGCAAATGAAAATTTCAAGGAATTGATAAACGAACTGGAGCGCACCGAAAACCGCATCAATGTTGAACGCAATAGATTTAATGACACAGCTCGTGAGTTTAACACCAAAGTAAATCAATTCCCAACAAAGTTATTTGCTGGAATGTTGGGCTTCCATGAAAAAGCATATTTTAAGGCAGATGCAGGCAGTGAAAAAGCACCAGAAGTAAATTTTGATGACTTAGGAAAAGATAATTAAAATGTCAAAAGTAGAAGATTTTCTTACTTCGGAAGAAGAAGCCGCTATTGTTGAAGCTATTCGTATTGCTGAAAAAAATACTTCGGGAGAAATACGTGTTCATATAGAACCCACTTCCATTTCAGCAGAAGAACCCCACGAACAAATAGACGCCTTTGACCGCGCAGCAGAAGTTTTTGACATGCTCAATATGCAAAACACCAAAGAAAGCAACGGCGTACTTATTTATGTTGCCGTTCAAGACCGAACCCTTGTAATAATGGGCGACAAAGGAATCAACGATATTGTGGGCCAAAATTTTTGGGAAAGCACCAAAGACATTATCATAAACCATTTTAAAAATGGCGATATGAAACAAGGCTTGGTGGAAGGCATCTTAAAAGCCGGCGAAAAGTTGAAAAAGCATTTTCCACACAAAAAAGACGACAAAAATGAACTGCCAGATGATATTTCGGTAGGGTGATTTTTTAATATTCAGTCAGCGAATCTGTTGGCAGTAAACAAATTCAATGAAACATTTTCTTCAGAAATATAAAATACTATTTGTATTAATTGCCACTGCATTTCTATCTGAAAATGTTTCGGCCCAGTATGAAATTCCTCCAAAACCCGAAAAACAAACTTCAGTTTATGATTATATAAACCTGCTTACTCCCGTTCAAAAAACTGCGTTGGAAAGCAAGTTGATTCGCTATGCCGATTCCACTTCCACACAGATTGTTTGTGTTATTATTGGTTCCACAAATGGGGAAGACATATCAATGCTCGGCGCGGAATGGGGCCAAAAATGGGGTATTGGCCAAAGTGGGGAAGACAATGGAATTGTAATAACACTAGCAAAAGACGACCGGAAAGTAGATATAAATACAGGTTACGGCATTGAATATAGAATAACCGATTTAATGTCCGAGCGCATCATAAACCGAATAATGATTCCGGAGTTTAAAAACGGGAATTATTATGAAGGTCTAGATAAAGGGAGCGATGCCATTTTTGCGGCACTGAAAGGTGAATTTAAAGAAGATCGTGATTTTGGAAAAAAAGACAGCGGAAAAATTCCGTTTTTTATCATTTTCATATTTATCATTATTATTATTGCGCTAATCCGAAAAGGTGGAAAAGGTGGTAGAGGTGGTCGCGGTGGCGGAAGTTTGCTGGATATTTTGGTTCTTAGCAGTCTGGGCCGTGGTGGTTTTGGCGGCGGAGGTGGAAGCTTTGGCGGCGGTGGAAGTTTCGGCGGCGGCGGCGGATTTGGTGGCGGTTTCGGCGGCGGCGGATTTGGCGGCGGCGGGGCTAGTGGGGGTTGGTAAAGACTCCAAAACTTTAAAGACGGAATTTCATCCAAGTTATCAAAAGTAAGACCTCAGAATGAAACTTCCTGCAGGATTATTTAAAACCTTGTAGTTTAAAAATGTTATAAATATGAAATTTCACTAATATCATTTCGCAAATCAGCCAATTTCTTCTTGTAAAGGTTAGGTCAAAATTATTTTGAAAAATTATCATGAAACCCAAATCCAAGTGAGCGGACAAATTTCGAATGCTATTTTCAAATCCAGAAAGTCATTACTTAGCCATAAATTGTAAAAAGCTGAAAAATAGTAGTCTTGAAAATAATTCTGTAGATTTAATTACCGTTGCGCAAGCACTTCATTGGTTTGATTTCGAAAAATTTTATTCTGAAGTAAACCGAGTTCTGAAACCCGAAGGAATTATCGGTGTTTGGACTTACAGTTTACCAAAATCTCCCTCGAAATAGATAAATTAATGTCTCTCAAAACTTTCACGATAAATTGTGGGTGATTTTTGGCAAAAGGAAAATCAATTTGTTTCAGATGAATACAGAACAATTCCTTTTCCATTCAAAGAAATAAAATCTCCTTCCTTTAAATTTCAAAAAGAAATTCCCTCGAAAATTTAAAGGGTTTACTCATTAGCTGGTCTGCAACCCAAAAATATAAAGACCAAAATGGAACTGACCCATTAATGAAAATTGAAACTGAACTTCAAAATCTTTGGGCAAAATCACTGAACCAAAATTAGCAACTTGGGATATTTTTTTAAAAGCAGGAAAGACACTTTCCGAAGAAAAAATTAATCCCACGGATTATCATCTAATCACTCCTTTTTTCCCAAGGGTATTGAATTTATAGCTCAGCGTAAGCATAAAATATTGTTTTAAAACAGTGCTTTCAATATCCTGAATATAATCTTAGTTTGAAGTTCTATTTACATTATTGTTTTGATTGAGCAAATCATAAATTTTTAAGCTAGCACTTCCATTATCATCCAAAAAGGAATAGGATACCGTACTGTTCCAAAAAACATAGTTTTTTTCAAATCCGCTAGCAACGTCAGGATTGTAGATGTAGGAAATATTGTTATTCCATTCCAGATATTTAGGGAAAAAGGTAGTTGTTTTTAGATTGAATTCGTGCCGCGTATATTTCTTATCTTCAAAAGAATCAATATTAAAAGTATTGGTGTTGTAATTAATGGAATATTCAGGACTTATTTCGAAATAATCATTCCATGTGAAACTTAAATTCAATGAAGGAAAATAACTAAATGTTTTACTGACGTATTGCACGTCATTATTAAAATTAATATTTTTATATCCTGTGACATAAATTTATACTCCATATTTAAAAGTGCGTAAACGTGTCAATTTTAGGCTTTTATTAATAACCCATATTTCCAGAAAGATCATAAGTGCCATTTACATTTGCGTAGGTGGTATTTCTAACAAGATTTTCATCCACTGATGGTATTTCGGAACCACACTGGTCATTTGTCATTTCAAAACTTAATATACGTATAAAAACCCGATAGAGTTTTAAAGTCATAATTATTACCTCCAAAATATATTTATGCGCATTGGATGGTTTTAAACTTGGGTTTCCACGGGTAATATCCAACGGATCAGAAACGTCTACAAAAGGAGATAAGTTGCTCAAACGGTCGGTGCATAATTTTGCAAATAGTAACCCATATAGATGCTAAATTTTTTACTGAATTGATACCTAAAATTAAGATTCACCTCCAATGCATTAAAATTATTTTTAAAGTTTATTGCTCTTAAAGCATCATTGCTTTCCAATGTTCTAAAAACATAGCCTGCATGACACGAGATAATTTTTTCGAATTATAGGTCACACCTATTTCTGGACGCGACAGTTGGTCTGTATTAGTAAAATCTGTACTTTGTTCTGTATTGAAAACTGAGTATTCCTGTAAATTCTCATCAAAATCAAACACGCTTTTGCGGTCTTTTCTTTTGTCCTTTTCAAAGTTATATTCAAAATTCAAAAAAAGGGTATCAGCAATAAGAGGGATTCGCCAAGATGGCGTAACCGTAAAGTCAGTAGAACTTTTTTTACCATCAGCAAGTTGATTTCTTGAGATTAGATTTGGGGTATCGCCAAAAATCTGAATTTCGCTATTAGTATATTCCTGATTATCGGTATCGTTAATTTTGTTATTTGTCATAGTCTAAAATAACCCACCTTTATTTCCATACTTTTTGGTAACGTGAGTTATTTTCAAAATTACCACCTTGTCGTTCGCTGTGGTTTTTGTTATTAGATTGATTGATTAACTGTTGGTCGAGGTTGCTACTTTCTTCATCTTTGGTTAAATCTGAGATAGCTTTATTGAATGTTAATTGAGGGCGTACATCAATCAAAAATGTAGAGTCTATTTGGGTTTTAAATCTGATGTTCGCAGCATGGTTATCATTATCATTTTCTGAAATGGTGTTAACATTAGAGAAATACCTATTTTCTGGTAAGATGTTTTCGCGATTACGAACTTCTTCGTTGAATGTATTTGCAGAAGAATAAAAGTAGTCTGCACTTAAGGTCTGTGCCCTTTCCAAAGTCATCAGCAAAATTAGCCCCAGCGGTTCGCGAATTGGTTATTCCATCTCCTCCGCCGAAGGCTCGGCCGTTATAATTGAAAGACCCGTTACTATTCATACTTACATAGCGGGCACTACCAAACATTTTTTCGATTTCCCCAAAGCTAAAACCCGGTGAATTGATGTTGTTCCCGCCAGCGAGTGCACTTACTCGAAGATCATTATCAAAATAATTTATTAGGCCCGCATATTCAAAACGTTTGTCTGTTCCGCCACCAGCAGCGACTCTCCCAAAAATTCCCTTGTTTTTTTCTTCGTCAATTTGGATGTTTATGGTTTTGTTATTTTCGTCGCCTTTTTCTCCCGTAAATGCCTGTGAATCTGTTTTGGTATCCGTTACCTGAATTTTTTCTACAATTTCCTTGGTAAGATTTCTGGTTGCGATAGTGGGATCATCACCGAAAAATGGCTTTCCATTAACCAATATTTTATTTACCGGCTTTCCGTTAACTGTTATGTTGCCTTGCGCATCCACTTCAACGCCTGGAAGTTCTTTTAATAAGTCTTCAACCGTAGCGTTCGCTTTTGTGCTGAAAGAAGCTGCGTTAAATTCTAGGGTGTCTTTTTTGATTGTAATGGGTGCGCGGTTTGCAGTAACAACAACACCTTCCAATTCCTCAGTCTGAACCGACATTTTTATGGTTCCTAGATTAATGGGTGGTCCATTGAGCGTAATTTTTTTCCGAAAAGGAACATATCCATGTATAACTGACGTTTACATTAATCTCAGTTCGGATCGAAGATCTTTCCGTCCAATTCGAAAACTTCGCCTTTCTTTCCTGTAATTGTATAGGTTATTAATGAACTATCCGCTAGGTTTTTCAGCAAAAACGGTGGCAGATTCTAAAGGAGTCCCTCCATTTTCGTCTATAAGCTTACCAGTAATCTCAAATTTTTGAGCATAGACAAAAGTAGATAACATGCTAAAAATCAGCAGGTAAAAATATTTCTCCATAAGAGGTAGAGTATCAATGTATTTAAATTTTGACTTATCTGGGGAGAAAATAAAGATTAAATATATAAGATTTCCCTCTTAAAAAAGAAGGTGCATTTATTTTTTTCTGAAATAAACGGTAATCGGAACTCCTGAAAAATCAAAATTTTCGCGTAAGTTTATTTTCAATGAAACGTTTATAAGGATCTTTCACATACTGCGGCAGATTACAGAAAAACGCAAAACTAGGGTAAGGCGTTGGCAACTGTGTACAGAATTTTATTTTCACGTATTTAGCCTTGTAAGCTGGTGGCGGATAAGCTTGAATAATAGGAAGCATCACCTCATTCAATTCACTTGTCTTTACTTTCTTGCTTCGATTTTGATAAACTTCAACAGCAGTTTCAATAGCTTTATAAATACGTTGTTTTGTTAATACAGAAATAAAAACAATTGGCACATCCACAAAAGGTTCGCATTGCTGGCGGATGTATTTTTCGTAATCCTTCACGCTACTGGTGTCTTTGTCTTCCACCAAATCCCATTTATTGGCAAGAATCACAATCCCTTTATTGTTGCGTTGTGCAAGCCAGAAAATATTTTCAACCTGTCCGTCAAACCCGCGGGTGGCATCAAAAACGAGGATAATTACATCGCAATGTTCAATGGCGCGAACGCTTCGCATTACCGAATAAAATTCCAAATCTTCCTTTACTTTGCTTTTTTTACGAATTCCAGCAGTATCAACCAAATTGAATTCAAAACCAAAACGGTTGTATTTTGTATCGATACTGTCGCGCGTAGTTCCAGCAATGTCGGTAACAATATATCTGTCTTTACCGATTAATGCGTTAATGAAAGAAGATTTTCCTGCATTTGGACGGCCCACTACGGCAAAACGAGGTAATTCACTATTATCCTCTTCTTCTCTGTCTGGCAATGCTTTTACCAAATCGTCCAGCAACTCTCCCGTTCCGCTGCCATTGATACTTGAAAGGTTGTATTGATGTTCAAAACCTAAGGAATAAAACTCTAAAGCATCATTTACTCTAGAAGCTGCATCAACTTTATTGATTGCTAAAAAAATAGGTTTTTTTGAACGACGAAGCAATTTTGCAACTTCTTGATCCATTCCGGTAACGCCACTTTCCACATCTACCATAAAAATTATAGCATCTGCTTCGTCAATAGCAAGTTCTACTTGTTTGTCTATTTCAGCTTCAAAAATATCGTCGCTTCCTTTTACATAACCTCCTGTATCAATCAACGAAAATTCCTTTCCATTCCAATCGCTTTTTCCGTAATGACGGTCACGCGTAACGCCGCTCACCGCGTCTACAATGGCTTCCCTGCGCTGAATCAATCTATTGAAAAAAGTGGATTTACCTACATTTGGTCTTCCTACGACGGCAACAATGCTCATAATCTTAATTTTAGGGTGCAAAAATAGCTTTTAGTTGTCAGAAAAAATACTATTTTAACTGCTTTAAAATAAATAATTAAAGAATGCTTTCGAATGAAATAGTATTGCGCCCACGTTTCCAAATGGAGATTGAACAACCTTGCTCCCAATTGCTTGCGAGGTTCTCGGAAGTAAAAAAGTCACAAAACAAATTTGTGGTTTCCTGCGTAGATGATCATCTTTTTATAAAACTTCCAAATAACCAGCAACATTTCTGGTCACCGCAATTGCATATGGAAATAGTTGAAAAAGACGAAAACTCCTGTTCCATTCACGGCTTTTTTGGACCAAATCCCACCGTTTGGACTATGTTTATGTTCCTGCATGTAGCCGTGGGAATACTTTTTATGGTGAATGCTACGTGGCTATACTCCAATTACAATTTGGGAAACCCTATAGGTCTTCAAATTGGCATCGCTGTTCTTTTGGTATTGGCTTGGATTCTACTTATATTTTGCAGGAGTAATGGGAAAGAAAAAAGGCAAACCGGGAATGCGGGAGCTATATAATTTTATGATGGAAACTATTCAGTAAATTCCAAATTACAAAAACCAAATTACAAATAAATTCCAAAAATTCAAATCTCAAAATACAAGCTTACTCAAGTTCGAAACAAAATCTTCAAAATCGGAACCGATCCCTCCCTTTGGGAGAGCTGGGATGGGAATTTGAACATTGGAATTTGGAATTTGTTTTTTTAATTTTATTTATTATTGTACCCAAACCTGCGCAACTGCCGTTCATCACTACGCCAGTTTTTGTTCACTTTTACGTAAAGTTCCAAATGGATTTGTTTTCCGAAGAATTTTTCCAAATCCTTCCTGAGCTTCTGTTCCTACGCGCTTTAAGGCTGAACCTTTGTGGCCGATGATAATTCCCTTTTGGGTTTCACGCTCCACCATAATCACACTGCGGATGCGAATGATGGTTTCATCCTCAAAAAATTCCTCGGTATCAATTTCAACCGAATAGGGGATTTCCTTTTTGTAGTGAATCAAGATTTTTTCGCGAATGGCTTCGTTTACGAAAAAACGTTCTGGCTTATCGGTTAATTGGTCTTTTGGATAAAATGGTGGCGACTCGGGCAGTAATTCAATTATTCGATTGAAAACTTCGGAAACCCCAAAATTTTGAAGTGCAGATATCGCGAAAATTTCAGCATTCGGAACTTTTTCCTGCCAAAGTTTAAGTGCTTCGGCGAGCAATTCCTCATTGCCGATATCTATTTTATTTATAAGAAGTAAAACTGGAATTTTAGCATTTGTTATTTTGTTGAAAAATGCTTCATCTTTCAATTCTTTTTCGCCCAATTCAACCAAATAAAGCAGGATATCTGCGTCCTCAAAAGCAGATTTCACAAAATCCATCATACTTTCCTGAAGCTGATATGCAGGTTTTATGATCCCTGGAGTATCGCTTAAAAGTACTTGGAAATCATCGCCATTCACAATTCCCAAAATACGGTGACGCGTTGTTTGCGCTTTGGAGGTGATTATGGAAAGTCGCTCGCCCACAAATGCATTCATCAGTGTGCTTTTCCCTACGTTTGGGTTTCCGATTATGTTTACGAATCCTGCTTTGTGTGCTGTCATTTCTGTGGAATTGATTTTACAAATTTAAAACTTAAATCCCGAAACATTGGATTTGGTTCAATTTTAAAACTTTCAGCATTGAAATCCGTACTTTTGTGAGATGCTTTTTCCAAAGAAAAATATACCCCTCGAAGAAGGCGATTATTACCTTACTCCCGAAGGCTACAAATGCTTCACGGAGCAATACCATTTAAAACGCGGTTACTGCTGCGAAAGTGGTTGCCGGCATTGCCCGTATGGGTTTGACAAAAAAACAGGAAAGCATCAATAAAAATCGTTGTGCTTGCGGTAATTTTCACCGCAGAGGCGCAAAGGACGCTGAGAAAACTGTTATTATGACTGAGAATGAAATTTCATCAAAAATAATTGGAGCGTGTATCGAGGTTCATAAACAATTGGGCCCAGGACTGTTAGAGAGCGCGTATGAGATTTGTTTGGCGCATGAATTGAAAATGATGGATTTGGACGTAAAGCAGCAGATAGCGCTGCCAGTTATATATAAAAAAATTAAATTGAATGCAGGTTACAGAAATGATATGATTATAGAGAATAAGGTGATTGTTGAAATCAAGTCTGTTGACGACTTAGCCCCTATTCATACTGCTCAAATATTAACGTATTTAAAATTGAAAGATATTAAGCTCGGTTTATTAATTAATTTTAATTCAGTAAAATTGGTTGATGGACTCAAAAGAATAGTAAATAATTTATAACTCTGCGTTCTTCGCGCCTCAGCGGTTAATTTATACACCACAAAGACACAGAGTACGCAAAGAAAAATTCATAAAAAATGACTTTTAAAGAACAAATACAACAAGGTATTCCTTCAATTTTACCAGAAAAGAAACCTTACGACCCATCTATTAATCACGCACCAAAGCGAAAGGACATTCTTTCAGAAGAAGAAAAGGAATTGGCACTTCGCAATGCACTTCGTTATTTTGAGCCCAAACACCACGCCACACTCCTACCCGAATTTCGCGAGGAATTGGAAAAATATGGACGCATTTATATGTACCGTTTACGTCCGGATTACAAGATTTACGCAAGACCCATTGAAGAATATCCCGGAAAGTGTGAACAAGCCAAAAGCATTATGCTGATGATTCAAAACAACTTGGATTATGCTGTGGCGCAACATCCGCATGAACTTATTACATATGGTGGAAATGGTGCCGTTTTTCAAAACTGGGCGCAGTATCTTCTCGTGATGAAGTATCTTTCGGAAATGACTGATGAGCAGACTTTAGTTGTTTATTCCGGGCATCCGCTCGGATTATTCCCTTCACATAAAGATGCACCCAGGGTAGTTGTAACGAACGGAATGATGATCCCGAATTATTCAAAACCAGACGATTGGGAAAAATTCAATGCCCTTGGCGTGACGCAATACGGACAAATGACGGCGGGAAGTTATATGTACATTGGCCCGCAGGGAATTGTTCACGGAACCACGATTACGGTCTTGAATGGTTTTAGAAAAATTAAGAAAGAACCCCAAGGCGGCCTATTTGTGACTTCTGGATTAGGAGGAATGAGCGGTGCACAACCAAAAGCTGGAAACATCGCAGGCTGCGTAACGGTTTGCGCCGAAGTTAACAAAAAAGCAACCGATACTAGGCACAGCCAAGGTTGGGTGGATGAAGTGATTTCAGATTTGGATGCACTTTCAAAACGTGTTAAGGAAGCAATGGAGAATAAGGAAACCGTTTCCATCGCTTACGATGGAAATGTGGTTGAAGTTTGGGAAAAATTTGCCGAGGACAATATTCACATCGATTTGGGGAGTGATCAAACCTCGCTTCACAATCCCTGGGCTGGCGGTTATTATCCTGTTGGATTGACGTATAAGGAAGCCAATGAACTGATGGCCAACAATCCCGAACAATTCAAAAAAGAAGTGCAGCGAAGTTTGCGCCGCCAAGTGGAAGCTATCAACAAGCACACAAAAAAAGGCACATACTTTTTCGATTACGGCAATGCTTTTCTTTTGGAAGCTTCCCGCGCTGGAGCTGATGTGCTTTCTGATGATAAAAACAAAGAATTTAGATACCCTTCATACGTTCAAGACATCATGGGGCCAATGTGTTTTGATTATGGATTTGGACCTTTCCGCTGGGTATGTGCTTCTGGAAAAGCTGAAGATCTTCAAAAGACAGATGAAATAGCTTGCGAGGTTTTGGAAGACTTGATGAAAAATTCACCTGAGGAAATCCAGCAACAAATGCAGGACAACATTACCTGGATAAAAGGTGCGCAGGAAAATAAATTGGTGGTTGGCTCGCAAGCACGCATACTGTATGCAGACGCTGATGGTCGTGTGCAGATTGCTTCTGCTTTTAACAAAACAATTTCTGAAGGAAAAATTGGTCCTGTTATTTTAGGTCGCGACCACCACGATGTTTCGGGAACGGATTCCCCGTATCGCGAAACCTCTAATATTTATGACGGCAGTAGGTTTACAGCCGATATGGCCATACAAAATGTGATTGGCGATAGCTTCCGCGGCGCTACATGGGTGAGCATCCACAACGGTGGTGGCGTGGGCTGGGGAGAGGTTATAAACGGCGGCTTCGGTATGGTTCTTGATGGAAGTAAGGATGCACAACGGCGCTTGGAAAACATGCTTTTCTGGGATGTAAACAACGGAATAGCTAGGCGCAGTTGGGCACGAAATGACGAAGCTGTTTTTGCAATAAAACGCGCGATGGAAAACAATCCGCAATTAAAAGTTACACTTCCAAATTTCGTTGATGATAATTTATTCAAATAAAGATAACTCCTATGAAATGCCCACTGAAAAATTATAAATCAAATGAAGATGTTTATTGGGGCATTCCATCTTCCTATTTCTCAAATATTTTATAAAGATGAAAGCACTTAAATTCTTACCCCTGTTTTTGCTTTTTGTATTCGCTTCCTGCTCCACCGTTCGCGTTGCGACAGATTTCGACAAAGAAGTAAATTTTAATCAGTACAATTCCTTCGCCTTTTTCAAGCCTGGAATTGACAAAGCGGAGATCAGCGACCTCGATAAAAAACGCATCCTTCGCTCCATTGAAGAAAACCTTACAATGAAAGGAATGTCAAAATCAGAAAAGCCAGATTTGCTTGTTAGCATTTTTACCAAAGAACGCGAGCGCATTGATGTTTACAACAACAATTTCGGTTATGGCTGGGGCTGGAATCCTTGGTATTACGGTGGGTATTATGGAGGCAGTAATATTTCCCGTTCAACTGAAGGAACACTTTACATAGATTTGATTGATGCAAAAACCAACAACCTTGTCTGGCAAGGTATGGGAAGTGCAGATTTGGTTACATATGATATGGAAAAAAAGGAAGAGCGCATTCGTGAAATAGTCACTAAAATTTTAGCGGAATATCCGCCTGGAAGTATGAAAAAATAAGATTGTAAACCCTCATCCGTGAGGGTTTTTTGTGTTTAAAAGGCAAACAATATCCGTATATTAGTAATTACAAATCGATATTTTTATGCTAAATCTTTCTAAATACAATCAGCGCTCATTATACGGAGGTTTAATTGCAGCAATTATTACCGGAACTGGAGTTTTTTTACTAGGTAACATTTCTGGTTACGAAGCGAAAAAGTTAATTACTTCTTCGCTGCCAGGAATAAATATGCTTTGCAATACCATTGTACTTGCATCGGCTACAATTTTGGCTCTTTTACTTACACTTTTAGGAATTAGTTCTGGTTCCAAATCAAAATTAAAAAAAGAACATTACATACAAGTAATGGCAATTGCAAAACTGGACACTATTCTTTTCGTTGTAGCGATTATTCTTTTTCAAGTATTCAATATCCCAATTACAGAATCTGAAGAACTGAAGACAAATTGGTATTCCAACATTTATTGGGCAACATTGTTTCTTTCATCATTGCTTAGCGGCGGCATGGTTTCTGTGATATTAATGCTTTACAACACAGTAATCAATATGATTAAAATTGTGGGGTTGGGTGAAAAAGACCATCCGCTTGTTAGTCATAACAATAAAGAAGGTGAATAAAAATGCCCTCCCAAAATAATTTTGGAAAGGCATTCAACAATTGGGGATAAGTAAAAGTTTACTGTTTAACTAGTTTTATTCCTTTTCTCATTCCTTCGTTTGTGGAAACGTTCATAAAATAAATTCCTGAGTCCCAACTTTGGGTATTTATGTTTATTGTTTTATCTCCATTGTATTTGGCACTGAACAATTGTTGCCCCAAAACATTAAATATTGTAACTTTTTCAATTAGCGAATTACTGTTTACAAGCATTTTATCTTCTACAGGATTTACAAAAAATATTGAAGCGCTGGAAAATTCTTCTATTCCTGCAGTTTCATCAACAACATTTTGTGCATATATCTTCATGCCATTTCCTTTGTCTTCAATAAAGACTGCAACGCTTTGCAGATTCGCTGGTTTTGTATACCCCACTCTACTTTTGTTAGCTGCAAAAGTAGCAACAGGACGCGTTTCTTCTGACCAAGCAAAATCACCATTTTCATCAAGGTAAACAACATTCAAAGTGGTTGGAGAAACTCCATTGTTTACGCCTTCTTCCATAAGAAATAGCGGGCTGTCGCTTCTTAATTGGAGTGATCCAGCATGTGATTTATCATCACCAATAGGAAACACAACTTTAGCATTATCGGTCAATTCACGTGCTCCGGTAACTTTATCAAATTTTTGAACATATTCGCCGCGCTCACTCTGGCTGGTATTTCTATATGTTGAAACTGACCAAATATATTGTGATCCAGGCTGAAATGAAATTTTAGTTTCCATTTCATAATCGGCTTCATTGGTGTCGAAATCTGAACCGTTTATGCCCCAAGGCAATGTTCCATCAGGATTTATTCTTTGTAAATAGGAATCAAAACGATTTCCCGCTGAAGCAAAATAGCCCATATAAACTACATCCCCCTCCTGCACACCAGTATATGAGTTGATAAAAGCCGTAGCTCTGTCTGCAATTTGTATCGCACTGGCCCATACTGGGTTTCCATCTGTATCATAGCGTTGGGCATATAAAAATGAGCTAATACCCGTAAGAAGCTTATGAAAAACCGCAATATATTCACCACCAGAAACCTCAAAGAAATTGCCGGGAGCAGAATTTCCCGAGCCTGTTGTAAGGGGTTGGGTAGTTGGCCATACAGAGGCACCAGTTGAATCGTATTTTTGCATAACAGCACCCGAATTGGACAACCAACTAACGATAGCCCCACCTGCAGATAGAGGCAATACAGTGACTACGTTTCCGCTACCAACGTTTACTCCGTTTGCGCCCCATAATTGGTTTCCGTTAGGGTCCATTTTAAAAACATAAGCGGGGTCTCCACCACCAGTTCCTGTTGCTCCTATATAAAGATTGTTATCTGTATCAACCACCGTAGTCATTATTACAGTAGAAGTACTCATTGGTATTTGATCACTTACAAGCATACCATCACTTCCAAATTTTTGATTGCCATCCGCGTCCATAACTTGCATACGAAGTTCAATATTAATAGGTGCGCCTACGTTTTTCCAGAATACAACATAGGTTTCCCCATCGCTAGTTCCCTTAGCCTGCATATCGAGTTCTCCCGATTCTGCCACTAGTGTATTCATATCAGTATTGGTGGTCCATTGTGCGTGTAATAAGGCTACACTAAATAGTGCGAAAAGAGTAATTATTGATTTCATAAAGTGTGTTTTAATTAATTTTTATAAGAATTGACTAATGTAAAAGAGTATTTTTTAATTAAGACTACATGTTTTAAAAGTCGTTTATCTTTTCAGTATTTAATAATTGAGGATTTCAAGTATTTTCACTTTCACTTTTTCTGTGGAAGGAATCATTGTTTCCTCTAATGTTGAATTAAGTGGGATCGCAGGCATATTTTCGGAGCCAATAAGCATTACCGGCGCATCCAATTGCTGAAAACATTCCTCTTGAATTCTGCCCTGTAAGCCTCTACTGAAACCATTTTCGGAAGGTTCTTCAGTTACTACCAAACATTTTCCGCATTTTTTAACCGATTTAAAAACAGTCTCATAATCCAATGGATGAAGCGTTCGCAAATCTACCACTTCAATTGTATCCTGCATACCAAGTTCTTCGGAAGCGTTCAACGCCCAATGTACGCCCATTCCATAAGTAATAATTGAAAGTGTTTCAGTTTCTTCCTGTTTCCAGATTTCTTGTAATATCCAAGCTTTTCCGAAAGGTAAAATATAATCTTCAGAAGGCATCAATGAAGTTGCACCTTTTGTGCCTTTCACTTTGCTCCAATACAAACCTTTGTGTTCAAAAATGACAACAGGGTTTGGATCGTAATACGCAGCCTTCAGCAAACCCTTTAAATCTGCACCATTACTTGGATAGGCAATTTTCAATCCGCGAATATTTGTTACCACACTTTCTACTGAAGAGGAATGGTACGGCCCACCGCTACCGTACGCTCCAATAGGAACACGTAAAACCATAGAAACAGGCCATTTTCCATTTGAAAGATAACAGCTTCGCGAAACTTCAGTAAAAAGTTGATTGAGCCCTGGCCAAATATAATCGGCAAACTGAACCTCAACAATTGGTTTCAACCCAACGGCGCTCATTCCTACTGTGCTTCCAACAATAAATGCTTCTTGAATAGGCGTATTAAAAACACGGTTATCACCAAATTTCTGAGCCAAAGTCGCCGCTTCACGGAAAACGCCGCCTAATCTTCCACCCACATCCTGACCGTATAACAAACATTCGGGATGTTTTGCCATTAATT
Source organism: uncultured Flavobacteriaceae bacterium (assembly GCA_963805885.1). Taxonomy (GTDB): domain Bacteria; phylum Bacteroidota; class Bacteroidia; order Flavobacteriales; family Flavobacteriaceae; genus Aequorivita. The sequence goes on from CAWDWC010000017.1 coordinate 101,760, forward strand.
CTTCAATAGCGAAAAGCGCACAATCAACCATCACTACTTTTTCGCCACCTTTTGGGGAACGCTCACCAACTTCTTCAGTAATTTCAGTTGGCGCGAAATCGTGTGTAAATAAATCTTCTGGTTTTGGGTCTTCCGCTTTCATCGCTTTTTCCAGCGCTTTTGTCACTTCCGCAAAGGCGGAAGTCTCAACCTCATCTAACTCCTCATCTTTGAAACCATTATCCAACAACAACTTTTTCAACTTCGGGTATGGATCACGACTTCGGGCTTCGTCCAAGTCATCACGATAAAACTCCATCCGAACGCCCGATGTATGGTGATTCAGCAACGGAACTTTAGCGTGTATCAAAAATGGTCTTCTTTCTTTTCTGATTTTTGAAATTACTCCCTTAATGGTATTATAACTTTCCTCAAAATCGGTTCCATCTATTGAAATGGCTTCCAAACCGTGAAATCCCTTAGCATACTCAAAAGCATTTTGCGCACGGGTTTCGGCCGCGTTTGCTGAAATATCCCAGCCATTATCCTGCACCAAATAAAGAATTGGCAATTGTTTTAACGCCGCCATTTGAAAGGCTTCGGCAATTTCACCTTCGGTAACTGAAGCATCGCCTAAACTGCAAACAACAATTGGAAGTTCTGAAGTTTCATTTTTGAATTCTGACTTAAAAGATTCTTTATACCAAAACCCCATCGCAACTCCCGTTGCTGGAATGGCCTGCATTCCCGTAGCAGAACTTTGATGTGGGATTTTCGGCTTATCGTCATCCCGTAAACTTGGATGACTGAATAATACGTTCTTCCACCGGAAAAAGGATCGTCTTTTTTTGCCAAAACCTGAAGCATCAGTTCATAGGGTTTCATTCCAATAGCCAATAACATAGAATCATCCCGATAATACGGAAATGCATAATCCTGAGGTAAAAGCTGCATTCCTACAGCTGTTTGGATTACCTCGTGCCCACGCGAAGTTGCGTGAACATACTTTGAAACAACTTTGAAATTTTCTTCATAAATAGCTGTCATCGCTTTTGCAGTGACGAGATTTTTGAAGGCTTTTTTTAATATATCTTTATTCATTGTTTATTTTTTGAGTCACGAAACACGACTGTTGGAATCACGACTTTTTTCTTTGACACACGAAACACGACGTTTTGAAATAAGACTTTTTGATCAATTGTCGAAGTCAAGTGTATCAATAAAATTTGAGATTTTACTTTGTAATGCTTGCACTTTATCTTCTAGTTTTAAAAATAGTTCTTTCGAAATAAAACCTTGACGATTACAAACCATAAGCTGGGTTTCCCATTCATAAGCAGAACCTAGACTATCGTCTAAGAACTTAATAAAATGCTTATCCGTTCGCTTGCTCGAACCTTCTGCAATATTTGAAGCTATTGAAACTGAACAACGGTTCATTTGTGTTCGCAAACCATATCTTTCATAATCCGGCAAACTCGCTGTTAGTAAATAATTATCATCAATTAACTCAATTGCCAAAAGCCAAATTTGAAGTTTTTTAAAATTATGCCTTCTCATTTTATAAAGCTATTATCCATTTATCGTGATTCGTGCAGTGAGCGTGAGCGAACGGTCGTGTTTCAAAACGTCCTTTCGACATCAAACTGTTCCATATAATCTGCTATTCTTCGTAAGAAAGAACCTGCCAAATATCCATCTACAATTCTATGGTCAAAAGAAAGTGAAAGATACATCATCTGACGTATTTCAATCGTATCGCCCTCTTTGCGCTCCATCACTTCAGCGCGTTTTTTAATAATCCCAGTAGCCAAAATAGCTGCTTCAGGTTGATTGATGATTGGCGTTCCCATCAAACTTCCAAAGGTTCCTACATTACTAATTGTAAAAGTGCCTCCTTTGGTATCATCAGCTTTCAACTTGTTGTCACGGGATTTTCCAACCAATTCGTTTGTGGTTTTGGCGAGTTCCTTTAAATCTTTCCTATCCGCATTTTTCACGACGGGAACAATTAAATTTCCAGAAGGAAGTGCCGTCGCCATCCCGATATTTATTTCCTCTTTTACAATAATATTTGTTCCATCGAGGGTGGAGTTAATCATTGGGAAGTCTGTGATTGCTTTTGCAACACATTCTATAAATAGCGGGGTGAACGTAAGTTTTTCGTTGTATTTTTTCTGAAAAGCAGCTTTGTTTTTGTTTCGCCAATTAACCATTTCGGTCAAATCTGCTTCTACATATGCGGTCACGTGGGGCGACGTGTGTTTACTGAAAACCATATGGTCAGAAATCATCTGTCGCATACGGTCCATTTCTACTATTTTTCCTTTCCCTCTATCAAATTTTAAATTAGGGATTTGAAATCCTGAAACCTCAGGTACAGGTTGTGCAAACTGAAACGGACGACCGTTTTCCAAATAGACTGAAACATCACTTTTACGCAAACGGCCATCTTTTCCCGTTCCGGAAATTCGAGCGAGCTCTTCGTAACTGATATGGTTTTTACGGGCAATGGCATCAACCAAAGGCGAAATGAAGACGTTTTCATTTACTTTAAAGGAAGCCGGTTTTGAGACTTGTTTTTGTGCTTTTGGTTTTTCGGAAGACTTATCTTTAACTACATTTTTTTCAATAGTTTTTTTTGAAGATTTTAAAAATCCTTTTTCTTCAGAAAGCTCTAATACCGCTATCACTTCCCCAACGGGAACAACATCTTTTGCTTTAAATTTATGTTCAAGTATTTTTCCGGAAGCTGGCGCGGGTACTTCATTATCAACTTTATCGGTTGCAACTTCTAAAAGAATATCGCCTTCCTCAAAAGAATCACCTTCGGCAACCAGCCAATTTATAATGGTTCCTTCGGTAATGCTTTCGCCCATTTTGGGCATTTTGAATTCTGTTTTTTGCATTTTATATTTCAATGTCACACTGAGCGCAGTCGAAGTGCTATTTTGTTAAAATCACAATATAACTTTTAAATGACCCCTCGACTGCGCTCGGGGAGACATCTTTATGATTCTTTTTTCTCTTTTCTAAATTCAGAAATAGTTTTATAAAAATCCTCTTGTATTGGCCTATTCTTGGATATTTCCCGAAGAGGCTCCACTTCTCTTAAACTTTCGTGGCAATCCGTTGGCAATTGTTGGTACAATCGTGTTCCGGCAGTTTTCCAGGCAATCATTTCGTCGGAAATATCTTTAATAGCTTTTGCAGGATTGCCGACAATCAATTTCCGCTTTGGAAATTTTTCCTCCGCCTTTACAAAACTCATTGCGCCAACTATGCATTCTTCGCCTATTTCAGCATCATCCATAATCACACTGTTCATTCCAATCAAGCAATTTCTGCCTAAATTTGCTCCGTGAATTATCGCTCCGTGACCTACGTGGGAGCCTGCTTTCAAAACAATACTTTTCCCAGGAAACATATGTATGGTACAGTTTTCTTGAACGTTTACGCCATCTTCCAAAATAATCTCTCCCCAATCCCCACGAATTGCCGCACCGGGCCCGATATAACAGTTTTTTCCAATAATAACATTACCAGTAACAGCTGCTAGTGGATGCACAAAACTGGATTCGTGGATAACAGGTATATGTCCTTTAAAGCTATAAATCATAAATTTTAAATGAAAAATGTAAAAGTAAATTTGACACAGTTTAGACTTTTACATTTTGCGGTTTACTATTTAAACTTTTTTAATGTTTCTTTTGTAAATTCTGAAAGCACCAATCTGCCCGAAATAACAGCTCTTTCGGCCAATAATTCATCCCAATCATCTGTTCCGCGCCAGAAAACTTTTTTCATTTCTTTCATTGCTTCAGGGTTGTAGGTACAAAGATGATTAGCAAATTTTTGAATATTTTCATCCAAAGCTTCCGTAGTTTCAAAAACCTGATTGTACAAGCCTTTTTGGCGTGCCCATTCGGCATCATAAAAGGAATTTGCGTCAATGGCGATTTGGCTCATTCCGCTTACCCCAAGTTTACGTTCCACCGCCGGACCAACCACAAACGGACCAATTCCTATATTTAATTCACTGAGTTTTATGGATGCAAATTTTGTAGCCATACAGTAATCGGTTGCAGAAGCAAGGCCTACCCCACCACCAACAGTTTTTCCCTGAATTCTTCCGACAATGAATTTTGGGCATTTGCGCATGGCGTTTATTACATTGGCAAATCCGCTAAAGAATACTTTCCCCGTTTCGGCATCGTTGATGTTTATGAGTTCATTGAAACTGGCACCAGCACAAAAAGTTCTGTCTCCACCACTTTTCAGAATGATAACTTTTATAGCGTCATTATTCTCCAGCTTCTGTGATTGTATTTGCAAGTTTTGCCAACAAATCTCCTGGCAGGCTGTTATGTGCCGGATGGAAGAATTCAATGGTTGCGATTGCGTTTTCTGTTTTTATGTTTACGTATGGTGTATCCATTCTTTTACTACAATGTTTCTTAATATGTCAATGCGGATTTCTTCCGCATTCGTTTTATTCATTATTCTTCTCAAACTTAGAAAAATCCCAACGCTCACTCAAATCTACCCATTCCGGATTATTTTCTGAGATGATGTTAATCTTCCACTCCGTTTCCACTTTTTTATTGTCTTTTCTCTCCGAATGGCTTCTTGAATCCATTGATGTTCTTCAAAATAAACTAATTTTTTGATATTGTAATAACCAGCGTGTGTTTTAAAAGTTGCGTTTTTATGTTCAAAAATTCTTCTTTCAATATTATTGGTTGCACCTACGTAAAAAATATGGTTCCTTTCGTGCGATAGAATATAAGTATAATATTTATGCCCTTTTAAACCGGTTTGCAATCATAATTTAGTTTAATGAATGCGAAAGCGCAACGAATGCGCTTTGACAATCTTAAAGTAATCCAAACTGTTCAAAATGGTGGTTTAAATGTTTTCGTTCCAACAAATACCATTCATAATTTATTTAATTCACCAAACACCAAATTTTTTATTTTTGCATCTGGGATTTTCCTTGAAATATTTCAAATAATTCTCCCGTGCTTCCAGCAATTTCTTTTTGCTGTTTCCAAATCGGGATGTTTTGTTTCCTAATTTTTGATTTTTTGATAACGGAAAATCGTATTCTCTTGGCATTTTCTATAATTGTAAAGGGTTTCGTGGATTTTTTCCAAAACTTTTCCGGCGTTGCAATTTCAAAATCCTGAATTTCTCCAGAAGCAATTTTATAGGTGTATTCCAAATGTTCAACCATATGCTGTGGTGTCATATTTCCCCATTTCGGTTTCGATTCTTCTGAAAGTTTACTTAAATACTTCCTGAATATTTTCCGAAGTCATTTCAGTAAAAACCGTTTGTTTTTTTTGAACCATCGTAAGAATTGTAGCGACGGCAACCAAAGGTTCCTGATCTTCTTCCGGTTCTACATCAAACACCTCAACATACCATTTCACAATTCCGCTAGGCAGTTCGGTTCCTTGTTGCATCACTGTCAATTTTTTGTTTGCAGGTCAATCGTACATAAACAGTATCGTTATGGTAAATTGGTCGAAGAAACCGACATTCTTCTAAACCGTAATTTGCGGCAACCGGACCTTTATTGGGATAAACAAAAAGTCCCGCTGCAGCAGCAAATAATGAAATAGCCGTGGGCAGTACGTTTTTCAAAAATGCTTCCTTCCAATGAAGTGATATCTGTGTGGGCATAAAAATGATCCCAAGTTAGATTTGCGAAGTTGATGATATCGGTATCGGTAATAGTTCGGTTATGTGTTTTAAGCGACATTCCCGGCTCAATATCTTCCCAATGATATTGCAAATGGATGTTTTTCAGATTCCTTATATTCGGCATTTGGGCTGATAGATTCCTGTAACTTCAGTTAAAGTGGTTGGCGAACCTTGAATGGCGCAACGCTGTAAATAATGCTTTATTCCGCGCATTCCGCCCATTTCTTCACCACCACCGGCACGCCCGGGACCTCCGTGAATCAGATTAGGTAAAGGCGAACCGTGGCCTGTACTTTGCTTTGCACTTTCCCTGTTTAAGATTAAAATACGTCCGTGATGGGTGGCTGCGGATAACTGTATATTCTTTTGCAATTTTATCATCATTTGTTACAATGGAACTAACCAAGGAACCTTTTCCCATTTTTGCAAATTTTAATAGCATCTTCCAAAGTTTTATAGGGCATTAGAGTACTAACAGGTCCAAAAGCTTCTGTGATATGTGCGGCCTCGATTTTGCAACGGATTGTCTTCGCGAAGCAAAATCGGTTTCATAAAAGCATCCTTTTTTTGAATCGGCTCCCGGTACTTCAAAATCGTCAAAATCGCCATAAACAATTTCGTGCGGTTTTGGTAATTTTTGCAAATCTGTTCCTTTACTGAATTTCGTTGTGCATCGTTAACCAACGAGCCCATTCGTACTTCTTTTAAACGTGGGTCACCAATGCTAACTTTATCCAATTGGTTTCCAAGGGCAATCTGAACATCTTCCATTAATTTTTCAGGAACAATGATTCTTCTAATAGCGGTACATTTTTGACCACATTTTACGGTCATTTCGTTTCGGACTTCCTTTACAAAAAGATCAAATTCTGGTGTTCCTGGAACGGCATCTTCTCCTAAAATAGAGGCATTTAAACTATCTGCTTCCATTGTAAACGGAACTGATTCTTCAATCAATCGTGGATGTGTTTTTAGAATCTGTCCCGTGCTTGCAGAACCGGTAAACGTAACCACATCTTGTGATTCAACCGTATCTAAAATGTTTTTAGCAGTTCCTGAAATAAGTTGCAAGAGCCCCTTCTGGCAAAATTCCCGAAGCAATAATTTCCTTGACAACGGCTTCGGTTAAATACGACGGTATGACGGTGCTGGCAAAACCACAGCTGGCATTCCGGCCATCCAGTTTACCGCACATTTCTCAAGCATTCCCCAAACGGGGAAATTAAAGGCATTTATATGAACCGCCACACCCTCTTTCGGGACCATGATATGATGCGCCATAAAACGACCGCCACGCGATAAATCGATCGGATCGCCTTCTACGTGAAAGGGTTGATTAGGAAACAGTTTACGAAGGAAGCATTGGCAAAAAAGTTTCCAAAACCACCTTCAATATCAATCCAACTATCAACTTTTGTGGCTCCTGTTCTATAACTTATTTCGTAAAACTGTTCTTTCTTTTTTGTAAGATACATTGCTAAGCTTTTCAACATAAAACCACGCTCCTGAAAGGTCATTTTCCGAAGAACATCTCCCTTTTTTCTTCCGTATTGCAGGATTTGGAGGAATATCAAGACCTTCAATGGTAACACTTGTAAAATGTTCTCCAGTTATGGCATCGAGTATCGGAGTCCCTTCGTCCTTTACCTTCTGTCCAATTTCCTTAAGTATGTAATGTTGTGTTTTTTGTCACTGAACTTATCTTATAAATTCACATTTTCAATAATCGCTGCATAACCCTGGCCAACGCCCACACACATAGTAATCAAGGCATAGCGTTTATTTTGTTCCTTTAACTCCAAAGCTGCTGAATACGCAATTCGTGTTCCTGTCACTCCAAGTGGATGCCCAATGGCAATGGAGCCGCCATTTGGTTTAATCGTGGGTCGTCATCTTTCAATCCCCATTCTCGTGATGCAAGCTAATGCTTGTGACCGCAAAAGCTTCATTAAGCTCAATAATATCCATATCTTCCATGTTCAAACCTGCTTTTTTAAGTGCTTTGTTTGAAGCTTCCACTGGACCAATTCCCATAATTCTTGGTTCAACTCCAACTACTGCGGAACTTACTATTCGTGCCAAAGGTTTTAAATTGTATTTTTTTACGGCATCTTCCGAGGCTATAATGGTTGCTGCGGCGCCATCATTTAATCCAGAAGAATTTCCCGCGGTTACGCTTCCATCTTTTTTGAAAGCGGTCGTAATTTTGCCAAAATTTCTTTGTGTAGTTCGGTTTGATAAATTCGTCATCTTTAAAAATAATAGGGTCTTTTTTTCGCTGTGGAATTTCAACTGTAACAATTTCTTTTGCCAAACGTCCATTTTCTTGAGCTTTTGTAGCTTTCATTTGGAATCGATAAGCAAACGATCTTGGTCTTCACGATTGAAATATTATATTTTTCAACCAAATTTTCAGCAGTATTTCCCATCCCATCGGTGCCATACATTTCGGCCATTTTCGGGTTTACAAATCGCCATCCAAAACTGGAATCGTACATTTTAGAATCAGTTCCGAAAGCTGTGGAAGGCTTTGCGATTACGTAAGGTCCACGCGTCATATTCTCCACACCGCCTGAAATAAACAAATCGCCATCACCTGCTTTAATCGCACGATTTGCATGAATAATTGCTGAAAGTCCGGTACTGCAAAGTCTATTTACTGTTTCGCCTGGAACCGTAAATGGTAAACCTGCCAACAACGATGCCATTCTTGCGACGTTACGATTGTCTTCGCCTGCTTGATTGGCGCATCCAAAAATGACATCGTCATAAGCTTCTTTCGGAATGTTCGGATTTCGTTTTACAATTTCTTCAATTACCATAGCAGCTAAATCATCTGTTCTTACTGCTGATAATGTTCCTTGATAATTTCCTATTGGTGTTCTTATTCCGTCTATTATATATGCTTCTTTCATTTTTTAATATAATCAATTCTGAGGAAAACATTCCCCTAACCCCCTTCAAAAGGGGATTAAATATGTTCTATTTTCTATTAATTTAATATTTCCGAAAAGGTATCTCCTTGTCTTATATCGCCTGTTTTATATCCTTTCATAAACCATTTTTTTCGTTGTTCTGAAGTTCCGTGCGTAAAGCTATCTGGAGCAACTTGACCTTGCGTTCTTTTTTGAATTGCATCATCACCCACAGCGTTTGCGGCACTTAAGGCTTCATCAATATCGCCTTCTTCCAAATATTCTTTGATTGTAATGTGCCCAAACCCGGCATAAAAATCGGCTTGAAGTTCTTGGGCTACAGATAAGTTCATTTGCTTCACTTCTATTGTTGCTGTTGCAATTGCGTCACTTTCTGGAAGTTCCGAGCAAGGTTTGAACGTGATGACCAATTTCGTGAGCTGTAACATAGGCAATGGCAAAATCGCCACCCTTTGCTCCAAAACGGGTTTTTAATTCATCAAAAAAGGCCAAATCCATATACAGTTTTTGATCTGCTGGGCAGTAAAATGGGCCCGAAGCTGAACTTGCGTTTCCACAACCAGTGCTTACGGCATCAGTAAATAAAACCATTGTTGGTCTTTCGTATTCTCCAATATTATTTTCACTAAACACTTGTGCCCAAACATCTTCTGTATCAGCTAAAACAGTAGCCATAAAATCGCCCATTTCTTTTTCCTGAGCAGTTAGTTCTCTTTGCTCGGTTTGTTGAATTGTCTGTCCATTACCTAATTGTTCAACGATAGGCGCCAATTGTTGACCAGTTTCACCTCCAAAAAATTGTAGTGCGAGTACAATTAATGTAACCACAATACCACCACCTGCGGCCAATTTGCCTTTGCTCATTCCTCGTCGGTCTTCAACGTTGCCACTTTGTCTTCTACCTTGCCATTTCATAATTTAACATATTGTTAGTATTTTTTTTGTTTTAAATTACTTACTCCCAATCTTTACTGGTTCTATAAACTACACCTTTAAAAAGTGCAACCAATTCGTCACCTCGTTTTACTTCAACGATATTAAAGCCGAGTTTAGTTATTCACTTTTTCAATGACAGATTCGGCAATTAAATAATCTCCTTCATTTAATGCTTCAATATGATTGATAGAAGTTTCAATGGAAACGGCATATTTTCCATGGGTATTTGCAGCAAAGCCAAAAGCGGTATCTGCTAAACTGAATAACTTATTCCACCATGGGCTTTATTCATGCTGTTGAGCATTTCTTTCCGAATGGTCATTCCGACTTTACATCGGCCTTTTTCAACTTCCAAAATTTCAATACCGAGCCAAGAACTGAAAGCATCTTGACGTAGCATTTTATAAGGTATTTTTTCATTCCTTCAACATTTAAAAAAAGTTTTATTTTCTCTATTCATTTTCCGTAATAATGGACGAACAACGGTATCTATCTTCATGATATTCATTATATAAGTTCATCCATTTTTTCAACACACCAATCAATTCCTTTTTCATCTGCCCAGGCCAATAAGACCTTTTGGATAATTTACGCCTTTGGTCATTGCGTTGTCAATATCTTTTGCGGAAGCAATATTCCAAAAAAGGCGTCGGCTGCTTCGTTGATAAGCATCACCAAAATTCTTTCAAAAATATGTTTATGCAAATTTTTATGTTCTCAATTGACTTCTCGACTGCGCTCGAAGTGACATTTCTCCATTTTCGGAATAATTATAATATCCTTTTCCGCTTTTTCTCCCTAAATAACCTGCTTCTGCAAAACGTTTTTGGGTGAAAGAAGGTTTATAGCGTGGATCGAAGTAAAATGCTTCAAAAACAGTTTCGGTTACGGTATAATTTACATCATTTCCTATAAAATCCATCAATTCAAAAGGTCCCATTCTGAAACCTCCAATCTCTTTCATTGCCGAATCTATTGTCTGCAAAATGTGCAATTCCTTCTTCATAAATCCGAAGTGCTTCGCCATAAAAAGGACGTGCAACGCGGTTTACAATAAATCCAGGAGTATCTTTTGCAACTGCAACCAGTTTTTCCCCAATCCTTAATTGTTTTTACCGAAATGTTTAAGGTTTCTTCAGAGGTTTGAATCGCTGGAATGACTTCCACCAATTTCATCAAAGGTGCTGGATTGAAAAAGTGAATCCCGACGCAACGTTCTGGTTTTTGCAATGAAGAAGCAATAGAAGCTATAGAAAGTGAAGATGTATTTGATGCAATAATGCAATCGTCATTGACAAATTTCTCGAGGGTTGAAAATACATTTTTCTTAATGTCGAGATTTTCGACTATCGCTTCAATAGTCAATTGTGAATCTTTCAATTCTTTTAAGCGAATTGACATATTGAATGTTATTTTGGATGCGCTCTTTTTCTGTGGAATCGATTTTTCCTTTTTCAATCAACCGATCCATTATTTTTTCCAAATCAGCTTTGGCTTTATCCAAGGCTTCGGTTTTTGTATCGTATAATTTCACAGAGCAACCGGCTGTCGCGGCTACTTGTGCAATGCCAGCATCCCATTGTTCCGCTTCCTATAATTCCAACGTTTTTAATCATAAATTTTAAATGATAAATGTAAAAGTTAAAAGTCCTTTTTAAAAAACACTTTTAAATTTTACATTTTTCGGTTTTACATTTTTCAATTTTTTTACCTTCCTTTAAACTCAGGTTTCCTCTTATTTACAAACGCATCAACACCTTCTGCATAATCTTCGCTTTGTGCAGCTTCTATTTGAAGTTTGCTTTCCAAATTTAATTGATCTTCCAAAGAATTTTGCATTGAATTATTTAACAAACGCTTTGTCATTCCCAATGCTTTGGTAGGCATATTTGCCATTGTGTTTGCAATGATTATTTACTTCATCCATAAAATTTTCTGAAGCAACCACTTTATAAACCATTCCAAGTTTTTCGGCTTCTTCTGCGGAAACTTTATCGCCAAGCATCATTAAAGCCGAAGCTTTTTGAAAACCAATCAATCGTGGCAAAAAGAACGTTCCCGCACTATCAGGAACTAATCCTATTTTACTAAAAGCTTGAATAAAACTAGCATTTTCCGAAGCAATAACCACATCACAAGCCAAAGCAATATTTGCACCTGCTCCAGCAGCGACACCATTAATGGCTCCAATAATCGGCTTTTCAATATTTCGGATTCGCGTAATAATTGGGTTGTAATGCTCTTCCAGAATTTTTTTGAAACCTGGATTCAATTCCGGCGTCAGTGACTTCCTTTAAATCCTGTCCGGCACAAAAAGCCTTTCCGCTTCCGGTAATTACAATCGCACGGACTTCAGGGTTTTTTTCACAGGCATCCAATTCGTTTTGAAGCAACAGCGCCATTTCGCGGTTGAAGCTATTGAAGACCTCAGGGCGATTAAGGGTTAAAGTAGCGATTTTATTTTCAATTTTTAAAATGATTGAACTCATATATTATTCTTGTATTTTAAAGTCAGGATTGTAAATAATTCCGATGATATTTTTCCAGGGATCATAAACAGTCGCAAGCATAATATCACCTCCCACATTGTTTGGTTCTTCGTGTTTGGAGGCTCCCATTTTAATTAATTTCTGATACACTTTTTGAACATCCTCAACTCCCCAGTAACTGAGTACTGTACCGTTATCAGTTTTATTTGTTTTCTCTTTTGGGTGCAATCCCAATTCATATCCACCAATATTAAATCCAACATAATATGGAGTATCATAATAGGGTTTTGCATTAAAGACTTTGCCATACCAGTTTTTCGCTTTGTTGAGGTCGTCAACCATATATACTACAGTTCGAAGTCCTAACATTGGTGAATTTTTATTTTCCATAAATTATTTCAGGCATTTAAAGTAATCAAATGGCTCTTGGCAATCGTCGCATTTAAAAAGTGCTTTACAGGCAGTGGAACCAAATTGACTAACTAGATGGGTATTCGTACTTCCGCATTGCGGGCATTTAACCAGTTTTTTTTCGCCTAGCAAAACATCTTTGTCGTGAGTTTCAGATAAAGGGCGAGCAATACCGTAAGCTTCCATTTTTTGCAATCCTTCCTCTGAAATCCAATCGGTGGACCAGGCTGGAGAAAGAATTAATTCAATTTCTGCTTTCTTTCCTATTTCCGAAAAGGCTTTTTTTAAATCATCACCAATTACATCCATTGCTGGGCAACCGGAATAAGTTGGAGTGAGTTTTATGTGAACAATTCCATTTTCTTCTATTGCTTCGCGAATTACACCCAAATCCAAAACAGAAAGCACAGGAATCTCTGGGTCTGAAACGGAAGACAATGTTTCAATTAAAGAACTATCTATATTTAAATATTCAATTTTCAATGATCAATTTTCAAGTTTCAAGGTTTAGATTTTGCTGTTTGGATGCTTTTTGCGAATATGGCAATCAATTCTTCACATTCCTTCAAGCTATTTTCAGTCTTTTCAACATTCTTCAATAATTCGGCTCCTATTAGAATTTTCAAATTGACTCGTGATTCTTTTAATTCCTTTAAAACAAGACCCATTTTATGAATGAAATCCCTATTTGATTCTGCCCCTTGCACTTCGCCGTAATTTAATGCGGCACCTGTTGCTGAACGGATCAATTGTTTTGACAAATGATCTAAAGAATAATTAAATTCAATTTTTGCGAAAAGTTTAATACATAAAATAGAAAACTGAATAAGTCTATCTTCTAAATCAAATTTCTTTTCCATATTTTTTCATTGAACATTGAGCGTTGCTAATTGAAAATTGAGCTTTTATCTACCAAGACATATTTGGATACGTACGTTGCATATATTGCAAATCAGCCAAAATATAGCCCATATGCTCAGTGTGAACACCTTCTTTTCCACCTTTGGCAAAATATTTGTTTTCGGGGACTGTAAGGGTGGCTTCTTTTAAAACTTCGGAAACCTCTTTGTAATATTTCACTTTAAAAGATGAAACATCAATTCCGATGCCTTCTTTCACCATAGCATTTTCAGCATCCGTCATTAAGAAAAGTTCATCGGTGTATCGCCAAAGATCATCGATTGCTTCCTGCATTTTAGTGTTACTTTCTTCAGTGCCATCACCCAAACGTTTTACCCAATCGCTTGAAAAACGTTTGTGATAACTCACTTCCTTTATTCCTTTTTTTGCAATAGCTGCCAATGTTTCGTCGGGACTGTTCTGCAATTTTTCCATCAACATCAAGTGATACACATCAAATAAAAACTGACGGCCAATAACGTAACCGAAATGTGTATTTGGCTGTTCAACAAGCAGACAATTTTTATATTCTCTTTCAATCCTTAAAAAAGCGATATCGTCTTCCGTTTTAACTTCACTGGAAATTTTTGCGGCATATTGATAATAACTTCGGGTTTGACCGAGCAAATCCAATGAAATATTAGTGAGCGCAATATCGGTTTCCAAGCTTGGACCGTGACCGCAGAGTTCACCCAATCGCTGGGCGAGAATTAGGGAGTTGTCGGCGATTGTGAGGATGTAATTATATAAATGCTTCATTTTAAATTATTAAAATCGAAATCGAAACTCAAATCGAAATCGAAAACATTAGCTATATTTTTTGAGAAGTGAAACAACAATTCTTATTAGTTCGTCATTTTCATTTCGTATTGCTGCAATATTATTAGACTCAATGAGATTCGCTTTAATTTGAATATTAATATTCCTTAGTGATTCTCGTAATTCTTTCAATGTAATCCTTAATTTATTGGCTCTATCTTTATCTGAACCCGCTCCTTCAAATTCTCCGAAATTTAATGCAGATGAACAAGCTGACCTTATAAGCTGTTTTGCTAAATAATCGGCGGCAAAAGGTTTTGGTGGTTCTTTAAAAATTACAACCACAGATGCTGCGAAATCTTCGAAACGGCTATCTAAATTATAGTTCTTCATTTTTCGATTTCATTTTCGATTTCGATTTCCCTCTACATATGTTTCACCTCATCTGGCAAATCATAAAACGTTGGATGCCGATACACTTTGTCCTGTGCAGGCTCAAACATTTCACCATTATCTGCAGGATTTGAGGCCGTGATATTTTTACTTTCCACCACCCAAATGCTCACGCCTTCATTTCTTCGGGTATAAACATCACGCGCATTTTCCAGAGCCATTTCCGCATCAGCAGCGTGAAGACTTCCAAAATGACGGTGTTCCAATCCGTTTTTACTGCGGACAAATATTTCCCAAAGGGGCCAATTTTTTTTAGTGTTTTCCATCTTAACTTGCTTTTGCTACTTTTCTTTTTTCGTTCTTTTCGGCATGGGCCATTGCGGCATCACGAACCCATTCTCCATTATTCCAAGCATTGACGCGTGCACTCATTCTTTCTTTATTACAAGGGCCGTGACCTTTTACCACTTGCCAGAATTCATCCCAATCAATTTCACCAAAATCATAGCTGCCAGTTTCTTCATTGAATTTCAAATCTGGATCTGGAATTGTAAGCCCAAGCAAATCTGCTTGCGGCACCGTTTGATCTATAAACTGTTGGCGCAATTCGTCATTGCTTTTGCGTTTCAGTTTCCACTTCATCGATTGCTCGGTATGAACTGATTCCGCATCCGTTGGCCCCAGCATCATCAAACTAGGCCACCACCAGCGGTTTAGTGCATCCTGCGCCATTGCTTTTTGTTCTTCAGAACCGCGGCAAAGCGTCAGCATAATTTCAAATCCTTGTCGTTGGTGAAAACTTTCTTCTTTGCATACACGAACCATCGCTCTAGCATAAGGCCCAAAGGAAGTATTGCAAAGTGGCACTTGATTGATAATAGCAGCGCCATCTACCAACCAACCAATAGCGCCCATATCAGCCCAAGTGATTGTGGGATAATTGAAAATTGAAGAATATTTTGCCTTTCCGCTGTGCAGTTGTTCGTAAAGCTCATCTCTAGAAATACCTAGAGTTTCACAGGCGGAATACAAATATAATCCATGACCAGCTTCATCCTGAACTTTTGCCAAGCAAAGCAGCTTTTCTTCGCAAAGAAGGAGCACGGGTAATCCAATTTCCTTCTGGAAGCATCCCTACAATTTCAGAATGAGCGTGCTGACTTATCTGCCGAATATGAGTTTTACGGTATTTCTCCGGCATCCAATCTTTTGGCTCTATCTTTTCATCGCGTGCAATGCGGGCTTCGAAAATTTCTTCTAAGTTTTTTACTTCTTTTTCGCTCATAATTTTAGCTTTAGGCTTAAGCTTAAAGCTTAAAGTGTTACACATCAAAATCTACTTTCACTTTTTCGGAAGTTGGAACGGCTTGGCAACTCAACACATAGTTTTGGGCTACTTCCTTTTCTTCTAAAGCGTAATTTATTTTCATCTCTACACTGCCTTCCAAAACCTGGCATTTGCAAGTGCTACAAACCCCGCCTTTACAAGCGAAAGGCAAATCGGCTCCAGCGGCGAGGGCTGCGTCCAAAATATTGTCAAAATCTTTGGTCATTGTGAACTGGAATTCCTTTCCTGCATCAACAATGGTTATCTCAACACCTTCTACATTTCGTTGGGCCAAACGCTCGGCGCGTTTTTTATCTTCTTCGGTTAAACCTGTCACGAACAATTCAAAATGAATCAATTCCTTTGGCAAGCCAGCATTTACAAGATAACTGCTTACATAGTTTATCATTTCCTCAGGACCGCATAGAAAAACTTCACTGGTATCAGGGATATCGATGAAGGTTTTAGTCAAAACCTCCATTTTTTCATCATCAAAACGACCATTTAGAAGTTCAATATCGCGACGTTCCTTCGTGAGAAAATAATAAATTTCCAGCCTTCCGAAGTATTTATTGCGCAACTCCTCCAAAGCCTCTTTAAAGATAATGGATTTCGCGGTTCTATTCACATAAAACAGTTTGCAAGTTGCATTTGGCTCCAATGCCAAATGTGTTTTAATCATTGATAGAACGGGAGTAATCCCGCTTCCTGCAGCAAAAAACAGGTAGTTTTTGGCTTTGTCGGGTTCAATTTCAACCCCAAACATTCCGCTGGGCTCCATAATTTCCAGCGTATCTCCAGTTTT
>CAWDWC010000018.1:0-17912 GCA_963805885.1 uncultured Flavobacteriaceae bacterium
TCAATTCTGAATTTACATAGGTTGAAAATGCCCCTCCCGGAATTAATTTAACCGCAACTTTCCATTCGTTGTCTACAGGACTGGAGCACAAACTATAGGAACGGCGAGTGTCTTCGCCATTTATATCGGCTTTCAAGGTTAAATGTTGGCCTTGACGAAACTTAAACTCATCAACCAAATTTTCGGGTACGTCAAAAGTTACTACCGAACAATCGTCGGTTTCTTTGTAAACGTCTTTTACTTTTACTTTATGAAATTTCGCCACGTGATTTTTGTCGAATTAGGTTAACAAAACTAACGCTTGTTAGTTAGAATTGCAAATTATTAATTTTGTGATAAACTGCCCCTCACACAATACCCTTTATCAATACTGAAACCATATCTTTTTTCAAAATATTTACATCCACTTTTCCCCTTTTTTGATACCATAAATACAGGGTTCGCAATGTAGAGAGTATTGAAAAAAGTATTACTTCGGGATGATATGGTTTAATTTCGCCGGCATCAATTCCTTGTTTAATAATACGTCGAAAATTTTCTTCGTAATCTTCCCTCATTTTCACAAATGACCCTAAATCTACTTCCTCCAAATGCATCCAATCATTGTTCAATGCTGCAAGCGCTTCGGAATGATTCACTGTAATATCTATGTGAAGCTCGATAACTTTTTCAACTTTTTTTATGGCTGAAATGTTTTCGGAAACCACATTTTCCATCCCAGTTGTAAATTCCTCAGCAACTTTCAAAATGATTTCTGAAAGTATTTCCTGCTTGCTTTTTATATGGTTGTAAAGACTCGAAGCCTTTATATCCATTGCCGTTGCAATGTCGCGCATAGAAACAGCGGTGTAGCCTTTTTCGTTAAAAAGACGGGATGCAACCGATATTATTTCTTCTTTTCGGGAAATTGTTTTCATTAATAGTGCAATATAGGAATTTTAGGGCTGAGCACCCCTTCCGATTTTTTTGCGAAAAAACAAAAAAACCACCTTCCCCTGAAAAAGGGGAAGGAGCTATGCATTTTCAAAACAAAACCAAGTACTTTTGAATTATGGAAAGCAAGATTGAAACCAACGAATTGTTGGACCGTTTACCGCCACATTTAAAACAGTACATAAAACCGCAGAATTATGAGCAATACACGCCCATAAACCAAGCTGTTTGGCGTTATGTAATGCGAAAAAATGTAGATTATCTTGCCAAGGTTGCCCACGAAAGCTATTTGGAAGGGCTTAAAAAAACCGGGATTTCCATCAATGAAATTCCTTCCATGTACGGGATGAACCGGATTTTAAAGGAAATTGGCTGGGCTGCTGTTGCCGTTGACGGATTTATTCCGCCCAATGCGTTTATGGAATTTCAGGCTTATAAAGTGCTTGTAATTGCCAGCGACATTCGGCAACTTGAAAATATAGAATACACACCAGCGCCCTGATATTATTCACGAAGGCGCCGGTCACGCTCCAATTATTGCGAGCCCTGATTATGCTGAGTATTTGCGCCGTTTTGGGGAAGTTGGTGCAAAAGCCATTTCCAGCGCACACGATATTGATATGTATGAAGCCGTTCGCGAACTTTCTATTTTAAAGGAAGCAGAAGGTATTTCCCAAGAATTAATAAATGCCGCCGAAGCTCGCGTGGAAGAACTTCAAAATAAAAAAGTAAAACCTTCCGAGATTTCATTGATTCGAAATTTGCATTGGTGGACTGTGGAATACGGTATGGTTGGCACGGTTGAAAATCCAAAGATTTATGGCGCGGGATTGCTTTCTTCCATTGGCGAAAGTGTTTGGTGTATGAAGGATGAAGTAAAGAAAATCCCTTATTCCATTGACGCAGCATACCAAGATTTTGACATTACAAAACCGCAACCACAACTTTATGTAACCCCAGATTTTGCGTATTTACAGGAAGTTTTGGAAGAATTTGCAAACACCATGGCCGTTCGGAAAGGCGGTTGGCGTGGACTGAAAAAACTTATAAAATCAAAACAACTCGGGACGATTGAAATAAGTACCGGACTTCAAATTAGCGGCCATTTTTCGCGAATGATCAAAAACGAGGATAATGAAGTTGTTTATTTTGAAACCGAAGGCAAAACCGCGCTAAGCTACCGTGAAAAGGAAGTAATTGGTCATGGAATAAGCAGACATAAAAATGGATTCCGCTCGCCATTAGGGAAATTGAAGGGAATAAATCTGGCAATTGAAAATATGGGGCCGCGTGATTTGCAGGCATATAATTTTTACGATGGAAAACCCATTGCTTTTGAATTTGAAAGCGGTATAACCGTTCAAGGATTGAACGTTACCGGAATTCGAAATTTAAGAGGTGAATTGATGCTTATCCAATTTACGGATTGTACGGTGAAATATAAAGATGAAGTCTTATTTTCCCCAGAAATGGGCGATTTTGACATGGCTGTGGGAAAGGAAATTGTTTCAGCTTTTGCCGGCGCAGCAGATTACAACTCTTTTGATTTGGCAAACCACGTTTCTTCAAATGAGACTATTAGATTGCAACTTTCTGAAAAAGAAACGGCATTGAATTCGCTTTATAAAGAAGTTCGGGAAATTCGTAATTCTGAAGAAATAGATACGACAAAGCTGCAGAAAATTTTTGAAACGTTACAAGAAAACCACTCAACCGATTGGCTGCTTCCATTAGAAGTTTATGAGTTGGTTTCTAAAACTGACTCTGATTTTTCAGGGGAAGTTTTGAAACATCTTATACATTTGAAACAACAAAAACCAAAAGTGGCGCATTTGATTAATGGTGGGTTGAAACTTTTGAAAGCGAAAAAAAAGGAAATTATTAATTAACACTTCGACAAGCTCAGTGTGACAAGTGCGAGGAAAAATTCATATTAAATGGGATTATTAGATTTTTTATTGGGAAATAAATCAAAGAAAATTGAAGATTTTAAAAGCCGTGGTGCCATCATTGTTGATGTGCGAACCAAAGGCGAATATAGTGGAGGATCGATTCCAGGCTCTAAAAACATTCCGCTTCAAAATATTTCTTCAAAAATGAATGAAATAAAAAAATGGAACAAACCAGTAATTACATGCTGCGCTAGCGGAATGCGTAGTGGAAGTGCGGCGACAATCCTAAAAAGCAATGGTGTAGAAGCAATGAACGGCGGTGGCTGGTTCAGTTTGAGCAATAAACTATAACTTGAGCTTCTGAAGATCTTTTTCTTCCTCTATGGGTTTTCCATTATATTTCAACGTCCAACCCATAGAGTTCGTTAATATATAAATTTTTTGAAGCTCGGAAATGAGGCGGTTTTCTGCATTTGTTCGAAGTTCAGACGCCTCTATTTTTTTTCGTAGCGATTTTTCAATCCGGCTTTTTATTTTGTTATAATCTGTAGCAGTAAACTGATTGAGATAATCTTGAGTAACATCGTAATACTGAATGTTAGGATTAATCGATAGTTCTGGTTCAGGAATATTTGTAATGGTTACAGTTTTTGTAGCTTCGTCAACAGTGGTGCTTACTTCGCTAAGATCGTAGGCTATACTTGCCTTTGCATTCACAACAATTAATGCTTTTTTTCGGGCATCAAAAAGGCCATACATTAAATCTTTACTATCGTTATAACTAAACACCTGTGCATAGCTTCCCTCTGTGACGATTAGCTTTCCTACGTTTTTCAATTCCTTTTGAATCAGAGCTGTGTTGGCTTCCAATTGCTCTCGGTTATCTTTTCGATTTTCGCAATAGCGCAAACCAAAAACCATTACAAAGGCAATTACTATTCCGAGGAAGATGTTTCGCATGGTGGGCAATTTAGGTAAAATTCGTGAGATTGCTTCGCTTCGCTCGCAATGACGGTTACAAATCATATTTTATTACAAACATCACAATACGCGGCAACACAAAATACTGAGATGTCGTGTTGAATTGCTCGTTAAAACTATCGTTGTTTATAGATTTGGTATCTAAAATATTCGAGGCCTGAACCGAGAACTCCCAAGGGCTTTCACCGTGTTTGTAATACAGATTGGCGTTGAAAAAGGAATAGCTGTTATCCACCGTTTTGGCGTCGTTTGTGTATTTGTAATAATCCCATTCCGCAAAAAGATTGAAGTCTTTTAAAAACCGAATATTCACATTTGCATACGGGTCGGTTTGTAAAAAATGTTTGCTTAATCCACCGTTGTCATAATCATTTTTCATAAAACGATAGCCCACTTCAAAATTTGGGAAATCCTTAAAATTACTCAAAACACTGGCATTGTAGTTCTGCGTAAGACTTTGGCTTTCCCGTATTTCATTATTTATTGTATTGTTTGTTTTGCTTAAAAACACAGCCGCATCAAGTTTAAACTGAACTTTTTTTATGGTTTTGCTAAATCTTCCCACTGCCGAAAAAGTTTCATCGGGGAAGTTGCTGTCAAAATTTATAGGACTACTGACTTGGTTAATACCAATCAATTCAGTGTTCGTTTTGATAGCGTCAATTCTTCGAGTATAACTCAAATTCCCACCAATATTAGTATAGTTGAAAAGATTAAAACTGAAATACGTTAAATTATAACTGTGGGAAAGCGAATTTTCCAATTCCCTATTTCCGCGGAAAAGTCGGTTGTAATTGTTGAAAACATAAGCTTGCGCATAGTCGTTCACATCGCTATATTCAGAAGTAATTGCATAGTTGAAACGTAAGTTTTCACTCTTTTTCAATTCCAAAACCACATTTACATCTGGTAAAACCATCCAATCGTTTTGGGTTGCAGTTGTTCCCAACTGTTCGTTTTTCAAATTGTAATTGTGAAGTGTAACGCCAGGAGTAAAAATGAATTTTCCCGATTTCAATTTATAGTGAAGTCCGAAAAAGGCATCCGTGAACGTATAGGTTACGTCGTTATTAAAATCATTTTCAGTGAAATCATTTTGATTGCCATTATCCAAAATCTGAAAAATACTAGAATTGAATTTTTGATTGCTATAGGTAGTTCCGACTGTGAAGTTAAGATTGCTAACATTATTCAAAATGTAGTAATAATCAACCTTTGCATCCAGCTTATTGCTTTTTATGGTTTTATTTTGATTGACGTTATAGCGATCCGACTGTTCCAAAGGATCAAAAGTATCGGCATTGCTATTTAGAGTATCATTTATAACTGTGAAAACTCCTCGAAATGGAATTAAATCCTGCTCAGCCTGATAAAAAGGATCTTCGTTTTGATATAGATGCTGAACTTCTGCGGCAAATATATTCTTGTCATTTAACGTGTAATAAGCATTTGCAGTTTGATTGATAGAGAACGGTTTGTTTTCTTTTACTTCGGAAATATCATTTTCAATCCCCCCAACAACTGAAAGTGTGGCGTCATCTTCAGTTTGATTTGACGTTTTAATCAACGCATCATAATCCAATTGAAAATCTTTGTTTGGCTTATAGGTGCTGCTCAGTTTCAACATTGCCAATTGGTTGCGCTGGTCATTTTCAGTATTTGTATTTTCGGTAATTCCGGTGTGAAGTATATTGACGAATACTGTTGTTTACAATGTTCGTTTTGTTGTCGCTCAATATTCCGAAGCCACTAACATCCAGTTTGTCATTTACGGCATAACTGAAATTTCCAGCAACAAATTTTGCGTCAATACTTTTTGCGCGATCGTTCTGCGAAACAGCAAAGCCGAGGTCACTATCACTAATTCTAAAATTGGTTCCACCGCCTTTATTGAAATTTTTAAACCCACCCGTAAAGTTGAAATAATCCCTGAACGTAAAAGGTACTTCCCCAATATTGTTGAAATCGGTGATTACGTTAATGCTGTATTTCGGGCTGTAGTAGAACAGTTTTGGATGTACTAAATAACGGCCGTTTTCTTGGCCATATTCATCTGCCAAGCCAGCGCCGGCAGTAACTTCCCCAAACCAAAAGTTTTTCTTTCCTTCTTTTAGCTTTATGTTTATCGCCACATTATCGCGGTCGTTTCCAAGGCCACGCATTTGGTCTACTTCATTGTAATTTCGGAGCACTTCCACTTTGTCCACAGCATCGGCAGGAATGTTTTTGGTTGCGAGTTTGCTGTCGCCATCAAAGAAATCTTTTCCTTCCACCATTACTTTGGTGACGGTTTTGCCTTCTACTTGTATTTCGCCTTCATCATTTACCTCAACACCGGGAAGCTTTTTCATTACATCGCCCAATTTGCGTTCATCGCCATTTGTAAAGCTATCTGCGTTGTAAACAATAGTGTCGCCTTTTACCGTAACGGGCATTTCATAAACGATTTCCACATCATCCAACTGGTTTTCCTGAGGTTTTAGGATGAAATCCAATTCAATATTTTCAGCATCAGTGGGAACGTTTACGGTTTGTTCTTTGGTTTCATAACCCAAAAAGCTTGCCCTTAAAATGTAGTTATTTCCTTTTGGAAGATCAAGTTGATAGCGCCCTTGGTAATTGGTAATGCCGTATGATTCAGTTTTACCCGTAGCTTTGATGCTGGCAATGACATTGGCAAATTCCAGCGGATTGCCAATGCTGTCCTTGATTGTCCCTTTTACCTTGATGCTTTGGGCGGAAAGGGATACTGTAGTAAAAAAAAGGAATAAAATTAGAAATTTTTTCATATTTAGTTGAAGCAAAAAAACTTCTCGACTGTGCTCGAAGTGACAATAACTTGTCTGGTCGAGCGCAGTCGAGACCTATACTTTATTAAAATCCGCCACCACGACGATTATTGCCACCACCTCTAAAATTCTCACGAAGCTCGTCTGTTTTCTCCTTTACAATTTTTACGTATTCAGCGCGAGTTACTTCTTTTCCTTTTTTTGGAGGTTCAATTTTTTCGGATTCCTTTGGGTTCATTACTATTTTGGAACATAAAAGTGTGGTTCTGTAAACATTCAACTCCAAAATAAGTCCCGGAAGACCAGCAAATTCCCCTGGCCCATTACTTACCGGAATTTGTGGTGTAAACCAAGCTGTAACTAAAATTTCTTCAGGAATTTCAATCATATCCATAGGGTCTTGGGGCTGGGTAGTATCTTTTTTAATCGCTGCATTTTCTTTTTCATCTTTTCCTTTTCGTTCACGCTTTGGTCGCGCCATGCTGTAATCATTCGGATCAACCTTTTTTATTGCAGTAGCTTTAAAAGCGATGTATTGTCCAATTTGTTTTGACTCATTTGTTGTTTGCCAATCTAAGGTTTGGATGGAATCTGTCACCAAGAATTGTTTTCCGAAGAATTCATTCTCCTCAACAATTTGTCCTGTTTTCAAATTTTTGTATTGTGCTCCAGGTGTGTAACTGCTCATCATCATTTTAAAACCTGGATTTACAGGACCTGCATCCAGCTTTTCCTGTTCTTTATAGATAGATTCGTATTGATTGAAAGTGAGGATATAGGTTTTTTCCAGTGCGCTTTTCATCATTTGGGCAACTGCCTTTTTCATTTCCTCAGACATTTCACCGTTGCCACTTCCGAATGCCTCCAAATCTACGGTAGTTTTAGATTCGTAATAGGCTTGGCCACTAATGTTTTGGGCGTTAATCCCTAGAGAAAAAATGAAAAGAAAAATAAAGATGTATTTTTTCATAAAAATTTTATTGATGTTGAATGCCAAAGTTAAAGTACTTTGACCAAAATGTTTAAAATTAGTTTAATTTGTTTGAACAAATTAACATTGGCTATCACTAAGACGAGTCAAATTATAATCTGTTACATTATTTTTCGTTTAAATAAAACCTTCATTTTGTAACTTGCCAATTCTATGAAACAACTTTTCCTTCTTTTGCTGCTTATCTGCCAAGTAGGCATTACTCAAAGCCTCGCTCCATTGAGCAAGGTTCCATTTGTTGCAGATCGGTTTATAGGTTTCGACAATTATAAAAACAGTTATTTTATAAAAGATAGGGTAATTAACAAACAGGGGCCCGACGGCAATTTTATTTTCAACGATCTGCAATTGGGGCGTATTACTTCTTTAGATATTATAAATCCGTTGAAAGTGGTTGCGTTTTTTCAGGATACAAACACAGTTGTGTTGCTGGACAATAAATTGAATGAAATTCAGCGTATCAATTTCAACAACCTGCCGCAGTTTTTGAACGTCAGTACCGCTACAAATGCCGGCAAGCAACAGTTTATGGCTTTTTAATGTAGATACACAGCAACTGGAACTTTACAATTACGGTTCGAAATTGCAGACTGTGGTGTCGCAACCGTTTCCGGGGAAATTGATTTCACAGGCAAGTAATTTTAATTATTGTTTCACTTTGACCGAAAAAAAACTTCGCGCCTTCAATATTTACGGAAGTATTTTAAATGAAGCACCTTCGGAAGGCTTATGAAAAAATAATTCAACAGAATGAAAATTTAGTTGCTTTAAAGGAAAATTCGCTGTACTACATTCCCGATTTTGCCAAAGCGGAATGATGCCACTTCACACGAAACTGTGAAGCTGAAATTGCCCGAAATAACTATTAAAGATTTGCAGCTTACCAATGATTTCCTGTATATTTATGACGGCAAAAATTTGCACACTTTTAAACTAACCATCCCAAATAAAGAATAGCTATGCACGTTGCAATTGCAGGAAACATAGGTTCCGGAAAAACCACCCTTACCCGTTTATTAGCAAAACATTACAAATGGCAGGCCCATTATGAAGATGTTGAAGACAACCCATACTCTAGACGATTTTTACAACCAAATGGAGCGCTGGTCCTTCAACCTGCAAATCTACTTTTTGAACAGCCGTTTCCGCCAAATTCTTGAAATTCGCGAAAAAGGGAAAAACGTAATCCAAGATAGAACTATTTATGAAGACGCCTATATTTTCGCACCCAACCTGCACGCCATGGGTTTGATGACCAACCGCGATTTTGAAAATTACCGCTCGCTTTTTGATTTAATGGAAAGCGTTACTGAAGGTCCAGATTTGCTTATCTATTTGCGAAGCAGTATTCCAAATTTGGTAGACCAAATACACAAACGCGGCCGCGAATATGAAAATTCCATAAGCATAGATTACCTAAGCCGTCTTAACGAACGCTACGAAGCTTGGATCCACGGTTATGACAAAGGAAACTTAATTATTTTTGACGTGGACAATATCAACTTTGTGGACGATCCGGAACATTTGGGGCAGGTAATAAATAAAATTGATGCTGAACTGCACGGCTTGTTTTAGCTTAAACTTCTTTCAGTCACCCCATAAACCTTAACGTTTCCCTACAGTATCTTTCTTTTAAAACCATTATTTTGCCATAATAACTATGGCTTCACTATACAACAATAAATTTTTTCATCGCGATCTATCGTGGCTACGTTTTAACCATCGTGTGTTTCAGGAAGCGGCAGATGAACGCAATCCACTATACGAGCGCATCAAGTTTTTGGCAATCTTTTCCTCCAATCTTGATGAGTTTTTTCGTGTTCGGGTTTCGGATATTCGGCAGATAAAAAACATTGAAAAACCACTTCGGAAAAAGCTCATCACCAAACCCAATAAGGTTTTAAAGGAAATTAAGGAGCAGGTAGATATTCTGCAAAACGAATTTGGAAGAATTTTTAATAAAGAGATCATTCCTACAATTGGCCTTGGAAGGGATACACTTAATCCGCCACGAAGATTTTTCGGAAAAACAAAAGGAAATTGCAAGCAAGTATTATCAAGAAAGCCTAAAGCAAATAACTAAAATAAGCTGCAATCCTTGTACAGAAGCCCACTCCGTTTTTGTTAAAAATGAAAGACTTATTTGGCGGCAAAAATTGGGATAGATGAATTTTTGATGGTAGAAATACCCGATACGGAACCACGATTTTTCGTGTTTCCTTCAGAAGATGGGAAAACATTTTACATCACTTTTATTGATGATATTCTGAAATACAATCTGCAAAAGGAGTTTTCAGAAAAAAGAGATACAGCTTTCCATTCCATAAAGATTTCCCGCGATGCGGAACTTTATATTGAAGATGAATTTTCGGGCAATTTGATGGAAAAAATAAAAGCCGCACTCCCCAAGCGCGACACTGGGCAAGCCACTCGCATTTTGATAGATCCAGAATATGCCGGAGGACTTCCGTGAAATTCTGAAAAAAGCCCTGGACGTAAACAATACGGATGTGGTTTTGGGTGGACGGTATCACAACTTCAAGGATTTTATGCAATTCCCAAACCCCACAGATAAGCAATTGGACAATAAAGAGCTACCTCCACTTTACCATCCCGGTTTTGCAAATTGCGATTCAATTTTTGCTGTAATCGACAAAAAAGACCAACTGCTCCATTACCCTTATCAAAGTTTTGAACCTGTAATCAAATTGATGCAGGAGGCTGCAAATGACCCGCTTGTAAAAACTATAAAAATTACTATTTATCGAGCTGCAGATGAATCACGATTTAAACGACGCCATTGCCCTAGCTGCAAAAAACGGAAAAAAGGTAACCGTTTTTATTGAAGTGAAAGCGCGTTTTGACGAACACAACAATTTAAAATGGGGGGCTATTTTCAGAAAAAATGGCGCGCGGGTTATTTACAGCTATCCTGATATTAAAGTCCATTCTAAAATACTTTATATTGAAAGGGAAGTTGAGGACAAAACTAAACGCTACGCCTATATTGCCACAGGAAATTTTAATGAAAACACGGCAACACTTTACACAGATTTCGGGCTGATGACCACCCACAAAAAAATAACCAAAGACCTCAAAAAAGTATTTATGGTCTTGGAGCGAGATATGATCGTTCCAAAAACCAAAGAATTACTGGTGTCTCCCTTTACAACCCGGGAGCGATTTACTGCCTTAGTAGAAAGAGAAATAGCAATTGCGAACGAGGGCAAAAAAGGCCTGATCATTTTAAAAATGAACAGTTTGCAGGACGAAGGAATGATAAAGGAACTCTACAAAGCCAGCAACGCTGGGGTTGAAGTTCGTTTATTGATTCGAGGAATGTGTTCCTTGGTTCCCGGAATTGAAGGACAGAGCGAAAATATTTATATCACCAGCATTGTGGACCGATTTCTGGAGCACGGACGGGTTTACATATTTGGAAACAATGGCGATGAACAAATATACATAGGCTCTGCAGACTGGATGACACGCAATTTAACGCACCGTATAGAGGTGGTTGCACCTATTTTGGATACAGACCACAAAAAGACTATTCGGGAGATTGTAAACATAGAACTGGAAGACAACGTAAAAGCCCGAATTATTGATTCGGAACAGAAGAATGAATACGTGAAAAATTCAGAAAAAAAGGTTCAATCACAACTTGCCACTTACGAATATTTCAAGAACATCACAAAATAAAACCCATCTCGCGGGCGTGTGCCACAGCAGCGTCGCTATCTTCTACCAATAGCACGGGTACGGTTTCATAATTTTCAAAGAGACCTTGTACACGTAGCATTTTCTTTTTGTGGTTTACGCTTCGCATATAAATTGCTAGGATTCGTTCCGGGTGTGCTTCGGCAATTTCAATATAGATATCTGGGTCGTGTTCGCCGCTGTCGCCAATTAAAATGAAAGGTAGCTTGGGATAGGTTTTCAAGATATTGATAATCTCCTTTTGTTTTTGTGGTTTTTCGGGTTTGTATTTTTTCGCAAAAGGATTTACAAAATCACGAAGAAGAATTGGGCCTTTCGGAAAATTATTCTTCTGAAGAAATACTTCCAAATACCTATAAAGGTTCCACGGACCGTGGCTAACGTAAAATACTGGATTTGAATCGCCGCCTGATTTTCCATCGTGCAATTTTTTATAAAAATCTGCTGCGCCTTCCAGTGGAACCCTTTTCTCAGCTCTTTTAAACAAGGTATTTTTAATAACCGCCCATTTAAACCGGGAAGTAAGTCCTGTATGAATAATTGTGTCGTCTATGTCACTGATAACTCCAAATTTGGCTTCTTCGGAAGGAATTAATACTTCGCCTATAAAGTTGTTGTTTTTCTGAATTTTACGGTCTGAAATATTTTCAACAAAAGAAATTGAATAGTGAAGCCAACCCTCTTCATCAGTGAGTGGAAGTAGATTTTCCACCATAGCATCTATCAAAAAATAGCCCTGTTCATCTGTTTTGGTTTCAATTTTTCTGCCATCAGGAAGCTTTAAAACTAGGGGTTCGTTTTTTACCAAATCGGTTTCGAAGCGCTTGTAGGTATTCCACAGAAGGTGCCAGAACCCTTTTTTGGAAAGGTCTATGTTTTCGTCTTCCAGTGCACGGCCCTTGACATACAAATGATTTGGCGTTCCATAGCTTCGGAAGGTGATAATCTGAATTGGGTCTTTTTGGAACATACGCAATTATAAATGCCAAGCTTCGGGCCACAGCCACATTAGCAACAAGCCAAAAACGATTGTGATTCCAAAAGAAAGACCTATCCACTTGGCTAACTGTCGCGTCCCGAGAACGACTGCCATAATTCCCTTAAAAAGTAGATTAGATAAGGTGGCCAACAGTATAAGCCGCCAGCCAGTGGAAGTATTCAACCCACCGCCTTTCATCAGTTGCGATAGTGAAAGTGTTATTGCGTCAACATCGGTGAGTCCACTAATGACGGCTATTACGTAAAGAGCGTCATTTCCAAACTCCTCTTTGGTAAAGGCTACTGCCAATAAAATAGCTCCGTACAAAAGCCCAAAAATCAAGGCACTTTTAAACTGCGCGGGATTTTTGGGTTCGGGCATTTCTTCATCCCCACCATTTTTATTGATAAGATAAAACATTCCTACACACAGTAGAACCATTAGAACAAAGACTGAAATAAGTGGCAAAACCAGTTCAGGTAACTTTTGGGGAATTACTACGCCTACTTCAACCAAGACCCGGACCAAGGCAATGGCGGAAGCGGTTGTAATAACAAATGCCGCCATCTTGTTAATAGATTTAGTGTCCTTCGTTTTTCGCGCATAACTCACGGTAGTTGCAGTACTGCTAATAAGACCGCCCAAGATTCCGTTGGAAATTATACCAACTTTTTTTCCAACAAATTTATAGATGAAATATCCAATAACACTTATACCAACAATCAGGGTTACCATTAGCCAAATATTCTGCGGATTCAATACATCCAAGGGGCCATAAGTTTTATTAGGTAGCAGGGGTAGAATTACTAGCGATATACCCGCAAAAGTCATAATTGCCGCAAGATCCTTTTCCTTGAGGTTTTCAATAAAATTGTGAAGGTGTTCCTTCAAATAAAGTAGAATGGCCAGGGAACCTCCCACAATAACAGCAATCACGCGATTTCCCATAACCAAGTAAGCTCCAACGGCAAACATAAGTAGGGCGGCAACTTCTGTGGTCTGGCCCACATCAATGTCGTTTAGTTTTTTGAGTTTTATAACATTGGCAGTTACCAACAATGCCGTGAGACATAATCCCAGTACGGGTAGAATAAATGGGTTGTTATAATCCCGTGCCAAAAAAGCCGAAACAACTCCCATAATAGAGATTAGGGTAAAAGTGCGCACACCAGCCATTTCGTGGTTGCTTTTTTGTCGTTGGAGTCCAACAAGCATCCCCAAACCAAAGGCGATTGCCAAAGTAACAATGTCATGATAGTTCATAGCTGTACCAAGTTAATAAAAATTTGAACAAAAAAATTTATATTAGGTTTTAGAATTTAGTGTGGCAAGAGATTTGGGATTTGGGATTTGGGATTTGGCACTTCGACAAGCTCAGTGTGACAGAAATGTTGTGGGTTGTCAGGTCGAGTGAATTTGAGGGAGGCGATAGCCGAGCGCAAATTTGTATCGAGACCGGGGTGGGATTTGTGATTTGAGATTTGGGATTTGGCACTTCGACAAGCTCAGTATGACAAAATTGGGATTTGAGATTTGGGGGTATAAAAAAACCTGCAAGATTTTGAAAGCCTTGCAGGTTATGATTTGGAGTTTGGGATTTGAAATTTGGAATTTCTTCCTTATTCTTTATCCTTTATTTTAATTTTCACGCCATCCACATCCTTTAACTGTGCGCGAACTTCTTCTTCAGTTCCAGTGAAAGTTTTAGTCTCGGTAGTTTCAACGCCATCAACCGTTCTTGTAATGGTAACATTTGCCGTTACTTGATCGTTGTTGTCATTCTTTAGCATTTCAACAATCGTTTCGGTTTTGTCCTTTAGGTTTTCACCTTCTTCAATGGTGCTTCCGGTTTCAATATATTGAACTTGCTTTTCGGTCAAAATAGTTTTGTTGCCTTCAGCATCAATAAAGTAAACTTCTTCAGAAGAGGTTTCAGCAGCCATTGTATCATTAGTATGACCTCCAAGAATCGGTGCAATTACAAGGCCGATCAAACAAGTTAGTTTAATCAAAATGTTCATAGATGGTCCTGAAGTATCCTTAAAAGGATCACCAACGGTATCACCCGTTACGGCTGCTTTGTGTGCATCACTTCCTTTATAGGTCATTTCACCATTGATCAATACACCCGCTTCAAAAGATTTTTTAGCGTTATCCCAAGCACCTCCAGCGTTGTTTTGGAAAATAGCCCAAAGTACACCACTTACGGTAACACCTGCCATATAACCACCCAACATTTCAGCGATTGCCATATTGTTCATTCCAAAAATCATTGGCACGAAAGCAATAACCAATGGAAAACCAATAGTCATAATTCCCGGCAATAACATTTCTCTTAAAGAAGCTTTGGTTGAAATAGCAACGCATTTATCGTATTGTGGCTTTCCAGTACCTTCCATAATTCCTGGAATCTCACGGAACTGTCTTCTTACCTCGTTTACCATCTGCATTGCAGCCTTACCAACCGCATTCATAGCCAAGGCAGAAAACACAACTGGAATCATACCTCCCACAAAAAGCATCGCTAAAACAGGCGCTTTAAAGATGTTAATTCCATCAATTCCCGTAAAGGTTACATAAGCCGCAAAAAGCGCCAATGATGTTAATGCAGCAGAGGCAATGGCAAAACCTTTACCGGTTGCAGCAGTTGTATTACCAACAGAATCTAAAATATCGGTACGCTCACGAACAATTGGTTCTTGCTCGCTCATTTCGGCAATACCACCAGCGTTATCGCTAATGGGCCCAAAAGCATCAATTGCAAGTTGCATAGCAGTTGTTGCCATCATTGCAGAAGCTGCAAGTGCAACACCATAAAAGCCAGCAAAGGCATACGATGCCCAAATAGCACCTGCAAAAAGTAATACGGATGGGAATGTAGAAATCATTCCTGTTGCCAAACCTGCAATAATATTGGTTCCAGCACCAGTTGATGATTGCTGCACTATTTTAAGGATTGGTTTTTTACCCAAACCAGTATAGTATTCGGTTACCGATGAAATGGTAGCACCTACAACCAAACCAACCAAAGTGGCATAAAATACTCTCATTGAAGAAATCTCTTGTAGCCCTTCGCCGAAGAAACTCATATTCATTGTTTCTGGAAGCATCCATTTAACAAGTACAAAACACGAAATAGCCACTAAAACTATAGACACCCAGTTTCCGATGTTTAAAGCACCCATTACTTGGGCTTCTTTTGCATCGTTATTTTTTATTTTAACCAGCATTGTACCAATAACAGAGATTATAATACCAGTACCTGCAATAGCCATTGGCAACAAAATGGGGCCAATACCGCCAAAAGCATCTGTAATGGCACCGCCCATATCCTTTATAACGTAGTTTCCTAAAACCATCGCTGCTAACACTGTTGCTACATAACTACCAAATAAATCGGCACCCATACCTGCAACGTCACCAACGTTATCACCCACGTTATCAGCAATAGTAGCCGGGTTACGCGGATCGTCTTCTGGAATTCCAGCTTCAACCTTACCAACCAAATCGGCTCCAACATCTGCAGCTTTTGTGTAAATACCACCACCAACACGCGCAAAAAGTGCGATAGATTCAGCACCTAAACTAAAACCAGCAAGGGTTTCTAGCACGATAGTCATTAGTTCCTGTGGGGTTCTAGTAATACCATCTACAGTTGTTGGCTCCCAAACACCGTTCATAAAAACGTGGAAGAAGATGATAAAGAACAAGGTAAGACCTAAAACAGCAAGACCTGCAACACCTAAGCCCATTACCGTCCCACCGCCAAAAGATATCTTTAGGGCATCCGGCAGGCTTGTGCGCGCTGCTTGTGTGGTACGAACGTTTGTTTTGGTTGCAATTTTCATCCCCATATTTCCTGCCAAAGCAGAGAAAAATGCACCGAAAATAAATGCAATTACTATTAATATATGTGTTGTTGGAACTATAAATGAAACTGCAGCTAATGCAACACTCACGATAATAACAAAAACGGCAAGTAACCTATATTCGGCATTTAGAAAGGCTAAGGCACCTTCATAAATGTGGTCGCTTATTTCTTTCATTTTACCATCGCCAGGGTTTTGTTTCATTACCCAAGAGCGTTTAACGGCCATAAAGATTAAGCCTAATACCGCCATTACAATTGGCGCGTAAATCATCATTGATTCCATAAATTTTTAAATTAAGTTGGTTTTCAAATTTGCGACTGCAAAAATAGGGAATTGGTTTGGGATACGAAACACTAAAATAACATAGGACGATAAGACTTATTATATATGACTCAAGAATCAAGACGTGAGACGTGAGACGTTAGACGTTAGGTGTTAGGCTGTTAGGCGTTAGGTGTTAGGCAGTGTTAGGTGTTAAGGCGTGTAATATGTATTATGTCCTTTAATAGTTAGCCATTTTTCTTTCAATAAAGTAATTTTCTTAAATACTGAAATGCCCCTGAACTTCTGGTGTGTCCTTATAACGTTGAACGCATTGGTTGTAGATCTCGATAGCTTCGTTAGCATCGCCCCAACCTTCAACGTCTACTTTTTTCTTTTCAAGGTCTTTGTAAACCTGAAAGAAATGCTCAATCTCCCTTACCAAGTGCGGGTTCATATCAGACAGGTCGTTCAAGCTGCTCCAGATTGGGTCTGAAATTGGCACACAGATCACTTTTTCATCAGGGCCTTTTTCATCGGCCATATGGAAAACGCCGATGGGTTTTACTTCCATCACGCACATAGGGAAGGTAGGTTCGCCACCCAAAACTAGTACATCCAATGGATCGCCGTCCAAGGCCAAGGTTTCTGGTATAAAACCGTAATCTGCCGGATACATCATACTGCTGAAAAGCATTCGATCAAAGCGGATTTTCTTCAGTTTGAAGTCGTATTCGTATTTGTTGCGGCTGCCTTTGGGGATTTCTATCAGTACGTCGAATGTCTTGTTCATGATCTTTTCTGTAAATTATTTTTGTGGGGGCAAAATTACGATTTTTAGGGGGTTGTACATTGCCAAATTGTTATAAAATATTCCCTAAAGAATGGAGATTATTGTTTATTTTAGGGCAAGTAATTTGCATTTAACTTATGAAAAACATAAAAAAAGTATCCTCAGTTGCCGCAGCCCTTCTTCTAACGAGCCTTTTGGCATTATCTTCCTGCGGCTCTGGCAAGACGGTAGCATGTATAGACAAGACCAAAATAAGCGATGGGCCATGTACTATGGAATACGATCCCGTTTGCGGCTGCGATGGCAAAACCTACTCCAATCCGTGTGTGGCCGGTCATGCGGGGCTTACTTCTTGGGCTAGTGGGGAATGTGGGGATTAGTAGTTAGTATTGAGTAGTGAGTAGTGAGTATTTTTAGTGGATTCACTGTTGTTATTTGTTCTCATATGATCGGTATTTTGACAGTTGTTTTCTGCCGTATTTTTTGTTATTTTTAATTTGTAGGAAAAAAGGGCTGTTTTCTTACAATTTAATGAAGTATCTATGGCTTTGGTATGGCTTTGCTAAGGAGTATCCGTGGCTGGGGTTTTTAGGAGAAGATATTATGAGTTTTTAGGCTTTAAAATTTTGGGTGTCATTGGTTGGATTTATGGAGAAATGATTATAAGTTGATTTTGGGGAATGTGGATTTTGGGGTTTGGG
>CAWDWC010000019.1:0-74790 GCA_963805885.1 uncultured Flavobacteriaceae bacterium
ACCGCAACCCATGTCTAGCACAGTTTTATTCTCAAAATCGTTTTCCAAAATAAACTGTAGCATCATAAAAGTAGTTTCATGATGTCCCGTTCCGAAAGACATTTTGGGCTCAATTACTATTTCGTATTCAAAATTTTTAGCTTGGTG
Source organism: uncultured Flavobacteriaceae bacterium (assembly GCA_963805885.1). Taxonomy (GTDB): domain Bacteria; phylum Bacteroidota; class Bacteroidia; order Flavobacteriales; family Flavobacteriaceae; genus Aequorivita. Next base: position 148 of record CAWDWC010000019.1, read on the forward strand.
AAATGGCGCACGAACGGTACATTTTCCATCAACTTCAATGGGGTCGAAGTTTTTTTCCCATTCAGAATTCCAATTAACCTGTTCTATTTCTGAGAAAATATATTCAATTTTAAATTCCTCCGAATCCAAAATATGAATGTCTTCCAAAATATTTGAGTTCCACTCATCTTTTTGAATATAAGCAGTAACACCTTCCTCTGTTTCAACAAAACTCTCAAAACCGGCGTAACCTAATTCAGCAATAAGAATCTCTGTTCCTGGTTGAAGAGGGCTTACTTTAAAAGTATACTCAATATAAATCTGCGACATTAAAAAGAATTTATAATTTTCATAAAACTATCCACTTTCAGCGAAGCGCCTCCAATAAGGCCACCGTCAACATCATCCTGCCCAAAAATTTCAGATGCATTGTCTGGTTTTACGCTTCCGCCGTAAAGGATTGAAATTTTTCAGCAATCACTTCCAAATAACTTTCAGCAATGGTTTTCCGGATGAACTTGTGCATTTCCTGCGCTTGTCCAGGGCTGGCAGTTTCGCCAGTTCCTATAGCCCAAACCGGTTCATAAGCAATTATTATATTTTCCCAAGCATCGTCAGAAACGTGGAAAAGTCCTTCCGAAAGCTGTGTTTTTATCAATTCAAAATGAGTTCCTTTTTTTCGGTCTTCCAGTTCTTCGCCAATACAAAAAATAATAGTCATTTCATTTTCAATTGCGGTATTTACCTTTTCAGCAAGAATAGCATTGTCTTCATTGAAAAAAGCACGACGTTCGCTATGCCCTAATATAACGGTTTTGGCACCCACACTTTTTAACATTTTTGCAGAAATTTCTCCTGTAAAAGCGCCATCGTTGCTTTGGTGCATATTTTGTGCGGCTAGTTCCACGTTGTGTTCGCGTAGAGATTTAAACGCGTGATTCAGATTTGTAAATGCCGGCGCAATCATAATTACTACATTCTCTGGAAAAACCTGCTTTTTCAAATCGACCAAAAACATTTCTGTTTCGGCCAAATCGTTGTTCATTTTCCAGTTTCCAGCTACAATTTTTTTTCTCATTTCAATGCTTTTAAAAGGTTTTTGTCATTTGTTTCAATGGCTTTGTAAAGGCTGATTTCTCCTTCGGAATTTATTACCATATATCTCGGAATCCAATCTAAATCTATGGAAGAACAGAAAGAACCTTTCCAACCTGAAGCTATAAAATAATTTTCACCGACTACACCATATTTTTCAATACCGTGTTTCCAGCTATCGGTTTCTTTGTCCAATGAAAGGAAAAGAAAAACAATTTCAGAGTTTTTTTCGCGTAGCTTTTGAACCTTTGGCATTCCCACGATACAATCCTTGCACCAACTGGCCCAAATATCTATAAAGACCGTTTTGCCTTTGTATTGCTGAAGAATTTCAGAAAGGGTGATTTCCTTGTTTGTTTCTGAAAGAAATACATCATTCAATGCGGCTTCAGAAAAAGATTTTTGTTGTCCCTGGGCTAAGAAAGTGAACAGGAAGAAAACGATTGTTATTTTCATATTTAATTTTTTTTAAAATTGAGGCTAATTAATACTGTTGAATAATAAAAATTGTCATTGCCTACTAATTTTAGGGTCCAGCCAACCGTAAATTATATCCACAAAAATATTGATTAGAATAAAAAGTGTAGCAATTACTATTACAGCACCCATAATAACGGGTAGATCTAAAGTATTCAATGCGTTCACAATTTCCTTTCCCAGACCGTTCCATCCAAAAATATATTCCACAAAAACTGCGCCTGCAAGCATTGAAGCAAACCAGCCTGAAATAGCTGTAACTACAGGGTTCAGAGAATTTTTCAAAGCATGTCTTTTTATAATTTGATAAAAAGAAAGCCCTTTTGCTTTTGCGGTACGAACGTAATCTTGGTTTAAAACTTCAAGCAGTGAATTTCGCATCAATTGACTTACCACTGCCAAGCGGGCGAATTCCCAAAACAATTGCCGGAAGTATCAAATTTTTCCATTGGATGTATTTTCCGTTACCAAAATCATCCACTTCATAAAGGCTTCCAGTCATATTCAAGTTTGTGTATTCGTGAAGCAAAAAACCAAAAATCCACGCAAAAATAATAGCACTGAAAAACGAAGGAACGCTCATTCCCAAAGTGCTCACCAATTGTATCATTTTATCAATAAACCCATCTTTAAAGAGCACCGAAATAATTCCCAAGAAAATACCAATAATCATTGCAATAACAATTGCTGAAACAGCCAATATAAATGTATTTGGAAGTGTTTCTGCAATAACTTCGCTTACCTCCTTCCCGTTCTTTTGAAAAGACTCTCGCAAATAGGGTGTTTTTAAAACTATGTTCGTATTTCCAATAGAAAATAATTTTGCCGCATTGTATTTTCCTTCGGAAAGAAACGTGTAATCTTTAGGGTTTTTACTGTGAAATGAAATAGGCGACAAATCATTTAAATATCTTACATATTGAATTGAAACTGGTTGGTCAAAACCGTACTTCTTTTTTACTATTGCAAGTTGTTCCGCAGTTTCATTTTGACCCAGCATCATTCGTGCAGGATCGCCAGGAAGAATGGTAAAGAGTAAAAAAATTACAGTTACAACCCCAAACAATGTGAGTAATGCATAACCCAATTTTTGAAGAATATAACCTACCACCTTGTCTTAGTTTATTTGTTCCATAGTGCGTGGCTCATACACAAAATCATCACCAAAAAGAACTTTTGCATAATCCTCAATAGTTTCTTCAAAACCTGCTTCTTTTCTTCTTTCGTTAACTGTTTCGGGATTTTCTATTGGCCAGATAAATGAACCGCGTGCATCATCATAACTCATTCCCTGTGTCCCGTATATTTGTGGTTTTCCTTCCATCATTAAGTAACGGTCTTCCATCATTGCAGAAGAAGTTCTTGGTATTTCGCCTTCGGCTGCAGCCCTTTTCACCAATGGTAAATAAAGTGGGATTTTATCTGGGTTATGTTGTAACACATTCCATGCAACAAGGCTGGATTCTTCACCAACAACAGACTTACCGGGATATCCATTTTGTATAAAATACTTTTCAACAAATACCATATTTACACTGTCCAAAACACGCTGCATTTGGGAAAGGTCACCACTGTACTCAGCTTCTGAAAGCCCCATGCTTTCGCCAAGATTCTTTCGTTCTTCCAAAGATTGCGCTTGCATCAGTAAACGGTATTTTTGGTCGAGCACAGCGATGCTGTCCAAGCGCTGTTTCAAAGAAAGATCTAATTTCGGTTTTGCATTTTCAACGGTTGGAAGTTCCAATTTTTGTGCATCGTTCCAATGAAGCTTCTGTTTAATGGTTCCATTATCCAATTCCAAAATTCCGGGATTGCTGCGGACGATGGTTTTCAGCGTGGTTTCATCACAGAAATAAAACTTAAAATTCAATTTATATTCTTCCGTCAAAGCTTCAGTCATTTCTTGTGAAGATGCGGAAAGACCAATCACATTATACCCATTTTTCAATGCTTTATCAGTAATCTCTTTTATTGGAATGTAACCGTCTTTCTCCGTATTTCCTAAACTATACGCAATAATAATAACAAGGTTTTCCTCATCCAAAAACTGCATTGTATAATCCTCTCCATCCCTTTCCATTGTGAAATCGTGGATTGGGGGCGTGTAGCCTTCTTGGATCATTTCAGTTTCAGTACTTATCAATTCGCCATCAACTTGCGGATATTCGCCGTTTGTGGTTATCACTTTTTCTTCACCGTTAACCTTGAATTTCCATTTGTATTCATAAATAGGAGCTGGAGCATTTTCTGGAATTGTCATTCCTTCTTTAATATTAGCGCCAATTTTATAGGGGCGGAAATCGATTATAGGAAGGTGCATTAGCACATAATATGTGATTCCAAGACAGGCTACGAATGAAGCAAAAATAATGATGCTTCGCGTTCCTTTCGTAAAAAACGGCTGAATGTATTTTCTTCCGAAGAAAAGAATTAAAATTAAAACCAACAGCACTATATCTTTGCTGAAAGATTCCCAAGGAGTAAGTTTTATTGCATCTCCAAAACAACCGCAATCGGTCACTTTATTGAAATATGCCGAATAAAAAGTAAGAAAAGTGAAAAACACAATCATCAACAATAAGACACCAAGAAGTGAATTTTTTTAGATAACCCAAAAGCAGTGCAACACCTAATAACACTTCAAAAATCACAACAAATATTGCAATCAGCAAAGCATAAGGGAACCAAAAACCCAAGGTCCAAAACTTCGGGCGCAAAGTAGTCTTTCAGTTTAAATGAAAACCCAACTGGGTCGTTCAGTTTAATCAATCCGCTAATGATAAATAATACGCCAACAATTATTCGTGATATTCCAACTAGTATTTTCATTCCTCTGCTGTTTTTTATTTTTCTTTGATTTTTTTCCAAATGAATCAGCGCAAACACCGCATAATTAATCATATCCTGATAATTTGCATCAATCCCTTCAGAAACCAAGGTTTTACCACTGTTATTTTCAATTTGTTTTACGCGAAGTAGTTTCTGAAGAATCAAATCTGTCAAAGAACTTACTCGCATATCGCGCCAAGCTTCGCCGTAATCGTGATTTTTATCCATCATCAACTGTTTGGTTTTGGCTACTTGTTCATCATAAAGTTGAGTTGCTTCTTCCAAAGAAAGATCGGGCTGTTCCACAACGCCTTTATCCAATTGGATCAACGCCATAATGGAATAATTTACAATTCCAATGAACTCACTGGTTTCGTCTTCGGCAATTTTTTGCTCTTTATTTTGTTGCAAACCACGGATGCGTTGTGCTTTTATAAAAATTTGGTCGGTTAAGGAAGGAAGCCGAAGAATACGCCATGCACTTCCATAATCGTGCATTTTATTGATAAACAGCTCTCTGCATTTTTCAATCTGGTCATTGTATTGATTTGAAGTATCTGCCATTAGGGATGTGTAAGATTTTGCGTAAATTTCGCTTAAATAGTTCAAAGTTCAAAGTTGAACGCTTAAAGTTATTCGCCAAACGGCACATTGACTAAAAGTTTTTGAATTTTGAAAGCTAAAAAGTTTAAAAAATTGCAGACCCTTAATTGCCGCGGCAAACTCATAGACCTTTCTGTGCCCAAAGTGATGGGCATTATCAACGTAACTCCCGATTCGTTTTATGATGGCGGAAAAACTTTTGCTGAAAAAGAATATTCTGAAACAAGCTGAAAAAATGCTTTCGGAAGGCGCTACATTTCTCGATATTGGTGGTTATAGCACGCGGCCGGGCGCAGATGAAATTTCAGAAAATGAAGAAATTAGACGGGTTGTGAAGCAATTGAAATCATTCTGAAAAAATTTCCCGAAGCCTTAATTTCCGTAGATACCTTCCGAAGTGAAGTTGCAAAAAAAGCGGTTGAAGCCGGTGCGGCAATTAATAAATGATGTTTCCGGCGGAACTTTGGATGCTGAAATGTACAAAACAGTTGGAGAACTGAAAGTCCCCTATATTTTGATGCATATGCGCGGTACGCCAAAAACAATGACGAAATTGACGGATTATAAAAATGTAACTATTGAAGTTTTAAAAGATTTATCTGAAAAAATTGCAATTGCTCGTGCCGAAGGAATCAACGATATTATTGCCGATCCGGGTTTTGGTTTTGCGAAAACACGGGAACAAAGTTTTCAGTTATTAAACAATCTAGAACTTTTTAAAAATTTAGACGTTCCGATTTTGGTTGGCGTTTCCCGAAAATCAATGATTTATAAAACATTGGAAACTTCGGCAGAAAATGCATTGAATGGAACTACTTCACTCAATACAATTGCACTTTTAAAAGGAGCTTCAATCTTAAGGGTTCATGATGTAAAAGAAGCTGTGGAATGTGTAAAATTGTTTGAAAACCTAAAATCTTGACCGAAATCATTAAAATTTTTAAAGTACTTTTACAAAAAACGCACACCTTTGGATTTTCTCGACATACGTATTTTAGATATTGTGGACATCGTGCTGGTGGCATTCTTGCTTTACTATCTCTATAATTTAGTAAAAGGCACCGTAGCAATTAATATTTTGGTGGGAATCATAATAGTCTATGCCATTTTTATCGTTACTCAACTTTTAGAAATGGAACTGTTGAGCAAAATTCTCGGAGGTTTTCTTGGCGTGGGAATGTTTGCTTTGATTGTTGTTTTTCAGCAGGAAATAAGAAAATTTCTATTGATGCTAGGGTCTACAAATTTTAATGCTCGACGAAGGTTTTTTAAACAATTTAAAATGATGGGAGGGATTCCGGCCCTAAAACCAATATGGAAGGAATAGTTTCTGCTTGTAAAAAAATGGCTGCTACAAATACGGGGGCTATGATTGTTACTTCAACGAAACAATAGTCTGGATTTTGTAAAAAACACGGGAGATGAAATGAACCTAGAAGTAAACCAACCCATTATTGAAAGTGTGTTTTTTAAAAACAGTCCGCTGCACGATGGCGCTATGATTATTGAAGAAAACCGAATTACCGCAACCCGTGTTATTTTGCCTGTATCAAACGACCGGAAAATCCCGTTGCGTTTTGGTCTTCGCCACAGGGCAGCCGTTGGAATTACTGAAAAAACAGATGCAGTTTGTTTAGTGGTTTCCGAAGAAAATGGGACAATTTCCTATTTAAAGGATGGTGATTTTGTGCTTTTTGAAAATACGGACGAATTACTAAAAATCTTAAAAAAGGATTTAAGTTAAATGCTTCTTCTGCCATAAACTGTACTTCATAAAGATTTCTATAAAAACCATTTTGAAGTTTCAGCAATTCTTTGTGAGTGCCTTCTTCCACGATTTTTCCAGCATCCATCACAATAATTTTATCTGCTTTTTTAATAGTTGCCAAACGGTGGGCAATTACAATAGAAGTTCGGCCTTTGGTAATTTTATCGGTAGCGTTTGAATCATTTCTTCAGAATAGGTATCTACGGAAGAAGTAGCTTCATCCAAAACTAAAATACTAGGTTTGCTAACATACGCACGAAGAAAAGCAATTAATTGTCGTTGTCCGGAAGAAAGCATGCTTCCGCGTTCCTTCACATTATAATGATAACCGCCAGGAAGTGATTCAATAAATTTATGTACGCCAATTTCCTTAGCCGCTGCAATTACTTCTTCTTCAGAAATATTTGGATTGCCCAAAGTGATATTATTCAAAATTGAATCGGCAAAGAGAAATACATCCTGCAAAACCACCGCAATTTGGTTTCGGAGTGAAGCAAGTTTATATTCTTTTAAAGAAATTCCATCAATTAAAATTTCACCACTGTTAATTTCATAAAAGCGATTTAAAAGATTGATAATCGTACTTTTTCCGGCGCCCGTAGCACCAACAATAGCAATGGTTTCTCCCGGGTTTGCCTTAAATGAAATTCCTTTGATTACTTCTTCATTTTCATTATAACCAAAATGAACATTTTTGAATTCAATTTCACCTTTGGTACTTGTGTAATCAACGGTTCCCGTATCTGCAATGTGCGATTTGGTATCGAGAATTCCAAAAACACGGTTTGCGGCCACCATTCCCATTTGCAGGGTATTAAACTTATCGGCAATTTGCCGCAATGGTCTAAAAAGCATTTCGGCATATTGAATAAATGCAACAACAATACCCAAGGTAACAATGCCGCCTCCACTACTACATTTAATCCACCATACCAAACTACCAATCCCGTAGCCACAGCTCCCGTCATTTCAGCAATTGGAAAGAAAATAGAGTTGTACCAAACTGTTTTTATCCACGCTTTTCGATGGTCTTTATTTATTTCCTGAAAACGTTCATATTCGGTTTTTTCACGGGTAAAAATCTGTACTATTTTCATTCCCGTGATCCGTTCCTGCACAAAGGTATTTAAATTTGCAACTTGGTTCCGAACATCTTCAAAAGCAACTTTCATCGCTTTTTGAAACACGCGTGTAGCATAAAGAATGAAAGGAAGAACTATAAATACTATTAACGAAAGCCTCCAGCTTTGAGTAAGCATAAATCCAGCAATTACAAGCATTTTCAGTAAATCGCTTATAATCATAAAAAGTCCTTCACTGAAAATACTGGAAATGGTTTCCACATCATTTACCGCTCGGGTAGTCAATCTTCCCACCGCACTTTTATCAAAATATTGCATTTTGAAGCTCATCATCAATTTAAAAAGTCGTTGGCGCATATCGCGAATTACACTTTGCCCGAGCCAGTTTGTATAAAAAATAAATGCAAACTGAAAAAAAACTTCCAGCAGAAGCACAACAATCATTAAAATGATGTACTTCATAAAGCCTTCGCCATCTTTCGGCACCATGGAATTATCAATAGCCAATTCCAAAAGATAAGGACGCAAAACGGCAAGACCAGACATTACAATTGCAGCAAAAGCCACAAAATAGAATATGAGTTTATATGGCTTTGTAAAAGCCAACAACCGCTTAAAAAGCTTAAAATCGAATGCGTTACCTGTGGTTTCTGCCATTATAATTTTATATTATCTGGGTAAATAACCTTAGTCAAATACAACCCGTGGGCGGGTGCCGAAGCACCAGCCTCTTCCCTACTTTTACTGTTTAATATTTTTTGAAATTCTTCCAAAGATGTTTTTCCATAACCAACATCCAAAAGTGTTCCTACGATTGCGCGAACCATATTTCGCAAAAAACGGTCTGCTGCAATTGTAAAAATAAGTCTATTATTTTTAGCTTCCCAAGATGCTTTTATAATTGTACAATTGTACGTTTTAACATCGGTTTTTGAGCGGGAAAAGCATTGAAAATCTTTATGGTTCAATAGCTTTTCGGCAGGCTTCGTTCATCAAATTCACATCAGGCTTATTGTTTATTTGAAATGCAAAATCTTGTGAAAACGGATCTTTTTCAAGCGAAATAATATATTCGTATTCCCTTTCAACAGCATCAAAACGTGCGTGGGCGTCATCTTTTACCTCAAAAATATTTTTTACCGAAATATCTTTCGGGAGAAAGGAATTCAATCTAAAAACCAAATCGTCCGTGTTTTCAATTTCATCAAAATCAAAGTGCGCGAAAAGTTGTTTTGCATGAACACCTGCGTCAGTTCTACCAGCACCAGTAATTTTCAGTTCTTTCCGAAGCAAAGTGGAAAGCGTTTCTTCCAAAACCTGCTGTACACTAATCTGCTCGGGCTGGCGCTGCCATCCAAAATAGTTTTCCCCGTTGTAGGCTATTTCAATAAAATATCGCAATGGATTATTTTTTCAGAATTGACAAAATTACGATTTACAAGCCAGCATTTCTGTTATAAATTTGAAAAACTTAAATACCTTCGCAATCCATCAAATCTACATATTTTGAAAAAAATTCTCTTACTTAGCGATACCCATAGTTATATAGATGAAAAAATTCTAAAGTACGTAAAGCAAGCCGATGAAGTTTGGCATGCTGGTGATATTGGTGATCTTTCAGTTACCGACACCATAAAAAAACTGAAGCCATTACGGGCTGTTTATGGCAATATCGACAATACGGAAGCAAGAATGGAATTTCCCCTTCACAACCGTTTTATGTGTGAAGATGTTGACGTTTGGATAACGCACATTGGCGGGTATCCCGGAAAGTACAATCCTTCTATTCGGCAGGAAATTTATTCCAATCCACCTAAGATTTTTATCTGCGGGCATTCACATATTCTAAAAGTTATGCCCGACAAAACCACCGGACTGCTTCATATGAATCCTGGGGCCGTTGGCAAACACGGTTTTCAAAAGGTGAGAACAATGCTTCGATTTGAAATTGATGGTGAAAAAATCCAAAATTTAGAGGTTATTGAGTTTGAGAAATAAATTCTAGCGAAGAGCGAAAAGGGAAAAGCGAAAAGGATTAGGAAAAGCCAACTTTGAACTTAACAAAAATCAAAAAACCCCCAAAGGTGGCATCCTTTAGGGGTCTTGCACTAATATACCAAGATCGGTTTATCGTAAACGATCAACAGATTTTACAAGGTCCTCATCCTTTTTTATGGCCTTATTGGCCAGCACTAAAAATACGATAGAAATGATAGGAAAAAGCACCCCAATACCCTTCTCTGAAACAATAGTTTCTCCGGATAATGTTAGTAACCTGTAAACGAAAACTCCCAGTAATACAAAGTTTGATATGATGTTTAAACGGTTGAGCACAAATTGTAACTGCCGCTTTTTGAAACTTAAAATTGAAATAATAGCCAATGCAATAGAAACAAACATTAAGCCAAATATCAAAGGCTCATTACGTTCCATTATTACAGAGCCATCATCGCCCAAAACAATTGGAAACCACATATACAAAGCTCCGATTATTATAGCGGAAACGATTAAATAAATGGTTTGAATGCGTTGTATCATTATTTAAAAACTCAATTAAGCAGCAAAAATACGTTATCTTTTTAAAAAAAATAACGCTGAAATTTAATTTATTGTTGTATTATTGCAGTATTCATTCGTAACCAACTCAATCAAGGTTACTTAGTCTTCAAAATAATTTTCAACGTACTTACCTTCTCAACAGGAACAAATAGTATCAACTTAAACTACAGTATTTTTTAAATGTTTGAAATTTCAGAATTAAAAAACAAAAAACTACCTGAACTTCAGGAAATAGCAAAAGAACTTGATGTGCCAAAATATCGCACTCAAAAAAAATTGGACTTGGTGTATCAAATTCTTGACTATCAAGCAGCAAATCCTAAAGCTGTTAAAGCAGTCCTTAAATCGGAAGAATCTTCTTCAGTAACAACAAAGACTGAAACAGCTACCTCCACATCCAAGGACTACGCAGGAAAAAGACCAAAAGTCCCGTCCAGAAAGGAACGACAACCGAAACAAAAAGCCACAACCACAAAAGCCGCATCACAATAAAAAAAGTGATGACGACAAAAAAGGCAGTGACACCAACAAGTCTAATGACGACAAACGCTCTGGCAACGATAAAGACGACAAGCGTTCCAGCAATGATAAAAGGGACGTTAAAAGACCGCAGCACCAGAAGTCAAATCCCAACGATAACGACAATAGGCAGAAAAATCAACGGAACGACAGTAACAATTCAGACAATCGCCCAAAGCACCAAAACCAAAAACAAAAGGACGGCAACGTGCAGGATAACAGAAGTAATGGAAACAAAGATTCCCGAAACCGTTATCGCGAGCCAGATTATGAGTTTGATGGAATAATTGAAAGCGAAGGTGTGCTTGACATTATGCAGGATGGCTACGGCTTTTTGCGCTCCAGCGATTACAATTATCTGTCATCTCCCGATGATATTTACGTTTCGCAATCGCAGATTCGTCTTTTCGGTCTAAAAACTGGAGATACTGTATTGGGCGAAGTGCGTCCACCGAAAGAAGGTGAAAAATATTTTCCGTTAATTAAAGTGAACAAAATAAACGGCTTAAACCCAAATGTAGTTCGCGACCGTGTTTCTTTTGAGCATTTAACGCCGCTCTTCCCGCAGGAAAAATTCAATTTGGCGGATAAGCAGAGCACCATTTCAACTAGAATAATTGATCTTTTTGCACCTATCGGAAAAGGACAGCGTGGAATGATTGTTTCACAACCAAAAACCGGTAAAACGATGTTATTAAAGGACATCGCAAATGCAATAGCCGCAAACCATCCCGAAGTTTATCAAATCGTTCTTATTGATTGACGAACGCCCAGAAGAAGTTACCGATATGCAACGTAACGTTCGTGGCGAGGTGGTTGCCTCAACCTTTGATAAAGAAGCAAGCGAGCACGTTCGTGTCGCAAATATTGTTATTGACAAAGCAAAACGTTTGGTAGAATGTGGACATGATGTAGTGATCCTTTTGGATTCCATTACGCGTTTGGCAAGAGCTTACAACACAGTTCAGCCAGCGAGCGGTAAAATATTGAGTGGTGGTGTGGATGCAAATGCACTGCATAAACCAAAACGTTTCTTTGGTGCCGCACGAAATATTGAAAACGGTGGTTCTTTAACTATCATTGCTACTGCACTTACGGAAACAGGTTCCAAAATGGACGAGGTTATTTTTGAGGAATTTAAAGGAACTGGTAACATGGAACTTCAGTTGGATAGAAAAATTTCCAACCGAAGAATTTTCCCAGCTATCGACCTTACTTCTTCCAGCACACGTCGCGACGATTTGTTGCTTGATGAAAATACCATTCAACGTATGTGGGTATTGCGTAAATACCTTGCAGACATGAACCCTGTGGAAGCGATGGAATTTATCAACGACCGAATCAAAAAAACCAGAAACAACGAAGAGTTTTTGATTTCGATGAACGGATAAAACCTCTTTTATAAAACAACAAGCCCCGCAAAATTTTTGCGGGGCTTTTTTTGTGAATTTATTTCGAAGTAAAAAATTTAAAACTATTCCTTCACAAACCTTCGGGTTAAAATAGTATTGCCCGTATTTATTTTTAAGAAGTAAGTTCCTTCGGAAAGACTGGAAACATTAATGCTCGAATCACTGTAATTGCAGTTTAATTTCTTTCCCAAAATATCATATATGGCAATATCTTTAATCGTTAAAGGAGCGATAGACACGTTTAGGGCATCCATAACAGGGTTTGGGTATATTGTGAAATTTTCCACAGCTTGCTCTGCTATGGAAAGCTCATTATCTACTACTAAATTAAGAAGATGGCGTGAATCTGGAAATCCATAATCAACCATAGAAGTAGGGGTTGAAGGTCCACATTGTGCACTAGATATAAAACTGGGTTTCGTTTCGCTCTCCGTAATCGCAAGATAGAAGTTTACTCCATCCACAGGCTGAACTACACTTACAACTACTGTTGTATTTTCTGTAACAACAGCAGGAATATCAAAACTTCCCCGAACAAAATTTCCAACATCTGATGGGCCAACCGTTACAGTTCCCGACGCTAAAGGCGTTGGTGGGTTACTAATATCAAAACCATCAGGAAAATCTTCATAGTCATATGCAAAAACTTGAAGTTCGGTAGTGGCATCTATAGCCTGCACACCAAACTCTACACTCTTTAATACTACCGGGCCGGTGATTCCTTCCTCATCAAGTATATACTCGCGGTACCATTGGGTATCGCCCCCGGGACATGATAAACCGCCTATAGGTAATAATATTAAGCTGATGTTTTGTGAAAGTATAATTTCAACTTCGGGGGATTGCGCCTGAGATCCTATTCCAAAAAAGAAAGCAATTAGGAATGTACCGTGTAATAAAGTAATTTTTTTCATATAAATATATTATACAGTGAATAAGCAAGTTATACCAAAAAAAAAAAAACGCAAGAAAAAGGATGTTTTATATTTTCGTGTTTTTTTATTTACTTATTTGCAACTTCTGTAATATTGTATTCTGAGATTCCCGTAAGTAAATAATTTAATAAATTCACGAATGAAGACTTTCCTCAAAATTTTTATTTTTTTCATTTTCAATGCCATAATCGGACAGCATTCCCAGACTGCTTTTGAAACTTCAAACGGTTTACAGACGGAAACTTATGAAGAAGTAGTTGCGTATTATTTGACTTTGGCAAAAAAATTTCCCTCAATTACTATTTATGAAATGGGCCAAACCGATAGCGGTTTTCCTCTTCATTTGGTCATTTTTGATCCGCAAAACAAAACCCAAGAGAAAACTTCAGAAACCTTCTTAAAAAATGGCAGAAATTTGTTGCTTATAAACAATGGAATCCATCCTGGTGAACCAGACGGCATTGATGCCACTATGCTACTTTTTCGGGATTATGCCGAAAATAAAATTCCAACACCTAAGAATACTATCATTGCAACCATTCCTATTTATAACATCGGTGGAGCTCTAAACAGAAACAGTACAAGCCGAACCAACCAAAACGGTCCGGAAGAATACGGTTTTCGTGGCAACGCAAGAAACTATGATTTGAATCGTGATTTTATAAAATCGGATACCAAAAACGCGAGGGCTTTTGCCGAGATATTCCACTGGTTGAACCCAGATTTGTTTATCGACAATCACGTTAGCAACGGCGCGGACTATCAATATGTGCTCACCCATCTTTTTACGCAACACAACAAATTGGGCGGCGAATTGGGAAACTATTTGCATACTTCTTTGATGCCACAGTTAGAGGATTCACTTCATCAAAAAAATTGGGATATCACGCCATATGTGAACGTTTTTAACCAAGTTCCCGAAATAGGTTTTGCACAATTTATGGATTCACCTCGCTATTCCACAGGTTACACTACACTGTTCAATACCTTGGGAATGATGGTGGAGACACATATGCTAAAGCCCTACAAACAAAGAGTTAAAGGTACTTATGAATTGATGAAAAGTTTTATTTCTATTGCCGAAAAAGATGCTTCAAAAATTAAAAATCTGCGAAATAATGCTATTGAAAAATACAAAGTCGGAAGTTATTATCCTATTTCTTGGGAAGTTGATTCTTCAAAAATAGCAACACTTTCATTTAAAGGTTTTGAGGGAGAAATGATTCCCAGCAATATTACGGGTTCAGATCGTTTAAAGTATTTCCGCGACAAGCCATTTACCAAAGATGTAACTTATTACAATTACTTTAAAGCAACGGATTCTGTTACAATTCCTTCGGCATATGTTATTCCGAAAGGCTATTGGAACGTAATTGAACTTTTGAAATTAAACGGAATTACCTTTTCAGAAATTAAAAATGACACAACTATTTTCGCCGAAGTTTATAAAATAAAAAGTTTTGAAACTGTAAAAAATCCGTTTGAAGGGCATTATTTTCATTACAACACAAAAGTCATTCAAAGTATAGAAAACGTTTCGGTAAAAAAAGGAGACTTTTTAGTTAATACTCAACAACACGGAGTTCGCTATCTTCTAGAAACACTAGAACCATCGGCTCCCGATTCTTTTTTCAATTGGAATTTTTTCGATGCAATCCTTCAGCAAAAAGAAGGTTTTTCGCCCTATGTTTGGGAAGATATGGCTGAAAGATTTCTAAATGAAAACCCGGAAATAAAAAAAGAGTTTGAAACAAAAAAACGCAATGAGCCTGAATTTGCAAATAACTGGTATTTACAGCTCGACTGGATTCACAAACAATCGCCCTATTACGAAAAATCACACCTCCGTTATCCGATCGTTCGGGTGGGTGGTTAAATATTCTTTCGGAAATAAAAGCTTGATGTTTTCGTAAGAATCCTGAAGTGCCTTTTGCGATTTTTCAAAGTTTTTCCACTTAACTTTTTTAATTCCCTCGCTAGGTTCAGGTATTAATGGCCCGTCATAATCGCTGAACATTTCATACCAATATGTTATTTTCAAACGAAACTTATTATTTCGGGTAAAAACATGATAAGTGGTCATTAAAAATTGACGAATTTCAAGGTCCTTTACCCCTGTTTCTTCCACAACTTCACGAATGGCTGCTTCTTCGTGGGTTTCCCCTTTTTCAATTTTCCCTTTTGGAAGATCCCATTTTTTATTTCTTCTGATGAAGAGAATTTCTTTTTTAGAGTTGTAAACCAATCCTCCGGCGGCTTCCACTACCTTTATTTTTTTCCGAAGAAAGCGCTCCAACTTTTCGGCATTTTTGTGGTAAAGGTTCACGTAAAGCAGCTCGCCGTTGTTTATTTTCTTCACCAACTTTTTAAAATGGGCTTGTTTTAAAGGAATGGTTGTGTAATGCTCCCCAATATATTTTTCCGTGGAAAGAATAATTGGAATATCTTTTACAAAAACTTTATACATTTGCATAATGATATTAAACAAAGAAACAGCACAAAAAACCGCTGCGTTGTTATTGCAAATTAATGCAATAAAATTGCAACCGCAAAACCCTTTTACATGGGCATCGGGATGGAAATCTCCAATTTACTGTGATAATCGCATTATACTATCCTATCCGATGATACGAAATTATATTCGAGAAAACCTTGCAAAGCAAATTGAAGAGCTCTACGGAAAGCCCGAAATGATTGCTGGTGTGGCCACTGGCGCTATTGGAATGGGCGCTTTGGTTGCAGACTATTTGAACGTTCCTTTTTGCTACGTTCGTCCCGAAGCAAAAGGTCATGGACGCCAAAATAAAATTGAAGGCTATTTGGAACCAAACACAAGCGTAATTGTTGTTGAAGATCTTATAAGCACTGGAAAAAGTAGCTTGTTGGCCGTGGAAGCTTTAATAGAAGCAGATGCGAATGTGAAGGGAATGTTCGCAATTTTCAGTTATGGTTTTAAAAATGCGGAAGAAAATTTTAAAAATGCTAATGTTACTTTAAACACGTTGAGCAATTATGAAATGTTGCTGGAGGAAGCCGAAAAATCAAAATATATAAATTCTGAAGAAGCGAGATTGCTTTCGGAATGGAGAAAGGGTCCTGAAACTTGGGGACAATAAAATATTAAATCAAAAATCACAAAATGAAACTAAACAGCAAAAAAGTAACCGTTGAGAAATCTGCTCCAGCACTTTGTGATTTTTTGACCGATGTTAAGAATTTTGAAACATTGATGCCCGAAAACATCAGCAAATTCGAGGTAATAAGAGATAATGCCTTTGTTTTCGCATTAAAGGGTATGCCAGAAATTGCGCTGGAAGTAAAAGAAGTTGAAAAACCAAACAAAGTTGTGTTGGGTGCTATTAGCGATAAAATCCCATTCTCTTTGACTGGAAATATTCAAGAAGTTTCTGAAAATACCTCAACCGTCGAATTACTTTTTGAAGGCGAATTCAACACAATGATGGCAATGATGGTAAAAGGACCAATTTCAAAATTTATTGACACTCTTGCTTCAAATTTGGAGCAGATTTAATAAATCAATTTCACTTCTTTCAGTTGGAATTTTTGCAACGGATCATTTTCAGTTTCCACCAAAAGTTCACCAATGTCTGAAACTCCTTTAATTATTCCATTAAATCTTGAACTTTCTGGAGTTTCAAAAACAGAAACCATCTTTTTTCGAAATAAATTGTTTTCATAAAGCCGTTTCAGTTCTGAAAAATCCATTGCTGAAAGATTATTTAAATTTTTGAAAACATTTTTCAGAATTGTATCAAGCACTTCTTCAAGCTGAAAGTTTTTCCCCGTTTCAAGTTTCATTGAACTCGCCTGTGGCAGATTTGGAAAATCTGTTTCGTTCACATTGAGCCCAATTCCGATTATTGAATATTTTATAAAGCTGCCTTCCAGCACGTTTTCAATCAAAATACCGCCAATTTTTCGATTAGCTGACAATATGTCGTTTGGCCATTTAATTGCGATTTGGGGAACGTTAAAACTTTTGAGTGCTTTCACAATAGCTAAGGATACTGCCATAGAAATCATAAATTGGCGCTCTGTTTGCATTCCATCAAAAGCCTTAAACATACTAAATGTAAGGCTTTGTCCTTCCCTTGAAAGCCAACCGTTGCCTATTTGTCCACGCCCAGAAAGTTGCCGGTTTGTAAGCACGACTGTTTCGTCCTGCAAGAGTGTTTCTTTTACCAATTGCTTCAGGTAAGTATTGGTGGAATCGATGGCACTAAGTTTGATTATATTCAAAACGATAATTATGTTTAGTATTACGCTTTTAAGGCGCTTCAAGAAACAAAAAAGTAATAACTTTGCGAAAAAGAAAAGAAAATTAATTAATGCAGAAAAAACAAGCAGGAACAGATCAACTTATTACCCAAATAATACGAGGGATTGAAGAAGTAAAGGGAAAAGATATCGAAATTCTTGACCTCCGAGATATAGAAAATACAGTTTGTGACTATTTTATAATCTGCAATGGTACCTCCAACACACAGGTGAATGCCATTGTGAATTCCATTCAAAAATCCGTTAGCAAAGCTTTAAAAGAAAAACCTTGGCACGTTGAAGGAAGCGACAACGCGGAATGGATACTTATGGATTATGTGCACGTTGTAGTACACGTATTTCAAAAGCATATTCGCGATTTTTATGACATTGAAGGTCTTTGGGGCGATGCAAAATCGGTTAAAATAGAAACAACAAACTAAAAAGAAATTGCCACATGGCTGAAGAAAATAAAAATAAAAAAAACGATTCAAAGAGGCCCAAGCCTAATTATTATTGGGTTTATATAGCCATAGCCCTTCTTTTTGTTGGGATAAATTTTTTTGGCGGTGGTAGCTGGTCACAGCCAGCAAAAACAAATCAAGCCAAATTCGAGGAGTTTTTGAGAAATGGCGACGTTGAAAAAGTTGACGTTATCAATAAAAAAATCGCAAAGGTTTATCTTACTGAAGAGGCTAAGAAAAAAGAAATACATTCCAAAAAAGATAATACACCTTCATTTTTATCGCCTGGTCCAAACGACCCTAGCTATCAATTTGAATTTGGTGATCTTCAGTTATTTCAAAAAGATTTTCAAGAAATAAAAGCTCAAAACAATCTATCCACAAACTTAAACTTTGATACTGAGTCCAATGTTTGGGGCGATGTTTTGATGGGTATTTTGCCTTTCGTTATCATCATTGGTATTTGGATTTTTATTATGCGGAGAATGTCTTCCGGTGCCGGCGGTGGTGCTGGTGGCCAGCTTTTTAACATTGGAAAATCTAAAGCAAAACTTTTTGATGAAAAGACCGATGTAAAAACTTCTTTCAAAGATGTTGCAGGTTTGGAAGGCGCCAAAGAGGAAGTACAAGAAATTGTGGATTTCTTGAAACAACCTGAAAAATATACTTCCTTAGGTGGTAAAATCCCGAAGGGAGCACTGTTGGTAGGACCTCCGGGGACTGGTAAAACCCTATTGGCAAAAGCCGTTGCTGGTGAAGCGAAAGTTCCGTTCTTCTCCCTTTCAGGTTCTGATTTTGTTGAAATGTTTGTGGGTGTGGGAGCTTCCCGTGTGCGTGACCTTTTCAAACAAGCTAAGGACAAATCGCCAGCCATTATTTTTATAGATGAAATTGATGCCATTGGCCGTGCCCGTGGAAAGAACAACTTCTCCGGAAGCAACGACGAACGCGAAAATACCTTAAACCAGCTTTTGACAGAGATGGACGGTTTCGGAACAAATACAAACGTAATTGTTCTTGCCGCAACAAACCGTGCAGATGTATTGGATAAGGCTTTGATGCGTGCCGGCCGTTTTGACAGACAAATATATGTTGACCTTCCAGACGTTCGAGAGCGAAAAGAAATTTTTGAAGTTCACTTACGTCCTATTAAAAAGGATGACAATTTAGATACAGATTTTCTTTCAAAACAAACCCCAGGGTTTTCTGGTGCAGATATAGCCAATGTTTGCAATGAAGCCGCATTGATTGCTGCCAGAAACGGTAAAAAGTCGGTTGGCAAGCAAGATTTCTTGGATGCTGTTGACAGAATAGTTGGTGGTCTTGAAAAGAAGAACAAGATAATGACAATGGACGAAAAACGTGCTATTGCCTATCACGAGGCTGGTCACGCTACAGTAAGCTGGATGCTTGAACACGCCGCACCCTTGGTGAAAGTTACCATAGTTCCCCGTGGACAATCTTTGGGGGCAGCTTGGTATTTGCCAGAAGAAAGATTGATTATTCATCCAGAGCAAATGCTGGACGAAATGTGCGCTGCCCTTGGCGGCCGTGCTGCCGAAAAAGTAATTTTCAACCGTATTTCCACAGGTGCATTGAGTGATCTTGAAAAAGTTACAAAACAAGCTCGTGCTATGGTTACAATTTACGGCCTAAACGATAAAATTGGCAACCTTACTTATTACGATAGTAGCGGACAGTCTGAATATAACTTTTCTAAGCCTTACAGCGAGAAAACAGCTGAATTGATAGACAAAGAAATATCTGCGCTTATAGAAAGCCAGTATGATCGTGCTATTAAGCTCTTGGAAGAAAATAAAGACAAACTGACTGAATTGGCGAACGTTCTTCTTGAAAAAGAAGTGATTTTCAAGGACAACCTTCAAAAAATATTTGGCGATCGTCCATTTGAAATACCTGAAGAAGCTACAAGAACGGCAACAACTTAAAATGTTGCCATTTTTTTGGATTTGTACCTAAACTTTGTTTGTAGGTAACAGAACTTCAATATAGATTTTATATATTTGAAGTTAAACGTAATTATGAACTCCTCAATGAATTATTAATGAGTCTATTTAAAAGACTTTTAAACCCTAATTATAAGTCGGAAGAGAAGGCCAAACGCGCCAGCAAAGCCGACCATAGCAGTTATTACCCAGAACAGAAACTTCCTATTGACGAAAAGTTTACCTATAACTTTAAAAACAACGGTGGTAAATTCATTTACTGTGAAAATTGGGAAGAAATATTGGAAGGCTTTGATAATATAATGCTTGAAAATGATTGGTATGAACAGGATGTTTTCTGCGTTAATGAAATGCTTTCCAAAAAATTTGACGGTTTCAATCTTAGTTTCGTTAAAAATCCGGATTCAAAATTTTTCCTATCAACATGCGAATCATTGGTTTCCAATAATGGTTCCGTTTTGCTTTCTTCAAACCAAATAAAAGAAAAGAAGTTGAAGGAACTACCATCAAACTTTATCATTTTTGCGACCACCAGCCAGATTGTTGATACAATCAGTGAGGGTTTACGAATTATAAAAAACCAAAGTTCAAGTTACATTCCCAGTAACATAACTACTATTCAAGACTTTGAAACCGAAAAAGAAAAGGATTTTATGAGTTATGGAAGTAGCACAAAAAACCTATATTTGTTGCTACTGGAAGACTTATAATATGAAGGAAATTCTCGTACGAACCCTTTCGGGCGTATTATACATTTCGATCATCATTTTTGCAATGTTCACTTCGCGTGAATGGTTTATGGGACTTTTTTTTGTGCTTGCAGTTATCACTTTAAGTGAATATTTAAAGTTGATACACCTCACCAGTTATCTTGCCTACTTCTTGCTTGCCGCAGCTTTTTACTTTTTAAGCTATAATGTTTTTGCAGACAATGCAATTTATCTTCTTTTAATTTTAAGCGGTTTCGTAAATCTTTATTTATTAAAGGATGTGCTTTGGACCAGCAAAATACCTATGTTCGAAAAGAAAAAATACGTTACCGTAATACTATATATTATTAGCGGTTTCGTTTTTCTAACACTAATTCCAGTGATGGATATCAATGGGCCATTTAAGCCAGAACTGATAGTTGCAGTTTTTATATTGGTTTGGAGCAACGATACTTTTGCATACCTAATTGGAAAAAACTTTGGCAGACATAAATTGCTGGAACGCATTTCACCTAAGAAGACTATTGAAGGTTTTGTGGGAGGCATGTTAGGTGCTCTTTTGGCGGGATTTGTTATCTTTAAAGTGTTGGAAAACTACAGCCAAATGGATGCTGAAAAGTATCCGCTCTGGGTTTGGATTATGATGGCAATTATCGTTGCTATATTTGGAACGATTGGCGATTTGATTCAATCCAAGTTTAAAAGACAGGCTGGAGTTAAGGATAGCGGAATTATCATGCCAGGCCACGGTGGATTATATGATAGGCTTGACAGTATTATTTATGCCAGCCCATTTGTTTATGCGTTTTTATTAATTGTTGACAATGTTTCATAAAGAAGGTTTCAAGATTATTTTTATAGCTCTGGTAATTGTTATCGGGCTTAGTCTTTTGGCAAATGTTTTTGTGGAAGACCCAACCATTCGTGGTGGAGTTATTATTTCTTTGATAATAATTTTACTGCTGGTTTTACAGTTCTTCAGAAATCCGAAGCGCAACTTCTTGGTACATCCAGAACGTGTGCTTTCTTCTGTTGATGGGAAAGTGGTGGTTATTGAAGAAGTTTTTGAAAAGGAATACTTTAACGATAAAAGATTGCAGGTTTCTGTATTTATGAGTCCAATTAACGTGCACGTAACACGTTATCCCGTAGGTGGAAAAGTGGTTTACAGCAAATATCATCCAGGAAAGTATTTGGTGGCTTGGCACCCGAAGTCTTCCGAAGAAAATGAACGGACAACAGTTGTTGTAAACAATAAAACCTTTGGAGATGTTTTATTTAGACAGATTGCCGGAGCCATGGCAAAACGAATTGTAAATTATGCCGAAATTAATCAAGAAGTTGAGCAAGCATCGGACAGTGGTTTTATAAAATTTGGATCTCGTGTAGATATTTATCTTCCGCTGGATGCTAAAATAAAAGTAGCCCTTAACCAAAAAGTAAAGGGAGGCATCTCAATAATTGCTGAAAAATAATGACTTCGAAAGAGCTCGACATAGCCTTTAAAAATGCTGTAAAAAGCATTAACGACCATAAAGAACCTTTTCCAGCAGATGTTCTATTGCGTTTATATGCTTACTACAAACGAGCCACTAATGATGATGACACTCCCACTGGCGGCAAGCCCCATATTTCTGCTTTTAAAACCAATGCGCTTTTCCAAACACGAGGTTTAACATGTGATGAGGCCAAAAAACTTTACATAGAGGCCGTAACCCAATATTTTTTATACAGGAAATGACCTAACCCTGTTGTTCCTTGTTGAATTTTATTTCGTACTCCTCTATAGCTTCACGAATTTTGTCAACGTTTTCTGAAGCCCGCTCATGGGCAGCTTCCATTGATTTTTCAAGATCTTTGTCTGGATGCTGAAAAAGATCTGTGATTACATGGTTTATTTTGTCAATGATACTTTTTTGACTGTTCTTGATGTCTTCTAGTTTGTGAAGCATCGCTTCCATCTCATTATACTTTGCCTGGTCCATAATTGTCTATTTTTTTAAACAAGTTAAGTTAAAAGTATTTCAGAAGACAATAATTAACCTTGCTTTAAAACAAATTAAGAGTTTTTAACGGCTATTTACAATTTATTGTAATCCCGCCAAACTTGCTTTTAACGTTTCAATTTTAGCAATGGCATCAGCTTCCTTCTGCTTTTCCATAGCTACAACCTGTTCTGGAGCACCGCTTACGAAACGTTCGTTTTTGAGTTTGCCCTGAACACTTCTTAAGAAACCTTCTGTATATTTGAGCTCTTCTGAAATCTTTGTAATTTCTTCTTCCACGTTTATAACTCCCGAGGTTGGGATGAAATATTCGTTGCTTTTTGCGCGAAATGTGAGTGCGCCGTTCAGTTTTTCAGAAATGTAATTCAATTCTGAAACATTGCCGAGCTTTGCAATAACTGCGTCAAATTCTTTAGAAGCATTCTCGTTATTAAGCACTGAAAGCTGGATAGTATCTTTAAAGGAAATGTTTTTCTCTTTGCGAATTGTTCTGATTCCTGAGATTACTTCTGAAGCGAATTCAAAGTCTTTTATAATTTTTTCATCAAAAGATTTCCGTTTTGGCCATTCTGATATTATCAAGGCTTCGGAAATGTCACGTTGGGTGATGTGCTGCCAAATTTCTTCAGAAATAAAAGGAACAAAAGGATGCAAAACTTTTAAATTATCTTCTAAAACGGAAATTACTTCTAAGTAGGTTTTTTCTGAAATCTTTTCACCGAAAGGGGGTTTTACCATTTCTAACAACCACGAACAGAAATCATCCCAAACAAGCTTATAAGTCGACATTAAAGCGTCGCTGATGCGATATTTGCTATAATGGTCTTCAATTTCAGCCAGCGCTTTTTGGAATTTACTGCTGGTACCACTGTAGCGCAATGATGTCACTTTGTGTTTGTTCTTTTTCCATTGAAACTTCCCAACCGTCAATCAATCGGTAGGCATTCCAAATTTTGTTTACAAAGGCACTCCCCTGTTTGCATAGATCTTCATCAAACATTAAATCGTTACCTGCAGGTGAACTCAAAAGCATTCCCACACGAACACCATCGGCGCCATAAGTATCCATCAAATCAATTGGATCTGGTGAATTACCTAAGGATTTACTCATCTTTCTGCGCTGCTTGTCGCGCACAATTCCCGTTAGATAAACGTTTGTAAAAGGTTTTTCATTTCTATATTCATAGCCTGCAATAATCATTCGTGCTACCCAGAAAAAAAGAATTTCGGGCGCAGTAACCAAGATCGTTGGTTGGATAGTAATAGTTGATTTCTTTATTATCCGGCTCCAAGATTCCGTTGAAAACACTGATAGGCCATAACCACGACGAAAACCAAGTATCTAACGCATCAGGATCTTGTTTTAAATTTTCGGTTGTTAGTTGTGGGTTGTTGGTTTTTTCTTTTGCAAGTTGTAGCGCTTCTTCAATATTTTCTGCAACTACAAAATCTTCTTTACCATCGCCATAAAAATAGGCGGGTATTTGTTGCCCCCACCAAAGTTGACGGGAGATGTTCCAATCGCGCACATTTTCCATCCAATGGCGGTAGGTATTTATAAATTTTTCAGGAACCAGATGCACTTCTTTTTCAAGCACAGCATCTAAAGCGGGTTTGCAAGTTCCTTCATTTTAAGAAACCATTGATCGCTGAGTTTTGGCTCTATTACTGCACCTGTGCGTTCGCTAGTGCCCACTTTGTGCATATGGGCTTCAATTTTTGAAACCACGCCCATTTCTTCAAGTTCTTTTACAATTTCCTTTCGAACCACAAAACGATCTTTTCCTTCGTAATGAAGACCGAAACTGTTTAATGTTCCATCATCATTCAGAATATCTAAAATTTCTAAGATTGTGCTTGTCGCCCAAGCATTTTATCATTTTCATCGTGTGCGGGCGTTACTTTTAAACAACCCGTACCAAATTCAATATCTACATATTCATCTTCAATGATTGGAATCACGCGATTACAAACGGGAACGATCGCTTTTTTACCGCGAAGGTGTGTAAAGCGTTCGTCATTCGGATTTATACAAATTGCGGTATCACCCAAAATGGTTTCGGGACGTGTGGTGGCAATGGTTAATGTGTCATCGCTACCTTCAATTTTATAGTTTAGATAATAGAGATTACCCTGTTTTTCTTCGTAAATAACTTCTTCATCAGAAAGGGTTGTCTTTGCTTGCGGATCCCAATTTACCATTCGGTAACCACGATAAATATTTCCTTTTCTATATAAATCCACAAAAACTTTTATCACGGATGCTGACATATCTTCATCCATGGTGAACTTGGTTCGTTCCCAATCGCAGGAGGCGCCTAATTTCTTTAACTGCTCTAGAATAATTCCACCGTGTTTATGGGTCCATTCCCAAGCGTGTTCCAAAAATTCTTCACGGGAAAGGTTTGCTTTATCAATACCTTCGGCTTTCAATTTTGCAACAACTTTGGCTTCAGTAGCAATTGAAGCATGATCGGTTCCAGGCACCCAACAAGCATTAAAGCCCTGCAATCGCGCGCGACGAATCAAAACATCCTGCAATGTATTGTTAAGCATATGGCCCATGTGCAGTACTCCGGTAACGTTTGGCGGCGGAATGACGATGGTATAGGGTGTTCTTTCATCAACCTCTGAGTGAAAATATTTGTTTTCAATCCAGTAGCTATACCACTTATTCTCAATCTGTTTTGCATTATATTTTGCTTCTAAAGCCATACTTTGGTCTGATATTTGTATAATGAGTTGCAAAAGTAATTATAACTAAAGGATAATAAAAGTGAATAAGTTATTTTGCTCGTTGTTCAAAAGTTATATACTTTAGCAATATTAAAAACACAAAATCATGAAAAAATTAGCTCTTATGGCTCTTGTTGCCTTTATCGGTTTTGCCGCTCAGGCGCAACAAGCAAAAATCAGTTTCAAGGACGACACCGTAGATTACGGTACTATTGCAAAAGGTAGTGATGGCGTTCGCGTATTTGAATTCACAAATACGGGAGATGCTCCCCTTATTATTAGTGATGTAAAATCCAGTTGTGGCTGTACAGTCCCGAAAAAACCGGACGGTCCCATTGCACCTGGCGCTAGCAGCACTATTCAAGTTAAATATGATACAAACCGTGTTGGTCCTATCAGAAAAACTGTTACCGTTTATTCAAACGCCAGCGAACCAATGGTGGCTTTAAAAATAAAAGGTGAAGTAATGAACGACACTAATAGTGTTTTGGAAAAAAGCTAAAAACTTTACTCCTAAAAAAATTAATCCGGCTAAAGCAATGACTTCAGCCGGTTTTTTTTTAAAAGACACTTTTCAGAAAAAATTTTACTCGATTGATGTTTCCTTCTCTTTTTGTCTCCATGTATATTCGCTTTCCTTCTTCACTGGAAAATAGCTCAATCAATTCGAAAAGTTTATACTGATAGCAAGGTTTGCCGTTTACGCTTATTACCTCATCACCTTTCTGAATTCCTTCCAAAGCAGCGGGAGAACCTTCGCGGACATCGGCCACAATATATTTTGGCACCAAGGAAAAATGAACTTCAGTTGTTATCGATACACTACTTCTGGTGAAACTATCGTTTTGGTTGGCTCTGTTTGAATTGACAGCAGTCCCCCGTTCCTCTTTTACTAACTCCATTCCTTCATGCTCTAACGTTAACCCACTCATGTTGTAATTGAAAGGGTCATTGAATTTATTGTTCTTCTTAAATCGGACCAATTTGTTTCCATAGTCGAAAGTAACGGTAAATCTACTTAAAAGACCTCCCCCAACACTTCCGTCTCGATCCTCGTAATAGCGAGCTTTCTTTATTGCATCTTCTTCGGGAAATGAAGCATTAACTTCCTTTAGATGGTAATTGCCCACTATAAGCTCAGGAATTCGGGCACGTTTCCCAAAAATGTTTCCACTGAGGCCTAGCCCCAAAAAATCCTTAAAATAATTCTTAGGGGATTCTTTAATAAATTCGCCATCGATCAAAAAGCCAAATTACATCGCTAGAACCAGAATCCACAAGTAATTTTACGTCTTCCTGTTTTCCATCAAAAGCTACATTTAAGGAAATATAGGGTTTGCTCCCAACAAAGTTTAATGGTAAATCTTCACATTTTTTACAAGACTTTAATGGGTGTTTTTGAGGGTCATAAACGGTTATTACTTTTGAGGAATAATTAATCTTAACAATAAAGTTTTCAAAAAATTCATTCCCCAAAATGCCATGGACTGGAATTCCCATCCTTGGAGAAAAATTGAGCGAACTATCAAAAATTATGTAGAGTGAATGATTCCTATCTACCACATCACCAATTTTCACGTTATTGTTTAAGCTTTTTAGCGCATCTACCGTTCCCCCTGGACCCAAGCCCTGCAAAAGTACTGGTGAGGTATTACGGAGCTGGACACTGTCTGCTGCTTCCAAACTAAAAAGAATAGTGGATTTTACACCAGTATCAAGAATAAAGGAAAGTGGTGTACCATTTATTTCCACTTCAACTATGGGTAAATTATTTACCAACTCAAACGGGATTCGATCTTTTTTTCTGCCATTCTGCAAAAAAAAACGGGATTGGGCCGTCAAAGAAGCGGAAAAACAAATAAAGAGGAAGATAACCAATAGTTTAAGCAAAATTTTAAGGATTTTTTTGAAAACATTTGAAGATATAAAAAAAAGCTTAATGTTACTATACGCACAATGGAATTATAAAATATATTTCGCAACTTTGCCACAAATAAATTCACTATGCCTTCAGTTTCAAACAAAGGGAAAAACATGCCGGAATCACCTATTCGTAAGTTGGTTCCCTATGCCGAAAAAGCCTATAAAGCAAATAAGACCGTTTACCATTTAAACATTGGTCAACCCGATATTAAATCGCCAGAAATTGCGATGGATGCAGTTGCAAATCACAATTTGGAGATTCTTGCATATACGCGTTCCGAAGGTTCCCAAGAATATCGTGAAAAAATAGCAGGTTATTATCATAAAAATAATATTCCCGTGGAAGCAAATGATATGATTGTAACTACAGGTGGAAGTGAAGCGCTTTTATTTGCAATGGGAAGTATTGCTGATGTAGATGATGAAATAATAATTCCCGAACCATTCTATGCAAATTACAACGGATTTGCTACTGCTTCCGGCGTAAAAATTGTTCCCGTTATTTCAAAAATTGAAAACAATTTTGCCTTGCCTCCTATTTCAGAGTTTGAAAAACTGATAACGCCAAAAACCAAGGCAATTCTTATCTGTAACCCAGGTAACCCCACAGGTTATTTATATTCAAAAGAAGAAATCCAAACCTTGGCAGCAATCGTAAAAAAACACGATTTGTTTTTGGTAGCTGATGAAGTATATCGCGAATTTACCTATGATGGTTACCAGCATTACTCTATTCTACAAGAGGAAAGTTTGGCTGATTATGGAATCATTATAGATTCCGTTTCAAAAAGATACAGTATGTGTGGCGCTCGAATTGGCTGTTTGGTTTCAAAAAACAAACAAGTAATTGCCACAGCTTTAAAATTTGCGCAAGCACGTTTGAGCCCACCAACCTTTGCGCAGATTGCAAGTGAAGCAGCATTACAAACCCCGCAGAGTTATTTTGACGAAGTAATTGTTGAATATCAAGATAGGAGAAACACCTTGGTAGCTGCTTTAAAAGCCATTCCTGGCGTACAAGTGGGGGAACCGAAAGGTGCATTTTATTGTATTGTGCAACTTCCTGTAAAAAATACCGATGTTTTTGCACAATGGCTTTTGGAAGAATTTGACGACAATGGCGAAACCATCATGGTAGCTCCTGCCGCAGGTTTTTATTCCAGTCCTGGCGTTGGACTAAACCAAGTTAGAATTGCGTATGTTTTGAAAAAAGAAAGCCTTGTTCGGGCAGTTGAAATCCTAAAAATTGCGCTTCAAAAATATAAGGATTAATGCGGATTGAAGAAAACAAATCGCTTAAAAATTACAATACCTTCGGCTTAGCCAGCAATGCCCGTTATTTTGTTTCTGTTGAAACGATTGGAGAACTTAAACATGCGCTTTCCCAAAAACCTTCCGAAGAACTTTTCATTCTCGGCGGCGGTAGCAATATGTTGCTCACTGGCAATTTGGATGCATTTGTACTTCACATAAATTTAAAGGGAATAGAAATCTTGAAAGAAACCGAAACGGAAGTTTTGGTAAAAGCTATGGCTGGTGAAAACTGGCACGAGTTTGTCCTATATTGTATTGGGAATGATTTTGGCGGGTTGGAAAACCTTTCCCTTATTCCCGGAAACGTTGGTACAGCACCCATTCAAAATATTGGCGCTTATGGCGTGGAGTTGAAAGATACTTTTGAAAGCTGCAATACTTTGGAAATGGAAACTTTAAAAGAACGGAAATTCACAAAAGACGAATGTGCCTTTGACTACAGAAACTCCATCTTCAAAAATGAGGCGAAGGGAAAATTCATCATTACCAGCGTAACCTTTAGACTTACAAAAAAAGAACATAAAACGAGTGTTTCCTATGGCGATATTCAGAAGAAATTGGCTGAAAGAAATATTGAAACCCCAACTATAAAAGATATTTCAAATGCGGTAATCGCAATACGGCAATCAAAGCTTCCCGACCCAAAAGTCTTGGGAAATAGCGGCAGCTTTTTTAAAAACCCTGTGGTTGATGCCGAGACGTTTCAGGAATTTCGAAAAAAATTTCCCGAAGCTCCATTTTATGAAGTTTCACCTACGGAATTTAAAATTCCAGCAGGTTGGTTAATTGAAAAAGCCGGGTTTAAAGGACAGCGCTTTGGCGATGCAGGCGTTCACAAAAATCAAGCTTTGGTTTTAGTAAATTACGCTAACGCCACCGGCAAGGAAATTTGGCAACTGGCCATGGATATCCAAAAAAAAGTAAAGGAAATGACCGGAATTTTTATTGAACCGGAAGTAAACGTATTTTAGTTCGCATTCATCACTCCATCAACAACAAAAACAACTCCATTTGAGCCCAAAATATCATTCTTCACAATAGTTGCTTTTCCACCTTTTCCGTCAGAAATTATAATAGCATCACCTACCATGGAAGCTGTTAAAGTAACGCCAGCTAATGTTTTCAACTTTGCTTTTCCGTTTTTGTTAATGGCTTTCAACAGATTTTCTTTATCGATTGTCCCCTCAACAATGTGAGATTTTAACATTTCTTCAAGCTTCGATATATTTTCAGGAGTAGCATAAAATTTCTTTTTTTCAACCGTTAAAGATTCAAGGGCCGCACTTGATGGACCAAAAACTGTAAAAGGCCCTTTTCCTGTAGAAAGCATATCTGCCAATCCCGCCGTTACAATGTAGCTCGCATACTTTTTAAGTTCTGGAGTAGTCATAACACGGGCCATTACACTATTTATTTCTTCTAAATCCGCTTCGGTCAACTCCTTCTTCTCGGCTCTTTTTACTGCTGGTTTTTCAGTGACTTCCACATTGGCGTTTTCCGCTTTTTCAGTTTTTGCTTCATTTCTACAAGAAACAATTAAAAATGTGAATGTTGAAATCAATAAAAAAGTAAATAGTTTTTGCATCGTTAAAATATTTAAAATCGGGGCTAAAAATACTTAAAATACAAGCACAACAGCAATAAAGATTGTATTTTTGCACTTTAATTTATACAGATGAAGCTTTTACTTATCACAATAATATTATTACTGCTCGGTGTAGCTGGAATTGCCATAAAACTTTGGGCAAAAAAAGATGGAAAATTTGCTGGAACCTGCGCTAGCCAAAGTCCTTTTTTGAACAAAGAAGGCCAAGCTTGTGGTTTTTGCGGAAAAACTCCAGACCAATTTGATACATGCAGCGGTGAAATTTCCAAATCGGAAGCTCCAAATTCCAAATAGCAAAACTAAAACCTTCAATAATCGTAATTGCTTATGGTGCTACTTTACGTTTTCGGCGCAGTCGCGTTGATTAACTGTGCTTATTACATATTATTTTCGAAATTTTCATTTTTAAAACCTTCGGAAAAAATAACTTCGGAAAAATATCCTGTTTCGCTAATTATATGTGCAAAAAATGAAGCAGAAAATCTTCAAAAGCACATTCCGCTTTGGCAAGAACAGAAATATCCAAACTTTGACATCATACTTATAAACGATGCTTCCGTTGATGAAACGCTTGAAATAATGGAAGCTTTCGCCGAAAATGATCCACGAATACAGATTGTAAACGTAAAAAATAACGAAGCCTTTTGGGCAAACAAGAAATACGCCTTGACCTTAGGCATTAAGCGATCAAAAAACACACGACTTGTTTTTACCGATGCCGATTGCTACCCAGCATCAAATGAATGGCTAGCAACGATGGCCTCTAATTTTTCGGATGAAAAACAACTTGTTTTGGGTTATGGAGCTTATGAAAAGCAGCCCGGGTTTTTAAATAAAATTATACGTTTTGAAACCTTAATGACCGCAGTACAGTATTTTTCATATGCGAAAGTTGGAAATCCTTATATGGGCGTGGGCCGCAATTTGGCATACACAAGCAACCTTTATTATGAAAATAAAGGCTTTATGAGCCATATAAAAATCCCATCAGGCGATGATGATCTATTTGTAAACGAGGCTGCAACTTCAAAAAATACCGCAATCTGTATTGAACCGGAAGCATTTACATATTCGCTTCCAAAAAAGAAAAAGAAGAAATGGCTCCTTCAGAAAAAAAGACATTATTCCACTGCTAAGCTTTACAAACCCAAACACCGCTTACTTTTGGGCATCTATTATATTTTTAATTTGCTCTTTTGGCTGCTCGCTCCAGTAATTTTATTAACCCATTTCTGGATTTTTGGACTAGGTATAGTATTTACAAGAATTCTTTTTCAATATATAATTATTGGCAATGCAGCGAAAAAACTAAAGGAAGCAGATTTGGTCCCGCTGATTCCTTTTTATGAATTGTTTTTAATCTTCACACAATTAAGTATCTTTATTTCCAACAGTGGCGAAAAAAATTCGCAATGGAAATAACTTCTCAAGAAATAGCGCTTCATATACAAAAAGCCAAAAAAGGAAAGCAGGACGCTTTCAAATTTTTGCTCGATTATTATTGGAACGAGGTTTACGGATTTCAACTAAAAAGGGTTCGAAACGAGCTTGAAGCTGAAGATATAACTATTGAAGCCTTCGCAAAAGCATTTGACAAGATAGAGACTTTTGACGAAAACTATACTTTTTCTACGTGGCTCATCGCTATTTCAAAAAACATTCAAATAGACAAAACACGAAAAAAAAACGCTTCCATTTATTCAAACACTACAGATACTTCCAACGAACAGGTTCAAAAAATCGTAGACCACTCACCCACTCCCGAGGACAAACTTATAACTGAACAGAATTTAGCAGAATTATTACAATACATAAAACAATTAAAACCGCATTACCAAGAAGTGATAAACCTTCGTTATTTTCAAGAAATGAGCTATAACGATATTTCCGAAACACTGGAAGAACCTTTAAATAACGTAAAGGTGAGGTTGCTTCGAGCGCGGAAACTTCTTGCGGAAATCATTACGCAGAAAAATTAAGCTTACAGAAAGAATTTCTAAATTTTGTATTTCCTGTTTTAATTTTTTTCTTTCTTCTCTTTTCTTTGTTCTTTTTTCGTGTTTCATTTTCGTACTTTTGCCTCCCTTATGAGCACAGAAACATTGGAACTCCAAAAGCCGGAACCAAAACCAAAATGGTTGCGCGTTAAACTTCCCACGGGGAAAAAATATACCGAACTGCGCGGTTTGGTTGACAAATATAAACTGAACACTATCTGTACCTCCGGCAGTTGCCCAAATATGGGCGAATGTTGGGGTGAAGGCACTGCAACTTTTATGATTTTGGGTAATATTTGCACCCGTTCTTGTGGCTTTTGCGGGGTTAAGACCGGGCGGCCCGAAACCGTGGATTGGGACGAGCCCGAAAAGGTGGCGCGCTCCATTAAAATAATGAACATTAAACACGCGGTTATAACCTCTGTAGACCGTGACGACTTGAAAGATATGGGTTCCATTATTTGGGCAGAAACCGTAAAAGCTATCCGAAGGATGAATCCTGAAATTACTTTGGAAACCTTAATTCCAGATTTTCAGGGAAACACCAGAAATATAGACCGAATTATTGCGGTAAAACCCGAAGTGGTTAGCCACAATATGGAAACCGTAAAACGCCTTACACGTGAAGTGCGAATACAAGCCAAATACGAACGCAGTCTTGAAGTTTTGAACTATTTAAAACAAGCAGGCATGCCCCGCACCAAAAGCGGTATTATGCTCGGTCTGGGAGAAATGAAAGAAGAGGTTTTGCAAACCATGGAAGATTTAAGAAACGTTGGTTTGGATATTTTAACCATTGGCCAATATCTGCAGCCTTCCAAAAAACATCTTCCTGTAAAAGAGTTTATTACTCCCGAACAATTCAAAAAATATGAAACCGTTGGCTTGGATATGGGCTTCCGCCACGTGGAAAGCGGTGCTTTGGTTCGTTCATCTTATAAAGCACAAAAACATCTTACCTAAATCCTATTTCAGAAATGGACAAAAAGATAACTGTCGGCATTAATGGTTTTGGGCGTATTGGCCGAAATCTTTTCAGATTATTGCTAAACTATCCTTCCATTGAAGTGGTAGCCGTAAACGACTTGGCCGACACCAAAACCCTTCGCCATCTTTTAAAATACGACAGTATTCACGGAGTATTGAATGAAGAAATTTCATATTCTGAAAACGAAATTACCGTTGCTGGGAAAAAGGTAAGATTTTCCTCGGAAAAGAATATCGAAGATATCCGCTGGGGAAAAGTTGACGTGGTTGTTGAAAGTACAGGCAAGTTTAAAAGTCGAGAACAACTGGAAAACCATTTGAAGAATGGAGCTAGCAAAGTTATTCTTTCCGTTCCTCCGTTAGATGATGATATAAAAACAGTCGTTCTTGGAGTGAATGATTCAATTATAATGCCCGAAGACACCATTATTTCCAATGCTTCCTGCACCACCAACAATGCTGCGCCCATGCTGAAGATTATCAACGAACTTTGTGGTATTGAACAAGCTTATATCACAACTATACATTCATATACAACAGATCAAAGTTTGCACGATCAACCGCACCGGGATCTTCGGCGGGCGCGTGCTGCCGGTCAGTCTATTGTGCCTACCACTACTGGGGCCGCAAAAGCATTGACTAAAATATTTCCAGAATTTGCAGATGCTATTGGCGGCTGCGGCATCCGCGTTCCTGTGCCAGATGGATCATTGACAGACATTACGCTGAATGTGAAAAAAGAAGTAACCATTGAAGAAATAAACAATGCTTTCAAAAAAGCTTCAGAAAATTCCATGGTAGGAATAATCCAATATACCGAAGACCCAATTGTTTCTATAGACATTATAGGAAATACGCATTCCTGTATTTTTGATGCCGGAATGACATCAGTAATCGGAAAAATGGTAAAAATTATTGGCTGGTATGACAATGAAATTGGCTATTCGTCCAGAATTATTGATTTAATTGATAGAATTTCCGTGAAATAACTATATTTATTACCCTTTTAAACTAACCGATGCGCCTACAAATAATAAAATACAAGATGTTTTTGCCCCTGATTTTGTGTTTGATGGCTTCAGTTAATTCTTTCCCAAGCCAAATAAAAGACACTATTACGACCATAAAACAATTGCAGTATAACGCTTCAAAAGCGTTGGAAACTGAAAATTTTATGGAAGCAGTTCAAAGTTTAAACGATGCCAACAAATTGGCAATGATCCCAAAATACAAAAATTATAAAGCAGACGTAGAGCTAAGTATAGCGGAGCTTTTTTATAACTTGGAATATTTTGACAAAGCAATTGAAGAGGCAGAAAAAGCGATAAACAACGCCGAAACCTACAAGAACTTTTATAAACTTGGAAAAGCCTACAATCTCTATGGTTTAATTCTTGTTTCAAAAGGACAGACTGAAAAAGCTGAAAAATATCTCCAAAAAGCCGATTCAATTAACACAACTATTGAAGATGAAAACAGCAGGGCAAACGTTCTTTACAGCAAAGGTTTATTAGAAATTCGGCTTGGAAATTATGAAAAAGCCGTTTCAAATTTAAAACTCGCTGCACAAAGCTTCAAGAAACAGGGCTTGCTTTATCAAGAGATAAGCACATATAGTAGCCTTGCAGACGCACTTTCCCTTATAGACCCAAAAAACTATCCACAGCCCCTGGAAGAAGCGAAAGCGCTATTGAAAACAGTTTCTGAAATTTCATATTCTCAAGGCTTTTCAAAACTATTGGTGGAGAACCACCGAATCAATTCGCAGATTTTAATCGCACAGAAAATGGGCTCTAAAGCCGAGGCAGAGCTTAAATATTACCTTACTAAAAAAGACTCCTTACGACAGATTCATTTAAAAGCAATTGAACGCGGCATACAGGTAGAATCTTCAATTGGAGATCTTAATGAAATTATAGCCAACCAGCAGGACGACCTGAGGAAGCAGGACAAATCACTTTTTTTCGGAAAACTTACAGGCTGGTTGAGTATTGCCTTAATTTTAATTCTCTCACTTTTGACCCTTTCGCTTTATAAAAACAATAATTTAAGAGCCAAAGCCAACGAACTTTTGCAGGACAAAAATACTGAGTTACAAGAAGCCAAGGAAAATGCCGAAAAAGCCTCGCAGGCCAAAGCACAGTTTCTTTCAACGATAACACACGAGCTACGAACACCTATGTATACTGTTACAGGATTGACACACCTGCTTTTGGAAGAAGACCCAAAACCCGAACAAAAAGAGCACCTAAATTCACTTAAATTTTCTGGAGAATACCTACTATCGCTAATCAATAACATTTTAGACCTCAATAAACTGGAAGCAAATAAAGTGGAAATTGAAAAAGCACCATTTAATTTGAAAAAACGAATTGACGGGGTATTGATCGCACTAAAAAAATCTGCAGAAGTAAAAAACAACAATGTCCATTACGAATATGACCCCTCACTACCCACTGAAGTGTTGGGCGATTCTCTTAAAATTTCTCAGATACTTATCAACCTTATCAGTAATTCCATAAAATTTACTGAAAACGGAGATATTTGGGTACGCGTACAAAATGCTGAAAAAACAGATAAAAAGGTTGTTGTACATTTTGAAATTGAAGATACTGGTGATGGTATTTCAAAGAAAAAGCAGAATACTATTTTTGAATCTTTCTCTCAAGGTTCGCTTCAAATCAATCGTAAATATGGAGGCACGGGGCTCGGACTTTCCATTGTGAAAAACCTTTTGGAGTTGATGGGAAGCAAAATATTTTTGGAAAGTAAACTAGGTGAAGGCTCCAAGTTTTGGTTCAATATAAATTATGATATTTCAGAAACGGAAGGCATCACAACAGCTATAAATGATCTTGAAGTTGTTTTCGAAAACGATATTTTTGAAAACAAATCTGTTATGATTGTAGAAGATAACAAGATCAACCAAATGATCACCAAAAAAATTCTTGAGAAGAAAAAGATGGTCTGTACCGTTGTGGATAATGGAATGGACGCCATAAAGCTTGCAAAAGAAGGAGAATTTAATGTAATATTGATGGACATCCATATGCCTGGGATAAGTGGGATTGAAGCGACCAAAAAGATTAGGGAATTCAATAAAACCATTCCAATTATTGCACTTACCGCTATTACTATTGAAGAGAATTTAGAAGATTTTTACAAGGCAGGTTTCAATGAATTTATCCCAAAACCATTCAACGCTGAAGATTTCTTCGAAAAAATTAACAGGGTCCTTCGCAGCAGTGAGTTCATGGTGAGGTAATTATTTTACCAATCCTTTTTTAACTCTTTTTTTAAAGCTAGCTTCAGCGTTGTTCAAAATTACTGTGCTTATAGGCAAATAGTAGATTTTCGTATCATTTGCAAGCGCCTGTAACCTCATAAAATCCTTTTCGGTAGTAAGTATTAGGAAATGTTTTTTTAATTCTTTAATCTCTGAAGGTGTGAAATTATGGTGGTCTGGAAAAAACTTTCCATCAAAATTCAATCCTTCCTTGTTTAAAAACTCCACCAGCGGTTTTGGGTTTGCAATTCCCGTCACCAAAAGAAATTCTTTATCATTTAAATAACCAAGTGGTTTCGTTTCCGTTTCATTCATAATTTCAGGGCTATAACCAATTTTTGAAAAGTAAATCTGTTGGTGTTTTTTTGGTCTTAACTTTTGTTTTATGTTTTCAATTTCGGAATCGCTGATATTTTCCGGACATTTTGTAACCACAATAATATCAGCTCGCTTTGCGCCAAACTTTGGTTCGCGAAGATTTCCAGTTGGCAGCATACAATCGTTGCTGTACAATTTATCAAAAGAAGTGAGCAAAATATTAAGTGAAGCTTTCACTTTTCTATGCTGAAAAGCATCGTCGAGCAAAATTACATCGGCAACTTTTTGAAGTTTTTCAATGCCAATTTGCCTGTCTTCGCAAACTGCAACAGTAATTTCAGGAAATTTATGTTTAAACTGAAGCGGTTCATCACCTACTTCTTCAACAACACTGCTTTTTAAAACTTCACGATACCCGGTTGTTTTCCGCTTGTAACCACGGCTTAAAACGGCTATTTGGTGATTGTCTTTTAAAAATGATATCAAAAACTCTATCATCGGTGATTTTCCAGTGCCACCTGTGGAAAGGTTTCCCACGCAGATAACAGGAAAATTATACAGCTTGCTTTTCAAAAAACCTTTATTGTAAAGGAAATTGCGAAGCGCAGTAATGCCGCCGTACAACAAAGAAAAAGGAAAAAGTAATTTCCGAAGCAAGTTCATTTAACGAAAGTACTAATTCCCCTGAAAACTGTGATTACTTTAAAATAAAATTAGAAGTCCTTTAAAATTCTGCAAACTGTTATCTTTACTGAAAATGTAAAAAATGAAGGTAAAAGAAGTCATTACGCTGCTTGAGGAACTCGCGCCACTCTCCTATTCTGAAGATTTTGACAATACAGGCCTACTTGTGGGCGATGCTAACGCTACTGTTTCGGGAATATTAGTAACGTTAGATACTTTGGAAAATGTGGTAGAAGAAGCCATCGAAAAAAATTGCAACCTCATTGTGAGCTTTCATCCCATTATTTTTTCAGGCTTGAAAAAAATCACTGGAAAAACATATGTGGAACGCGTAGTTCAAAAAGCAATAAAGCACGATATCGCCATATTTTCAAATCACACCGCACTAGATAATTCGTGGAATGGAGTAAACGCAATGATATGTGAAAAACTTAGATTGAAAAATCGTTCGGTATTAATCCCTCAAAACGAAACAATAAAAAAACTAATCACTTTTGTGCCTTCAAAAAATGCAGAAACTGTTAGAAGTGCCCTTTTTGCTGCAGGTGCCGGAAGCATTGGAAATTATGAAAACTGCAGCTTCAACATTGAAGGAAAAGGAAGCTTTTTGGGAAATGAATCTTCAAATCCAGTAAAAGGCAAAAAGGGAGAAATGCATTTTGAAACCGAAATACAGATTGGGGTAACATTTGCAAAACATCTTCAAAGCAATATTTTGAAAGTACTTTTTGAAACACACCCTTATGAAGAAGTTGCTTATGAAATAACCACCCTTGAAAACCAAAATCAACATTTGGGCATGGGAATGATCGGCGAATTTGAAAAAGCGATGGACGAAAAGGAGTTTTTAAAATTTCTGAAAAAAACAATGAAAACGGATTGTGTTCGCCATTCACAATCGCTGAAAAAACCAATAAAAAAAGTCGCTTTGCTCGGTGGAAGTGGAAGTTTTGCCATTGAAGCAGCAAAAAAAGCCGGAGCGGACGCTTTTATTTCGGCAGATTTTAAATATCATGATTTCTTTAGGGCCGAAAACACTATACTTTTGGCAGATATTGGACATTATGAAAGCGAACAGTACACAAAAGACCTTTTACATTCTTTCCTTAAGAAAAAAATTACTAATTTTGCAGTCCTTTTATCACAAACAAATACCAATCCTATTAGCTATTTATAATTTATGGCAACAAAAACCGAAGTTACTGTTGAAGAGAAGTTAAGAGCCTTGTATGACCTGCAGCTTATAGATTCAAGAATTGATGAAATAAGAAGCGTTCGTGGCGAACTTCCGTTGGAAGTTGAAGATCTTGAGGACGAAGTGGCAGGTATGAATACCCGTCTTGAAAAGCTGAAAGCCGACCTTGAAGTAATTGAAGACCAAATCAAGGAAAAAAAGAATAATATTGAAGAGTCCAAAGCACTTATCAAGAAATATTCTACACAGCAGGACAATGTTCGCAACAATCGCGAATACAACTCTTTGAGTAAAGAAGTTGAATTTCAGGAACTTGAAATTCAGCTTGCTGAAAAGAACATAAAAGAATATCGCGCCCAGATAGAGCAGAAAAATCAAGTTATTGAAGAAACTAAATCCCGTTTCGATGAACGCTCAGAGCACTTGAAACACAAACAAAGTGAATTGGACGAGATATTAAAAGAAACTGAAAAAGAGGAGCAAACGCTTATAAAGCAATCTGATAGTTTCGAATCACAAATTGAACCACGTCTTATAAAAGCGTATAAAAGAATCCGTACAAATGTAAAGAACGGTCTTGCGATTGTGGCAGTGGAGCGTGGCGCATCTGGTGGCTCTTTCTTTACCATTCCACCTCAGGTGCAAATGGAAATTGCCGGTCGTAAAAAAATAATTACGGATGAGCACAGTGGCCGAATTTTGGTAGATCCAGATCTTGCTAACGAGGAGCGCGAAAAGATGGAAGCTATGTTCACAAAACTTAAATAAGCAAAACAATTACAATTATAACAAAGCCTTCACATTTAGTGAAGGCTTTTTTTGTAATTTAATTGAAAGGTTGGATAAAAAAATTAGACTTATTCCCTAAAACATTTCAATATGAAAAAGTACACAATTTTAGTTGCCAGCATCTTTCTTTTTACATTAAATGGAGCATGCAAACCTTCTAACGACAAAAATAAAGAAGCAGAAAATATTGCCCAAAAAGAACAAACTCCCGTACAGACCGAAACACAAAATGGACTAAAACGGGCCTATTTTGCCAGTGGTTGTTTCTGGTGTGTTGAAGCGGTTTATGAAAGTGTAGATGGTGTTAAAGAAGCCATTTCAGGGTATAGCGGTGGAGCAATGCAAAATCCAACTTATGATAATCATGGAGATCATGCTGAAGCAGTAGAGGTTATTTACGACCCCGAAGTAGTTAGTTTCAGTCAATTGTAGATGTTTATTTTGGATCACAAAACGTAACACAAGTTAATGGGCAAGGACCAGACCACGGTATGTCGTACCGCTCCATTGTTTTTTATCAAAACGATTCTGAAAAGAAAATAATTGATGAAAAGATTGCCGAATTAAACAAACAATTAGATGGAGATAAAGTCGCTGCCCAAGTATTACCGTTCCAAAAATTCTGGGATGCGGAAAACTACCACCAAAATTATGAGAAGAACCATCCAGAAAATCCATACATTCAAAATGTTTCCATTCCGCGAATTAATAAATTCAAACAAAAATTTCCAGAGCTTTTAAAGAAAACGGAAAGTCATTGATGAAAAATTTCCCAATAAAAACCTGACATTTACTAAAGACTTGTTAGGTTTTTTTTATTGCCTTGACCTCAAAAATCAAAGGATACATTTTATTGGGCAATTCAAACACCCCTTCCCCATTTCTCAGTAAACCCGGGAAAATATCATAAGGAGAGCTATCATATTCCTTTAAATATTCAATGTGAAGTCCAGCTTCTGAAAGTGAAGTAATCACTTCGCCCAAACTGTGATTCCAGCCGTATTCCTTGCTTACCATTTTTGAATCCTTCTTGGCATAGGTTCCTTCATACTCCTCATAAATGGCTTCTTTTTGCTGGTAGCCGTATTTCATTTCTGGCGGCGAAAAAGTATAGTCAAACATCCAGCAAATGGGATGGAATTCCACGATATAAAAGAAACCTCCCGGTTTTAATCTCTCTGAAATCATTCTTGCCCAAGGCTTTAAATCTGGCAACCAACCAATAGTTCCGTAGCTGGTAAAAACGATATCAAATTTTTCAGATATATATTTTGAAGTATCCAAAACATTACAACACACAAAATTTGCGTCGAGCATTAATTCAGAGTTTAATTGTTTTGCCAACTTGATTCCCTCATCTGAAATATCAACTCCGCTGCATTTTGCTCCCATTCTCGAAAAACTTAATGTATCCTGACCAAAATGACATTGAAGATGCAAGAGGCTCTTACCCGAAATATCGCCCAAAGACTCCAATTCATATTTATTTAGTGAAGATTTCCCCTTTTTAAAATTATCCAAATCATAAAAATCACTTTCTGCATGAATATTTACTTTAGTATTCCAAGTATTTCTATTGATCTCAAATTTTTCTGAATGATTCATAATTTCATTTTTTAATAAAAAAGAAAATTAGCGCAAATAATATTATTATTAACATTATTCATATTTTCTTGCCATTTTCGTTAAACATCGGTTAAAAAAATTGAGGAATGGAGGGTTTTGTTGTAGTTTTTAAATACTAACTAACTTTAAAAACTTATCATTAT
The DNA here is from genome assembly GCA_963805885.1 of uncultured Flavobacteriaceae bacterium. Taxonomy (GTDB): domain Bacteria; phylum Bacteroidota; class Bacteroidia; order Flavobacteriales; family Flavobacteriaceae; genus Aequorivita. The sequence continues at coordinate 41,435 of CAWDWC010000019.1, forward strand.
GGGTGACATCATTTGGTTAATTGTAGTACTCCTTATTATAGGATGGCTAGTCTGGCTACTTCGGTTTTGGTGACGCTGTTGGAAGCTTAATTCACATTTTATTGGTCTTGGCAATAATTGGTATTTTATACCGATTGGCAACTGGCCGCAGACATGATTTATATTTTAAAATTTATTAACAACATTTAAAACATTAAAACATGAAAAAAGTATTTTTAATTTTATTTGCTGTAGGACTTATGAGCACAGGGTTCACAAGCTGCCGTGAGAAAAAAACAGTCGGTGATAAAGTAGAAGACGTTGCAGACGATATTGAAGACGCTGTAGATTAATATTTTCTACTATATATATAAATCCGCTCTTAAATTTTAGGGAGCGGATTTTTTTATTTTTTCTTCAGTATAGATTTCCATTCTGGATGCCTTTCAATATAGCTTTTTACAAATGGACAAACCGGATTTACTGTATTTCCAGAGTTGGCGATTGTTGTCAATACTTTTTTCAGCATTTGTGATGCTATACCCTTTCCTTCCAAAGATTCGGGTACCTCGGTATGAATCAGTTTCATAGTGTTGCCATCTTTTTCATATGCTATAATGGCCATTTGCCCATCAATGTGGGCTTCAAATCTATTTTTAGACTTATTGTCTTCTACTTTTAATTCCATCTTTTATTCTTTAAAAATACAAATTATATTAAAATGCACAGGTTTGAGTATCTTTACAATATATATTCAACATTTCTTTTCAAACTAAATATTTATGAAAATACTTCTATCAATACTCATTGCGGCAACCCTTTTTTCTTGCAATTCAAAAAAGAACAGTAGTGTAAATATAGACGACACTTCAAAAGAAAACATTGATGTAGCGGAAACCACTGCAGAAAAAATTGCGCGCGCCAATGGTTTTGATGTTTGGAAAAACGTTTCGGAAATAGCATTCACTTTTAATGTTGACCGTGGCGAAAACCATTTTGACCGTTCATGGGTTTGGAAACCAAAAACCGGAGATGTAAACTTTATGTCTTCAAAAGACACCTTGAATTACAATCGCTCAAAAATGGACAGCCTAATTATGAAAACAGACAGAGCTTTCATAAATGATAAATATTGGTTGCTTGCTCCCTACCAATTAATGTGGGATGAAGGAACCACATTTTCTGAAAAGGAAAAACCGTGTCTCCAATTTCAAAGGATACTTTGAACCAATTAACAGTTGTTTATAGCAATGATAGCGGCTATACTCCTGGTGACGCATATGATTTTTTCTACGACAAGAATTATAAAATTAAGGAATGGAATTACAGGCAAGGAAATTCTGAAGCTGTTTCTATGAGCACAACTTGGGAAGACTATGAAAACTTCAAAGGACTTGATATTGCAAAAATGCACAAAGATAGCACCGGAAACTTCAAATTATATTTCACTAATATTTCAGTGAAAAAAGAAGTTGAATATTAATTTTTCAGAAGTTTTTGGGTCCACACTTTTTTCTTTCCATCGCGTAAACTGAAAAAATACAAACCAGGCTTCAAATTTGAAACATTCATCACAAATTCATTGTTTATATTAAAATTTGTTGTGGAAGAAAGTACTTTTCTTCCCAAAACATCAAAAATCACGGCTTCGTAATTTTTATCTGTTCTATAAAGCACGGTAATGTTTTCATTTGCGGGATTTGGAAAAACTACGCCGTTTTCAGCAATTTCGCCAGTGAAATATTTTTCAGCAAACGAAAAAGCTTCAACTCCTATTTCGTAACCAATTCTCTTCCGGCAATATCATCCACGGGTGGGTGAATTCCTCCCCAAATCCGCGAAAGACTGCATTGATCTGAAGCATCTCGATAGGTCGCCCATTGCAATTGGAAGCTTTTACTTGGACCTTCTTCAAAAACTAAAAATTCATTTTTCTGAATATCAAAAGCCCCCATTCCTCCAGGAAAATATTCATTTCCCGTTAGCATGCCCATAACTTCGGCTGCGGCTCTCGAAAATGTGGAATGCCCAGAAACATATCCTGCAAATGGAGGTGTTACAAAAGACGGGCGCTGATACGGCCACCATTCCGAGGAAAGTATCCAACCAACTCCAGCTTCATCAATATTTGGATTTACAATGTTTTCAGGGCCACGCCAAGTATAAAGTTTTATTTTGCCCAAATTTTCGTTGAAATTTCCAGCCAATGAATCTCCTTCTTTTATAATTTCGATTCTCCCAGGAATAATAGGCAATCCATGGGGGTTATAACTTGGTTGATTGGGATCGCTGGATTGTCCCTGATCACCCATATAGCGAATGGAGCTCACTGGTCTTATAAAATCATAATATCCTTTAATTCCCCAAGCACTTACAGCCACATCGTGCATTGCACCGCCCAAAATAAAATAACTTTTAACGTCCCATTCCAAATCTGACAAAACCGGCCCAACTCCCTTAAACCTTTTAACTGTTGATGGATGGTCGTTAACATAATTTAAAAGCACAAACCAATGTCCAGGCGGGGTTTCACTATTAGGGCCATCCGCCCAAAACTCAGCTAAGGCTCTAGTATAGTCGCCTCTATAAACCATTTGTGGTTGATACGGTTCGCCTGTAACGGCATTCATTTCCCTACCGTGACTTGGATCACCACCTTCTTCTAAATTGTAAAAGTTTTTATATTCCTGGAGCGTTTGGGGGTATAAATCCATACTCAAATTGCCATTACTTCTTGGAGAGATATCTATTTTCACACTATCCGCTGGGCTAAGGTGTGCACCCCAAGCGGCCACTAATGCAAAATTCCATTGTAAGGATCTTCTTCACCCAATCCCTCCTGAATATAGCACGGTGGTCCCGGATCATGATATACCCAAAAGTCATAGCCTGGAACATTGTAGATTGTTCTGTCCTCTTCATTTAATGAAAAAGGAGCAACCCGTCCCCACTCTGGACTCAAAAAAGGAGGTTGTCCCCCGGGTATTGTATGCCCACTTTGATCTACATATGCTTCAATTTTTAAAGGCTGCCAATTATTTGGAAATTGTAAATCAGGATTTCCCGAAATATCCATATTTAAAGGCTCATTCAGTGGTTCGTAAAATTGGTTGGTATAGTTGTTAGCTTCGTTGGCACCATCCTGTAGGCCAAATTCAATCATTTTTTGAGCAATATAATTACCCAAAGCCGCAGGGTTTCCATTGTGATAATCGGTATCGGTATAATTTTTATCAAATCCCAAATTATCCATCAGAACATCAATAGATTCCATATATTTCCGAAGCTTCCGGAGAATTTGCAAAACGATGCTGCATCAATCTATAAACCCCATAACTTATCGCTTTTTTTTGTGCTTTGGAAGAAGATTCATCCGATTCAAACCCATCAAATTCACAAGTAAAACCATCAACTGTTTTCCCCAGGAAATAGGTGTCAGCCTGTTTATTAAAAACCGCCCACATATCATACATAATGACTGATGTGTGAAACAAGTTTCTCGCGTGAATTGTGGGTCGTGCATAATCGTTTCTAATACCGTTCAAAACCTCTTCATTCCATTGGCGTGCAACAGATTGGGAAAAAACTGTCCCCGACAGCGAAAGGAAAAAGATTAAAAGTAATTTTCGGAAGCATGGATTCAATTTTAATACGCAGCATCCAACAACTCTGAACTTTGGATATAGTGTTACAAATTAAACAAATATTAATTCCTATTTTTGTGAAAAGGCGAAAAAATTTAACCCACCCAAATGTTCCAAAACACTTTAGATTACGCTAAAACAACAAGATGCCAAGGATTCTTTGGCCACTTTCAGAAATAAATTCCACATTCCAAAAAACGGTAATGGCGAGGAATTGATTTATCTCTGCGGAAATTCCCTTGGTTTGCAACCAAAAATCACTTCCGAATATATTAAAGAAGTATTGGCAGATTGGGCAAAATTTGGCGTTGAAGGACATGTTAAAGGAAAACACCCTTGGCTACCATACCACGAATTTTTGACTGAGAATATGGCGAAAATCGTTGGTGCAAAACCTTCGGAAGTTGTTGTGATGAATACCTTGACAACCAACCTTCACCTAATGATGGTTTCATTTTACCAACCCACAAAAACTAAATATAAAATTGTTGTGGAAAGTGATGCTTTCCCAAGTGATAAATACGCTGTTGAAAGTCAGTTGAAATTCCATGGGATAGATCCAAAAGATGGCTTGATTCTTTGGAAACCTAGAAAAGGCGAGGAACTTTGTCGTTTTGAGGATTTGGAGGAAATAATGAAAAACCACGGAGACGAAATCGCTTTGTTGATGATTGGCAGCACCAATTATTACACGGGCCAATCTTTTCCGCTGAAAAAAATTACTGAACTTGGTCATAAATATGACTGCTTGGTCGGTTTCGATTTGGCCCACGGAGCTGGAAACATTCAGCCAAATCTTCACGAAACAGGAGCCGATTTCGCCGTGTGGTGTACCTACAAATATTTAAATAGCGGGCCCGGTAGTTTGGGCGGTTGTTTGGTTCATGAACGTCACGCAAAAAATGAAAAATTAAACCGATTTGCAGGCTGGTGGGGACACAACAAAAAAACCCGTTTTAACATGCGGCACGACTTTGATGCCTTGCCTGGAGCTGAAGGATGGCAACTCAGCAATCCTCCCATACTTTCTATGGCGGCAATTCGTGCTTCTTTGGACACATTTGCTGAAGCCGATTTTGAAAACCTTCGGAAGAAATCTGAAAAGCTAACGGGCTATTTGGAGTTTCTATTGGATGAAATGAAAAACGATGCTATAAATGTTATTACGCCACGAAATCCTGAAGAACGCGGTTGCCAACTTTCAATTCAAGTGAAAAATGCAGATAAAACTTTACATACAAAACTAACCGAAGCCGGCGTAATCAGCGATTGGCGCGAACCAGATGTTATTCGGGTTGCCCCTGCTCCACTTTACAATAGTTTTAAAGATGTGTTTCATTTTTCAGAAAAATTAAAAGAAGTTTTAAAATAGTATGGCCCAAAAACAAAATATATTAATTATTGGCGCTGGCCTCTGCGGAAGTCTACTCGCCCTGAGAATGGCACAACGTGGCTATCAAGTAACCTTAGTTGAAAAGCGTCCCGATTTACGAAAAGTCACACAGGACGCTGGACGTTCCATAAACCTAGCTCTCAGCGATCGCGGTTTGCGAGGCCTTCGTTTGGCAGGAGTTGAGGAAGCTGCTAAAAAGCAATGTATTCCAATGAATGGGCGAATGATCCACGATAAAGCGGGAAATACTTTTTTAAGCCCGTACAGCGGTCGAAAAGATGAATACATCAACTCCATTTCACGTCCTGGACTGAATATGCTATTGCTCGACGAAGCAGAAAAAATGCCGAATGTGAAGCTTCTATTTAACCAAGCTTGTGAAGGTGTTGATTTGGAAAATGCTTCGGCAACTTTCAGAGATTTCAATTCAAAAAAAGAAATGACGCTAAAGGCAGATGTGATTTTCGGAACCGATGGCGCTGGCTCAGTGGTTCGCAAAAGTATGTTTGACAGCCATAAATTCCTTTTCAGTTTTTCACAGCAATGGCTCAGTCACGGTTATAAAGAATTGGAAATTCCCGCTGCAGAAAATGGTGGATACAGAACTTATAAAAATGCATTACATATATGGCCGCGAGGCGAAGATATGTTGATTGCGCTGCCAAATCTGGACGGAAGTTTTACCGTAACGCTGTTTCTTCCTTATGAAAACAGTGATTATTGCTTTGCGAATTTGACAACGCCCGAAATGGTTCACGAATATTTCAACAAAGAATTTCCGGATGTTGTAGAAATGATTCCAAACCTTTCCGAAGAATTTTTCAATAACCCAACGGGACCCCTTGGCACTGTAAAGTGTTCGCCTTGGAATGCTTTCAACAAAATACTTCTTTTAGGTGATGCAGCACATGCCATCGTTCCATTTTACGGACAGGGAATGAACGCTTCCTTTGAAGATGTAGTGGTTTTTGACGAAGTTCTTGAGAAATATTTCCCCTCCCAGCCTCCCCAAAGGGGAGAAGTTCCAAACGGAGAAGTTAATTGGGTAACTATTTTTAAGGAATACGAAGCCCTTCGTAAAAATGATACCGATGCAATTGCAGACTTGGCGGTAGATAATTTCCACGAAATGAAAGAGCACACCGCGATGGAAATCTTTCAGCAAAAAAGAAAATTAGAAACCGCTTTTGAAGCCGAATTTCCCGAAGATTATTACAGCAAATATTCTTTGGTTACCTTTAAGGAATCAATCACTTATTCCGAAGCGATGAAGCGTGGGCGCGCACAGGACAAAGCGATTTTAAATCTTTTGGACGACGGAAAAATCACAGAGGAAATGTCGTTGAAAGAAAAACTGGAATTAGTAAAAAAACATACCGAAGCCATTCTTCACGATGATGAAGTGGCGTTTGGATAAATCAAATGTCCCCTCGAGCGCAGTCGAGAGGTTAATGTTCCGCAAAATTGCGATTTAGAAGAAAGGTCTCGACTGCGCTCGATCTGACAAAACAATTATTTATGAGCAATAAAAGCAGATTAGTAGAAGGAAAAGCAACCCCGCGTGGGGCGTACCCACACGTAAAGCGTGTAGGTGATTTTATATTTATAAGTGGAACAAGCTCACGCCTGCCAGACAATACGTTTGCCGGCGTTCACAAAGTGGACGAAATGGGCACAATGCATTTTGACGTTAGGGAACAAACCCGCGCCGTATTGGAAAATATAAAAGACTACCTCGCCACCGAAGGCGCAACAATGGCGGATGTAGTGGATGTAACCAGCTTTTTGGTGAATATGAATGACTTTGCAGGTTATAATGAAGTGTATGCAGAATACTTCAACAAAGAAACTGGACCTGCACGGACGACTGTTGCAGTGCATCAATTGCCGCATCCGTATTTGGTGGTGGAGATAAAGGCGATGGCTTATAAGCCAGTTGGCAGTAATCAGTAGCAGTAACAATTGAATTTATGAAGACGCTATTTAGTATTTTATTTTTGACTTTTTCAATCTCGACTATGTTTGCAGATGCTGGCAATACGTATCGATTCAGCGTTGTAGTTGTAACAAAAAACTCAGCTACAATATCTGGTTACATTTATTTTGGAAGTTATAAGGAATTTGACGTCCAAAATTATGGTAGTGATATTAAACGCTTTTTTTTAGAAGCCAAACCAATAGATTCTATTCCGATTTACCCTTTTATTTCGAGTTATAAATTAGAGTTTAGCGATGTCGATTTTACACTAAAACAAAGTAAGAAAGTAGTAGCGTTTAAAAACATTTCAAAGATTTCCTATAGCGATATTTTGGAGTATCCAATGGGTCAACGACTTATTGAATTAGAACCCAAAGAAATGGAACTCCTAAAATTGCACCAACCGAATTTTCAATTTGTTTATAATGAATCCTATTCAGTAATGTCAAGCTTTGTAATTCTATCCTGGAAAAAAGATAAAGATTTACAAGAGATCCAAAAGAGTATTTCAAAAAAATTAATCGAATCAATTCCAGAAAAAGAATCTATTAATTCAGAAAACATAAAACCATTTTTCGACTATTTGGCTGAACTTAAAACTAAATTATTTGCAGAAGGTGTTATGATTTTCGAAATTCATGGAAGTTGTTAAATATGCAAAAAATCCTAAACTACATAAACGGCGAATACGTAGAACCACTTTCAAAAAAATGGTTGGATAATTTCAATCCCTCCAATGGCGAAGTGTATTCACAGATAGCGAATTCAAATTCTGCTGATATTGAAAACGCATACCAAGCTGCGAAGGAAGCGTTCCCAAAATGGAGCAACACAACCATTGATGAACGCAGCAGAATTCTTTTAAAAATTGCAGATTTAATCGAAGAAAAATTGGTCGATTTGGCAGAAGCCGAAGCAAAAGACAACGGTAAACCTTTGAGCTTGGCATTGACAGTTGATATTCCAAGGGCCTCTTCAAACTTTCGGTTTTTTGGAAATGCAATTACACAATTTGCAAGCGAAGCCCACGAAAGTGTTGGGTTGAACACGATGAATTTCACCCTACGCCAACCCATTGGTGTGGTTGGTTGTATTTCACCTTGGAACCTTCCGCTGTATTTATTCACTTGGAAAATCGCACCCGCAATTGCTGCTGGAAATACGGTGGTTGCAAAACCCAGTGAAATTACGCCACTCACCGCTTTTCTTTTAGGCGAAATCTGCACTGAAGCCGGGTTGCCAAATGGTGTTTTAAATATTGTTCACGGCACTGGGCCTTCCGCAGGTCAAGCCATTGTTGAACATAAAAATATTAAAGCCATTTCCTTTACAGGGGGAACAAAAACAGGTGAAAACATCGCCCGAACTGCGGCACCAATGTTTAAAAAATTGTCATTGGAACTCGGTGGGAAAAATCCAAACCTCATCTTCGCTGATTGTGATTACGACAAAATGCTTGAAACAACTGTTCGCTCTTCCTTTGCAAACCAAGGACAAATCTGTCTTTGCGGAAGTAGGATTTTTGTTGAAAAATCGATTTACGAGAAATTTAAAAAAGATTTTGTTGAAAAAGTAAAACAACTGAAAATAGGAAATCCGTTTGATGCTGAAACAAATATTGGCGCACTGGTTTCAAAACCGCACTTGGAAAAAGTGGAGTCGTACATTAAAATTGCCGAAAAAGAAGGCGGAAAAATTCTTTGCGGGGGTAAACGTGTAACAGTAAAAGGATTCGAAAACGGCTATTATTTAGAGCCAACAGTTATCGAAGTTTTTGACGATCAATGCCGTGTAAACCAAGAAGAAATCTTCGGACCCGTAGTAACAATTATGCCTTTTGAAACTGAAGAAGAGGCATTGCAAATGGCTAACTCGGTAAAATACGGCTTATCTTCCACACTTTGGACTTCAGATTTAAACCGAACGATGCGCATTTCAAAAGAAATTGAAGCAGGAATCGTTTGGGTAAACACGTGGCTTAACCGAGATTTGCGCACACCTTTCGGCGGAATGAAAGACAGTGGCGTTGGCCGTGAAGGCGGATTTGAAGCACTTCGGTTTTTTACGGAGGCGAAGAATGTGTGTATAAAATATAACTAGATGTCCCCCCGAGCGCAGTCGAGGGGTTTCTTAAAAGTTCAAATGCTAATTAATAGGTCTCGACTGCGCTCGACCAGACAAATAAATTATGAATTTAGACTTAACAAATAAAAATGCACTAGTCTGTGGAAGTACAGCAGGAATAGGAAAAGCAACAGCAATTCAACTTGCAAAACTTGGCGCAACGGTGACTTTAGTAGCCCGCGATGGAGAAAAACTGAAAGAAACTTTAATTGAACTGGCACATGACAAAGGTCAAAAGCACAACTATTTTGTGGCAGATTTTACCAATCCACAGCAGTTGAAAGACAAAGTGGAAGTTGCGGTTTCTAGCAAAATATTTCACATTTTGGTAAACAATACTGGCGGCCCAAAAGGTGGCCCTATTTTTTCTGCCGCAACTGATGAATTTGAAAAAGCGTTTTCCATGCATTTGGTCTGCAACCAAATTTTGGTTCAAGCTGTTGTTCCGGGAATGAAGGAGGCAGATTATGGACGGATTATCAATATAATTTCAACTTCAGTAAAACAACCAATTGACGGCTTGGGCGTGAGTAATACCATTCGTGGTGCGGTTGCGAGTTGGAGCAAAACGCTTGGCTAATGAATTAGGTCAATTCGGAATAACAGTAAACAACGTTTTACCAGGCTTTACAGCTACCGATAGACTTGAAGACATTGTTGGCAACGCTGCAAAACGCATGAATAAAACCGAAAAGGAAGCGAGCGAGTTTATGAAAAGCCTTGTTCCTGCAAGACGTTTTGCCCAACCAGGAGAAATTGCCAATGCCGTAGCATTTTTGGCAAGTGAAGCCGCCAGCTACATTAACGGAATTAATCTTCCAGTGGATGGTGGGCGCACCAAAAGTTTGTAACTTTAACAATCCTAAAATTTTCTTATGAAACGAAAACTGCGCATCAACGGCCATTCACATTTGCTTCCATATCCTGAGGAAATTCCACAGTTTATGCAGGACAAGGGAATTTTTTGGGTAGATAAAGACCGAAAATTCATGCTTCAAAAAGATTGGAGCCGTCCGGTAACTGATTCCAGTTTCTTTTTAAATGAAAAGCTGGAATGGATGGAGCGTTTCAAAATAGATCATGCAGTTGTTTTGAATCTTTCCCAGTTGTACGGAAATGGTTTACGCGTTGAAGAAATGAAACAAGCGCTTCGATTTCAGAATGATTTTAATGCAAAAGTACAGCACGAACATCCTTCAAAATTTACCTGTGGTTTTGTGGTGCATCCCGGTTTTGTTCGTGGCGCATTATGGGAAATTGAGCGTTGTGTGGAAACTTTGGGACTTCAGCTTTTGTGCTTGCCAACACATTATATGGATACAATTGGCACCTGGCGCTGTATTTTTGATGAAGAAAATGAACCTATTTTTGAACTTGCTTCAAAATATAATCTCGCCGTTGAAATCCATCCTTATGATGGTGAAAAATTTATAAAACTTGAAAATACTTCTTGGCGCTTCCACCTTATTTGGATGCTTGCGCAATGTGCTGATGCCTATCATTTTCTTACTTTGAATGGTTATGCCGATAAATATCCAGGAATGCGAACTTGTTTTGCACACGGCGGACAATTGGCGCAAATAAACTTAGGAAGAAGAATACAAGGTTTTGATGGCCGTCCCGATCTTTTTGAAGGAAAAGTACACCCTCGCAAATCTGTTGGGCACAAAAATATTTTCTTCGATACACTATTGCACGATACAGGCGGATTGGAATTACTGGTAAAGAACCAAGGCTATAAACAAATAATTATGGGCTTGGACGATCCATACCCATTGGGTGAAATGGAAAGCGCCGTACAATCTTCCTATCCGGGAAAAATTTTAGATTTGGCTGTTGACCGTAAAATTTTGACTCCTGAACAATGCGATGCCATTTGGGACGAAAACGTAATCCAATGGCTTTGTGGCGATGACGAAACTGCCAAAAAGAACTTAGTGAACAGAATTCTTGGCGAAGATGACAGAAGTAGCTAAATTTTATATTCTTTCACACATCTGCATTTCTTTTATTGGCGGAGTTTTGTTACTTGCCCTATGGTACAACATTCGAGCTAGATTTAGCCAACTTTTGGAAGAAGACGATTCTCAAAAACGGGTTGATAAAGGGCTTCTTTATTTAAGTTTCGCAATGTTTATCTGGGTTCTTTCAGGCTGCTGGAGTTATGGTGGTACTGTTTTTAGTTTTACTGAAACCCAAGGTTACCACTTGGCAATCAATCTTTTTTCCATCGTTAATAATATGTTTTTGCTGCTGGCACTTTTCTACTTTTATTACGCGCCAGGATTTATCTATCACAATAAAAAGAATATCAAAAAAATAATTATTGCCATTGTTTTAACCTCTATAATCACTTTTTTACTTCCCTTTATTTTGGGCGAAGGAAATGTATTCAGAAACATAAGGATTAGCGGAATTCCCGATTTATTGCTTTCTGCTTTTTTATGTTATTTATTAGGAATTTCTTTCTACAGAACCTTTGCATATAGAGGTTTAAAGATTATCGGCTATATTTCGGTTTTGGTTATCCTATTGATTTTTGTGTCGCAAATCTCTGAAGTGTTTTTAAACTTCGGAAATGATTTCAGCAATAATTTCATCAAAATAATTGCGAAAACTTCACTAATTTCAATTTTTTTGGTTTTGGCAACCACTTGGGTCATTCGGCTTGCAAGCACACCAAAACCGAATGAAATCACCATTCATTTTCTCGATTGGAGTTTGGTGAAATTGAATATTCCCACCAAGAATATTTACGACCAAACCATCGATTTCGGTTCAAAAACCACGCAGTATAAAAATTTGCTAAAATTTGCCATCCGAAGAAAATATGCTGAAGGCGATTCGCAAACCATTCCCGTAAGCCTTGGCGGCGAAATTAAAAACCAAACCTACCTCACCCGAATCATCGAAAACATAAACGATATTCTTGCAGCTTGATGATATCGCAGAAACTGGATCGACGCGATCTTTTCACCTTTATTGGGGAAAGTAAATACAGATTGCGAATAGTTCCAAATAACATTTCAATAGACAAAACTTTACTGGAAGAATTCTCCGAAAGTGCAGAAAATACAAGATTACAAAGTCCTTTTTGTAATTATTGTAACCGCATTCACAATTAATCACATTCCACTATTTTTTAGTATAATTTAAAACAGCAAAGCCGTTAGTTTGTAATCTGATTCTACATTGCTCCAAATTAAAAATCCAACTATGAGCAATGCAATTTCCGAGGTAGAACAACCTCAACTTTTCGGCCACCCCAAAGGACTTCTTTATCTATTTTTTGCAGAATTATGGGAACGTTTTTCCTTCTATGGAATGCGCGCTTTACTCGTTCTTTATATGACAAAGCATTTGCTATATGATGACGATATGGCTTTTGGCGTTTATGCAGCTTATATGTCCTTAGTTTATGTAACGCCAATGATTGGTGGAATTTTGGCCGACAAAATTTTGGGTTATAGAAAGGCAATTATTCTCGGTGGAATTTTAATGGTTTTTGGTCACTTTTTTCTTTCTATTGAAATGCCTATTTTCTTTTACGGTTCCTTGGGTTGATAATTGTTGGGAATGGTTTTTTTAAACCAAATATTTCCTCTTTTGTTGGCGAATTATATGCTCAAGGGGATGCCCGACGCGATTCGGGATTTACTATTTTTTACCTCGGAATAAATTTGGGCGCCGCAATTGCCCCACTCCTCTGCGCTTGGTTTGCCATTACATATGGCTGGCATTACGGCTTTGTTTTGGCAGGAATTGGAATGGTTACCGGGCTTTTGGTTTTCAGAAGCGGCTTAAAAAATAATGTCTTTGGAAATAAAGGCCATGTTCCAAACCAGCAAGTTTACGACAGAAAGTCATTTGGCTTAAATCGTGGAAAATTGATTGTTTTAGCGGCAATTGCTTCAGTTGGAATTTTCGCAACCACTTGTTCGGTTTAATGAATTTGAAGGGTATTTAGTGTGGATTGTTTCTGCATTTTTGGTTTTCTATATTGGTTATATTATTTCCACTGTTAGCTCAAAAGAAAAGAAGCGATTATTGGTGGCGGTTTACTTTACGGTTTTATACACTTTGTTTGCCGCAATTTTTGAACAAGCTGGAAGTTCATTGACCCTTTTTGCAGATAGAAATGTGAATTTGGTAGGGATGGACGCTGCGGGAACCAACAGCATCAATGCAGGTTTTATAATTCTTTTCGCCATTCCATTTTCAATGCTTTGGACGTATTTGAGTCGAAGAAAAATAAATCCAAATTCTGCAGTAAAGTTTGGGCTTGGGATTGTTATTTCTCGGACTCGGTTTTATCGTTTTTGCACTTTCCGCACACAGTGTGGATGATTTTGCAAAAACCTCGATGAGTTATTTGGTAATAGGTTATCTGGTTTTAACAGTTGGGGAGTTATTTCTCTCTCCCATCGGACTTTCAAAAATGACGGAGCTTTCGCCTTTAAAATATGTAGCTTTTATTATGGGTGTTTGGTTTTCGGCGAATTTTTACGGACATTTTTTCGCGGGAAAAATTGCAAAACTAACTACCGTTTCAGATGGAAATACCAACTGTTTTTTCCGAAGGAATCTTCGGAAGTATTACTGAATACATCACGGGATTGACCCCACAAATTGCTTCAGGACAAAGTGATGCTTTTCAGCAATTGTTTTCATATGTTTCCGTGTATGCAAGTTTTGGGGTAATTAGTGTGATTGTGGGTATATTTGCAATACTTATTTCGCCAATCATAAAAAAGATGATGGGTGGCATTCACTAAAAATTTCAAAATGGATTTTCTTCCCGAAAAAATAAACGATTACGTAGAAAAACATTCGCAAGCCGAACCCGAATTGCTTGCAAAACTGAACCGTGAAACCTGGCAAAAACAAATGCAACCACGAATGTTGAGTGGGCATTTACAAGGAAGTGTTTTGAGTATGCTTTCAAAATTAATTCAACCGAAAATATTCTTGAAATTGGAACTTATACAGGTTATTCCGCTTTGTGTTTGGCTGAAGGAATGCAGGAAGATGGTGAACTTCATACGATAGACATCAATGAGGAATTATTTGATTTTCAACGAAAATATTTTGATGCATCCCCTTATCGGAAAACAAGATTTTTCAGCATTTGGGAAATGCCTTGGAAATCATTCCGCAACTAGACAAAACTTTCGATTTGGTTTTTATTGATGCCGATAAAAACAACTATCCAAACTATCTGGAAATTATTCTTCCGAAGCTAAAAAAGGGTTCGGTTATTTTGAGCGATAATGTTTTGTGGAGTGGAAAAGTTGTGGAGAAAGTGAAAGAAGATGATGAAGATACCAAAGCACTTATTCATTACAATAAATTGCTAAACGAGCATGCCGAAACTGGAAACAGTGATACTGCCAATACGCGATGGACTTACAATTTCAAGAGTAATATTAGTGAATTTCAATAAGGGAGGTTTAGAATTTCCTTTTGATCGGGCCTGTAACTTCATCAACATCTTCCTTTACTTGGTCTATTTGCTTTTGAACGTCTTTGGTAATATCAATATCAATCCATTGCTTTTCGGCACTTTTGGTGATTTCAGATTTAATATCGTTGGTGGCATCTTTTATTTGTCGCATCCTTTGCCCAATCCTCGGGCTATTTCTGGCACTTTATCTGCACCAAAAACCAAAAGCACGATAAAGAGGATAAAACCTATTTCGGCACCACTAATGAAAAGAAAAATTGCCTGTGAAATCATAGTGCAAATATACTAACGAGATATGAGTAATGAGTAATGAGTAATGAGTTTTTCAAACATTCATTGTTAATAAAAAACCCTTCTTCAAAATATAGCAAAAGGGTTTTAAAGGAACAAAGTTAAAATTAATCTGGGTTTGTTTTTTTTTTGAATTTATCAAAAGCTCCCAATTTTTTTCGTTTTGGCCAAGTGTTGTTTGATGTATCGATATCGGCAGTTTCTTCATCAGGATCCACTTCTATTTTGGTAATTTCTTTTTCCGAAGCAATAACCTTCCCTACCGATTCGTCATTTTTTCGCCATATTTCGGCTGGATAAGTAATTTTTTCTGCGCTTCCATCGCTATAAGTATATTGCACAATAATAGGCATTGGGATACCTCCCGGTTTTTCAAAAGTCACTTTATAAAAGTATTTTGGACGTTTCAACTTCGCTCTTTCTTCCACAGGAATATTGTCCATAATATATTCCTTCAGCGTTTGAATTTCATCAATGTTGGAAACACGCATACTTTCATCAAAATCCTCACTGCCTTCCTCAACCATATAGACCATTGACGGCAGGTCACTTTCTGAAATTCCACGTGCGGTAATAATTTGTTTTACTTCTTTGTTCATTTTTGAAGTAACGTAGAACTTTTTAACGTCCTTTATGCCTATATCTACATAGTCTGTAGTGTAAAACCACTCTCTCCAGTACCAATCCAAATCTACTGCAGAAGCATCTTCCATTGTTCTGAAGAAATCCTCTGGTGTTGGATGTTTAAACATCCAGCGGTTTGCGTAGGTTTTAAAGGCAAAATCAAAAAGTTCGCGGCCCATAATGGTTTCGCGAAGAATGTTCAAAGCAGTTGCTGGTTTTGAATAGGCATTTGCTCCAAAATCATAAACATTTAAACCTTTGCTCATAATAGGTGCCAATTGACTTTGATCACCCGCCATATAATCAACAATTTTCTTTGCTGGACCACGTCGGGAAGGATACTTTTTGTTCGGTGCAATAGCTTCAGGATGCTTTTCGGCAAAATCCTGCTCGGCAACATATTGTGTAAACGTGTTCAAACCTTCGTCCATCCAGGTCCATTGGCGTTCGTCGCTATTTATGATCATTGGGAAATAGTTGTGGCCTACTTCGTGAATTATAACGCTTATCATTCCAAATTTTGTGCGGTCGCTGATACTTCCGTCTTTGTCAGGTCTTCCATGATTCCAGCAAATCATTGGGTATTCCATTCCTTGATTTTTGGCGCTTACCGAAATAGCTTTTGAGTACGGGTAATCAAAGGTCATTCGTGAATAAGAATTCAAAGTACTAGCCACAGCTCTTGTGGACCAATCCTCCCAAAGCGGATTTGCCTTCTGGTGGATATAGTGAAACTGCCATAACTGAACGGTTGCCCATTTTTACGGCCATCATATCCCAAATATATTTTCGGGAAGTGGCGAAAGCATAATCACGAACATTTTCTGCTTTAAACTTCCAAGTTTTTTTTGCGGTTGAAAAGTTTTTTGAAGTTGCTTCAGCTTCAGCCTGCGTTACAATAATTACTGGTTTGTCAAAAGATTTTTGCGCAGCTTCGTAACGGTTCATCATTTCTTTAGTAAAAATTTCCTTTCTATTTTGAAGTTCGCCTGTACCATCCAAGATATGGTCTGCAGGAACGGTTATATTCACTTCAAAATTCCCGAAAGGAAGCGCAAACTCATCTCTTCCCCAGAATTGGCTATTCTGCCATCCTTCCACATCGTTATAAACCGCCATTCGCGGATAAAACTGTGCTATAACATAACCTCGATTGCCGTCCTCAAAAGTTTCATAACCGCTTCGGGCGCGATCCACTACGTGGTCGTTTATGTTGTACCACCATTTAATAGAAAAGACAAATTTTTCACCAGGCATCAAATTTTTCGGCATATCCACACGCATCATAGTTTGGTTGATGGTGTATTTTAATGGGCTTCCTTTGGCATCTTTAACTTCCATAATATTGAAACCGCCATCAAATTCATTTACCATATAATTTTTAACAAAACTTCCAGCCATATCTGAAGGTTTCGCATCTGAAGATTCAATCAAAGGTGATTTTGAATCTTTAGCTCTTTTATTTTGGTCGAGCTGTACCCACAAAAACTCCAACGGATCGGGTGAATTGTTGGTATAGGTAATGGTTTCGTTACCGGTAATTTTTTTGTTTTTATCATCCAACTCTACATCCATAACATAGTCTGCCTGTTGCTGATAGTAATTTGGCCCAGGCGCGCCGCTAGCAGTGCGGAACATATTGGGTGTTGAAAATTCTTCATACATCTGCTTAAAACGGTTGGTGTTCAAATGGCCTGGATCCCGTTTGGCCGTTTCGTTTTCTTCCTGAGCTGAAAGCATTGCAGAGGCTAGGAATAGTGAGGTTATAAATAAGGAGTTAAGTATTCGCATAATAATTAAAAAGTTATAAAAGTATATTTTAGGGCTAACAAGGCATCAATTAAAATCCAATTTGCCTTTGGGCTCATCGTGGTCTAGCATCAGGCTGCGACGGGCTTTTGGGGTTTTTAGATGGATAATATTTTGTTGTTCAGGGAACATATCCATCAACACTTTGTTTTCAATTTCAATGGTTTTCAGTTCGTTCACATCTTTTACTTCAATATAAGCCAAGACCATATCTGTATCGTATTCCTTGCCTATATAATCAAGCTTTACGGGTTTTCCATTCACTTTAATATTTATTTTCTGAAGGATGTAATTCTTCAGATGTTCATCAGCTGCCTCAGTTTCCTTTTTGGTGTCTAAAGAAATGGAAGGATCATAGCGCTGTTGTAATGCATCTTCAATATCGTCAATAAAGATTTTGGTGATTATTTGAAGTGAGCTTTTTTCTTTAACGTATTCTATCTTGGTAATGCTCACGTAAAATTTATGGACAGGAGTGGCCGAAATAATTGGAAATACTAACAATAAAAGGAGAAATTTAAAATACTTCATATAAAAAAGGGGAGCTAATGGAACATTAGACGTTTTCTTTTGACAGACGTTACAAATATTCATTTTTTATTTTCTTCAGAAAGACGGCTGGCATAAAGCTTTCCTTTTTCTTCAAAAACCAACAGTACGCTTCCGTAATGTTCTTTTTTAAAATCGTTTTCAATTTGAGTAGTTTCGGCACAGAAAAGCAGGAAGTCATAAACTCTATTTTCAGGAATACCGTATGTGGTGGTGAAAAATGGGATGGTATAATAATTTAACATCTTGGCTACGGCATTATTTTCATATTCCCATTTTCTTCTAATTTTAAGTTCTTTATAATACCCAGAAATATGCTTATACAGTGCTTCCAAATTAACGCTCAACGGAGTAACTGCAAAGTACAGAGGTACAATTTTCTCTTCGGGTTTTCCCTTAAAACCCGGAATTCCAACATCATCAAAATTGATGGGCTTTTCAGTTTTAATTTTTTTAAGATCTGCCGCGATGTTACCGGAAAGGTCGGGTTGCTAAAAAAACTTCATCCAGTTCGTTTACAAGTTCGGTAAGTTTAATGGTAATAATTCCTTTTTCAAAAATAGCATCCGTAACAACCACTTTTTCGGGCATATATTTTATTGACGAAAAGAGCAGTGTATCCAAAGGCTTCACCTGTATGGAGAAGTGGCCGTTTTCATTCGTAATGGTATTAAAGCGTGAGGAAGTGTTAAGCACGTGGATACCTTCAATATCAGTATCATTGGTGATTTTTCCCTGTAATGATTTTTCCTGCGCAGTAATTTTAAGACTGCGAAAACACAAAACAGCAAAATACAAAGGCCTTTTTTATTCACTGCGTTCTTTGTATTCTTTGCTTTGTTTGAAAAGAAATTCCATCAATTCCATTTCATTTTCGGGTTTCAGCAAGCGTTTTTCCATCCCGTTTTCTTGTGCAAAATAAAGAAAATCCACAGCTTTTTCTTCTGGAATATCAAAAGTGGAAGCTATAAAGTTTCTGCTGAAACGCTGCTGCAGATTATTGTTCAACTCATTGCCCGTTTCCAGTTTTTCAGCTGGGGTGATTTTTTCTTTTTTGGGAACAATAAACCTACCGCTCCTGACAAAATCCCTAAAATATTGGCACCATTTGTCAATGTGTTGCCATGCAGAGCTTCCTCTGCAGCGTTTCCAGCTATTTTTGTTTTATCGTCCGGTTCAAAATGGTAGCCATACTCTAGGTTTTCATAAGTAAAGTCCCAATCTTTATTAACAGTATAAGTATGTATTTTTTTTACATCCACATTAATATTGCCCGAAAGATCATAGGGTCTAACCACAACTTCATCCAATTGATTGATTGATGGATTCATAACAATATTCATCCGTTTTTGTTTTATAATACCTTTATCAATAACCACCGTAAAAGATTGGTATTGCAATGCGGTTATCTGTACTCGGTCGTTTTCTGCTATTTCAATTTCGAAAGTTCCATCGGGATTTGTTACGGTTCCTTTTTGCGAAGAAACATTGTAGATATTGATTCCCTCACATCATCACCATTGGGCACATGGATTTTTCCAGCCACTTTGGTACGGTCAATATCCTGTGCGAAAGCGCGGGAGAAGCAATAATAAATAATAGTAGAAGTAGTTTTTTTGCCATTCAATAAAGATACGGTTTTGTTTTGTTAGCGAAAACTTAAAGTTTATACCACTTTCAATTGTTAAATTTACACTTCAGAAAAAAGCATTAGAAATGAAAAACCTAATAATAGCAAGTACCAGCACCGTTTACGGCGGCGAATATTTGGATTATCTAACCGATGAAATGACTGAACTATTTAAGGATACCGAAGAAGTTATCTTCATCCCTTATGCCCGTCCGGGAGGTATCAGTCATGATGAGTATACTGAAAAAGCCGCAAAGGCTTTTAATAAAATTGGTAAAAAATTGATTGGATTGCACACTTTTGAAAATCCTGCGGAAGCTTTAAAAAATGCAAAAGGCGCCTTTACCGGCGGCGGAAATACTTTTGTTTTGGTGAGCGCACTTTACCGTTTAGAACTAATGCAACCGCTTCGCGAAGCTATTTTTAATGGCTTACCGTATATGGGCACTAGCGCCGGAAGCAATATTTGCGGGGTTTCTATGCAAACTACTAACGATATGCCTATTGTTTATCCGCCTTCTTTTAAAACTTTGGGCGTAATTCCCTTTAACCTCAACCCCCATTATTTGGACCCAGAACCAAATAGCAAACATATGGGCGAAACCCGCGAAACCCGTATTGCGGAATTTCATACCCAAAATACCGTTCCCGTGGTTGGTTTGCGTGAAGGCAGTTGGCTACGTGTAAATGATGATGAAATTATTCTTAAAGGCGAATTGAAGGCGCGTGTTTTTGAGCAAGGGAAAGAGCCTTATGAGGTAGCGAGTGACACTTACTTAAAACTATAGTAAGACCTTTAATATTTGAGGTAGCGTTAAAAGGATTGCCATACTTCGTATGGTTTATTATTTGGGTTCAATTTCTTTTGCTATTGCATCAGGGTTCTTTCACAATTGAACACTATTGAAAAGCCAATGGAAATTTCTTTCAAATTCCCTGCTTTTATAAGTGTATAGCACCTATTCACATCCTAAAATTAGGATGGTTAGTATTTAAAAAAACATTACTCCTGAGCTATGAAAGGTTTTTGGAGGTAGAAAAATCTATTATAAAAGAATAGTTCAAGATTTTATTTAAGTGATTCTTTAAATGGGTGCGCAAGTTTGGGCTATTTCTAATGGGGGCAATGGTATAAATATAACTATAAATACGCTATAGATACGCTATATACACGCTATAGATATACTTTAAATACACTTTAAGCTAAAGTTAGATATCTATCTAATTTGTCTAACGGATGTCATAATATAGAGGCTTGAATATTTTAAGGGATATTGAAATTCTATAAGGTATGTAGATTGGAAAACGTTGTAAGAATATAATACAGGGTCCTTGTGATGTTAAAATCCAAAAGGTTTTTTGATCTGCCGGTTTTTTTGGAAAATAAAAGGGTAAGGGGCTTGTTGGTTTTCTTTAATTTTAATTCTGGTTAAAGGGAGTCAGACAGATGAAGTTATTGGGACTTAGAGGGATTGAAACACTTAAATTTATAGTTCCTTAACAAAATGATATCCCTTTGCCACAAAGCCTTGGTTGTAGAAAAATTTATGGGAAAGGAAATTATGTACGTAACTATTTAACTCTATCCAATTACAAGACTTTTTTTTGGCATAATCACTTATAAACTCAATCAGCATTTTTCCAATTCCAAGATTTCGGTATGCATCATCTATAATAACGTGGTCCATCTCCACACTTTTTCCAGCATAGTGGCGGGTTTGAAACCAGAGACCGCAGATTCCGATTAATTTTTCAGAATCAAAAACACCAAGACATTCGTAGTGTTGTTGCGCCATTTCCTGCAAACGTTCTTTCAAAAGCATTTCGGAAACGGAAAAATTACCCAGTTTTTGCAAAAGTGGAATGATGCTAAAAATTTCCGCAGGTGGAATAATTTTAATTAGAATATTACTTTTTACCATTATTCAACTACAATCATTTTAAGGGTTTTGGAAATTCCGTTCACGGTAAGTTTACAGAAATAGCTTCCGTTTGTAAGATTTATTTCACTCAAGTTTATAGGAACAATATATTTTCCGTAGCCCTTAGTTTCATTATTCATAACTGTAAATGTTTTTCTGCCCTGTGCATCAAAAATATCAATACTCACGGTGGACTCCTCGTGAAGCTTAAAGGAAACATAGCTCATGTCACTAGCAGGGTTTGGATACTGCACGGCGTTGTTAACTTGCTGTTCGGCTCCATCTTCTACTGAAAGAATTGTGAACGGGGTAACATCAGTCCAAATACTTAATTGAGAAGTGTCAAGCCGTGTCCAAATAGGGCGAACTATGTTGTTGTGCGCCACAATATTGGTATAATCGCCAAAGAAAACTCCAGAATTGGGCGTAAAAGGCGATTCGCTTATTCGTTTGTTTACAATAATATTTCCACCATCATCTGAATAGGCAAGATAAACATCAGTTTTATTGTCGGTATAATTTCTTCTGTCGTAAAACACAAAAAACAGGTTTCCGTTGGTTTGGTCAATATCCATCCAAGTGAAAAATTGTTGTTTCCCGGCTGGATCGTCATTCACACGTATTGGCCCACTCCATGTATCGCCTCCATCGGTAGATTTACTCATCCAAACATCAGTATCATTAGCACCGTTTCGTTGGTCGCTCCAGTTTACATATATAGTTCCGTTGTTTGGTCCACCGCTTAGGTCACATTTTGTTATTGGCAAACCATTGCCGCGATATATCCCCGGAATGGAATAGTCCCAACCCGTTGGCATTGGGTCTATCGCAATTTCTTGGTTTAGCCAAGTTTCACCTTGGTCCAAAGATTTGTTAAAAACAATTCCATTTGGTCCAGCCCAAGCAACATATATTTCACCATTCGGGCCTACTGCAGGAACAGCTCCTTCCACCGTGTTATCTTCATCCACACAATCACCGTCCAGAATATTTATCTTTTTTGGAGTTGACCACGTCTGTGCACCATCTGTAGATTTTGAAAAAAGAATAATAGATTTATCATTCGGGTTGCTACTTCCGTAATCATCAAACTGCGTCCATGTTAAATAAATATTGTTATTGTTACGGTCTATGACACTCCACTGTTTGTCCTGGGCTTTGTTTCCATTTAAACCAGTAAATGTTCCCCCACTCCAAGTGTTGCCATCATCCGTAGACTTTTGACACACAATTCGATCAATCCAGTTTCCACTGGCGGGATTTGAAAGATGGAAATAATAAAAGTTCCCGTCCGTATCCACATCAAACGCTGGGTCACCCCAAACACCGTACGTTGAAGTCATAGTTTGCTCACTCCAAGTAAGACCGCCATCGCTACTGTTGTACAAATTATTCAAATTTGCGCCAGCTACAAGAATATCTGTGTTTAGCGGATTCATCATTATAGAAGGTTCGTTGGGAGAATTGTTATTGGTAATCATGACGTTTTGGGCATTTACCGATGCAACAGTAAAACTGAAAATCAAAAAAATCGCGGATAGTTTCAGGGAAGTCATACTATTTAAGGTTTTATATGGTTAGTAAATGTATAAAATACATTCCTTTTCTTTGAACGAAATACAATTTCAATTCCTAAAATTCAATTAAAAAAAGAAGCAATAATCGAGTGCTAAATTATTTTTAACGAATTTAGTAAACTTAAAAACTTAGAATTTTCACATTTAATGAAACGAAACGAATTTATCAAAATTTCAAGTATTACCGGGCTAAGTTTAGCAATATTTCCTCAGTTCTCTTTCAAAAATTTTATGGGAGAATTTACCCGAAACCAATTGATTGGCAAAGGAAACCCAGATATTGTAGGAGACAGTTACACCTCAAAAATGCACAAAACTGCGAAGGAAGCATTTAACCGTATGAAAGGAGCAGCGGCAAAGGAAAACATAGATATAGAAGTGGTTTCAGCCTACCGTAGCTTTCAGCGGCAGAAAGAAATTTTTGAAGGGAAGTACAACCGCTTCACTTCCGAAGGGCTTTCACCGGAAAAAGCGATTCAAAAAATAATAGATTATTCCACCATTCCCGGTACTTCGCGCCATCATTGGGGAACCGATATTGATATAATTGATGCCAACGCCCCGCGCCCTGCAAATGTGTTGATGCCTGAAAATTTTCATGGAACGGGCCCATTTTGCAAGTTGAAAACATGGCTCAATGAAAATGCTTCCAAGTTTGACTTTTACGAAGTTTACACAGACAACGGCAACCGAAAAGGGTTTAAATATGAACCTTGGCATTTCAGTTATGCGCCAGTTTCCATCCCGATGCTGAAGGCGTACAAACAACAGATTGATGTAAAGAAAATGCTTTCAGAAGAAAACATTTTGGGTAACGAACATTTTTCTGAAGCTTTCGTTTCAAAATATGTGAATGAGAATATATTGGATATCAATCCGAAATTACTTTCTTAAAATGGGTTCAAAGTTCAAAGTTTAAAGGTTTCAAATTTGATGTTCTAAACTTATGGAGTCATAAAACAGATTTCAAAATTTAATTTCCAACAACCCTTTGTATCTTTGCAGCATGAATAAAAAAGTTCTTTTAATGATTCTCGACGGCTGGGGAGTTACACAAGATCCTGCTGTTTCTGCCATTGCACAGGCTGACACGCCTTTTATTGATTCACTTTATAAAAAATATCCACACGCCCAATTATTGACGGACGGAATGAACGTTGGTCTGCCCGAAGGACAAATGGGCAATAGCGAGGTAGGCCATATGAATTTAGGGGCAGGAAGAATTGTTTATCAAGACCTAGCCAAAATAAATATGGCAGTTGAAAAAGACACATTGAGCAACGAGCCCGAACTTCAAAAAGCATTTGAATACGCGCAAAGTCATAACAAAAATGTACACTTTTTGGGTCTAGTTTCTGATGGTGGCGTACATTCACATATAGATCATTTAAAAGGATTGTTGACCGCAGCGCAAAACGATGGATTGAAAAATGTGTATGTCCACGCCTTTACTGATGGTCGCGATGTAGATCCACAATCGGGAAAAGGTTTTATTGCGGAACTGGAAAACCATTTGGAAAAAACTGGTGGAAAACTGGCTTCAATCATTGGACGTTATTATGCCATGGATCGCGACAAACGTTGGGAGCGTGTGAAAAAAGCCTATGATTTGTTAGTGTTTGGAAAAGGGAAACCATCTCACGATGCCATAAAAAGTATTGCCGAAAGTTACGCCGAAGGAATTACCGATGAGTTCATCGAACCAATTGTGATGACCAATAATGAAGGAAGACCGGTCGCAACCATTGAAAAGGATGATGTATTGATTTTCTTCAACTTTAGGACTGATCGCGGCAGGCAGCTCACAGAAGTTTTAACCCAAAAAGAACACGAAAGCTTTGGGATGAAAACGCTTCCACTTTATTTTGTAACTCTTACCAATTATGACGATTCCTTTGGGAATATCCACGTAGTTTACAACAAAGAAAACCTGCACGACACCTTGGGCGAAATTTTGGAGAAGCACGGAAAGAAGCAAATCCGTATTGCTGAAACAGAGAAATACCCTCACGTTACGTTCTTCTTTTCCGGTGGAAGGGAAATTCCATTTGAGGGCGAAAAAAGAATCCTTTGCCCCTCGCCTACTGTGGCGACTTACGATTTAAAACCTGAAATGAGCGCTTATGAACTTCGGGATATGATTCTTCCAGAAATTGAAAAAGAAACTGTGGATTTTATTTGTTTAAATTTCGCAAACGCAGATATGGTTGGCCACACAGGTGTTTTTGAAGCAGCTGTAAAAGCTTGCGAAACAGTAGATAAATGTGCAAAAGCAATTGTAGAACAAGCCTTGGAAAGCCATTATGCTACAATAATCATAGCTGACCATGGCAACAGCGAAACGATGCGAAACCCGGACGGTTCTCCAAACACGGCACACACTACTAACCCGGTTCCAATAATAATTGTGGACAATGAAATAAAAACCGTTAAAAACGGTATTTTGGGCGATATAGCCCCAACGATTCTCGATATTATGGGTATAGAAAAGCCAGAGATAATGACACAACATTCCCTAATTTAAATTTTATGAAAAAGCTTTTTATTATACTTTCAGCAACACTATTAGTAGCCTGTAACTCTTCAAGGGAAAAAAATAAAGTAGCAGAAAATACATCAAAAGAAATGATTACAGAATCCCGAAGCCATGAAGCTCAAGAGAAAATAAACGATACCGTTCCTTATGAAGATTCCGTGATGCTCTTAGGAGAAGCCAACCGAAAAGGGTTTCAAATGGATGCATTTAAAGATTGGTTCAATACGGGCTATAAAGATTATAAGGTAGATTTAGAAACGGTAGCAAAGTTAAACCCGCTTTTAAAAGATGTAACAATAACTGTTTTTATGGGCACTTGGTGCGAAGACAGCCAGCGCGAAACACCTCATTTTTATAAAATTCTGGACGAAGCTGGTTTTGACGAATCAAAACTCACTCTGATAACTGTTTCTGAAGAAAAAACAACCCCGCAAGGATTTGAGAAGGGAAAAGATATCACCAATGTGCCTACAATTATATTTTATAAAGACGGAAAAGAATTGGGCCGAATTGTGGAATACCCTATTGAAAGTCTTGAAAAAGATATGCTCGCCATTTTAAGCGGAAAGGAATACAAACACGCTTACGCCGAATAAAACTTTAGCATCGGTATAATTCTTTGTAATTTTGCGCTTTGAAAATTGAAAATGATCAGAGAGACCTTAACAATTGCAGTAGATTTTGACGGGACTATCGTTGAAGACGAATATCCGCGAATTGGTCGCCCCATTATTTTTGCTTTTGAAACGCTTAAAAAACTTCAGGATGGAGGCCATAGACTAATTTTGTGGACTTATCGTAAGGGAAGTGCTTTAGAAGATGCCGTAAAATTCTGTGAAGAAAACGGCATCGTTTTTTACGCTGTAAACCAAAGTTTTCCCGAAGAAGAATTTGATTTTTCTTACAGCCGAAAAATTCACGCAGATGTTTTTATAGACGACCGTAACATTGGCGGACTAAAAAGTTGGGGCGAGATATATCAACAACTTATTGGCGAACCAGCGCCAGCAAAATCTAAAACCCAGAAAAAAGGATTTTTTTCCTTTTTAAAATAGCACTATGATAATTCCAAAAACAAGAGAAGAAATTGAATTGATGCGTGAAAGCGCTTTGGTAGTGTCCCGCACTTTGGGAATGCTCGCAAAGGAAGTAAAACCGGGCATGACAACCAATAAGCTAAATAAAATGGCGGAGGATTACATCAGAAGCCAAGATGCAATTCCCGGTTTTTTGGGATTGTACGATTGCCCTTCAACGCTACTTACCAGTGTTAATGATGCGGTAGTTCACGGCTTGCCCACAGATGTACCTTTAAAGGAAGGAGATATTGTTGCCATAGATTGTGGCGCAATTAAAAATGGGTTTTATGGAGACCACGCCTATACTTTTGAAGTGGGCGAAGTAGCACCCGAAATAAAAAAATTGTTGAAAATTACCAAAGAGTCCCTTTATATAGGTATTCGTGAATTTAAAGCTGGCAATCGTGTAGGCGACGTTGGCTTTGCTATTCAAAGTTATTGCGAAGCGCAAGGCTATGGTGTGGTTCGAGAGTTGGTTGGCCACGGTTTGGGTAAAAAAATGCACGAAGACCCAGAAATGCCAAATTATGGCCGTCGCGGAAGAGGCAAAAAATTTATTGAAGGGATGACCGTTGCTTTAGAGCCGATGATAAATATGGGAACGCACAAAATAAAACAGTTAAGCGATGGTTGGACTATTGTTACACAAGACGGGCAACCAAGCGCACACTTTGAGCACGACATTGCTTTGGTAAACGGAAAACCTGAATTGCTTTCTACTTTTGATTATGTTTATGAAGCCTTGGGGATTGAAAGCGACGAGGAAAAAGAATTCCGGAATTAACGATTAAAAAACATTATACTTTGTGGCTTCTGTACCTCTATGGTAAATTTTAAACCACAGAGACACAGAGAACACAGAGGCAAAAGTAAATCTGATTTTCAATTTGTTCAAAAAAATCCTAAATACCATTCCAAGACCCCTTCTCATTAGATTGAGTATTATCGGCAGGCCCATACTTGCTTTTTTTCTGAAAGGGAATAAATACACAGATCCCATTGATGGCAAATCTTACAGAAAATTTCTTCCTTATGGGTATGAAATTGTACGTGAAAATGTGTTATCTCCCGGCACACTTTCTTTGGAACGGCATAGATTATTCTGGCTTTATCTTCAAAATGAAACAGACTTCTTCAGAGAACCCCTGAAAGTACTTCATTTCGCACCGGAGCAGGCATTTTATAAGAAATTCAGGAAAATGAAAAATCTGGATTACACCACAACCGATCTCAATTCCCCGATTGCTGATGTAAAGGCAGATATTTGTGATTTACCCTTTAAAAATAACGAATTCGACTTTATAATTTGCAACCACGTTTTGGAACATATTCCTGACGATACAAAAGCGATGCAGGAAATTTATCGCGTTTTGGCGCCCGGCGGTACTGCAATTCTTCAAGTTCCATACAGAGCAGATTTAAAAACCACGTTTGAAGATGATAGTATAACAGACCCAAAAGAACGCGCAAAAATATTTGGACAATACGACCACGTTAGGATCTATGGAATGGATTATTTCACCAAACTTGAAAGAATTGGGTTTAATGTAGAAGCTGTGGATTACACAAATATTATTTCTTCGACAGAAGTAGAAAAATACAGATTACCGAATGGGGAATTAATTCCGGTATGTAAAAAATAAGTTGTTCTTTTGTCCGAAATAATTCTGAATGAAATTAAAACTACTACTTCTTTTTCTCGGATTTTCTTTTATAGGTTTATCCCAAAATCCTAATGACTGCGTAAATGCAATTATAATTTGCGGCAATTCAAGCTTAGGGATTGATCCAAGCGGGATCGGCTTTGACGAGTTTTCGTTGCCAGGAAATGAAGTTCCTCCTTGCTACGTTTTTGATCAAAATAACATTTGGTTCAAATTTATTATTATTGAATCGGGCACTTTTACCTTTGATATTGTTCCCGATAACGGAGAAGATGATTATGATTTTGCCATATTCGGACCCACCGTTACGTGTACCACGTTGGGTTCGTCCATTAGGTGTTCCAGTACAAATCCATTAGATGCTGGCGTTCCGGTTGCCACTGGGCTCAATATGGATGAAACAGACGTTAATGAAGGTCCGGGCGAAGATGGGAATGGTTATTTAAAGTATATAGAAGCTTCGGCAGGCGACATTTATTACTTATTAGTTGATAGAGCTGTAGGTTCTGGACCTTTAAGCTTGTTTTATACAGGAACAGCAAAATTGCCAAATGCCGTTACGGCAAACCAACCTGAAAATTTGGTTAATTGCGATACAGATGGCAATCCAGATGGTTTTACAGATTTTAATCTTGAACTGCAAACCAGTACAATAATTGGTTCCCAAAATAATGTGGGCGTGACGTACCACGCAACCTTAAACGATGCAAGTATTGGTATAAACCCATTGGCAAGCCCGTATCACAGTACTGCCAATCCTCAAACTATTTATGCCCGAATTGAAAGAACGAACGGTTGTAGTAATTTAACTTCTTTTACAATTGAAGTAGGCAGTCCCGAATTAATGACCCCGGCAGATGTTATATTTTGTAATTATACTTCGACCCTACTCTATCCTTTGGATTCAATCATTCCTGAGGTGATTGCAGATCCGCAAGGATATGTTTTCAGTTATCATTACACTCAAAATGATGCCGATAACAATATAAATCCAATTGGCCGATATGTAAATCTTATAGAAACACCTCTTACTATATTTGTTCGGGTTACTGATGAATATGACGCATTATGTTTTGCTGTAACATCCTTTCAAGGATCTATAAAAAGAATAAAACTGGCAACCCAGCCCGAAAGCTTTGTTGCCTGTGACGATGATTTTGACGGTCAAATTTCTGTAAACCTCAATGAAAAAGATGAAGAAATCCTGAATGGACTTCCAGCCAGCGATTTTGAAATAACGTATTACACTTCCCTAGAAGACAGACTGAATGGAACAAATCCGGTTTCTGGCACTTTTAGAAATACCGTCAATCTTCAAACCATTTATGTGAAAATGCTTGAAATTGCTACCGGATGTTTTGATTATACCCAATTCTACATTGTTGTAAATCCGTTGCCAATTCCGGTATTTGATCAGGAGTCTTATTTATACTGTCTCAATGCCACCGAGCCGTTAAAAATTTCGGTACAAGCAGGATTTCAGTATTACGTTTGGAATACGGGTGAGGAAGGAGCAAATTTAAATAAAATTTTTATTGATGCTCCCGGAACTTATACCGTTACCGTTACAAGTTATTTTGGTTGTGAAAACAATGTAAGCGTTGAGGTGTTTCCTTCAGACATTGCAACCATAAATGAAATAAAAGTAATCGATTTTAGTGGTTCAAATAATTCTATCGAGGTAATTGTTGAAGGTCCAGGGTTATATGATTATGCATTGGACACTAACTTAATTTACCAAAACAGCAATATTTTTACCGGACTTAAAAATGGGTATTACACCGTTTTTGTTCGTGATAGACGGGGTTGTGGTACCGTTTCCCAACAGGTTTTAATTTTGGATTATCCGCGCTATTTTACGCCCAACGATGATGGGTATCACGACTATTGGCATATCATTGGGATGGACGAATTTCCGAATGCGAAGATTTATATTTTTGATCGTTTTGGAAAATTATTGAAACAAATTTCGCCAATTTCCAAAGGTTGGGATGGAACCAATCAGAAGGAAAATAAATTACCAACAAACGATTATTGGTTTACGATTGAGATTGAAAATAGACCTAAGTACCGTGGTCATTTCACCTTAAAGAGGTAATTTATTTGGGCATTCTTTTTTTGAAACCTTCAGTCATAAAAACCTTATGGTTATTTAATGAATCGCTATAAGTAAGATATGCTTCAATATTTGGCAAATTTTTCAATAATTCTTTGGATTTTATCAGACCCAAAGCCATAAAGGAAGTTGCATAAGCATCTGCCACACCACAAGTTGGTGCAATTACGGTTGCGCTAGTTACATCACTTTTTTCTGCAGAACCAGTTAACGGATTCAAGGTATGTACATATTTTTTTCCAGTCAGGGAATCAACCCTAAATTTGCGATAATTGCCTGAAGAGGCCATCCCCACATTTTTTAAGTTCACGGTTGTTTCAAAACTTCGGTCTTCCAATTCTGAATCTACCGCTTCAATGCCAACTACCCATTCTTGTTCTTTTTGAACATTTTGTCCTTTAGTAAGAATTTCGCCGCCCAATTCAATTAGATAATCAGTTACACCTTTGGATTCCAGATAGCCTCCAAGACAATCAATTCCGAAACCTTTTGCCACGGCGTTAAAATCAAAATAAATCTGAGGATATTTTTTTGAGACAGTCCCATCATTTTCAATTTTCACTTTGCTGAAACCTACATATTGCATAAGGGAATCTACGGTAGTACTATCAATATTCTTCAGTGGTCTTACATCGCCAAAACCATAAGCATTTCGCAATACTCCAACAGTAGGATCAAAATAACCA
This sequence comes from uncultured Flavobacteriaceae bacterium, assembly GCA_963805885.1. Lineage (GTDB taxonomy): Bacteria > Bacteroidota > Bacteroidia > Flavobacteriales > Flavobacteriaceae > Aequorivita. The sequence continues at coordinate 72,500 of CAWDWC010000019.1, forward strand.
TTTGTTTTTTTGTTTACTGTTTCAGAAATTTTAAAAACCTCACGGAAAATTGAATCGACTACAACTGTGGAATCTCCCTTGTTCACTTTCGAAATATCACTATCAGGAATATAAGTGCTTACAGATTGATTTACAGCATCGATAACAGAGTCCAACCCTTTTTTAAAGTCGATATTTTTTTCAGAATAAAACTGAATACTATAGGTTGTACCAAAAGCATCTCCTTGTAAAAAAAGAGGTTGTGGTTCTTTCTTTTCACAAAAAATGAAAAGCAACAACACTGGTATAAAAAGTAGTTTCTTCATAATATTTCCTGTAATCCTTTATAAACCATTGTGTAATCTTCATTTTTCAATACTGGTTGTCCATAATCGCTTCCGTGTCCAAGACCCACTCCTGCATAATAGGTTTTAGCTTCAAATTTTGCGGCATGTTCTTTAATGGTTTGCATAAAAACAGGATCGTATGAATGGGCATCCTGTGGAAAAGAAATTGCGCGAACAATTATAAAATGAAGAATTTTATCTTTCAAGGCAACAAATTGGGGATCTCTTTTCAATTTTGAATTGACGCCCAAAAATTCATAGCCTTCGGCTTCTAGTTGTTTTCCCACAATATTCATCGCGAGATTGTGGAGTTCCTGCTTGGTAAGTTTTTCGCCCATAAGTGGCTTCAAAATTACAAATATTTGAATTTATTCTTTCAACTTTTAAAATATAAAAAACCGCCTTTGCAGAAACAAAGACGGTTTTAAATTTATTTTATAAATCATTTAATTCTTCACAACACGCTTGGTAAGTGTTCCTTCCTGCGTATTAATTTTTATGAAATACGTCGCACTCTGCAAGCCTGAAAGATTCAGTGAATATTGATTATCATTATAATCCACGGTCATTAATCTCCTCCCATGGATATCGAATACTTCCACTGAATTTATCACAGTTTTTGGTGAAACTATAGTTATGTTGCCCTTAGTAGGGTTTGGTGAAATACTTATAGCTAGCAACTGGTTTTCCAGAGTCTCAAGAACAGTACTTTTGAAAAGTAATACAAAACGTTCATTCTGTGTTCCTTCTTTGCTTTTGAATATATAATCGGAATCGGTTATGTTATGAATAACATTTTCAGCTTTGTCTACTAAGTAAACTTGAATATCGGGCCAAACCGTACCATCTTGGTTGCCTATTGAAATTTTGAACTCTTGATTTTCTTCCACTTGACTGATGAAGCCCAATGGAATTTCCTGGTTTTCATTAAATGCACTACGCCCTTGAATGGCAAGTTCTTCGCCCGTAGCCAATTTGGAATAAAGACTCACTGGGGTAGCCAATCGTTTTGCGTCAAACTTAGCATCGTAACCATCAATGGATTCTTCTGAAAAACTGATCAACATACCGCTACTCAGGCCGTAAGTTTCATTAGAGACCTGAAGCCAGATACGGTTTTTTGCAACAGAGGGTCTTCTGTAGGTATCGTTGTTGCCGGTAACGCGCATATAGTTTTTAAACTTCGCTGTTCCTGCGGCTGTTGCCTTGAACCCAAAACCTTGACCGGAAGATATGTATCCATTAGGCTTGGTAGGTTCTGACGGATATGTCATTTGCTGCTTTCACACCCCCAGAGCTGTTGTACATAGAAATATCGCCCATGTCGTAGTTTTTAGCATTGTATCCTGGATAACTTGAGCTAGCAGCTGTAAGATGCTCCCAGAAATATACTGCATCAATCATACTGTTATCGGCATCACCCAAAAATAAGTTAGCATCAATCGCTGAGGCATATGGGTTACCAATAATATTTGGGCTGGCATTTTGGGTTCCATTGTAAATCACATTAAAGTCCACTTGACCATTATTAAGTGTTCCCAAAGATAATCAAGTGTATAAATACCGCTATCTAGGTTGTTTGCTTGAGGAAACACCAAATAGCCTTCCCCCTGCATTTACAACTCCGGTATGATACTGCCAGTTGTCTCCTTCTTCATCTGCAAAGTTTTCCGCTAATGGATCAAAAGCTTCAACGCCAGGATCAGGATTAAAATTGGCTGTTAAATGGTGACGCACCTGATAGGCATTCCCATAAACTCCTAAACGCGTTTCTGCCGTCATAGGACTTCCTAGTACCATAAAATATTTTGGTTCTAGGAAAGGAGTGATTTTCTGAACAGTAATGTTTCCGGTTTTGTTTACTGAGGCAGCATCATCAACTTGTACCAAACTACCTTCGTTTGCGTAAATAGGTTTCCATTCACGGTAATATCGCCTTCAACTTTAACATAGGTTCCATCCGGA
>CAWDWC010000020.1:0-48626 GCA_963805885.1 uncultured Flavobacteriaceae bacterium
TAAGTTTAAAAAAAAGTTCATTCCCGGAGCGTTGCTGAATTGAATTATATGCCAACTCCATTTTTTGAATTTTGAATTTTTCTTTAAAAAGCAAAATATACTCTTCCTCATTTCCTCCAAAAGGTGGTTTATCGTTATTCAACGGAATATTAAAAAGGAGCCCAACAAGCTTGCCCTTCGGCTTTAATAATTGATGCATTCTTAAAACGTAATCTTTCCGAAAACTAGGATTGAGTGCGCAAAAAAAAGTTTGCTCCAAAATAAGGTCGAAAGTGCCCCGAAGTTCAAAAAAATCTGAATGCAACAGATTTTCTTTTGGAAACGATGGAACGCGTTCGGCTAAATTTTTTAGTGGAATGGAAGAAATATCAATCACAAAAACATTGGTAAATCCCTTTTTAAAAAGATATTCCGCTTCATAGGAATTTCCGCCACCGGGAATCAATATTTTTAAGTCTTTATTGGAAAGTTGATCAATATACTCTTTTATTGGTGTGGATATGTAGCCAATATCCCAGCCTGTTTCCCTTGTTAAGTATTTATCGCTCCAAAAAGTTTCGTAATAATTCATTAACTATTTTTCAAAGCATATACTCCAAATTCCTCTCACTTCGTTTTCCGCATAACCTGTAGCCTTATCCGTTGGGTAAAGCTCCTTTATCTTGGACAAAGTAAGTTTTTCTAACTCCTTTCCGGGCGTACCATGGCATTTTAGGCACATAGAATTAGTGACAATTGGGTAATAGAATTCGGTTTCAGTGCCCATTTGTACTGTAATCGGCTTCACTTCGCCTCCCTCAGCAACTTGTGCTTTAAAATTTTCTAAGTATTGCAATTCCGCTGCATTAGCCTTATTTTTTGGGTTTCTAGGTTTATCAGTAACGCGTTTAATGTGCGCTTTATTAACGATAGCCATACTGTCAGTTATAGGTATGGCTTGCAAATTACAGAAATCAAGTGCCGCAATTACTCCGTTTTTTTGGATTTGACCCATCAGGTTCTTGCCAAGTTCAGCTTTTGTGGTCATCGCCATTTGCATTCCGCGTTCCTCAACAGAAAGTTGTTTATTGATGACTTCCCGGTTTCTATTCATTCCCATTCCTTTTCCACGACCCATTTTTCCTTTCATCATTGGGCGGTCGCCGTGCATTTTGTTATAGTGCCCTCCAAACCAAAGGGGCTCTTCTATTTCCTCATCGAACATATAATCGGCAATTTGTCGGATGGTTTCCTCAGGAAAAAATTGATAGGGCATCAATCCAAATTTTTTAATTGCTCCTGGCATTTTTGATTTTTCTTCGGAAGGTTTTTTGGACCATTCTACCATTGCTTTTACAAAATCTTCCTTAGTAGTGTCCTCAGAAATATAATGCATCTTTACAGCTACAAAAGGTGGAGCAATCATATTTTCTTCTGAGGTTTTTGGATTGTGGCAAGCGTAACAATTGTTTTCCATCAGCTTCTTCCCCGGATGCTCCTGATACATTGCAATTTCAGCGTTCTCAGCAACTCCGTCCATTGCCAAATATTCGCTTTTATTGTTGGTATTACATGCAGTGAAAAGGGGAATCAAAAAAAGTGTGGCTAAAAATTTCATCTTCATATAATATTAGATAAATAGGACGATGAAATGTCAAAATTATTCATTTCAATCTGTATAAGAATTGTCAATGAAATTTTGTATTTCAAGTCCTAATTTGTAAACACTTCAAAAGTAAAGTTAAACAACATGCTTGGCAGTAACAAAAGTTACACCGAAACTATTTAAACAGAAGAATCACTAATCTAAAACTAAAGCGAAATTATTTTGATACTATTTCGATAAAGTTCAATTTTACCCATTGATTCAAGCTTTTTCAACAAGCGCGAAACAACTACACGAGAAGTGTGAAGCTCATAAGCGATTTCCTGATGTGTGGAATTGATGATGGAATCATTGGTGACCTTTTGTTTGTTCTGAAGGTATTTTACCAAGCGTTCATCCATATTATAGAAAGCAATACTATCAATGGTTTCGAACATTTCCGTTAGGCGCTCGTGATAGCTTTGGAATACAAAATTGCGCCAACTCTTGTACTTGCCCGTCCACTCCTCCATTTTTTGGATAGGAATCATAACCAAAGTAGTATCAAGCTCTGCGATAGCGCGAATTTCACTTCTTTTTTGTCCCAAACAGCATGTTAAAGTCATTGCACAGGTATCGCCCCGTTCTAGAAAATAAAGCAAGAGTTCGTCCCCGTCATCATCTTCCCTCAAAATTTTTATCGCCCCAGAAATAAGCAACGGCATGGACCGCACAAAATCGCCAATTTCTATTAATTTCTCGCCTTCTTTAACTTCTTTTAAAGTTCCAACTTGGCTTATTTCCTCAATGAGGGCGTCTTCAAAAATATTAGTGAAATTTTCTTTTAAATTTTTGAGCATGCAACAATCTTTTAGTTGGTTTTTAAAAAGAACGAAAATACCAAATTAAAATCAGTTTTCCTTGGCTTCTCTTCTTTCCTGTCGCTCGAGCTTTTTAAAATATCCGCGAAAAAGAAAATTATGCTTTAGGGCTTCCATATTTTCGTTCAATTTCTCGGCAGCTTCTTTTACGTTAATCATTGTAGAGTCAATATTTTTGACCAAAACTTCATCCTTGTGTAACATAATTCAAAGTTCCTTTTCCCGATTTTATTTCCTTTATATATTCATCCAGATTTTTAGTTACTTCATTAATGTCATTACTGGATTTTTCAAGATTGGCAAATACTTTTTAATTTGGTTGGCGGAAACGGTATCGCTCAAAAGCACTGCAGCAGCACTTTCGTCATAATTTATTTTTGAAATAATAGTATTGATATTCGAAATTGCAGCAGAAGTACCCATAGTGGTTTTTTTGAGTTCTGCAACAGACTGTCGTAAATCCTGCGCCAACAAAGTATCGTAACCAATGCGCCCAAAGTACCTTTGCCCTCAAGGATTTTATTGGTTATTTTCAACAAATCTGAAGTCAATAAAGCAGCATTTTCATTGGTCGTATTTAAGCGTGGAAAGCATATCATCGGCCCCAATTTTACTGTAAGACTGAATGGTATCACCTTCAATTACAGGTTTTGCGTTTTGAATTTTTCCCGGAATAATATTGACAACCATACTTCCTACCAATCCATCTGACCCAATGGAAGCAATAGCGTCTTTTTTGATGAATCTTGACGTTTTATCCTCCACCATCATTTGGATAGTAATGGTTCCTTCATCAATCATCTCTATTTTGCTTACGGTGCCAACATTAATTCCGGAATAGCGCACGTTGTTGCCCAAGGTTAAGCCATTCACGTTTGCGAAAGTGGCATAGATCTCAATATTTTTACTGAACAAATGCTGCTTATTTCCAATAAAATAAAGTGCAGCAACAAGAAGAATTGTTCCCACCACTACAAAAATACCGACCTTTATTTTTTGTGAAGTTGATTTTCCCATAACATTAATTTTTAAAGAATGCCTGAACTTGTGGGTCGCTCGAATTTGAAAGTTCCTCAAAAGTTCCTTCGGCATAATTGATTCCATCCACCAACAAAATCATTCGATTTGAGATTACTCTCGCACAATCCACATCGTGGGTGATAATAAGAGAAGAGGTATGATATTTTTCTTGAATATTTCGCATCAACTAATATAATTTCCTTTGCCGTGATTGGGTCCAAACCCGTTGTTGGCTCGTCATACATAATAATTTTTGGCTTCAAGATTAATGCTCGCGCCAAAGCCACCCGTCGCTGCATTCCTCCAGAAAGTTCTGCGGGCATCAAATCTATTGCATGTGCCAAGCCCACATTTTCCAAAGCTTCCTTCACCAAAATTTCGGTTCCTTGAAAATTTTCTATTTTATCTTTATGGCGCCGCAAAGGGAATTCCAGATTTTCACGAACTGTCATGGAATCGTACAAGGCACTGCCTTGAAAAAGAAAACCAATTTCGGTTCGTAATAATATCTAATTCCGTTATGACCCATCGTGTTAATATCCTGATTTTTAATAGCAATACTGCCGCTATCCGGCTGAATCAAACCTACCAAACATTTTACCATCACCGATTTTCCTGAACCCGATTTACCCATAACCACTAAGTTTTCACCTTCAAAAAGTTTTAGGTTGAAACCATTCAGCACATGGTTATCTCCAAAACTTTTTTGTAAGGTTTTTTAACTCTAAAACGGGTTTTATGTTTTTTTTGGAATTCATTTAAATTTAAAAAAATATATCGGTTACAAATACAGCTATAAAATCAATGACAAACAGCAACATTGAAGTATAGACCACTGCAGAATTTGATGCCTCTCCCACTCCAACAGTTCCCTTGGAACAATAATAGCCCTTATAGCATCCTACCAATCCAATAGCAAAGCCAAAGAAAAAAGATTTTATCGTTGCTGGAATTATATCGCTGAAATTTTAAGGCATCAAAAACTTGATTAAAATAGAGCAAATAAGAAACATCGCCTTTTAAATTTTCAATTAAAGCCGAACCAAAAAGAGCAATGGCATCCCCCATAATTATTAATAAAGGCAACATCAAAGTAGTGGCCACAATACGGGTAACAACCAAATATTTAAAAGGGTTGGTGCCCGAAACCTCCATTGCATCTATCTGCTCGGTAACACGCATAGAACCAAGCTCTGCTCCAATTCCGGAGCCTATTCGTCCGGCACAGATAAGTGCTATTATTACAGGCCCAATTTCGCGAACAATGGAAATGACTAACCATAGATGGCCATCCAGGATTGTGCGCCAAACTGCATCAAAGTGGGCCGCGACTGAAGTGTAAATACAAGCCCTAAAATAAACCCTGTTACACCAACCAAAAGCAAGGAGCGATTGCCCATATTGATAACATTGGCGAAGCAGTTCCTTAAACTCAAAAGGTGGACTTGACGCTTCTTTAAAAAAGCGTCCCGCAAATAAAGTCATATCGCCGATTTCAGCAAAGAATGATTTAGTGTCGGTTAATATCGAGTTTGCTTTATTCATTCGGATAAGGAAAAAACCAAATATAGCTATGATTTTGAGGAATAAGAATGATTTTAGTCAGCTTATCAAGAAAGAGGAAAGTAAGACTTTATATTTAAAAAGTGTTTTATAAAATAAGTCATAATAAAGTAGTTAGGAAATAATCCCTTTTGATATATTTTCAAAGGAATTACAATCTATCAGGAAGATTGCAAAATAATTGTTCTTAAATAGAATTTTCTTAGAAGTAACTATAAAAATTAGATACTTAGGTTATATTTTAATATCAAGTTGAACGGGACAATGGTCTGAGCCAAAATACTCGGATAATATTTCAATCTTATTTATTTTATTTATCAAAGAATTACTGGTCAAAAAATAATCAATTCTCCATCCCGTATTACGCTCCCTAGAATTAAATCTATAACTCCAATAGGTATATGCTACTTTATCAGGATGAAAATACCTAAACGAATCTACAAACCCACCGTCAAGAAGGTTATCCATTCCATCAATTTCTATTTGAGTGTATCCAGCTGTTTTGTTGTAGTTAGTCTTGTCGTTTTTAAGGTCAATGGGGTGATGTGCAACATTTAAGTCACCACAAAGAACAATAGGTTTTGTTTTCTCAAGATTTTTCAGATAGTTACGGAAATCCAAATCCCATTGCTTTCTGTAATCAAGCCTTTCTAATTTTTGTCCAGAATTAGGCACGTATACGTTTACCAAATAGAAATTGTCAAATTCCGCACATTGTAACCGGCCTTCTGAATCGTGTTCATCAATACCCATATCATTAGAGATCGAAATCGGTTTTGTTTTGCTCAAAATTGCAGTGCCTGAATATCCCTTTCTATCTGCAGAATTATAATATTGTTGATAATCAGTCATCTTGGACAAGGCTTTTTCAACTTCTCCATCTTGAGCTTTTGTTTCTTGAAGACAAATAATATCTGGATTCATTTTAGAGATATCCTCAAAAAAATCCTTTTTAACAATTGCCCTTATACCATTTATATTCCAAGAGATTATTTTCATGGCTTTCTTCTTTTTGTAAATATCATAAAGATGAAATTATTTTCCAAAAAATAGGGATTAAAGATTAAAACTGGCAAACAGGGGTTTCCAAACACCTCAAAAATCTCTAGAAATAACAGTAAAGATGACTAATGTCATATCAGCTTGATGATTAAATTCATACTTTGATTCATTATTGAATATCAACTCTTTCCTGAAAAAAATGAATTTAAAAAGATGAAAAATACTTTATTATTATTATTTGTTCTCGCCTTCACATTTATAGGTTGCGTAAATAAGCATAAAGAGAATAACGAAGAAGAGAAATCAATTAACATAAATGAGGTAGTTGATACTTCAAAACAAGAAAAACCATTATTGCCAATTGAAATAGTAGTCAACAAAGATATTCCTATTCGCTCCTATTTTAAATGGATGGATAGTATTGTTGCGGAACATAACCAAACCCACAATTATAGTATTGATGAGTATATAATTGTTCATAATAACAATTGGATTCTGGACACCCTGGTACATACTGATTATTACTACCTAATGGATAGAGGGATTTTTAATGAAAATTCCCAATCCCTTATAGCTTTAAAAAAAGATCAGGTTTTAATTATTCCCGATTCAACGCAAACGCAACAACTAAAAACACAGTTATGCAATACGTATTTAGAACTCAATATTCCAGAATTTAGACTTAGAATCATTCAAGATGAAAAAGAAATTTATAAGTTTCCAGTAAGAGTGGGAAAAGTGGGAAAAAGATATTTGGCTATGGCTAAAGGGGAAGTAGATATGAGGACAAAACCAGGAATAGGTAAAATAATCAGGATAAATAAGAAACCGGTTTTTATGAATCCACTGAATAATCATAAATACACAAAAACGGTTCGAGATGACGGAAAACTAACCGCCCTACCAGCTATACCTTGGTTGGAGCCTTCCATAAACGGCCGTAGTGTTGGTCAACTTATTCATCCTACTACCAATTTGGCTACTTTGGAAAAACCTTCTTCCAATGGCTGTATTGGATTAAGGGAATCTGACGCTTGGATTGTCTATTATTATGCACCACTAGGAACAAAAGTGGTTTTTAAATACGAATTGCAAGGAAAAAATGAAAATGGGGAAATTGTTGAGTTTAAAAATATCTATCCCGGTTTTGAAAATATAAAATTAAAAGAAATAACGCATGATTCAATTTAAGGCATATAGATATTAAGACTATTACTATCAGTAAGTGTGTCCAAAAAAATCGTACACAGTTTGTGAATGCCACGAAAGAAAAAGAAACATCCCAAAATATTTTATGTACAAAAAATATTTTCCGTATTTCTAACCAACAACCAACCTGTAAATCACAATAATTAATGAAATACAAAAAATAGTGGTATAAATAAGTTTATTGTATTTGGCCAACCAATTCGGCAGGAAGATATCAAAGTTTTCCATAGTTGAATTTGAATATTTTCGGGCTAGGACTGTTAGTGGGCAAAACATTTTAAAAGCGACCAGTACCAAACCTTCCCCTATAACAAGACCTATGCATATCCACACCCACTTGTCAATTTTGTTGGTAATTGCGGCATACAAAAGGTAAAATATCACCACATTGAAAAACACCCAAACCAAAGTATGGATACTTTTTATTAATACTAGTTTATTTTTGCTTGAAGCAACCATTTTTCAATCTAAATTTTTCAAATTATACTGAACATTAATCAGATTAAACTTACCATAAACAAAATCACCATCAGGAAATTGGTAAACAGCATCCGCAGCAATAGGCAAATTATAGTTATTGATAGTCCCATATTCTGTTACTGGAGTTGAAAACGGAACCCTTTGGTTGGAATTCACATCCATCCTATCTTCTGAAACAAAATTTATAAGTTGATTCTTTTCGTTGAAATACAAAATGGCAGAAATAGTAGCTTTCCTGTTGGCGTATATTGCTTTTACAGATTTGTCATCAATAGTTTTCCATTCAATTCTGTCGTCAATTAAAGTTGCTGGAGCAAAAAGACACATATCATTAAAAAAGGTTACGGTTTCAGTTTTGTACATTTCAGGCTCTTTTATATCTACTACTGGAATAACCGATAAAAGTTTTATAAGCATGGAAGCCTTTCCTTCTTTGTAACGGTGATAACCTTGCGTTGGCAGCCCTTTAAAAATTGCTTTCAGAAAAAAAAGTCTGGTGGGGTTTTCAAAAAAATTGTACTGTTCTGAAGTGAAATCAAACCAATCTTTTCCTTTTTCGCGCATTTCACCTTTAAAAATAGCTTTAACTGTTTTTACTTTAGGCATGCCAAGCACCCCAACATATTTCAAGTACTTCTGAACTGGAATGGGAAGGTTTTGAATATCTGCTTCCAAGATTATTTCTTCGGAAATGGTTGTGTTTTCAAAAGATTGGGATACATCCTGTTTGTATTGTCTTTCAAAATTCCAACTAGCCACTGCTATGACTGCAACAACCAACACAATCACATTGGCAATGGTGCCAAATTTTGCATCCTGCCAATTCATAATAATCAAAACCTGGGAAAGTAGCACCGCTCCTATTGCAATCCAAAACCAAAGATTATTTTTCATTAGGTAAAGCACTCCTAAAGACACAAAAACCGAAGCAACGGTTAGCCATAAAAGACCTTCCGGTTTTGAAAAATTTTGCGAAAGTTGTGGGATTTCAGCAAAGCCAAAAGCCTTTAAAAATCCCATCAAGTGAATAAGACCGTGAATAGAGAGAAGGATGACAAATACAATTTTCATTTCAAAAAGATTTCGATAAGTTCAATAAAATATTAAAACGTTGTAAGCTTAAATTTCAATCAAAAGATTTTTGTGGAAAATCAAAACTCCAAAGCCAAGCCTATCCCAAAACCAATATAATCAAGCTTCATCTCTGTGGAAACATTGGCAATCTCTACATCCCTTGAAAGTGAACGGTACCTAAGCATTGGACGTAAAGATAGACTTGGGGCAATCTCATAATCAATGCCTGCTGCCACTTGCCATCCAAAGCCGTGGCCTGAATCTGCTGTAATGTCGCCCGTGTTATTTTCTAGCTCTATATGATTGTAAATCGCGCCAGCACTTGCCACATAAGAAAAATGTGAGGTTCCGATGGGATGTATAATCTGAAAACCAAATGTATATCCCGTTTCATTTAAAGTAACATCATCTTTTGAAAATCTATCTTCTCCCTTAAACTGGTTCCAGCCCCAGCCTGCATATGCAGCCAAATGGGGCATAATTTTGTATGCGCCTGAAATCTCAAAGCCATAGCCAACTTTAGCCTCGATATTGCCCACATCACTAGTGGGAAAATTGAGACCAGGTCTAAATTCTACTGACCATTTTTCTTGGGCTTTTATAGTTAAAGAAAAAAACAGGATTGCAATTACAATCAAAAAAATTGATTTTTTCATTGAGGTTGAGTTTTATTAAACACCAATTAAAGTTAAGGTCAAATTAAGAACTATAAAATGACAAAAATCAGTTTATAACTGTTTATCAATAGCTTAAAGGGATGGAGGAACAGAGTTTGTCGAGATTTGTTGGCGCTTCCACCATTTAACGATTTCATACCACAACGCACTTAACATTCCAATTCCAACGCTTATCCCAATCTGGTTTAAGCCAAGTCGTTCAAATCCAAAGAATTTAGTGAATGGTGGCACCAAAAGAAGAGCCAGAGTTATACCAATAGTTATGCCCACCATAATCGGCACCAATCTGTTTTTATATTTTAAAGTGGCGAAGATTGAATAGATAAAAGAACGGTTTACGAAAGTTAAAGCTATGTTCGCGCTTATGAGCGTAGTAAAGACCATAGTCCGCGTTATAGATTCGTCATGGCCATTATTGACTGCCAACTGATAAACAGTGAGCACACCTAATGTAATTGCCAACCCTTGTATTATACTTGTAAAAAGTTCACTCCAATTGAAAAAAGTACTCGTAAAAGGTCGCGGTTTCTGAAACATTAAATCTTGTTCCAACGGTTCGTTTTCATAAACTATAGAACAGGTTGGCCCCATAATCAATTCTAACAAAATTACGTGTACCGGCGTAAAAATATTTGGGTATACCCAACCTAAAACTAAAGGAATAAAAACGGTGAGAATAATAGGTATATGTATGGAAATAATATACTGAATTGCTTTTTTAAGATTGGAATAGATTTTTCTACCCATCGCCACCGCATCCACCATTTTAGAAAGATCATCAGCTACAAGAACAAGCGACGCAGATTGTTTCGCTATTTCGGTACCCTTCTTACCCATGGCCACACCAATATTTGCCGCTTTAAGTGCGGGACCATCGTTAACACCATCGCCGGTCATGGCTACTATGTGACCCTGTGCTTTGAGCGCATTAATTATTTTAAGTTTTGCTTCGGGAAACATTCGTGCAAAAATATTTTTTTCTGAAGTAACTTTTTGCAGTTCCATAGCATTCAAAGCCACAATATCATCTCCTGAAACTACTTCATCTGAACCCTTGAATTTAACTTTTTTCGCAATGGCCATTGTTGTTTCAGCAATATCCCCAGTAATAATTTTAACAGCGATCCCGGCGTTGTAAAAATCCTGAAACACTTTTGAAATATTTTCCTTCGGTGGGTCATAAAAAGCAACCAATCCCTTAAATTCAAAATTGAAATCCTGCTGCATTTTCGGCCATGTAGTTCCTTTAAAATGGGACATCCCCACTGCCAAAACGCGATACCCCTCCGCGGCTAACACGCCAATTTTTTCTTTTATATTTTTCTTTTGCCCCACACTTAAGTCTGATACTGTAATCAGTGCTTCAGGTGCCCCTTTGGCGGCAATGATTCTATGGCCCGCAGCATTTTCAAAAATGTGCGTCATCATAGGGGGTTTGCCGCCCAATGGATATTCATGGACCATTTTAAAATTTGGGCGATCGTCAATTTTGACCACGGAATGATAAAATTTGTGTAGTGACTGTTCCATAGTGTCAAAAGGAATTGGCTCACTGGCCCACATTGCCGCTGTGATGAGCTCTTTTTCACTCTCGGAAAGCGTTCCATCCAACAAAGTAATTTTGTCGGTTTCTAACGTATAAATCCTGTCAAGTGTCATCTTATTTTGAGTAATCGTACCGGTTTTGTCTACACAAATAACAGTTGCACTGCCCAAGGATTCAACAGTTTTCATCTGTTTTACAATTACGCCCAGATTCATAAGCCGCCAAGCGCCAATGGCCATAAAGGTGGTAAAGGCAACAGGAATTTCCTCCGGCAAAACGCTCATTGCAAGAGTAAGCGCCTTCAAAAGACTGTCCAAAACGTTTCCGGAATTGTAATAATTAATTCCCCATACCAATAAAAAAACAATCGCTCCTGCGATTACCATTTTTTTTACAAAATTGTTTATTTGGAGTTCAAGCGTAGATTTTTCAGTAGAAATATCTTCAATGCTTTTACCTATTTTCCCAACCTTTGTTTGATTTCCCACTGCAGAAATTTCAGCAATGGCAAGCCCTCCTCCTACTTGGGTTCCCATGAAAATTTTGTTGTCTTCTGAAGAGGCATTTTTTTCCACTGAAAAGGATTCTCCTGTCAAAATGGATTCGTTTACCGAAAAATCATTGGAATGAACAATGGTACCATCTGCAACAATGGTTGAACCTTCATCTACCATCAAAAAATCGCCAACCACAACATCTTGACTCTTGATTTCCAGAACCGTACCATTCCGAATTACCTTACAATGGGGTTGTGAAAGTTCTTTGAGCTTTTCTAGTGCATCGTGCGTTTTAGCATCTTGATAGAGTGATATTGCAGCCACCAAAAGAATTGCAGCTGCAAGAAAAATTCCATCGCCCGTATTTCCCGTGAAAAAATACAGCGTAGCTGCAACCAACAACAAAAGGACCATTGGTTCTTTTAACAATCCTTTTATTGCTTCAAAAAATGGATTCCTTTTCTTGGATTCGAGAATGTTTGAACCAAATTTTTCACGCGCAGCCAAAACTTCAGAATCGGTCAGCCCTTGAATGTCAAAATTTTCTATAGCCATACATTATGCAAAATTAAACCTTTACAAATTATGAAATACCAATCTCATTTTTTATGATAATTATCAATGAATAATTCTGCCAAGTATTCGTTGTAAATTCAAATTATAAATTACGCTAAAGTTGTGGCCTACTTTTTAAAATAATGGCTAAACTTGCAATAAACATTTAAAAAAATTAAATCCCTTAATGGAAATAACTGAAATATTAGGCTATATAGGCGCGCTTATGGTTGGAGTGGTTCTAGGCCTAATAGGTGGTGGTGGCTCAATTTTGACTGTCCCCGTGTTAGTTTATCTCTTTTCATTGAATCCGATTGTGGCAACAGGATATTCGCTATTTGTGGTGGGAACATCTGCACTTGTTGGTGCAATTCGCAATATGAAAAAAAAGCTAGTGGATTTTAAAACAGCTTTTATTTTTGCTACTCCTGCCTTTATTTCTGTCTATTTAACAAGAAGATTTGTCCTTCCTGCGATACCTGAAAACCTATTTGTGTTTCACGGCTTTACGCTTACAAAAGACATTGCAATAATGCTGTTTTTTGCAATAGTCATGTTAGCCGCTTCCATTACAATGATTATCAACAAAAGCCCCGCACCCGAAATTGGCGAAAAAGTTTCATTCAACTATCCATTAATTATTCTTCAAGGAATTTTTCTTGGTTTTGTAACTGGCGCAGTAGGCGCTGGCGGTGGATTTCTAATTATCCCAGCCTTAGTTTTACTGGCGAAATTACCCATGAAAAAAGCCGTGGCAACCTCGCTCCTCATTATTGCCGTAAACTCATTAATAGGCTTTACCGGCGATCTTGCAACTCTTGAAATTGACTGGAAATTCCTTTTAATTTTTACCGCAATTTCAATTGTCGGTATATTTATAGGAATAAGACTGAATGCTTTTGTTGATGGAAAAAAACTTAAAAAAGGATTCGGCTGGTTCGTATTGCTAATGGGTATTTATATTATTTTTAAAGAGTTTTCCAACTAATCCTTTTCAGTACTCTTACAAAGGAATATTACCGTGCTTTCTATTTGGTCTAGGTACATCTTTGGTTTCCAACATTGCAAATGCTTTCAGTAACTTTCTGCGTGTTTCGCGGGGTTGAATAACTTCATCGATAAAACCGCGTTGGGCAGCTTTGAAAGGATTGGCAAAGGTTGAGGCATATTCAGCTTCTTTTTCCGATAATTTCAGCTCAGGATTTTCAGCAGCAGCAATTTCTTTTCTGAAAATAATCTCACTGGCTCCCTTGGCTCCCATCACCGCAATTTCTGCAGTAGGCCAGGCATAGTTCATGTCTGCGCCAATGTGTTTACTGTTCATTACATCATATGCACCACCGTAAGCTTTTCTGGTAATCACTGTTACTCGCGGTACAGTAGCTTCGCTTAAAGCGTAAAGCAGTTTTGCTCCGTTCAAAATAATACCGTTCCATTCCTGGTCGGTTCCTGGAAGGAAACCTGGAACATCAACCAAAACCAAAAGCGGAATGTTAAAACAATCACAGAAACGCGTAAACCGTGCTCCCTTTTTAGAACTGTCCACATCCAAAACGCCCGCCAAACTCATGGGTTGGTTTGCGACAATACCGATACTTCTTCCACCCAATCGCGCGAAGCCAACTATAATGTTATCTGCGTAATCCTTATGTACTTCAAAGAAAGAATCTGCATCAATAATTCCTTTGATAACTGCGTGCATATCATAAGGCTTATTCGCAGAATCTGGAACGATCGATTCCAACTCATCCCGAAATTCATCAACAGCTTCAAACGGCAATTTCTCGGTAACAGATTTGTTGTTCTGAGGAAGATAGCTTAGTAGGGTTTTAATCTGTTCCAAACAAACAATATCATTCGCAGCGGTAAAGTGGGTTACCCCACTTTTAGTAGCGTGTGTTCGTGCGCCTCCTAACTCTTCAGAAGTTACGTTTTCATTAGTAACGGTTTTTACTACGTTCGGTCCCGTAACAAACATATAGCTGCTATCCTGCACCATCAAAGTAAAATCGGTCATCGCTGGCGAATACACTGCGCCACCGGCACACGGACCCATAATTGCCGAAATCTGTGGAACAACGCCCGAGGCTTGCACGTTTCTGTAAAAAATATCTGCATAGCCACCCAAAGAACGTACACCTTCTTGAATACGCGCCCCGCCAGAATCATTCAAACCAATTATAGGTGCTCCAACACTCACGGCATGATCCATTATTTTACAGATTTTCTCAGCGTGTGTTTCGGAGAGTGCACCGCCAAAAACCGTAAAATCCTGTGCGAAAACATATACCAAACGACCGTTAATTGTTCCGTAGCCGGTTACTACGCCATCGCCGTAATACAATTCCTTTTGCATATCGAAATCGGTGGTTCGGTGGGTGACCAGAATACCCATTTCCTCAAAGGAGCCTTTGTCAAGAAGATATTCTACACGCTCGCGGGCAGTGAGTTTTTTCTTTTCGTGTTGTTTTGCAATTCGATTTTCTCCGCCACCTTTTTTTGCTTCGGAAATGATTTCTTGAAGTTTTTTATTGTTATCGCTCATTTTGTTTACTTGGAAATTTTTGGCAATCTTAATTTTTCGGAATCCTTTAAATATTGTTTCAATGCGAAAAGAGCAGCTACTTTTGCTTCTTCTTCATTTGATTGATTGTAGTTTTTCAGCGGAATAGTATTTTTTTACAAAATTGGTGTCGAAATTTCCACTTCGGAATGCTTCATGCTCAAACACAAATTTTCCAAAAGGAAGTGTTGTGCTCACACCTTCCACGTCGTATTCTGAAATGGCTTCAATCATTCGCTGCATCGCTTCGTTTCGTGTTTTTCCGTAGGTAATCAATTTGGAAAGCATGGGGTCATATTGTATTGGTACTTGCATTCCTTCAGTAAAACCATCATCTACCCGAATATTTTTTCCGCTCGGCGGACGATAAACTTCCAGTTTTCCAACACTCGGCATAAAATTGTTTAGTGGGTCTTCGGCATAAACGCGCAATTCAAAAGCGTGTCCTGTAATTTTTAAATCTTCCTGTGAAAAGGAAAGTTTTTCATTATTGGCAACGTTTATTTGCTGTTCCACCAAATCGAGACTTGTAATAAATTCAGTAACAGGATGCTCTACTTGTAAACGCGTATTCATTTCAAGAAAGTAGAAATTGTGCTTGTCATCCAAAAGGAACTCCACCGTACCAGCGCCAACATAATCACAGGCTTTTGCAACTTTTACAGCTGCTTCGCCCATTTGTTTTCGCAATTCTGGAGTCAAAACTGAAGAAGGTGCTTCCTCCACAACTTTTTGATGTCGACGCTGAATGCTACATTCCCGTTCAAAAAGATAAACAGTATTGCCAAAATTATCCGCTAAAACCTGAATTTCGATATGCCGCGGCGAAGTGACAAATTTTTCAATAAAAACCGATCCATCTCCAAAGGCATTTTCAGCTTCGCTGATGGCGCGCTTCATTTGATCCTCAAATTCTTTGGCATTTTCAACAATACGCATTCCTTTTCCGCCTCCTCCGGCAGAAGCTTTTATAAGGATAGGAAAACCAATTTCTTTTGCAATTTCTTTTGCAGCACCAACATCTGTAATGGCTTCATCGGTACCAGGAACCATAGGGATGTCATATTTTTTAACCGCATCTTTTGCGGCAAGCTTACTTCCCATTACCCGAATAGCATGCGATTTTGGTCCGATGAAAATCATTCCGCTTTTTTCAACATGTTCGCCAAATTCGGCATTTTCACTCAAAAATCCGTAGCCAGGATGGATGGCGTCCACGTTTAACTCTTTCGCAACTTTTATTATTTTATCGCCCAATAAATAGGACTCGTTGGATGGCGGTGGACCAATGCAAACTGCCTCATCAGCAAATTTTACATGAGGAGCATTTCTATCTGCTTCGGAATAAATGGCAACAGTT
Source organism: uncultured Flavobacteriaceae bacterium (assembly GCA_963805885.1). Lineage (GTDB taxonomy): Bacteria > Bacteroidota > Bacteroidia > Flavobacteriales > Flavobacteriaceae > Aequorivita. Next base: position 15,992 of record CAWDWC010000020.1, read on the forward strand.
TTAATACCCATATTTCGGGCAGTTTTCATTATTCTCAAAGCTATTTCACCGCGATTGGCAACTAATATTTTTTTAATCATTTTTTTCATCTGAATAAAATATTTTGAAAAATAGGAAGATGGAATGCCTAGTCTATATTTATCACTTTATTTGTTAGTCTTTATTAGGCATTTCAAATTCAATTAACAATTCTCCTTTATCGACCGTTTCACCTTTAGTAATATTCACCGATTTCACTATACCATCACGGGATGCAGTAAGCGTGTTTTCCATCTTCATGGCTTCTAAAACGCAAAGGAAATCCCCCTTCTTAACCTCATCGCCTTCGGAAACGTTTACTTCCAGAATAATACCTGGCATTGGAGCGTGGATTTCGTCCTCTACCGAAGCATTCCCAAGGGAAAGTCCCATTTCCTTAATGAGTATATTCAACGGGGTTTCAACATTCACTTTATAAGTGTTTCCGTTTACCTTAACTGTATAATTTCTTTTCAGAAAATCATTTTCCAACAGTTCAATGGCATATGATTTTTGATTGTGAAGAAGATGTACCTTTTGATCGGAAAGTTCTGTTTGGTCAATTTTATTGACATCTTCCGGTGTCAATTGGAATTCATAGTTTTCATCTACCTTAATGTGATAGCTTTCTTCCATAATTTTGAAAATTTTTGTTAAAGATAAGGTTTGTTTAAGGTATCGGCAAAAAGGATTAGAGAATGATTTTAGAAAATTCCACTCAACTTTGGTATATTTAACTAAAACGAATCATTATGAAAAACTATATTTTTTTTGTCTCTGTTTTTGTGGTTTTTGCTTCCTGTGCGCAGCAAAAAAAGAAAAACGATATCGCTTTAAAAACAGAACCGCAATCCTACAAAATTGAAGAAGTGGTTAAAGGTCTTTTTAATCCTTGGGGAATGACTTGGCTACCAGATGGCAGTATGCTGATTACTGAAAAAGACGGACGGTTAATTCATTTTAAGAATAGCGAAAAGACTGAAATAGCAAATGTGCCGAAAGTTTACAACAGCGGGCAAGGTGGTTTGCTCGATATTGAATTACACCCAAACTATAAAGAAAATGGTTGGATTTATATGACTTATGCTTCGGAAGAAGGATCAGGCAAAGGCGGACATACTGCTTTAATGCGTTGTAAATTGGACGGCAACTCACTCACAAATATTGAAACACTTTACAAAGCTGAACCCAACACTACAGCAGGACAACATTTTGGTTCAAGAATTGAATTTGACAATGATGGTTTCGTTTATTTCTCTATCGGAGAACGTGGCGAACGCGATGTAAATCCGCAGGATATAACCCGCGATGGCGGAAAGATTTATAGATTGAACGACGACGGGAGCATCCCAACAGACAATCCTTTTTACAACTCACCAAATGCTAAAAAAGCAATTTACACCTACGGAAACCGCAATCCACAAGGAATGGCAAAACATCCCGAAACTGGAAAGATTTGGATGCACGAACACGGACCGAAAGGAGGCGATGAAATAAACATTATAAAAAAAGGCGCAAATTACGGTTGGCCGATTGTAACATACGGTATTAATTATAGTGGAACAAAAATTACGGATGAAACTACAAAAGCTGGTATTGAGCCGCCCATTTATTATTGGGTTCCATCTATTGCTCCTTGCGGAATGGCATTTGTCACAGGAAATAAATACCCACAGTGGAAAGACAAGCTATTAGTGGGCTCGTTAAAGTTTGATTACGTGGAGTTGCTCACTCTGGAAGGAGAAAAAGTAACCAATCGCGAAAAAATTGCACAGGATATCGGGCGGGTTCGCAATGTGAAAATGGGGCCAGATGGACTAATCTATATAGGTGTTGAAGGACAAGGAATTTTTAGATTAACTCCAGAATAAAATCAACTCTTAATTCCTGAATATTTTTAATCTGTTTAGTGATTATAGACCGGTTCAAATACTAGGACCAACCGTAAATAAGCCCTAGACAGAGTATGAATAGAGTATGGATAGTATTATAAAACCCCATATAGCTATCAGGAAAATATCCGCCATAAAAAACAGTTAAATCTATCCTGCCTGAGTATGCTCATGAATTCTTAACCTTAAAAATCTTACTTTTTAGCTCCTTTCTTTCTCTTTCTAAAGAAATCAAAAGCAAACCAACCAATAACCACAATTACAAAATACATTAGGTATGAAACTGGTTTTCCGCTACCGCCCACGGTTGTAAAAAGACGATCCCAACGTACTTTTTTATTGATACCATCCCAACTCATCCAAACAAAAACAGGTTTACCTACTACATGGTTAAAAGGTACAAACCCCCAAGTACGGGCATCCTCACTATTGTTTCGGTTATCACCCATCATCCAATAATAATCCATTTTGAAGGTGTAATTAGTAATTGGCTGACCGTTAAGCAAAACTTCAGTACCAGATTGGGTAATTTTATTGTCGATTCCTAGTTCACTGCCTTCGTAAACTTCAATAACGCGTTTGTACAACGGCAGTGTTTCTGGAGTGATTGAAACCGTTGCTCCTTTCTTCGGAATATATAACGGCCCAAAGAAATCGTTGTTCCAAGGGTAGTTTTGATTGTTTGGGAAAATGCCTCCATCCCATTGCCCTTTTTCGCTGTGAAGGCGCGTAATTTCAACCACATTTGGATTATTCTTAAGCATACTCAAAGACTCTTCCGAAATAGCTGCAAATCTATATGAACCACTATTATTGTCATAGCCATACCTATCGGTAATATTGTAACGGTTGTAAAGCATTTCTGGGTTGAGCTGTCCATTCACTTTTACTTCATAAGAAAACTGGATTTTTGCACGATCAGGCAAGTCATTCTTTTTTCCGTTTATAAAAACATAACCGTCTCTCACTTCCAACGAGTCACCTGGTAAAGCCACACAACGCTTAACATAGTTTGATTTTTTGTCAATTGGCTTATAATAATACTTACCGTCACCATACTGCTGAAAAGCGTTCACAGTATCTACGGGCCAGTTGAAAACCACAATGTCATTGTGTTTTATATCTTGAAAACCCGGAAACCTGAAATAAGGAATCTGTGGCTCTGAAAGATATGATTTTGAATGCACCACTGGAATGGTGTCATGAACCATCGGAAATGCTATGGGTGTCATTGGCGCACGTGCTCCATAATGGAATTTACTCACAAACAGAAAGTCGCCTACCAAAAGTGTTTTTTCCAAAGAAGAAGTTGGAATGGTAAAAGGTTGCATAATATACGTATGCACTATGGTTGCAGCAACCACGGCAAAAAGAATAGAACTCACCCACTCCCCAGTTGAAGTTCGCGGTTTTAGGCTTCTATCCTTTATATGTGTAACATTTTGGGTGTAGTTGATATAATAAATATAAAGTCCTAAAGTCAAAATTCCCAAAATGGTATCGGTTGTGGAATTGCGACCAAAACTTCGCAAGGTTTCCACCCAAACAACCGGGAACATAATTAAGTTTACAATTGGCACGAAGAGCAAAATAGTCCACCACCACGGACGGTTTATGATTTTCATCAAAACCACTGAATTGTATACCGGTACCGCTGCTTCCCAAGCTTTTCTACCTGCTATTTGATACAACTTCCAAGTTCCGGCAAAATGGATTACCTGAACTATTAAAAAAAATAAAAACCAACCTGTCCAACTCATAATTTCGTTAATTTGTAATTCGTTAATTCGGGATTTGTTAATTCGTTCAATTTGGGCTTTACAATTCTAAAATCTGCAATCGTTAATCTTAAATCGTTAATCCCAGTACATCTTTCATTGTAAAAATACCTTTTTTATCCTTTAAAAAATCCGCCGCTAAAATAGCTCCTTTTGCAAAACCTTCGCGGCTGTGTGCTTCGTGTTTAAGCGAAATGGTATCTATGGAAGAATCGTATGAAACAATGTGTGTTCCCTTTACATCTTCTTCCCTTTTAGCGGTAATATTCAAACTGTTTTCTTTGGAAGTGTTTAGCTTCCAATCTTGTTTATCACTGTATTTTAAAATTCCTTCAGCAATGGTAATTGCCGTGCCACTTGGCGCATCTTTTTTTTGAAGGTGATGGATTTCTTCAACAGCAACATCGTATTCTTTCCAGGGTGCCATCAACTTCGCAGCGTATTCGTTTATACTAAAAAAGAGATTTACCCCAACGCTGAAGTTGGACGCATAGATGAAACTTCCGTTACGTTTTTCACATAACTTTACCATTTCATCATATTTTTCCAACCAACCAGTTGTGCCAGAAATAACAGGGATTCCTGCTTCCAATGCTTTTGAAATATTTTCAACGGCAGCTTCGGGGGAAGAAAATTCAATGGCAACCTCAGCATCTTCAAAATTTCCTTCTGAAGATTCGCTCGTACTTTTAAAAACCACGGAATGGCCTTTTTCCAAGGCCAATTTTTCAATTGTCTTGCCCATTTTTCCGTAACCGAGAAATGCTATTTTCAATAGAAAAATTATTTGAAACGATAGGTCAACGACATCCCGTACTGTGGCTTTGCATTAATTGGTTGTAATCGAAATTAGGTTCAAGCGAAAGATCTTCACTTACTTCATATTGCCTTAAATGTGCGTCAACATTTGCATCCACAACATTCAACAAATAAAAAGCCACAGTCACTATAATACTAATATCCTTGTTTTTTTGGGCAGATTTTTGAGCATTAATCAGTCTGTCATTACTAATCAATGGTTCTGCTCCATTGCCATAAAATTCATCATCTGTATATCCTGCGAGTCTCCTTTTGTATGCATTCCGGAAACGGTCATAATCTTTATCCTGCTGTTTGTAGAAGTAAACTCCAGCTGCCATTCCTGCATAAATGACAGGTATTTTCCAATATTTTTTGTTGTAAGCTTGGCCAAGCCAGGAATTACAGCGGAATAAAAAGCCGCCTTTGCTGGCGCCAGTGGATTATATTCTTCTTTTGGTAAAATTGAATCGTTAACCACAATTACCCTTTCCTTCTTTTTTACACCAAAGAATCAGTAGTCTGCGCAAAAAGTGATGCAGTGAAGATTAAAAAAAAAATATTTAGGAATTTATTTTTCACTTTTGATTAGCTTCAAAATACGCTCGAAATCTTCTTTGTTTTTAAAAGGAACCACTAATTGTCCTTTCCCAGATTTTGAAACTTTCACTTCAACAGATGTTTCAAAAAGATCCGTCAATTCCTTCTTTGCTTTTTTGACAAAAGGTGGCGCGGTCGTTTTTTTAGGAGCTATTTTTTGATCGGGGTTTTTAAAATTCCGCACCAAAGCTTCCGTATCGCGAACAGAAAGGTTTTGGCTTAAAATCTTTTCATAAATATCAAGCTGATCGCTTAAATCTTCAACATTTATCAACGCACGGCCGTGGCCCATACTTATAAAACCATCGCGCATTCCGGTTTGGATAATTGGATCCAGTTTCAACAAGCCGAAGATAGTTAGCGATGGTAGAGCGGTTCTTCCCTACCCGGTCGCTCAGTTCTTCTTGAGTAACGCTGATTTCTTCAATTAACCGTTGATAGGAAAGTGCAATTTCAATAGGGTCTAAATCTTGTCTTTGGATGTTTTCAACCAAAGCCATTTCCAGAGATTCCTGATCGTTTGCAATACGGATATAGGCTGGAATGGTTTCCAAACCAATCAATTTTGAAGCACGGAAACGACGTTCCCCACTCACCAATTGGTATTTATTAAAGTCTAATTTGCGAACGGTAATTGGCTGAATAACCCCAAGTTCTTTAATAGACGAAGCCAGCTCCCGAAGCGATTCTTCGTTAAAACTGGTTCGCGGCTGAAAAGGATTTACTTCAATACTACCCAAATCCAGCTCCACAATACTGCCAACAACTTTGTCGGCATTTTTGTCTGCAACGGATTTTATATCATTGGAAGGATCTTTCAACAATGCTGAAAGTCCGCGGCCCAAGGCTTGTTTTTTGGTCGCTTTCGCCATTTATTTCTTTTCGTTTTTCTGAATTAATTCGTGCGCCAAACTTAAATAATTATCGGCTCCTTTACTAGAAGCATCATAACTGATAATACTTTCTCCATAACTAGGCGCTTCACTTAAACGCACATTGCGCTGAATGATTGTCTTAAAAACCATTTCGTCAAAATGCTTTTTCACCTCATCTACCACTTGATTTGAAAGGCGAAGACGCTGATCGTACATCGTCAACAACAACCCTTCAATATCAAGATTTTCATTGTGTATTTTTTGAACGCTTTTTATGGTATTCAAAAGTTTTCCAAGCCCTTCCAAAGCGAAATATTCACATTGAATTGGAATAATCACCGAATCTGCAGCTGTAAGGGCATTCAATGTAAGCAAGCCCAATGATGGTGCACAATCTATAAGAATATAATCATAATCTGCTTTTAGGCCTTCAATAGCTTTTTTCAGCATATACTCTCGGTTCTCTACATCAACCAATTCAATTTCTATTGCAACTAAATCTATGTGCGAGGGTATTAAATCCAGATTGGGTGAATTTGTGGAAACAATAGCTTCCTTTGCCGTAGCACTGTGCTCAAGCAATTGATAAGTGCCAACTTCAACAGTTTCAACATCAATTCCCAATCCCGAAGTTGCGTTGGCTTGTGGATCTGCATCAATAAGTAAAACCTTCTTCTCCAAAACGCCCAACGAGGCCGCTAAATTTACTGAGGTCGTGGTCTTGCCCACGCCTCCTTTTTGGTTTGCAATTGCAATAATTTTACCCATTAATTTGCTTGAAATTTTAGCAGTTAAAAGTACGATTAATTATGTGGATAGAAAATCATTTTTGTTAACAGGAAGTGAACATTAGCTTAAGCATAGCTTTAAGCTGTAAGCAATATAAACTTTTATATATTTCGCCTAAAGCCTATTGCCTATAGCTTAAAGCATTTTATTTACTCTTCTTTTCGCGAATCATTGCTTCTAGCATGTCCCACATTTGCTGTGGAACTTCTTCGAGTAAATTCATTTGTCCAGCACCTTTTAACCATTCACCACCATCTATTACCACTACTTCGCCATTGATGTAAGCTGAAAAATCTGAAACAAGATAGGCGGCAAGATTTGCCAGTTCTTGGTGCTCGCCCACACGCTTCACAGGAACTTTTTTTGCAGGATCGAATTTTTCCTTTAAATCGCCTGGAAGTAATCTGTCCCACGCTCCTTTTGTTGGGAATGGACCTGGAGCAATCGCATTAAAACGTATTCCATATTTAGCCCACTCCACGGCCAATGAACGCGTCAATGCCAAAACACCAGCTTTTGCAGTAGCGCTTGGCACAACATAAGCCGAGCCCGTAAAAGCGTATGTTGTAACAATATTCAAAACTACTTTATTTGTTTCCTTTTTCTCAATCCAATGTTTTCCGAAAGCGAGCGTACAGTTTTTTGTTCCTTTTAAAACAATATCTATAATTGTATCAAAAGCATTAGCTGAAAGTCTTTCGGTAGGTGAAATAAAGTTTCCCGCAGCATTATTCAACAAAACATCTACAGTCCCGAATTCTTTAACCGAAGCCGCTACCATTGCTTCAACTTCATCATAATTTCGAACGTCGCACTGCACAGGCAATACTTTTCCGCCAGTAGCTGCTTCCAGTTCTTCTTTTACGGTTTGTAGTTTTTCTATGTTACGGGAAGTAATAACTACATTGGCGCCCAATTCCAAAAAATAGGTTGTCATTGCCTTTCCCAAGCCACTTCCGCCACCTGTTACTACTATTGTTTTACCTTTTAGCGCGTCGTCGCGGAGCATTTTTGATGTGTAATCCATAGTTTAAAATTATAGTGTAAAAATACACATAATAAAACGAAAAAATCTTATTACAAAATGCCTCTAAAAAGCCAAGAAGTATCTTTTAATAGTTTTAAGGAACTAATAATTCCTTGTTAAAAAAAATTAAAACATTCCGTGTGGGCGGGGTGATTTCTTTAAATTGAAAATAATAACCCTTCAAATAAATAGTAATGAATGAAACTGTCAAGATGGAAACAGAAGCGTTTCTAGAAGAAATGAAACCCGGTGAAAGAACTGTCAAGGAGCTTTCCCACGGCGGTTATTTGTTTCTTGAACATGATGTTCCTTTCTTGATGATTTATCGAAATATCCCCAAAGACAAAGCTACCATTAGGCTAGCTAGAACGGGAGCATCATATTTGGTTGTGGGTAAGGATCATTTTGAATATTTCAAGGAAATTATAAAACAACTCACTGAAAAGATGAGCGCCCGCTTTGGATCCTTTATTTTAATGGAAATCTATAGCGGACCAGAAAACAGTACCGAATTTGTAATTCGCGGCCCTGCCCATACATTGCCGGTCTCTTTGGATGTATTACGCGAAGAATTTGACAAAGTTGAAAGTAGAAAATACGGAGGCAAACTATTAACTGCCAGAATAGAACAAACAAAACAAAGGCAACAGCGAAATAAAAGAGCCTTTTGTGATATTGAAGAAATAAAGGAAAGTGGAGGCACATTGATAGGTTTAGAAATACCGCCAGTATATCGTGATACAACTGGTAAAACCTACCCCCTCTATTTTAAGAAGTTCAGGGAAGGTTTTGCAAAAGCAGTTCATAGGGCTGTTTTTGAGTTTATCCGCATACAGACATCATCAAATTTAGATAGTTTTTCAGCGCTTGGAAAAAGGGAAATCCATAAAGAAGTTTTTAAAATGGATCGAAAGCTGACCGAAATAGAAAAAAGCTATCAATTTCTATTATTGGTATCTCCAGTGAACATTCAGTCGTTGCGAGAAAACTTTTTTAAATCCAATTTCAAAGAAATAAATCCGTATCACTATAGACTGCTTCCAATTGATCCAGACATTTTAAAGCGAAAACTTTATAATTTGCCTATTGAGGAAATTGACGATCCAGAACTATCTTACCTTTTTGGTGAAAAACGTGAAGAACTTGACCAGCAACTAACAATGTTAAAAGAGCGTGGCTCTAAGAATTTTTTCTACAGTAGTGTTCGCCTATACAAAGGACTTGAAAAAAATGTACTTGCAGAGGCAGAATTGATTTTAAGCAATATTGCTGAAGATGCGCAAGAGAAAAAAGTAAAAGTGCTTGATGCTATAGGTTTTAAGAAAATGGCAGAAGACGAATTTGAATTTTTCCGTAAGCAAGATTCAGAATACAAAGGAAAAGTTCATATAAGAAACGATGTAAATGTCATTATGGTCAGTAATGGCGAATTATATCTGCCTTCAGATTATACCTTGACTCATAAGGAAGCAAAGGCTTTGATTCAACACGAAATTGGCACCCACGCCTTAACACATTATAATGGAAGCCAGCAACCTCTACCCAATTGGCAGTAGGGTTTGCTGATTATGACCCTTGCAGGAGGGCATTGCCGTGCTTTCAGAATATTTGATTGGTGGCTTTCAGGCAACGTTTGCGAATTCTGGCCGGGCGTGTAGTGGCGGGAGAGCAATTTTGGAAGGAGCAGATTTTATGGAGGTGTTTAATCTGTTGCACACTACCCATGGTTTTTCCAAAGAACCAGCATTCAATATCACCTCTAGAATATTTCAGGGAGGGGGGTTTTTAAAAGATATAATTTACCTGAAAGGCCTAATAAATTTCGTGAATATTTGATGGAAGGTGGTGATCTGGAGTTTCTTTTGGCTGGCAAATTCGCCTTAAAACACGTGCCGATGATAAAAGATTTGACAGAACGAGGCCTTCTTCATCCCCCAAAACTGAAACCAAGATATATTCAGCATAAAGATTTTGAAAAACGAATGAACAAACTAAAACAAGGGATTTCCCTTTCTAAACTAATATAATAGAATTATGAAAATATGTTTTGTAATAAGCGACCTTAAAACTGAAACCTGTGGTACCTCCGTGGTTATTCTAAAAAAAGCCCACGAACGTGGCCATAAAGTATATCGTGATGAGTGTTGGCAGACTTTATTTTCACTCATGAGAAGACATCAGTCTGCGTTGTAAAAAGATTCCTAACGTTCTCTAAAAAGCGAAACCAATGAGGAATTTTGGGAACAGGTGCAGGACGATAAGCTGAAAGCGAAGCTATACATAGCAAGAAATGGATGTTCTTTTTCTTCGAAACAACCCAACTGAAGAAGCCTCAGACCGCCATTGGGCAGAGCATAGCGGTATTGCCTTTGCCCGTATGATTCAGCAAAGTGGTGTTTTAGTGCTAAATGATGCCTTTGCCATGGTCACACGTTTATATTGATAAATTATATTTTGAAGAATTGCCTGCGGAAATAAAACCCAATAGTCTAATTATCCAGAGACAAAGATGACCTGTTGAAGTTTTGGGAAAAAGAATGGAAAAAAAATGGTCCTGAAACCTTTGGAAGGTCAGTGGCGGTCAAGATGTTTATCTAATTGACAAGGACAAAAAAAATCTAAATCAAATTATAGAAACGCTTACATCAAAGGGCTACATCATTGCTCAGGAGTTTTTACCAGAAGTTAGTAAAGGTGATGTAAGAGTAATTTTAATGAATGGCAGAGTACTGGAAGAAGATGGCCAAATGGCAGTGATTCGACGCGTAAGTTCCGACAAGAGTGAATTTCGAAGCAATCTGGCTTTAGGTGCAAAACCAAAAAAAGCCAAACTTACTCCTGAAATGGAGCATATAGTATCCCTAACGGCACCAAAATTAATACGTGACGGACTCTTTTTTGTAGGATTAGATATTGTTAAAGACAAGCTGATAGAAATTAACGTTTTGAGTCCAGGAGGTCTTGATTATTGCGAAAATATAGGCTTGCCCTCCTTTACCGATACAGTGGTAGATGCTCTGGAGCGTAAAATGGAATATAGAAAATATTACAAAAATAGTTTGAGCAACAGAGTGTTGGCAACAATGGATTAATTTTTAAATAAACTATTTAATGATTTTAAACAATATACCAAGAATTATTGGAGAGTATGATAGCGGAAAAGAAGGGCCATTACTATTTATTACTGGTGGCGTTCACGGAAATGAACCTAGCGGAATTGTGGCACTGCAACGTGTATTTGAAATTTTGGAAAAAGAAAAACCCAGTATTAAAGGAAAAGTCTTGGGCGTTTCAGGAAATCAGAAAGCACTGATGAAGGGTGTTCGTTATATTGATGAAGATTTGAATCGCACCTGGACGGTTGAAAATATCGCTTCAGGGAAAATTGATTCCAGCGAAAAGAAAGAAATGTTTGAAATAATAAATGTACTGGAAAAATATCCGGAAAAAGATTTTACCAAACGTATTTTTCTGGACTGCCATACAACTTCTTCGGCAAGTGAGCCATATATATCTGTACAACAGCTTAATGATAATGATGCTTGGGCCCATAAATTTCCAACATATATTATTCAGAGGTTTTTCAGATATTGTCCTGGGCTGTATCGACCATTACGAAAGCAGAATAGGCATTACCGGATTTGTTTTTGAAGGTGGACAACACGACAGCAAGATTTCGGAAAAAAACCACGAAGGGATGATTTGGTTGTCGCTTCAGCATGCCTGTTTGCTAGATTTAAATTCTTTAAAGAATTATCCAGATGCCTCAAAAATGCTTGAAGAAAAAAGAAAAAACAGAAAAACCTTCGAAATAAAATATCGTCATGGACTAAATGATGATGACGAATTTAAAATGGAACCAGGCTATAGCAATTTCCAGCAAATTAAAAAGGGCGAACTATTGGCCCATCAAAACGGTAATCCCATATACAGCGATTGGAATGCTTATATTTTTATGCCTCTTTATCAAAGCCAAGGAAACGATGGCTTCTTTGTCATCGAACAAGTTAGTGCAGATTAATTTTTTCTGTATAGCGTTATTTTTTAATTCGTTAAAGATTGTTTAAATAAAGAGTTTAAGCAGGTTAAAGAATGCCAAATCATTTTGGTTAACCATTAGTTTTAATAGATTGATTAAATGGAAAAAATATTAGTAGCAGGTGCAAATGGCACCACTGGAAAAAAGATAATTTCAATTTTAAAAGAATCCAATAAATACAAACCAGTAGCAATGGTTCGGAAAGAAGAGCAGGTTTCACATTTTCAGAAAGATGGAGTTGAAACCATCTTGGCCGATTTGGAAAATGATGTGAGCCAAACCACCAATGGTATTGACCGAGTTATTTTCGCCGCAGGTTCCGGAGGAAAAAAAGTGAAGGAGGTCGATCAGGAAGGCGCCAAAAAACTGATGGATGCCGCTAAGGAAAAAGGCGTGAAAAAATTTATAATGCTTAGCTCTATGGGTGCCGACAACCCGGACGAAGCAGATCAAATTCAAGAGTACTTAAAAGCAAAACACAATGCAGATGAATACCTAAAACATTTGGGCATTGAATATACCATTGTTCGTCCCGGGGCTTTAACCAACAATGATGGAAACGGAAAAATTGAGCTCGACAACAAATTAAACAAACGTGGGGAAATTCCGCGTGGCGATGTTGCTGAAACTTTAGTTGGCTCTCTAGAAGAATCCGTAGCCAGAAATAAAACTTTTGAGATTTTGAAAGGTGAAACCTACATCAAAGCTGCATTGGAAAAAATCTAAAAGACCTGATTTAACAATAGATTAAAAGTACGTGTAAATTCCACGTACTTTTTTTTATGAGCTAATATTAACTCAAAATTATTTCGATTTCCAAAGGAGTTTTTGCGCGGTTCCATGATCGCCCAATTGATAAACACTTACCGACTCCGCTTTAAATTGAATTGGCTTAAAAATATTCTCCACCAAGCTGTCTAATACCGTATTCTGGGCAACCCCAAGACTTATATGTGGATCATAGTTTTCATAACTGTTCTTCTCCACAAACTCGTGAACATATTTAACGGTAGATTCACTAATGGCACTGCCGTCAGGGTTTTGCACAAAGGAGGCTTCTGAGCCATTTTTTACAATAAACGGTTTTACTAGCTCAATAGCCTTTGTATGGATTTCCAGTAAAGGCGCTGTCTTTTCAATGCGTACCATAGCAAAACTTTCTTCCTTGTCTTTGTCATAAAAAAGACTTTCAGCTTTTAGTGAATCCTGGGCAATAGTTTTGTCTATATCTTCTAAAGCGTTTTTCACCTTTTGTAAATCACTTTCCTGGATGAAACATTGCAAAAGTGTAATATGAGGTACATGTTTTTTATCAAGTTTGATGGTTTCGGGATTGTTCTGATTTATTATTGAATTTAGCGCAAGCGCTTGTGAATACATTTCTTGCGAAGGAATTATCAGCACATTTATTGCAATTGTATTTTCTTTCTTTGGAGTGCAGGACATTACCCCTAAACTAAAGGCGAATGCAACTAAATATTTTTTCATAATTACAACTTCTATTCAACCACCATTTTTATGGTTTGCACTGAAGAACCATTACTTAATTTTAGCAAATAAATTCCACGGGGCAAATTATGGTTCCAAACCAATTTATTACTTGGGTTTACCCAAGTATTTTGTATCAGCTTTTGTCCTGTTATGCTGAAAACCGCGGCAGTAATATTTTTTTCTGAAGTAGTGCTTGGAATGACAATATCAATAGTTTTCTGTACAGGATTTTGAGCTAGAATGAATTGATTGGATAACTGATTGTCCCCTACGGCCAATGCCCCATTCCTAATTTCATCTAACGCAAATTGCGCACTTGCGGCAGTTAAGGTTAAATGTGGTTCATTTTCATTGGGAATATAAAAATTCGCAAATGGAGAATTGTTCAAATCTGGTGTAGCAAACCAATCTAGATTATCTATTGCTAAGGAACTCATGGTAGGAATAAAAGAGTATAGATCTTGCTGCAGTGCGTTTATAAAATCTATCAATACTGGGTTCCCGCCACCATCACCTAGGGCATCGCTAATACTACCAGTTCCGCCGGGAGAACTATCTACTCCATCGCTACTACCTGTAGATTGTGCAATTGTTTGATAAGTGCTTATTGGGAAACCAAAAAAGTTGACGGTAACATCTGTAACCGTGTTTGTCTGACTTGCCGCTGGAGTAAATTTTAGTGCTACATCTACATCGGTAGTGGCGTCAATTGTCAAATTCGTGTCAACAATAGTAATCCCGGGACTGCCAGTAGTTGTACCGTTATCATTGCCATTTACTATTGTTACGTTTCTAACATTTGTTGGAAAACCTAGCGCATCCAACTCTGCCTGAAACTCATTTCTAAAATCCGGAGCACCCAAAGGCAATACTTTAGTTGGGTCCTGCTCATAAGTTGAACCCTCTAAAAGATGGCCTAACAAATGATCAACAAGCATTTCTTTAGCGGCCGGAGAATTTAATAGTTGGTCAACAATCTGCTGTGCCGTAGCATCGCCTACTTGTTCCGCAAAATAATTTATTAAATATTGAAGGCTTATAGGAATATTTGCGCCGCGATGTGGCGAATCAAAAGAAATATAAAGACGCGTTTCAGAATCTAGGCTGTTGTCTTCCATATATGAAAGCGCATAACGAGCAATAAGGCCACCCATGCTTGGGCCAAACACCACTAATTCGTTATCTCCAACTTTATCTGCATTCAGCTGTTGTATTAATGCTATCAACACCATGGCATTCCGTTGAATATAATCACTGCCACCATCTATGTCTTTTCCCCCCGTAGTGTAAAATGGCGCATTGAGAATTACAATATCATAGCCTTCATCGCGAAGAATATCTGCTAAATTCTGTCCGTCAAAACTGAGGCTGGCATATAGACTTGGGATGTCTCTAGAATCGCCGGGATCAATTCCGTCAATCACTATTATGGGATTATCCAGCACCCCATCAACATTATCTAAAAAGATTTCATATTCGCCTTCTCCAAAATAGGCTTGGGTTTCATCGTAACCTTGGTATGCTATGTTTGCTGTTATGGTTTCAACCGCCATACTCTCGGGATATATCGCATCTTCGGGTATATTTTGGAAACGTATTTGGGAGAAGGAAAACTGTGTGGTGAGGATTAAAAGGAGTAGGTAAAACTTTTTCATTGGTAATTATTTTGGTTTTGCTTTGGAAAGGTAGTGAAAATTTGGTTCTTGAAAAATGGTTGTCTCTTGTCGGTTATGGGCGGAATATTCTTCGAGACGGATTGGAGCGGCGCAGAGAAATGTGAAAATTCTTAAAACCTCAAAAACCACCGCATCAACTTCAACCGAAACGGCGTATGCGGATAATAACGGATAGATGGGTCTAACCATGTTGGTTTATCCATCACGCTTTTGTAATGTGTAAAAGTTTTGAAGCCAGCCTCGCCGTGGTAATTGCCAATACCGCTCTGACCCACACCGCCGAATGGCAAATGTGAATTTGTGATGTGCATTACGGTTTCATTGATGGCACCGCCACCAAAGGAGATTTCTTTTAAAATTTTCTTCTTTATGGAACTGCTTTTTGTGAATAGGTAGCACGATAAGGGTTTTGGGAGGCTGTTTACTTTGGCTATGGCTTCGTCTATGGTTTCGTAAGTAAGAACGGGAAGAATGGGCCCAAAAATTTCTTCTTGCATCACGGCGTCTTCCATCGTTACATTTTGCATTATTGTAGGCTGGATGTAGCGGGTTTCGGCATTGGTTTCGCCTCCGTAATATATTTTTTCAGGGACGAGCATTTTGGTGAGGCGCTCAAAATTGGTGTTGTTTATTATTTGAAGGTAGTTATCATTTTCAAAAGCGAAATGCTGACTTATGATTTCATTTTTTGGCCTGTTCTAAGAAATTTTTGTTCGATGCTTTTATGAACGAGGACGTAGTCTGGTGCGATGCAGGTTTGGCCAGCGTTCAGGAATTTCCCCCAGACTAATGCGCTTCACAGAAACTTTTAGATCGCAACTCTCAGTGACTATAGCTGGGCTTTTTCCGCCGAGTTCGAGGGTTACTGGGGTTAGGTTTTCGGCTGCGGCTTTGTAAACGATCTTGCCTACTTTGGTGCTTCCTGTGAAAAATATTTTGTCAAATTTCTGCTTTAATAATTCTTGGGTTTCTTCTACTCCACCTTCCACAACAGTGAAAAAAGCTGGGTCAAAATTCTCTTTTACAATTTTTGCCATTGCGGCTGCGGTGTTTGTGGGCAGCTCGCTGGGTTTAAGTATTACAGTGTTTCCGGCGGCTATGGCTGCTATAACTGGGGCGAAGGAAAGTTGGTAGGGATAATTCCAAGCGCCGATGACCAAACACACTCCCAAGGGTTCCGGAATGATGTAACTGGAAGCTGGAAAGTTGAGGATGCCCGTGGAAACTTTTTGTTTACGAGCCCATTGAAAAATATTGTTTCGGGCTTCTTTAATGTCTTTGTAAAGCAGGGAAAGCTCCGTAGTGTAATTGTCAAACTCTGACTTTTTGAAATCTTTGTAAATGGCTGCGTGGAGTAAAGGCTCATTTTTCTTTAAGGCGCTATAAAGTGTCTTAAGTTGCTTTCTTCTAAAGTGAAGGTCTTTTGTCTTGTGTGTTTTAAAGAAGTTGCGTTGTAGATTGACTATTTCTTTCATGGAACCAATTTTCATTAAAAATACCTTTAATGAAATGGATTGCTGTTAAAAAAAGA
Source organism: uncultured Flavobacteriaceae bacterium (assembly GCA_963805885.1). Taxonomy (GTDB): domain Bacteria; phylum Bacteroidota; class Bacteroidia; order Flavobacteriales; family Flavobacteriaceae; genus Aequorivita. Next base: position 32,506 of record CAWDWC010000020.1, read on the forward strand.
ACAAAAATTCCTACTTTTCCCTATTCAAAATCTTGTATTCTTCATAACAACCGCTAATAGCATCTAGAATCTGTAAATCATTGGCGGTGCGGATGAAGTCTTTGGAAAAACTACACTTATTTAATATTTCATCAATATCGGCACGCTCAAGCTGGAGAACTGCCATTAAAGTTTCGCGGTCGTATTTGCTTTGAAGTAGGTTTCTAATTTCGTCATCTTCCTTCATTTGGCGGAGTTTCTTCATCTGTCTAGGTCGTTTTCCAAAAACATTATACAGGAAATCGGCAGGATTGAAAATAGAGCTAAGAACCTTACTAACGGCACCAGGCTGATTGCTTCCGCCTTCATAACCGGAGTTAAGACCTGAAATCCTGTAGCGGTAATTATCGTAAATAGGAATTAGTTTTGCATCAATTTCAACATAACCTGTTAGCTGAACGGGTTTAATCACCACTTCTTCCAAAGCGATGCCAAGCTCTGTCATTTTCACTTTGATATCGCCGCCAAAGTTAAGCCAGTCATTGGTTACACGAACACGAATGGATTTAAAGCCCAAATAAGAAAAATACAGTGTGTCGTTTACCACCGCTTTAATGGCGAATTCCCCTTTTTCATTAGTAGTTGTTCCTTTTACTTGATTTAGGTTTACGATGTTTACGTTTTCCAGAACCTTGTCATCTGCATCGTTCATCACGGTTCCTTTGATTGTATTATTATCTTGAGCAAAGGAGTTTGCTGCAATAAAAAAAAGAGCAATAAGTAGGGTTATCTTTTTCATAGAGGGATTTAATATAAGGAAAATATTCACGGGTGTAAAATGTTCCTTTCTTTTTCAATTTTTTCAGGTTACAGACCGCAGTCGAAGTATTAATTTTTCTTTAACACCACCAAACCATTCGTCTTTTAAAATGCTTAAAACAATGCTATCCCGCCTTCCGCTTGGGGCCGCGCAGTTGCTTCGCAAAATACCTTCCACGGTACAACCGATGCTTTTCATTGCGGCTATGCTTCCTTGCATTGTTTGCATCTGCACGAAACTCTACACGATCCAAACCTAAGGTTTCAAAGGCAAATTCAAGCAGCAACAGTTTGCATTGTTTGTTGAGTCCCGTTCTTTGAAATTCCTTACCATACCAAGTATATCCCAATTGCACGGTATTATGATTTTTCTGAAAATCATAAAAACGGGTGCTGCCAGCAATTTGCTGTGAATGTTTATCGAAAACAATAAAAGGATATGCAGGTTTCTTCTTTTCTTCCTTTTAGCGCAAAGTCTATATAGGTTTTTAAATTTTCCAAACCGTTTGCTGGTTGAAGGGAATATTTCCAAAGTTCAGGTTGCTCTTCCGAAAAAGGCAGCAGCTTATCAATATCTTGATGGTGCAAGGGATTGAGTCGAACAACGTCGTTTTCCAATATATGTTCCTGCAGAAAGTTGAAGGTTTCCATAAGCCATAAAAAAATACGGGCCTCTGTATTAAAGGCCCGTAAATATAATTATATAGACGTTAAAGTGGTATTAAAGTTTAAAGGAGTATTCATTTTCTTTAAACAATTTAGACTTTAACCAAAAAGGCTATTCTTTTCTTCTGCGTCTACCTCCAGTGCCTTTTGTATCTGGCCGTTCACTACCTCTTCGGCTTTTGCCTTTAAAAGCTGGTTTATCACTGCCTGCTAGAGCCGCCGCTGCGTTTTTTGAAACTGCCTCTGCGCTCGCCACGATCTCCACCTCTATCTCCTCTATCGCCACGGTCATTTCTGTCGCCTCTTCTTTTTCCACGATCACGTCCGCCACCGCCGCCGCTTCTGCCTTTACGGCCACTGTCTTTAGAAATTTCAATATTAATTTGTCTTCCTTCAAGTTTAAAATCCTTGAAGATTCCCATCACCAATTCCTGATGGGTTGTATCGGTATTAAAAAACGAGAAACTATCTTTTACGTCAACTTTGTAAACATCGTCTTTTCCTAATTGCAGCAAATCACGAAGGAAATCCTTCAAACTCATCCAATCGAAATCGTCTTTGCTTCCAATGTTTATAGAAATAGCGTGTGCTGTCATTTGCGTCTTCCTCAGAAAATTGCGTTCGTCACCCCCAGAAATATTAAGGTCTTTACTATTTTTATAGTAATTCAAGAAACGCGTAAACTCTACTGAAAATACTTTTTTGATAAGTTCTTCTTTCGAAAAATCTGCCAATACTTCGTTTATATTTGGAAGATAGGCATCGATTTCAGGGTTTATTTTGGTGTCCTTTATACTATTTGCCAAATGGAACATCTGAACTTCACAGATTTCCATTCCCGAAGGAATTTCCTTTGCAACAAATTTCTTTTGGATAATCTTTTCAATGCTTCTTATTTTTCGAACCTCACTTTTTGAAACAATAACTATTGAAATCCCAGTTTTTCCGGCACGGCCGGTACGGCCGCTTCGGTGGGTGTAGATTTCAATTTCGTCTGGCAAGTTGGTAGTTTATTACGTGAGTAATATCATCCACATCAATTCCACGGGCGGCAACATCTGTTGCAACCAACATTTGTATTTGGCGGGTCCGGAAAGATTTCATTACCGTATCGCGCTGGCTTTGGCTTAAATCTCCGTGGATTGCTGCGGCGTTATAACCATCTTCAATAAGTTGTTCGGCAACTTTTTGGGTGTCGCGTTTTGTTCTGCAAAAAATTACAGAGAAAATATCTGGGTTTGCATCTGCCAAACGTTTTAAGGCACTTGTAACGATCGCGAGCATTTACCAAATAATATTCGTGTGAAACTTGGTCTGAGCCTACGTTTTTGGTTCCCACGGTGATTTCCACCGGAGTATGCATAAATTTTTTCGCAATGGTAGAAACTTCTTTCGGCATTGTTGCACTAAACAACCAAGTGCTTTTCTCTTTTGGCGAATGCGAAAGGATTTCAGTAATGTCTTCATAAAAGCCCATGTTGAGCATTTCATCGGCCTCATCAAGTACGCAATATTCAATTTTTGAGATATCAACCAATCTACGGCCAATCATATCTTTCATTCGTCCTGGTGTGGCAACGATAATCTGCGAGCCTTTTTTAATCTGGCGCGCTTGGTCAGTAATACTCGCACCACCATAAATAGCGGTTACGTTAAGCCCTGGCATATACTTGCCATAAGCTACCATTTCATTTGTAATTTGAAGACAAAGTTCGCGGGTTGGCGAAAGGATAAGACCTTGCGTAGTGCGACTTTTTACGTCTATTTTTTGCAACATCGGGAAACCAAATGCTGCGGTTTTTCCCGTTCCAGTCTGCGCTAATGAAACCATATCGGTTTCGCGCTCTAAAAGGATTGGGATTGCTTTTGCTTGTACTTCCGAAGGGGTTTCAAAACCCATGTCGGCGATGGCTTTTAGAAGATTTTCTTCCAAGCCGAGTGCTTTAAATGCTGTCATTTTATATAATAAAGTTTTTTTATGTGTGCTAACGGGAAGCTACTGGACATATAAAAAACGGACAGCTTCACTATAACACTCCTCACCCTGAGGATTTTTCTTTAAAACCAAATGCCGAAAGGCATCAGTTTTTCAAGGGCGCAAAAATAGTGTTTCCTTTTCAGTTAACCGCTTTCATTGGCAGTTTTTTATGAAGTATTGAAAATTTGGATTTATTTCGACAAATAGTCAATCAATTGACGCATCGCTTTTCCGCGATGGCCGATTTCACTTTTTTGTTGAAGTGACATTTCAGCAAAGGTTTTATCAAACCCTTTAGGCTGAAAGATTGGATCATACCCAAAGCCAGAGTCGCCACGAAATTCCTTTATAATTTCACCTTCGCATATGCCCAAAAACATAATTTCGGTATGGTTCATTGCAAGTGCAATGGCGGTTTTAAAACGGGCACTTCTATCTTCTTTCCCATTCTAATTTTTTCAGAAGCTTTTGAATATTTGCATTTGAGTCATGCGAAACTCCTGCATAGCGCGCACTATAAACGCCGGGCTCGTTGTTTAGGGATTTTACTTCTAAGCCTGTATCGTCTGCAAAACAATCTAAATTATAATTATCTCGAACATAATTTGCTTTTAAAATTGCATTGCCTTCAATGGTATCTGCGGTTTCTTCAATGTCTTCAATGCAGCCAATATCATCAAGACTCAGGAGTTCAATATGGCTTGGAAGCATTGCTTTTACTTCGGAGAATTTGTTTTTGTTGTGGGTGGCGAAGACGAGTTTCATTTTGATTAACGATTTTTGATTGTTGAATTTGGAGTTTGTTATTTGGTATTTTCACTTTTAAAACGTTCAATAATCTCCTCCGAAGCCTTAATCGTTTTCTTCAACCATTGCATTTCAGTCTCAAACTTTTCTTCTTCGGAAAGTTGCCAACTTATATCGCTCTGTTTCAATTTTGAAACTACACTTTGTAAAATAATTGCAGCAGATACTGAAATATTCAAACTCTCCGTAAAACCGTACATCGGGATTTTTAAAAAACCATCAGCAGCATTCATAACGGTATCACTCAAACCATCGGTTTCTTTTCCGAAGAAAAAGGCACTCTTTTTTGAAACATCAAACTCGTGAAGCATTGTGGAGTTCTCGTGCGGAGTTGTCGCGATGATTTGGTAGCCAGAACTTCTCAAATTTTTAATACATTCTTTTATAGAACTATATCTTTTAAAGTCTACCCATTTTTGGGCACCCATTGCGATTTCCTTATCTATACGCTTGCTCACCTTCTCCTCTACCACGTGCAAATCTTGTATCCCGAAAACATCGCAGGTTCGCATTACGGCACTAGTGTTGTGCAGTTGGTAAACGTCTTCGGTAACTACCGTAAAATGGCGTGTTCTATCAGAAAGTACTTTTTGAAAAAGGTTTTTTCTACGTTCGGTGAGGTAGGTTTGAAGGTGTTTTAAAAGTTCTATTTCCAAAGTTATTGGGTTACTGGGTATTGGTTACTGGGTTATTTGTTGATTCAATTTCAATTTAACTTCCGCGAATATAAAAGTTATTGATCTAATTGTTCCTTTCAAAAATCCGTAATTTTAAATAACTTAGTAACCAAATAACTTAATAATGAGAATTGCAGTACTCACTGGCGCAGGCGTAAGCGCAGAAAGTGGAATAAAGACCTTTAGGGATAGCGGCGGTCTTTGGGAGGGCCACGACGTAATGGAAGTTGCTTCTCCAGAAGGTTTTGCGCGCAATCCTGAAGCAGTACTCGATTTTTACAATCAGCGGAGAAGACAATTGTTGACCGTACAACCAAATGCCGCACATATTGCTTTGGCAGAGCTTGAAAAAAATCACGATGTTACCATCATAACACAAAATGTGGATGATCTGCACGAACGTGCGGGAAGCACAAATGTAATTCACCTTCACGGAGAATTGTTGAAAGTGCGCAGTACATTTGATGAAAATTTGATTTTCAACTGGAAAAAAGACTTAAATCTTGGCGATTTCTGTGAGAACAATTACCAACTGCGCCCGCACATAGTGTGGTTTGGTGAAATGGTGCCGATGATTGAAGTTGCCGTGGAAATTGTGGAAACAGCCGATACGTTAATTATTGTTGGAACTTCAATGCAAGTTTATCCAGCTGCTGGCTTGGTGCAATATGCAAAAAATGATACGCATATTTATTTTGTGGATCCAAAACCATCTATTTCAGAAAATAAAAGAATTTCGGTTTTTGCTGAAAATGCATCCACTGGGGTTCCAAAGGTTGTTGAACTTTTAAAATAGAATTTATTATGCTTCCCGAAGATTTAAAGCAAAAATTGATGGAAGTTGACAGCAGTCGCAAAAAGCGACAGGAAATTGCTTTTTGGATAACCAAAAAACCGCATTATGTTAGAGAAACACTGCAGTGGTGTTTTACGGAGGAAAGTAAACTTTTGATTAAATCTGCTTGGGTTTTAGAAGTTATCTGTGCATATAAGGCAAAAAATTTCTTTAAGTATATGCACTTGTTTTTTGAGCAGCTTCCCAAAATAAAAAATGATTCTGCATTGCGTTCCAGTGCAAAAATTTGTGAAATGCTTTGCCATTATCATTTTATGCATGAGTTTGGTATTGTGTCCAATGTCTTAAATAAAAACGAAAGACAATGTATTACTGAATGTTGCTTTGATTGGCTAATCACCGACCAGAAAGTTGCCTGCCAAGCTCCTGCTATGCAATGCCTATATTACTTGGGATGGGATGATGACAAGAAATGGATCTATCCAGAATTAAGGAATATTCTCACTGAAAACGCCCCAAATAAAAGCGCTGGTTATCAAGCTAGGGCAAGGAAAATATTAAAACGAATTTCATAAATGGAGTTAGCTTCTGTTAAAATAATTATAAGCAATCTCAGCAAACAGAGATGTTTTTATAGCTTTAGGAATTAATAAACCTACCAAACAATTCTATGAAAAAATCTATTTTATTTTTTGCCGTCATTGCCACAATCACATTTTCTTCATGTAAAAATGAAACTAAAAAAGAGGACTCAAAAGTTAGGGTGTCCGAAAAAGCGGATATTATGGAAAGCGATCTAAATTCTCCCGAAATTGCTTGTTATCTATATGTTTCTAAAAAAGACACCGTTTTGTTACAAATGGAAAAAATGAACGATGAAGTAGCTGGAACTTTGAGTTACAATTACCTAGAAAAAGATAACAACGATGGTACTTTTGAAGGAAAATTGGTAGGTGACACTCTTTTCGCCAACTACACTTTTGACTCTGAAGGATCCGTTTCAGTCCGTGAGCTTATATTCATCAAAAAAGGAAACAAGCTTGTGGAAGGTTATGGCGAAGTGGAAGAAGTTAATGGGGAAATAAAATTTAAAAAACACACAAAATTTACTTTTAATGACGCCATGCCTTTGGAAGAAATAGATTGTGGCGAAAATTAATTTAAAAGCAAAAGTTATGACAAAAGAATATTGGATCAACCTTCCCGTAAAAGATGTGAAGCGATCTAAAAAGTTTTTCACTGAAATTGGTTTTTCATTCAAGACCGAACGTGAAACTGAGACAATGACTGCCCTGGTTGTGGGAAAAGCAGCTATGCCTATTATGTTTTTTGAGGAAAAGGAATTTGAAAAGGTTGTGGAGAACAAGATTTCAAACCCTTTAAAAGCTACAGAACTTATGATTTCCTTTAATGCTGAAAGTGAAAAAGAGGTAAATGAAATGGCGGAAAATGTCACAAAAGCCGGTGGAAATATTTTCAGTAAACCCCAAGAAATACAAGGTTGGATGTACGGTTTCGCCTTTTCAGATTTGGACGGGCACCGCTGGAATATGCTTTATATGGATATGGAAAAGGCAAAAAAATAATACAAATATCAAAACCCAAAAATACCAAAGAATATATAAGCCACATAGTCTTTTACGCACTTCCGTCTGGAAATGAATCATTTAAAAAGAAGTTTCAAAATATAAGACTGGAAAAGGTTCAATACAGTTTTCCTTGGAAGAAGAAATGCCTTGGAAACTTATAGAGAAAATCGTAAAATTTAGAATAAGAGAAGTTTTGGAAAAAAAAGCTTGACAAACTTCAAAAATCTGTCAAGCTTTATTCTATAAATAATTAAAATTTGCTAAGCCGTATCTCGTGGCTGGTGCTTTTCCTGTTTTTGTTCTACTTGGGGATTCACCTGTTTACCCTTTGTGGCACCTTTATTAATTGCCTGCTCTTTTTTGCTTTGCTTTTCATGCTCAAGGTCTTTTTCTTTCTTATCCATAATTTTTATATTTTTTTTGAAATTATAAGTTACGGAATCTATTTTGCCCATTCAAAAAATTAAAAGAGAATTAACAACTATCGCTTTACATCCTTCAATAACCACTCTTCCACACTTACATCCTTATCTTTAGTATGTAGCACCGCAATATCTCCAGTGCATTCAAAAATTACCGCCCGAATCTGTGATAGTTCCAAAACGTTAGCCTCTCGAAGTTTGGATCGCAAATCCGTTTCGGCAACCCGGGCCTTTCTTAAATTTTTATAAAGTATTTCTTCGCCGTCCATTAAAAGCAGTGGTTTGTTGTCGATCAGTTTTTGTACAAATTTAAAACGTCGCAACATAGCAACCGAAATCTGGAGTACATAAACGGCTGCCATCCCCATCACTCCTTGGGCCAAACTGACTGATTTTGATAAAACTGTCGTGGCAATTATTGAACCTATAGCCACTGTCATTGCAAAATCAAAACTGCTCATTTTTGAAAAACTGCGCTTGCCAGCAAGCCTCGTAAAAATAATTGTGGCAAAATAGATTCCCATTGCCGTTAATACAATTGCAATCAATGAAGTTGTTGATGCTTCAAACCATTTTTCCATAATTGTAGTATTTAGTATTTATAAATTTTTAAATAAATTATCTGTTGAATTTATAATATTCCAGATAAGGATGTGGCGTTTTATTGATGGAGTGAACAATTGCATCCATCCCCATCACACTGAAGGTGATACCATTTCCACCAAAACCCAAGATGTAATGCTCGTTTTTTTCAGTGTCTGGTTTTCCAAAATAGGGTAAGCCATCCTTGGTTTCGCCAAAAGTGCCTGCCCACGAGTAATCTGCAATAAACGGTATATCAGGAAAACATTTCTGAAACTTTTTGGTAAGCTCTTTTTCTTTCTTTGAAAGTAGCGCATCGCGGCGCGTGGCATTTTTAAAATCGCGGTCACCACCTCCCATAATGATACGGCCGTCCTCCGTGCTTCGAAAATATAAATATGGTGAATCCGTATTCCAATAAATATGTTTTTTGAACGCTTGAGGCAATGTTTCAAAAGCTTCGGAAGCCAATGCAAACGTACTTTTTAAAGTGACTATATCTTCTTTGACGGTATCTGTACTCTCATAACCAGTGCAATGCACAACGTGATCTACTTCAATCATAAAACCGTTTGTCGTCTTCGCAATAGTCTTTTCCTTCTTCGTTTTTATTTCCTCAATAGCTGTTCTATCGTAAACTTCCGCTCCTTTTTTGCTACAGTATTCTAATAAATCGTTGGCCAATTTATATACATCCATTACCGCACCGGATTGTGATTCTATTGCTGCGTAGGCATTTAAACCAAGTTCTTTTAAATCTTCTTTGGAAAGCCATTTAACTTTAAAACCGTGCTCCTGCCTTGCATCGAATTCACTTTTCAAAAAAGAAATATCCTTTTTTGAAGAAGCGAAATAAACACTCTTCTTATATTCAAAACCACACGAACTTTTAATTTTACCGGCAATTTTCTTAATGTCTTTGATTGCTTTTTCACAATTCTTATAGCTAGAAACAGCGGATGTAAGTCCTACTTGTTCAATTAATTTATGCAATGGCACGTCAATTTCATATTGAAGCATGGATGTACTGGCTGCGGTGCTGCCATTACATACATCGCGACGATCTACGATTATAACTTTTTTTCCAGCTTCAATTAATTTATAAGCCATTAAAGCCCCAGTAATACCTGCACCAATTATCAACACTTCAGAAGAAATTGATTTTTGCAAAGAGGGATAGCTTTGAGGAAGTGAATTAACGATAAGCCAATAGGGCTCATTTGAACGTATATCCATAATTATATTTTTTTTACTGAAAGATAAAAAATGTGTCCGATTTTATGGGCTTTCATATACATTTTAATTCAGCTATTTTCAAAAAAGAAAACCTTAACATTTTTCGTTAAACACTTCTCAATTGTGAAATTTCTAAGAATCTTTATTTATTCTGAAAAGTATCTTTATGAAAATTAAAAACTAAAAAACTATGAAAACTACAATCGAAAAAGCAAAAGAGCATAATCATGAAAAACTGGTAGATAACTTACAAGAACTTTTGGAGAAAAATTATGATGCTCAAAAAGGATTTGCCAAAGCAATGGAAGATGCCAAAAATCCTAGATTGAAAACTTTTCTTCAGCAGCAAGCTGCACAAAGAAGCCGTTTTACAAATGAGCTTACCCAGGAAATTAGAAATTTAAATGAAGAACCAAAAGATAGCGGTAGCTTTACTGGTGACCTTCACCGTACTTGGATAGATATTAAAAGTGCATTATCTGGAAATGAAGATGAGGCAGTTTTAGAAGAATGTATTAGAGGAGAGAAAGCAAGCTGGGATGAATATAGCAACAAGCTGGAAGATGAAAATTTTCCTCCAAATATTTCCAATGTAATTCAAAAACAAGCTTCGGAAATACACAATACAATATCTAAAGTAAAAACATTAGAAGATCTTGCCGAGGTTGAATAAATCAGCAATATGAAGAAGAAAAAGGCAAGGAAAAAGCCCTGGGATGTTTATTTCCAGGGCTTTCCAATTTAACTAACTCTAACACTACACTAGTTTTTAATAAACTTCTTATTTGCAATAATCTTGTTGTTATCCAAAATTGATAGATTATAAATACCTTCACTTAAGTTATTTACATTGATGGAATTGTCAATATCCATTTTAGCTTCTAAAACTTGGCGTCCCAACATATCCGTTATGGCTACTCTATACTGACTTAAATCAATTCCAGTAAGGCTTATATTCAATCTTTCATTCGCAGGATTTGGATAAATCGCGAAAGCTGAAGAATCAAATTCTGAAACACCTAAAGGAGCAGATGGTAATTCTAACAAAGCACCACCCAATGGGCTAGCAACATATAGACCAAAGGAAGGTCCATTTGAATTCTGGCTAGGATCCAAAAATCCAGAAGCCAAAACGGTAAGTGCCGCGCCGTCTAGCCCCAATGTGGCCAATGGAGCTTGATAAGCAGCCACTCCAACTGTTCCGCTCGCATCACGAATTTCAACCACATAATCTGCCACAGGCAATTCCAAGTAACCTTGAAACTCAGTGTACGAAATATCATCGACTATTGTTCCAGCTCCAACTCCAGTTTCAACTACATCAACGGTTGGAGCATCAGTAGAACCGTGATGTACTAAAACATCTACATTATTTGAATTTGATGCCATTTCGCGCGCCATTGGAAATACTTGTAACGTTAAAGGAGGTGCTGGGTTGTATCCTGTTGGACTTACAATTCCGTCCGCAACCACAATGTATTTTTCATCTGCGGTTAATGTAACCGGTACGGTTAGAAGAGCGTCTCCCACGCTTGTGCTATTTCCAGGTGCTATGGATAATTCTATTTGAACTCCTGCCGGAAGATCAATGAATGGAGTTGCTGTTCTAAAGGCAAAATCGTCCAATGCCAAGTCAGAGTTTACATAAACGTCAACGGTTGCTGCAGCCGCATCGGCTGAGTTGTGTATCACTTGTACACGTGCTGTTTGTGCAATTGAACTTACTGTAAATAAAGTAATTGCGAAGATGGGTATTAGTTTTTTCATCATAAATAGTTTTTAGTTTCTGTAAAACTACAAAACAAACTATTTTGTTTAACTTTTTTTGAGAAAAGTTTAACAAAATAGTTTTAGGCATTGATAAACAAAAGGTTACGATGTGTTACAAAAACACAAAAAAAGCAATTTTATTTTAAAAATATTGGAAAAAAGGAAATCCATTATAATAACACACATAAAAAAAGCCCTCAATACTTATTAAGGGCTTAAACTTTTATAAATATATTTTTGAAATTACTCAATATATATATCAGCATTTTTTATGGCTGCAAATCCCCCAGCCACATCAACCACGTTGTGAATTCCCCTTCCCTTTAATATTGAGGCCGCAATAACGGAGCGATAGCCCCCGGCACAATACAAATAAAACTTTTCACTCTTTGGGAAATTCTTTAAATGCTCATTTAGAAAACCCAGTGGAGTGAGAACCGCTTCAGGGATATGCCCGTTTAAATATTCGCCATCGTTGCGGACGTCAAAAATAGGGACATTGTTTTCCATTTGCTGTTTTAAAGTTGCCGCGTCAACTGATTCTAATGTGTCCACTTCATTTCCAGCTTCTTTCCAAGCATCAATTCCGCCATTTAAATAACCGAGTGTTCTATCAAAACCAACTCTTGACAATCTCGTTATGGCTTCTTCTTCCCTTCCAGGGGAAACAACCAATAATATTTTTTGTTCCACATCTGCCAATAAAGCACCTACCCACGGAGCAAAACTACCGTCCAATCCAATAAAAATAGATCGAGGAATGTGGCCTTTAATAAACTCAATTTGATTGCGAACGTCCAGTACAATTGCATCCGTTTCATTCGCCATTCTCTCAAAAGTATCAGGATCCAGCGGCGTTGTTCCCTGAGCTATTACTTCGTCAAAAGCTGCATAACCTTCGCGATTCATTTTTACGTTCATCGGAAAATACAGAGGTGGTGGTGCCAAGCCCTCCGTTACTTCTTCTATAAATTCTTCACGGGTCATATCGGCTCGAAGGGCATAATTCATTCTCTTCTGGTTTCCCAAAGTATCCACGGTTTCTTTCATCATATTTTTTCCGCAGGCAGAACCAGCACCGTGTGCGGGATAAACAATTACATCATCTGCCAAGGGCATTATTTTATTGCGAAGGCTATCAAACAAAATTCCAGCTAAATCTTCCTGGGTTATTTCATTTGCTTTTTGGGCGAGATCAGGTCGCCCTACATCACCTAAAAAAAGTGTGTCACCACTAAAAATAGCATAATCCTTTCCGTTTTCGTCTTTTAGAAGATAGGTTGTGCTTTCCATGGTGTGGCCAGGAGTGTGAATTGCTTTAATGGTAACATTTCCCAATTTATAAACCTCGTCGTCCTTTGCCAAAATAGCATTAAAAGAAGGATTGGCATGGGGTCCATAAACAATCGCCGCTCCGGTTTGTTGCGAAAGTGTTAGATGACCGCTTACAAAATCTGCGTGAAAATGGGTTTCGAATATATATTTAATTTTGGCATTATCTCTTTCTGCGCGCTCCAAATAGGGCTTTGTTTCACGCAATGGATCTATAATTGCCACTTCGCCATTGCTTTCAATATAATATGCGCCTTGGGAAAGGCATCCGGTATAAATTTGTTCTACCTTCATTGTTTTTCTATTTTCAGCAAATATAAGAATTGTAACTTCTAAAATTTTCAGAAGAAGTAATATTCAAAAAATCTATTTTCACAAAACTTTTGCATTAAGGCATTCAACTTATTTTATCTTTACCCTCCAACTTAACTTAAATAATTATGAAAAAAATAGCATTTATATTAATTACACTGCTTATTGTTTCTTGTTCTACAGAAAACAAGCAGGAAGAAGTAGTTCGTGAACTTGCCAAAAAAGACCTTGTTGAAAAATTGCAACTTCCAGAAGGAACTAAATTCAGTGATGAAAATATTGAAGTGAAAGAAACCGGTAAAGGAGAAGCCTCATTGGGTGTAACTTACTTAATTAAAATCACCGTAAAATCGCAGGATAGCGAAGGCAACAAGATGGTAAAGACCCATACCATGAATTACAAAAAAACAAGAGAAGGGGGTTTAGCCCCCGAAGACTACGAACTCATTTCTTTTGAATAATTCCAATATATACTTTTTATGAAAATTATCCTTTTTTTATTTTTTCGCCTATTATTTTTTCTTGCAATGCTACGCAAAACAGCACTGGGCCAAAAAAAACCAATGTTGATTATGCCAATACAATAACTGCCCAAGAGCTTAAAAAACAGCTATATATTTATGCCGGCGATAGCATGGAGGGCAGAATGACTGGAAGCAAAGGCCAGCATATGGCAGCGGAATATATTCGTAATTTTTATATGGATGAAGGCATTGCATCTCCCATTGAAAAGAATAATTATTACCAAAATATTCCCAGTTAGCTTTTTTGAGGGCCGAAGAGACCCGAAACCCTCTGAAAATGTGGTTGGCCTTTCATTAAAGGTTCTGAAAAACCGGACGAAATTGTTATAATATCAGCACATTTAGACCACATGGGTACAGACAATAGCGGAAATGTTTTCAATGGTGCGGATGATGACGGTAGCGGTACTGTTTCAATTTTGGAAATAGCACAAGCTTTTCAGCAAGCTGTAAAAGACGGTAACGGACCAAAACGATCCATACTTTTTCTTCACGTTACGGGCGAGGAAATTGGTTTGTACGGTTCAAGATATTATACTGAAAACCCAATATTCCCATTGGAAAACACGGTTTGTGACTTAAATATTGATATGATTGGGAGAATTGATCCCGAGAAAAAGGACAATCCAAATTATATTTATTTAATAGGAAGCAACAAACTGAGCCAGGAATTGCAGGATGTTTCAACTGCAGTTAACAACAAATATACAAAATTGGAGCTGGACTATAAATATGACGACCCCAACGATCCGAACCGCTTTTACTACCGAAGCGACCATTATAATTTCGCAAAAAACAATATTCCAATTATTTTTTATTTCAACGGCGTTCACGAAGATTATCACAAAATTACTGATACTCCAGACAAAATTGAATATGATTTAATGGCAAAAAGAGCAAATTAATTTTTTATACAGCTTGGGAAATAGCTAACCGTGAGAAAAAAATTACAGCAGATAAACTATAAATTTCAAAATATTTATTTAAAAAAAGCTAAAGCTTAAAACGAAAAAATCCTCCCTTTTTGGGGAAAATTTTTTTTCGGGTGGAAGACCGGGTTCCCTTCGACTTTGCTCATGATAAACCTCTCACCCAGCAAGTCAAAACAAAATAATTAAAACAAAAAAAGCTTCCCATTTCTGAGAAGCTTTTGTCTTGGGTGGAAGACCGGGTTCCCTTCGACTTCGCTCAGCATAAACTTCTCACCCGGCAAGTCAAAACAAAATAATTAAAACAAAAAAAGCTTCCCATTTCTGAGAAGCTTTTGTCTTGGGTGGAAGACCGGGTTCGAACCGGCGACCCTCGGTACCACAAACCGATGCTCTAACCAGCTGAGCTACAACCACCATTTATTGTGCATTTAAATTACAATTCGCTAAGCAGATGCAAATTATTAAATCAATATCTAACGGTTGCACAAATAATTAACTATTTTATAAGAAATATTTAAATTAAATCAAACAAACTAATCTACCGCTAGCATATCGTTCTACTGTAAAACCTTCGCCATATTCAGTACCTATAATCCTTCCTAAATCTCTGTGCTCTGTAGTTATGCTATCTCGAAAGTTTTTTGAGGAGATTGGCGTTTCAGGCTCATTTGCTTCTTTCATCGTGAAATTGGCTTTTATAAGCAAAAACGGCTTCCATTTTCTTATCCAAAAATCCGGTTACATCCACCACAAAATCTGGTTCAATATTTTTCCATTGAATGTAATGATAAACATGTTTTGGCCGCCATGGCTTTTGATGATTCCCATCCAGTATGGTTTCAATTTTTAAATCCACTTAAAAAACAGCATCACTGACTAATTTACTTCCTTTTCCATGATCAATATGTCGATCATCAATAGCATTGCAAAGCACAATTTCAGGTTTGTATTTTCGGATAATTTTAATTATTTCAAGTTGTGATGCCGCATTATTAACCAAAAAACCATCTGAAAATTCAAGATTGTCTCGAAACTTAACTCCTAAAATTTTTGCGGCGTTTGTAGCTTCTTTCTCGCGTATTTCGGCAGTCCCTCGTGTTCCTAGTTCTCCCCGGGTTAAATCTAAAATACCTACTTTTTTTCCGTTGTTTATTTCTTTTGCCAAAGTTGCGGAACATCCCAATTCAACATCATCAGGATGTGCGCCAATGGCAAGTATATCAATCTTCATAAAAATTATTTTAAATTTTTTCCATTTTAGAGACCTTTTGAAAAGCTCCTTCCAAATCAGCAATTATATCTTCCACTTCTTCAATACCTACAGAAAAACGAAGTAGACCGTCGCTTATATTTTGCCGCTTTACGTTCTTCCTCAGACAAAAGCGCATGCGAGGTTTTTGCTGGCGAAAGGATGGTAGATTCCACCCCGGCCAAACTCATAGAGGGTTTAATCATTTTCAACGCCTTTAAAAAATCGCCCACATTTAAGGATTCATTTATTTCAAAAGAAAGCATTCCCGTATAACCGCTCATCTGTCTTTTTGCAAGCTCGTGATCCGGATGGCTTTTGAGTCGCGGGTAATAAACCTTTTCAACCAAAGGATGCTTCTCCAACCATCTGGCTAGTTTTTTAGCATTCTTGTTTTGCGCTTTTACACGCAATACCATTGTTTTCATACTGCGCTCCAAGAGCCAAACAG